>CAVXNU010000001.1:0-29130 GCA_963763245.1 uncultured Bacillaceae bacterium
CCCCTTTTTCCGCCTCAGGCACTGGCGGCGCCGACGGAGGCACGCGTGCCCTCCGCCCCTCGGAGTAGAGGTGGCAGGCGACCGAGCGCCTCGCGTCGACCTGCGTCCACTTCGGATAGACGCTGCGGCAGACCTCCATGGCGTGCGGGCAGCGCGGGTGGAAGTGGCAGCCGCTCGGCGGGCTGACCGCCGAGGGCACCTCGCCCTCGATACGCTCGAAGGCTTTGCGCGCCGTCGGGTCGGGCACGGGCGAGGCATCGCGCAGGATCACCGTGTAGGGGTGCAGCGGCGCGTCGAAGATCTGCGGGATCGGGCCCTTCTCGACGATCCGGCCGAGATACATCACCGCCATCGTCTGGCAGAACTAGCGGACCACGCCGAGGTCGTGCGAGATGAAGATGAAGCTGAGGTTGTGGCTCTCCTGCAGGCTGCGCAGCAGCATCAGGATCTGCGACTGGATCGAGACATCGAGCGCCGAGACCGCCTCGTCGGCGATGATCAACTCCGGCTCGAGCGTCAGGGCGCGGGCGATGCCGATGCGCTGGCGCTGGCCGCCGGAGAACTCGTGCGGGAAGCGGATGCCGGCGTCGCGCGGCAGGCCGACCTCCTCGAGCAGGTCCCGCACCCGCTCCTCGGCCTCCTTGCGGCCGAACAGCCCGTGCACGAGCAGCGGCTCGGCGAGCGCCTTGCCGACCCGCATCCGCGGGTTGAGCGAGGAATAGGGGTCCTGGAAGATGATCTGCATGCGCTTGCGCAGCTCGCGCATCCGGGCGCTGCCGGCCGTGGCGATGTCCTCGCCGTCGAACACGATCGAGCCGGCGTCAGGCTCGACCAGCCGCAGGACGCTGCGGCCGGCGGTGGACTTGCCGCAGCCGGATTCGCCGACCAGCCCGAAGGCCTGGCCGCGCGCGACGTCGAACGAGATCCCGTCGAGGGCGCGGACCGTCACCGTCTTCGGGTTCGGGAAGCCGCGCCGGACGTGGAAGAACTTTTTCAGGTCGCGGACGCTGAGGAGGGTTTCAGGCACCGGCTTTCTCCTCCAGCACGGCAAGGTCGTGGCGCCGCGCACCCAGCAGCGACGGCATGGCTGCCGGCCTGCGGCAATGGGTCGAGCGGCGGCGTCTTCGTGCGGCAGATGTCGCGCGCCAGCTCGCAGCGCGCGGCGAAGCGGCAGCCCGGCGGCATCCGGTTGATGGGCGGCACGGCGCCCGGGATGGTGTGCAGCTTGGTCGGTGTCGCGGTCAGTGCGCGGAATCGAGCGGAGCAGCGCCTCGGTGTAGGGATGGGTCGGCCGGGCGAAAAGGTCGTTGACGGCGGCGATCTCGACGATGTCGCCCGCGTACATCACCGCGACCCGGTCGGCCATCGCGGCCACGACGCCCAGGTTGTGCGTGATGAAGAGGATCGACATGCCGGACTCGGCCTTGAGCTCGTTCAGCAGCGCCAGGATCTGCGCCTGGATCGTCACGTCCAGCGCCGTCGTCGGCTCGTCGGCCAGGATGACCTTGGGCCGGCAGGCCATCGCCATGGCGATCATCACGCGCTGGCGCATGCCGCCGGAGAACTGGTGCGGGTAGTCCTTGAAGCGGCTTGCGGCGGAGGGATCTTGACCAGCTCGAACAGCTCGAGCGCGCGCGCGTTCGCCTCGGCGCGCGTCGCGCCCTGGTGGTAGCGCAGCGCCTCGGCGACCTGGAAGCCGACCGGCAGCACCGGGTTGAGCGAGGTCATCGGCTCCTGGAAGATCATCGAGATGCCGTTGCCGCGAACCTCGCGCATCTCTTCGTGCGAGAGCCGCGAGAGGTCTTGCCCCTCGAAGCGGATCAGGTCGGCCGCGACGCGGCCGTTGTTCTTCGGCACCAGCCCCATGATCGAGAGCGCCGTCATGCTCTTGCCGCAGCCCGATTCGCCGACCAGCGCCAGCGTCTCGTTCGGCTGCAGCGCGAAGCTGATGCCGCGCACGGCCGGGTACCAGGCACCCTCGACGCGAAAGCTGGTCGTCAGGTTGCGGACGTCGAGCACGGGGCCGGCGGATCGCGCCTCGCCGCGGGTCCCGTCTTGTGTTCCACCGGGCATCAGCCGTCGCTCCGCGTCTTGGGGTCGATGGCGTCGCGCAGCCCGTCGCCGAGCAGGTTGAGCGAGAACACCACCAGCAGGATCGCGATACTGGGGAAGATCGACAGCCACATATTGTCGAGGATGTTCTCGAAGCCCTCGCGGATCATGCCGCCCCAGCTGGGTGTCGGCGGCTTGACGCCAAGGCCGATGAAGCTGAGCGACGCCTCGACGCGGATGGCGGTGGCGAGCCAGAGCGAGCCCATCACCAGCACCTCGGACATCACGTTCGGCAGGACGTGCAGCAGCATGATGCGCAAGTTGCCATAGCCGAGCGCCCGGCAGGCCTCGATGTAGTCGCGCTCCTTCACGACGATGGTCGGCGCGCGGGCGATGCGCGCGAAGGGCGGGATCGCGGTCAGCGAGATGGCGATGATCAGGTTGGTCATGCTCGGGCCCAGCATGGCGACGACGATCAGGCCGAGGATCAGCGCCGGGAAGGCCAGCAGCACGTCCATGACCTGCATGATGACCAGGTCGACGGCGCCGCCGTAGTAGCCGGCGACAATGCCGATGGCCGAGCCGATGATCATGGCCGAGCCGATCGCCGCGACGGCGATGACCAGCGAGATGCGCGCACCGTAGAGCAGGCGCGAGAGGATGTCGCGCCCATAGGCGTCGGTGCCGAGCCAGTAGTCGGCGCTGGGCGCCTCCAGCCGGTCGATAATGTTCTGGTCCAGCGGGTCGTGCGGCGCCAGCAGGGGCGCCGCGATCGCCACCAGCACGATGGCGGCAAAGATGGCGGCACCCACCCAGGTCAGCTTGTTGGTCCGGAAGGCCTTGAGCAGCTGATCGACGAAGGGGTGGCGCGGCGGCGCCTTGGGCAGCGCCTCGGCCTGGTCGGTCATTGGTACTTCACCCTGGGGTCGATGAGGCCGTAGGTCAGGTCGGTCAGCAGGTTCACCACCACGATCACGAAGGTGTAGATGACCATGAGGCCCTGCAGCAGCGTGTAGTCGCGCTGGCCGAGCGCGCCGACGATGAGCTTGCCGAGGCCGGGGCGGTTGAAGACGATCTCGGTCAGGACCGAGTTGCCGATCAGGATGCCGAGATAGAGGCCGACGACGGTCACCACCGGGATGAGCGCGTTCCGCATGCCGTGGCGCCAGACGACGACGCGCCCGGGCACGCCCTTGGCATGGGCGGTGCGGATGTAGTCCTCGCCGAGCGTGCCGAGCATGGACGAGCGCGTCACGCGCGTGATGTAGGCCGCCATGATCAGCCCTAGATTGATCGCCGGCAGCGCCAGGTTTCGCGCCCATTCCAGCAGGCTATCGCGGCCCCCGGCGCTGATGACGGGAAACCAGCGCAGCTGGATCGAGAAGGCGATGAGCAGCAGGATGGCCGAGACGAAGGCCGGGAAGGACAGGCCGAGCAGCGAGCCGATCCGCGTCACATAGTCGATCGTCTCGTTGCGGTGCAGCGCCGACCAGGCGCCGAGCGGGATGCCGATGACGGCGCCGATGATCAGCGAGACCAGCGTCAGCTCGATCGTGTAGGGCAGCACGCGGGCGATCTCGGCCAGCACCGGCTTGCCGGTGACCATCGACTCACCCCAATCGCCGGTCAGCGCGCCGGTCATGAAGTCGACGTACTGCTCGATCAGCGGCCGGTCGAGGCCGAGCCGCTCGCGCATCATCTGCAGCGCCTCGGCGCTGGCCTGGTCGCCGAGGATCGTCTGCGCCGGGTCGCCGGGCACGATGCGCACCAGCACGAAGACCATGGTCATGACCGCCAGCAGCGTCGGCACGGCGAACAGCAGGCGGCGGACGACGAACTGCAGCATCGGATCTCCCCCTGCGCCCGGCCGGGCAGTGCCGGCCCGGCGCGACGGGTCGGCCCGGGCGCGCGCGATTCTCGCCGCCCCGGACCGCCCTTTGCTTACTCGGTGAAGTGCGTGTTCTCGGTCACCGGCGGGCCGAGGCTCAGCGAGCCGACCAGGTCATAGCCGAGGTCCAGGTTCTTCTTGGTCGCCCAGATCTGCAGGTTCTCGTAGATCGGGATGGCGCAGATCTCCTCCATGAGCTTGCGCTGCGCGGTCGCCCAGAGCTCCTTCTGCTTCTCCGGATTCCGCTCGGTCCGCGCCGCCTCGATCTCCTCGTCGGCGACCGAGCAATGCGTGAAGTTCGTGATGCCGGTCGGCGTGCCGACGATGCTGTCCGAGTGGTAGAACTGGGTCAGGTAGGTGTCGGCGACGGGGAACCGGGCGGCCGAGTAGTGCACCACCTGGCTCAGGTCCTTGCGGATCTGCGCGTGGAAGGTGGCGTGCTCGACCACTTCGACGTCGAGCTTGATGCCCGCCTGCGGCCATCTGCGCCTGGAAGACCTCCATGGTTCCCAGCATGCCGGGCAGCGCCGTGTGGATGACCTTGAGCGTGACGCCGTCGGGGTGACCGGCCTCGGCCAGCAGCGCCTTGGCGGCCTCGATGTCATGGCCGGGCATCAGCGACGACATGTCGGCATGCCCGAGATAGCCCTGCGGCACGACGGAGTTGGCCTCGCGCGTCACGTCGCGGCCCTTGAACTCCATGAACTGGTCGCGGTTCGTGGCCATCGCCATCGCCCGGCGCACGCGGATGTCGTCCAGCGGCTTGGTCGCCGTGTTCAGGTACATGACCGACATCTCGGCCGGCTCCATGACGTGGACCACCACGTCGTCCATCTGACCGGTCCGCTCGGCCCAGGTCTGGTCCTGCTTGCCGTAGACCATGTCGAGCTCGCCCGACTGGAACGCCAGGTCGCGCGCCGAGTCGGAGGGGATGTACTGATAGTTGATCCCGTCCAGCTTCGGCTTGCCGCGGAAGTAGTCCGGGTTGGCGGCCAGCTTCAGGTTCTGCTGCGGCGTGTACTGCTCGAACATGAAGGGGCCGGTGCCGATCGGCCGCTTCTGGAAGTCCTCACCCATCTCCTCGGCCGCCGCTTTGCAGACGATGTTGCCGCCGTGGTAGTTCGTGACCAGGCCGAGCAGGCTGGGCACGGCGTTCTTCAGCGTGATCTTGACCGTGGGGTCGTCCACCGCCTCGACCTTCTCGAAAACGTCGAAGTCGCTGGCGAAGCTCGAGCGGTTCGGGTCGGCGGCGCGCTCGAGCGAGTAGACGATGTCCTCGGCCGTCAGCTCGCCATAGCCGTGATGGCACTGCACGCCGTCGCGCAGGTGGAACGTCCACTCGAGGCCGTCATCCGAGGACTCCCAGCTCTCGGCCAGGTCGGGCTCGATCGTCTCGGGCGAGGCGGTGCCCGGCGCGAAGCGGACCAGGCCGTTGAACATCCAGCCGAACACCGCCTTGTCGATGGTCGTCGCCGACAAATGCGGGTCCAGGCGGCCCGCGTCCGGGGCCGCGATCCCGACGTTCAGGACATTCGTGTCCGGCCCCGCCATGGCGAGGTTCGTGGTCCCGGCGCCTAGCGCCAGCCCACCGGCAAGCAGGATGCCTGCCGTGATGGTTCCGGTCTTCATCTGGTTCCTCCCTCCTGAAGTTGCTCGTTATCGCCGGCGTGACCGCCGGTCTCCGTCACGCCGCGCGGCCGACCCGCCGGGGCGCCGTTCGCGAAGCGGCGAATGCTGAAGTCGCCGATCGGCACCGAGCCTACCCCCGAGAGCGCCAGTTCCGCGAGCATTTCTCCTACGGCGGGGCCGAGCTGGAAGCCGTGGCCGCAGAAACCGAAGGCGTGGATCAGGCCCGGGGTCGTCGCGCTGGGGCCGATCACGGGGATGCCGTCGGGCAGAAAGCCCTCGATTCCCGACCAGGTGCGGATGACATGCGCGTCCCGCGCCCAAGGCAGGATGTCGAGCAGGCGGGCCATCGCGCCGACGGTGCTGTCCTGCCCGGCGCGCGAGCGGATGCTGGCGAAGTCGTTCCAGCCGCGGCCGCCGCCGAAGATCAGGTTGCCGCGCGGGATCTGGCGCGCGTAGACGTCGCCGCCGGCGACGCCGATGTTGACGTCAGCCGGTGGGGCAGCGGCTCGGTCACCTGCATGTTGGGCGATTGCGGATCGAGGGGCGCATGCTCGCCGAACCAGCCGGCGACGGCCGCGCCCCAGGCGCCGGCGACGTTCACGAGCTGCCGCGCGGTGACGCGGCGGCCGGTCGGTCTCGACGTGGAAGCCCTCGGCGCCGCGGGTCGCGCCGGCCACCGCCTCGTGCTCGTGCATTAGGGCGCCGGCCCGCCGCGCCGCGACCGCGAATGCGGGCGCCACCAGGCGCGGATTGGCCTGCCCGTCGCTGCGGCAGAGCGAGGCGCCGGTCACGGCCGGTCCGAGCCAGGGGTAGCTGTCCCGCAGCACGTTGCCGCTGATCAGCTCGATCTCCAGCCCGTACCGGGCCGCGCCCACGGCGAAGGCCTCCAGGCTCGCCATCTGCGCCTCCGACCGCGCCAGCTTGAGATGGCCCGTCGCCTCGAACTCGCAGCCATGGCCGACCAGCGCCGGCAGCTGGTCCCAGAACCGGCGCGAGCGGCGGCGAGCGGCAGCTCGGCGAAGTCGCGGCCCTGCTCGCGCACGCCGCCGTAATTGACGCCGCTCGCCTGGCTGCCGACGGTGCGGCGCTCGAACAGGCCCACCCCGACGCCGCGCTGCGCCAGGAACAGCGCGGCGGCGCAGCCGGCGGTGCCGCCGCCGACGATGGCGACGTCGAGATCCAGGCGCTCCGTCATGCCGGCGCCACGTCGGGCTGCTCCTCAAACGCCGCGATCGGCAGCGGCTTGACCGGCGGCTGGCTGCGCAGGCGGCCGGCCCGCGCGGGGCTGCAGCCCAGCTCGCGGGCCACGATCTCGCCGGCGGCGGGGCCGCAGACGCGGCCCTGGCAGCGCCCCATGCCGACGCGCGAGAACGCCTTGGCGCGGTTCACGTCTCGGCGCCGAGGTCGCGGACGGCCGCGCGCAGCTCGCCCGCGCGTGACCGCCTCGCAGCGGCAGAGAATGCAGTCGTCGGGCAAGGAGGCCGCGAAGCCGGCGGGGAACGGGAAGGCGCGTTCGAGCGCGCGGCGGAGCGGCGCGTGCGCGGCGATCGCTCGCCGGACGCGCTCGAGAGGAGCCTGCTGGGCTGGTCCCCGCCGTCGAGCAGGACGCGCGCGCGGCGCGCTCGCCGGTCAGCTCGGCGACGTCGGCGCCGGCGATCCGCGGCGCCGTCGCCGGCGAGGTACACCCCGTCTGCCGAGCCGCGGCCGAGCGCGTCCTGCACGAGCCGCCACTGGTGCGTCGCCGGCATCGAATTCGAAGGGCAGCCGGCGAGGTCGGCGAGCTGCCACTCGCTTTTCAGGCCATAGCCGAACGCCACCGCGTCGCAGGCGACCTCGCGCCGCCGCCCGGCCGCGTCGCGATAGGCGAGGCCCTGCACCGCCTCTCCGCCCTGCACGGCCAGGGGCGTCACGCCGTGGCGGTAGACGATGCCGCGCGCGGCAAGCGCCCGCGACGTAGCGGAAGCCCTTCCAAGCGGTCGCGCCGCCAGCGGCCAGCCCGGGAAGGGCAGCCAGCCGCGCGCGCCACGGCGTCGTGTCGAGCACCGCCGCCACCTCGACGCCGGCCTTGGCGTATTGCGGGGCGACGAGCGGCAGCAGCGGGCTCGAGCCCATGAACACGACGCGCCGGCCGATCGCGCAGGCCTGGTGCTTCAGCGCGACCTGCGCGCCGCCGAGCGTGAAGACGCCGGGCAGTGTCCAGCCGCGCAAGGGGATGATGCGATCCATGGCGCCGGTCGCCAGCAGCAGCCGGTCGAAGGGCACGCTCTCGCCGAGGCCGTCCCGCAGGACCAGCAGAGGACGCCCCTCGATCGCCCCAGACGAGCGCGCCGGGCCGGTAGTCGAGCCGATCCCCCAGCGCGTCGAAGGCGTCGTGCAGCCGCCGCGCCTTCCCCGCCTCGAGGCCGTAGAGCGTCGCCGTAGCCGCGCGCGAAGCCCTCAGGCTGCCGGCGATAGATCTGGCCGCCGCCGGCCGGCGCCTCGTCGATAATCGCGGGCCGAGCCCCGCTTTCGGCCAGCACCTCGGCCGCGCGCATGCCGGCCGGGCCCGGCGCCGACGATGACGATCCGCTCAGCCATCGACCTGCTCCGGCCCGTCAGCACCGCCATGCCGTCGGCGGCATAGGTCGTGCAGGCGCGCACCCGGCGCCCGTCCGCCAGCCGGACCCAGCAGTCCTGGCAGGCGCCCATGACGCAGAAGCCGGCGCGCGGCCCGTCGCCGAACTCGGACAGGCGCAGGCGGCCTCCCGTCGTCAGGATCGCGGTCATCAGCGTGTCGCCGGCAAGCGCCGTTCGCGGCTGTCCGTCGACAGTGATGCGGATCTGCCGCCGATCCGTCTCGGCCACTCGATGGAACCGCGGCGCGGTCAAGACGCGACCTGCATGGCGGCGGCACGAAGCGGTCGATCGAGAACGGCTCGATCGGCAAGCTGCTCGTGCCGGTCTCGATCAGCTCGGCAACGATGCGCCCGCCGATGGGGCCGAGCTGGAAGCCGTGCGCCGAGAAGCCGAAAGCGTGGATCACGCCGGGCGCCGTGCCGCTCGGTCCCAGCACCGGGATTGCGTCCGGCATCGAGCCCTCGATCCCCGCCCAGCTGCGCACGATCCGCGCGTCGCGCATCCCTGGGAACAGCTCGCGCGTGGTGGCGATCAGGCGGTGCAGCTCGCCGAACGAGACATGCGCGAGATTGCGCGCGGGCTCGGCCCGGCCGCGCCAGCCGCCGCCGATCACGACCGTGCCGTTCGGCGACTGCTTGAACGAGATCAGCCGGTCGAAGCTGCCGATCACCGGCTCGACGAAGGGCTCCATGCGGTTCGTGACCATCATCATCGGCGCGATCGCCTCGATCGGTACGGGTTCGCCCAGCGCCGCGGCGATCGCGCCACCCCAGGCGCCCGCGGCGTTGACCAGTACCTTGCCCGTCACCGGCCCACGCTCGGTGGGCACGCGCCACGCGTCCCCGTCGCGCTCGGGCGTGCCGGCGCGGCATTTCCTGAGGATCTCGGCGCCCAACTCGGCGGCGCGCCTCGCGAAGGCGGCGGTGGTGCGCGCGGGGTCTGCGAAACCGTCGCCTCGCGTGTAGAGCGCGCCGAGGCAGTGCCGCGAGATCGCCGGGACGAGCCCGAAGAGGGTGTCGGCGTCGATCCATTCCTCGTGGCGATAGCCCAGCCCCTCGACCAGCGTGCGCCTCGCCTGCAGCTTCGCCAGCCCCCCCTCGCTCTCGGCGACGCGGACCTGGCCGGACTGGCGATAGCCGCAGTCGTCGCCGACCAGGGCCTCGATGTCCTGCCAGAGCGCGGCCGAGGCCATGGCCAGCGGAATTTCGGCTGGATGTCGGTTCAGCCGGCGCACGCCGCCAGCGTTCACGCCCGAGGCGTGCCGCCCGACATGATCCTTCTCGAGCACGATGACCGACAGGCCGCGCAGCCGGCACTGCAGCGCCGTCGAGCAGCCGTGGATGCCGCCGCCGACGACGATGACGTCGGCGCCCATCATCCCGCGGCCTCGCCGATGGCGGCGAAGCTGCGGAGCGGCACCGGCTTGACGGGCGGGCGCAGGCGGAAATACCCGACCTCGGCGACAGGGACGCCGCGCGACTCGGCAATCAGGCGCGAGACGGTTGGGCCGCAGAGCCGCCCCTGGCAGGGGCCCATGCCGCAGCGGAGGAACGCCTTCGCCTGGTTCGGCCCCTGTGCGCCCGCGGCGACGGCCTGGCGGAGCTGCCCGGCCGTCACGTCCTCGCAGCGGCAGATGACCGTCGCATCGGCCACCGCGCCCCGCCGCCAGGCGCGGCGCGTAGAGGGCGTCGATGAACGGCCGCGCCTGCAGCGCCCGCCGCAGCGCCCGCAGCGGCGCCGCGGCCTTGGCGTCGCGCTCGGCCTCCGCGATCCGCCCGAGCGCCCGCGCCGCCTCCAGCGCGGCGATCCGCCCCGCCGGGACGCAGGCATCGGCGCCCGCGATGCCGCCCCCGTCGCCGGCGATCTGAACGCCGGCAACCGTGCTGTTCGCCCAGTCGTCCAGCGCTGGCCGGAACGCCTGCTGGCCTTCGTCCCAGCGATGCTCGCAGCCCAGCACCCGGGCGAGGTTCGTGTGCGGAATGACGCCCTCGTGCAGGCCGACCAGCCCTGCCGCAACCTCGCCGCTCGCGCCGTCGCCGGTGCGGTAGCGCACGCCGGTCGCGCGGTCGTCACCGAGGATCTGGACCTCGGCGACGTTGCGCACGACCCTGCAACCGAGAGCGCGGAAAGCGCGGAGGAGCCTCAGCCCGGGCAGGAAGGTGCCGCTTCTCGCGAAGGCCGAGAGATGCCGCATCGCCGCCGCGCGGCAGCGAGGATTGTCGGTGAGCAGCACGGCCGCGATACATCCCCCCGCGGCAGCGTGCTGGACGGCCGTGAGATAAACGAGCGGGCCGTTCCCGACGAGCACCGTCGGCACGACTGGCGTCATCGCCGCCGACTTCAGCAGGATCTGCAGCGCGCCGACCGTCATGACGCCCGGCAACGTCCAGCCCGGCACCGGCACCGGGCGCTCGAGCGCTCCGCCTGCCAGGATGGCGCGGCGGGCGCGCACTTCCTGCACGCGGTCCTCGCGGAGATACCAGAGGGCGAAGGGCTCGGCCTCCGTCTCGATGTGCCAAACGACGGCGCCGGGGCGGTAGTCGACGGTCGAGGCGCGCAGCGCCTTCGCCAGCGCGGCACCCTCGATGCAGCCGGCTCCCAGCGCGCCGGCGGCCGGCCCCGTCGCCGCCCGCTCGACGTCGCGGAAGACCTGGCCGCCCGGCGAGGGCTGCTCGTCCAGCAGCACGCAGTCGAGGCCGAGCGCCCGCGCCTCGAGCGCTGCGGCCATGCCGGCCGGGCCGGCGCCGATGACGGCCAGGTCGAACGTGTGTGCGGCTGAGCCTGTCACGCGGTCTCCCCTGCGCCGCGGTCGCGCCGTACGTTCATGCCGTCGCGCACCGCCGTCATGCAAGCCTGCTGGCCGGGCTGGCCATCCAGCTCGACCAGGCATTCGAAGCAGACGCCCATCATGCAGTAGGCGCCGCGCGGCGCTCCCGAGACGGGCGCGCGGCGCAAGACCTGCTCGCCCGCCGCCAGCAGCACGGCGGCGAGGTTGTCGCCCGCCCGCGCCTCGATCTCGCGCCCCTCGAAGCGGACGATGGCGCGCGCCGCCCCGGCCTCAGGATACCCGAGCCTCTTGAACATCGAACCTCTCAGCGTTGAAGGGGGCGGCCTCTGCCGGCAGGCCGCCGACCGCGATGGCAGGCGCCAGGACCCCGGCATGCACCGCTGCCAGGGTCACGCCGCTGTGGCAGGCCGCAGCGTGCAGGCCGGGCAGGTCGGGCCAGCTCTGGTAGATCGGGAAGCCGTCCGGCGACATGACCCGCAACGCCGCCCAGGTGCGGACCACCGGCGCCGCTTCTAGCGCGGGAAAGCTGGCGATGGCGCGCTCGGCGATCGCCCGCGCCGCCGGAAGGCTCGTCCCGTAGTTCATGCCGACATCCTCCTTGCTGTCGCCGAGCAGCACCGATCCCTCCGCCGTTTGCCGGACATGCGTCGTCGGGAGGTCGAGGATCGGCGCCATCCGCCGGGTCGCCAGGATCTGCCCCCGCTGCGGGCGCAGGGGGAAGCGTTTGCCGAGTCCGCCGGCCAGCCCGCTGTTCCCAAGGCCGGCGGCCAGCACGACCCGCTCGAAGGCGGCGCTGCCCCCGTCGGCGAACTCGAGCGAATAGGCGCCGTCGAGCCGGCGCAGCTCGCGGACTTCGCGGCCTGGCCGGTGTTGCACGCCGCGCGCCTTCGCCGCCTGCATGAGCGCCCGCACGAGCAGCAGAGGGTTTGCGTGGCCATCGAGCGCGCAGAACGAGGCACCCCTCACCCGCGGCCCGATTGCCGGCGCCAGTTCGCGCGTCTCAGCCCGGTCGAGCATGCGGACCTTGCAGCCGGCGGCGGCGAACTGGTTGTCCATGCGCCGCACGAACCCGGCGCGGCTCTCGACCTCCTCCTCCCCCAGGCAGAGGTGCAGTCCGCCCCGCTGCACGTGGCCGACGTCGATGCCGGTCTCGTCCGCCAGCGCGGCCGCGAACCGAGGCCAGAGGACGGCCGAGCGCACCGTCCATGCCGTGTAGGCCGGCATGCCGGCGCCCTTGCTCTGAACCCAGACGAGGCCGAAGTTCCCAAGCGACGCCGGCCGTGCGGCATCTCCTTCGTCGAACAGGGTCACCTGCTCGCCGGCACGGACGAGCCCGTAGGCAATCGCCAGGCCGACCAGCCCGGCGCCGATCACCGCAGTCCCCGTTCCGCTGAAGCATCCCCCATCATGGGCATGGCCTAGCACGCGCCCGTAAGTGTCTCTAATGCATTCCTTGGCCGTATTCATGCGCGGGGCGTATGGATCATGTTCGGGGAGCCTCAACGATGAACTTCCGTATGCTGTCGGCGTTCAGGGCGGTCATGTCTGCTGGCAGCGTTACCGAGGCCAGCACGATGCTGGGCCGCTCGCAGCCGGCGGTCAGCCGCGCCATCGCCGACCTCGAGGCGCATATCGGCTACCCGCTCTTCGACCGCGTCAACCGCCGGATGGTGCCGACCGAGGAAGCCGTCCTCCTGCTCGAGGAGGTCGAGCGTGCCTTCCAGAGCCTCCACTATGTCGGGGAGGCGGCGCGGATGATCGGTGCGCGGCGCGGGGCTAGCCTGCACGTCACGGCGATGCCGGCGATCGCGCTCAGCGTTCTGCCGCTTGTGGCCGAGCGCCTGTCGGAGGAGCGGCCCGATCTGCGCATGAATATCGAGGTTAGGAGCAGCGGCTGGGTGCTGCAGTCGGTGCTGCACCGCCAGTGCGACGTCGGGATCGCCGGGGTGCCCCTCGGCAATCCCGGGCTCAGCATCGCGTTCGTGGCCGCTGCGCCGGCCGTCTGCGTCCTGCCGCGCCACCACCCGCTCGCTGCGCTGGAGGCGATCGGGCCGGCCGAGCTGCGGGGCGAGCGGTTCATCTCGCTCGGGACCCAGTATCGGCTCCGCCAGCAGGTCGACCGGGTCTTTAGCGAGGCCGGGATCGAGCGCCAGCTGCGCATCGAGACCCAGCTCTCCGAGATGGCCTGTCTCCTGGTCGCGCGCGGGCTGGGCGTGGCGGTGGTGGACCCGTTCGTGCCGCTTCTCCGCTCGGAGCTCGGCCTCGAGGTCAGGCCGTTCCGCCCGTCGATTCCCTTCGAATGGGGCGCGGTCACTCAGGCGGGGAGGCACCTGGCCGAGCCGACCCGGCGCTTCCTGGCCGTGCTGGAGGAAACCGTTTGCTCCTGCGAGTATCCCGTGGCCACGGTCGAGTTCCGCGACCACTGAACCGGAGCAGGGAATGGATACTTCGACCGCGGCGCCGCGCGAAGTGACGGTCATCGGCGCCGGCATTGTGGGGCTGGCGACGGCGCTGACCCTGCAGGCCGAGGGCCACCGCACGACGATCATCGACCCGCGCGCGCCGGGCACCGCCACGTCGTTCGGGAATGCGGGCGCGATCGTCCCGGGCGGCGTGACGCCGACCGCGACGCCCGGGCTCTGGCGTCGGATCCCGCGGATGCTCGCCGACCCTACGAGCCCTGTGAAGATCCGCTGGCGCCACCTGCCATGGCTGGTACCCTGGCTGCTCGCCTTCCTGAATGCCGGGCGCGAGGCGAACGCGGTGCGCATCAGCCGCGAACTGGCGACGCTGACCGCCGGCTGCCTCGAGGCGCATCAGCAGCTGGCGCGCATGTCGGGGGCGAGCCACCTTCTCCGGCCGCTCGGCTGGCTCAAGGTCTACCGGGACCGCGCGGCTCTCGAGGGAACCGCCTTCGACCGCCGGATGATGGACATGGCCGGCATCCGATACGAAGTGCTGGACGCGGACGCGCTGCGCCAGCTCGAGCCGGCATTGTCGCGCGAGTTCACGGTCGGCCTCTTTCAGGCCGGCGCCAGCCAGGTCGACACGCCGCTGGCGCTGTCGCGCGCCTACCTGGAAGCGTTCGTCGGCCGCGGGGGCGTCCTGCTGCAGGAGGAGGTTCGACGCTTCGAGCGCGTTGACGGCAGGATCGGCGCCGTTGTGACCGACCTCGGGATCCACCCCGCCGACGTGCTCGTCGTCGCGGCGGGAGCGTGGTCGGGCCGGCTCGCGCGGTGCCTTGGTGCGCGGATTCCGCTCGACACCGAGCGCGGCTACCACCTGAACATCGCCCGGACCGACGGCCCCATGCTGAACCGTCCGACGGTCATCGGCGGCCCCCAGTTCGTCCTCTCGCCAATGCAGGACGGCATCCGGCTGACCGCCGGCGTCGAGTTGGCCGGCCTGGACGCGCCGCCTGATTTCAAGCGCATCAGGTCGCTCCTGCCGCTGGCCCGGCGGGCATTGCCCGGGCTGTCGGGAGAGATCACGCGGGAATGGATGGGACACCGCCCGTCAACCCCCGACTCGAAGCCCGTGATAGGCTCCGCACCCGGGCTTCGTGACGTCTACTTCGCCTTCGGCCACGGCCACATGGGCCTCGGATTGTCCGCCATAACGGGCCGGCTGGTTGCAGATCTGGTCAGCCGGCGCCAGCCATTCGTGCCCCTCGGACCGTTCCTCCCCTCGCGCTTCCTCTGACGAGATCGGGCACAGCTGGTGCAGCCAAGTCGCCGCGGCCGCGGGCTCGGGCTACACCCTTCGGCCACTCAGACCCTGCTTGCATCAACGGGTCAAATGAACGCCCGTGCCGGTAAGCGGCCGCGTGGTGCATGCAAAATCGATCATTTATGAGAGCCGCGGCGCGGGCCCGACGAAAGAAGCTACCGTCGCCGACTAACAGTCTCAAACGGTCTATTGAAAGCCGGGCAACGCCAACTCCGTCGCGCGAGCCGGCAGACCAGGTGCGGACCACCGCTGACGCGGCGATGCGGCGGCGGTGCCAAGCGTAAAGCGCAGGCATTATCCAGGCGGCGGCCTTATCCAGGCGAATGCCAGATCCGGTGGACCACCAGCCGTTCGGCAAGTCTGTGCCGACGTCTAAGATGCGGACCTGGCGGACCTTCGCTGGAGTGGCCACGGCGGGCGTTCCACGACGTTGGTCGCCGGCCTCCGTCTCGACGGCATGGTGGCGCCGATGGTCCTCGACGGGCCGATCAAACGGCGACTGGTTCGAGGCCTATGTCGCCCACGTCCTCGCGCCGGCGCTGCGCCCCGGGGACATCGTCGTCATGGACAACCTCTCCAGCCACAAACGAGCTGCAGCCAGGGCGATCATCGAGGCACGGGGCGCCGAGCTCCGGCTCCTCCCGCCCTACAGCCCCGACTTCAATCCCACCGAGATGGCGTTCTCGAAGCTCAAAACCCTCTTGCGGAAAGCCCGCCGAACGCACCGTCGATGGCCTGTGGAGTGCCGTCGGACGCCTCGTCGACATCTTCACCCCGCAGGAATGTGCCAACTACTTCAGCGCCGCCGGATATGATCCAAACTGATCGGAAGCGCTCTATGATCACCTGGCGAAGAGAGCCGACCCGTCTCGTCTCTCGAATTCGAACCAAGCGGGATGCCGAGCTGCGGCCCGAGGTCGAGCGCGTGTTCGACGCCAACTTTCGGGTCTACGGTGTGCGCAAGGTCTAGCGACAGATGCGCCGGGAGGGCTTCGATGTTGCCCGCTGCACGGTGGCCAGCCTGATGAAAAAGATAGGGGTTGAAGGCGTTATCCGGGGCAGGAAGATCCGAATAGCATTTCCGACAAGGCGGCGCCCTGGATCGCGTGAACCGTCAATTCCGGGTCCCCGCGCCCAACATGCTCTGGGTGAGCGACTTCACCTACATCGCGACCTGGCAGGGCTTCGTCTACGTCGCCTTTTTGCCGCCTCGCTAAGTTGTACCCCATTCGTGAAGTTCAGAAGGTGATCCGGTCCTACCGACGCTCGTCACCGCTCATCCGCCAGGCGCGCCAGAAGTCCCAGGCGGCCATGATGGCGCCGATGGCCAGCACGACGGTCAGGTCCGGCTCGCGCACCCACCAGCCGAGAATGAACAGGAAGGCGAAGAAGCAGGCGAGCGCCAGAATGCTGAGGATCGCGTCAATCATCCGTCCTGCTCCGTTGCCGCGTCTCGCAGATAGTCGACCAGCCAGCGCGCCGTGCGCATCAGGCGGCCGTCCCAGCCGCGACGGCCGACGAGCTGTACGCCCAGCGGCATTCCGGCCGGTCCCGTCATCAGCGGCAGCGAGATGGCCGGCGTGCCGCAGAGCGACCACAGCCGGCAGAAGGCGGGATCGCCGGTCGCCTCGCCCACCGGCGCCTCGCCCGCCGCGGCCGGAGTAATGATTGCATCGTAGCGGTCGAAAATCTCCGCCAGCCCCGCATTGAGCACGTCGCGCCAGTCGCGCGCCGCAAGGTACTCGTGTGCGGCGATGCACCGGCCTTCGTCGATGGCGTCGCGCATACGGGCGCTCAGCCGGTCGCCGCCGTGCTCGCGGTAGTGGCGGAAGTTGCGGGCAAAGCCGGTGAGCATCAGCGTCTGCTGAGCCGCGGCTCCGTTGGCGAAGATGCCGGGCAGCTCGATCTCGTCGCAGCGGTCGCCCAGCGCCTCGCGCAGCTCGCCGAACGCCTCGCGCGTCGTCTCCTCGGCGCTTTGCCAGGCCGGCTCTCTCGACCAGCGCAATGGTGGGCGGCAGCGGCGGCTCGCTCCGGCAGTCGCCGAGCAAGCGGTGCGCCGCCTCGGGCCGCGTGTCGGCGTCCTGCGGGTCGTATCCCTGCAGGACCTCGGCCAGCAGCGCCGCGCCCTCGAGCGTCTGGGCGAAGGTCCCGACCGTGTCGAGGTCGGCCGAGACCGGCAGGATCCCGGTCCGCGGGATCAGGCCGAAGCTGGGCTTGAAGCCGAAGACGCCGCAGAACGCGGCCGGGCGGATCACCGAGCCGGCCGTCTGCGTGCCGACCGCCAGCGGCACCATGCCTGCGGCAACCGCCGCGGCCGAGCCCGAGGACGAGCCGCCGGGCGTACGGCCCGGATCGTGCGGGTTGCGGGTCTTGCCCGGCGTGAAATAGGCGAGCTCCGTCGACACCGTCTTGCCCATGAGCAGCGCGCCGGCGGCACGCAGGCGGGCGGCGACGGCGGCATCGCGCTGGGGCCGGCGCCCGGCGTCGATCGGCGTGCCGTTCGCGGTGGGCATGTCGGCGGTGTCGATGATGTCCTTCAGCCCGACCGGCAGCCCGTGCAGCGGCCCGATTGGCCGGCCCGACTTGCGCTGGCGGTCCAGCCGCTCGGCCTGCTTCATCACGTGGTCGGGGTCCAGGAACTCCCAGGCCTGAACCGCCTGGTCCACCTCGCGGACGCGCGCCAGGCAGGCCTCGGCCAGCTCGGTCGCGCGCAGCGACCCTGTCGCCAGCCGGTCGCGCAGCGCGACGGCGTCGAACGGCCCCGCGCCGGCGGGCGCGGATGGCTTCTTCTGCGCCTCAGCGGCCATAGACGAGGTCCGGCAGGAAGTAGGTGATCGAGGGGAACACGTAGACCAGGACCATCGAGATCAGCACCATCGCAAGGAACGGCATGCAGCCGCTGAAGATCTGCGTCAGCTGGACCTGCGGCGGCGCGATACCCTTGAGGTAGTAGGCCGACATCGCCATCGGCGGTGTCAGGAACGAGGTCTGCAGGTTCAGCGCCACCAGAACGCCGAAGAAGAACGGGTCGATGTCGAACAGCGGCAGCAGGGGCAGGAAGATCGGCACGAAGATGATGATGATCTCCGACCACTCCAGCGGCCAGCCGAGGAGGAAGATGATGATCTGCGCCAGAATCAGGAAGGTCAGCGGCGAGAGGTCGAGGCTGGCGACGAACTCGGCAATGACCTGCTCGCCGCCGAGATACGAGAACACCGACGAAAAGGTCCACGAGCCGACGAACAGCCAGCAGACCATCGCGGTCGTCCGCACCGTCAGGTAGACGGATTCCTCGAGCCTCCGCCAGGTCAGAGCCCGGTAGGCGACCGCCAGCAGCAGACCGCCCAACGCCCCCATGGACGCCGCCTCGGTCGGGGTCGCTAGGCCGAACAGAATGGCGCCCAGCACCGCCAGGATCAGGAAGGCGAGCGGAAAGAAGGACGTGATGACCCGCACGATCAGCTGCCCCGCCGACAACTGCTCAATCTCGTCCTCGCGCGGCCGGGGCGCCGCGTTGGGGTCCAGGATCGCCCGGCCGATGACATAGACGACGTAGAGCCCGGCGAGCATCATCCCGGGCAGGAGCGCGCCGGCGTAGAGCTTGACGATCGAGACGCCCGAGGTGGCCGCGAACACGATCAGCATGATCGAGGGCGGGATCAGGATGCCCAGCGTCCCGCCGGCGCAGATCACACCCGAGGCGAACGCCGTGTCGTATCGAGCCTTCAGCATGGCCGGGTAGGCGAGCAGCCCCATGAGGGTGACAACCGCGCCCACGATGCCGGTTGCCGTCGAGAACAGCGCGCAGGTGACCAGCGCGGCGACCGCCATCGAGCCGGGCACGCCCTTGGCCGCGATCTGCAGCGTCCCGAACAGCCGGTCGACGATGTTCGCGCGCTCGACGATGTAGCCCATGAACAGGAACAGCGGCACGGCGGTCAGCACGTCGTTGGCCATGACCGAATAGGTCTGGTTCACGAACAGGTCGAAGATGTTGTTGTTGAAGAAGCCCTCGACCCAGGTCTGCAGCTGCGTCCAGCTGTCGGCGCCGTTGGCGATCGCGCGCTCGTGGCTGCGCCACATCCGCTCCGGGTCGAAGTAGGCGTAGTAGCCGAAGCCGACGCCCAGCGCCATCAGTGTAAAGGCGATCGGGAAGCCGAGGAAGATGGTGACGATGAACACGCCGAGCATCATCACGGCGACCTGGGGTTCGGTCATTCTTCAGCTCCGGTCACGGTCGCGGCCGACCGAGTCGTCCGGAATGCGCGCGTCGACTGCCTCGCCGTGGTGGCGAAGGACCTCGCGCTCGTGCTCGTGGATCAGCTGTTCCTCCAGTTCCTCGACGTCCTGCGGCAGCGGCGGCCAGACGCCCTCGCGTATGGTGATGATGCAGCGGAAGACGCGGGCGATGCCCTGGATCAGCATCAGGATGCCGGCCGCGACGATGATCATTTTGAAATGAAAGATCGGGATGTTCGCCGGGCTCATCACGCTCACTTCCATGTACCGGTAAGAGCGGCTGGCGTATTTCCAGCCGGCGGCGATCAGCGCGATGATGCCGGGAAAGAAGAACAGGAAGTACAGGATCAGCTCGACCGTCGCTTGCGTGCGCGGCTTCCAGAGGCGATAGATAAAGTCGCCGCGGACATGGCCGTTCTGCGATAGCGTGTAGGCGCCGCCCATCATGAACAGCGCGCCGTACATCATGTAGGACAGGTCGAAGGCCCATGTAGTCGGCGCGCGCAGCGCATAGCGCACGAAGACCTCGTAGCCCATGCCCAAGCTCATGACGATGATAGCCCAGGCGAACGCCTTGCCGAACCACATCGAAACCTTGTCGGCGAACCAGATATATCGGGACATGAACCGGCCTCTCTCCGACCCTTCGTCACACGACCCCCGTGACGCGCCCGCCCGAGCCGCGCGCGGCGGCCCGGGCCCGTTTGCAATGGCCCCGGATCAGAACGTCGGCAGCTTGTCCGGATAGTAGTGCCGATAGGCCAGCTCGAAACCGGCCTGGTTCATGTGCCAGTAGTAGCCGACATCCTCGAACCAGCTCTTCTGGCTGTCGATCACCTTGCCGAAGAACTCGTTATCCTTGCGGATGTCCGCGACGACCTTGTCCCAGGCGTCGAGCTGCGCCTTCAGCACGTCGTCGGGCGTGCGGTGCACGTTGACGCCCTGCTCGATCAGCTTCTGCAGGTCGCCCGAGTACTGGCCCATGGCGAAGCCGAAATTCGCGGTGTTGGCCGCCTCTGCGCCATATTCGAAGGCGGCCTGCAGCCCCGGCTCCAAGCCGTCGTAGACGTCCTTGTTGATCATGATCTCGAACATCTCTGACGGCTGGTGGAACGAGCCAAGCATGTACTGCTTCGACACGTCGGCCGCGCCGAATCGCATGTCCGACGTGGGGTTGTTGTACTCGAACGCTTCGATCACGCCGCGCTCGAGCGCCGGCACGATTTCGCCGCCCGGAAGCTGTGTGACGGCGAGTCCCATGGTCTGCATGACCTCGGTGGCCAGGCCGACTGTGCGGTACTTGAGCCCCTTCATCTGGTCGACGCTGGTGATCTCCTGCTTGAACCAGCCGAGCGGCTGCTCGGGCATGGGCATGCAGAAGAAGCCGACGATGTTCAGGCCCAGCATGTCCTGGACGAGCTCCTTGTAGAGCTCCTTGCCTCCGCCGTACTGGAACCAGGCGAGGACGTGGAAGCCCTCCCAGCCCCAGACCGGGCCGGTGCCGAACAGCGAGGCGGCCTTGTTCTTTCCGTACCAATAGGCCGGCACCGTGTGGGCCGCGTCGATGACGCCGTCATTGACCGCGTCCTGCACCTGGAAGGCCTGCACGACGGCGCCGGCGGGCAGCAGGTCGATCTTCAGCTTGCCGCCCGACAGCTTCTCGACGCGATCGACATATTGCTTGGCCATGTCCATGAACACGTCGGAGGCCGGCCACGAGGTCTGCATCCTGAGCGTCTGCGGCGACTGCGCCATGACGGCTGGGGCCGCGAGCGTCCCGGCTGCCGCGGTTCCGGCGGCGACGGCGCTACCCTTCAGAAATCTGCGCCGCGAGACGGCGCCCTGGTTCGCATCTGCCATTCCGAGTCCTCCCTTCGATCTTGCTGCGCGGAACGAGCCCCCGCGCTTCTGGGCACCGCCAGTATAGGACGAAAGCATCCGTTCGAGGCAAGCGCCATCAAGGCGTCGATGCAGGGATGAAATGCGATCTCGTGGCGCGTCGATCGGCCGCAGCGATTTTCGGGCGAGCCGCTCGGCTGTCTTTCATCCGAGCTAGCGCGCGCAGAGCCGGCCGGGGAACCAGTGCGCCTCCGCAGCATCCGCCTGCGCTCCAGGCCGTCGCGGACGAGCGGAAAACGCCGACCGACTGCACACCGGCGCAGTTCGCCGTAGTCGCTCTTGACGAATTCGAGCGGCTCTCAATGGCAAAGTCCTCGGTGGTATCAGCATGGGCAGTAGAAGGAGCCGGAGGCCCGGCCAGATCGCTTGGCCTGAGCGCGAGCTCGGCATGAGCGGATCTGCCTCTCCCGCTTCCATCTTCGGTGACGGGATTGGTGCGCAGACGGTGCCGAAGCCCAAGTCCCGACTACGCCATCTCAACGAGCATCTGTTCTTCTCGATGAACCACGCCCGCGCCGTCGTCGCCGGCTGGGTGGAGGGTTTCAACACCGCGCGACCGCACTCGGCGATCGGCTACATGACACCTGCCGCCTACGCCGCGACCCTGAACCCGCCACGGGCATCGACCCTACGCCGCAATTAAAGCTCCGCACCGATGCCCGTTGCTACCGTCGCGCTCACGCGCAATTCTCAACTCACGATTCCAGTCGCAGGTGGATGAGCGACAGGGGTCACCTCACTCGGGAATCCGAATCGACGCCGTGCCCTTCTACGCCGCCGAAAGGGTGGGCATCCGAGCCCAGAACAAGGACCCGGATTCCCTCCCCTCGCTCCTGCGCGAACTGATCCGGCTGCGTCGGTCGCTTCCCTAGGTGGGCTGGGGATCATGGAAGGTCCTGGAAACGGACACACAGGTGCTCGGGCTAAGCGTGGCAGGGCAACTCGTCGCTGAGGTTCCACAATCTGAGCGATGGCATCAGGCAGGTGGAGCTTCCCACCGACTTCGCCGGCGCGCGCTTCGACAATCTGCTTGATGGTTCTGGCTCTGCCGGGAGCGTCGGCCCCTCAGGCAGCCTAACGCTGCCGCCCTACGGCTACTTCTGGCTCAGGCCACAGGCCGAAAGGCGATAGCGGGGCGTGAGAAGGCCGCCAAGGATCAAGCGGCGACCGCCCTGCCGGGTAGAGCGTGTCGCTCTGCCCGGCAGGCGCTGCGTCACAGGCGTCTGCCGTAAGTCCAGCGTGACCGGCGAGGAGAACAGCTCGCTGGCATCGACGACGAAAAGTGCGAGTTCCTTCAGGTCGCCGGAGCCGTTGTTCGATACGATCATCGGCTCACCATCGCCGTGATTGACCATGCTTTCGCCGGCGCCGAGTTCAATAACGCCACTCGGCGTCTTCTGCGTCAGCTCACCGGAGATGACGTAGAACGACTTCGACCCGGAATGCGTGTGCGGAGAGGTGGCGCTGCCTGCCGGACCGCCCGCCGCAGACGTCGGCACAGACTTGCCGAACGGCTGGTGGTCCACCGGATCTGGCATTCGCCTGGATAAGACCGCTGCCTGGATAATGCCTGTGCTTTAAGCTTGGCGCCGCCGCCGCATCGCCGCGTCAGCGGTGGTCCGCACCTGGTCTGACGGCTCCCGCGACGGAGTTGGCGTTGCCCGGCTTTCAATAGACCATTTGAGACAGTTAGTCGGCGACGGTAGCTTCCTTCGTCGGGTCCGCGCCGCGGCTCTCATAAATGATCGATTTTGCATGCACCACGCGGCCGCTTACCGGCACGGGCGTTCATCTGACCCGTTGATGCAAGCAGGGTCTGACTGGCCGAAGGGTGTAGCCCGAGCCTGCGGCCGCGGCGACTTGGCTGCAGTGCGGTCCAGCTGTGCTCGATCTCGTCAGAGGAAGCGCGAGGGGAGGAACGGTCCGAGGGGCACGGATGGCTGGCGCCGGCTGACGAGATCTGCGATCAGCCGGCCCGTTATGGCGGACAATCCGAGGCCCATGTGGCCGTGGCCGAAGGCGAAGTAGACGTCGCGAAGCCCGAGTGCGGAGCCTATTACGGGCTTCGAGTCGGGGGTTGACGGGCGGTGTCCCATCCATTCCCGCGTGATCTCTCCCGACAGCCCGGGCAACGCCCGCCGGGCCAGCGGCAGGAGCGACCTGATGCGCTTGAAATCAGGCGGCGCGTCCAGGCCGGCCAACTCGACGCCGGCGGTCAGCCGGATGCCGTCCTGCATTGGCGAGAGGACGAACTGGGGGCCGCCGATGACCGTCGGACGGTTCAGCATGGGGCCGTCGGTCCGGGCGATGTTCAGGTGGTAGCCGCGCTCGGTGTCCAGCGGAATCCGCGCACCGAGGGACCGCGCGAGCCGGCCCGACCACGCTCCCGCCGCGACGACGAGCACGTCGGCGGGGTGGATCCCCAGGTCGGTCACAACGGCGCCGATCCTGCCGTCGACACGCTCGAAGCGTCGAACCTCCTCCTGCAGCAGGACGCCCCCGCGGCCGACGAACGCTTCCAGGTAGGCGCGCGACAGCGCCAGCGGCGTGTCGACCTGGCTGGCGCCGGCCTGGAAGAGGCCGACCGTGAACTCGCGCGACAATGCAGGCTCGAGCTGGCGCAGCGCGTCCGCGTCCAGCACTTCGTATCGGATGCCGGCCATATCCATCATCCGGCGGTCGAAGGCGGTTCCCTCGAGAGCCGCGCGGTCGCGGTAGACCTTGAGCCAGCCGAGCGGCCGGAGAAGGTGGCTCGCCCCCGACATGCGCGCCAGCTGCTGATGCGCCTCGAGGCAGCCGGCGGTCAGCGTCGCCAGTTCGCGGCTGATGCGCACCGCGTTCGCCTCGCGCCCGGCATTCAGGAAGGCGAGCAACCAGGGCACCAGCCGCGGCAGGTGGCGCCAGCGGATCTTCACAGGGCTCGTAGGGTCGGCAAGCATCCGCGGGATCCGACGCCAGAGCCCGGGCGTCGCGGTCGGCGTCACGCCGCCAGGGACGATCGCGCCCGCATTCCCGAACGACGTGGCGGTGCCCGGCGCGCGCGGGTCGATGATCGTCGTGCGGTGGCCCTCTGCCTGCAGGGTTAGCGCCGTCGCCAGCCCCACGATGCCGGCGCCGATGACCGTCACGTCGCGCGGCGCCGCGGTCGAAGTATCCATTCCCTGCTCCGGTTCAGTGGTCGCGGGACTCGACCGTGGCCACGGGATACTCGCAGGAGCAAACGGTTTCCTCCAGCACGGCCAGGAAGCGCCGGGTCGGCTCGGCCAGGTGCCTCCCCGCCTGAGTGACCGCGCCCCATTCGAAGGGAATCGACGGGCGGAACGGCCTGACCTCGAGGCGGAGCTCCGAGCGGAGAAGCGGCACGAACGGGTCCACGACCGCCACGCCCAGCCCGCGCGCTACCAGGAGACAGGCCATCTCGGAGAGCTGGGTCTCGATGCGCAGCTGGCGCTCGATCCCGGCCTCGCTAAAGACCCGGTCGACCTGCTGGCGGAGCCGGTACTGGGTCCCGAGCGAGATGAACCGCTCGCCCCGCAGCTCGGCCGGCCCGATCTTCTCCAGCGCGGCGAGCGGGTGGTGGCGCGGCAGGACACAGACGGCCGGCGCAGCGGCCACGAACGCGATGCTGAGCCCGGGATTGCCGAGGGGCACCCCGGCGATCCCGACATCGCACTGGCGGTGCAGCACCGACTGCAGCACCCAGCCGCTGCTCCTAACCTCGATATTCATGCGCAGATCGGGCCGCTCCTCCGACAGGCGCTCGGCCACAAGCGGCAGAACGCTGAGCGCGATCGCCGGCATCGCCGTGACGTGCAGGCTAGCCCCGCGCCGCGCACCGATCATCCGCGCCGCCTCCCCGACATAGTGGAGGCTCTGGAAGGCACGCTCGACCTCCTCGAGCAGGAGGACGGCTTCCTCGGTCGGCACCATCCGGCGGTTGACGCGGTCGAAGAGCGGGTAGCCGATATGCGCCTCGAGGTCGGCGATGGCGCGGCTGACCGCCGGCTGTGAGCGGCCCAGCATGGTGCTGGCCTCGGTAACGCTGCCCGCCGACATGACCGCCCTGAACGCCGCCAGCATACGGAAGTTCATCATTGAGGCTCCCCAAACATGATCCATACGCCCCGCGCATGAATACGGCCAAGGAATGCATTAGAGACACTTACGGGCGCGTGCTAGGCCATGCCCATGATGGGGGATGCTTCGAGCGGAACGGGGACTGCGGTGATCGGCGCCGGGCTGGTCGGCCTGGCGATTGCCTACGGGCTCGTCCGCGCCGGCGAGCAGGTGACGCTGTTCGACGAGGGAGATGCCGCACGGCCGGCGTCGCTTGGGAACTTCGGCCTCGTCTGGGTTCAGAGCAAGGGCGCCGGCATGCCGGCCTACACGGCATGGACGGTGCGCTCGGCCGTCCTCTGGCCTCGGTTCGCGGCCGCGCTGGCGGACGAGACCGGCATCGACGTCGGCCACGTCCAGCGGGGCGGACTGCACCTCTGCCTGGGGGAGGAGGAGGTCGAGAGCCGCGCCGGGTTTGTGCGGCGCATGGACAACCAGTTCGCCGCCGCCGGCTGCAAGGTCCGCATGCTCGACCGGGCTGAGACGCGCGAACTGGCGCCGGCGATCGGGCCGCGGGTAAGGGGTGCCTCGTTCTGCGCGCTCGATGGCCACGCAAACCCTCTGCTGCTCGTGCGGGCGCTCATGCAGGCGGCGAAGGCGCGCGGCGTGCAACACCGGCCAGGCCGCGAAGTTCGCCAGCTGCGCCGGCTCGACGGCGCCTATTCGCTCGAGTTCGCCGACGGGGGCAGCGCCGCCTTCGAGCGGGTCGTGCTGGCCGCCGGCCTCGGGAACAGCGAGCTTGCGGGCGGGCTCGGCAAGCGCTTCCCCCTGCGCCCGCAGCGGGGGCAGATCCTGGCGACCCGGCGGATGGCGCCGATCCTCGACCTGCCGACGACGCATGTGCGGCAAACGGCGGAGGGATCGGTGCTGCTCGGCGACAGCAAGGAGGACGTCGGCATGAACTACGGGACGAGCCTTCCGGCGGTGCGGGCGATCGCCGAGCGCGCCATCGCCAGTTTTCCCGCGCTCGAAGCGGCGCCGGTGGTCCGCACCTGGGCGGCGCTGCGGGTCATGTCCCCGGACGGCTTCCCGATCTATCAGAGCTGGCCCGACCTGCCCGGTCTCCACGCTGCGGCCTGCCACAGCGGGGTGAGCCTGGCAGCGGTCCATGCCGAGGTCCTGGCGCCCGCCATCGCGGGCGACGGTCTGCCGGCCGAGGCGGCCCCCTTCAACGCTGAGAGGTTCGATGTTCAAGAGGCTCGGGTATCCTGAGGCCGGGGCGGCGCGCGCCATCGTCCGCTTCGAGGGGCGCGAGATCGAGGCGCGGGCGGGCGACAACCTCGCCGCCGTGCTGCTGGCGGCGGGCGAGCAGGTCTTGCGCCGCGCGCCGGTCTCGGGCGCGCCGCGCGGCGCCTACTGCATGATCGGCGTCTGTTTCGAGTGCCTGGTCGAGCTGGATGGCCGGCCCGGCCAGCAGGCTTGCATGACGGCGGTGCGGGACGGCATGAACGTGCGACGCGACCGCGGCGCAGGGGAGACCGCGTGACAGGCTCAGCCGCAGACACGTTCGACTTGGCCGTCATCGGCGCCGGCCCGGCCGGCATGGCCGCAGCGCTCGAGGCGCGGGCGCTCGGCCTCGACTGCGTGCTGCTGGACGAGCAGCCCTCGCCGGGCGGCCAGGTCTTCCGCGACGTCGAGCGGGCGGCGACGGGGCCGGCTGCCGGCGCGCTGGGAGCCGGCTGCATCAAGGGTGCCGCGCTGGCGAAGGCGCTGCGCGCCTCGACCGTCGACTACCGCCCCGGCGCCGTCGTTTGGCACATCGAGACGGAGGCCGAGCCCTTCGCCCTCTGGTATCTCCGCGAGGACCGCGTGCAGGAAGTGCGCGCCCGCCGCGCCATCCTGGCAGGCGGAGCGCTCGAGCGCCCGGTGCCGGTGCCGGGCTGGACGTTGCCGGGCGTCATGACGGTCGGCGCGCTGCAGATCCTGCTGAAGTCGGCGGCGATGACGCCAGTCGTGCCGACGGTGCTCGTCGGGAACGGCCCGCTCGTTTATCTCACGGCCGTCCAGCACGCTGCCGCGGGGGGATGTATCGCGGCCGTGCTGCTCACCGACAATCCTCGCTGCCGCGCGGCGGCGATGCGGCATCTCTCGGCCTTCGCGAGAAGCGGCACCTTCCTGCCCGGGCTGAGGCTCCTCCGCGCCTTCCGCGCTCTCGGTTGCAGGGTCGTGCGCAACGTCGCCGAGGTCCAGATCCTCGGTGACGACCGCGCGACCGGCGTGCGCTACCGCACCGGCGACGGCGCGAGCGGCGAGGTTGCGGCAGGGCTGGTCGGCCTGCACGAGGGCGTCATTCCGCACACGAACCTCGCCCGGGTGCTGGGCTGCGAGCATCGCTGGGACGAAGGCCAGCACGCGTTCCGGCCGGCGCTGGACGACTGGGCGAACAGCACGGTTGCCGGCGTTCAGATCGCCGGCGACGGGGGCGGCATCGCGGGCGCCGATGCCTGCGTCCCGGCGGGGCGGATCGCCGCGCTGGAGGCGGCGCGGGCGCTCGGGCGGATCGCGGAGGCCGAGCGCGACGCTAAGGCCGCGGCGCCGCTGCGGGCGCTGCGGCGGGCGCTGCAGGCGCGGCCATTCATCGACGCCCTCTACGCGCCGCGCCTGGCGGCGGGGCGCGTGGCCGATGCGACGGTCATCTGCCGCTGCGAGGACGTGACGGCCGGGCAGCTCCGCCAGGCCGTCGCCGCGGGCGCACAGGGGCCGAACCAGGCGAAGGCGTTCCTCCGCTGCGGCATGGGCCCCTGCCAGGGGCGGCTCTGCGGCCCAACCGTCTCGCGCTTGATTGCCGAGTCGCGCGGCGTCCCTGTCGCCGAGGTCGGGTATTTCCGCCTGCGCCCGCCCGTCAAGCCGGTGCCGCTCCGCAGCTTCGCCGCCATCGGCGAGGCCGCGGGATGATGGGCGCCGACGTCATCGTCGTCGGTGGCGGCATCCACGGCTGCTCGACGGCGCTGCACTGCCGGCTGCGCGGCCTGTCGGTCATCGTGCTCGAGAAGGATCATGTCGGGCGGCACGCCTCGGGCGTGAACGCTGGCGGCGTGCGCCGGCTGAACCGGCATCTAGCCGAAATTCCGCTGGCCATGGCCTCGGCCGCGCTCTGGCAGGACATCGAGGCCCTGGTTGGCGACGACTGCGGCTATCGCGAGTCCGGCCAGGTCCGCGTCGCCGAGAGCGAGGCGGGTCTGGCGAAGCTGCAGGCGAGGCGCACGCTGGTCGAGGGGCTGGGCTATCGCCACGAGGAATGGATCGACGCCGACACCCTCTTCGGGCTCGTCCCGGCGATCTCGCGGCACTGCCTCGGCGCGCTCTACACGCGAGGCGACGGTTTCGCAGACCCCGCGCGCACCACCGCCGCCTTTGCGAGGCGCGCCGCCGAGTTGGGCGCTGATATCGTCAGGAAATGCCGCGCCGGCACGCCCGAGCGCAACGGGGGAGCGTGGCGCGTGCCCACCGATCGCGGGCCGGTGACGGGCAAGGTACTGGTCAACGCCGCGGGCGCCTGGGGCGGCGCGATCGCCGCGGCGCTGGGCGAACCCGTACCGATCGAGGCGATCGCGCCGATGATGATGGTCACGAACCGCATGGAGCCCTTCGTCGAGCCGGTGGTCGGCAGCTTCGACCGGCTGATCTCGTTCAAGCAGTCGCCGAACGGCACGGTTGTGATCGGCGGCGGCTGGCGCGGCCGGGCCGAGCCCGCGCGCAATCTCGCGCATGTCTCGTTCGGCGAGTTGCACCGCCTGATTGCCACCACGCGCGAACTGTTCCCGATCATGCGCGAGGCGCGGATCGTGCGCAGCTGGGCGGGGATCGAGGGCTCGATGCCGGACGCCATCCCGGTGCTGGGACCGAGCGGCACGGCGCCCGGCGTGATCCACGCCTTCGGCTTCTCGGCGCACGGCTTCCAGCTCGGCCCGGCGGGCGGATCGTCGCCGAGCTGATCGAGACCGGCACGAGCAGCTTGCCGATCGAGCCGTTCTCGATCGACCGCTTCCATGTCGCCGCCATGCAGGTCGCGTCTTGACCGCGCCGCAATTCCATCGAGTGGCCGAAACTGATCGAAGCCCGATGCGCATCACCGTTGACGGACAGCCGCGAACGGCGCTTGCCGGCGACACGCTGATGACCGCGATCCTGACGACGGGAGGCCGCCTGCGCCTGTCCGAGTTCGGCGACGGGC
>CAVXNU010000002.1:0-293052 GCA_963763245.1 uncultured Bacillaceae bacterium
TTGAGCTGGACGACGACATAGTTGGCCTTGATGAAGTCGCGCACCTCGGGGTCGGACAGCACCTCCTCGTGCAGCTTGCGGCAGTAGATGCAGCCATGCTGCTCGACGATCAACGCCAGCCGCTTGCCCTGGTCGTGCGCCGTCTCGATGTCTTCGCGGACATCCTTGAAGGTGACGGCGAACCAGTCCTCGTGGTGCAGGCCGCCCGGCGCCGCCTCCTCGGCGGCGGCCGGCGCGGCAAGCAGGGCCGCGACGAGCATAAGGCGCTTCAGCATGGGTCCCTCCCTCAGCCTCTGATTGGCGCGACCCCGATCATCCACTCCGCGATATCGGGAATTACGTTGCCGATGAACAGGATCCCTGTGACGACCAGCGCGCCGCCCATGATCCGCTCAATCGTGCCGAGATGACGGCGCGCCCGCCGCATCAAGCCCATGAAGGCGCCCGCGAACGCCGCCGCGAGCACGAAAGGCGCGCCCATGCCGACCGCATAGCTGCCGAGCAGCGTCGCGCCCTTCACGGCCGATTCCTCTGTGCCGGCGATGAACAGAATCGCTGCGAGCACGGGGCCGACGCAGGGCGTCCAGCCAAAGCCGAAGGCCAGCCCGACCAGATAGGCGCCAGCCAGCGTCGCCGGCCGCCGCTCGACCTCGATGCGGGCCTGGCGAAACAGAAGTGGGATGCGCACCACGCCCAGGAAATGCAGTCCCATCACCAGGATCACGACGCCGGCCACCCAGCGAAGCGTGTCGAAATAGCGGGCGAGCGCCTGCCCCAGCACCGAGGCGCTGGCGCCGAGCAGAACAAAGACGGTCGCGAAACCCAGTGCGAAGACGAACGCGGTCACGACGATGCGCAGCCGCGCGCCCGGCACCGCGGCGCCGCTGTCGGTCAGCTCCTCGAGGCTGACGCCTGCCAGAAAGCACAGATAGGCGGGCACGATCGGCAGGACGCACGGCGAAAAGAACGAGGCGAGCCCGGCCATCAGCGCGCCGCCAAAGCCGACGTCGAACTCCATCCTCCGCCTGCCTCCCCTTGACTTTCACATACAAATATTCAATTCTTTATATGTATAAACTGACTCGGTCAATCGGATGCTTCGCTCAACCGTCCTCGCCTTCCTCGCGCTGGTGGCTTCGACCGCTTGGCCGCAGTCGGCCGAGTTGCGGCTGTTGATGCTCGACAGCTCCGGTTGCGGCTGGTGCGCGCAGTGGGATGCGGACGTCGGCCGGGTGTACGCCCGGACCACCGAAGGCGGGCGCGCGCCGCTCCTCCGGCAGAGGATGGCGGCGCCCCTGCCCGAGGGCGTGGCGCTCGCGCGCCCCGCGCGCTTCACGCCGACCTTCGTCCTGCTGCGCGATGGCGACGAGGTCGGCCGGATCGAGGGCTATCCCGGCGAAGACTTCTTCTACGGACTGCTGCAGCGACTGATCGAGCGGGCGGAGGGCCCGGCAAGCTGAGGGGAGGGAGAATTGAAACGCTGCTTTATCGCTATGATCGCCGCGGTTCTGACGGCCGCCGGTCCGGCATGGGCCCAGGACCAGGATCAGAAGCCGCTGGTCGAATTCGCCACGCTGCGGCCGTCGCTCGCAGTCGAGCTCGCCCAGGCGGCGCTGGCGCATTGCCAGCAGGGCGGCTACCAGGTGGCCGTCGCGGTCGTCGACCGCTCCGGGCTGCCCCAGGTCATCATCCGCGACCGCTATGCCGGGCCGCACACCGTCGACACGGCCACCGGCAAGGCCTGGACCGCAGTCAGCTTCCGGTCCAGCACGCTGGAGCTCGACAAGGCGATCACGGACGGCACGCTCAGCGAAGGCTTGCGGCAGATCCCCGGTGCCCTGGTACTCGGCGGCGGGATTCCGGTCGAGTCGGCGGGGTCAATCGTCGGCGGCATCGGCGTCTCCGGCGCGCCTGGCCCCGATCTGGACGAAGACTGTGCAAAGGCGGGTATCGACGCTATCTCTGATCGGCTCGACTTTTAGCCGATCAGAGGTGACTGGATGGGTCTTCCATCCCTCGACGCCGCGCAGGACGCGGCCGAGTTCGAACGCATGATGGAGAACGCGCAGCGCGCTGCCGATTTTCTCAAGGCTCTCGGGCATGAGGGGCGGCTGATGATCCTGTGCTCGCTGGCCGCCAGCGAACGGTCGGTCACCGAGCTCGAGCAGCTCCTCGGCCAGCGGCAGGCGGCGGTCAGCCAGCAGCTCGCCCGGCTGCGGCTCGAGGGGCTGGTCGAGACCAGGCGCGAGGGCAAGGCGATCTACTACCGCCTGACCGACGGCCGGGCCCGACGCATGCTCGACTTGATCTACGACATGTTCTGTGCCGAGGTGAACGGAGATCCCGGTTCCGGGACGTAAGGCACCGGCCGGCGCGACGGATGGTGCCGGGGATGGCGATGTTCGAGGTGACCGACCTGCACCTGGCCACGCTGGCCGGTTTCTCCGGCGGCGCCGTGTTGGGTCTTGCCGCTCGCGTCGGGCGATTTTGCGTGATGGGCGCGGTCGAGGATGCCGTCTATGGCGACGACCTCGGCAGGATGCGGATGGTGGCGATGGCCGCCGCAGTAGCCATCGCAGGCACTTATCTGATGATCGGCGCGGGGCTGCTCGATCCGCTCTCCACCCGGTATTTCCGGTATGCTTGGTCGCCCGCGGGCTCGGTCATCGGTGGGCTGATGTTCGGCTCGGGCATGGCGCTGGTCGGCACCTGTGCCTTCGGCGCGCTCGCCAGGGCCGGCGGGGGCGACCTGCGCGGCCTGATCATGGCGGTGACGGTCGGAATCGGCGCGCTCGCAACGGCGGGCGGCCCGCTTCAGTCGATCCGCTTGTGGCTGGTGCCGCCCGACCATGTTGCAGATGGCGCGGCAGAGTATGGCATTGCCCACAAGCTCGCCGAACTGCTGGGCGTGGCGCCCACCATGCCGGCGCTGGCGGTCTCGGCGCTGCTCGCCGGCTGGGCAGTTCGCGATCACCGCTTCCACCGCCCTGGCGCCCACCTCATCTGGTCCGTCGCGGCCGGCCTGGCCATCGTTTTTGGCTGGGCGACGACGTCGCATTTGGCGCGCATCGGCTTTGGTGACGTCGAGCCTGAGTCCTTCAGCTTTGTCGCCCCGATCGGGCAGAGCCTTATCTATCTCATGACGGCTGCAACGGCGCAGCCGGACTTTGCTGTCGGCGCCGTCGCGGGCGTTCTGGCCGGCGCCGCCGTCGGGTCGCTGGCGAAACGGGAATTCCGCTGGGAGGCCTGTGACGATGCGCGCGAGCTGCGCCGACAGATGCTCGGCGCATTGATGATGGGCATCGGTGGCGTGCTGGCTCTCGGCTGCACCGTCGGCCAGGGGCTCTCAGCCATGTCCCTGCTCGCAGCGGGTGCGCCGGTCACTCTCCTCTCGATCCTCGCAGGCGCGCGTCTGGGACTTTTCCTTCTGGTCGAGGCACCCGTCGCAACCAGATGAAGGATCGTGACAAACACGCGGCGGAAACGGCCGCCATTGGCGCATGCCGAGCGTCGTGGGGCCCTGCCATCGCTGGCCATCGTTCCCTCGATGCCGGCCGTTCGCTGCAGTCATGACCAGGGGCACGACCTGCCCAGCCACAGCCGCGCCGATTTGGTTCACTGAGGCGCACGTCGTTGCCGAGGCGCGCATGGCCGCCTGCCGCGGCATCGCCGAGCGTTAGATTGCCAAGGCCGAGGGCGCGTTTTTAAGACCATGGGCGACGGGTGTGGGCAGAGTTCGCCAGTCCGCTGAACGCGCTTCGCTGGTATACGCGACAGCTCGATGCCGCCGAACGCGAGTGCGAACGGCCGCTCAGAATGCGGTTCGGCCTGCATCTCGCCGAGGCCGGGTCGAGGCGGACGACTTGCTCTGGGATGACGTGAACCCGGCCGCACGCATTCAGCAGTCGGCGGATCCCGGCGCAATCGATCTCAGCGGAGCCTTCCTTGAGGAGATCCGCCGGATCTCGCCCTAAGCCTTCGACGATCTCGGCGAGAGGAGGTTTCGCAATCTAGGCGACCTTCGAACGCTCGCTCGTCGAGCGGTTCGCCAGACGCGCGTCCCGCGGGTCCCAGCGAAGCAGAGCACCGCGTAGCTTGGTTCTTGTCGCGCCGGAGAGTGTGTTCGCGTGGACGCTCCAGTGCCGATCCGCCCCGGTGCACTGTCGAGCCAGCGCCTGCTGTTGTCCGTAGGCGGCGCATCCTTCCCACCCGCCGGACATGGATGAACGTCCGCTCTGCCCTCAGCATGGACGACCGCGCCGCCGCAAAGCTGCGGCGTCGACGACGATGACGCCCAAACGGGTCGGCACGGGCAATGTGCCAGCAGGCCTCGCCCAGCGGCAGGATTTGGGCCGGCCAGGAGAGATCCGTCTCTTCGGGGTTCAAGCCTCTGTCGAGCCCGGCTGTCGTCAGCGGCCAAGTGCTCGCCTCGAGCGGCCCCCTTCTTCGTCCCGGGTTGGACTTCAAGCCATGCAGCCGCCGCGTGGTCGTGCGTGCACCAGCGACACTCGACGGTTCGGCAAGTGTTCGCGGGGCTGGTCGGAACGCAGAGATGGTTGCCTTCTGATCCGGCGGTCCGCAACTGGGCTGAACGGGACAGCCGGAGCCAGGCTTCCGCCGCGGCGCAGGATCTGTCGCCGCTGCCTCGGGCGGCCAATTGCATAAGGGGAACGAGGTCCGCATCAGGCGGTTGGTCCTCCGACCGGTCCCGGCGCGGCCTCTGGAGGATTGCCCGATGTTCTCTCCACGCACCCATGGCGCGCACGCCCGGGCGGCGCCGGCCGGCTACGGAGACGTGCCCCAAGCCGCCTTCCTGATCGATCTGGCGCGAGAGGGTGGCAGCGTCGGGCCGCAGGTTCCGGCAGTGCGGCGCGCCCTTCGCCTGGCGCGGGGTCGCCGATGAGCCGCTCGATCGACCGTTTTCCCGAGACCATTGAACGTGCCCGGGCGCTCGACGCGCCCGCCTACAAGCTCGCCAACGCCGTCTCGACCGTTCTGCAACTCGGCGGGCCGCCGGCGCGGCCGGCGCAGGACGCGCTGCACGGCGTCTGGCTCGGGCACCCGCTGCACCCGGCGCTGGCCACGTTTCCGATCGGCTGCTGGACGCTCGCCTTCGGTCTCGATACGGCCAGCGCGCTGGGCATCACGCGCGATCGCCGCGCCGCCGGCGCGGCCGACCTCGCGCTCGCGGCGGGGTCGGTCGGCGCAGTCGCCGCCGCCGCGTCGGGCCTCGTCGATTGGCGGAAGGTGCACGGCCGTGACCGGCGCACCGGGCTGGCGCATGCCGCTATCAACACGACGGCGCTGGGTCTGACGCTCGGCTCGCTCGCGCTCCGCCGCCGCGGCCGCCGCTCCGAGGGCCGGGCGCTCGGCGCCGCGGGATGGCTGGCCATGGCGGCGGGCGCCTATCTCGGCGGACACCTGGTCTATCGGCGCCGGGTCGGCGTCGATCACGCGGACCGCTCGCCCGAGCCGCGGGGCTTTCGCCCGGTGCTCGCCCTCGATCAGCTGGTCGAGGACCGGGCGCGGCGGGTCGAGATCTGGGACGAGGCGGCGCGCGCCGCGCAGGGCGTGGTCCTCGTCCGGCACCGAGGCCGCATTCACGCCATGGGCTCGCGCTGCTCGCACTTCGGCGGCCCGCTGGACGAGGGCTGGGTGCAGGATGGCGGGCTCGTCTGCCCATGGCACGGCTCGCGCTTTTGCCTTGCCACCGGCCGCGTGCTTGATGGGCCGGCGACGGCCCCGCAGCCCCGGTATCGCGTCCGGCTGCGCGCGGGCGTCATCGAGATCGCCCGGGTGCCCGAACCCGGCGACGAGGCGCTGACGCCCCGCGAGATCGAGGCTGCGCGGGAGGCCCCTGTGGAGCAGCCGCCGCCGGGAGCGCGCAAGGCGGACGAGGTGCTTTTCGAGCACCACCAGCTGATGCGCCAGATGTTCGAGGAGATCAGGGCCATGCCGCGCGACGACCCCGAGCGGCGCGACATGATGCGCCACCTGGCGAGCGAACTCGAGATCCACGAACATGTCGAGGACGAGATCTTCTATCCGGCCGTCCGGCCCGTCAGCGAGGACGTGCCGGTCGCGCATGCCGAACACCAGCAGCTCGCAGACATGCTGGCCCTGACCTTGCGTCTCAACACCGCGACGCCCGAGTTCGACGACCAACTGCGCGTGCTGCACGAGGCGGTCGACCACCATGCAAGCTCGGAGGAGCGGTCGATGTTCAAGGAGGCGCAGCGGCTGGGCGAGGCACGGCTGCGTCATCTGGGCGCGCGCCTCGAGGAGATGCTCGAGCACGAGCGCGCGTCCCGCGCCCGGGAAGCCTTCCGCAGCCTCAAGATCAGGCTGCTCGAGCGGGCACCCTGATGGCGCACCAGATCTGATGGAAGCACCCACTGCCGCTGGCGCAACAGCCGAGCGTCCGAAGCTGGCGCATGGGCGCGCCGAGCGGCCGAGGCCACACTCGGCCGGATCGGCCCGGGCGCAAGCGCCGGGTGCCCGGTACTTTGCCCGGTCTCTGGCATTCCACGCCTGTCGGGGCCCGGCTGTCGTCGAGAGACCGGTCAACGGATTTGCCGTCATGCCCGGACTGAGGCACAATCGCCGCAGGCGGGCCACGCGATCCCGCCGCCGAGGGAGAACTCGCCATGAGAATCGTCGGTCTTGTCTGCGCCGGTGTGCTCGCCGGCGCATGGGTTCCGCCTGCGCTGGCAGAGTGCGCCAGCGATGAGGAGGTCGCCGCCTTCGTCGAGTCCTTCACGAACAAGACGCCGGCCAAGGCGCTTGGCGTCGATGGCAGCATGGAGGACGCCGTCTGCACGCAGAACAAGCTGCGCGCGGTCATGGAACAAAAGCTCGGGCCCGTCATCGGTTACAAGGCCGGGCTGACCACGCCCGCCACGCAGGAGAAGTTCGGCGTGCACGAGCCGGTTCATGGCGTGCTCTACCGCGACATGATGCTCGACAGCCCCGCGAAGGTGCCGCAGGACTTCGGCGCCCGGCCGCTCTTCGAGGGCGACCTGATCCTTGTGATCGGCGACGAGGGGATCAACCAGGCGAAAACCCCCGAGGAGGCGATCCGGCACATCTCCGCGGTCCGCCCGTTCATCGAGCTGCCGGACCTTATGTATGCCGAAGGCGAGCCGATGACCGGGGAGACGCTGACGGCGATGGGCGTCGCGCCGCGCATGGGCGTGCTGGGCGAGCCGGTGCCGGTCGAAGACCCGGACGCCATGCTCAAGACGCTGGCCGAGATGACGGTCAAGGTCGAGAACGCCCGGGGCGAGGTACTGGCCGAGGTGCCCGGCAGCGTGGTCATGGGCAACCCCGTCAACAGCGTCATCTGGCTCGCCTCGAAGGGCATCGAGTTCAAGCCGGGCGATCTCGTCAGCGTCGGCTCGATCGGCCCGCTGCTGCCGCCGGCCAAGGCCGAAGGCGCAGCCACGGTGACCTATCAGGGGCTCGGCGACGACGCCTCGGTTCACGTGACCTTCGAGTGAGCCACGACAGCGGCGCCCCACGGGCACCGCTGCCGGTCACGCCGCGGCCCGATCTCGCCGGGCTTCGCCAGGACGGCGCCGCTTCGCTCAGTAGCCCACGGCGGCGGAGCTCGTCTGCCGGGTGTCGGCCCCGCCGAGCAGCAGCCCGTCCTTCTCATCGACCAGGATGGACTGCGCCGAGCCCATGGTCTCCATCACCTCGACGTCGTGGCCCTTGGCCTCGAGCGCCGCGATCGTGTCGGGGCTCAGCCCCTCCTCGACGCGCAGCACCTCGGGAAGCCACTGATGATGGATTCGCGGCGCCAGCGTCGCTTCGGCGATGTTGTCGCCATGGTCGATCACGTTCATGATCACCTGCAGCACCGTGGTGATGATCCGCGAGCCGCCGGGGCTGCCGGTCACCATGAACACCTTGCCGTCCTTCATCACGATGGTCGGGCTCATCGACGACAGCGGTCGCTTGCCCGGCTCGACCGCATTGGCCTCGCCGCCGACCAGGCCATAGGCGTTCATCACGCCCGGCTTGGCGGAGAAATCGTCCATCTCGTTGTTCATCAGCACGCCGGTGCCGTCCGCCACCATGCCCGACCCGTAGGAGAAGTTGATCGTATAGGTGTTGGAGACCGCGTTGCCGTCCTTGTCGACGATCGAGAAATGCGTCGTCTGATCGCTCTCATAGGGCGTGAGGTCGGCAGGCTTGATCTCCTGGGACGGCGTGGCGCGCGAGCGCGAGATGCCCTCGCGGGTCTTCGCGGCGTAGTCCTTGGAGATGAGCGCCGCCTGCGGCACGTCGTAGTAGGCCGGATCGCCGAGATATTCCGATCGGTCGGCATAGGCGCGCTTCATCGCCTCGGCCATCAGGTGGATGGTCTCCGCCGAATTCTGCCCCAGCCAGCCGATCGGATAGCCCTCGAGCGTGTTGAGGATCTGGATGATGTGGATGCCGCCCGAGCTCGGCGGCGGCATCGAGACGATCTCATAGCCGCGATAGGTGCCGCGCACCGGCTCGCGCAGCATCGCCTGGTAGTTCGCCATGTCCTCGATGGTGATCCGCCCGCCGGAGCCCTGCACGGCATCGACGATCTTCTGCGCGGTCTCGCCCTTGTAGAAGCCGTCGGGCCCCTGGTCGGCGATCTTCTGCAGCGTCGCCGCGAGATCGGGCTGCCTGAGCGTGTCGCCCGGCTCGTAGAAGGCCCCGCCCTCCTTGAAGAAGATGGGCTCGGTGGACGGCCACTTCTTCAGGCGGCCCTCGAGTGCCTTCAGGCTGTCGGCGAGATCGGCGGTCACGGTGATCCCGTCCGACGCGAGCCGGATCGCCGGGGCGATCACCTCGGCCAGCGTCATGGTGCCGTAGTTCTCGAGCGCCATCTGCATCCCGGCGACGGTGCCCGGCACGCCGGTGGCGAGGCCGGTGTAGCGCGACTTGTCGCTGTCGGCCTCGCCGCTCTCGTCGAGGAACATGTCGCGGTCGGCGGCGGTCGGCGCCGTTTCGCGATAGTCGATGGCCTTGGTCTCTCCGCTCTCGGCGTCGTGCACGATCATGAACCCGCCGCCGCCGAGATTGCCCGCACGCGGCAGCGTCACGGCCAGCGCAAAGGCGACCGCGGCGCCGGCGTCGACCGCATTGCCGCCGGCTTCCAGGATGTCGCGGCCGACCTGCGCGGCGACCGCCTCCTGCGCCACCACCATGCCGTGCTGCGCCCAGGCCGGATGGATCCGGTCCATGCCGCTGTAGATCGCGGTGGCGTCCTGCGCATGGACCAGCGTCGACGCCGAGATCAGCCCGATCACCGCGGGCGCGAACAGTGCTTTCATAACGGCCGTCTCCCTTGTGGCTTGAACAATCGTCGGTGGAATCGCCTACCCAAGGAAAGCAACTTCAACGTGCCCGAGAAACCCCAAAACGCCCGTTCGGCCGAGGCGTCGTCGGAGCGCCCGCGACCATAGAGTGGGGGACGCCTCCGGGGTTCCCGGTTGCCTGGACATGGACGAACGCGGACCCAATGCGTTGCGGCCGCTTGCTGGACCACGCGTAGTTGAGCTAATCTTCCGCAAGACACGGTGGGCGGTCGCGCCGTCCGACATCATCGTCGACTATGGCGCGCTGCGCCGAGAGCGAACGAAGGTCCGGCCTGCGGCGATCGTGTTCTGGGGACACGGACGGGATGGAATTCCCCCTGCTTCTGGCGGGGCCTATCCTCCGGCGGGTCGAGCCGGCGGTCGTTTCCGTCTGGCTGGCGCTGCGCGAGCGGGCGACGGTCCGGTTGCTGGTGTGGGAGGGGCGCGCCGAGAGCGGGCGGCCTGACGTCTTTCTCGAAAGCCCGGCGACCGCGACTCTCCGCGTCGGCGACAAGCTGCACCTCGCCCAGGTGACGATCGAGATCCCGGCCTCCGCCGGCAAGTCGCTGCAGGCCGACGCGCTCTACTCCTACGATCTCGAGATCACGACGGCCGACGGCGTCAAGCACACGCTCGCGTCGCTCGGCATGCTCGAAGACGGCGCTGCCGACCGCGATACCGACGGCGACTTCAAGGGGCGCGCGCGGCTCGCGCTCGGCTTCGAGCCGGGGCTTTTGCCCGGCTTCGCGCCGCCGCCCTCCGAGCTTGCGCATCTCAATATCCTCTATGGCTCGTGCCGGCGCCCATCGCATCCGGACCCGGACGCGCTGGCCATGGTCGACGAGCTGATCTTCGGCGACGAGCGCTACAAGGACCCGCGCGCGAGGCCGCACCAGCTCTTCCTCGGCGGCGACCAGATCTATGCCGACGACGTCGCGAGCCTGCACATGCTGCTGCTCATGGAGCGGGGCATGCACCTGATCGGGGTCCGGCCGACCGAGCCGTCGACGCAGCCCCTCGAGGACCCGCGCCCCTTCGAGCCGGTCGAGCACGTCCGCCTCGACCGGATCGCCGAGCGGCGCGACGAGACGGCGGTCATCGACCCGGCCAACCCGGCCGCGGCCTACGTCCAGGCGAATACCTCGGCGCCGGGCTTCGACCCCGACCTGCCGGTCGACCGCTTCCGGTTTCCCGAGGACCAGCGGCGGTCGACGATCATCCGCGACGCGCAGATGACGACGACGGACGGCGCCAACCACCTGCTTTCGCTTGGCGAGTTCGCGGCGCTCTACATCACCGTCTGGAGCAATTCGATCTGGGGCCCCGAGCTCGTCGGCGCGCGCTTCGCGCCCGACCCCGAGCGGCCGCAGGAAAACCGGCCGATCCTCTGGGCCGACGACGAACCGCTGCCGAAGGACGGCAGCATCGTCCTTCCGGCGGTCGCCTTCCCCGACCGCATCGCCGGCGCGCTCTACGTCGCGCCCGAGAAGCGGCCGGAGGCGCCGACGCCCGAGCAGGCGGCCAGGGCCGAGGCGCGCCGGCAGCGCGGGCTCCGCCGCCAGCTCGCCGTCCACCGCGCCTTCCACAAGGGGCTGCCCAAGGTCCAGCGGGTGCTGGCCAACGTGCCGACCTACATGATCCTCGACGACCACGACGTCACGGACGATTTCTTCCTGAACCCGATCTGGCGCGACCGGGTGCTCGGCTCGCGGCTCGGCCAGTCGGTCATGCGCAACGCCATGGTCGCCTATGCCCTTTTCCAGGACTGGGGCAACGTGCCCCTCGACTATCGCTCGGGGTCGAAGGCCGAGCTTCTGTCGCTCGTCCCCCTGCTCTTCCCCGAGGGCGCCGGCAAGGGGCCGGACATGGTCCCCGCCGAGCGGCTGGCACAGCTTTTCGGGCACGACCTGCGCAACCAGCCGACGCCGGACGGCCGCTATGCCTCGGTGAAGCCGCCGCTCCTCTGGCACTTCACGATCGACGGACCGAGGCACCGCGCCATCGTCTTCGATAACCGCACCCGGCGCAGCTATGGCTCGCGCAACGGCCCGCCCGGCAACGTCTCGATCGAGGCAATGCTCGATCAGATTCCGCTGCCGCCCCTGCCGGATGGCCGCGAGATCCTGATCGTCATCGCGCCGCTGCAGGTGATCGGCGCGCCGGTGCTCGACGACCTCGTCGCGCCGGCGGCCTACCGCGCCTTCGACCTCAAGGGCATCTCGTCCTCGGCCGAGACCTCGGCGGGCAGCGACACTGGCCTGCGCGGGATGCTCGGCACCAACCCGGACGCGATCGAGGCCTGGAGCTTCGACGCGCCGACCTTCGAGCACCTGCTCGAGCGGCTCGAGCCTTACCGGCGCGTTGTGCTGCTGTCGGGCGACGTGCATTACTCCGCCAGCACGCTGATGAGCTATTGGCGCGGCGCCGACACGCGGCCCGCGCGCTTCGCCCAGTTCACCTCGAGCGGCTTCAAGAACGTGATGCCGACCTACATCACGGTGATCGACCGCTCGGTTGCCCTGGCGCAGCAGATGGTGCGCGCCAATCTCGGGACCGAGCGCATCGCCTGGGACCGGCCGGCCGACCACCTCGTGCTGTTGCCCGACGGCATGACCGAGGTCGACCTCGTGCCGGTGATGCGCGCGCGCCTGCAGTCGGTGCCGGTGCTGATCCCGAGCTGGGGCTGGCCCGAACCCGGCGACTCCTCCGACCCGGCGACCCCGCCCGGGCAGACCAGCCGGCTGAACCCCGACCTGCCGCCCGACTGGCGCTGGCGTGTCCGGCCGCTGCTCGATAGGCGCCCCGAGGCCGACCGGCCGGAGGGCATGCGCCTGCTGGCGCTCGACGCGGGCGTCGAGGCGGACCTGCAGGACCCGGCGCGGGTGCTGGAGGGCTACCGTGCCGTCGCCGCTCGCCACCAGGCGGCGCTTGAGCACCTGCGCAATGCGCGGCAGATCCTCTTCCGCGGCAATGTCGGCCGCCTGACCTTCCGGCCGCACGAGGACGGCAGGCTCGACGCGGTGCACCAGCTCTACACGACCGTGCCCGCCGAGACCGGCGAGCTCGAACCAAAGCCCGAAGCGGTGATGGTCCACGTGGCGCCGCTCGGGCCCGAGAACGAGAGGCCGCCGGAGCGCCTCCGGGCCCGGGCGATCGAGCCTTTCCGGCCGGAGATCGCCTGATGGCCGGGCCTGCTGAGCGCGATGCCCTGCAAGTGCTGGCCGGCGAGCTCCTGGGCTTCTTCGCGTTCGTCAACGATGCGCTCGCCCCCGACGCCGAGACCGGCGCGCCCTCAGTCGTCGAGCAGGCGCTGCGCAGGGATCTCGGCCTCGCACCGGGCCCGACCGGCGGCAGGGCCGGCGGCACGACGTTCCCGGCCGGCGGCCTCGAAGCGGTGCGCGCCTATCGCGACGCCGCCAATCCCGGCGTCGAGGCCGGCATCCAGGCGATCGCCGACATCGCCGTCTGCCTCGACGCACTGATCGGCGTGGTCGAGTCCTTCTTCCCCGAGGGCGAGGTCGACGCGGGATCGGGGCTGCAGCAGCTGGTGCACTCGGCCATCGACATCCTCGGCATCAACTATGTCCGGCTGCGCTGGCCGCGGCTGTTCCTGCTGTTCCAGCTCGTCTCGCTGCTCGAGGAGATCAGCTCGACCTACGGCACCGGCTCCAACAGCGGCGTCAGGCTCGGCACGTCGTTCTGGGCGCTGATCGGCTTCCTGTTCCAGCCGGGCAAGGCGCTCGAGCAACTCGATCCCGGCGCCGATCCCACCCCCGACCGGCTGGCGATGATCAGCGATTTCGCCGTCCGGGTGGCCGCCATCATCGTCGCCTGGATGGACCAGGAGCACGGCCGGGGCGAGAAGGACATCGAGGCCGTCACCGACATCCTGACCGGCCTCGACGGCCCCGGCATCGACGTCGACTCGCCCGCGCCGCCGACGCGCGCCGACCTGGTTTCGCAGCGCATGACCTCGGTCGCCCTCGGCGCGCTGACGGACGGCTCGTCGACCGATCCCTCTGCCGGCGGGCGGCTGATCGTCACCACCGCAATGGTGCCGAAGAGCGAGGGCGGCACCGCGCTCTTCCTCGCCCTCGGCGGACGGGCCGAGCTCGTGCAGCCGCTTGGCGAGCGCTGGACCTTCTCGGTCAAGGTGCAGAGCGACGCGGGCGTCGCCGCCCTTCTCGGCTCGCAGTTCCGGCTGGTCGGCCCGGCCGGCGGCGGCGACGCCTTCGAGGCAAGTGTCGCCTACATCTCGCACCCGCCGCCGCGCACCGCCTCGCGGCCGACGCCGCCGCAGGTCTCGTTCTCTTTCCCCTCGCCGACCGGCACGCGGCTCGAACTCGGCCAGGTCGCGTTCCGCCTCTCGCTGGCGTCGAGCGGCGCCGAGATGCTGCTGGCGCTCGCCGATTCGGCGCTGGTCGTCGACCCCAAGGACAATGACGGGCTCATCGCCGAGCTCTTGGGCAAGACGCCGCTGCGGCTGCCCTTCGGCCTGGTCGTCGGCTATTCCAGCGCGCGCGGCCTCGTCCTCGAGGGCTCGGTCTCGCGCGAGGGCACGCCGGCCCAGCCGAACGCGCCGCTGACCGGGTCCGGCAATGTCGGCCCGCCGGTGATCGCCGCCACCATCCCGGTCGGCCGTGCCTTCGGACCGGTCACGGTGCACGAGGTTGCCCTGCGCGTCGCCCGCGGTCCCGCCGATGCCGAGCCACAGGACCAGAAGCTGCTGCGCATCGAGACCGACCTCTCTTTCAGCGCGCAGATCGGCCCGGTCTATCTCAGGATCGACCAGCTCGGCCTGCAGGCCACGCGTCGACAGCGGCATGCCGCCAGCACAGCGCAATCTGCGCTTCATCGACCTGCGCCTCGGCGCGAAGTTCCCGCGCGGCATCGCCATCAACATCGAGACGGCGCTGGTCGCCGGCGGCGGCTCGATCCTGCACGACCCCGACCAGGGCCTTTACTTCGGCACCTTCGACGTCGCGATCCGCGGCGGCACCACTGTGCAGGCGATCGGGCTGATCGCCACGCGCAACCCGGATGGCAGCAAGGGCTTTTCCTTTCTGCTGATCCTGACCATGCAGCTGGCGCGGCCCTGGCCGCTGGGCCTCGGCTTCTTCCTTGAAGGCTTCGGCGGCATGATCGCCGTGCACCGCACCTTCGACGAGGCGGCGATGCGCGCCGCGCTGCCGACAGGGCAGCTGCGCAACGTGCTGTTCCCGACTGATCCGGTGCACCACACGACCGAGCTCCTGGCCGCCATCCAGCGGCTCTTCCCGGCCCGGCGGGGCAAGTATCTGGGCGGCCTCCTCGCCCGGATCGGCTGGGCCGAGCCGACGCTGGTGCGGATGGAACTCGCCCTCATCCTCGAATGGAGCGAGTTCGGGCCGCCGGACCGGCTGATCGTCCTCGGCCGCGTCAGCGCGATCCTGCCGCGCCCTGACGACGCCATCATCCGGCTGAACATGGACGCCGTCGGCATCCTCGACTTCGACGCCGGCACCTTCGCCCTCGACGCCGTGCTCTACGACTCGCGGCTTTGCGGGCGGTTTCCGATCACCGGTGCGATGGCGATGCGGATGGCCTGGCAGGGCATGCCGGGGTTCGCGCTGGCGGTCGGCGGCCTGCATCCCGATTTCCGCGCGCCGCCCGGATTTCCCAGCGTCGCGCGCCTGCAACTCGCGCTGACCCAGGGCGACAACCCGTCGCTGGTCTGCCGCGCCTACTTCGCGGTGACCTCGAACACCGTGCAGTTCGGCGCCGACTGCTCGCTCTACGCCGCCGCCTTCGGGTTCTCGATCGAGGGCAATGTCGGCTTCGACGTGCTGATCCAGCTTTTGCCGTTCCACTTCCTGGCCGCCTTCCGGGCCAGCGTGCAGCTCAAGCGCGGCAGCAGGAACCTGTTCAAGGTTTCGGTCTCGGGCGAGCTGGAAGGCCCGCTGCCCCTGCGCCTGGCCGGCAAGGCGACGTTCGAAATCCTCTGGTGCGACTTCTCGGTCAAGTTCGACAAGACGCTGGTCGACGGCGGCGTGCCGAACGACCTGATCGTCGTCGACGTGCTGGCCGAGCTTGTCGGCGCGCTCAGCCAGCCGCGCGCCTGGCAGGCGCAGCTTCCGCCGGGATCGAGCCAACTGGTCACCCTCCGCCTGCCAGCGACGGACGGCGTCCTCTTGCACCCGCTCGGATCGCTGACGGTGCGCCAGACCATCGTGCCGCTCGGGCTCTCGCGCGACATCGACCGGGTCGGCACAGGGACGCCGAGCGACGCGCGTCGGTTCGCGATCACCGGCGCTGCCATCGGCGTGGCGCATCAGTCCCGCGTGCCCGTTCAGGAGTTCTTCGCGCCGGCGCAGTTCTTCGAGATGAGCGACGACGAAAAGCTGGCCGCGCCGTCCTTCGAGGCGATGGACGCCGGCGTGACGCTCGGCGCCGCCGACTACGCCTTCGACTTCGCCGCGCGCGCCAGCTCGTCTTTCCACTACACCGATATCGTCATCGCGCCCGACGGCACGCCGGTGCTGCAGCCCGAGCCGCACGAGGCCGACGCGGCGCAGGTGCTGGTTCTCGCGGCGCTCAGCGCGGCGGGAACCGCACGCGTGCGGCGTAGCCTCGAGCAGCGGTTCCAGGCGCCGGTGCTCGCCGACGCGCCCGAAATGGCCCGGGGCGGCTGGGTTCCTCTGGAACGCGGCGCCGCCCCACCGCCCGAGGACGCCCCCGCCATGACATGGATCGAGGCGCGCGCGCTGGCCCCCGACCGCAGGCGGTCGGTCGTCGTTCCACGCAGCGAACTCGTGAACTGATGGTGAGCTGATGCCAGGAGCCGACCTCGTCTTCCTGCCCTGGCTGCGCCGCGGCGCTCTGGCCGGGCTGCAGCAGCCGGACAGCTTCGGCGCCGGCCAGCCGGGCGTCGCCACGACGACCGTCTCGCTGACCGTCAATGCGGGCCCCAGCGCCGCCGCGCCGGTCGCCCTCATGGGGCCGGGCCACGTCACCGGCCTCGATCAGCGCCAAGTCGTGCGCACCGACCCCGCGCCCGGCTCGCGCTCCTTCGAGCCGAACTACTTTCCGTTGATCGAGCTCGACGAGCCGAGCCTGCCCTGGCTCTTCACCCCCGTCGCCGCCGGCGCGCAGGCGCGTCTGCGGCCATGGCTCTGCCTCGTCGTCGTGCGGGCGCAGGACGGCGTACGCCTCGACCCGCCCCGCCTGACCCCGCTCCGGGTGTTGCGCATCGGCGCGCCCGCCAGTCCCGCGGCGGAGCTGCCCGACCTCGCCGAGAGCTGGGCCTGGGCGCATGCGCAGGTGACCGCCCCGCCGGCGGCCGGCGCGGCTGAAATCCGGCTCCAACTCGACACCGACCCGGCGCGCTCCGTCGCGCGGCTGCTCTGCCCGCGGGTGCTGCAGCACGACACGGGCTACATCGCCTGCGTCGTTCCGACCTTCGAGCTCGGCCGCAAGGCGGGGCTCGGCCTCGATATAGGCGCGGAGGACGAGGCGCGGCTCGCCCCCGCCTGGGACCTGTCCGCCGCCAGTGTAGAGCTGCCCATCTACTATGCTTGGGAGTTCACCACCGGCGCCGGGGGCGACTTCCAGTCGCTGGCGATGCTCTTGCGCGCCCGCCCTCTGCCTGCCGGCGTCGGCACCAAGCCGATCGACGTCAGCGACAGCGGCCTTGGCCTGACGCTTCCGCCCGGCACCACACTGCCACTTTGCGGCGCGCTGCGACCGATCGGCGCGACAGATGCCGGCTGGCCATCGGCCGAGCTGCAGGCCGTGTGGGAGTCGGCGCTCGTCCCGGTGCTGAATTCTCCGGCAACCGTGACGGCCGACGAGGACCCGCTGCTTGCCCCGCCGCTCTACGGCGCTGGGCAGGCAGGTCTCGACCGCGTCGATCCAGGCCGTCCGGGCCGTTGGTTCGAGCAACTGAACCTCTCGCCCGAGTTCCGGGCCATCGCTCGCCTCGGCACCCGAGTCATCCAGCAGAACCAGGACCAGCTGATGGCCTCCGCCTGGGCGCAGGCCGCCGCGCTCGAACAGGTCAACCAGCGGCTTCGCCACCTGCAGCTCGGCTGGCGGGTGGCGACCAGCCTGCACGTCCGGCACCTCGGCCGGATGGACCCCGGCGTGGCCCTGCAGGTGCTCGCGCCCATGCAGGCGCGGATGACGCGCGGCGCCGCGGGGTCGACACCGGTCACCGGCCTCGCCGCCCGGCTTGCCGACACGGGGCTGGAGACAGCGGCCTTCGCGACGACACTACGCCGGATCGCCCGGCCGCGTGGCGCGATCAACCGGCGGGTGCAGCGGGCTGCGCCCGCGCCGCTGCCGCGGATGACCAGCCATGCTGCGCAGCCTTCAGCCCGCCATGATGGTGCCGCGCATCGTGCTGACAGCCGGCGGACCCGTCACGCTCGAGCGCGTCGCGGCCAGCCTTGCCCCGCCGCGCAGCGACATCGGCTGGCGCGAGGCAACTGCCGACAAACTGGCGTCGGTGCCCCGTCGCCCATTCTTCGCCTTTGTGCCCCTCGGCACCCGCGTTCCGATGGAAGATCAGCTCGACGTCAACCAGCCGGTGGTGCCGCCGATCAGGCCGCGCTCGACGGGAACGCCGGCCGCGCTGGCCCGCCGGCGGCCGGGAACGGATGATCCGGACTTTCCCGATCTGCCGGAGCCGGATCCGGACCCGCCGGATGTACCGCCTCGACCTCCACGACCGCCCAATGTGGACAGCGCCGCCGCCCAGCAGTTCCGGGCGCTCGCCATCGCGCATCTGGAGCGCTTCGAGCCGCCGCGCGCGAGCGTCAGCCTGCCGCTGCTGCGCAACGGCCTGATCACCGATGCCGCCGCCGAGGCACTGGCGCGCACCGCGCCACGTGAGTCCTTCCAGGCTCGCCTCCGGGCGACCCTGCAGATTTCCGGACCTGCCCGAGACGAGGACCGCGCCTTCGAGGCCGTCGGGCTCTCGCCCGTCTTTCCGCAGGCGATGGTCGAGCCGCTGACCGAGATCGCCCAAGAGCTGGTCCTGCCGGGCCTCGACCTCGTCCCGCCGAACACCGTGGTGCCGCTCGAGACCAACATGGCGTTCGTCGAGGCCTATCTCGTCGGCCTCAACACCGAAATGGGGCGCGAGCTCGTCTGGCGCGGCTTCCCGGCGAACCTCGCCGCGACCTATTTCGATCGCTTCTGGAATGTCGCCGCAGACCCCGACCGGCACCCTGACATCCACGCGATCAGCGGCTGGTCCGACGGGACGCTCGGCACCGCCGGCGGCGGGCCGGCGGACTCCTTCGTCATGCTGGTCCGCAGCGAGCTCCTGCTTCGCTACCCCAACGCAGTGATCTACGCGACGCGGCCCGGCCCCCCGCCCGAGGAGCGCCAGCCGGTCTTCACCGGCGGCTTCGCGCCGGACATCCGCTATGTCGGCTTCGACATTCCCGCGGCGGAGATCCGCGGCTGGTCGATCGTGCTGCAGGAGCATCCGTCCGCACCGCGCTTCGGCATCGAGGTCGGTGAGGCGACTGGTGCGGCGAGCCATCTGCCGCCGCCCGCGGCCAATGCCGCTCTCGTCGCGCAGCGAACGCGGCAGTTGCCGGTGCGGATCACCTTGCCCTCATCCATCCTTCTCGGTCCGGGCTGATGCCGATCCCCCTCGCCGACATAGGCGCGATCCTCGCCCGCACGCCGCCTCAGCTGCCCGGTCTGGATGCCGAGCTCGCCCCGTCGACGCTGCCGCTCGCTCTGCTGCCGGTCCGGCTCGAGACGCGGTTCTTCGCCCTGCCCGACGGCCGGACCGAGCTGCGCGTGCGGGTCTATCCCGACAAGGTGAATCTCGACTCGCACGATCCGCGGCTCTCCGCCGACGAAATTCTATGGGGCCGCCGGTTCTGGGAGGTGCACTGGAGTGCGGGCCCGGACGAGGCACGCCAGCGCGAGGCCTGGCGGATGCTGGCATCGCGCTTCGGGCCCGAGCGCGCCGCCTGGGTCGCGCGCGCCCTCACTCCGACCAACCCCATCGACCGGCCGACCGCTCCCGTCGCCGGCATTCTGACCAAGGTACCCGCCTTCCCTGAAATCGGACCACCGGCGACGACCGCCCGCACCGCGATGGTGCGCCTGTTGCCGCGACGCTGGGTCGCCACCGCCTATGCCGGGGGCACGGCCGTCGCGGTCGCGACCGGCCGTGACATCGTTGCCGATCTCGCCATCGGCCCCGACCTGAACGCGCCGCTCGCCACCGGAGCGGAAGGCGACGATGCGCCGGCCGTCGACGAGGGCATGCGCTGGATGATCGACTTCGATCGCGCCGAGGAGGTCGGGATGGCGCTGCGCATTGCGCTCCCGGCCTCGCTCGTCACGCCCGTCATCGACGTTTTGCTGGTCGTCGGCGTCCGGGACGGCGACGGCGCGGCCGAGCTCTCCGGTCAGCTCGATGCGCACCGCTACACCGACGGCCTCGCCTTCCTGCCGCCGGCGACCCCCACCAACAACACCGCCGCGGCCCGCTCCGCCTATCAGGCCGCCGACCCGCAGCACGATGCGAGCTTCGCGACGGAATGGCTGTCGGACACCATAACGCCCGGCAGCAGCGCGGCACTCGCCACGGATGCGTTCGGGGCTCCGGCGTTCGCCCGGATGGCCGCGGGCGACGGGCAGGACGAGGCCGAGGCGCGAGCGATGGCGACGGCGCTCTGGCCCGCCACCTGGGGCTATTTTCTCTCGCAGATGATCGGTCTGGAGGGCAGCCTGACCCCGGCGGGACGCGATTGGGTGCGCGCGCACGCCATCGACTATCTGCGCTCCGCCGGCCCGCTGCCGGTGCTGCGCTGCGGGCGCCAGCCTTATGGCGTGCTGCCGGTCACCTCGCTCGATGGTTGGACCCCGCTGCCGGAGGATGCCGGCGCGACCCGGCTGCGCGAGATCCTGAAAAACCTGCGCGACCGCGTCTGGCGACCGGCGGCCGCGGGCGTGCCGCGCGTCGGCCGGACCGACAACCCCAGCGCCGATCTCGCGGACGTGCTCCGCTCGGCGCCGCTCGCGACCTCGTTCGCCGTTCGCAATATGATGGGCCGGCACCTCTTGCAGCACCTGCGCGCCTTCCTCGGTGAGGATCTCGACGCGACGGGCTTCTGGGCGCGGCTGGTGCAGATGACCGGCGCCGAGCCGGCGCGACTCGGTCTCGGCTTCGTGCCGCCGCTGGCCAACGCCGCCTATGACGGCAATGATCGCCCGGTCCGGGTGCTGACGGTCGGCGAGCCTTCCTACATCGCCGATATGCTTGCCGCGACCGACATGGACGCGCTCGCCCGACCGGTGCCGGCCGAGCCGGTGCCGCTGCTGCATGCGCTGCTCCGCCACGCGCTCCTCCGCGAGCACGCCGAGGCGGCCGCCCGGCTGCTTGTCGGTGAAGCTACGCCGCTCGCGAGCCTCTTGCGCGACCCCGAGCTGGTCGACCTCGTGCCGGGCCAGCCGCCGGCGCAAACCTGGTCCCGGCAGCGCGATGCCGAGATTGACGGGACCACCGTGCGCGACCGGCTCGGCGCCGGGACCGACGCGGGCCTCGCCGCCATGCGCCGGGCGCTGGAGATGCTCGCCACGGTCGATGCGACGACGCTCGAGCGCCACCTCGCGGGCACGCTCGACGCCACCTCGCACCGGCTCGATGCCTGGATCACCTCGCTCGCCACCCGGCGCCTCGCCGAGCTGCGGCGCATCGCGCCCGCCGGCGTCACGCTCGGCGGCTATGGCTGGGTCGAGAACCTCCGGCCCGCAGCACCCGCCCCCGCCGTCGCGCCGCCGCCGGACGAGCCCGGGCCACTCGTCGCCTCGCCCGACGATCCGGGCTTCATCCATGCGCCGTCGCTGAACCAGGCGAGCGCCGCGGCGCTCCTGCGCAGCGCCCATCTCGCGCATGGCGGCACCGCGGACTCGCCCTATGCCATCGACCTCAGCTCGGCCCGCCTGCGGCTCGCCAAGCGGCTCTTCGAGGGCGTCCGGCAGGGTCAGCCCATCGGCGCGCTGATCGGCTATACCTTCGAGCGCGGCCTGCACGATGCCGGACTCGACGAGTTCATCGACGGCTTTCGCAGCATTGCGCCGCTGCCCGGCGCCGCCACGCCCACCGGCGTCCGCCGCCTGGTGGTCGACGGCCTCGCGCTCTCTCAACGCTGGCAGAGCGACCCGCGACGCATCCTCCTCGAGCTCGGCATCGCCGAAACCGACCCGCGCCGGATCAAGGTGCGCCGCGCGCTCGCCGCGCTCGAGGACGCCGTCGACGCGGCGGCCGACGCCGTCCACGCCGAGGGCGCGTTCCAGATGGTGCGCGGCAATCTCGCGCGCGCCGCGGCGCCCCTCGACGCGATCTCCAGCGGCGCTGCGCCGCCGCCAGATCTCGGCTTCATGGCGACGCCGCGCACCGGCATCGCGGTCACGCATCGGGTGGCCATGCTGTTCCCGACCGAGGCAGCGCCGAGCCAAGAAGGCTGGGCCGATAGCTCGCCGCGTGCGCGCGCCGATCCGGCGCTCGCCGCCTGGGCCGGCCGGCTGCTCGGCCCGGCAACGGGAATCGTCGCGCGCGTCGAGGAGCTCGGGCCCGACGGCGGGGAGAGGGCGACGCATGCGGTGCCGCTGTCTGCCCTTGGACTGACGCCGATCGACCTCGTCTGGGCGACGACCGGCGCCGAGGGCCCCACCCCGGAGCTCGTCGAGCGTATCCGCCGCTCCGCGACTGCCGCCCCGGGCGGGCCCGCCGCCGGCGCCTCGCTCCGCGTCGACCTGAGCCGCGCCGGGCTTGGCCGCAGCCTCGCCGACCTCGTCGAGATCGCCGCGCGCGCCCAGCGGCTGCTGGCCGGCGCCCGGCCGCTGCACGGCGCCGACCTGCAGCCGCCGCGCGCCGATCCGGCGCGCGGCCTCGACCTGGCCGAGTTCGAGCAGCGCATCGCCGCGGCCGAACAGGCGTTTGCCGAGGCGCACAGCGGGCTGAAGCAGGCGATCAACTCCGGCGACGGCATCGACGCGGCGATGATGCAGGCGGCCGCGTTCGGCCTGCCTGGCGCCGTCCCGGCCGCCGCATTGCCCGGCGCCGACCCGGCGGCGACCCTGGTGCCACAGGCTGCGGCGCTGCTCGCCGAGATGACCCGGCGCCTCGACCGACCGACCTCGCAACCCGCAGCGGACGAAGAAGGCCGGCTCGGGCAGTTGCTGGAGCGCGTCCGGGCCGTCTTCGGCGACGGCTTTCTTGCACTGCCCCGCTTCGCGGCGTTGAATGCCGCCGAGCTTGCCGCCTCGCGCGGCGATGCGGAGGCACTCCTCGGCGACGATCCGCTCGCCGCCTATACCTGGCTGCAGCGCATGGAGCGGGTCCGGGCTCCGCTCGCCCGGATGGCCCGGCCGCTGCGCGAGGCCGAGCTCCTCGGCGCCGCCGAGCGGCTCGACCTCGCCGTCCTGCAGGTGCCTCACCTTCCCGGCCGGCGCTGGATCGGCCTCCAGGCGTCCGAGGACACCGGCGCCGTCTCGCTCGTCCTGCAAGGGGCGCCCGTCGACCTCGGCCGCCCGCTCGCAGGCCTGCTCGTCGACGAGTGGACCGAGGTCATTCCCAGCCGCAGCGAGACGACCGGCATCGCCTTCCAGTACGATCCCCCCGACGCCATGGCGCCACAGGCGATCCTGCTCGCCGTGCCCCCCGTCATCGGCCAGCCTTGGCGCGTCGGCGGGCTGAACCGCGTGCTGCTCGAGACGCTCGACCTCCTGCGCCTGCGCCTCGTCGACCCCGAGGCGCTCGGCGACATCAGGCACTATCTTCCGGCCGCCTACCTCGCCTTCAACGTCGAGGCGGATGCGGTCTCGACCGACCTGAACCCGCTCGCTCCCTGAGGACGCCGGCCATGCCCTCCATCACGACCTGGGCGCGTCTCGAGCCCCGGACCTCCGGCGGCGACGTCGAGACCGGCTTTGCCGCCCATCTGCACGACCCGCTGTGGCTGCTCGCCCGGCAATGGCAGGTCGCCGAGTTTCAGGGCGAGGACGCCGGCACGCCGGTCGTCGCGCGCTGGCGGGCGCGCGTCGCGCCGGTCACCCGCTATCATCCTGGCCCAGTGCTGCCGAACACTCGCCTGAACGCCGCTCCCTACGACCCGAGCGTTCCCCTCGAGACCCAGGTCGAGCGCCAGCGGCTCCGGCACCCGGTCTCCAGCGAGCTCCAGGGTCTGCGGCTTGCCGTTGAATCCGGGCTTCATCTCTTGCGGCTGCTACGGCTGCAGGTGATCTCGCGGGACCATTCGGAGACGCTCCGCGCCGCCTATGCCGTCCTGCCTCTTACGCCCGAACAGCGCTCCGGGCTCGACCCCGAGACGACGGCCTTCGCCGATCTCGCGGCGGGCCGCGCGCTCGACGGCCGACGCCTGCGCGCGGCGCTGGGCGACCCCGCCAATCCCCGCATCGACCGCAGCCTCGGCATCGACCCCGGCGACGTTGCCGAGGTCGAGGCCGCCTGCCGCGCCTGGATCGCCTGGTCCGACGCGCTCTTCAGTGAGCCCGGTTTCAGCGAGTCCGGAGGCGTCGAGACCTGGCAGCACGACCGACTTGAATACGCCTTCTCGGTCGCGACGAGGCTCGGCGACGACGCCTTCGGCGAGCGAACGCTGACCGCCGAGAAATACGACGACGGTACCCTCGACTGGTACTCGTTCGACTACAATGGCAACGTCAGCATGGGCACGGCCGGCGACTTGCCGGGCAAGATCGTCACACGCACAGTGATCCCCGCCCCGGTTACCTTCCACGGCATGCCCGCGCCGCGATTCTGGGAGCTCGAGGACGCGCGCATCGACCTCGGCGCTCTGCAGCCCGGCGCGACCGATCTGCCCCAGGTGCTGCTGATCGAGACGCTGACGGGCTTCGGCAACGACTGGTACGTGATCCCGATCGACTTGCCGGTCGGCTCGCTGGCCGAGGCGCGCTCACTGGTCGTCACCGATACCTTCGGCGTCCGCACGCTGCTGCGCCCGACCGGCGACCAGGCGCTGGCCGACCGAGCGCGCGGTTGGCGGATGTTCGCGCTCTCCTTCCTCGCCGTGCCGGGCGAAGACGCGACACCGTCGCTCGGCAATTTATTCTTCCTGCCGCCGACGCTCGCCCGTCCGCTCGAGGGGCCGGTGCTCGAGGAGGTGATGCTGCTCCGCGACGAGTTCGCCAACATCGCCTGGGCGATCGAGCGCCGTCTCGAAAGCCCGATGGAGACGGGACTCCAGACCGCCAGGGACGTCGTCGATCTTTCCGTCGAGCCGCCGGCGCCGCGGGAGGTTCCGAAATACCGGCTTGCCTCGCCCGTTCCCGCGCATTGGGTGCCGCTGCTGCCGGCGCAGGTCGCGCCCGGCAGCGCCGAGGTCCGGCTCGTCCGTGGCGCCGTGCTCGACACAGCGGGCGAGCGCCGCGTGGTCGAGGCGCAAGCGCGGCTGCTCCGCGCGGGCGAGCCGGGGCGCCTGCTGATCCGCGAGGAGGAGGTGCCGCGCGAGGGCGTCACCGTGCGCCGCACCTGGCAGGCGGCGCGTTGGCACGACGGCCGCCTCTTCGTATGGGCGGGCAACCGCGCCGCCGTCGGTCGTGGCGAGGCATCGAGCGGCCTCGCTTTTGATTCCGTCGACCGCTGATGAGCATGTCGAACGCTTAAGGCGATCAGCGAGAGCTGAAATGACCGCAACCTCGGCGTCCGCCAGGCCGGGCCAGCGGCCCGCTTCGCCTCCGGCGCGCTGCCCTCATCCAGACGCCGGGTCAAAATCATCGACGGACCGGACGAAGCGTTCCAGTTTGCCCAGAGTTTGCAGACCCAGCTCCACCGCGCCGAAGCGCTTCGCCTCCTGGAACTCGGCCGCCGTGCTGAAGACCATGCCCAGCGTCACCTTCGTCGCCCCGTCCTGGTCCTCGAACGATGCCCAGGCATCGGCATGTTTCGGCCCGTTCTCGCCCCAGAGAAGCGTGTAGCCGATCCTTTCCTCGGCCCGCACCTCGCCATAGAGATGATGGTTCGGAAAGACCGTGCCATCCGGCGCGATCATGTCAAAGACCCATTCCCCACCCGTCCGCAGGTCGATCCTCTTCGTCCGGCACGAGAACCCCTCCGGCCCCCACCATTGCGGCAGCGTCTCGGGGTTCATCCACGCGCCCCAGACCAACGCCCGCGGCGCCCGGATCACCCGCTGCAGCACCATGGTGCGCTCGGCCACGCCCGCCAGATTGTCCATCCCCGCGCCGAAGCCCTCCCGATAGCCTGCCTCCATATCCCCGGCCAGCGACGAGAGTTGCACCGTCACGGTCACGCGGCTGCCCTCGCCCGAGTTGGAGAAGTCCGCCGTCACCAGCGCTACCGATTGCGTCACGCCCTGAGACGAGATCACCTCGTAGTTCACGCTGCGTAGCGCGGGCTGCAACTCCAGCCAGCCGGCGTCGCATCGGATCTCGGGCTGGCCCTCCACCCTGCAGATCGAGACCTCGCGTCCGCCGACCGTGGTCTCGGCCTCCAGGAACTCCACGGTCGCCGGAGGCGTGGGGGCTGCCCAGACCGCCCGAGCCGCCGGTGCCGTCCAGGCCTGCCACAGCACCGCCAACGAGGCGGTCACCTCGCGCTCGAACGTCAGCGTCGCGAAGCGGCTGCTCATTTCATCAGGCCCTTGGCATAAGTCTCGAGCTGCGTCGCCACGGTGCCCCAGCCGTCGAAGAAGCCCATGTCCTCATGCGCCTTGCGGCTGTCGATGTTGCGGTGGCGGGCGATCGCCGTATAGGTCGTGCCGCCGCCGGGAGCGTCCGCCAGCAGCAGGATCGCGGTCATGAACGGCTCGGGCGCGGGTTTCCAGCCTTCGGTGTAGGCATCGGTGAAGACCAGCTTCCTGCCCGGCACCACATCGAGATAGACGCCCTTGTTGTCCATCGCGGTGCCGTCTACGTCGAAGGTCGTGTTGAACCGCCCGCCGACCCGCAGGTCGATATCGACCGAAGTCACCTTGTGCGGCGCGGGAATGAAGAAGTGCGGGATATGCTTCGGCTCCGTCCAGCATTCCCAGATCAGCTGCCGCGGCGCCGCCAGCGTGCGCGTGAAACTCAAGTCGGTGTTCGGATCGAGGTCCGGCATCATCGAGTGCTGTCCTTCATCAGCTTCATCACGTAGTCGTCCAGCCGGTCGAGGCGGGCTTCCCAGATGGCGCGCTGTTCATCGAGCCATGTCCGCACCGGGGTCAGCGCCTCCGGTACGATGGCGCAAGTCCGTACCCGCCCGTCTTTCGCCGTGGCGATCAGACCCGCCTCCTCCAGCACGGAAAGGTGCCGCATCACCGTTGGCAAACGCAGTCCCGTCGGGTGGGCCAGCTCCGTCACCGGCGCAGGCCCCTCTGCGAGGCGCGTCAGGATCGACCGCCGAGTGGGGTCCGCCAAAGCATGGAAAAGGTGCGAGAGCTCGGGTTCATGCTTAGCCATGCATCTAACTATCCGCCGCGACGCCCCGCGACAACAGAAAACTTTGCCAGACGGCTAAGTTTTTCACCTGATTGCCACCGGCGCCGATCAACAGTCGAGCCGACGCGGACCGTAGGCAGCGCTCGGCCCAGTTGGACCAGCGCGTTGCCAAAGTTGTGTAGCGCTCGACCTCCTCGGACTCGGGCAATCCGCCGGCACTCGCTGCGTGCTTGAGCGCCCGGCGCGCTCCTCGAAGGCGGTGACCACGTCTACCTAGACCGTCTCCGACCTGAGGATCTGCTGGCAAGAAATGGTGACGCCCGCCGCCGCGCGGGAGGCGGGAGGCGGTCGCGCATCTGAGGACGAGGCTTGACGTGAGCGAGCGGCGGGCGTGCACCATGCTTGCGGCGGACAGGAGCGTGATCCGCTACCGCGCCGGGCGCCCCGACGACGGCGCCCTGCGCACACGGCTGCGGGAGCTCGCCGACCAGCGCCGGCGGTTCGGTCACCGGATGCAGTTGTGGTGTTCCGGCAGCCCGGATACCAGCTCTCTCGGCGGAACGACGCCTCCAATCAGCGCCGGGCGCGTGCCCGGTCCCGCGCCAGCGAGGAGCAGAGCCTCCCACCGGCGCTCCAGTGCCCGGCGCTCCACGGCATAGCGGGCTTTGGCCTTCTCGAGGCTGTCCGTCTGGAGACTTCTGTTGAACTCCTTGGGGGGCTCAACTACGTGAAAACCAGCTGGGACCCTGAACCGCACCGAGTAGTGGCTGCTGCGGATCTCGATGCCCGCTTCGACCATGCCGCACTTTTTAGAAGCCCTATTGCCCATGAAACGTCGCCTGAACTGCCCCACAATTTGCCCCACCACGGGGGCGCTGCAGGAACGTGGCACCGTTCCGCGTGGCCGGGAAATGTACATGGAAACAGTTGATTGTGCTCACGAGTATGATTCCGGCGCTGCAAGGCAATCATTCCTCTCCTGGGCACCATCCCTCGCCGGCGGTGGACGCGCCCTGAAGGCCCGGGGGAGCCCGGAATGACGATCACTCTGCATCAGCGTGATCTGCCCGACGGGCTGGATCTCGGCACTGTCGTCGCCATCGACACCGAGACGATGGGGCTGCGCCCGCACCGTGACCGGCTGTGCCTGGTTCAGCTTTCAGCGGGCGACGGGACGGCGCATCTGGTGCAGGTGGCGCAAGGCCAGCGCGAGGCTCCGAACCTGTCGCGGTTGCTGGCCGCGCCGGGGGTGGAGAAGCTGTTTCACTACGGCCGCTTCGACATCGCCGTTCTGGCGCACGCCTTCGGCGCAGTGGCGCGGCCGGTCTGGTGCACAAAGATCGCCTCGAAGCTGACGCGGACCTTCACCGATCGGCATGGGCTTAAGGACCTCTGCCGCGAGCTTCTGGGCGTCGACCTTTCCAAGGTGCAGCAGTCGAGCGACTGGGGCGCGCCGGAGTTGAGCGAGGCTCAGCAGGAATACGCCGCCTCGGACGTTCTGCACCTGCACCGGTTGCGCGAGGCGCTGGCCGAGCGGCTGGCGCGCGAGGGACGGCTCGGGTTCGCCCAGGCCTGTTTTGGGTTCCTGCCGGATCGGGCGATGCTGGATCTTGCCGGCTGGCCCGAGGAGGACATCTTTGCGCATTGAGGAGGCCCAAGCGATGACGGCCGAACGGCCCGAGCGCGCATCCGCGATCGAGACCGGCCGCCGCGTCCTGCGCATCGAAGCGGCGGCGCTGGAGGCCTTTGCCGACGCGCTGGACGAGAGGTTCGCCGAGGCCGTCGACACGATCTTGCGCACCGAGGGCCGGGTGATCTGCTCGGGCATGGGCAAGTCGGGGCACGTGGCGCGCAAGATCGCCTCGACGCTCGCCTCGACGGGCACGCCGGCGCAGTTCGTCCACCCCGGCGAGGCGAGCCACGGCGATCTCGGGATGATCACCGAGCAGGACGTGGCGCTGGTGATGTCCAATTCCGGCGAGACGAAGGAGCTTGCCGATATCGTCGCGCACTGCAAGCGGTTCTCCATCCCGCTGATCGGCGTGGCAGGACGCGCCGACTCGGCGTTGCTGCGCGCCGCCGACGTCGCGCTGCTGCTGCCGCCGGCCGAGGAGGCGTGCTCGGTCGGCATGGCGCCGACGACGTCGACGACCATGACGCTGGCCCTGGGCGACGCGCTGGCCGTGGCGCTGATGGAGCGCCGGCGCTTCACGCCCGACCTGTTCCGCGCCTTCCACCCGGGCGGCCGGCTGGGCGCGCGGCTGGCGACCGTCGAGGCGCTGATGTCGTCGGGCGACAGCCTGCCGCTGGTCGCCGAGGACACGCCGATGACCGAGGCGATCCTGGTCATGACGCATAAGGGGTTTGGCGTCGCCGGCGTCGTCGATGCGCGCGGGCGCCTGACGGGCATCATTTCGGATGGCGACTTGCGCCGGCACATGGACGGGCTGCTCGAGAGCCGCGCGTTGGACGTGGCGACGCGCCGGCCCGCGCACGATCGGGCCGCAAGCGCTGGCGCAAGAAGCGTTGAAGCTGATGAGCGCCCGCAAGATCACCTGCCTGTTCGTGACCGAGCCGGGCGAAGAGGTGCCGCTCGGGATTCTGCACATGCATGACTGCCTGCGCGCCGGGCTCGACGTCGCGTGAGCCGGACGTCGTGATGTCGACCGCGGAGGAGCATCACCGCAGCCAGCGCCAGGCGCGCATCGAGCGGCATTCGCGCTTGGTGCGGCAGCTGAAGGTCGGCCTGGCGATCACCGCGATCCTGCTGGTCGGCACGATCTTCATGTTCGGACGCGAGCGCGCGGTGATCTTCGACGCCGAGCAGGCCGCGAACCTGGCCGTGCTCGGCGCCGGGCTGAAGCTCGACAAGCCGCGTTTTTCGGGCATCACGGAGGATGGCGACCCCTTCGTGGTCACGGCGGACTGGGCGCTGCCGGACGGCGCGACGCCGGACCGGGTCGCGCTGGAGCGGCCCGTCGGCGAGCTGCATCTGCCCGACACCCGGGTCGTGACCGTGCGCGCCGCGGCGGGCGAGCTCTTCCGCAGCGACGACCGGCTCAACCTGATGGGCGACGTGGTCTTCGAGACCTCGGACGGATTCCAGGCGAAGATGCCGCGCATCGAACTCGACTTGGCATCCAAGGTCGCGGTCGCCCCGGCCAGGTTGCGCGCCACGGGCCCCCGCGGCAGCATCGAGGCCGACCGGATGCGCATGGTGCGCGGCCAGACCCCGGGGGACGCGACCATCCGTTTCGAGGGGAACGTGCACGTGAACTGGCGCCCCGAACAGAGCGGCGACGAGGCCGGGCGCGCCGAGCGTTAAGTCCACTGAGCGCAGCCGCTGGTGGCGCGCGCCCCAATCGTCTATAGATCCGTGAAAGTAAGATGGAGGTTGTGGGTGACCGCAACGAAGATCACCGGAGTTGCGCTGGCCGTCGCGCTCGTCGCGGCCGTGTTGCCCGCACGTGCCCAGACCGAAGGACCGTTCGGCGGGTTCAAGCATGACCGGACCGCACCGATCGAGATCACGTCCGACGCGCTCGAAGTGCACCAGGCGGAAAACCTGGCCATCTTCTCGGGGGCGGTCGTGGCCGGTCAGGGCACGCTTCGCCTGACCGCCGACCGGCTCGACGTCTACTACACGCAGCAGGAAGGCACCGAAGACCCCGGCACCGGCGACATCCGCAACATGCAGGCGCACGGCAACGTCTTCATCTCGAACGGAACCGAGACGGCGCAGGGCGAGCAGGCCGAGTACGACGTCGCGGCGGGAACAATCACGATGACGGGATCGGTCGTCTTGACGCAGGGACAGAACGTGATCTCCGGCCAGAGGCTGGTCATTCACGTCGATGAGGGACAGGGCAGGATGGAAGGCAGGGTCAAGTCGATCTTCTCGCCACAGAAGAACGGCGAGCAGGGCACCAACTGATGAGCGTCAAGGAGCCATTGCACGCGCGCGAACGCACGCGGCTGCGCGTCATTGCCGGCGGCGGACGCGCCGGCCTGACGGTGACGGGGCTTGGCAAGAGCTATCGCCGGCGGCCTGTGGTGCGCGACGTCTCGCTGCGGCTGACGCGCGGCGAGGTGGTCGGGCTGCTCGGGCCGAACGGCGCCGGCAAGACGACCTGCTTCTACATGGTTATCGGCCTCATTCCCTGCGATGCCGGCACGATCGAGGTGGACGGCGTCGATGTCAGCGGCCTGCCAATGTATCGCCGGGCGCGGCTCGGCCTCGGCTATCTGCCGCAGGAAGCGTCGATCTTCCGCGGGCTGTCGGTCGAGGACAATCTGAAGGCGGTGCTCGAACTGGTCGAGCCGGATCCGCTGGAGCGGGCCCGGCGGCTCGATGCGCTGCTCGGCGAATTCTCGATCACGCACCTGCGCCGGACGCCCGCCTCGGCGCTGTCGGGCGGCGAGCGGCGCCGCGTCGAGATCGCCCGCTGCCTGGCGACCGAACCGTCCTACGTGCTGCTCGACGAGCCCTTCGCCGGCATCGACCCGATCGCCGTCGGCGAGATCCGCAAGCTGGTCAGCCACCTGACGGACCGTGGCATCGGCGTTCTCATCACCGATCACAACGTGCGTGAGACGCTCGAGATCATTGACCGGGCATACATCTTGCATGAAGGATGCGTCCTGATGAGCGGCACGCCCGACGAGGTCGTCGAGGATGCCAACGTTCGACGGGTATATCTGGGCGAGGGTTTCCGGATTTAGTAACCGGCCCGCCCGAGACTGGCGTCGCACTGTCGCGGGGTTGGGTTGATGGCGGTCGGTCTTCGTCTCGAGTTGAAGCAGACGCAGCAGCTGGTCATGACGCCCCAGCTGCAGCAAGCCATCAAGCTCCTGCAGATGTCGAATCTCGAGCTGGTCGAGTTCGTCGAGCACGCCGCCGAGCAGAACCCGCTGATCGAGGTCGCCAATGGCGGCGGCCTCGGCACGGGCGAAGCCCCGGAGGCGGCGCGCGAGGCCGGGCCGACCGAGACGGATCTGCGCATCACCGCCGACGGCGACCACTCGCTGGGCGGCGAGACCTTCGACACCGGCGCCGAGAACCTGCACGACGACGCGCCGTCCGATGCGGCGACGGCCCCCAGCCGCCCGCATGGCGGCGGCTCGGGCGGAGCGCCCGAGCACGGGCCGAGCCTCGAGGAACGGCTTGCCGGGCGGCCGGCGCTCCGCGATCATCTGCGCGATCAACTCGGCCAGGCCCGCGCGGATCGCGAGGTGGCGCTGATCGCGCGCTACCTGGTCGAGGAGCTGGACGAGAACGGATATCTGCGGGCCGATCTCGGCGAAATCGCCGGCCGGCTCGCCGTCGCGCCGGAGCGCGCCGAGGAAGCGCTTGCCTTGCTGCAGAGGTGCGAGCCCACCGGCGTCGGCGCGCGCGACCTGGCCGAGTGCCTGGCGCTGCAGCTGCGCGAGCGCGACCGGCTCGACCCCGCCATGCAGGCGCTGCTGGCCAACCTCGACCTGCTGGCGCGCGGCGAGTGGAAGCGGCTGCGCGCCGCTTTGCGGCGTCGACGCCGAGGATTTGGCAGACATGGTGCAGGAGCTGCGCCGGCTCGATCCGCGTCCCTGCGCCGAGTTCGGCGCGGTCGAGCCCGAGACGCTGGTGCCCGACATCCTGCTCCGGCGGACGAGCTGGGGCGGCTGGCATCTCGAGCTGAACCCGGACACCCTGCCCCGCGTGCTGCTCGACCGCAATTATGCCGCCGAGATCGGCGCGCGCGATTGCGCCGAGACGCGGCGCTATCTGGGCGATTGCCTCGCCAGCGCCAACTGGCTGATCCGCAGCCTCGACCAGCGCGCCCGGACGATCCTGAAGATCGCGACCGAGATCGTCCGTCGCCAGCAGCGCTTTCTGGACGAGGGCATCGCCGGCCTGCGGCCGCTGAACCTGCGCACCGTGGCCGAGGCGGTCGGCATGCACGAATCGACCGCGAGCCGGGTGACATCGAACAAGTATATCGCGACCGAGCGGGGCATCTTCGAGCTCAAGTTCTTCTTCACCAACGCGGTCGGCGGCGAGACGGGCGGTGTCGCGGCGGAAAGCGTCAGGCACCGGATCCGGGCCATGGTCGATGGCGAGCCGCCGGCCGCCGTGCTGTCCGACGACGAGATCGTCGAGCGGTTGCGCTCGCGAGGGCATCGACATCGCGCGAAGGACGGTCGCCAAGTACCGAAAGTCGCTGAACATACCGTCTTCGATCGAGCGACGGCGGCAGAAGTCGCTGCGCGAAGCGTCGTGAGCCTGCGCCCGCGCACTCGGCATGTGCGGTCGGCGCCGACGCATTCAGTTGACCTCGGGCGTCCGCCGGCGCAATCCTAATTTCTCGATGATGGCGTTTCGGCATCGAGTCGATCCATCGCTGCCGGGCGGCGCTTCCGCTGGTCCCCCGAGGCGTCGCTTCTCACTCCCCAGCTTGACAGCCGGCCGAGCGGTTCATAGGCAAGCCGCCCCGTTACCCGAGCGCGCGGCAGCGCCGACTGCCGTTTTCAGCGGGGCTGCAGCCGGGGCTCCGGCCGATGCCGAGGACTTGCAAGTTCAGGAGGGCAGATGCGCGTCCAGGTCAACGGCAAGCAGATCGACGTCGGCAGCGCGCTGACCGACCACGTAACCCAGAATCTCACCGCAGCCGTCGAGAAGTACTTCGACCGGCCGGTGGAGGCGATCGTCACGTTCTCGCGCGATGCGCGCGCCTTTCGCTGCGATGCCCATGTACATCTGCCGACCGGGCTGATCGCGGCCTCGAGCGGCACGGGCCACGACGTCTATGCCGCCTTCGAGCAGGGGGCCGAGCGCATCGAGAAGCAGATCCGCCGCTACAAGCGGCGCCTGCGCGACCATCATCAGAATCGCCGGAAGCCGATTGAAGCCTACGATGCGCCGGCTTATGTGCTGCGGGCCGCCGAGTTCCGGGAGGAGTCGGAGGAGCCCGAAGACCTGCAGCCCGTCATCGTCGCCGAGATGACGCAGTCGATCCAGTCGCTCAGCGTCGGCGAGGCGGTCATGCAGATGGAGCTCGCAAACAGAACCTTCCTGATGTTCCGCAACGATGCGAACGGCCGCTTCAACGTCGTCTTCCGACGCGATGACGGCAATATCGGCTGGGTCGACCCGGCGAACATTTCGGCGTCCTGAGCTTCACGCTCGTCAACCCGTTGGGTGTCTAATGGAACTTTCCGACCTCGTCTCACCACGCGCCGTGCTGTGCAAGGTCAAGGCCAGCAGCAAGAAGCAGGCGCTGCAGGAGATCGCGCACCGTGCCAGCGAGGCCTATGGGCTAGAGGTTCGCGCCGTTTTCGAGGGTCTGCTCGCGCGCGAGAAGCTCGGCTCGACCGCAATGGGCAACGGCGTCGCCGTCCCGCATGCGAGGATCGCCGGGCTGAACGGCATCGTCGCCGTCTTTGCCCAGCTCGACAAGCCCGTGGATTTCGAAGCGGCTGATGCCCAGGGCGTCGACCTGATCTTTGCCCTGCTCGCGCCGCAGGAAGCGGGCGCCGACCATCTGCGCGCATTGGCCAAGGTTTCGCGGCTGATGCGCGATGCGGGGGTGAGAAAGAAACTGCGCGAGACCGACAGCGAGGCCGCGCTCTATGCGCTGGTCACGGATCTGTCGGCATCGCGCGCCGCCTGATGGGGCGAAGCCTCGGGCTGCCGGGGCGGCCCGAGGCAAACTTTGCTCAGTGCACGCTGACCGGCACCAGGTCGTTGCGCTTGGCAAGCGCGAAGGCCAGCTTGCGGTCCGGCGAAAGCGCCAGCACGTTGCCCTCGGGATCATGCACCGCGAAGATCTTGCCCGGCATCTTGCGCAGGTGCTCGGGCAGCCCGGCCCGGTCGGCCTCGCGCACATAGACGATGGCGCCGGCGCCCGGATGAACGAAGGGGTTCTTCTCACTCATAGCACTTCTCCTACTGCTCGCCTCTTACTGACCGGCGGCGCGCGGCGCGCCCCCGCCAATCCTGATTGTCTGCACGTTCACTTCGGGCTTGCGCCGAACGAGATCTATCTGCAGGAGCCCGTGCTCGAGCAGGGCTTCGGCGACCTCAACGCGGTCGGCCAGCACAAAGCTCCGCTGGAACTGGCGCGCGGCGATCCCGCGGTGCAGGAAGACGCGCCCATCCTCCTCCTCGGCCTGCCGGCCGCGAACGACGAGGTGGCCGTTCTCGAGCGTGATCGAGAGCTCGGCCTCGGCAAAGCCCGCCACCGCGAGCGTGATGCGATACGCGTCATCGCCCCGCTGTTCGATGTTGTAGGGCGGATAGCCGTCAGAGCCTGATTTCGCCGTCCGCTCGACCAGCTGGTCGAGCTGCTCGAAGCCGAGCAGAAACGGATGCGACGTGAAGGAGATGCGTGACATGTGCGAGCGTCCTCCTGCGAAGCGACCTCGGTTAGACGGCCTGCGCTGCAGCACCGTTGCGACGAATATGGTGTTCCCGGCGTGTTCCGGCAATAGGACTGCCAGACGCGCGGCCAGAGGTTTGCCGGGTTGCGTGGCACAGGCGACACGGGATGTGCGCGCGAAGGACCGGTACGGTCGCAGCCCCGCAGGTTCCGGCGCCCCGGGAGGATTATTCCGGCCCGTGTCGGTCCGCGTTGACTTCGACGAGCCCCAGCTTCTTCAGCCAAAGCACCGTTCGTACCACCGAGCCGTGATGGCCTTGAGGCACCCCGTCGAGGATCTCGGCCAGCGACAGGGCCGTCCCGCCTTCGAGCGCTTTGCAGAGGTGCACGAGCGCGTTCTCGCGCGGAAAGCGCGACGAGCGGTTCATCGTCAGGGCGCCGAGGCGAACAACCTCGGCACGCACGTCGTCCGCGCGGGGCGCGACATGGCTGCTCTCGCTCACCTTATGGGTCGGATACCCCTGGAACAAAGCGAACGGGTCGTCGCGCAGCGGATGCCAGGCTCGGCCGGGTAAACGCGGACAGTGCTCTTCGGCGCTTTGGCGCAATTCGGCCAGCTCCTGCCACAGCTCGGCATAGCGCGGGATGATCACTCTCCAGTCATAGCACTCGCGCGCACGCTTCTTGCCGGCCTCTCCCATGGACCGCCTGAGCTCGCGGTCGGCGAAGAGCCGCGCGAAGGCCTCCGCCGTCGCGTCGATGTCGACCGCCACGGCGCCGCAGGCCCCGAACAGGTACTGGTCGTAATCGTCCGCGCCGATCGCATAGCGGAAGGCGAGGTCGGCGGAAAAGCCCGGCGCCGGGGCGAAGGTTGGCACGAGAAACCCCTGCACACCGTGCTCGATCGTTTCGCGATAGCCGTCCCAGTCGCTGGCGACGACGGGCAAGCCCGCGGCCATCGCCTCGACAGGGGTCAGCCCAAAGGTCTCCTGGATGTTGTCCGAGAGGCTGCAGAAGACGTCGCCCGCGTGCCAGATGCCATAGCGCGCGGCCGGATCCCGCCCGTTGACGAAGTGGTGGACGACGCTGGGCGCAATCTCTTCGGCGCCTCGTCGGAAGGCCTTTTCGATGCCATCGACGGCGAACCAGCCGGACTGCACCAGATGGATCCGCTGCTGTGTCCGCTGGCTGACCAGCTCGAGGGCGCGGTACATCGGATAAGGATGCGCCTTGGCGTGAAAGCTCAACCTGCCGACGAACAGAACGGCGACCTCGTCCTCGGCGATGCCGAGCCTCTGCCGCCACTCGGCACGCTGTCGCCCGGCATCCTCGGGCTCGAACTGATCGCAATGAATGCCGAGCGGGATGACGGGCAGCATCAACTTGGGCTCGACGTCCGTCGCCCCCAGGCGCGCGCGGAGGTAGTCGCCGAGCTCCGCCAGCAGGTGCTCGACCATCGCCTTGACAGCGCCGGACGTGCAGATCACCGCGTCCCAGCGCTGCAGCGGCGTCGTGAGGATCGCGCCGATCGAGTTCATTGCCCGGTCCGACGCCGTCGTATGCGTCAGCCCGCACAGGCTGTAGTCCCGCTGATCGAAGAAGCGGCGCGTCCAGGCATGCGCGTCCAGGCTGGGCTGCGATTGAAAGAGGCACCCGACCTGCTTCAGAGCCTGCAGGTCGTGGTAGTGGACCAGGGCACAGTCCCGATCCGGCTTCATCCCGAAGGACTTCATCTTCCTGGCAAAGGAGTCGAAGCTCGCCTGGTCCGGGACGAAGGCATAGTACCGCTCGACGTCCAGCCAGCGCGCGACGCCGCGCAGCATGCCCTCGCCGGCCGAGTGCCGCCCCATCAGGTCGTCGCGAGAGGTCTCGAATCCGTCGCTGGTGTAAAGGATCGCGGCGTTGCTCATGAGTCCTGGCTCGTTCCGAGGGGTGGCGAGACGTCCGAGGTTGCTTCCAACCCGTTAACCAGAAGCTGATGGCCCGCGGGTTTCATCGACGTGGCGCGCTTCTGCGAGACCCGCCGCGAAGATTGTCAGGGTAGCCTCTTCGTCGGCTAGTCGCCCGCCCGCAGGCCGTGGCCCCAGGTCGCGCCCGAGCTTCGTCAGATCGAGATCGATGCCTTGCCGCCATGGGCGGCGGACCACTGCAGAGGCGCATCCAGGAAGGCTCCAACCTCGTCGAGCGTTGACGCGTCGAAATGGCGGCCGTCGCGCGCCTCTGACAGCACGTCGCGCCAGGTCGCCAGATGATGCAGCGTCAGCCCATGTTCGGCCAGGCGCGGCCGCACCTCGGGGAAGATGTCGTAATAGAAGACGACCACCGTGTGCGCGCACTGGCCGCCGGCCTCGCGGATCGCCTCGACGAAGCGGACCTTGGAGCCGCCATCGGTGGTCAGATCCTCGACCAGCAGGATGCGGGCGCCTTCGCGCAGCTCGCCTTCGATGCGAGCATTGCGGCCGAAGCCCTTGGGTTGCTTGCGGACATAGAGCATCGGCAGGCCCAGACGCTCGGCGATCCAAGCGGCAAAGGGGATGCCGGCCGTCTCGCCGCCGGCGACCGCGTCGAACTGCTCCCAGCCGGCGTCCTGCATCAGCCGGCCGCAGGCGAAATCCATGCAGGCGGCGCGGATGCGCGGGTACGAGATCAATTTGCGGCAGTCGATGTAGACGGGGCTCGCGAGGCCCGAAGTGAGGGTGTAGGGCGGGTCCGGCCGGAAATGGACGGCGCGGATCTCGAGCAGCATGCGGGCGACCTCGCGCGCAACCTGCGCGCGATCAGGCAGGGCGGTGAAGCTCATGGCTCGGCCTCGATGCGCCAGTGGATGCGAAAGCCTGGGTCGAAGACGGTGACGGGCCCAGCGCCCGTCGCGATCTGGGCGGGGAAGACGACGGGTTCGTCCGCGCGGACGAGGCGAATCCGGTCCTCGTTCGGCGCCATGCCGTACCAGGCGGCGCCGTGGAGCGAGACGAACGCCTCGAGCCGGTCGAGCGCGCCTTCCTCCTCGAAGACATGCGCGAGGCAGGGCAGCGAGACCGGCGCGGTGAAGCAGCCCGCGCACCCGCAAGGCGCGAGCTTCGCCGGGTCGGCATGTGGCGCGCTGTCGGTGCCGGAGAAAAAGCGCGGGTCGCCCGAGACGGCGGCGGCCCGCAGCGCCTGGCGATGACGCTCGCGCTTGGCGATGGGCAGGCAGTAATAGTGCGGACGGATGCCGCCAGCGAGGATCGCGTTGCGGTTGATTATAAGGTGATGCGTCGTCAGCGTCGCCCCGAGGCCCCGCTCGGCCGAGCGAACATAGTCGACGCCCTCGGCCGTCGTGACGTGCTCGAGCACGATCCGCAGGGCCGGCAGCTTGTGGCGGAGCGGCTCGAGCACCCGCTCGATGAAGACGGCCTCGCGGTCGAAGATGTCGACCTCCGGGTCCGTGACCTCGCCATGGACCAGCAGCGGCAAGCCGATCTCGGCCATCCGCTCGAGCACCGGGAGCACTTGGGCGATGTCGCGCACGCCGCTTTCGGAGTTCGTCGTGGCGCCGGCTGGGTACAACTTGACCGCGTGGACGAGGCCGGCCTCGGCGGCGGCCGCCACCTCGTCCGGATGGGTGCTCTCGGTCAGGTAGAGCGTCATCAGCGGCCGGAAGGCGCCGTCCGGCGCGGCCGCGCGGATGCGCTCGCGATAGGCGGCGGCCTGGGCGCCGGTCACCACCGGCGGCACCAGGTTCGGCATGATGATGGCCCGTCCGATATGGTCGGCCGAGTGACCGATCACGCCCTCGAGCATGGCGCCGTCGCGCAGGTGCAGGTGCCAGTCGTCGGGGCGCCGGATCGTCAGCATGGCGGCCGTTCTAGGCGCGCCCGCGCGGCCCGGCAAGCGCCGGTTCAGATCCCCTCAGATCCCGGAGCGCCAACGACAGGGCAGGCGCGGGCCCTCGGGCGGCGTCTCGCAGAGCGCGCCGGCCGCCGCCACCGCGTCCATCACCAGCGCCACGTAGTCGCGCGTCTCGGGATAGGGCGGCACGCCCCGGTGCTTGCGCACGGCGCCCTCGCCGGCGTTGTAGCCCGCGAGCGCCAGCAGCACGTCGCCATCGAACTCGTCGAGCAGCCAGTCCAGATAGGCCGCGCCCCCGGCGATGTTGGCGGCGGGCTCGAACGGGTCGGCCACGCCGAAGCGCTGGGCGGTCGCCGGGATCAGCTGCATCAGGCCCTGGGCGCCCTTCGGGCTGACCGCTTGCGCCCGGCCGCGGGACTCGACCGTGATCACCGCGAGCAACAGCGCCGGCGAGACGTTGTGCCGCCGGGCCGCCGCCTCGATCTCGGTGCCATAGGCGGTGCGGATCCCGCCAAGCATGGCGGGGTCATAGAGGCCGAGCCCGCGGGCGCGGCGGTCCCGAACGCTGTCGAGCACGGCTGGCCAGCCGCCGGCTGCGCCCCCGCGCCTTTCTGTGTTCACGTCCCAGAACCAGGCCTGGTGCGCCGCACCGGTCTTTGCCGCGGGCGCGGCGAACTTGGCGGGGACGCGGACGCGGACGCGCGTTCCGGCCGGCGGTGCGCGCAACAGCTCCGCGCGCCCTCTCTGGCCGGGGCGGATGCCGTTCTTGACGAACCCCGCCTCGGCCGCTGATTCGAAGAAATCGGCGGCCAGGACCGCCAGCAGCCCGAGTCCGGCGGCCGCCAGTCGCTTTCCGCACCGGCGCGGCCACAATCCGGCCACATTCTGCCTTGATGTCTTCACAATCCCGGCCACTAGTGCCGCCTTCTCGCCAAGAACGGTTAACCTATGGGAGATTTTAAGCGCACGGCCTTGGTAACGTGAATATTTATTTGAGCACAGCGGCGGATGGATGATATCGAAGTCGCGAAGGACCGGGGTAAGCAACTCGATTTGGACCCGTCCTGCCCGCAGCGAGCTGATCAAAGCGGGGCATTGCTGGACAAAGGTCCAGAGCACGACGAGCTGAAGACCTGGAGGGTTGCATCATGCTCACAAAGTTCCTGCGTGACGACGATGGCGCCGTGACCATCGACTGGGTTGCTCTGACCGCCGGCATCCTGCTTCTGGGCATCGCCGTCGTCTATGGCGTTTTCGAGGGCGGCGTGAAGCCCTTGACCGCAGAGCATCAACAGCAATCTCGGTATCGCCGTGCAGGTGCCGAGTTCGGTCGAGGCCGGTCCGCCGGACAGCTTCAGCGGCACAGGCGGACGACGCCACTCAGTAAAGCCCTCTCGGCAACGGCGCGGTATCTGCTATGGTGAACGCGTGCCGTCACCTGCCGGTTGGGGGAGTTCTATGCGGATCGTCGCGATCCTCGTTCTTTGCCTCGGCGTCGCGCTCGCGGGCGCGGCGACCTACCTTTTGCGCGAGTTCTACGCCGCCCAGGCCATGATGGCGGCGCGTCCGGCGGGGCCGGAGACCGTCCGCGTCCTCGCGGCCAAGCAGGGACTAAAATACGGCGACCGGCTGGACCTCGCGATGGCCGAGGAGCGGTTGCGCTGGGTGACCTGGCCCAAGGACGCGGTGCCCGAGGGCGCCTTCACCACCGGCGAGGAACTGCTCGGTCCCGAGCGCAAGGAGACGCGCACCGTCCTGCGCACGATCGAGCCGGGCGAGCTGGTCCTGAAATCCAAGGTCACGGGCTTTGGCGAGAACGTGCGCGTCGCGGCGCAGGTCACCGAGGGCAAGCGCGCCTTCACCATTCCGATCAACGCCGTCAGCGGCGTCGCCGGGCTGGTCGCGCCGGGCGACCGCGTCGACATTCTCCTCACGCGGACCATCGACCGGCAGCTGGTGACGAGCATCTTTCTGCAGAACGTGCTGGTCATCGCCACCGACCAGGTCTCGAACACCGAGACGAGTTCGACCCGCGTCGCGCGCACCGCGACGGTCGAAGTCGATCCGAACGACGCGTCGAAGCTGGCGCTGGCCCAGCAGGTCGGCAAGCTGTCGCTCTCGCTGCGCGGCGTCGACGAAGCGGTCGAGGCGCGCGTCGAAGCCGTCAGCATCGACGACCTGCCCGATCAGCCGGTGGTGATCCCCGAGCCGCTGCCCTCGCCCCCGCCGCCGCCGAACCTGGTGACCGTCCGCAAGGGCACCGAGGTGCAGGAAGTCGAGATCCATCGCTAGCCCTGTGCCGCCGGCCAGCGCGTAATCGCTTGATTCCCGCGGCTTTCCGCTGTCTAGTGCTGTATCAGCTCGAGACAAGATGCCGCGCGAGAGCGGCGCAGATGCGGGCGAGGGGATGGTACGCGGAATTCACGCGCTGATCTGGCTGGCCGCGGCGCTGGCTGTGACTGGTTTTCACGCGCCCTCGAGCGCGCAGCAGGTGCTGCGCATGTCGAAGGGGCTCGAGGCCAACGTCATCCCGGTCCTCGTTGATCGCGCCGTCGTGCTCGAGAGCGACGTCGCCTTTACCGAGGTCTCGGTCGCCAATCCCCAGATCGCCGATGTGCAGCCTATCTCGAACCGCACGATCTACATCTTCGGCCAGCGGCGCGGCACGACATCGCTCACGCTGTTCGGCGCTGACGGGCGGCTGATCACGAACGTCGTGCTGCGGGTTCTCGCCGACACGTCCGAGTTGAAGGAGCGGCTCGGCCAGCTGCTGCCGGGCGAACCGATCGAGGTCCGGGCGGCCGGCGACACGATCGTGCTGTCCGGCGTTGTCTCGGGGGCGGCGAAGGTCGATTCGGCGCTGGCGCTGGCGCGCGCCTATGCCGGCGACGCGGTCGTCAACATGATGACCGTCGGCGGCACCCAGCAGGTGCTGCTGCGGGTGAAGGTGGCCGAAATCAACCGCGCCGTCGGCAAGGATCTGGGCGTCAGCATCACCGCGCTCGGCATCGGCGACAACGTCGCTTCGCCGCGCATCGACATCGGCGAAACGACCCGCCTGAACTTCGACAATGAGAACGGCATCATCGAGGACCTCGCCCCGGCGCTGGGATCTTTCTCGGGCATCTTCGGCGCGATCTTCAACATCGCGGACAGTTATCTGCTGGACATCCGAATCGACGCGCTCGAGGCGAAAGGCTTTGCCAAGATCCTGTCCGAGCCGAACCTGACCTCGCTGTCGGGCATCGAGGCGAGCTTCCTCGCCGGCGGCGAGGTGCCGATCCCGGTGCAGGGCGACCTCGGCACGGTGACGGTGTCGTACAAGCCCGTGGGCGTCAGCCTCAAATTCCTGCCCCTGGTGCTCGACAACGACATGATCAACGTCTCGGTCTCGGCCGAGGTCAGCCAGGTCGACCCGAACATCTCGACGGTCACGAACGGCATCGAAGTGACCGGCTTCCAGACCCGCCGCGCGACGACGACGGTCGAGCTGCGCGACGGCCAGGCCTTCGCCATCGCCGGGCTGCTGCAGGAAAGCTTCGAGGACACGATCAGCCAGGTGCCGTGGCTTGGCGACATCCCGGTGCTGGGCGCGCTCTTCCGCTCGGCAGGGTTCCAGCGCGGCGAGACCGAGCTGGTGATCTTCGTCTCGGTGCACCTGGTCTCGCCCGTCGACGATGAGGACGAACTGGTCCTGCCGACTGACCGGATCGCCATCCCGAACGAATCCCAGTTCTTCCTCTTCGGCCAGAGCGCTGGCGGCGTGGTTCGCGAGCTCGGGCTCGCCGGGTCGGGGATCGACGGAGAGTACGGCTATGTCCTGGAGTGACGCGGCGCGGCACGCGCTCGGCGGCGCCGCATTGCTGGCCCTGGCGGGCCAGCTCGGGGGCTGCGCGGGACCGGCGGGCGAGTTCCCGTTGCCCTACCGATTCGGCGAGACGCTCGACGCGGATTTCGCCATCCAGGAGGATCGCGCCGGCACGGGCCGCAGGCTCGCGCGCGATTTCGCGGCGAACGCCGAGACGACGGTGACGTTCGCTTTCAACGACGCCTCGCTCGAGGACGCGGCGCGCGCGATTCTCGACGAGCAGGCCCTCTGGCTGCGCGCCCATCCCGACGTGCCGATGGTGGTCACGGGCTATACGGATCTCGTGGGATCAGAGCGATACAATTACGGCCTGGGCTTGCGCCGGGCGGAAAGCGCCAGGAACTATCTGGTGGCTCAGGGTATTCCGGTCGCGCGCCTCGTTGCGGTCGAGTCGCTGGGCGAGCAGTCCCCCGCCGTTTCCGTGGCGGGGCCCGAGCGCCTCAATCGGCGTGCGGTCACGACCGTGGCCGGGCGGGCGGGCGGAGTCGGGCCCGGCCTCGATGCGACCTATGCGGCGCGCGTCTATGATGCTTACCAGGCCGGGAACGTGGGGGTGAGCGAGGCCGAATCGATGACGGTTCAATAGACATCGTCAGAGTGGTATATTTCTTGCTGATGGCCTATGCGGGCGGATGGCGGCTGCAGCGGGGCCGGGAAGAACGCGTATGGACTGGTTGGCGGCGATCAGGCGCTGCTTCGGTCGTTTCCTTGCCGACGATCGCGGAGCGGCGGGCCTGGAGTTCCTGTTCACATCGCCCCTGCTGTTCGGGGTGCTGGTGTTCACCGCCGAATATGGGCAGGCGCTGCGCTATCGCCTCGCGCTCGACGGGGCCGTCCAGGACACCGCGCGCTTCCTGGCCCGCGCCCCCGCCTTTGCCGCGGAAGACGACTTCGGCAATCCGACGATCGAGATCTATCCCGCCTTCGAGGCCGACGCCGATGCCATGCTGGACGCCCGGGTCGGCCACGACGTGACGACGCGGGTGCGCGTGACGACCGTCGACACCGAGACCTTCAGGACGCCCTTTCACATCATCGAGGTGACCGGCAGCGTGGAGATCGAACTGCCGATGCTGGCCTTCATCAATGTGGGATTGACCGACAAGATCGCGGAGAGCCTGACCCTGACAGCCTCGCAGCAGGCGCGCTGGGGTGGCGGCAACCCGCCGGGGCTGGTCAGCTGCGCCCGGTTCGACAGGATGCGCGACACATGCTGAGCCGAAGCGCGTGCGTCGGATGCCTGCGCCGTTTCGTCCGCGACGAGCGGGGCGCCGTCGTCGTCGACCAGCTGCCGGTCATGTTCCTGACGCTGATCCTGGTCATGCTGATCTTCGAGATAGGCCTGGCCTATTTCCTCAATCTCGGCACTGCCAAGGCGGCGCAGCTTGGCGCGCGCGTCGCCGTGACCCTGCCCGCGCTGCACCCCGAGGTGCCGCAGCTGAACGCGCCTGGCTCGAGCGACGTCGAGAACGGCGCCTGGTGCTATCAGCCGGACGGCACCGATGCCTGCCAGGACCCTGGCGGTCCCTGGGTCTGCGACGGCGCGAGCCTCGGCAGTTGCGATGCGATGGGATTCGCGCGGATCGTCGCCGACATGCGCCGAAGCTATCCGCGTCTCGAGCCCAAGGACGTGGTCGTCACCTATGCCTATCGGCGGCTCGGCGTCATTGGCGGCGAGTTCGTGCCGGAAGTCACGGTGACCGTGCGGGCGCAGAGCTATGCGTTCCTGACCCTCATGCTGTCGGAGACGATCGGCGCCTTTTCCAAGAAGGGCCCGGTCACCTTCGCGGGAGCGTCTTCCAGCGCCTTCGGCGAGCATATGCGCTGGGGCGCCTGAGCACGATGGTCCTCTCACTTCGACGCGATCACGGCGGGGAAGGCGTCGAGGCCTATGTCTTTGCCGAGGACTTTGCCGAGCTCGCGGCGCTGTCGACCGATCTCGACGCCGAGTTCGGCCGGGACGGCTGGCGGCGCGTCGACGCCGCGGGCGCGGCGAGGGTTCTGCGCGGATCGGACAGCGACGGCGCGATCGCGGTCGTCGCCGTCTCCACGGACGATTCCGACCAGGTCGAGGCCGGGGCCCAGCTGATCCGGCGGGCGCGCGACGCGAAGATGCCGGTGCTGCTGGTCACGGGCGACCTCTCGTCGCGCACCGTCCATCGTCTGATCCGCGAGGGCGTGGCCGAGTTCACGCCCTATCCCGATCCTGACGGGGCCATGCGCGAGGCGATCAACCGCATGCGGCTCCTGCGCGCCGGCGGCGCGGCCGGCTGGGGACCAGGCGCTGCGGGGCATGTTCGGCGCGGTCGGCTGATCACCGCCTATGGCGTCGCCGGCGGCGTCGGCACCAGCACCTTTGTCGTCAACCTCGCCTGGGAGCTCGCCACCGCCGTGCGCCGGCAGGGGCTGCGCGTCGCCCTGCTCGATTTCAATTTCCAGTACGGGTCCGTCGCCACCTATCTCGACGTGGCACGGCGCGAGGCGGTCTATGAACTGGTGTCGGAGGCGACCTCGCTCGACCAGACCGGGCTGACGCAGGCGCTGAGCGTCTACCATGACAAGCTGCACGTGCTGACGGCGCCGCGCGATGCCCTGCCCCTCGACATCGTCTCGCCAGGCGACGTCACCGCCATCATCAACCTGGCGCGCGAGGCGTTCGACTATGTCCTGATCGACATGCCGCAGGCGCTGATGAACTGGTCCGAGCAGGTCTACAACGCCTCGGACGAGTTCTACGCGCTGATGGAGGTCGACATGCGCTCGGCCCAGAACATGTTCCGCTTCCTGCGCACGCTCAAGGCAGAGGACATGGCGCTCGACAAGATCCGGTTCGTGCTCAACCGCTCGCCGGGCCTGACCGATCTCGGCGGCAAGCAGCGGGTGCGCCGGGTGGCCGAGAGCCTCGGGATCGAGTATGCGTACCAGTTGCCGGATGGCGGCAAGCAGGTGGTGAACGCCTGCGACCAGGGCGTGCCGCTGGCCGAAGCGGTCAAATCGAACCCGCTCCGCCGCGAAATCGCCCGGATCGCCCAGGCGATCGTCGCCTCCGGCCAGAGCACGGCAACGGCTGCCCAATGAAACGGGCCCGGTAAGCCGCAGATTGGCGGGAGAAGGCGGCATGTTCCGCAGGATCAGACAGCCTGGCGCGGCCGAGACGATGCCGTCCCCTGGCAGCATCGTGCCGCCGAGCGCGCCGGAGGAGCCCGGCCATCCGGCCCCGCTCGCTCGCGGCGACTTCCGTCGCCAGGGCGCGCCCGAGCACGATGCCGAGCACAAGCGGCGCCGCCGCCTGCTCGCCTTGCGCGTCGACATGCACAAGCGTCTGCTCGAGGAGCTGAACCTTGCGGTCATCGATAGGGTCAGCGAGCGCGAGCTGAAGGCCGAGATCGGCACCGTCGTGCGCGAGGCGATCGGCGAAAGCGATCTCGTGCTCTCGCGCGCCGAGCTCGAGCGGCTGATCGACGAGCTGGTCGACGAGGTGACCGGGCTCGGCCCGCTCGAGCCGCTGCTCAAGGATCCGACTGTGACCGACATTCTCGTGAACACGCACGAGCACTGCTATGTCGAGCGGGGCGGCGTCCTGACCAAGACGGATGTCGCCTTCAAGGACCAGGCGCATCTGATGCGCATCATCAACAAGATCGTCAGCGCCGTCGGCCGGCGCGTCGACGAGAGCCAGCCCTGGGTCGACGCGCGCCTGGCCGACGGCAGCCGCGTCAACGCGCTCGTGCCGCCATGCGCGGTCGACGGGCCGCTGCTCTCGATCCGCAAGTTCTCGAAGATCCCCTACACGGTCGAGACACTGATCGCGACGAACACCTTCTCGGAGGACATGGCCGTCTATCTGCGCGCCGCCGTGCGCTGCAAGCTGAACGTGCTGATCTCGGGCGGCACCGGCTCGGGCAAGACGACGACGCTGAACGCGCTCTCGAGCTTCATCCCGGCGAACGAGCGCATCGTGACCATCGAGGACACGGCCGAGCTCCAGCTCCAGCAGGAACATGTCGGACGGATGGAGAGCCGCCCGCCCAACATCGAGGGCACGGGCGCCGTCACCTTGCGCGACCTGCTGCGCAACGCGCTGCGGATGCGGCCCGACCGCATCATCGTCGGCGAGGTCCGCGGCGCCGAGGTGCTGGACATGCTGCAGGCGATGAACACGGGCCACGAGGGCTCGATGACGACGCTGCACGCCAACAGCGCGCGCGACGCCCTCTCCCGGCTCGAGAACATGATCGGCATGTCGGGCTTCGAGCTGCCGCTCAAGGCGCTGCGCGCGAACATCGCCTCGGCGATCAACGTGATCGTCCAGATCAGCCGCATGACCGATGGCCGGCGGCGGATCACCTCGGTGCAGGAGATCGTCGGCATGGACAGCGACGTCATCCAGATGCAGGAGATCTTCCGGTTCGACCGGCAGGGCGTCGAGACCGGCGGCGGCGTGCGCGGCCGGTTCGTCGCCACCGGCATCAGGTCGGCCTTCGCGGACCGGTTCGCCTCCTGGGGGCACGAACTGCCGCCTCGCCTGTTCCGACCTGGTTGAGCGCCGCGCAGGAAGAGCACAGAATGTTCCAGCTGACCGTCTTCGCGCTGATCTTCGCCGGCATCTACCTGATGCTGGGCGGGCTCTATCTGCTCGCCTTCGGCCAGCAGATCCGGCGCGGGCGGCGGATCAACCGCCGGCTTGCGCTGCTGCAGGACGGCCGCGACAGCGAGGAGGTGCTGGCGATCCTGCGCCACGAGCGCGACGGGGCCGAGGGCGCCGAACGCGCACCGATCGTCGGCAAGCTGGCCGAGATGGCCCGGCATGCCAACGTCGCCATCTCCCCCCGCGCGCTCTGGCTGCTGCTCGTGCTGATGATGGCGGTGGCGTTCTTCCTGCTCGCCCTCTTCACCAATGCAAGCCCGATCGTCCGCTTCTGCGCTGGTCGCTGTGATCGCCTATGCGGCGCTCTATTCCTGGCTGCGCAGCAGATCGCGCCGGCGCGTCGAGCTGTCTGGAGGAGCAGCTGCCGGACGCGCTCGACCTGATGGTGCGCTCGTTGCGCGTCGGCCATCCGATCAACAGCGCCATCGGCATCGTCGCGCGCGAGATGCCGGACCCGATCGGCACCGAGTTCGGCCTGCTCGCCGACGAGGCGACCTATGGCATGAGCATCAACGACGCCATGGACAAGCTGACGGCCCGCGTCCCGGTGGCCGACCTGCGGTTCCTCGCGATCGCGATCAACATCCAGTCGAGCTCGGGCGGCAATCTTGCCGAGATCCTCGAAGGCCTCTCGGCCGTGATCCGGTCGCGCTTCAAGCTGTTCCGCAAGGTGCGCGCGATGACGGCCGAAGCGCGGTGGTCGGGCTGGTTCCTGTCCATCTTCCCGATCGTCGCGCTGCTGACCGTGCAGGTGGTCGATCCGAACTACTACGACCGGGTCTCGGACCACCCGCTGTTCGTGCCGGGCGCGATCCTGACGTTCTTCTTTCTTGCTGCGAATGTGTTTTTCATGCGGGTCCTCGCGGACATAAAGGTGTAGGCCGGAAGGCATGGAGAACCAACTTCTCGCGGCCGTCGACGGAGGCGGAGACCCTGCTCGACGGGGTGCGCGAGACCCTGGTCGCAAACTTCGGTCCGACCGCGCCCGCCTATGCCGCCGTGGCGCTCGGGGCCTTTCTGATCCTGCTCACCCTGCCGACGATCCTTCGCCGCGCCCGCGACCCGCTCGACCGGTTCCTGGAGCGCGAGCCGCGCGACGGCGAGCTGTTGCGGCTGCGCGGAACCCCCGACGCCGGCAGCCTGCAAGGCCTGGCGCCACTTCTGCAGCCCGCCGACAAGGAGCGAGCTCGACGCCACCCGGCGCGAGCTGCGGTCAGCCGGCTACAGGGACCCCGCCGCGTTCCGGATCTACTATGCCGCGCGCGCCGGGCTCGGCCGTTGGCCTGCTGGCGCTCGGCCTGCTCTTCCTGTTCGTGCTGCCAGAAGATCCGAACCTCGTGCCGGCGCTGGCCATCTCCGGCGCGCTCGGCCTCGCCGGCTACACCTTCCCATACTACTGGGTGCGCCGCCGCATCGCGGTTCGCCGGCAGGCGATCCAGAACGATTTTCCCGACGCGATGGACATGATGCTGGTTTGCATCGAGGGCGGCCATTCGCTCGACCAGGCGATGGCCCGCGTCGGGACAGAGATGCAAGTCGACCGGCTCGCCGCTGGCCGAGGAGCTCGCAGATCGTCACGCACGAGTTCCGCGCCGGCAAGGACCGCTCGCAGGTGCTGCGCGACTTCGCCGAGCGCTGCGCCGTCAGCGACATCTCCAGCTTCGTCACCGTGCTGATCCAGTCGGCGACCTTCGGCACCTCGATCAGCCAGGCGCTGCGCGTCTATGCCGCCGAGATGCGCGACAAGCGGCTGATGCGGGCCGAGGAAAAGGCCAACGTGCTGCCGACGAAGCTGACGCTCGGCACCATGGCGTTCACCGTGCCGCCGCTGATCCTGATCCTTGCGGGGCCCTCCTTCATCCAGATCGTGCGCTCGCTGACGCAGTTCGGCGCCGGCCAATGATGCGGCTGCTCGGGTCGGGCCTCGCGCTGTCACTCCTCGTCTCGACCGCCGCGTGCGAGTTGCTGCCGCGCAGCCCGCTCGACGAGCTCGAGCCGCCGCCCGTTCTGCCGCAGCCCGACGACGACCTGGTTCGATCTCGGCCGCAAGCTGCTCGCCGCGGACCGCCCGGACCAGGCGCATGACGCCTTCATCCGGTCGCTGCGGGTCGAGGGCGTTCACGGTGGCGACGCTGACCGGCGCCGGGGTGGCCGCCGAGCGTCAGGGCATGCTGACCGAGGCGCGGCGCTATTTCGAACAGGCGCGGCTCCGCGCGCCCGGCTCGGCGACGGTGCAGAACAATCTCGGTGCCGTCCTCTACCGCCTCGGCGAGGTGGACGAGGCGCGGAGCGCCTTCCGCCAGGCGCTCGTGCTCTCGCGAGGCTCGAGCGACATCCCGGCGCGCAATCTGGCGATCATCGACGCGGCGATCCAGCGCGCCACGGCCTCTGAGGATCCGCCGCTGGCCCGGAACCCGCACCAGCTCGAGCGTCTGGGGCAGGCACGCTATCGGCTGATGGCGTCGTCCGCCGCGCAGGAGAACGGATGAGGGGACGCCGCCCGCTCGTGCCCGTGCTCGCCTCCTCGCTCGGGCCCTTGCTCGTGGCGCTGCTCATGCTCGGCGGCTGCGAGGGCGGCATCGCCAATAAGCAGGATCCGCTGGCCGGGAACATCATCGACGATGCCGAGCTCGCCGACCTCCTGCTGGCGGCGGGCGATCCCGAAGAGTCGATCGGGTACTTCACGACCGCGCTGGCGAAGGAGCCCGACCGGGCCGACTTCCGCCGCGGGCTCGCCATCTCGCTGATGCGGGCCAAGCGCTACCCCGAGGCGGCACGGGTCTTCGAGGAGATGGTGGCGCGCGGCCAGGCCGAGCCGGCCGACCGACTGGAATACGCCATGATCTCGGCCCGGCTCGACCGCTGGGACGACGTGCGCACCATCGTCACTGCCTTGCCGCCGGGCATGAACAGTGCCCGCCGCCATATGCTCGACGCGATGCTGGCCGATCACGAGCAGAACTGGGCCGCCGCCGATGCCGCCTATGCGCAGGCGCAGGCGCTGTCCGGCGATCCGGCCGAGGTGCTGAACAACTGGGGCGTCTCGCAGATGTCGCGCGGCGACCTGCCCCGGGCCGTCGAGATGTTCGAGCGCGCGCTCTCCTTCGACTCGCGGCTCTTCAGCGCCAAGAACAACCTGGCCATCGCCCGCGGGCTGCAGGGCGATTTCCGGCTGCCGGCGGTGCCGATGACCGAGACCGAGAAGGCGATGCTGCTGAACAATCTCGGTGTCATCGCCCTGCGCACCGGCCGGACCGACGTCGCCAAGGGCCTGTTCGCCGCCGCCGTCGAGACGCATCCGCAGCACTACGCCGCCGCGGCGAGCCGGCTGGCGGCGCTGGAGTCGGGCGAGAACTGAGGGCCCGTCGATGGCGCCCGCCCGCCCTCTGGTTCGCAATCGCCGCCATGCTGCCGCTGATGCTGCTGACGGCCTGGTTCGACCTCAAGCATCTGCGCATCCCGAACGCGCTTGTCCTGGCCGTGCTGGCAGTCTTCGTCGTCGCAGGGCTTTGGGGGCTGCCGCTCGAGGCGTTCTTCTGGCGGCTCGGTGCGGGTGCCGCAGTTCTCGCCGCCGGCTTTCTGGTGTTCGCCGCGGGCCTGATCGGCGGCGGCGATGCCAAGATGGCGGCGGCGCTGGCGCCATTCGTCGCCTGGGACGACCTGCCGACGCTCCTGGTCCTCTACACGGTGGTGACGCTCGTTCTGCTGCTGGTGCTGCGCCTCGCCATGCAGCTCGCCCGGCATCGCGAGACCGGCTGGCGCGCCGTCGACCAATACGGCCGGCCCGCGCGCGAGCGGGTCTTCCCGATGGGGCTGATCTTCGCCATCACCATCACGCTCTACCTTCTTGGCGAGGGCGCGGTCGCCATCGCCTGAGCGCCGGGCGTCAGCTGCGCGCCCAGGCGCCCCAGTCGGGATCGTCCAGGAACAGCGGCGGGTGGTCCGTGATCACGCCGCAAAGGCCGAGCTCGCGATAGGGGACCATCAGTTCGGGCTGGTTGACGGTGTAGACGCGCACGCGAAAACCGGCTTCATGCGCCTCGGCGAGCAGCTCGGGGCGCATGCCGTCATGGCGCAGATGCATCGCCTCCGCCCGCAACTGTACCGAGCCGGGCGCGCCAGCTCCGCGGGGCGCGCCGGTAGAGCACCGCCAAGGCTGCGTCGGGCAGCGCTGCGCGAAACGCCGCAAGCTCCTTCAGATCGAAGCTCGACGTGACGATCCGCTCGCGCGCCCAAGGACGTCCGCGCAGCGCGGCGACGACGGCCTGGCTCGTCGCGCCGCGCGGGTTTGCGTGCGGCTTCATCTCGAGATTGGCGAAGAGGCCGAGGTCCTCGATCAGGTCGAGCGCGGCCTCGAGCGTCGGCAGAGGCTCGTCGGCAAAGCGCGGCCCATGACGGACACCGGCGCGGATGCGCGCCAGATCGGCGCGGCCGAGGGCCGAGATCGGCCCCGTCGAATCGGTGCAGCGGTCGAGCGTCGGGTCGTGGAAGATGACGGGCGTCCCGTCGCCGAGCAGCGAGACGTCGAACTCGATCCAGCGGGCGCCCTGCGCCGCCGCCTCGCGGAAGGCGGCGAGCGTGTTCTCGGGCGCGACGCGGCTCGCGCCCCGATGCGCGATCACTCGACCGGGATCGGCAATGCTCGGCCGGTCTCCCGGCCCGACCCCGCCCGTCCCCGAAGGCGCCGGAGCGCCCGTTGCCCCAAGATCCTTGGCCATGCATTCTCCCGAAACGTCGCTCGCGCCTTTTGACAGGTCGGGCGGACCAGCGCGAGAGGCATGCTGCCGGACACCCGGCTTGCCTCCGCCCGTCGCATCGTGGCATCCCTCGATTACGAGAACATGACGCGCAGCCGTGATCCGTTACCTTCTCTTCACCGCCCTGGTCGCCGCAATTGGCTATGCCTGCTATGACATCGGTCAGCGGGGTGCCCGCGCCTTCGAGCGGCTGCTGGTCGAGCGTGTCTCGAACGGGCTCGACGTGCTCGGCTATGCGTGGGCGCGCGTCGAGGCAGATGGGCTGAGGCTGCGCCTCTACGGCCATGCGCCCGATCCGCAAGCGCGCGAGATGGCGCTCGACTCCGCCCGCGCCGCGGCGCCGTTCGCCGAGATCACCAGCTACGCCACCGCGACGCTGGCCCCGCCCGAGCATCGTGACCCCGTGCGGGTCGAGCTCCTGCGCGACCAGCGCGGTATCACGCTTACGGGCCAGACCGCGAGCCGGGCGATGCGCAGCCGGCTGAACGAGACGCTCTCGACCGATGGCCCTGGCCTCGCCATCCAGGACCTGACCGGGATCCAGGCAGCCCAGCCGCCCCGCGGCTGGGGGTCCGAGATCCCCGTCGCGAGCCTCGCCGCCAGCCGGTTGCCGAACGCCTATGTGGTCATGGAGCCCGGCCAGGTGACGGTCGACGGCCAGGCCGCCGACGAGGCCGATCGCGAGGCGCTGACCCAGGCGCTGCTCGACCGTGCCGGCGACAAGGTGGCGCTGGTGCTGCGCATCCGCATCCCGCCACGGGTGATCGCGCCCTTCGCCTTCGCCGCCTTCAAGGCGGCGGGCGCCGGCATCCGGCTCGAAGCCTGCGCCGCGCGCAGCTACGAGGAGCAGGCCGCGCTGCGTCGACCGGCTCGCCGGCGCGGGCGTCGCGCACCAGCCGAACCCCTGCCCCGTCGGCCTCGGCGGCCCTGGCGGAGACTGGGAGGCGGCCGTGACGGCAGGGCTGAAGGCGCTTTCGGCGCTCTCTGCAGGGCGCATCGACATCGAGTACCGCGACGCGCGGCTCACCGGCGCGCTGCCCACCTCCGAGGCCGAGCTGGCCGACGCCGAGGCAGAGTTCCGCGCCGCGCTGCCGCAGGGCTTTGCGGGGACCGTGGCGATGCAGACCGAGGGGCCGGAGGTCCAGGCCGGACTCGATCGTGACCGCTATTGGATGCATCTGGCGCGCGACCCCGAGGGACTCGCGCTCAGCGGCCAGGTGCCCGACGCCACGACCAAGCAGGCGATCGAGACGCAAGCGGCCGCCCTCTACGGCAACGAGCATGTCGACAGCGCGCTCACCGTCACGGGCACGTCGCCGCCCGCCAGCTGGGAGGCCGCGGCGCTGGGCGCGCTCGGGCATCTGCACGCCACGATCGACGGCGAGGCCGACCTGACGGCGCAGAGCGTGACGCTGCGCGGCCGGGTGACCGAGCCCGAGCGCGCGCGCGAGATTCATGACGGGCTGCTCGCCGAGCTGCCGGGCTACAGCGTCAACAGCCTCATCCGCGTCGACCTGCCGATGGCCCTGGAAACGGTGCCGCTGCCTCCCATCCGCTGCGCTGCAGAGCTCAATCGCGCCAATCGCCCCCCCGCCATCGATTTCACGACCGGCAGCGCCGTGATCACCGTCGCCAGCGCAGGGACGCTCGACGCGCTCGCCGCCGTGCTGCGGCGTTGCGTCGGCGGGGCCATTTCGGTCGGCGGGCACACCGACGCGCAAGGCTCGGACGAGGTGAACGAGCGGCTGAGCCAAGCCCGCGCCGAGGCGGTCGTCCGCGCTCTGGTCGAGCGCGGCGTGCCAGCCGAAAAGCTGCTGCCCATAGGCTTCGGCGAGGAGCGGCCGATCGCGACCAACGAGACGGCGGCCGGCCGGGCGCGCAACCGGCGCATCGAGTTCGAGCCGGCCGGATGAACGGGCCAGGGTCACGTCCGTGCTGACCGGCGCACAGCTCGCCACAGCGATCACGGCGGTGCTCGTCGCCGCCATCATTCTCGGCTGGGTGCTGCACTGGATCTGGGCGCGCCTCGCCAGGACCGGCAGCGAGGCGGCTCGAACTCGCGGACCTGTCGGCTCGCCTGCACGAGGCCGAGCGGGCCCGCGACGCCTCCGAGCACGCCCGCGAGGCGGCCGAGACCCTGCTCGCTGCCCGCGAGGCGGAGATGGAGGGCCGCGCCGCCGAGCTGCAGGCGCGGCTGGACGCGCTGGAGGCGCGCCGGGGCGAACGGTCCCCCGGCCAGCAAGACGCACACCCCGATGCTGAGGTGCCTGCCCCGCAGGCCGCCCCCCGCATCCTTTGAGATCGACGGACGAGGATGTCCGAACGGTCCGCCTGACGCCCGTCAGCCTTGCTTCCAGCGCTCGGCCGCGCGGTCGTCAGCGTCGCGGGCCTCTACCCAGCGCTCGCCGCCCGTGCCGGTCTCCTTCTTCCAGAAGGGCGCGCGCGTCTTGAGATAGTCCATCAAAAAGGCCGCTGCCTCGAACGCCGCCTCGCGGTGGCGGCTCGCGGTCAGGACCAGCACGATGCGGTCGCCCGGCGCCAGCGGCCCGTGCCGATGGATCACCCGCACGCCCTGCAGCGGCCAGCGGCCCCGCGCCTCCTCGACGATCGCCTCGAGCGCCCGCTCGGTCATGCCGGGATAATGCTCGAGCTCCATCGCCGTGATCGCGCCGCCGCCCACCATCTCGCGCACCAGCCCGGTGAAGCTGACCACGGCGCCGACATCGCGGTCGCCGCCGACCAGCTCCGCGATCTCGGCCGCGATGTCGAAATCTTGCCGCTGAACCGAGACGCTCATCGCCGGCCGCGCCCGGAACGAACATGCGCCCTCCCCCTCGTGGGGGAGGGATGGGGTGGGGGCGCACCGGGCGCACCATCACCCGCCCGTCACCGGCGGAAAAAACGCCACTTCGCGCGCCCCCGCGATCGACGTCTCCAGATCCGCCATTTCCTGGTCGACCGCGACCCGCAGCGCGCGCAGGTCGGCAAAGGCGAGCGCATAGCGCTCGTCGCGCGCCACCAGCTCGCGCACCAGTTCGCCGGCCGTCGCGGCGCCGGTCTCGACCTCCTCAGAGGCCGCGCCGACGCGCTCGCGCAGCCAGGAAAAATAAAGCACCCTCATGTCCGCTCCCGCGCACGCAGAACCGCCACGCCCTTCTGGAAGTAGTCCCAGCCGGTGACGACGGTCAGCAGCGCCGCCAGCCACAGCAGCGCGACGCCGAACGACGTGCCCGCGCCCGGCCCCGAGGCGTCCGGCAGGAACAGCAGCAGCCAACCGATCGCCACCATCTGCGCCGCCGTCTTCCACTTGGCCAGCTGCGTTACCGGCAGCTTCACGTCGCCCAGGTATTCGCGCAGACCCGAGACCAGCACCTCGCGCAGCAGGATTGCGGCGACAGGCACGACGAACCACCAGGTCACGCCGATCAGCCCCGTCAGCAGCGCCAGAGCGATCACCACCATCGCCTTGTCGGCGATCGGATCCAGCATCTTGCCGACCTCCGAGATCTGGCTCCACTTCCGGGCCAGCCAGCCATCCACATAATCGGTCAGGGCGGCGACGGCAAAGAGCGCGAAGGCCACCCACTCGGCCGCCGGCCGGTCGATGAGCACGAAGGCCAGCGCGACGCAGGGCGCGGCCAGCACCCGAAAGAAGGTCAGGATGTTAGGGATAGTCCACATCACGCGCGGACCAAGCGGTGGCGCGCGAGGGCGCCTCCGCCCCGGCCTCCCTCCGAATCGGAGGGGGGAGAGCCCAGCGGCCAGCGCTGGCGCCCCCCTCTCCGCTTCGGAGAGGGGCCGGGGGAGAGGACTGGCCTAGCGTTCGCCATGAAAGAACGCATGGATCGCTTCCGCCATGCTGGCCGAGATGCCATCGACCGCCTTGAGGTCCGCCAGCCCGGCGCGGCTGACCGCCTTGGCGCTGCCGAAATGCTCGAGGAGCTTGCGCTTGCGCCCTGGCCCGATGCCGGGGATCTCGTCGAGCGGCGTTGCACCCACCGCCTTGGCGCGCTTCTGCCGGTGCGCGCCAATGGCGAAGCGGTGCGCCTCGTCGCGCAGCCGCTGGACGAAGTAGAGCGCCGGGCTGCGGCTCGGCAGCGCAAAGGGCCGGCGGCCGGGGGCGTAGAACTCCTCGCGGCCGGCATCCCGCTCGACGCCCTTGGCGACGCCGAAAAGCGGCACCCGGTCGATGCCGAGCTCGGCCAGCACGCCCACCGCCGCCGAGACCTGCCCGGCGCCCCCGTCGATCAGCACCAGATCGGGCCAGGCGCCCTTGCTGCGATCGGGATCCTCCTTCACCAGCCGGGCGAAGCGCCGGGTCAGCACTTCGCGCATCATCGCGAAATCGTCGCCGGGCGTCAGGCTCGCCGAGCGAATGTTGAACTTGCGGTACTGCGATTTCTCCCAGCCCTCGGGGCCCGCCACGACCATCGCGCCGACCGCGTGCGCGCCTTGGATGTGGCTGTTGTCGTAGACCTCGATGCGCGCCGGCGGCCCGTCGAGGTCGAAAGCTTCGGCCAACCCCTCGAGCAGCGTTGCCTGGCTGGCGCTCTCGGCCATGCGGCGCGCCAGCGCCTCGCGCGCATTCGCCTGCGCGTGCTCGACCAGGGCGCGCTTCTCGCCCCGCTGCGGCACCGCGACGACGACACGCCGCCCGGCGACGGTCGACAGCGCATCGGCAATCAGCGCCGCCGCCTCGACCGGCTGGCTCAGCAGCACCATGCGGGCCGGCGCGCGGTCGGCATAGAACTGGCCCAGAAAACCCTCCAGGATTTCCGCATCCTCCATGTCGGCAGTGACGCGCGGGAAGTAGGCCCGGTTCCCCCAGTTCTGGTGCGAGCGGAAAAAGAAGACCTGGACGCAGGCCAGGCCGCCTTCGCGCGCCAGCGCGATCACGTCGGCCTCGCCGGTCAGCTGCGGGTTGATCCCCTGATGCGCCTGCACCTGGGTCAGCGCCCGGATGCGGTCGCGGTAGATGGCCGCCCGCTCGAACTCCGTCGCCTCCGAAGCCTCGGCCATCGCCTTGGCGAGGTCCGCCTGCACCCGCGTCGTCCGCCCTTCGAGAAAGCGGGCGGCGTCGTCGACCAGCGCCCCGTACTCCACCTCGCTGACGAGGCCCACGCAGGGCGCCGAGCAGCGCTTGATCTGGTGCAGCAGGCAGGGCCGCGTCCGATTGGCGAAGACGCTGTCCGAGCAGGTGCGCAGCAGAAACGCCTTCTGCAGCGTGTTCAGCGTCCTGTTGACCGCGCCGGCGGAAGCGAAGGGGCCGAAATACCGCCCCTTCTCGCGCCGTGCCCCGCGATGCTTGCGCAGGAGCGGCCATTGCCCCTCCTCGATCAGGATGTGCGGAAAGCTCTTGTCGTCGCGCAGCAGCACGTTGAAGCGCGGCTTCAGCTGCTTGATCAGGTTCGACTCGAGCAGCAGCGCCTCGGTCTCGGTCGCCGTCGTCACGAAGTCCATCGACGCCGTGGCCTGGATCATCCGGGCGATTCGAATCGTGTGCCCGACGGCCTTGGTGTACGAGGCGACCCGCCTCTTCAGCGACCGCGCCTTGCCGACATAGAGCACGGCCCCGTCGGCGCCCATCATGCGATAGACCCCCGGCTGGTCGCCAAGCCCGGCGACATAGCCCCGGATGACCTCCGGCCCGGTCTGTCGCGCCTCTTGCGGCGCCGCTGTTGCTACTCCCTCCGCCACGCGCGACCATTGCTCCCGTAGATTGAATTCCGGCTATGCCAGAACCCGACTTGACGCAACGTCCAACCTGTCCCCGACTCCTGTGGACAACTCTGTAGGTAATCCGTGGCCCGAGGGGGATTCATGTGGAGTTCTCATAGGCCTCGTTTGGTTTGCCCAAAAAACCGGCATTCCTGCAAGTCTTTGAATTTGCTTGTGATTTTTACGACTTCAGGTCAACGCCATGAATCCATTACAGATTTTCTAATGTTTTATTTCGCCCGGAGATCGCCGTGGACAACTCGCGTTCCAAGATCGGATCTGGTTAACCTCGCCTTAACCGCGAGCACCGCAGTTAAGCTTTTTTCGACTCTTCGCTCGGCCCGTCGACGCCCTTCCAGCTGAGGTGCTGGCCGCCGTCGATCGCGACCATCTGGCCGGTGAAGGCCTTGTTCGCCAGAATGAAGCGCATCGCGGCGACGATGTCGTCGGGGTCCGAGCCGCGGCCGAGGATGCAGGCGGCACGCTGCCGCATGAAATGCTCCTCGCCCTGGCTGCTGGCGGGCAGCGTCGGGCCGGGGCCGATGCCGGCGATCCGCACATCCGGGCCGAGCCCCTGCGCCGCCGCCCGCGTGAAGGCATATAGGCCCGACTTGGCGATGAAGTAAGAAAGGAACGTCGGCATCGGCTTGAAGACCCGCATGTCGAGCATGTTGATGACCACCGCCTGCGCCACAGGCTCGCCGCGCGCATCGGCGACCGCGCGCGGTGCCTGGGCGGCAAAGTCCTGGGTCAGCTTGACGGGCGCGCGCAGATTGCTCTCGACGGCCCGGTCCCAGCTGTCCCGCGTCATCGTCTGAAGCCGGTCGTTCTCGAAGATCGAGGCGTTGTTGATGAGCAGCGACAGCGGCCCGCCCAGCGCCTCCGCGGCGCGTCCGACCAGCGCCGCCACCTCGCTCTCGACCAGGAGGTTTGCCTGCAGGACCGCGGCGGTCGCCCCGAGCGCGCGCGCCTCGGCCGCCGTGCGCTCGGCAATCTCGGCCGACGCGTTGCAGTGAATCGCCACGTCCCAGCCGCTGCCCGCCAGGTCGAGCGCCATCGCCCGGCCCAGCCGCTGCGCCGCCCCCGTCACCAATGCGCGCCGACGCTCCATTCCCCCTCCGACGATACCCGAAGATCCGCACAGCCGGCGCGCAGCGCCTCGCGACCGAACTTGCCGCGGGATCCGTGCCTCAGGCCTGCCTCGCCCTGTCGCCCGCGCAGCCGCAGCGCTGTCCGGCCGGCAGCCAGACGCCGCAGCGACCGCATTTGACGAGATCCTCGGCCTGCGGCACGCGCGGCGACGGCGCTGCGCGCGCCGACGGTGACGCCGTGCGCCGCTCCGGCAGCCCGACCCGGCGCCCGGCGATCATCATGCCGGCCGCCGTCAGCACGACCAACGCCGTCAGCAGCTTCAAGAACATGGGATGCACCGCTTGCCCTGTCGAGGGCAACCTAGCCGCACGGCTCGGCCGTCGCAATGGCCGATCCGGGCTCGATCGGGCCCGAAGCTGCCCCAAGAGAGTGCACTCGGCCACCATCGTTACGGTTTCGCTCTTTTAAGGCGATCGTGTATGGTGCCGCCGCAAGCGTGGCGCGATGTGCTGTGAACCCATGAACGATATGAGCGACGAACACATGCTGCGGGCCCAGCTCGAGGAGCTGCGGCGCGAGCATCGCGAGCTCGACGGCCGCATCGCCTCGCTCCACTCCGACCAGCTGTCGGACCAGCTGACGCTCAAGCGGCTGAAGAAGCGGAAGCTGTGGCTCAAGGACCAGATCGCCCGCATCGAGGACCAGCTCTACCCCGACATCATCGCCTGAGCCCCGCCTTGCCCGGCTGCGCCGCATGGCTATGATGCGCCGCGGCGCGGCGCGGAGGGAACATGGTCCTGGTCGGCATCGTCATGGGCAGCCAGTCGGATTGGCCGACCATGCGCGCCGCCGCCGACGCGCTCGAGGCGCTCGAGGTCGCCGCACGAGGTGCGCATCGTCTCGGCCCACCGCACGCCCGACCGGATGTTCGCCTATGCCGAGACGGCGGCCGAGCGGGGCCTGCGCGCCATCATTGCCGGCGCCGGCGGGGCCGCGCACCTGCCGGGGATGCTGGCGGCCAAGACGCGCATCCCCGTGCTGGGCGTGCCGATCGAGAGCCGGGCGCTGTCCGGCCTCGACAGCCTGCTGTCCATCGTCCAGATGCCGAAGGGCGTGCCGGTGGGGACGCTCGCCATCGGCGAGGCGGGCGCGATGAACGCGGCGCTGCTCGCGGCGGCGATGATCGCGACGACGGATCCGGCGCTGGCCAGACGTCTCGAGGCGTGGCGCCGGGCGCAGAGCGAGGCGGTCGCCGAGGCGCCTGATGGCTGAGGCGGCGGCCCTGCCCCCCGGTTCGACGATCGGCATCCTGGGCGGCGGGCAGCTCGGCCGGATGCTGGCGATCGCGGCGGCGCGGCTGGGGCTGAAGGCGCATGTCTTCGAGCCCGGCCCGGCACCGGCGGGCGACGTGGCCCGGCTGACGACCGCCCCATACGATGACGCCGAGGCGCTGCGGGCCTTCGCCCGGTCGGTCGACGTCGTCACCTACGAGTTCGAGAACGTGCCCGCCGCGGCGCTCGACGCGATCGAGGGGATCGCGCCGATCCGGCCCGGGCGGCGGGCGCTGGCCGTCGCCCAGGACCGGCTGGAGGAAAAGGCCTTCGTCGCGGGGCTCGGCATCGCGGTCGCCGAGCACGCGGCGGTCGACGGCCGCGAGGCGCTCGACGCCGCCATCGCGCGGATCGGGCCCGGCATCCTCAAGACGCGCCGGCTCGGCTATGACGGCAAGGGCCAGGCGCGCGTGCAGGGGCCCGAGGATGCGGCGGCGGCGCTGGCCGCGATGGCCGGCGCGCCGGCGGTCTACGAGGCGCTGGTCCCCTTCGAGCGCGAGGTCTCGGTCATCGGCGCGCGCGGGCTCGACGGGCGGGTGGTCTGCTTCGACCCAGGCGAGAACGTCCATCGCGAGGGCATCCTGCGCAGCACCACCGTCACGGGCGCGGTCGGGCGGGGCATCCGCGCCGACGCGGCGCTGATCGCCGGGCGCATGCTGAATGCGCTCGACTATGTGGGCGTCATCGGCGTCGAGATGTTCGTGGCGCCGGGCGTGGGAGGGGGCGGCCGCCTGCTGGTCAACGAGTTCGCGCCGCGCGTCCACAATTCAGGGCACTGGACGATCGAGGCCTGCCTGGTCGACCAGTTCCAGCAGCACGTCCGGGCGATCTGCGGCTGGCCGCTCGGCGACGGCGCGCGGCATTCGGACGCGGTGATGGAGAACCTGATCGGCGACGAGGCCGGACGCTGGCCCGAGCTCGCGGCCGCGCCCTGCGGCCTGCACCTCTACGGCAAGGCCGAGGCCCGGCCCGGCCGCAAGATGGGCCATGTCACGCGCCTGATGCCGAAGACCTGATCGAGAAGCGGGAAGGTGGCGGCGCCACCGGCAGCAGCATCGCGGCGCGGGTGTGCACGCGTGTGCACGCGTGCACAAATGCGCAAGCCATTGAATTACAACGAGATCGCCTTGCGCGTTTACCCGGTGTTAAGGCTGTCACGCAGGGGCGAACCGGCGCTCGATCTCGTCGAAGATCTCGTCGCAGAAGTCGCTGGTGGCAAGTGAGCCGGTGAAGTGGAGGCACCAGCCGTCGCGCGTCCGCTCGCGGCGGATCGTGAGGCTTGGGCGCGGCCGGAGGACGCGGCGGGGCCGCTCGCGACAGCCGGGCAGCGTAGGCGGCGGCGGGGCGTCGGCCGGCAGGTGCTCGGATTCGAGGATGATCGGCTCGATGACGCGCCACTGGGCTTCGGGGTCCCGAGCCGAGGACTCTTCCAACGCCGTGCGGATGAGGTGGCCGAAGCCTGCATTGCAGGCGGCGGCGATGCGGAGCGCCTGGCGCTGGCTGAGGCGCTCGGGCGCGGCCAGCCAGCCGTCGAGCTCGTCGCAGGCAGACGCGAGCCCGCGCAGCCGCGCGCGCTTGAACCGGTCGGCGGCGGGGAAGAGTTCCGCCACCGCCGCCTCGATCGTCGGAAAGACCTCCTGGCGGACGGCCATGGCGGCGACGCGGCCGCGCTCCCAGGCCGAGAGCTCGGCGCGGATCTCGTTCTCCTCGACCATGGCCGCGAGCGCCCGGGCGAGCGAGCCGGGGCTGCGGACGATGGCAGGGATGGCGCGGTAGCGCTCCTGCCCCGTCAGCTCGAGCAGCGCCCGGAAGGCGGTCAGCCGGCGCAGCCCCGAGAGCAGGCCGTAGCGGTGCGGCGGCTCGGGCTCGGCGAGCTCGAAGAGCTCGACCGGCAGGCGCAGCCCGTTCGCCGCGATCGACAGGCGCAGCTCGTGCAGGGCCGCTTCGTCGAGCAGGCTGCGGTCACGGGTCAGCGCCGCCGAGTCGATGGCATCGAGCGGAATGTGGACGATGTCTGTCATGCCGGCCTCCCTGCCCCACCCGGTCGCCGTCCGGGTGGCGCAGAATCAGCGAAGACCGGGACCGTTGCGCGGCGGCCCCAGCCAGCGCGCGCTCAGATCGTACTATGGCTTTCGAATTCGAGCCCATTGCAAAGTCACATGTGCGCGTCAATTTTCAAAGAAGCGGCCGTCAATAGCCTTTGAGAAGCGCAGAAAGGCGGTCACGCTGTCAAAGATAAACCGGGCTTCCTCCATTTCGACCAGTTCAGGATTGTCGTGGGCGAACGACCGGTCGTTGCGGACTGCATTCATAGCCTCGAAAACGCTAATCGAGCTACGAACGATACGCTCTGACATGGAATTCAGGTTCCTCTGCGCCCTAATAAGATTAACATACTTAGCAACACGTGAGTGGAGAGGGTCATCCTTGCCGCATTCGCCACCACCGTGCTTCCGGACCAGGGAAGCAAACCGCTTCATGCAATAAGTGTGAAGTCTGTCGAGCGCCGCTTGCGGCTTCTTAGCATCCAGGTCACGCCGGATTGAGGCGACTAGCTCCTCTAACGTCTCATCCGGCTCGAACGTCTCAATCGCGGATGTGTCGATGAAGTCAGCGCGGCCCTCGATCCGCGCGATGAGCGAAAAGAACGTTTCGCGAAGCTTATCTTTATCCCTCTCGGATGGACTGAACCGGATACCCTCACGATATTCCCACATCTCCCGGAGAAGGTTCGCTACAAGCCCAGGCTGGCCACGTTCAATGAATGAGCGCAGCCGGTTTGCCTTGGACGTTCCGCGTCCGTTGAAAAGCGCCGACTTTTCTTGGGGATCAATTCTGATCGTTTCATACAAGAAGTCGTTAAACGTTCTGTCGCTGAAATTAAGCAAGTAGCCGCTTTCCATCCCGAGCGCTCGTTCGAGCGCGTCGCGCTCCGCTCTCGGGATCATCGTCTCGTATTTCTTTCGCCCAAGCATCCCGCTAACATAATCCGCAGCTGCAAACTGCGAGGTCGTATTAGACCCCACACGAGATAACCAGCAGGCGTAGGGTGGGTGCGAACCCACCCTCACGACGACGTCTCCCGGGCAATGGTGGGTTGTCACCCACCCTACCACGCCAACGCCCGCTTGGTCCGCTGTGCTGCCGTCCGAGCTCGGGAGAATGTTGCGGCTCGCCCGGACGGCTGCGCCTCTTGTCGCGAAGGTGGAGCGGCAGGAACGGGCCGGGAGTGCCAGCCCCCTGGGCCGCGACAAGCGATCCGGTTCTGGCAGCGCCGCATGAGCTTTCAGCGCCCAGAGTGGACATCGAATGGTATCGCGGCATTCGAGGCCAAGAGCGCAGGCGCCCGTTCGCTGCGCCGAAAAACCGAGGCTCTGCAGTGGCATTTCTGCTCAATAATGCGCAGAATGGTCACCGACCCTTTTTCGGATGACGGTCCACACGTGACGATACCCACTTACAATTTTCTTTCGGAAGCATGATATCTGTCGGGAGCCGTTCGAATCAGGGCGACAAGGGAAGGGGTCTTCATGACCATGTTTTCGATGAAGCCGAAATTCGATCTGGCTGAATTTCTTGCCCAGCCAGCAAAGCCGAGCGCGTCAAGAAAACGGAAGACCATCAACCCGGCGGCAGCGCCGAAGACCTCGGAAGCGCCGAAATCCGAGGAAGGTGCTGCTGCCGCTCCGACGAGAACGAAAGCCCGCTAACATTCTTTCCGCGCGGCGACGTGTGCCATCGCCTGGGTCCCACGCGGACACCTTTCATCATGCGCGCCGGGGTTGCGAACAGGAGCGAACTCGTTTGGGTCTGCTGAAGATTATCTACTCCTCGCAACCATTCGGATTCGGCGAGGCAATGCTCGCTGGAATCCTTATGGACGCGCGGCGGTGCAATACGCGCGACGATGTGACTGGGGCGCTCGTTTGCCGAAGGGACGTGTTCCTCCAATTGCTGGAGGGGCCCGAACGGCAGGTCCGCGATGCCTTTCAACGGATCGGTCAGGACGACCGGCATCTGGATGTCGCCCTGCACGTCTCAGAACCCGTGTCCGAAAGGATGTTCGGGAGTTGGGCCATGCTTCATGATCCCGCCCGATCGTGGCTGCTGCCAGAGACAGAAACCTCCGGCGATTGCCTTGATCGCGTCAGGGCATCGAACGTGAGGGGCATTTTCGAGGCGCTCGCGGCGGAATTGCAGCCGAACCCGATCGACTGACCGGATTCGGGGTCCGCCGGGTCAGCTCGGCGGATAGGCGGCCGGGGCGCGGCGGGCGCCGGGGGCGCGGATCAGGCCCAGCATGCGGTTGGGGCCCCACATCATGGCGCGGGCCAGCGGGTTGTTGCCCAGGCTCGCCTTGGTCTTCTCGAACTGCATCACGTCGTCGATGCGCCGGTCGAGGAAGGCCCAGGTCGAGACGTAGTCGGTGCTCTGGTCGCCCAGCCAGTAGAGCATGGTCGCCGAGATCACCGAGCTGAGGATCATGCGCTTGGTGTACCAGTTGTAGTCGGCCGAGCTGTCGCCGCAGCGGTTCCAGATCAGGTCGGCCGTCGCCCAGAGCGCGCGCATCCCCTCGGGCGCGTTCTGCGGCAGCGCGAAGAGCGAGGCGCCGCGGCGCACGGCCTCGCGGTGCTCGGCGACCAACTCGATGCGCTTGCGGACGCAGAAGACGACGCGGTCGCGGATGCGCATGCCGGCGAGGTCGGCCCGGTCGAGCGCCTCGGCGAGCTGCCGGTCGGCGCGCGCGTGAAAGGCGAGCGCCATGTCGATGCCGCCGCGCGGGAAGGCGAGGCGCGCCATCTCGCGGTCGATGCCGGCCTCGCGCGCGCCGGCGCGCAGCGCCGTCTCGCCCCAGCCGTCGAAGACGACGTGCGGCAGCGCGGCCTCGAGCAGCGCCTCGCGCGTCTCGGCCAGGCGGTCGTCCGGTCGTCGTCCGTCGCTCGGCCATGCGGTCGGCCAGTCGGCCAGGCGGTCGTCGCCGGCGCTGGGCCGGCCCCTGTCATCGGCTTGCTGCATATCCCTCATTCCCTGCGTCGCTGGACACGATGCCCTCGCGACTGTATATGGTTCCTTCCCCTGCAACCCGAAGCACGAAAGGGCGGTGACACACGTGCAGGTACTTGTTCGTGACAACAACGTCGACCAGGCGCTCCGCGCGCTCAAGAAGAAGATGCAGCGCGAAGGCATCTTCCGCGAGATGAAATTGCGTCAGCACTACGAGAAGCCGTCGGAAAAGCGGGCCCGCGAAAAGGCCGAGGCGATTCGCCGGGCGCGCAAGCTGGCGCGCAAGAAGGCGCAGCGCGAAGGCCTCGCCTGAACTCCGCCGTTCGCCCGGCCCCGGGCCGGGCCACAGATGGTCCCCGGAGCGGCCGCTGCCGGGGATTGGCTTTTTTCCGGACCGCCGGGGCAGCCCGTTTGCCGCTGCGCGCGCGGCGGTGACGCGGGCGGGAATTGACGCTTGGTCACGCTGGCCCGCGCCCGCACGCCGGAGGGGATGCGCCTCTACGCGATCGGCGACGTGCATGGCTGCCTCGACGCGCTTGCGGCCGTGCAGCGCGAGATCGAGGCGGACCTCGTCGCACCGGCCGGTCGAGAACTGGCGGATCATCCATCTTGGCGACTACGTCGACCGCGGCGCCGACAGCCGCGGGGTCGTGGAGTTCCTCGTCCGGCTCGAGTCGAATTCCGCGCGTCCTCTGCCTGCGCGGCAACCACGACCAGATGTTCGCGGACGCGCTCGATGGCCAGGCGGCGGCGGCCCAGCTGTGGCTGATCAACGGCGGCGCCGAGACGCTCGCGAGCTATGGGCTCTCGGCCGAGCGGTTCATGGAGGACCTGCGGTCGGGGCAGTCCGCGGCCGTCGTCCCCGAGGCGCACCGGGTGTTCCTGAGACGGCTGCAGACCAGCGTGCGCTTCGGCGACTACTATTTCGTCCATGCCGGAATCGACCCGGCGCGCGGCCTCGACGCGCAGGACACCGAGGCGCAGCTCTGGATCCGCGAGCCGTTCCTGAACAGCCCGGCAGGAGTTCGACGCCGTGGTCGTGCACGGCCACACGCCCGTCAAGCGCGTCGCGGTGCGGCCCAACCGGATCGGCATCGACACGGGCGCCGTCTTTGGCGGGCCGCTCAGCTGCCTGGTGCTCGAGGGCAGCGTCGAAGGGGCTGCTGCAGGGCGGCCGGGTCGTGCCGCTGCCGAAGGCCGGCTGACGCGTCGCCGCTTCGGGCGCTCAGCCCCGGTCGATGCGGAACTGGTAGCAATTGTTGCGCGCCGAGCGGACGTGCACATAGGCGACGTCGTCGCGCGCCAGCAGCTCGCCCGCCCGCTCGAGCATGGCCTCGGTCGCGACGACCCGCCCCGGTGCCGTAGCGGATCCGGTCCTCGCCGGTGTAGCCCCTGACGATGTAGTCGGGCGCGGTCGCGACCGGCGGCAGGCCGCTGCCCTGCCAGCGCTCGCACGGCTCGGCGTGGAGGAAGATCGGCCCGATCTCGGCATAGGGCTGCGGCGCCGGGAAGGGGCGGTGCGCCAGCACCAGCATCGGCGCGCCCTCGGCGATCTCGCGCAGGCAGTGGCGGCAGGGATTTCCGCCGCCATCGGAGACGGCGCGCTCGGCCGGCATGGCGTTGGCGTCGGGCCCGCCCGCCTGATAGGCGCGGACGAGGTCGGTCGGCAGGGCGGTGCAGGTGACGCGCATCGGTCTCTCCTCGCGGTTTTCGGACCGGAGGATGCGGGACGGCGGCAGCGGCAACCACCCGGATCGTGCGTTCCTGGGCAACCGCTACCGGCGGACCGAGGCGGCCGCAGCCGGCCGATCAGCCGAAGAGGGCGGCGATGTTCTCGCGCAGGCCGCGGAAGTCGCAGCGCATGTTGCGACCGTAGACGATCGAGCCCGTCTCGCCCCGGTGGCAGCCCTCCCGGCGGGGGGGCGAGCTCGGCGGCACGGGGCTTTTCAGGACGGTCCGCGCCGCGCGCCGGGCGAGGATCGTCTCCTTCGCCTTCCAGGCGTGGTAGTCCGCCTCGGTCTGATGGCGCAGGATCGCCAGGGCCGGGCCGTCCAGAAAGTCCGCTCGCGGGCAGGCCGGCGGCGCTCTGCCACGCGCCGAGCGCGGCGCGGGTCGCCGGCCCGAAGATCCCGTCGAAGAACTGCGGGTCGAACTCGGCCAACGCCAGCCGGCGCTGCACCTCGATCCGCGTCGCGCGCGACAGCGCGAGCGCGGCTTCGGCGGTCGGCTGCGGCGCGACCGCCAGCCTCTCCTCCGGCCCGGCGAGGGGGTCCGGATAGGGCTGAGGCGCGACGCCCCTGAGGCCCGCGGCAAGCGGCGCTCGCCGGTAGAGCATGGGCAGGGATCTTCCGACCAGATCATCGGGCCGGCCGCGAACGCCGCGCCGCTCCGGAACACGGGCCAGGGATCGCTGTCGGGCGCGGCGGCCCGCGGCGGCTCGGCGGCGCGGCCGCGGCCCGCCGGACGCCGCGGGCGCGCGACGAGCCGGGCGGCGTGGCGGCCGGCCTCGACCGCGGCCAGCTTGTCCGCTCCCACCTTCTTCGGCGGGGCCTCGGGCAGAGCGTGCGACAGCAGCAGGGCCGCGCAGAGGGCGGCGGCGATCGTGCCGAGGCCGATCGTCATAGCCGCCGGCCCGTAGCGCCCGGCGGGACCGGCGCCGCGGCGCCGCGCGAACCAGCTGCCGGCCCTGCGGCAGCATCGGCGCGGTGGCGAGCGCGGGCTCGGCGGAGGACGCTTGCCCGGTGTCCGCGCGCAGAGCCGCGGCGGGCGCGCCCGCGTCGACCCTGCTCCTCGCCTCGTCGAGCAGCCGCGCCGCGGCATCGCCGGCGGCGTCCCTGACCTGCGCCATGAAGAAGCGCGTCTCGGGGTCGATCCGCGTCCCATGCGACATCAGGTGCTGATCGATCTGGAACTCGATGCTGCCGAGCAGCAGGAACCCCTTCTCGATCAGCAGGTCGACATCGCGGTCCGATCCGTTCTCGGCCCGAAGCTTGTCCATTTCCGTGCGCATGTTCGCACAACCCATGCCCGGATCAATTATCCTAATCGGGCCAAAGCTTCGCTTAACCACGGTAAACGAATGGTTAGCGGCGGCTGTGCCGCGGCCCCCATGACCGGCCCCCCGATGAACACGGTGTCGCGACAGGTTTCGTGACGGCGCTCAGAGAAAGCTCTGCGGGTCGATGTCGATTGCCACCATCACCGAGGCGGGGCAGCGGACGCCGGCGCGCCATTCGGCCAGCAGCGCCTGCAGCGGCACGCCCTTCGGCGCCTTGACCAGCAGGCGGACGCGGGTCTTGCCGCGCAGCCGGGCGAAGGGTGCGGGCGCCGGGCCGAAGACCTCGGCACCTGCCCGGGTCAGCATCGGGCTGGTCCGGCCGAGCGCGTTCGCCACCTCCCAGACCTTGGCCTCGTCCGGCCCCGAGACGATCACGGCGGCGAAGCGGCCGAAGGGCGGCGCGCCGGCGGCGTGGCGGATCTCGGCCTCCTGCTGCCAGAAGGCCTGCGGATCGCCCGAGAGGATCGCGCGCAGCACCGCGTGATCGGGCGAGACCGTCTGGATCAGCGCCAGCCCCCGCCCGTCGACGCGCCCCGCCCGGCCGGCGACCTGGTGCAGCACCTGGAAGGTGCGCTCGGCGGCGCGCAGGTCGCCGCCCTGCAGGCCCATGTCGGCGTCGATGACGCCGACCAGCGTCAGCTTTGGGAAGTTGTGCCCCTTGGCGATCATCTGCGTGCCGATGACGATGTCGGCCTCGCCGGCCGCGATCGCCGCCAGCCGCGCCCGCAGCTCGGCCGGGCCGGCGGTCAGGTCCGAGGACAGCACCTCGATCCGCGCCCGCGGGAACAGCGCCGCCGCCTCCTCGGCCAGCCGCTCGACGCCGGGGCCGACGATCGCCAGCCGGTCGTCGCGCCCGCAGGACGGGGCAGGTCCTCGGCAGCGGCTCGGTGTGCCCGCACTGGTGGCAGAGCAGCTCGGCCCGGTAGCGGTGCGTCACCATCCAGGCGTCGCAGTCGGGGCAGCCGAAGCGGTGCGCGCAGGCCCGGCAGAGCGTCAGCGGCGCGTAGCCCCGCCGGTTGAGGAAGAACAGCGACTGCTCGGCCCGCGCCAGCCGCGCCCGCGTCGCCGCGACCAGCGGCTCGGAGATCCAGCGGTCGCGCCCCGGATTGTTCGGCGCGCAGGTCGACAAGCCGGATCTCGGGCAGGACCGCGGCGCCGAAGCGCTCGGGCAGGTCGAGCCGGCGGTACTTGCCGGCGCGGGCATTCGCCCAGGTCTCGAGCGAGGGCGTGGCCGAGGCCAGCACCGCCGTCGCCCCCTCGATCTGCGGCGCGCAGCACGGCCATGTCGCGGGCGTTGTAGTAGACGACCTCCTCCTGCTTGAAGCTCGCCTCGTGCTCCTCGTCGACGACGACCAGGCCGCAGGTCGCTGAACGGCAGGAACAGCGCCGAGCGCGCGCCGACCACCAGCTGCGCCTCGCCAGCCGCCACGGCGTGCCACAGGCGCCGGCGCTCGTTGCCGGTGACGCCGTGGTGCCACTCGGCCGGGCCGGGCGCCGAAGCGCGCCTCGACGCGGTCGAGGAAGCCCGCGGTCAGCGCCACCTCGGGCAGCAGCACCAGCGCCTGGCCGCCGCCGGCGATGCACTCGGCGACGGCCTCGAGATAGACTTCGGTCTTGCCCGAGCCGGTGACGCCATAGACCAGCGTCGCCGAGTAGCCGCCGGCGGCGATCTCGGCCCGCAGCGCGGCCGCGGCCGCCTCCTGGTCGGCGCTCAGATGCGCGCCCATCGCGCTGGCCCCGGAGCGGCGGATAGGGCGCATCCGCCGGCACCTCGGCGCGCACGAGCGCGCCGCCATCGGCCAGCGCCTTGACGACCGCCGCGCGTCACGCCCGCCTCGCGCGCCAGCTCGGCGGTGGCGAGCCCGGCCCCGCCATGCGCGCCTGGGCCGACCTCGAGCACCCGCGCGCGCGCCGGCGTCATCCGCGCCGGCGCCGCCGGCCCCGGCCGCCAGACGGTGCGCGTCCGCGCCGGCCGGCCGAGTTCGGGCACCCGCGTCGCCAGCCGCAGCATCAGCCCGGGCGGGGTCAGCGTGTAGGCCGCCGCCCGGTCGAGGAAGCGCCCGCATCTCGGCGCGCATCGGCGCTGACGTCGAGCCGCGGGCCGGCCGGCTTCAGCCTGGCCGCCGGCACGGCGCCGTCGCCGGGGCCCCAGACGACGCCGACCACGGGGCGCGTGCCCAGCTCGACGACGACGAAGTCGCCCTCGGCCAGCTCGACGCCCTCGGGCACCGCATAGTCGAGCGGCCCGAGCGGCATCGGCAGCAGCACGCCGACGCGGTCCGTCATGCGCCCGTCATGCGGCCGTCACGCCATGGCCGCAGGCGCGCGCGCCAAGTCCGGGCTGGCACCGCCCGCCCCGCTCGGATAGGTTGCGCCCCTGAGTTGCGCCCCTGGGACGTCGGGGGATGCGGGAGCAGGAGGCGGCGCATGAAATTCTTCATCGACACGGCCGAGATCGGCGAGATCCGCGAGCTCGCCGCAGACGGGCCTCGTCGACGGCGTGACGACCAACCCGTCGCTGGTGATGAAGTCCGGCCGCGACTTCGCCGAGGTGGTGCGCGAGATCTGCGCCATCGTCGACGGCCCGGTCAGCGCCGAGACGGTGGCGGCCGATGCCGAGGAGATGATCGCCGAGGGCCGCGAGCTGGCCAAGCTCGGCGCCGAACATCGCCGTCAAGGTGCCGCTGACCTGGGCGGGGCTGAAGGCCTGCCGGCGGCTTTCCGATGACGGGCACATGGTCAACGTGACGCTCTGCTTCTCGGCCAACCAGGCGCTGCTCGCGGCCAAGGCGGGCGCGACCTTCATCTCGCCCTTCATCGGCCGGCTCGACGACACCGGGCTGACGGCATGGAGCTGATCGCGGACATCCGGCAGATCTATGACAACTACCATTACCCGACGCAAATCCTCGCCGCCTCGATCCGCACGGTGAACCATGTGACGCAGGCGGCCAAGATCGGCGCCGACGTGGCGACCATGCCGGCCGTCGGTCCTGCGCAAGCTCGCCGACCACCCGCTGACCGATAAGGGTCTGGCAACCTTCCTGGCCGACTGGGCGCGCACGGGACAGAAGATCCTCAAGGGCTGACATGGAAGCAACATTCCGGATGACCGATGACGAGCGCGACCTCATCCGTTCGCTGATCGTCGCCGACCCCGACCTGGTGCTCGAGGACGACCAGGTGATGCGCCGCCTGGTCGGCGAGCGCAATGGCGAGCGCCAGGTCGTCGACCTGCGCGACCGGCTGGTCGAGCGGCTGGAGCAGCGGCTGGAGAAGATGGTCGCGCATCACCGCACCGTCGTCGCCGCGGCCTACGAGAACGTTGCCGGCACCCAGCAGGTGCACCGCGCCGTGCTGGCGCTGATCGAGCCGCCGGACCTGCCCTCGTTCCTCTACCGGCTGACGCACGAGGTGCCGCGGACGCTGGGGCTGGAGGACGCGCGGCTCTGCCTCGAGGCCGACGTCGAGGCGGTCGGCCCGGCCGAGGGCATCGGCGCCGACCGGCACGGCCGCGTGCTGGCGCTGCCCGAGGGCACGGTCGCCGACTACATGGCGCTCGACGGCGCGGCGCCGGACCCGGTCGTGCTGCGCGAGGCGGGCTCGGAGGCCGAGCTGATCTTCGGCGACTGCGAACCCGGTGCAGTCCGAGGCGCTGATGCGCCTCGACCTCGCCGGCAGCGCCGGCGATGCTGGCCTTCGGCTCGTCCGACCGGCGCAAGTTCGACCCCGGGCACGGCACGGACCTGCTGGTCTTCTTCGCCGCCGCCGTCGAGCGCCTGCTGGTCCAGCGCCTGTCCGAGAACGACGGGTGAGGCGCGCGCGGCGCGGCGAACGCCTCCCCCTGTCGCGGAGAGCGCACGCCTCCGCGACCGCCGCCGACGCGGAGGCGCGCGTCGCGGGGAGAGGTACGCCACCGAGACGCTCCGGCTGCGCCGGCCCTCGCCCGCCGCTTGCCACCTGGCGCCCCCCTCCCGCCGTCGGGGGAGGGATGGGGAGGGCCGGGCTCCGCGGCAGCCGACGCCCGCGCGCCATGACCGAGGCCTCCGCCGGCGCGACCGATCTGCTCGAGCGCTGGCTCGCCCATCTCGGCGCGGTGCGCGGCCGCTCGGCCAAGACGCTCGACGCCTATCGCCGCGACGTCGCGGCCTTTCTCGGCTTCATGGGCCGGCACACCGGCGGGCCGATGGGGCGCGACGGCGCTCGGCGCCGTCACCATCACCGACCTGCGCGCCTGGATGGCGGCCCGCCGGCGCGAGGGCCTGTCAGCCCGCTCGCTCGCGCGCGAGCTCTCGGCCGTGCGCGGCTTCTATGCCTGGCTCGACCGCGCGCACGGCATCTCCTGCGCCGCCGATCCACACCCTGCGCAGCCCGAAGCTGTCCGCCCGCCTGCCGCGCCCGGTCGCCGCCCCCGACGCCCGCCGCCTGATCGAGGCGACGGGCCATCACGAGCGAGCCCTGGATCGCCGCCCGCGACATCGCCGCGCTGACGCTGCTCTGGGGCGCCGGCCTGCGCATCGCCGAGGCGCTGTCCCTGCGCCAGCGCGACGCGCCGCTGCCGGACGTGCTGCGCGTCACCGGCAAGGGCAGCAAGCAGCGCGAGGTGCCCGTCCTGCCCGCCGCCCGCGCCGCCGTCGAGCGCTACCGCGCGCTCTGCCCGTTCGGCGACGCTGCCGGAGGACCCGCTGTTTCTCGGCGCGCGCGGCGGCCCGCTGTCGCCGACGGTGCTGCAGAAGGCGATGCGCACCGCCCGGCACGCGCTGGGGCTGCCGGCCACGGCCACGCCGCACGCGCTGCGCCACAGCTTTGCCACGCATCTGCTGCGAGGCCGGCGGCGACCTGCGCGCCATCCAGCAGCTGCTCGGCCACGCCTCGCTGTCGACGACCCAGGTCTACACCGCCGTCGAGCAGCCGCGGCTGCTCGAGGTCTACGACAGGGCGCATCCGCGGGCGCGATAGGGCCGGCGTCCCGGCGCCCTGCCGCTGCCCTGATGCCCTGATGCCCGCTGCGACGATCTGCCCGCGACGGCGGCGCGGACGGCCCCGTGCCACGGGCATGGACGCGGCCTGCGGGCATTGCGGGGCCGGGAAAGCCATGCTACCGGGAGCGCGGCCGGCGGGAGGCCCCGCCCGGCGCCAATGATCAATTGCCCGGATCAACCGGGTCGGGAGAGGGTAATTTGGCAGCGACGTCACTCACGTCCGGGGCCGCCGGCCGATACTCGACCGCGCTGTTCGAGCTGGCGCGCGAGGCGGACGAGCTCGACCGCGTCGAGGCGGACCTCGACCAGCTGTCCGAGGCGCTGGCCGAGAGCCCGGAGCTGCGGCGATCTGATCCGCAACCCGATCTACACGCGCGACCAGCAGGGCCGGGCCATGGGCGCGATCACCGAGCGGATGGGGCTCTCGATGCTGGTGCGCAACGTCGTCGGGCTGATGGCGCAGAAGCGGCGGCTGTTCGCGCTGCCGCAGATGATCGCCATGTTCCGCGCGCTGCTCGCCGAGCATCGCGGCGAGGTGACGGCCGAGGTGACGGCGGCGCATCCGCTGTCGGACGCGCAGACGCGACGCGCTGGCCGAGAAGATCAAGGGCTCGATCGGCCGCGACGTGAAGCTGAACGTCCGCGTCGACCAGGGCATCATCGGCGGGCTCGTCGTCCGCGTCGGATCGAGGATGATCGACACCTCGATCCGCGCCAGGCTCGCCAGGCTGCAGAACGCAATGAAAGAGGTCGGGTGATGAACATCCAGGCGTCCGAAATCTCCGCCATCCTCAAGGAGCAGATCCGCAACTTCGGCGAGGAGACCGAGGTCTCCGAGATCGGCCGGGTGCTCAGCGTCGGCGACGGCATCGCCCGCATCTACGGGCTCGACCAGTGCCAGGCCGGCGAGATGGTCGAGTTCCCGGGCGGCATCCGCGGCATGGCGCTGAACCTCGAGATCGACAATGTCGGCGTCGTGATCTTCGGCGACGACCGCGACATCAAGGAAGGCGACACCGTCAAGCGCACCGGCTCGATCGTCGACGTGCCCGGTCGGCAAGGCGATGCTCGGCCGCGTCGTCGACGCGCTCGGCAACCCGATCGACGGCAAGGGCGCGATCGAGACGTCCGAGCGCCGCATCGCCGACGTCAAGGCGCCCGGCATCATCCCGCGCAAGCTCGGTGCACGAGCCGATGGCGACCGGCCTCAAGGCGATCGACGCGCTGATCCCGATCGGCCGCGGCCAGCGCGAGCTGATCATCGGCGACCGGCAGACCGGCAAGTCGGCCGTGGCGCTCGACGCCATCCTCAACCAGAAGGTCTATAACGAGCGCGCCGGCGACGACGAGAGCAAGAAGCTCTACTGCGTCTACGTCGCCGTCGGCCAGAAGCGCTCGACGGTCGCCCAGCTGGTCCGCCGGCTGGAGGAGGCCGGCGCGATGGACTATTGCATCGTCGTCGCCGCCACCGCGTCCGAGCCGGCGCCGATGCAGTTCCTTGCGCCCTATTCGGCCTGCGCCATGGCCGAGTACTTCCGCGACAACGGCATGCACGGGCTGATCATCTATGACGACCTCTCCAAGCAGGCCGTCGCCTATCGCCAGATGTCGCTGCTGCTGCGCCGCCCGCCGGGCCGCGAGGCCTATCCGGGCGACGTCTTCTACCTGCACTCGCGCCTGCTCGAGCGCGCGGCCAAGCTGAACGAGGACCACGGCTCGGGCTCGCTGACGGCGCTGCCGATCATCGAGACGCAGGCGGGCGACGTGTCGGCCTATATCCCGACGAACGTCATCTCGATCACCGACGGCCAGATCTTCCTCGAGACCGAGCTGTTCTACCAGGGCATCCGGCCCGCGGTGAACGTCGGCCTCTCGGTCAGCCGCGTCGGCTCCGCGGCGCAGACCAAGGCGATGAAGTCGGTCGCGGGCTCGATCAAGCTGGAGCTTGCGCAGTACCGCGAGATGGCGGCCTTCGCGCAGTTCGGCTCGGACCTCGACGCGGCGACGCAGCGCCTGCTGAACCGCGGCGCGCGGCTGACCGAGCTGCTGAAGCAGCCGCAGTACTCGCCGCTGACCAATGCCGAGCAGGTCTGCGTCATCTTCGCCGGCACGCAGGGCTATCTCGACGACATGAAGGTCGTCGGAGGTCGGCCCCTTCGAGAAGGCGCTGCTGACCGAGCTGCGCAACAACAAGCAGGACCTGCTCGACGACATCACCAACAACGACCGCAAGGTCGAGGGCGAGCTCGCGGACAAGATCAAGGCCGTGATCGAGAGCGTCAAGAAAACGTTCGCCGGCTGACGGAAAGCGCGCAATGCCGAGCCTCAAGGACCTCAAGAACCGGATCAACTCGGTCAAGTCGACCCGGAAGATCACCTCGGCCATGAAGATGGTGGCCGCCGCCAAGCTGCGCCGGGCGCAGGACGCAGGCCGAGGCGGCCCGCCCCTTCGCCGAGCGCATGGAGGCGGTGCTCGGCAATCTCAGCCGCGCCGCCGCGGGCAAGCCGAACGCGCCGCGGCTGCTGCGCGGCACCGGCTCGGACGAGACGCACCTGCTGATCGTCGCCACCGCCGAGCGCGGGCTCTGCGGCGCCTTCAACAGCTCGATCGTCCGGCGCGCCAGGGCCGACATCAACCAGCTGACCCGCGAGGGCAAGACGGTCAAGATCCTGACCGTCGGCAAGAAGGGCCGCGAGCAGCTGCGCCGCGACCATCGCGACAAGTTCGTCCACCATGTCGACCTGAGCCAGGCCAAGCGGCTCGGCTTCCAGCACGCGCGCGAGATCGCCGACGAGGTGCTGCGCCGCTTCGACGAGGGCGAGTTCGACGTCGCCACGCTTTATTTCTCGCGCTTCCAGACCGTGCTGACGCAGGTGCCGACCGCGCTGCAGCTGATCCCGGCGGTCTTCGAGGAGAGCGAGGACGCTCGGAGCGATCAACTACGAATACGAGCCGGACGAGGAGGAGATCCTCGCCGACCTGCTGCCGCGCAACATCGCGACGCAGATCTTCCGCGGCGCTGCTCGAGAACGGCGCCTCGGAACAGGGCTCGCGCATGACGGCCATGGACAGCGCCACGCGCAATGCCGGCGAGATGATCGACAAGCTGACCGATCGTCTACAACCGGACGCGCCAGGCGACGATCACCAAGGAGCTGATCGAGATCATCTCGGGCGCCGAGGCGCTCTGACGGAGGAGTTGACCATGAACGACGCTGAGACGATGACCGGCGCGCCCGTGAGCCACCAGACCGAGGGCGGCGAGAAGGGCCGCGTGACCCAGGTGATCGGCGCCGTCGTCGACGTGCAGTTCGACGGCCATCTGCCGGCGATCCTGAACGCGCTCGAGACGGACAATCACGGCAACCGGCTGGTGCTCGAGGTGGCGCAGCACCTGGGCGAGAGCACGGTGCGCTGCATCGCCATGGACGCGACCGAGGGCCTGGTGCGCGGCCAGGAGGTGACCGACACCGGCGGGCCCGATCGCCGTGCCGGTGGGCAACGCCACGCTGGGCCGCATCCTCAACGTCATCGGCGAGCCGGTGGACGAGAAGGGGCCCGGTCGACGCCAGCGAGACGCGCGGCCGATCCACCAGCCGGCGCCGGAATACGTCGCCCAGTCGACCGAGACCGAGATCCTGGTCACCGGCATCAAGGTCGTGGACCTGCTGGCGCCCTACTCCAAGGGCGGCAAGATCGGCCTGTTCGGCGGCGCGGGCGTCGGCAAGACCGTGCTGATCATGGAGCTGATCAACAACATCGCCAAGGTGCACTCGGGCTACTCGGTGTTCGCCGGCGTCGGCGAGCGCACGCGCGAGGGCAACGACCTCTATCACGAGATGATCGAATCGGGCGTCATCAAGCCTCGACAACCTCGGCGACAGTCAAGGTGGCGCTGGTCTACGGCCAGATGAACGAGCCGCCGGGCGCGCGCGCCCGCGTCGGCCTGACCGGCCTGACGCTGGCCGAGCAGTTCCGCGACCATGTCGGGCACCGACGTGCTGTTCTTCGTCGACAACATCTTCCGCTTCACCCAGGCCGGGTCCGAGGTGTCGGCGCTGCTCGGCCGCATCCCCTCGGCGGTCGGCTACCAGCCGACGCTCGCCACCGACATGGGCCAGCTGCAGGAGCGGATCACCTCGACCAAGGCGGGCTCGATCACCTCCGTGCAGGCGATCTACGTGCCGGCCGACGACCTGACCGACCCGGCGCCGGCGACATCCTTCGCGCACCTCGACGCCACCACCGTTCTCAGCCGCTCGATCTCCGAGCTCGGCATCTATCCGGCGGTGGACCCGCTCGAACTCGACCTCGCGCATCCTTGACCCGGCAGGTGGTCGGCGAAGAGCACTACCAGGTCGCGCGCGACGTCCAGGGCGTGCTGCAGCGCTATCGCCAGCTGCAGGACATCATCGCCATCCTGGGCATGGACGAGCTCTCGGAAGAGGACAAGCTGGCCGTCTCGCGCGCGCGCAAGATCCAGCGCTTCCTCAGCCAGCCCTTCGACGTGGCGCAGGTCTTCACCGGCTTCCCTGGCGTGCAGGTGCCGCTCGAGAAGACGATCGACAGCTTCAAGCGCGTCGTCGCCGGCGAGTTCGACCACCTGCCCGAGGCCGCCTTCTACATGGTCGGCGACATCGACGAGGCGGTCGCCAAGGCGCAGCGCATGGCCGAGGCGGCCTGACGCCGGCGCCGCCGCAGCAAGACTGCGTCATGCCCCGGTTTCGCCGGGGCATCTCTGCGAGACCGAGATCGCCCGGTCAGGCCGGGCGATGACAAGCCTGGAGCACAGGGCGCCGTCGTGAGCGGCCCCGGCGGGAGACCGAGATGGCCCTGACATTCGAGCTGGTCAGCCCCGAGCGCAAGCTCGCCTCGGCCGAGGCGGACGCGGTGACGATCCCCGGCATGGAGGGCGATCTGACCGCCATGGCCGGGCCACGCGCCCTTCCTGACGACGCTGCGGCCCGGCTTTGTCGTCGTGCGCAGCGGCAACTCCGAGACGCGCTACTTCGTCACCGGCGGCTTTGCCGAGATCAGCCAGGACGTCGTCTCGGTGCTGGCCGAGCGGGGCGTCGAGGCCGACCAGGCCGACGCCGCCTTCCTCGACGAGCGGATCGCCGAGGCCGAGAAGGCGCTGGAGGCGGCCCCGGCCGAGCGCCGCCGCGCCGCCCAGCAGCGCGTCAACGACTTCGCGACGCTGCGCGGGCGGATGTGACGGGCGCGCGGCCGGGGAGACCGAGCTTCGGCCTGAGCGAGCGGTCGCGGGTCCAGCCCGCGGCACGGGCGAGACCAGGGGCCGGGATCAGCGGCGATCAGGTCGGCGAACTCGTCGAAGACGCGCGCATAGGTGTCGCGCTTGAAGGGCACGATCCTGTCCATCAGGTCGTCGTGCCGCATCCATGTCCAGCGGCGGAACTCGGGCTCGTCCGTGGCGATGTTGATCGCCGCCTCCGGGCCGAGCAGGCGCATGGCGAACCAGCGCTGGCGTCTGGCCGCGATAGCGCCCGTTCCACAGCCGCGGCACCAGCGTGCGCGGCAGGTCGTAGGGCAGCCAGACGGCGCTCTCGCGCAGCACCTCGACACTGCCCCGGGCCGAGGCCGACCTCCTCGCCGAGCTCGCGCAGCGCCGCCTCGCGCGGGCTCTCGCCCGCGTCGATGCCGCCCTGCGGCATCTGCCAGGCATCGGCGGGGTTGTCGACGCGCTGCCCGGCAAAGACCAGCCCGCCGCGGTTCAGCAGCATCACGCCCGACGCAGGGGCGGTAGGGCAGCGCCTCGATCTGGCGGTCGGTCAGGGACATGCGGTCAGGGACATGCGGCCGTCCGGCGGCGCCGGCCCCGCCGGCGGCCGGCGCCCGCTGCCTCACTGCTTCTTGGCGACGTCGTAGATCGCCATGCCGGTCAGCAGGTCGAGCGCATAGGCGAGCTGGAAGTCCTCGGAGCGCAGCGCCGCGGTCTTTTCGTGCCGGCTGCGCTCGGCCTCGAGCTGCTTCTCCTCGTCGTCGGTCAGCTCGTTGACCAGGCTGCCGCGCAGATCGGCCTCGGAGCGGGCCTCGCGCTGGGCCTCGGTCTCGTTCGGCATCCGTGACGCGCGCGCTCCTCGACCAGGATGTCGGGCTCGATGCCCAGCGCCTGGATCGACCGGCCCGACGGCGTGAAGTAGCGCGCCGTCGTCAGCTTCATCGCGCCCTTGATCGCCCAGCCGCATCACCGTCTGGACCGAGCCCTTGCCGAAGCTCTTGGCGCCCAGGATGATCGCCCGGCGCTGGTCCTGCAGCGCGCCGGCGACGATCTCGGAGGCCGAGGCCGAGCCCTCGTTGATCAGCACGACCATCGGCTTGCCGCCGGTCAGGTCGCCCGGCCGGGCGTTCACCCGGTCTGCCTCCTCGAGGTCGCGGCCGCGGGTCGAGACGATCTCGCCCGAATCGAGGAACGCGTCCGACACCGCGATCGCCTGGCTGAGGAGCCCGCCGGGGTTGTTGCGCAGGTCGAGCACATAGCCCTCGATCTTGTCCTCGCCGATCTCCTTCTTCAGCTGCGCGATGCCTTCCTCGAGGTTGTCGTAGGTCTGCTCGTTGAAGGTCGTGATGCGGATCACGCCGATATCGCCCTCGGCGCGCGCGCGGACGGCGCGGATCTTGATCATCTCGCGCGTCAGGTTGACGTCGAACGGCTCCTCCTTGCCCTCGCGCGTCAGCGTGATGTTGATCTCCGAGCCGACCGGCCCGCGCATCTTGTCGACCGCGTCCGACAGCGTCAGGCCCAGCACCGATTCGCCGTTGATGTGGGTGATGAAGTCGCCCGCCTGCAGCCCGGCCTTGGAGGCCGGCGTCTCGTCGATCGGCGACACGACCTTGACGAAGCCGTTCTCCATCGTGACCTCGATGCCGAGGCCGCCGAACTCGCCCTTGGTCTGCTCGCGCATGTCCTGGAAGGATCTCGGGCGGCAGATAGGTCGAGTGCGGGTCGAGCGAGGCCAGCATGCCGTCGATCGCCGCCTCGATCAGCTTTTGCTCGTCCACCGGCTCGACATAGCTCGTGCGCACGCGCTCGAAGATCTCGCCGAAGAGGTCGAGGTATTCGTAGGTCGGTCTTGGCCGAGGTCGTGCGTCGTTGCGCCGTGGACTGCGTCACCACATACGGCAGCATGGCCCCGAGGGCCACGCCCGCCATCATCGCGCTCAACGTCTTCCGCATTATCCGTCAGTTCCCTGCATCGCGAGATCGAACCATAGCGCCGGATCGACCGGCTCTCCGGCGCGCCGGAGCTCTATATACAAGCTCTCGTCGCGGATCGCATCACGATCCGTTGTGGCGGCGAGCGAAAACTCGTCCGAAGCGGACACCGGACCGCCCAGATCGCCCAGCCGCTCGCCCGCCAGCACCGTCTCGCCGACCAGCCGGTCCACGCTCGCGACCCCGGCGAGCACGACCAGCGTGCCCTCCTCGGGCTCGAGCACCACCACGTTTCCGTAGTCGATCAGCGGGCCGGCATAGCGCACCGTGGCGTCCCAGGGCGCCGAGACCTGCGCATAGGCCGGTGCGCGCAACGTGACGCCGTGGCCCGGCCGGCCCCAAGGGTCGCGCTCGCCGAAGCGGGCCACGACCACGCCCTGCACGGGCGATGGCACGAGGCCGCGCGCCTCGGTGAAGGAGACGAGCGTGTCGGCGGGCCCGGCGCCCTCGCGGGGCGAGCGCGGCCGCCAGCCCGTCCAGCCCCCGCGCCTGGCGCAGCCGCCGCCTCGGCCTGGGCGCGCAGCGCATCGCGGCGTGGCAGGTCGCGGGAGCGGTGCTCGCGCAGCGCCTCGGCGGTATCGGCGCGCAGCTCCTGCAGCGCGGCAAGGACGCCGCGCGCCTCGAGCCGCGCCGCCTCCTGTCCGGCGCGCAGGCGCGCCAGCGCGTCGAGCCGGTCGGTCAGCTCGGCGACCCGCGTTTCGAGCTCGGGCGTGACGGCGGCCATCAGCATGGCGCCGCGCGCCGCGCCGACCGGACCGCCGGGAACGGCGAGCAGCGCCGGGCGCGGCGCCTGGCCAGCGCCTGCAGAGCGACGAGCAGCTCTTCGAAGCGCGCGCCGTTGCGCTCGAGCTCGCCGCGCAGCAGCGCCTCGCGGCCGGCCATGGCGCGCAGCGCCCTCGCGATAGGCGGCGAGCGCGATCTCGTGGGCCGCGACCGCGCGCCCGAGCGCCGCGAGGCTCGCCCGCCCGCCATGCGCGCTCTCGAGCGCGCCCGCGGCCCGGTCGAGGGCAGCCGGGCGCGTTGGATGGCCGGAGCGTCGGAGTCGAGCCGCCGAGCGTCGGGCAGCGCGTCAGACGCCGTGGCCGATCCGGCGGCAAGCGCCGTGCCGAGCAGGAGGCCGGCAAGCCTCACGCGCACCTCATGCGGGGCGCCTCAGCAGCGAGCGTCCGGTCATCTCGGCCGGCTGCTCGAGGTCCATCAGATGCAGGATCGTCGGCGCGATGTCGCCGAGCCGCCCGTCGTCCAGCACGCAGTCGAGCGCCTCCGGCCCCTCCTGCACCAGGATCAGCGGCACGCGGTTGGTCGTGTGCGCCGTGTGCGGGCCGCCCGTCTCGGGGTCGATCATCTGCTCGCAATTGCCGTGGTCGGCGGTCACCAGCATGGCGCCGCCCTTCTCCCTGCAGCGCCGCGAGCGCCCGGCCGAGCGCCTCGTCGACGGCCTCGCAGGCCTTGACCGCGGCCTCGAGCGAGCCGGTGTGCCCGACCATGTCGGGGTTGGCATAGTTGACGACGATCAGGTCGTAGTCGTCGCGGATCGCCTCGACGAGCTCGTCCGTCACCTCGGGCGCCGACATCTCGGGCTGCAGGTCGTAGGTGCGCACCTTGGGCGAGGGCGGCATGCGAGCGGTCCTCGCCCGGGTCCGGCGTCCTCGACCCCGCCGTTCAGGAAATAGGTGACGTGCGGGTACTTTTCGGTCTCGGCCAGGCGGAACTGGCGCTTGCCGTTCGTCGCCAGCCATTCGCCGAGCGTGTTGACGATCTCCTCGGGCGGGAACATCGCCGGCATGAAGCGGTCGAGTTCCTTCGAATAGGCTACCATCCCCAGCGTCGCTGCGAAATCGCGGCGCGGCCGAGGCGTCGAAGGCGTCGAAGGCAGGGTCGAGCAGCGCGCCCAGGATCTCGCGCATCCGGTCGGCGCGGAAATTCGCCGAGATCAGGCCGTCGCCGTCCATCATGCCGGGATAGTCGCCGATGACAGCGGGCTCGACGAACTCGTCCGTCGTGTCCGCGGCATAGGCCGCGTCGATCGCCGCGAGCGGGTCGTCGAACTTCGCCCCCTCGCCATCGGCCAGCAGGCGGAAGGCGCGCTCGACCCGGTCCCAGCGCTTGTCGCGGTCCATGGCGTAGAAGCGGCCGCAGACGGTGGCGACCCGCACGCCCGGCATGCCGCCGACATCGCCGAGGAAGCGCTCCATGTCGGCGCGCGCCGGATCTTCGGCGGCACGTCGCGCCCGTCCAGAAAGGCATGCACGGCGACGGGAATGCCGGCGCCCGAGAGCACGCGGCAGAGCATCGCCATGTGGCGCTGGTGCGAGTGCACGCCGCCGGGGCTGAGCAGGCCCAGCAGATGCGCCGTTCCGCCGCTCTCGCGCAGCTTGGCCATGAACTGCATCAGCGCCGCGTTCGAGAAGAAGGTGCCGTCCTCGATCGCCTTCTCGATCTTCGGCAGCTCCATCCAGACGACGCGGCCCGGCGCCGATATTGGTGTGGCCGACCTCGGAATTGCCGATCTGGCCGGGCGGCACGCCGACATCCTCGCCGCTGGCCGACAGCGTCGAATGCGGCTCCTCCGCCCAGATCCGGTCGAAATTTGGCGTGTTGGCCAGCAAGGGCGCGTTGCCCTCGCGCTCCTCGCGCAGGCCCCAGCCGTCGAGGATGCACAGAACAACGGGTTTGAGCGGCATGTCGGCTCCGTTCCTCCGGTCGTCGCCCATCTATGCCTTTGCGCCTCGCGCGGCAACAGCCCCCGCCGGTGCGCAGCCGGTGCGCAGCCGGGGCGCGCCGTCACGCCGCGCCTCGAGCGGCGGCATCCTGCGGCGGACAGCTCGCCGGGTCGAGCCCGGCGACGACTGTGCCTGCGCGGGGTGACGCGCGGCTCTCAGGCGCGATGATAGGGGTGGCCGGCGAGGATCGACACCGCCCGCCAGAGCTGCTCGGCCAGCATGACGCGGGCCAGCATGTGCGGCCAGACCATCGGCCCGAACGAGAGGCGGTAGCCCGTCGTGGCGCGCGGCGCTCTCGGTCAGGCCGTCAGCGCCGCCGATCAGAAAGACCATCTGCGGGGCAGCCGCCGTCGCGCTCGCGCGCGATCAGCTTGGCGAAGGCGTCGGACGAGAGCGCCTCGCCGCGCTGGTCGAGCGCCACCGCGGTGGCGCCCGGCGGGATCGCGGCGATCAGCCGTTCGGCCTGCGCCTCGCTGTCGGCGAACTTGCGCTCGTCGATCTCGACGACCTCGGCGGGCCCGAGCTTGATGGCCCGGCCGACGGCCCCTGCCCGGCCGAGCCAGTCGTCGATCAGCGTCCGCTCGGGGCCTGGTCTTCAGCCGCCCGACCGCGGCGATCGTCAGGCGCAACTCAGCCGACGGCAGCCGGGTTGGTCGGCGGCAGCGCGGCGGGGCGCGCCATCGCGTCCGGCACGGCCATGCCACATCTTCTCGAGCTGGTAGAAGTCGCGCACCTCGGGCCGGAAGACGTGGACGATGACGTCGCCCGCGTCGATCAGCACCCAGTCGGCCGCCTCCTTGCCCTCGGAACGCGGCACGACGCCCGCCTCCTTCAGCCGCTCGATCAGCTTTTCCGCGATCGAGGCGACGTGCCGCGTCGAGCGTCCCGAGGCGACGACCATCATGTCGGCCTCGGACGACTTGCCGACCAGGCTGATCGAGACGACGTCGAGCGCGCCGTCCTCGTCGAGCGAGTCGAGGATGAGGGAGTGGAGCGCCGCCGCCTCCGTGCTGCAGGCTTGGCTCCGGGGTTGGTCGCCTTGGACGAAACTCGCCGACGACCGGGGTCCGAGTGGAATGAACACTCGCAGCGAACTGATCGCTCAGAACTCTTTCCTCCTCGGTCGGGCCGCCAAAAGCCCACCATGGGCGCGATCCTGCTTTCCGACCGACACCAAAGGTAGTCGGGAACGGTGAAGTTCTCAAGACATCCGAACGGATGGTGAAAATGCTGGGTTGCAGCCACCCAGCGCCCACCGCGTCTGGTTCGCGTCGGGGTTGGGGTGAAACCCGCCGCTTTGGCCCGATCCCAGGAGAATGGTGGGTTGCACCCACCCTACAGGGCGGCCTGCAGGTGGGTGAAACCCACCATTGGCCCGGATCAACGGTTGCCGCGCACCAGCTTCTCGTAGCCGGTGGCGATGTCGCGGGCCATCGCGCCGACCTCGAAGCTGTAGGGGCCGATCTCGCCCACGGGCGTGACCTCGGCCGCCGTGCCGGTCAGCCAGCATTGCTGGAAGCTCTCGAGCTCGTCGGGCATGATGTGGCGCTCGTTCACGCCGACGCCGCGCTCGTTCAGCATGCCGATCACCGTCTGGCGGGTGATGCCGTTGAGGAAGCAGTCGGGCAGCGGCGTGTGCACCTCGCCGTCGCGGACGAAGAAGATGTTGGCGCCCGTCGCCTCGGCGACATAGCCGCGATAGTCCATCATCAGGCTGTCCGAGCAGCCCTTCTGCTCGGCGGCGTGCTTGGACATGGTGCAGATCATGTAGAGGCCGGCCGCCTTGGCGTGGCTCGGGATCGTCTCCGGGCTCGGCCGCTTCCATTTCGAGATGTCGAGCTTGGCGCCCTTCATCTTGGCGTCGCCGTAATAGGCGCCCCACTCCCAGGTCGCGACGGCCATGTGGATCGGGTTGCGGTGCGAGGCGACGCCCATGTCGAGCCCGGCGCCGCGCCAGGCGAGCACGCGGACATAGGCGTCCGTCAGGTTGTTCGCCTTCATGGTGACCGCCTTGGCGGCCTCGATCTCCTCGACCGTGTAGGGGATCGGCATGTCCATCGCCTTGCCCGAGGCGAGCAGCCGCTGGCCGAGTGCTTTTCGGATTCGAAGATCCTGCCGCCATAGGCGCGCTCGCCCTCGAAGACGCTGGACGCGTAGTGCAGCGCATGCGTCAGCAGGTGCACCTTGGCGTTGCGCCAGTCGACGAGGTCGCCGTCCATCCAGATAAAGCCGTCGCGATCGTCATAGCCGCTGCCGGGTGCCATCGTTTTCTCCCAAGGCGCCGTCCAAAAGTTGCGCGAGGCGGGCCTGCGCCGGACGAATTCTTACCCTCGCGTTCCTGTCGCGCGCTAACATTCCCCTTGAGATCAGTCAACAAGGCTGACATACTTCGTGACGGAAACATCATCGGAGACTCGGATGCAATCTCGCTCGCCGGGTGGGGCGCAATCGGTGTCGCGCGCCGACCAGCTGCTGTTCCTGACGGACGAGCAGCTGCGGCAGGGCATCGAGCTTCTGTTCTTCGCCTATCGCGACTTCACCGCCGACCCCGACGCCGTTCTGGCGGGCCGCGGCCTCGGGCGGGCGCACCACCGGGCGATCCACTTCGTCAAGCGGCGGCCGGGGATCACGGTGGCGGGGCTGCTCGACATCCTGCAGGTGACCAAGCAGTCGCTGAACCGCGTGCTGCGCCAGCTGCTGGAGGAGGAGCTGGTCCTCAGCGCCACCGGCAAGGAGGACCGCCGGCAGCGCAACCTCTACCTCACGCCCGCCGGCGATGCGCTGGAGCGCGAGCTTTCCCAACTGCAGCGCGAGCGGGTGCGCCGCGCCTATCGCGCCGCGGGGCCGGAGGCGGTGGCGGGCTTCCGCCGCGTGCTCGAGCAGATGATCGACGACGCCGAGCGCGATGCCGTCCTCAGCCTGGTCGACCAGGCGGGTCCATGACCCCGGGGCCAGCCAGTGGTACGGCGCGGCGGCGGCGGCGGCGCGGCGGGCGGCACCCGCACATCCTGGTCGTCGACGACGACCAGCGGATCCGCGACCTGCTGAAGCGTTTTCTCGGCCGGCACGGCTATCTCGTCACCACGGCGCGCGACGCCGGGCACGCCTCGCGGCTGATCGAGAGCCTGGCCTTCGACCTGATGGTCGTCGACGTCATGATGCCCGGCGAGGACGGCGTCGCCTTCACGCGGCGCATCCGCGACGACATCTCGACCCCGATCCTGCTGCTGACCGCGCGCAGCGAGGCGGACGAGCGGATCATCGGGCTCGAGGCGGGCGCGGACGACTATCTGGCCAAGCCCTTCGAGCCGCGCGAGCTGTTGCTGCGCGTCGCCGCGATCCTGCGCCGCGCCGCGCCGGCGGCGCCGCCGCCGAGCGCGCCGAAGACGCTGACGCTGGGCGAGACGTGCTACGACCTCGTGCGGGGCGAGCTGCGCCGCGGCGACCAGGCGGTGCGGCTGACCTCGACCGAGCAGGCGCTGATGCGCGTCTTCTCGCGCCAGCCGAACGAGCCCGTCAGCCGCATCCGGCTGGCCGAGGAACTGGGCGGGGCGAACGGCGACGTGCAGGAGCGCGCCGTCGACGTGCAGATCACCCGGCTGCGCCGCAAGATCGAGCGCGACCCCAAGAACCCGCGCTACCTGCAGACGGTGCGCGGCGCCGGCTACATGCTGACGCCGGACTGAACGCCCCCGGCACGCCCCGGCCGCCGGGACACAGTCGTCGTGAACATCCCGGCCGGTTGATGCAGATCAACGCCAATCTGCTGGCTCCTCCGAACGCTGCGCGCAGAAGCGAGGAGAACGCGATGAGCCCTGACGACGCCGCCGGCATGCCGACAGAGACCGCCTCCCCAGAAGCCGCCCAAGAAGCCGGCCCGGCTGTTGATCGGCGATTGCCGCGCCGCGATTCCCCGCGCTCTCCGACCCCTGAGGAGATCCGCGCGAACTTCGAGAACGGCCGCTTTCCGTATACCCGAAGAATTGGCCGGCGACCCTACGAGGCCGAGAAGGCACGGCTGCAGGCCGAGCTGATGAAGGTCCAGATCTGGGCGCAGGAGACCGGGCAGAAATTCGTCATCCTGTTCGAAGGCCGCGACGCCGCCGGCAAGGGCGGCACGATCAAGCGCTTCACCGAGCACCTGAACCCGCGGTTCGCCCGTGTCGTCGCGCTCAACAAGCCTTCGGAGGTCGAGCGCGGCCAGTGGTACTTCCAGCGCTATGTCGAGCATCTGCCGACGTCCGGGGAAATGGTGTTCTACGACCGCTCCTGGTACAACCGCGCGGGAGTGGAGCGTGTCATGGGGTTCTGCGCGCCGAACGAGTATCTCGAGTTCATGCGCCAGGCACCGGATTTCGAGCGGATGCTCGTCCGTTCCGGCATCCGTCTCTACAAATACTGGTTCTCGGTGACGCGCGAGGAGCAGCGCGCCCGATTCTGCGCCCGCGAGGACCGATCCGCTCAAGCAGTGGAAGCTCTCGCCGATCGACCTCGCCTCGCTCGATCGCTGGGACGAGTATACCGAGGCGAAGGAGGCGATGTTCTTCTACACCGACACCGCCGACGCGCCCTGGACGATCATCAAGTCGAATGACAAAAAGCGCGCGCGGCTGAACGTCATGCGCCAGTTTCTCTCGACGCTGGACTATCCCGGCAAGGATCCGCAGATCGCGCTGCCGCCCGATGCCCTGATCGTCGGGCGGGCGAGCCATGTGGTCCACGCTTCCGATCACATTCTCGCAAGCGCGCTCCATCCGGAGCTCCGCCAGTCGGCGAAGCTCCGCCAGGCTGATGCCGAGGCGGCCGCCCAGCCGGCGGCGGACGGGCCGCCGACACGGGGCGACGCGCCACCGCCGGGGGCGAAAGAGACCGCCGGAAGCTGACCGGGACGGGCGGCGACTAGGGGCCTGCGTGTGCGAGGCCCGTCGAAGCGCGTCTCGATGCGAGGAACATTTACCTTCGGCCTGCCGACGCGCTAGGGTCGGCGCGATGTTGAGAGTCTACAACCACCCCTCCTCGCATCTGCACGTCACCCCGCCCGGGCATCCCGAGCGCGTGGCGCGCATCCAGACGATCGACCGGCTGCTGCTGCGCTGTCCCTATGACGCGCTGGAGCGCATCGAGGCGCCGGCGGCGACGGACGAGCAGCTGCTGCGCGCGCACACGCAGCGCTATCTCGACCTGATCCTGGAGAACGTGCCTGAGCAGGGCTGGGTCAGCCTCGACCCCGACACGCATATGTGCCCCGACAGCGTCACCGCCGCCCGCCATGCCGCCGGCGCCAACGTCGCCGCCGTCGAGGCGGTGATGGCGGGCGAGGTCGGCGCCGCCTTCTGCGCCGTGCGCCCCTGCGGCCACCATGCCGAGCGCGAGCGGGCGATGGGGTTCTGCCTGTTCTCGAACGTCGCCGTCGGCGCGCTGCACGCGCTGGACGCGCTGGGGCTCGACCGGGTGGCGATCGTCGACTTCGACGTGCACCACGGCAACGGCACGCAGGACGTCTTCTACGAGGACGCCCGCGTGCTGTTCGCCTCGACGCACCAGATGCCGCTCTATCCCGGCACCGGGCACCCGCGCGAGACGGGCGTCGGCAACATCGTCAACGTCGCGCTGGCGCCGATGACGCGGCGGGCGCCGAGATGCGCGCGGCCTTCGAGGACCGGGTGCTGCCGGCGGTGCGCGCGCACGCGCCCCCAGCTGGTGATGATCTCGGCCGGGCTTCGACGCGCACCGCGACGACCCGCTGGCCAGCCTGCAGTGGACGGCGCAGGATTTCCGCTGGGCGACCGAGCGCATCTGCGAGGTCGCCGCCGAGTGCTGCGAGGGAAGGGTGGTATCGACGCTCGAAGGCGGCTACGACCTCGACGCGCTGGCCGAGAGCGTCGCGGCGCATCTCGACGTGCTGGACGTGCATGCCCGCAAATCGAGGCCCGGAGGGGCAGAGGGACATGGACGACAAGACCGATCAGAAGACCGGGGACCAGAGAGACCGAGGCCGCCGCGAGAATCGCCGAGATGAGCTTCGAGGAGGCGCTGGCCGAGCTCGAGCGCGTGGTCGATGCGCTCGAGCGCGGCGAGGTGCCGCTCGAGCGCTCGATCGACCTCTACGAGCGCGGCGAGGCGCTGCGCAGGCGTCTGCGAGAAGCGGCTGAAGGACGCGCCAGATGCGCGTCGACAAGATCGTCGCCGGCCCCGACGGCGAGGCCAAGGCGACCGTGCCCCTCGACAAGAAGAGCGGCCGCGACGACGACATCCCGTTCTGACCATGCACGCTTTCGTCGACCACCTGCAGCAGGTCGCGGGCGAGGTCGAGGAGGTGCTCGACCGCCTGCTGCGCGCCGCGGGGCGGCGCTCGCGCCCGGCGAGGCGCGGCTGTGGGAGGCGATGCGCTATGCGACGCTCGGCGGCGGCAAGCGGCTGCGCGCCTTCCTGGCGGTGGAGTGCGCCGCGATCTTCGGCGTCGACCGGGCGGCAGCGCCTGCGCGCCGGCGCGGCGGTCGAGTGCCTGCACGCCTATTCGCTGGTGCATGACGACCTGCCCTGCATGGACGATGACGATCTGCGCCGCGGCAAGCCGACGACGCACCGCGCCTTTGACGAGGCGACGGCGATCCTGGCCGGCGACGCGCTGCAGACGCTGGCCTTCGAGATCCTCGCCGATCCCGGCGACGCATGCCGGACGCGCTCCGTGCGCGCCGGGCTCTGCCTCGGCCTCGCCCGCGCCGCCGGCGCGCCCGGCATGGTCGGCGGCCAGGCGGTCGACATCGCCGCCGAGACGGCGGCCGAGCCCTTCGGGCTGGCAACCATCAAGCGCCTGCAGGCATTGAAGACCGGCGCGCTGATCCGCTTCTCGGCGGAGGCGGGCGCGATTCTCGGCCGGGACGAAGGGCGCGCGCATGCGGCTTGCCGACTATGCCGGCCACCTCGGCCTCGCCTTCCAGATCCGCGACGACCTGCTGGACGTCGAGGGCGACGCCGAGGCGGTCGGCAAGGGCGTCCGCAAGGACGCGGGCGCCGGCAAGGCGACCTTCGTCTCGCTGCTGGGCGTCGACGGAGCGCGCCGGGCGGCCGCCGACGAGGTCGCCGCTGCAACAGCCGCGCTCGAGCCATTTCGGCCCGCGCGCGCGCTGGTTGCGCGAGGCAGCCGAATTTGCGATCCACCGCGTCAGTTGACAACGGAGAACGCGTGCGATTGACCGAAAGCCTGCCCGACCGCCCGCACACGCCGACGCTGGACCGCGTGCGCGTCCCCGCCGATCTGCGCCGGATGAGCGATGCCGAGCTCAGGCGCGTCGCCGACGAGCTGCGCGCCGAGACGATCTCGGCCGTCTCGGTGACCGGCGGGCATCTCGGCGCGGGCCTCGGCGTCGTCGAGCTGACGGTGGCGATCCACGCCGTCTTCGACACGCCGCACGACAAGCTGGTCTGGGATGTCGGCCACCAGTGCTATCCGCACAAGATTCTGACGGGCCGGCGCGACCGCATCCGCACGCTGCGCCAGGGCGGCGGCCTCTCGGGCTTCACCAAGCGGGCCGAGAGCGAGTACGACCCGTTCGGCGCGGCGCATTCCTCGACCTCGATCTCCTCGGCGCTGGGCTTCGCCACGGCGCGCGAGCTCGGCGCCGACACCGGCGACGCCATCGCCGTGATCGGCGACGGCGCGATGACGGCGGGCCTCGCCTACGAGGCGATGAACAATGCCGGCTGGCTGAAGAACCGCCTGATCGTCATCCTGAACGACAACGAGATGTCGATCGCGCCGCCGGTCGGCGCCATGTCGCGCTATCTCGGCCGGCTCTACGCGCAGGGGCCGCTCTACGACCTGAAGTCGCTCGCCAAGGGCATGGTCGACTCGATCCCCGGCGCCGTCGGCAAGATCCTGCGCGAGAGCGCGCATCGCGCCGAGCAGCTGATGAAGGGCGCGACCGTCGGCGGCACGATGTTCGAGGAGCTGGGCTTCGACTATATCGGCCCGATCGACGGGCACGACATGCACCACGCTGCTGCCCGTGCTGCGCGCCGTCAGGGCGCATGCCCGCGGGCCCGGTGCTGGTCCACTGCATCACCAGGAAGGGCAAGGGCTATCCGCCGGCCGAGACCTCGTCCGACAAGTACCACGGCGTCGGCAAGTTCGACGTCGTCACCGGCGCGCAGAAGAAGGGCAAGTCGAACGCCCCCTCCTACACCAAGGTCTTCGCCCAGGCGCTGATCCGCGAGGCGAACGAGGACGACCGGATCGTCGCGATCAACGCCGCGATGCCGTCCGGCACCGGGCTCGACCTCTTCGAGAACGCGCATCCGGGCCGCTGCTTCGACGTCGGGCTGGCCGAGCAGCACGCGGTCTGCTTCTCGGCCGGGCTGGCGGCGGCGGGCATGAAGCCGTTCGCGGCGATCTACTCGACCTTCCTGCAGCGCGCCTATGACCAGGTGGTGCACGACGTCGCCATCCAGAAGCTGCCGGTGCGCTTCGCCATCGACCGGGCGGGGCTGGTCGGCGCCGACGGGCCGACGCATGCCGGCGCCTTCGACGTCGACCTATCTGTCCTGCCTGCCGAACTTCGTCGTCATGGCGGCGGCGGACGAGGCCGAGCTGGTCCACATGGTGCGCACCGCCGTCGAGATCGACGACCGGCCCTTGCGCCTTCCGCTATCCGCGCGGCGAGGGCGTCGGCGTCGAGATGCCCGAGCGCGGCGTCGCGCTGGAGGTGGGCAAGGGCCGCATCGTCAAGGAGGGCACGAAGATCGCGCTCCTGTCCTTCGGCGCGCGGCTGGCCGAGTGCCTGAAGGCGGCCGAGGAACTCGACGCCCGCGGGCTGCCGACGACGGTGGCCGACGCCCGCTTCGCCAAGCCGCTCGACCGCGACCTGATCCTGCGGCTGGCGCGCGAGCACCAGGCGCTGATCACCATCGAGGAGGGCTGCGGTCGGCGGCTTTGGCAGCCACGTCCTGCACCTGCTGGCCACCGAGGGCATGCTGGACATGGGGCTGCGCGTCCGGCCGATGGTGCTGCCCGACATCTTCATCGACCAGGACAGCCCGCGAAGATGTACGACGTCGCCGGCCTGAACGCGCCCCAGATCGTCGCGACGGCGCTCAGCGCGCTCGGCCAGGCGGAGGCCGCCGCGCGGGCATAGGGCGGCGATGGAGCCGGGCGCGGCCCCCGTGCAGACGTTGGATGCTGCCGCGGGCCGATGCAGCGCTCCGGCAAGGCCGGGGCGTTCTCTGGCAGAGGCCTTGCGCATGTGCAGACGTCTGGTCGCGCCGGCCCTGCTCGGCCTTGCCGCTTGCGCCGCCGAGCCGCCGGACGTGCCGGTGGCGACACGCCCCGAGCTGCCGCCCGCCGATTTCCGAACGATGACCGAGCAATTCGCCGGGCTGCAGCGCGCGGCGCTGGCCGCCGACTACGCCGGCTTTGCCGAAGAGCTCGGCGTGCGCGACCCCGACAACGTGACGGCCGAGCTGTCAGGGCGCGTTCGGCGGGGCGCCGTTCGACGTCTACACGGCGCAGGCCGTCACCACCGATCAAAGCCATCGCCGGCTGGTCGAGCTGCGCGGGCCGTCGGCGCGGCTCTACCTCTATCTCGCGCTCGAGCGCGTCGCCGGGCGGCTGGAACATCGCGGGCTATCGAGCTCGGCCGCGACCGGGACGCCATCGCCCGCCGGGCTTTGAAGACGGCACGGACGGCCCCAAATCCGTTTACAGCGTGCGGCCGGCCTACGATACTTGGCCGCGGCGACCGGCGGTGACTCGATGACTGCGTTCCTCGGCCTCGTGGCCATCCTTTGCGTGGCGGCGGTCTGGTATTGGCGCGTCAGGGGGGCGCGCAGCGGCAGGCGCGCGGTCCTGGCGCCGAAGAAGGACACGCGCCTCGCCGCGCGCCGGCTGACGCAACGCCGGAACGGCGTCCCATCCGGCGGATGCGGTCGACGACCCGCGGCTGGCCGCCTCGGGCATCATCGTCGCGGTCGCGACCATGGACGGGCCGATCAGCGCCGGCGAGATCGCCCGGCTGAAGCGCGCCGCGCAGGAGACCTTCGAGGTCACCGAGCGCGAGGCGCTCGACATCCTCTCCTTCGGCCGCTGGGTCGCCGGCCAGTGCGCGACCAATGCCGAGGCCGTGCGCCGGCTGTCGCAAGATCGTGATGAAGACGGCCGGGCCGGCGGCCGGGCCCGACCTCGTGCGCATGATCGAGGAGGTCGCGACCGCCGATGGCGGCGAGCTCGGCGAGGAGGAGCGCGACGCGCTCGAGACCGTGCGCCGCACGCTCGGCATCGAGCCGGCGGGCCGCCGGGGCACGTGAGCGGGCGCAACTCGTGCCGCCGGCGATGGGCCGGAGGGTGCCGCCCGCCTGGACCAGCGCCTGGTCGAGCTCGGCCTCGCGCCGAGCCGGACCCGCGCGCGGGCGCTGATCGAGGCGGGCGCGGTCAGCGTCGACGGCCGGCCCGGTGAGCCGGGCCTCGGCGCGGGCGACGGGCGAGATCGCGGTCGCTGGCGGCTTCACGCCTGGGTCGGCCGGGGCGCGCTGAAGCTGAGCCACGCGCTCGACCATTTCGGCCTCGCGCCGCATGGCGAGGCGCTCGATATCGGCGCCTCGACGGGCGGGTTCACGCAGGTGCTGCTGGCGCGCGGGCGCGGCGCGGTCCACGCGATCGACGTCGGGCATGGGCAGCTCGATCCCAGTGCTCGCCGCCGACCCGCGCGTCGTCAGCCTCGAGGGCGTGAACGCCCGCGCGCTGCCGGCCGAGCTGTTGGCGCGCCTGCCGCCGCCCGACTGGATCACGGCCGACGTCTCGTTCATCTCGCTGAAGCTCGCCTGCCGCCGGCGCTGGCGCTCGCCCGGCCCGGCGCGCATCTGGTGGCGCTGGTCAAAGCCGCAGTTCGAGGCCGGCCCCGACCACGTCCGCAAGGGCATCGTGCGCGACCCGGAGGTGCAGGCGCGGGTCTGCGACGACATCGCCGCGTTCCTGGCGGCCAGGGCCGATCGCGGCGCTGGCAGGTGCTGGGCGTGACCGAGAGCCCCGTCACGGGCGGCGACGGCAACCGCGAGTTCCTGATCGCCGCTCGCGGCGCCAGGCTCGACCCGATCCTGGTTCTGCCGAGATCGGGTCGGCCATCGCGACGACCGGCCGCCGCGCGGCGCCACTATCTCTCCGCGCATGGCTGTCGAGTCGGTGATCGAGGCGCTGGGCGCGCAGGGTGACGGCGTCACGGCGGAGGGCGTCTTCGTGCCCTTCGCGCTGCCGGGCGAGCGCGTGCGCTATGTCGCCGTCGGGCCATCGGGCGCGGCTCGAGGCGGTGCTCGAGCCGGGCGCCCGGGCGCGCCGAGCCGCCCTGCCCGCATTTCGGGCACTGCGGCGGCTGCGCGCTGCAGCACGCCTCGGACGAGCTGGTCGCCGAGCTGGAAGCGCGACCTCGTTCGGCGCGCGCTCGCCAGCCGCGGCATCGAGGGGGTGGAGGTCCGCCCGACGGTGACCTCGCCGCCCGGCAGCCGCCGGCGGGCGACCTTCGCGGCGCGGCGCACGCGCAAGGGCGTGCTCGTCGGCTTCCATGCCGCTGGCTCGGACGAGATCGTCCCGGTCGACGACCTGCCCCGTCAGCGAGCCCGCGCTGCTGGCCGCGCTGCCCGTCCTGGCCGAGCTCGCCGAAATCGGGGCGAGCCGCAAGGGCACGCTGCGCGTCACGGTCACGGCGGGCGAGCGCGGGCTCGACGTCGCGGCCGAGGGCGGCAAGCCCGTCGAGGGGCCGCTCTACGGCCAGCTCGTCGCGGTCGCGGCGACACGCGACCTCGCGCGGCTCTCCTGGGAGGGCGAGGCGCTCGTCACCCGCCGCCAGCCCGTGCAGCGCATGGGGCCGCGCCTGGGTCGCGCCGCCGCCGGGCGGCTTTCTGCAGGCGACCGCCGCATGGCGAGGCGGCGCTGGTCGCGGCCATGCGCGAGGCGAGCGGCGGGCGCGGCGCGCATCGCCGACCTCTTCGCCGGCTCGGGCACCTTCGCCCTGCCGCTGGCCGAAGCGGCGGAGGTCTACGCCGCCGACGCCGACGCGGGCGCGCTCGCGGCGCTCGACGCCGGCTGGCGCGCGGCGGAGGGCCTGCGCCGGATCGAGACCGAGCGGCGCGACCTCTGGCACCGCCCGCTGCTGGCGCGCGAGCTCAACGCCTTCGGCGCCGTCGTCTTCGACCCGCCGCGCGCCGGCGCCGGGGCCAGGCCGAGCAGCTGGCGCTCTCGGCCGTGCCGCGCATCGGCGCGGTCAGCTGCAACCCGGCGACCTTCGCGCGCGACGCGCGGACGCTGATCGACGGCGGCTATCGGCTCGACTGGGTGCTGCCCGTCGACCAGTTCCGCTGGAGCCCGCATGTCGAGCTCGCCGCCGCCTTCTCGCGCCCGGACGGGCCGTCCCGCCGGGGCTGAGGCTGCCGCGGTCTCAGGCGGGCCGCGGCCCGGCGCGCCGATTCAGCCTGGCGCGCCCGTCGGGCTTCCGTCGGGAAAAACCGTCCGGCGCGCCGTTCCCCCGCCAGTGGGCGCGCGCGGCGCCTTCTGCGGTCCTTCTGCGGTCCTTCTGCGGTCCTGCCTCGATTGACAGCCGCACGCCCGCCGACGTTAACCTGCCACCCGCCGGGGGGCCACAGCCGGGAAGCGCATGAGCATCAACGCCGCGATCACGCATGTCACGAGCTATGCCTATGACCGGCGCATCAGCCTGGGGCCGCAGGTCATCCGGCTGCGCCCCGCGCCGCATTCGCGCACGCGCATCCTCGCCTTCAGCCAGACCGTCGAGCCCGAGGGCCATTTCCTGAACTGGCAGCAGGACCCGTTCGGCAATTATCTCGCCCGCGTCGTCTTTCCCGAGAAGGTCGACCATTTCCGCGTCACGATCGACCTCGTCGCCGACATGGCGTCGATCAACCCGTTCGACTTCTTCCTCGAGGACAGCGCGCAGACGTTTCCGTTCAGCTACGAGCCCGAGCTCGCCCGCGACCTCGCGCCCTATCTCGAGACCGGGCCGCAGGGGCCGCTCTTCGAGGCGTTCCTGGCCAGCGCGCCGGCCAAGCGGCAGAGCACGATCGACTTCCTCGTCGACGTCAACCGGATGGTTCAGGAGGCGGTCGGCTACACGATCCGCATGGAGCCGGGCGTGCAGACGCCCGAGGAGACGCTGGAGAAGGCGCTCGGCTCGTGCCGGGATTCGGGCTGGCTGCTTGGTGCACCTGCTGCGCCGGCTGGGCCTCGCCGCGCGGTTCGTCTCGGGCTACCTGATCCAGCTGACCCCCGACGTCAAGGCGGTCGACGGCCCCTCGGGCCCGGCCGCCGACTTCACCGACCTGCACGCCTGGGCCGAGGTCTACGCGCCCGGCGCCGGCTGGATCGGCCTCGACCCGACCTCGGGCCTCTTTGCCGGCGAGGGCCATATCCCGCTGGCCGCCACCCCCAGCCCCGGCAGCGCCGCGCCGATCACCGGGAGGCTCGAGAAGGCCGAGGTCGAGTTCCACCACGACATGAAGGTCGCGCGGGTCCGCGAGGAGCCCCGGGTGACCTTCCCCTTCACGGACGAGCACTGGGCGCGCATCGACGATGCCGGGCGGCGCATCGACGCCATGCTGGCCCAGGGCGACGTGCGGCTGACCATGGGCGGCGAGCCGACCTTCGTCGCGGCCTATGACCGCGACGCTGACGAGTGGAACACCGAGGCCGTCGGGCCGACCAAGCGGGCCTACGCCGAGAAACTGATCCGTCGGCTGCGCGACCGCTTCGCGCCGGGCGGGCTGCTGCATTTCGGCCAGGGCAAATGGTACCCGGGCGAGCAGCTGCCGCGCTGGGCCTTCGGCCTCTACTGGCGCAAGGATGGCGAGCCGCTCTGGGGCGAAGGCGAGCTGATCGCGGCGGAGGCCGCGACCGGCGCGACGATGGCGCAGGCCCGCGGCGTTTGCCGAGCGGCTGGCCGAGGCGTTCGAGATCGACCCCGAGCATGTCGAGGCCGGCCTATGAGGACCCGGCCACCTACCTGATTCAGGAGGGCCGGCTGCCGGTCAACCTCGACCCGTCCACCAACAGGCTCGACGACCCGCTCGAGCGGCGCCAGCTGGCGCGTGCCTTCGAGCGCGGCCTCGACCAGCCCGTCTGCATGGTGATGCCGGTCCAGCTCGCCATGGCGCAGGCGGTGCCGCGCGAGCGGTCGCGCCGCCGCTATCGCTGGACGACGGAGAAATGGCGGACGCGGCGGGGCCGCCTGCTACCTCGCGCCGGGCGACAGCGCTGCCGGCTATCGGCTGCCGCTGACCTCGCTGCCCTATCTCAGCGAAGCCGATTACCCCTTCATCGTCCAGCGCGACCCGTTCGCCGACCGCGCGCCGCTGCCCGAGCGCTCGGTGCGCCTCCAGGCGCGGGGCGCCCAGCCGGCGCCCTCGCTGGATGCCGCCCGCCCGCAATGGCGCAGCGCACCGCCGCCGATGCCGCCCGACCCGCTGCGCGCCATCGAGACCGACTATGTCCGCACCGCCATCACGGTCGAGCCGCGCGACGGCAAGCTGTGCGTCTTCCTGCCGCCGGTGCCGACGGCCGAGGCCTATGTCGACATGGTCGCCGCCGTCGAGGAGACGGCGGCGGGGCTCGGCCTGCCCGTGCACATCGACGGCTACGCGCCGCCCCACGACCCGCGCTTCAGCGTCATCAAGGCGACGCCCGATCCCGGCGTCATCGAGGTCAACATCGACCCGACCGACAACTGGGAGGCCCAGGTCGAGCAGACCGAGGCGCTCTACGAGGAGGCGCGCTGGTGCAAGCTCGACACGGTGAAGTTCCTGCATGACGGGCGGCAGGTCGGCTCGGGCGGCGGCAACCACATCGTCGTCGGCGGGCGCGACGCCCGACGACAGCCCGTTCCTGCGCCGGCCCGACCTGCTGGCATCGCTGGTCCGCTACTGGCAGAACCACCCGGCGCTGAGCTATCTTTTCTCCGGCATCTTCATCGGGCCGACCAGCCAGGCGCCGCGCGTCGACGAGGCCAGGCAAGAGGTGCTCTACGAGCTCGAGATCGCGCTCGACCAGGCTCGCGCGGCGCCGGACGCCCGACGCCGCCGCCCTGGCTCGTCGACCGCATCTTCCGCGACCTGCTCACCGATCTGACCGGCAACACGCACCGCTCCGAGATCTGCATCGACAAGCTCTACGAGCCCGCCTCGCCCACCGGGCGCCTCGGCCTCGTCGAGTTCCGCGCCTTCGAGATGCCGCCGCATCCGCGCATGAGCCTCGCCCAGTCGCTGGTGCTGCGCGCGCTGATCGCCCGCTTCTGGTCGGCGCCCTACACGGCGCCGCTGGTGCGCCACGGCACGGCGCTGCACGACCGCTGGATGCTGCCGCATTTCGTCTGGGCCGATTTCCTCGACGTCCTGGAGGAGACCGGCGCGGCGCTCGGGCTGACGCTCGACCCCGAATGGTTCAAGGCGCAGTTCGAATTCCGCTTTCCGCTGCTCGGCGACGTCGCCTATCGCGGCGTGACGCTGGAACTGCGCGCCGCCATCGAGCCGTGGAACGTGCTGGGCGAGACCGGCGCCATCGGCGGCACGGCGCGCTATGTCGACAGCTCGCTCGAGCGCGTCCAGCTCAAGGTGACGGGCGATCTCGGCCAACGCTACCGCGTCGCCTGCAACCGCATAGAGGTGCCGCTGACCGCCACCGCCCGGGCCGACGAGCGGGTCGCGGGCATCCGCTTTCGTGCCTGGGCGCCGGCGCAGTCGCTGCATCCGACGATCGGCGTCCATGCGCCGTTAACCTTCGACCTCTACGACGACTGGACGGGGCGCTCGCTCGGCGGGTGCACCTACCATGTCGCGCATCCGGGCGGGCGCAGCTTCGAGACGCAGCCCGTCAACGACCTCGAGGCGGAGGGACGCAGAATGGCCCGCTTCGTCGCGCATGGGCACGCGCCGGGCTTCTTCAGGCCGGTGGCGCCGCGCATGAGCGACGAGTTTCCGCTGACCCTGGACCTCCGGCGGCAATAGGTCCGCCACAGAGGATGCGTGCAGCTTCATGCCATCGCCCGCCCGATCGAACGCCGGCGTGCCCCGGAATGACCGAGCGTTTTGCCGGCGCGCGGGGCGATGTCTCGGCCTCGCTCGGCCCTGACGCGCGTCGCGGCTTTCGGCGTCCCGTCCCATGCTCCACCTGACCGACATCGGCGCCCCCGGCGCGACCGGTGCCGCTGCCTTCTTTTCCGGCTATGGCGAGATCGTCGGCCATGACGAGGCGTTCACGCCGGACGGCCAGCCGCGGCCGCATTGGCGGGGCCTGCTTCGACTGGCTCGGCGCCGTCGGGAGCCAGGGCTACCAGGGCGCCGCCCTCGACCTCGCGCGCCTGCGCACCGAGAGCGGAGTCGCGTTCGCCAGCCGCTCGGCCGAGGCCGGGGCCGGCGACGCGCTGCCCGTCGTCCTGTCGGGCGAGGACTGGGCCGTCCTCGCCGCCGGCATCGAGCAGCGCGCCCGGCTCGCCGAGGCCGCGATCGCCGACGTCTACACCGCCGGCCGGGCCATCGGCGCCGGGCTGCTGCCGCCAGGGTTGATCTATGGCGGCACGGCCTTTGCCGAGCACTGCGCCGGCTGGGAGAGGCCGCCGCGCCACTGGCTCCACGTCTACGAGGCTGACGTCGCGCGCACCGCCGAGGGCGAGTGGCTGCTGCTCGCCGACCGGCGTCGACACGCCGCTCGGCGACGGCTGGCTGCTCGCCAACCGCATCGCCGCCAGCCAGGCGCTGGCCGAGCCCTTCGTCGATCTCGGCGTTCGTCGCCTCGCCAGCACCTACGCCGCCTTCCAGGACCATCTCGACCAGATGATGGGCTGGGACGGCCGCATGGCGCTGCTGACCGCCGGCGAGGCCGATCCGCGCTTTTTCAGCCACGCCTATTTCGCCCGCTACATGAGCGCGGCGCTGATCGAGCCCGCCGACCTGACCGTGCGCGAGGGCGCGGCCTATGTGAAGACGCTCGACGGGCTGAAGCGCGTCGACGTGCTGCTGCGCGGCGTGCCCGACGCCGGCGTCGACGCCCTGCACCGGCCGGGCCGCGCCGTCTTCGGCGCGCCGGCGCTCTCGCTCGCCGCGCGCTCGGGATCGCTCAAGATCGCCAACGCCATCGGCTCGCGCCGTCTTCGCCTACCGCGCGCTCGCCCCATACGCGCACCGGCTCGCGACGTACCTGCTCGGCGAAGAGCTGCGCCTGGCCGACGCGCCCTGCCTCTGGCTCGGCACTCGCCCGCGCGCGCGAGCAGGTGCTGGCCGAGCGCGACCGCTGGCGCATCGAGCCCCTGACCTCGGACGACGACGAGCCGGTCGCGCTTGGCGCTCGACGACGAACCGGACGATCCGCTGGCCGACCGCCTCGCCCGCTTCGGCGAGAGGCTCTGCGCGGTCCAGACCCCGCCGCTCGCCCGCACGCCCGTCTGGCAGGGCGATGGCGTGCGCCCGGCCGCCTGGATGATGCGCGTCTTCGCCTGCCGCACCGCCGATGGCATCCGCGTCGTGCCGGGCGGCGTCGCGGCCGTGGTCGAGCCCGGCCGGCCGGCGCCGGCGCTCGGCTTCGGCAAGGATGTCTGGGTGCTGCCCGACGCCGCGCGCCCGCCGGTGGCGGAGGCCGCGGACGCTCGCTCGCGAACCGGCTCGGCGCCAGCGCATCTGCGCCGCACCGGCCGCGACCTGCTCAGCCGGGTCGCCGACGACATCTTCTGGCTCGGCCGCAATGCCGAGCGCACCGAGCACGTGCTGCGGCTGCTCGGCGTCTGCCTGCGCCGCCAGCTCAGCGGCAACCGGACGGACGCGGACCCGCAGGCGCTCTGCACGCTGATCGAGATCCTCGCCGAGCCCGACGACGAGCTCGAAGGCGACGCCCGCTTCCGCGACGCGGTCGGCCGGCTGCTCGGCGGCCCCGATAAGGACGGCGAGGAGCAGGACTACGCCCTGCCCGCCCTGCTGCAGGACCTGCGCGCCGGTGCGCTGCGCGCCCGCTTCGCCGATCTCGGACGAGAGCTGGCGCTCGATCGAGCGGCTCTGCTCGGACCCGCGCTGGCAGGAGGCGGGCGGGATGCGGCCGGGCGCGGCGCTCGCCCGGCTGATCGAGGATTCCGTGCTCGCGCTCTCGGCCTTCGCCGGCACGGCGCAGGAGAACCTGACCCGCAACTGGGCCTGGCGCTTTCTCGAGATGGGCCGCCGGCTCGAGCGCGGCATCCAGATCTCGCTCGTCGCCCAGCGCCTCGGCGGCGTCCAGCGCCCGATCGAGGAGACCTATCTGCGCGCCTGGCTGACGCTGTCGGATTCGGCCTCGGCCTATCGGGCGCGCTACATGATGACGGCGCAGCCGGCGGCGGTCATCGACCTGCTGGTGCTGGACGAGACGAACCCGCGCTCGCTCGCCTTCCAGCTCGTCCACCTCGAGCGCGTGCTGGCCCAGCTGCCGACCGACATCCCCTATCGCCGGCCCGAGCACCGGCTGGCGCTCGAGCTGCTGACCGGGCTGCGCCTGTGCGACGCGGCGCCGCTGGCGCGGGCCGACGCCGAGGGCCGCCGCACCGAGCTCGCCGGGCTGGTCGAGCGCTGCCGCGACGGACTCGAGAACACCTCGGACCTGATCGCGCGCGCCTTCTTCGCCCATGCCGAGGCGCCCGAGGCGCTGCTCTCGCAGGCCCGCCAGTCGCCGCGGGAAAGCCCGGAATGATCCTCGAGGTTCGCCACCGCACGCATTACAAATACGCATCGACGGCGGTCTTCTCGCAGCACCTGATGTGCCTGACGCCGCGCGCGGGCCTCGGCCAGCGCGTGCTGGCGACCGCGCTGACGATCACGCCCGAGCCGGACGACCTCGACCGCCACACCGACATGTTCGGCAACATCGTCCACGTCGCGACCGTCTCGCGCCCGCATGACGAGCTCGAGATCCTCGCCACCGCCCGCGTCGACCGCGCCGAGCGCAACGCCTTCATCTTCGGCACCTCGGCGCCCTGGGAGGAGACGCGCAACGCCGCGCTCGGGCTCCGCGGCCACACGACCGTCGCCGAGATCGCGCCCTTCGCCTTCCCGAGCCAGATGACGGCGCCCGACCGGGCGATCGAGAGCTTCGCGCGCGCCTGCTTCCAGCCGGGGCGCCCCGTGCTCGACGCCGCCGAGGAGCTCAGCCACCGCATTCACCGCGAGTTTTCCTATCTGCCGGGCGCGACCGCGGCCGACACGCTGCCGGCCCACGCCTTCGCGCTGAAGAAGGGCGTCTGCCAGGACTTCGCGCATGTCATGCTGGCCGCCATCCGCAGCCTGCGCGTGCCGGCCCGCTATGTCTCGGGCTATCTGCGCACGACCCCGCCGCCCGGCCGCGAGCGGCTGGTCGGCGCTGATGCCAGCCATGCCTGGGTGGCGGTCTGGGACCCGGGCCTCGGCTGGGTCGAGTTCGACCCCACGAACGACTGCGTGCCGGGCGAGGACCATGTCGCGCTCGCCATCGGCCGCGACTATGGCGACGTCGCGCCCGTCTCGGGCGTCGTCGTCGGCGCGGGGCAGCAGGTGCTGACGGTCGGCGTCGACGTGCTCGCCCCAGCCCCGGCGTGACGCCGCCGGCCTGAGCGGTCGCGGTGGACTGCGCCGGCTTGACCGCGCCGCCGCTTGCCGATAGCGCGGGCGGCGTCCCCGGCACCGCCAAAAGGGCCGTTCGGTCCCGCTCGAGGCCCGCATGTCCCTGCCGACGCCCTGCCGTCCCGCGCTCCCTGCTCCCGCCGCCGCGCCCCTGGCGCTCTGGCTTGCGCTCGTCCTGATCGGCGCCGCCTGGGGCAGCACGCAGCTCCTGTCCAAGATCATCATGAACGCCGGCCAGCCGCCGCTCGGGGTGGCGGTCGCCGTCAACCTGCTCGCCGGCGTCATCGCCGGGCGCCGCGCTGCTGGCGACCGGCCGCCGCCTGCCGCTCGGGCGCCGCCATCTCGTCTTCTATGCCGTGTGCGGGCTGACCGGCACGGCGCTGCCGAGCGTGCTCAGCTACAGCGGCATGCGCGAGCTGCCCGTCGGCATCATGGCGATCGTCATCTCGATCGTGCCGATCACCACCTTTCTCGGCGCGCTGCTGCTCGGGGTCGAGCGCAGCGAGCCGCGGCGCGTGCTCGGGCTCGCCTGCGGCGCGGGCGCCATGCTCCTCCTCGTCCTGCCCGAGGCGAGCCTGCCCGAGCCGGAGGATGCCGCATGGCTGGTCCTGCCGGTGCTCGTCGGCCTCTCCTACACGGTCGAGAACCTCTTCATCGCCGGCAACCGGCCCAGCGATGTCGACCCGCTGCAGGCGCTCTGCGGCCTGATCTGGGCGGCGCTCCTGATGCTCGTGCCGGCTGCCGCGGCGACTGGCAGCTGGCCGCAGCTCGGGCCCGCCGGCACGGTCGAGCTCGCGCTCGTGCTGCTGAGCTCGCTGCATCTGTGCGCCTATGGCGGCTTCGTCTGGCTGATCGGCCGGGGCGGCCCGGTCTTCGCCGCGCAGGTCGGCTATGTCGTCACGCTCTCGGGCGTGTTCCTCGGCATGGTCGTGCTCGGCGAACGCCACTCGCCTTGGGTCTGGCTCTCGCTCGCGCTGATGCTGACGGGCCTGACCCTCGTCCGCCCGCGCCGCTGAAGATCGGTCGGCGCCCCGACCCGCCTACGCTCGAGATCGGCCGGACCCCCTCGCGCCTTCCCCAGCACCCCCCGCGACATCGGCCAGACCGAGCGCCCGCAAGCCCTTGACGCCCCACGGTCCGCCAGGCGCGGCGGGACCCGCTCGCGCGCGGCTGCGCGCGTGCGGGGGCATCTCCTGGCGCGCCTCCGGCGCGCCGCCGCTTAGCCAGCCCTGACCGCCGCCACGACGTAATTGACGTCGAGATCGCGCTCCGAGAGCCGCCAGTCCCAGCGCAACGGGTCGAAGATCATGCCCTTGCGGTCGACCGGCTCGAGCCCGGCGCGCGACAGCATGGCGAAGAGCTCGTCCGGCGTGACGAACCTCGACCATTGGTGCGTGCCGCGCGGCAGCCAGCGCAGGACGTGCTCGGCGCCAAGGATGGCCATCGCCCAGCTCTTCGGGTTGCGGTTGATCGTCGAGACCATGGCGATCGCGCCGGGCCGCATCAGCGCGGCGCAGGCGTCGAGAAAGGCCTGCGGCTCGGCGACGTGCTCGATCACCTCCATCGCGAGAACGACGTCGAAGCCCTCGCCCGCCGCCACCAGCGCCTCGGCCGTCGTCGCGCGGTAGTCGATCGCCAGGCCCATCCGCTCGGCATGCCGCCGCGCCACCGCGACGTTGCGCTCGGCGGCGTCGGCGCCGATCACCTCGGCGCCGAGCCGCGCCATCGGCTCGGACAGCAGCCCGCCGCCGCAGCCGATGTCGAGCAGGCGCAGCCCCGCGAAGCGGCTGGCGCGCCCGCGGATCGCGGCCGTGCTGCGCCAGCACCTGGTCGACGATATAGCCGAGCCGGACCGGGTTCATCCGGTGCAGCGGCCGGAACTGTCCCTCCGGATCCCACCACGCCTCGGCCAGCGCGTCGAACCGCGCGACCTCGTCCGGATCGACGGTGCCGCCCGCGCGTTCTGCCTCTGCCATGCGCCCCATCACCACAGCCCCCGGCCTCGCGGAGGTTTCCGCTTTGCATCGTCGATCTAGTGCAGTATCCGGCTCGAAACCATGCTGGAGAGGCGGCCGTCGCCGCGGCGAAAGGACCGGATGACGACACCCCGCCTCTATCCGCAGATCGAGCCCTACAGCCGTTTCCGCCTCGAGGTGGGCTGCGGCCACGAGCTCTATTGCGAGCTCTGCGGCAACCCCGAAGGCAAGGCGGCGGTCGTGCTGCACGGCGGGCCAGGCGCCGGCTGCAGCCCCTTCATGCGCCGCTTCTTCGACCCCAAGCGCTACCGCGTGCTGCTCTTCGACCAGCGCGGCGCCGGCAAGTCGACCCCCTCGGGCGGGCTCGAGCACAACACGACCTGGGACCTCGTCGGCGACCTCGAGCGGCTGCGCATGCATCTCGGCGTCGAGCAATGGCTGCTCTTCGGCGGCTCCTGGGGCTCGGCGCTGGCGCTTCTCTACGCGCAGAGCCATCCCGAGCGGGTGAGCGAGCTCCTGCTGCGCGGCGTCTTCACCATGAGCGCGGCCGAGCTCGACTGGTTCTATGGCGGCGGCGCCGCGCGCTTCTACCCGGAGGCGTGGGAAGACTTCATCGAGCCGATCCCCGAGGCCGAGCGCGGCGACATGATCGGCGCCTATCACCGCCGCCTGACCTCGCCCGACGAGGCCGTCCAGACGCGCTATGCGCGGCCCGTGGGTGCGCTGGGAGACCTCGACCGCGGCGCTGCGGCCGCCGCGCGGCAACCCGCCGGTCAACGGCGGCTACGCCCGCGCCTTCGCCCGGATCGAGAGCCACTTCTTCTTCAATAAGGGCTGGCTCGAGCGCGACGACCAGATCCTGGCGGCGATGCCGCGGATCGCCCACCTGCCCGGCGTGATCGTGCAGGGCCGCTACGACGTCATCTGCCCGCCCCTGACGGCGGCGCGCCTCGCCGCCGCCTGGCCGGCCGCCGAGCTGATGCTGATCGACGACGCCGGCCATGCGCTCAGCGAGCCCGGCATCACCTCCGCATTGATCGAGGCGACCGACCGCTTCCGCGCCGCCTGATCCCGCCGCCCTCCGGCGGCGCGCCAGCCTCGGCGGCTGGCGCCTCCCCCTCCGCATCGGAGGGGAACGAGGGGGAGGGTTGCTTCGCTCCGGCGGATCAGTCCTCGCCGTCGATGTCCCGGCGCACCCGGTCCTCGCCCAGCATATCGCGCGTCCGGTCCATGCGGTCATAGCTCTCGTCCGGCACGAAGCGCAGCTCGGGCGAGTGGCGCAGCTGCACCCGGCGGCTCACCTCGCGGCGAATCTCGCCCTTGGCGCGGTTCAGCGCCTCGAGCGTCGCCTCGGCGTTGCGCCCGCCGAGCGGCAGCACGTAGACCGTCGCCACCTTCAGGTCGGGCGAGGTGCGCACCTCGCCGACGGTGATCGAGACGCCCGAGAGCGCCGGCTCGTGCAGGTCGCCGCGCAGCAGGATCTCGGAAAGCGTGCGCCGGATCAGCTCGCCGACGCGGAGCTGACGCTGCGAGGGGCCCGCCCGCCTGCCCCGCGCCACGGTCGTCGAAATGTCGCTTCGGCATGGCTGCCCTCCGCAAATCGGCATGGTCGCACCCCGCCGGCCGGCCTGTCCAGCGGATCGGGCAAGCCGGCGGCGCCACCTCCTCCCCTCGCCGGACGCCGGAGATCAGAGCCCCGTCGCGGCCTTCTCGCGCTGGGTCGCCTCCGGTCCCTCGCGCCGGCGCGCGAGCACCTGCAGCGCCAGGACGAGCCCGCCGATGCCGATGCCCGCGAGATCGGTCATCACGCCGGGCTTGATCAGCGTGAAGGCCGCCAGCACCAGCAGGGCGCGCTGCAGGAGCGAGGTCTGCGTCAGCAGAAAGCCGTGCAGGCCCGCCGCCAGGAAGATCACGCCGATCGTCGCCGTCGTCGTCGTCGTCAGCACCCAGGACCAGTCGCCGATCATCAGGAGCGACGGGCCGAAGACGAACATGAAGGGGATGATGTAGCCCGTCGCGCCCAGCTTGACGGCGGCGACCGAGCTTTCCCAGAGCCCCGCCCCCGAAAGGCCGTTCGCGGCATAGACCGCGATCGCCACCGGCGGCGTGATGGCCGAGAGGATGGCGAAGTAGAAGACGAACATATGCGCGCTTTCCATCGGCACGCCGAGCTTCACCAGCGCCGGCACCAGCAGCGAGACCTGGATGATGTAGGCGGGCGTCGTCGGCATCCCCATGCCGAGCATGATGCCCGCCGCCATGGTCAGCATCAGCGCCGGCAGCAGCGAGTTGTTGGCGACGCCGATGACGAAGCTGGAGAAGGTCAGCCCGGCGCCGGTCAGCGTGATCACGCCGATGACGATGCCGGCGGCGGCGCAGGCGAGCGCCACCATCACCGCGCCGAGCGCCCCGGCTTCGAGGCTGTCGACGATCATGCGCAGCGTTGACTTCGCCGCGCGTCGACTTGCGCAGCAGCGCCGTCGGGATGACCGAGGCGATGCCGCAGAGCGCCGCGAAGGGCGCGCTGTAGCCCCACAGCAGCACGGCGACGATGATGACGAGCGGCAGGAACAGGTGCCCGCGCTCGCGCAGCACCTCGCCGAGGCGCGGCAGTTCCGCGCGCGGCAGGCCCTTCATGCCGGTGCGCTTGGCCTCGAAATGCACGGCGGCGAAGACGGCGACGTAGTAGAGCAGCGCCGGGATCAGCGCGTAGCCGGCCACCTGCAGGTAGCTGACCCCCATGAACTCGGCCATGACGAAGGCGGCCGCGCCCATGATCGGCGGCATGATCTGCCCGCCCGTCGAGGCCACCGCCTCGACCGCGCCGGCGAAGGCCGGGCGATAGCCCAGCCGCTTCATCAGCGGGATGGTGAAGGTGCCCGTCGTCATGACGTTGGCGACCGCCGAGCCCGAGACCGAGCCGAACAGCCCGCTGGTGATGCAGGCGACCTTGGCCGGGCCGCCGACGGCGTGGCCGGTCAGCGAGATGGCGAAGTCCATGAAGAGCTTGCCCGCGCCCGAGCGCTCGACGAAGGCGCCGAACAGGATGAACAGCACGACATAGGTCGCCGAGACCGCGACCGGGATGCCGAAGATGCCCTCGGTCGTCAGGTACATCTGCTCGAGCAGCATGACGCGCGAGGTGTCGGTGAAGAACAGCGCGTAGATCAGGAAGATCACCACCGTGATCGGCAGCACCAGGCCGAGCGCGCGCCGCGCCGCCTCGATCACCAGCAGGATCAGCGTGATGCCGAGCACGATGTCGATCGTGCGCAGGTCGTCGACATAGATGAAGCGGTTGTAGATGTAGTCGGTCTGCAGCACCGGATAGGCGCAGGCCGCCAGGCTGAGCGCGATCAGCACCCAGTCCCAGGGCCGCGGGCCCGCGCTCCTTGTCGCGCGCCAGCATCGGCAGCGTCAGAAAGCACAGCACCAGCGCGAAGCCGACATGCGTCGAGCGCAGCGTGAAGGCGTCAGGCGTGCCGAAGAAGCCGACCGACAGATGGTAGATGCTCATCGAGAGCGCGACGGCCAGCGTCAGATAGCGGACGAAAGTCAGATACCGCGAGGACGATTGCATCCGGGCGAGCCTCTTTCGGCTGTGGCATCGGCCTGCCGCCGCCGCAACCGCGACAGGATGGGCGAAAGGCGGGGACGGCTCGCCGCGGCGGCGCCGTCCGCGAGAGCGCGGGCTGCGGCACGGCCGGGGCGGCGCCGGCGGTTGCCCGCCCGGCGACCGGGCGGGCGGCCTAGTGCCCGCGGCTCAGGAGCCCTGCGCCTGGTAGAAGGCCTTGGCGCCCTCGTGCATCGGCACGCCGACGTCCTGGCCCATCTCCTTGGGCGTCACGCCCTTCATGGCGCTGGCGATCGCCTGCAGGTCGCCGATGTTGGCGGTGATGTTCTCGAGCATCCCCTGCACCGTCTCGGCGGGCAGATCGCAGCGCGCGATGACATGCGTGGCATAGCCGACCGCCTGCACGTCCTCGGTCTGGTCAGGGTACGAGTTCGCCGGGATCGTCAGCGACTGAAAGCCCGGGTTGGCCTCCTTCATCTTGGCCATGAAGCTCGTCGTCGAGGCTGACCAGCATTGATGTCGGCGGCGCTGTCGAGATCCATGATCGCCGAAGCCGGCACCGTCGTGCCCAGCGTCATCACCTGGGCGTTGTTGTCCTTCATCAGCGCGACGCCATCCGAATAGCTGACGAAGTGGACCTGGCTCAGATCGTCATAGCTCAGGCCCGCGGCCTCGAGCAGCGTGCGCGTGATGTCCTCGGCCGTGTTGCCCTTGGGCTGGGCGGCCAGCGCCTGGCCCTTGATGTCCTTGACCGAGTTCGATCCCCGCGCTCTTCAGCGCGACGATCTGGAAGTATTGCGGGTAGAGGGTGGCGACGTTGCAGACGTTCGTCGCCGCGCTGTCGAAGGCGCCGCGGCCCTTGATCGCGTCGACGGTCGAGACCGAGTTGGCGAAGGCGATGTCGGCCTTGCCCTCGTTCACCGCCTTGACGTTGGCGATGCCGCCGCCCGGCAGCACCTGAATGCTGGTGCCGGGCATGTTGGTCTGGACGATGTTCTGGATGGCGCCGCCCAGCGGATACCACGAGCCGCCCTGCGGGCCCGTCATCAGCCGCAGCGTGTCGGCCGAGGCGCCGCCCGCCGCGAGCGCGCCAAGCGCGACGCCGGCCAGCATGAGCTTACCGATCTTCGTCATATCTTCCTCCCAGAGTCGTTTCGATCGCTGAGGTCGCTTCTTGCACGGTCCTGGCGCGAAAGGCCAGCCATCCGGGCGCATTGAGCGAGCCCCCGAGCTCGCGCCGGCGGACCGGCCGGCGCCTGCCTCACGCGACGGCGTCGGCCAGCATCTCGGTCGCCGTCCGCAGGCAGGCCAGTCGCACGCCGCCGCGGCCGAGCGGGCCATAGCGGCAGTCGCGGTGCACGGTCGGCCGGCCGCGGCGGGCGCAGGCGAAGTGCACCCGCCCCTCCTCTCCCCTGCCGCCCGTCGGGCCGGCAAAGCCCGTCACGGCCAGCGCGATGTCGGCGGCCGAGCGCGCCAGCGCGCCTTCGGCCATGGCGCGCGCCACCGGCTCGGAGACGGCGCCATGCCGCGCCAGCAGCTCCGGGTCGACGCCCAGCATCTCGCGCTTGGCCGTGTCCGTGTAGACGATGAAGCCGCGCTCGAAGGCATGCGAGCAGCCCTCGATGTCGGTCAGCAGCGAGGCGAGCAGCCCGCCGGTGCAGCTCTCGGCGGTGGCCAGCCGCAGCTCGGCCTCGCAGGCCCGGCGCAACAGCCGCTCGATCGCGTTCTCAACATCCGAAGGCAGCTCGGCAGCCAGCGTCTCGGTCATCTCTCACTCTCGTGCTGAACGACACGTCCCCGGCAATCCACGCCGGCACACGCGCACGAACCAAACCGCGCGCCGGAGCGTTCCCTGCCGGCACCGCGCCGGTCGGCGCAGCCCAGCTTGGAGAGATGACGGATGGATGGGGTTGGGTCATCCAAGACCGACCGCGCGGACGTGCACGCCGAGCCGCCGCCCGGCCTCGTCGCGGCGCGGCTGATCGGGCTGGTCGGCGAGGCAAAGGCGGACGTGCTCTTCATCGTCCGCGGCGAGGAGGGCGTCGAGCGCGTCGCCCAGGCGCTCCGCGCCTTGGCGCCCGGCATCGCGGTGCACCGCTTCCCGGCCTGGGACTGCCCGGCCTATGACCGCGCGCCGCCCTCCCGCGAGGTCATGGGGGCGCGCATGCGCACGCTCGCCGCCCTCTGGCGCGCCGCGGACGGGCCCGGCATCGTCCTCGCCACCGTCGGGGCGGCGCTGCAGCGCACGGCGCCACGCGACGCCGTCGAGGCCGCGCAGCTGACGCTCGAGACGGGCGAGCGCCTCGACCAGGACGCGCTCCGGCGCTTCCTGCTCCGGACCGGCTTCCTGTTCGACGAGCGCGTCGACGAGCCGGGCGAGGTGGCGATCCGCGGCCAGGTGATCGACATCTACCCAGCGGGCGAGGCTCAGCCCTTTCGCCTGGTGCATGACGAGGAGGACCGCATCACCGCGATCAACCGTTTCGACCCGCTGTCGCAGCGGACGAACGGCGAGATTGCCCGCCTGACGGTCGGCCCCGCCTCGGAGCTGGTCTCGCCCGAGGACGCCGTGGTCGCTGACGCCGAAGGCGGACTCGGCATCGACCGGCCGCCCGGGATCGAGCACCAGCTGTCGCGCCACTATCCCCGGCTCGGCACGCTCTTCGAGGCGATGCCCAGGGCGGTCATCGCGGCCGAGCCCGGCATCGAGGAGTGCCGCGAGCTTTTCGCCGAGCAGGTCGCCGATGCCCACCAGCTGCGCGCCGCCCTGCCTGCCGGAGCAGCGGGCGAGCGGCCCACGCTCTCGCCCCCCGAGGCGCTCTACCTCGACGAGGCCGAGTGGCGGTCCGAACTCGACGCCCGCCGGGTGGTCGAACTCGAGGCCGCCGCGGACGCCGTGCCCAGCTTCGCCATCGGGGCGCAGCCGCAGGCGCGCTTCGCCGATTTCGTCCGCGAGGCGCTCGACCGGGGTGCGCGCGTCGTCCTCGTTGGAGCGAACCGGCGGGACCTCACCGCCATGGCGCGCCCGCTGAAGCGCCGGCTCGACCGCATGCCGGAGAAGGTCGGGCACTGGTCAGCCGCCATGCAGGCTGCTGCGGGAACGCTGCTGTCGCTCGAGGCCGGGCTCGACCGCGGCTTCGTGACGCCCGATGGCCGAACGGTTGTCGTCGCGGCGCCTGACGTCCTCGGCAGCCGGGCGTCCCGGCCGGGCGCCGACGGCGCCGCCGATCGGGCGGTCTTCGAGCTCGACCTCCGGCCGGGCGACGTCGTCGTGCATCTCGACCACGGGCTCGGGTGCCTCGACGGGCTCGAGCGCGTCACCGCCGAGGGCGCCGAGAGCGAGTTCGTGCGCCTGCGCTATGCCCGCGACGAGACGCTGCTCGTGCCGGTGGCCGAGAGCGGCCGGATCTGGCGCTATGGCTCCGAGCCCGAGGCCGTCACGCTCGACCGGCTCGACTCGCCCGCGCTGGCAGCGCCGCCGCGCCGACCTGGCGCGCGCCCTCGACGACACCGCCCGCGGCCTCGTGCAGATGGCCGAGGCGCGCGCCGAGGCCAAGGCACCCCGGCTGCAGCCGCCGGCGCGCAAGCTCGACCGCTTCGCCGCCCGCTTCCCGTTCGCGCTGACCCGCGACCAGGCGGCGGCAGTCGCCGCGACGCTCGCCGATCTCGCGCGGGAGACGCCGATGGACCGGCTCGTCGCCGGTGATGTCGGCTACGGCAAGACCGAGGTGGCGCTGCGCGCCGCCGCGGCGGCGGCGCTTTCGGGCTTTCAGGTGGCGCTGATGGCGCCGACGACCGTGCTCGCCCGCCAGCACCACGAGACCTTCCGCCGCCGCTTCGCCGGCTCGGGCGTCGAGGTCGGCCACCTCACGCGGGCGACAGGGGCAGCCGAGGCCAAGGCGGTGCGCGAGAAGCTCGAGTCGGGCGAGATCGGCGTCGTCATCGGCACGCATGCGCTGCTCTCGGACGAGACGCGCTTCGCCAAGCTGGGCCTCGTGGTCATCGACGAGGAGCAGCAGTTCGGGGCGGCGCAGAAGGCGCGCATCCGCGGCCTCGGCGATGTCCACGTCCTGACCATGACGGCGACGCCGATCCCGCGCACGCTGCAGGCGGCGCTGGCCGGCCTGCAGGAGGTCAGCCTGATCGCCACCCCGCCCGTGCGCCGCCAGCCGATCCGCACGGTGACGGGCCCTTTTGACCGGGCGACCGTGCGCGAGGCGCTGCGCCGCGAGCACATGCGCGGCGGCCAGAGCTTTGTCGTCTGCCCGCAGATCGCCGATCTCGAGCCGATGCGCGAGCGGCTGGCGGCGATGCTGCCCGAGCTCTCGGTCACGGCGCTGCACGGGCGGATGCCGGCCGCCGAAGTCGACCAGGCGATGGTCGACTTTGCCGGCGGCCGCGGCGACGTGCTGCTCGCGACCAACATCATCGGCGCCGGGCTCGACCTGCCGCGCGCCAACACCATCATCGTCTGGCGCGCCGACCTCTTTGGCCTCTCCGAGCTGCACCAGCTGCGCGGCCGCGTCGGGCGCGGCCGGCTGCGCGGCGCGGCCTTCCTGCTGACCGACCCCGAGGAGGAGCTGGCGCCGACGACGCGCGAGCGGCTCGAGACGCTGGCCGCGCTCGACCGCCTCGGCGCAGGGTTCGCGGTGGCCGCGCGCGACCTCGACCTGCGCGGCGCCGGCGACCTGCTGGGCGAGGAGCAGGCCGGCCACGTCAAGCTGATCGGCGTCTCGCTCTACCAGCACATGCTCGGCCAGGCGCTGGCGCGGCTGCGCGGCGAAGCGGTGCCGGACCTGCAGCCCGAGATCCGCATCGGCCTCGACGGCCGCATCCCCGAGGACTACGTGCCCGAGCCCGAGATGCGCCTCGGCCTCTACGCCAGGATCGCCCGGCCCTCCCGCGACGAGACGCTGCAGGCCCTGGCCGAGGAGATCGAGGACCGGTTCGGCCCACCCCCGCCCGACGTGCTGGCGCTGCTCGAGCGGACGCGGCTCGAGCGGCTCTGCCGGCAGGCCTGGGTGGCCCGCCTCGACGGCGGCCCGCAGGGGCTGGCGCTCAGCTTCGCCGAGGACGGCGGCGAGAGCCCGGCCGTCCGGCGCGCCGTCAATGCGTCAAAGGGTGCGCTCGAATGGCGAGATGGCCGGCTGCTTCTCGCGCGAGACCTCAAGACGGTGCGCCGGCGGGCGCGCGAGGCCGGTGCGCTGCTGAAGCGCCTGGCCAGGCCAGGCCGCAAGCCGGGCAAGCGCGGCAGTCGCCCGCCGCGCCAGCGCCGAGGCTGATCCCTGCCGGGCGACGTTCCCCGCGGCCGCGCGCCACTCCACCAGCGCGCACCGCCACCTCAGCGCGGCACCAGCAGCGTGGCGCGCAGGCCGCCGAGGCGCGGGCTCGCGTCGAGCGTCAGCGAGCCGCCATGGCTGCGCGCGATGTCGAGCGCGATCGTCAGGCCGAGCCCGGTGCCGGGGATGTCCTGGTTGCGCGCCTCGTCGAGCCGGGTGAAGGGCTTCAGCACCTCCTCGCGCTTGTCGGCCGGGATGCCGGGGCCGTCGTCCTCGACGACGAACTCGGCGAAGCGGCGGGTCAGCCGCACCGAGACCGCCACCTTGGCCGCATAGGCGGCGGCGTTCTCGACCAGATTGGCCAGGCCCCGCTTCAGCGCGTGCCGGCGGATGTCGACCGTCGGCTCCTCGGGCGTCTCGAGCTGGGCATAGACCTGCACGATCGCGCCCTGACGGCGCGCATCGGCCGCCACCTCCTCGGCGAGCTCCAGCGGCGAGGCGGGCGCCGCCTGCTCGCCGCCCTCGCCCCGGGCGAACGCCAGGAATGCGTTGAGCATGTGCTCCATCTCGTTCAGGTCACGGCCGATCTCGGCCGTCTCGGGCGTCTCGTCGGCGACGGCCAGCGCCAGCTTCATGCGCGTCAAGGGCGTGCGCAGGTCATGGCTGACGCCCGACAGCATGCGCGTGCGCTGCTCGACATGCCGCTCGATCCGCCCGCGCATCTCCAGGAACGCGGCGCCCGCGCGGCGCACCTCCTCGGCGCCGGTCGGCCGGAAGGGCACGGACCGGCCGCGCCCGAAAGCCTGCGCGGCCTTGGCGAGCTCGCGGATCGGCCGGACCTGGTTGCGCAAAAAGATCGTGGCGACGCCGATCAGCAACGCCGCGCTCATCGAGATCCAGACGAACAGCTGGTGCGGGTTCGAGGCGTTCAGCCGGCGGCGCGGCAGCAGCGCGCGCAGCGCGCCCTTGCTGGTGCCGATGCTGGCGTCGACGTGCTTGTCGTAGGTGGCGAGGTCGATCGTCATGGGCAGCCGAATGTAGCTCTGCAGCGTCTCGGCGATGACGCCGCCCGTCACGTCGAAGAGCTCGCGCTTGATCTCCGGCTCGACCCTGGCGCCCTCGTCCAGCACCAGCTCGAAGCCGAGCGGGCCCGACATCCGGTTCAGGGCCCGCTTGGCGCTCTCGACATCGTCGCGTCTCCTCGACGGTTCTGATCGCGAAGTTCAGCTCGCGCGCGATGGCGCCGGCCATCTGCTCGGTCACCGAGTCGTAGAAGCGCTGGGCGAAGACCACCGCAGCGATCACCTGCAGCAGCACCATCGGCAGGACGAGGATCATCAGCGCGCGGCCGAACAGGCTGCGCGGCAGGAAGTCCTTCACGATCGCGGACGGGTTCTGCATGCGAGAGGGGATAGGCTCGGCGCAGGCCTGCGACAAGACGGATCCCCCGCGCCTGCCTTTGTCGTCAAAGCGCCTTGCGCGAACTCCAGGAAGGCCTCGAAGACCGCGAGCGTCTCGCCCGAGACGTGATGCTCGATCCCCTCGGCGTCCAATTCGGCCGTCTCCGGCGGCACGCCGACTGCGATCAGAAGCTCGACGACCGTCCGATGCCGCGCGCGCACCCAAGCCGCCAGATCGGCGCCCTTCTCGGTCAGAAAGACCCCGCGATAAGGCCGGGCGGTGGCAAGGCCCTCGCGCTTCAGTCGTGCGATCGCCTTGGTCGCCGTGGGCTGGGCCACGCCCATCCGCTGGGCGATGTCGGCAACGCGGGCTTCTCCCAGCTCGGCGATCAGATCGCCGATCATTTCGACATAGTCTTCCAGCAGGGCGACGGCCTGAACCTCGCGGGCGCGGGCGAAGCGGCCTGCGTGCTCCTGGTGGAGGCCTAGGTCGGACGTCACGTGCAGAGCCCCTGCGGCTTTATGGCGCGAACCCTATAGCCGAGGCCTTGGATTGTGAAGGTCGGGCAGCCCGGAACGGTTCAGGCAGAGTTCACGTTTGCGAGCTATTATAGCCAAAGCTATCTATATGACCTTTGGCAATCTCTCGCGGGACGCAGGATGCATACGCTGACGGATCGAACACGCCGCGGGATCGGCCAGGTGCTGGCAGGGCGCGGCGGCTGGCGCGGCCGCCTGCTGTTCGCAGGGCCGGCGATCGTCGCCTCGGTCGCCTATATGGACCCGGGCAACTATGCGACGAACATCCAGGCCGGCGCGCATTACGGCTACACCCTGCTCTGGGTGGTGCTGCTCGCGAACCTGATCGCCATGCTGTTCCAGGCGCTCTCGGCGCGGCTCGGCATCGTCACCGGCAGGAACCTGGCCGAGCTGTCGCGCGACCACTTTCCCCGCCCGGTGGTCTGGTGCATGTGGGCCGTCAGCGAAGCCGCCGCGATGGCGACCGACCTGGCCGAGTTTCTCGGCGGCGCGATCGGCCTGGCCCTGCTGTTCGGTCTGCCGCTGATCGTCGGCATGGCGATCACCGCAATCGTCACCTATGCGATCCTCATGTTCGAGCGGCAGGGGTTCCGGCCGATGGAGCTGATCATCGGCGCGCTCGTCGGCGTGATCGGGCTCTGCTACCTCGCCGAGGCGCTGATCGCGCCGGTGGATTGGGGCGCCGCCGCCGCGGGCATGGTGACCCCTGCCCTGCCCGACAGCGCCGCCTTGACCATCGCGGTCGGCATCATCGGCGCGACCGTGATGCCGCACGCGATCTACCTGCATTCCGGCCTGACCCAGTCGCGCGCGCCGATCCGCACGGACGCGGAGCGCCGCCGGGTGCTGAACTTCTCGAATGTCGAGGTCGTTCTGGCGCTGGCCGTCGCCGGAATGGTCAACCTGGCGATGGTGATGATGGCGTCGAGCGCCTTCCATCGAGGCTATTCCGAGGTGGCCGAGATCGAGACCGCCTACCACACGCTGACCCCGCTGCTCGGCGCCGCGGCGGCCGGCATCTTCCTGACCTCGCTGATCGCGTCGGGCATTTCCAGCTCGGTCGTCGGCACCATGGCGGGGCAGATGATCATGCAGGGCTTCCTGCACATCCGCGTGCCGATCTGGCTGCGCCGCCTGGTCACGATGGCACCCGCCTTCGCCGTCGTCGCCGCCGGCGCCAACGCCACTCAGGCGCTCGTGCTCAGCCAGGTGCTGCTGTCGATCGCGCTGCCGGTGCCGATGATCGCGCTGATCGTCTTCGTCGGCCGCAGGGACATCATGGGCGAGCTCGCCGTCGGCGCAGCCGCCCGGATGCTGGCGGCCGCCGCCGCCACCCTCGTGCTCGGGCTCAACTTCGTCCTGCTGGCCGACTTCTTCGGCGTGCCGGTTGCGTTTCTGACCGGATGAACTCGGTCAAATGGGCGGCGCCGGCCTCCGGCCCGCCCCCCGATCGCGCGGTCTACTGCATGAACCAGCCATGCGAGACGACGAGCGACTGGCCGGTAAAGGCCTTGGTCGGCGCCGCCGCGAAGAACAGCACGGCGTCGGCCACGTCGTCGGTCGTCGTGAACTCGCCGTCGACGGTCTCCTTCAGCATCACGTTCTTGATGACCTCCTCCTCGGAGATGCCGAGCTCCTTGGCCTGCTCGGGGATCTGCTTGTCGACGAGCGGCGTGCGCACGAAGCCAGGGCAGACCACATTGGCGGTCACGTTGTGCTCGGCCCCCTCCTTGGCCAGACCTTGGCCAGCCCGATCAGCCCGTGCTTGGCGGTGACATAGGGCGCCTTCAGCTTCGACGCCTCCTTGGAGTGGACCGAGCCCATATAGACCACCCGGCCATAGTTCGCCTCGTACATGTGCTTGAGGCAGGCCCGCGTCGTCAGGAAGGCGCCGTCGAGATGGATCGAGAGCAGCTTCTTCCAGTCGGCGAAGGGGAAGCTGACCAGCGGGTAGACGATCTGGATGCCGGCATTGCTGACCAGGATGTCGACCTTGCCGTATTTCGCCACCGTGTCGGCGACGCCCTTCTCGACCTGGGCCTCGTCGGTGACGTTCATCGCCACGGCAAAGGCATCGCCGCCCTTGGCCTTGATCTCCTCGGCCGTCGCCTTCGCGGCGTCGAGGTTGAGGTCGGCGATCACCGGCGTGCCGCCCTCGGCGGCGAGCCGCAGGGCGATCTCCTTGCCGATGCCGCTGGCGGCGCCGGTGACGATTGCGATCCTTCCATCGAAGCGAGCCATGAGAGCTTCCTTTCAGCGGGCGCGCGGCCCTGTTGGCGAGGTGGAAGTGTTCGAAACGCGCGGGGCGGGGTCACGCGAGATAGTCGTGCACGACTTCGCCCAGGCCCAGCGTCAGGTCGGCGATGTAGTGGCTGGCGCCGACCACCTCGCGCACCGGCAGGCGGGCGACGTCGCACATGGCATGCGAGAACAGCTGCAGCGCCGCGGGCCCCGTCCAGGCGCCCTTCAGCGTCACGTCCTCCATGTAATAGCGCACGAGCTCGCAGATGCGCGGGCGTGCAGTCGACATGCGGGATGATCTTGATCATGAAGGCGGGCTTGGCCATCGCCGCCCGGACGGGCTCGAGCGGCAGCTCGCGGTGCTTGTAGCCCATCGTCGCCGAGACGCAGTCAGCACCGAGCCGTAGTGCAGCGTGCCGACCAGCGTCTCCTGCTCGTGCACGATCTTCGGTGTGGCGAGCTTCTTCGGAAATCCCCAGATCTCGCGCCCGCCCGCGATGGGCGAGTTGTCGTCGAGATACATGGCGTGCACATACCCACCCTCCTGCACCTCGCCGCCAGAGCGTCCTGAAGCGGACGGGAATGACCTGCCCCGTCTCGGTGTAGTCGCCGAAGCCGGTCGAATCCGGCATCCGGATGAACTCGTAGGCGACCGTGTCGCCCGTGGGCTCGAGCGGCTCGGGCACGACCTCGCGCAGCACCTCGGGATCGGTGCGGTAGGTGATGACGACGAATTCGCGGTTGTAAAAGCGATAGGGCGGCTTCGGATAGGCAGGGTCAGTCAGCGGCATCGCGAACGCGCGCTCGCGAACGGCGTCGATGTTCATTGGCGGGCCTTTCAAACCAGGAGCATCGGAAACGAAAGCGGGAGCACGCTCGGGGCGGCAGCAGCGAGACCCCTGCCGCGACCGGGAAACATCGCGGAGGGCTGTATACCCGACCGCCGGGCGCGCTTCCAATAATCTCCGGGCATGGTCGCCGGCGTCGCGGCGGCAGTCCTAGGGGGCGCCTAGGGCGCTTCGAGATCGAGGGGACGCGTCCGGAACCTACGGTCATTCCCGCCAGCCAGCACTCTTCTCCGCTGCGACGAACGGCGGCAATCTGGCGTCGATTCGGCCATCACGTTCTAACTGCGCGCCACGTCGGCGGATGGTCATGGTCCGTCATCGCATGTGACGTCGGCGCAGCCGCCACGGCTTGAAAGGCCGGCATCCGACGGTCTAGCAGGAATGCCGAGCGAACGGCCCAGGCGAGCGGAGATGGACCCTTTCGACCGCACTCCTTCGGTTGAGTACGGCACGGCCGAGCCGGTGGCCCCTGGCGTGCGCCGGATCACGGCGCGCAATCCATCGCCTTTCACCTTCACCGGCACGCGCAGCTACCTGGTGGGCGGCGGGCGCGGGGACGAGGTGGCGCTGATCGACCCGGGGCCGGACGATCCGGCGCATGTGGGCGCCATCCTCGGCGCGCTGGCGCCAGGCGAGCGGATCAGCCACATCCTCGTCACCCACAGCCACCGCGACCACAGCGGCGCCGTGCCGGCGGTCGCCGCCGCGACGGGCGCGCCCGTCCTCGCCTTCGGCCCGCATGGCGCCGGGCTCTCGCCCACCATGCGCCGGCTCGCCGCCGTCGGGCGCCACGCTCGGCGGCGGCGAGGGCGGCGACGCCGGCTTCGCCCCCGACCGGACGCTCGCCGATGGCGAGACGGTCGAGGGCCCCGGCTGGCGGCTGACGGCGCTGCACACGCCCGGGCACCTGTCGAACCACCTCTCCTTCGCCCTCGAGGTCGGCCGACGCCCAGGGCATCGTCTTCACCGGCGACACGGTGATGGGCTTCGCCACCACGCTGGTCTCGCCGCCCGAGGGCGACATGGCGGCCTTCATGGCCTCGCTCGAGCGCCTCGCCGCGCGCGACGACCGGCTCTATCTGCCCGGGCCACGGCCATCCGGTGCAGCGAGCCGCGGGCCATGCTCGCCTGGCAGATCCGCCATCGGCAGGAGCGCTTCGACCAGATCCTCGCGGCGCTCGCCAGCGGCCCGGCCGACGCCGCGACGCTGGCGCGCGCCATCTACACCGAGGTCGACCCGCGCACTCCTGCCCGCCGCCGCCCGCAACGTGCTCGCGAGCCTCATCGGCCTCGCCGACCAGGGCCGCGTCCGCCCGCTCGGCCCCATCGCCGCCGACACCCGCTTCGCGCTCGCCTGAGCGGCCGGGCGCGCCGCCGAGCTCCCTCCGTGGGGGACGGTCCGTGGTGGGCGTGCAACCCCCGACGGAGGAGCGGCCCCAGGGAACCCCAGAGAACCCGCCGGGAACTCGGCCGGGGAACCCGGCGCCACCCGGGACGCTTGTCGACGCAGGACGCAGGCGGGAGGCCGCATGGCGCAGGGCAATGTCCACATCGGCACCTCGGGCTGGACCTACGACCACTGGCTCGGCCGCTTCTACCCCGCCGAGGCGCGCGGCGAGAGCCGGCTTACCCAGTACGCGCGCAGCTTTCGCTCGGTCGAGATCAACGCCAGCTTCTACCGGATGCCGACGCCGCGCGCGATGGCCGCCTGGCTCGCCGAGACGCCGCCGGGCTTCGTCTTCACCGCCAAGGTCAGCCGCTTCATCAGCCACATGAAGCGGCTGCGCGACCCGGAGGTCCACATCCCCATCTTCTTCGGCCGCATCGCGGCGCTGGCGCCCAAGCTCGGCGCCACGCTGGTCCAGCTGCCGCCCAACTTCCGCGCCGACCTCGCCGCGCCTTCAGGCCTTCTGCGACCGCCTGCCGCCCGGCCGGCACGCCTTCGAGCTGCGCCACGAGAGCTGGTGGACGGACGAGACCTTCGCCTTCCTGCGCGCCCGCAACCTCGGCTTCTGCCTCTTTCACCTGGCGGGGCGCGAGACGCCCCCGGTCACCACGGCCGACTTCGCCTATGTCCGCCTGCACGGGCCGGGCGCCGCCTATCAGGGCTCCTATGACGACGCGACGCTCGACCGCTGGGCCGAGCGCATCCGGGGCTGGCGCGCCGCCGGCCTCGACGCCTTCTGCTATTTCGACAATGACGAGAAGGCCTATGCCGCCGAGGACGCCCGCCGCCTGCTGCAGCGGCTTGGCTGACGCCGACCCCCGCGCGGGCGCCCCGCACAAAAAAAGCGGGCGCCGAGGGAGAGAAGCCCGACGCCCGAGGACAGAGAGGTATCACAAAGGAACACACGTGGCGTCTCGACGAGAGGGCGGGGACCCCATGGGGTGAACCTTGGGACGCCCTCGCCTCGGGACACGCTCATCATGCCCCAAATCACCCGACGCGATTGTGATAACAATCACAAAGGCTGACGAAAAATGGGCGGGGGTCGTCGCGTGGTCGTCCGGGTTGCGGCGCCCTGCCCGCGCGTGCTCAGCCGCCCGTCGCGGCCTTGGTCAGCGCCTGCAGGCCCTGCATGCCGCGCGCCTCGCCAGGCTCACCGGCAGCGACAGGCCCAACTGGTCGGCGGCCTTGGCGGCGCCAGAAACCTTGAGCGCCCGGTAGGGCAGCGCCACCGGCGCGCCGCCGCCCTTGGGCGCGACCAGGATCGCCATCACCTGCCCGCCCGGCACCACGACGAGGTCCTGCACCGTGCCGAGCGCACCGCCGCCGGGGCCGGTCACCTCGCGCCCGATCATCTCGCTCGCCAGCACGCTGGCCTTGCCCTTCTTGGCGAGCTCGTCCGCGGCCTTGCTCGCCGCGTCGCCGATCGCCGAGGCGTCGGTCAGCGTCTCGACCATCCCGCGGCCGCGCCTTGGCCGGCGCCCTGGCCGGAGCTCTGGGCGCCAGCGGCAGGGGTGCGGCGACCAGCACCAGGGCGAGCGGGGCGAGCAGGCAGTGGCGGGCCATGGGGCGTCTCTCCGTCCGGGTTGCGGCTTGCCGACCGAACGGCCCGCCGCCCCGATCGTTCCGCCCCCCGCCCGGCAGCCTCGCCACCGGTCGCCGCGAGGATGCGTCCGCAGGCCGGTCTTCCCCAATCCTGGCCCCCCGAAGCAAATCCATGCTTTCATGGGATGCTGTTCCCCGCAATTCGCACGACGAAGAGATGGCCGATGCTCTGGTCGAGGACGAGTTCCACCGGCACCCGCAGAATCCGCGCAGGACAGCAAGCATCGGTCGTCATCGCGCCCTCGGCCAACGCCGGTCGAGCGGGCGAGAGCGCAAAGCCTGCCAGCGCCGCGGTGCCGACCGCACCGGAGAGGAAGCCGCGCCGCGACAGATCGACATCCGTCGTGCGCTCGCATGGCTCTCGCAACCGCACCCCATGCCAGAATGTCGGGCATATGTTCCCTCGGGCCGCATTCGCGCCTGCCCTATTCGGCTCCGCCCGAGGGAAAGACACCGGGGCATGCCGGCCGAATGCCCGACGCGTCCACAGTAACATGATCCAGGACCGCCCGTGAGGCTCGCCTCGGTTTGCGGCGGATCGCACCGGCCAAGGGAATCGGGTAAGCACAAAGGATGAAGAAACTACGCTCCCTATGGTTAGGCATGCTGCCTCTCGACGAGGCGTTTTGGACCTGGGCGATCAAGGTCGGCCTCGTTGTCAACGTCACGACCAGCGTGTTGTTCTTGGTCATGATTACATCCGACCGGCCGTGGGCGGCACTGCTTTTTGGCTATGGCCTGTCGGTGCCCTACAATATTTTGGCGACGGTCGGCGTCTGGCGCTCGGCCGAGCATTACCAGGGCCCGGTCTCCCACGCCAATCTTGCTCGTGTCGTCACAGTGATCGTGATGCTGCTGTTGACCGTGACCTGAGCGCGACCGTGGCTGGCAGGCCGACGCATCGAAGCCCGCGGGCGGAATGACTGCGCTCGCCCGTTCGTCGCGACTTGCGGAATGGCGGGCCGGGGTCACGGCCTGCCCATGCCTCTACGGCAAGTGTCGGACTGAGCCGACGTTCGGATATCCGACAAATGCTCGGAGTAGACCTTAGGCGGCTCCCTACCTCTCGTGTCCGTCAGCGAACTGGAGGTGTGCGCGTCACCAAAATCTTGCCGCGCCGCACACAATCGTGCAGTGACTCGATGCGGACAGACGGCGTACCGGATCGCGCCGCCGGCCGAGTGCGTTAGAAGGGGCACGCTCGGGGGGAGACCATGAACTACGCACCGATCGAGTTCCGCTCAGAACCCGGGGGGCGCGAGCACCGGACGCTGCTCTACAGCCACGACACGTTCGGGCTGGGGCATCTGCGCCGCTCGCGCACGCTCGCGACGGCGCTGACCGAGGGCGACTCGGAGCGCTCGGCGCTCATCGTCACCGGCTGCCCTATCGCCGGGCGCTTCGATTTCGCCGAGCGCATCGACCATGTGCGCCTGCCGGGCGTGGTCAAGCTGCCGGACGGCAGCTATTCCTCGTCGAACCTGACCATGCCGATCGACGAGATGGTGTCGCTTGCGCGGCGCCATCATCGAGGCGACGGCGCGCGAGTTCGCGCCGGATCTCGTCATCGTCGACAAGGAGCCCTGGGGGTTCCGGCACGAGCTGGCCGGCACGCTCGAGGCGCTGCAAGGCGGCGGGCGCGCGCATCGTGCTCGGCCTGCGCGACGTGCTCGACGAGGAGGACGCGCTGACGCGCCGAATGGGAGCGCAAGGGCGCGCTGGACGCGATCGAGCGCTTCTACGACGAGATCTGGATCTACGGCATCCCGGCGATCTGCCAGCCGCTGGCGGGCCTCGGCCTCTCGCCCCGCATGGAGGCGCGGATCACCTATACCGGCTATCTGCGCCGCACCGCCGCCGGCTGGCCGCCCGAGACCGGCCCCGACCTGCCCGAGCAGCCCTACGTGCTGGTCACCACGGGCGGCGGCGGCGATGGCGCCGACCTCGTCGACTGGGTGCTGCGCGCCTATGAATCCGACCGCACGCTCCGGCAGCGCGCGCTGATCGTCTACGGCCCCTTCATGCACGCCGCCTCCCGCCAGGCCTTCGAGGCCCGCGTCGCCGCGCTCGGCGGCCGGGTCACCGCGATCAATTTCCACGCCCGCCTCGAACGCCTCCTCGCCGGCGCCTCCGGCGTCGTCGCCATGGGCGGCTACAACACGTTCTGCGAGATTCTATCGATGGACAAGCCCGCAATCATCGTGCCCCGCGACGAAGCCCAGGCGCGAGCAGCAGATCCGGGCCGAGGCGGCCGAGCGGCTGGGGCTCGTGCGCATGCTGCTGCCCGAGCGCGACGGCGAGAGCGCCGCGGTGATGGCGCAGGCGATCAAGGCGCTGGCCTATCAGCGGCGGCCCTCGGACCGGCGGATCGCCGGGCTGATGGACGGACTGCGTCACCGTCGCCGAGCGGGCCCGGATGCCCGCGCCCGCGCTGACCGCCGCCCGGGGCTAGCCGTGGACGGCGGGCAGCCAGGGCCAGGCGGCCGCCGCGCTGGCGGTCGTGCTCAAGGGCTACCCGCGGCTGTCCGAGACCTTCATCGCCCAGGAGCTGCTGGCGCTGGAGGAGCGCGGGCACCGCTTCGACATCTGGTCGCTGCGCGCGCCCTATGACGGCGGCCGAACGCACCCGATCCACGACCGCATCCGCGCCCGGCCGCACTATCTGCCCGAGTATCTGCACGACGACCCCGCGCGCGTGCTGCGGGCCTGGCGCGCGGTGCGCGGGCTGCCGGGCTATCCGGCGGCGCGGGCGGCCTGGCTGCGCGACCTGCGCCGCGACGGCACGCGCAACCGGGTGCGCCGCTGGGGTCAGGCGCTGGTGCTGGCGGCCGAGCTGCCGGAGGAGGTGGGGCTGCTCTACGCGCATTTCCTGCACACCCCGGCCTCCGTCGCCCGCTACGCGGCGCTGATCCGCGGCATCCGCTGGGCGTTCTCGGCGCACGCCAAGGACATCTGGACGATCCCCGATTGGGAAAAGCGCGAGAAGATCGCCGCGGCCGCCTTCGGCGTGACCTGCACGCGGACGGGCGCCGACGCATCTGCGCGGGCTTGCGCCCGAGGGCGACAAGGTCGAGCTGGTCTATCACGGGCTCGACCTCGCCCGCTTTCCGCCGCCGCCCGACATCGGCCGGCGCGAGAGGCCGTTCACCCTGCTGTCGGTCGGGCGGCTGGTGGCGAAGAAGGGCTACGACGACCTGCTCGACGCGCTGGCGCATGCTCGCGCGGCCGGCTCGACTGGCGGCTCTGGCACATCGGCGGCGGCGAGCGCGCCCGCGCGCTCGGGCTGCGCGCCGCGCGGCTGGGCCTCGCGGGCCGGATCGAGTGGCGCGGCAAGCGGGCGCAGGGCGAGGTCGTCGACGCGATGCGCCGGGCGGACCTGTTCGTCCTGCCCTCGAAGATCGCGCCCGACGGCGACCGCGACGGGCTGCCGAACGTGCTGATGGAGGCCGCGTCGCAGAAGCTGCCGATCCTCTCGACGGCGGTCTCGGCGCATCCCGGAATTCGTCACCGACGGCGGTGCACGGCCGGCTGGTGCCGCCCGGCGATCCGGCGGCGCTGGCCGAGGCCATCCTCGCAGCTCGCCGGCGCGCCCGATGACGCGCCGTCGGCTGGCCGACGCCGCCTATGCCCGGCTGGTGGCCGAGTTCGGCATGGCGGCCGGGCATCGACCGGCTGGAGGCGCGGCTGATGGCGGCGCTGACGGCCTCGGCGTGACGCGGCGGCGCCGACCGTCGCCTTCTACGCGCCGATGAAGGCGCCGGACCACCCGACGCCCTCGGGCGACCGGCAGATCGCCCGGCTGACGCTGGCGGCGCTGGAGCGGGCGGGCTTCGCGCCGGCGCTCGCCTCGCGCCTGCGCGTGCTCGACATGGCGGGCGACGCCGCGGCGCAGGCGCGGCTGATCGGCCGAGGCCGAGGCGGAGGCGGTGCGGCTGCGTCGACGCGGCTGCGGCGCGCGCCGCCGGCGCTGTGGTTCACCTATCACTGCCACTACAAGGCGCCGGACCTGCTCGGGCCGCATGTCGCCCGGGCGCTGGGCATTCCTTACGCGATCTCCGAGCCCTCGGTCTCGCCGCGGCGCGCGCGAGGGCGCCTGGGCGGCGTTCGCGCGCGCCTCGGACGCGGCCGATCGCCGCCGCCGACCGGCTGTTCTGGACGACCGGCGCGCGACAGGCCGGGGCTGCGAGGCCGCCGGGCATGCCGGCAAGATGGTGCACCTGCCGGCCTTCGTCGACGAAGGCCCGGCGCCGGCGACCCGCCCGGCGCAGACGCCCGGCCCGGCTGCTGACCGTCGCCATGATGCGGCCGGGCGACAAGCTGGAGAGCTATCGGCGGCTGGCGGCCGGCGCTCGCGCATCTCGCGGGCCGACTGGCGGCTCGAGGTCATCGGCGACGGCCCGGCGCGCGCGCCGATGTCGAGGCGGTGCTGGCGCCGTTCGGCGAGCGCGTCACGCTGCGCGGCGCAGTCGACGACCCGGCGCGGCTGCGCGCCGCCTGCGAGGCGGCCGACCTGCTGGTCTGGCCGGGCGTCGGCGAAGGCGTCGGCATGGCCTATCTGGAGGCGCAGGCGGCCGGCCTGCCGGTGGTCGCCGAGGACCATCCGGCGCAGCGCGACCTGTCGACGGGCCGCTCGTGCCGCCGGGCGACCCTGCCCGGCTTCGCGCCGCGCGGTCGAGGCGGCGCTGGCCGACAGGCCGGCGCGCTCGGCCGCGGCGCGCGCCCGCGTCGAGGCGCGGCACGGGCTCGGACGCCGCGGCCGCGACCCTGCGGCCGCGCTCTCGGAGCTGGTCCGGTGACGCGCGTGGCGCTGATGCGGCACTATCCGACCGCCTGGAACCCGAGCAGCGGCTGCAGGGCGGCACGGACGTGCCGCTGACCGCCGAGGCGCGGGCGCTGCTGGCGGGGCTGCGACTGCCGGCGCCCTGGGACCGAGCGCGGCTTGTCGCGAGCGCGCTGTCGCGCGCCGCCGAAACGGCCCGGCTGCTGGCGGACGGGCGGCCGGTCGCCATCGACCACGGCCTCGGCGAGCTGCGCTTCGGCGCTTGGGAGGGGCGGCGCACGGCCGAGCTGGCCGCCGATCCCGCGCCAGGGCTTCCGGCCGAGCGCCGAGTGGGGGCCGCACGACCGCGCTCCAGGCGGCGAGAGCCTGGCCGAGCTCTGGGCGCGTCTGGCGCCGGCGCTGGCCGAGCATCGCCGCCGAGCCGGCGCCGGCGCGTCGATCGTGACGCACAAGGCGGTGATGCGGGTGGTCCTGCGCCGCGCCGGGCGTCGCCGAGCCCGAGATCAAGCGCGGCCGGCTCTATCCGCTGACGCTCGACGCCGCCGGGCGGCCGAGCGATCCCGGGCCGCCGGTCAGGCTGGTGCCGCGCTGATGCGGATCGCCTTTCTCTGCTGCCACCTGACCGGGACGGGGCATCTCGTCCGCACGCTGGCGCTGGCGCGGGCCGCGGCCGCGCGGCTGGGCCATGCCCCGACGGTCATCAGCGGCGGGCGGCCGCTCGGCCATCTCGAGCCCGCAGGTGCCGCTCGTGCAGCTGCCGCCCGTCGCGGTCCGCGGGTCTCGAATTCACGACGCTGCGCGACGCCCGACGGCGCGCCGGTCTCGCGGGGCCTACATGGCGCTGCGCCGACGGCGGCTGGCCGGATCTGATGGCCAGCGCTGCGTGCCGATGCGCTGGTGACCGAGCTCTACCCGTTCGGCCGGCGCGTGCTGGAGGCGGAGTTCCAGGCCGCGATCGCCGCGGCGCGCCGGGCCAACCCGGCATGCGCCATCCTCGCCTCGGTGCGCGACATTCCCGGAGCCGAAGCCCGCTCGGCTGGCCGAGACGGCCGCGCGGCTGGCCGAGCGACTATGACGGCGTGCTGGTCCATGGCGACGCCGCCTTCCTGCCGCTCTCGACGACATGGCCGCTGCCCGCGCGGCTCGCGTCGCATGATCCACCACACCGGCTATGTCGGCGCGCCGATGCCCGCGCCGGCCGGCGCGCGCCGGCGACGAGGTGCTGGTCGCCGTCGGCGGCGGCGTGCTCGGGCGCCGGCTGCTCGATCTCGCGGCGCAGGCGGCGGCGCGGTCGCGACCGGCCGTGGCACCTGCTGGTCGGCGGCGCCGATGCGAGCGAGGTCGTCGCCGCCGTGGCCGCGCTCGCGTCCGGCGCGCCGGCCAACGCTCACGCGTCGAGCCGGCGCGGCCGGACTATCGCGCGCTTGCTCGCCTCGGCCGGCTGCTCGGTCAGCCTCTGCGGCTACAACACCGCCGTCGAGCTTGCGCGCTGCACGACGCCGGCGCTGCTGGTGCCCTCGGAGGAGGCGGGCGAGCGCGAGCAGCTGATCCGGGCGCGGCGCCTCGCCGGGTATCCCGGCTTCGAGCTGATGCGCATGGACGAGCTGACGGCGGAACGGCCTGGCCGGCGGCGGCCGAGGCGCTGGCGGCCGGGCCGCGCGCGCCCGCCCGTGCCGCTGGCGGGCGACGATGGCAGCCGCGCCATCGAGACACTCGCCGCGATCGTGGCCGCGAAGGCCGCGGCGATGACCCCCGCCGCATCCACGACGTCGAGGGGCTGAACGCCCGGCTGCAGGCGGTCACCCGGCGCGTCGCGCGTCGATCTGCGCTACCTGCACGACGACCGGACGCGCGAGCACGTCGGCGGCCGCGGTCGCGGGGGCCGGGCCGCATCCTCGACATGGGCGGCGGAATGCGCGGGCGGCTCGGCGCGCGCCGGGTCGCGGGTCGAGACGATGGACCTGAACGACCTCGACGCGCCGGGCGAGAACCTGTCGCGGCCCGACATACTCGGCGACGCCTGCTCGCCCTTTCCGGACTGGATGCACGGCCGCTATGACGCCGTGATCGCGCTGGCGCTGCTCGAGCACGTCTACGATCCGGCGGCGGCGGTCGCGAATTTCCGCGCGGCGCTGCGTGCCCGGCGGGCGGCTCTTCCTCTACGTGCCGTGGATGTGGCGCTATCACGCGCCGACGTGATCTGGTCTTCCAGGACTACCAGCGGTTCAGCCGCGACGGGCTCGCCTGGCTGCTGCGCGACTTCGACGAGGTGACGCTCTACCCGATCCGCGGGAAGTACTCGGCCATCCTGAACATGCTGAAGCTTTGGAAAGGCGCAGGTCGAGCGCCGCCTCGGCGGCCGGGTCAACCGGCTGGTCGACGCGCGCGTCTCGCGACTGGCGCAACACGGTGCAGGCCAGCGGCTATTTCGCCGAGGCGACGCGCCCCGCCGAACCCGAGTCGGGCCCTGATCGCCGGCGCCGGTGCCGTGGTCAGTCCAGCCGGTCGTAGACGTAGATCGCCGCATCGTCCCAGTCCTTGGCCGGGTTGCTGCGGCAGTAGTCGAGCGCCATCTGGTAGATGTTCTCGTCCTCGATCGCCTTGCCGGCCTCGGCGTCGACGGCGAAATTGCGCCCGGTGAAGTAACCCATCAGCCACCACTTGTTCATCTCGCGATAGTTCTCGTTCGGAGTCCTCGCGGATGATGTCAGCGCACTCGACGGATGATTTCACGGTATAGCCGCGGCCGGCGCCGATGAGCGAAAGCGCGACCAGAGCTGCGACGGCGAATGCCTTGCGCATGCATGCCCGAAGTTCCTGCATCCTGCTTCGGGTGGAGAGTACCCGGCGGCCGCCGGGCCCGCAACCGCGGCGGCTTCACGAATAGGGGTCGAGCGCGTCGCGCAGCGCGTCGCCGACGAAGCTGAAGGCGAGGACGACCAGGATCACCGGGATCATCGGCGTGAGGATCCACGGGTAGATCTCGAGCGCCCCGAGCCCGGCCCGCAGCGCGTCGTTCAGCATCAGCCCCCAGGAGACCAGCGGCGAGCGGACGCCGAAGCCGAGGAAGCTCAGCGCCGTCTCGCCCAGGATCATCGCCGGGATCGACAGCGAGGCCGAGGCGATCAGGTGGCTCATGAAGTTCGGCATCATGTGCGCGCGGATGACGCGCGCCGGGCTCGCGCCCATCAGCTCGGCGGCGCGGACGTAGTCCTCCTCGCGCAGCGCCAGGAACTTGGAGCGCACCGCGCGCGCCAGCCCCGGCCAGTCGAGCAGACCGAGGATGACCGAGATCATGATGAAGACCGCCAGCGAGTTCCAGTTGACCGGCACGGCGGCGCTGAGCGCCAGCCAGATCGGCAGCTCGGGCAGCGAGCGGAAGATCTCGATCAGCCGCTGCACGGTCGCGTCGATCCAGCCGCCGAAATAGCCGGCGACGCCGCCCAGCGACGAGGCCGATGACGAAGCTGACGGTGACGCCGATCAGCCCGATCGTCATGCTGAGCCGCGCGCCGTACAGGATGCGGCTGAGGACGTCGCGCCCCAGCCGGTCCGAGCCGAGCAGGTGCAGCGGTCCCGCCCTCCGGCGGGCAGATCACGTGAAAGCGGCTCTCGATGAGGCCGAGCAGGCGGTAGGGCTTGCCGCAGGTCGCGAAGACCGGCACGGGCAGCGGCGTGTCGTGGTCGGTCCACGCCTTCACCAGCCCGGTCTCGAGATCGTACTCGGTCGCCGCGGGATAGGTGTGCAGGCCGATGAACTCGCCCTCGTGCCAAAGGTGGAGGCCCTGCGGCGGCGTGTAGATGCTGTCCTCGGCGATCGCGTTCGGCGGATAGGGCGCGAGCGGCTCGACGAAGGGCAGCATGGCGTAGACGAGGCCAGGAAGGCCAGGCAGACGCACGCCCAGCCGGTGCCGCCGGAAGCGGCGCCAGACCAGCACCCGGGTCGGCGCGTCGAGGTCCAGCCGGTCGAGCAGCTGGCGCTGGTCGACCGGGATCGTAGGGCTCGTCGGAGACATAGTGCGGGCGGTTCAGCATCAGGCCCCCGTCCGGCCGGCGCCGAGGCGGATGCGCGGGTCGAGCACCGCCAGCAGGATGTCCGAGATCAGCATGCCGACCAGCGTCAGCGCGCTGACGAAGAGCAGGATGAAGCCCGACATGTAGATGTCCTGGCTCTTCAGCGCGTGCAGCAGCACGGGGCCCGAGCGTCGGCAGGCTCATGACGACCGAGATGATGACCGAGCCCGAGACGAGCTGCGGCATCAGGTTGCCGATGTCGGCGACGAACGGGTTCAGCGCCATGCGCAGCGGATAGCGGATGATCCGCAGCGCCGGCGGCACGCCCTTGGCGCGGGCCGTCTCGACATAGGGCTTGTGCAGCTCGTCGAGCAGGTTGGCGCGCAGCCGCCGCATCACGGCCGCCGCCGCCGAGGTGCCGATGACGACCGTCGGCACGATGAGGTGCGCGCACGATCGACATGAGCTTGTCCCAGGCTCATCGGCTCGCCCTCGTAGGCGCGGTCCATCAGCCCGCCGATCGGCAGGTCGAGGAACTCGGCGCCATAGGCGAGCAGGATCAGCGCCAGCAGGAAGTTCGGCGTCGCCAGGCCGATATAGCCGATGAAGCTGCGCGATGTAGTCGATCGGGCCGTTCGCCCGCACCGCGGCGATGGTGCCCGAGCGGCAGCGCCACGAGGTAGACGAACATCAGCGCCGCGAAGTTGACGACCACGGTCATCCAGACGGTCGCGCCGACGACCTCGGCGACCGGCTGGTCGAGCTCGAAGGACCAGCCGAGATCGCCCTGCAGCAGCCCGGAGAAGCCGTGCGCGCCCGGCATCAGCGCCGACCCAGATCAGGTATTGCTGCCAGAGCGGCCGGTCGAGCGCGTATTCGCGCATCAGCGCCTCGGCCTTGGCGATGCCGGCCGCCTCGCCCGTCGCGCGCATCTCGGCGATCTGGTTCGAGAGATAGTTGCCCTCGGGCAGGTTGATGATGACGAAGATCAGCACCGAGATCGCGGCCAGCGTCACCAGCATGGTCGCGAAGCGCCGCGCGAGGAAGCCGATCACTGGCGACCGGCGCCTCGTCGAAGAAGAACTCGTCCATCCGGTGGACGCCGAGCTGGCCGCCCGGATCCCAGGCGTAGATCGCGCTGGCTGGCACGTTCTTCAGATCCGCGGCATGGACGAGCGGGATCGGCGCGCGGGCGATCGTGCCTATGGCGTAGACCTGGTCGGCATGGATATCCAGCATCTCGCGCCAGGCATGCGGCCTTGGTGGCCTCGTCTCGCCGGCCGTCGACCATTGCTCGTAGAGCTCGAGCAGGCGCTGGGCCTCGGGCAGTGTCGGGCGGCTCGCCTGCCGAGCCCTTGGTCTGGTAGTACTGCCCCCACATCGGCCAGCTGAAGGTCGCCTGGTCGACGGGGGCGAGCTCGGTCGGCGGAATGTCGGCGGTCGGGATGCCGATGTTCCAGCCATACCAGGCGACCATCATGGCGCGGCCGGAATAGGCGCGGTTGCGCAGCACGTCGCGATCCTGCGGCTTGACGAGCAGGCGGATGCCGAGCTGCTCCCAGGTGGCGGCGATCAGCTCGAGGACGTCCTCCTCCTCCTGCCGCTCGCCGGCGGTCTCGACGACGATCTCCATCGAGCCGGCCGTCGGGCAGACGGCGGATGCCGGACGGCGTTGCGCTCGACGAGGCCGATCTCGTCCAGCAGCCGGTTCGCCTCGTCGAGGTCGAAGCGCGCCCAGGCGGTCGCGTTCTCGGGGTCGAAGAACGGGCTCTCCTCGAGCGCCGCGACGGCGCGCTCCTTGGCCAGCCCGAAATAGAGCACCTTGTTGATGGCCTTGCGGCTGATGCCGAGGCTCAGCGCCCGGCGGAAGCGGACGTCGCGGAACAAGGCTTGCGCCAGACCGGATCGGCGTAGTTCAGGTTCGGGTAGAGCGCGACCTCGTTGGCGGCGCCCGATTGCCAGAGGTCGGTGACATAGCCCTTGAGCGTCCTCGTTCTTCTTCAGCACCGGCGCGTCGGCGAAGCCGAGCGAGCGGATCTGCAGCGCCGCCTCGCCCATGCTGGTCTTGAGCGGGATCAAGCCGCCTGCGGCGACGACCATGTCGATCGCGTCGACATAGGGCAGCTGCCGGCCCTTTGCTGTCGATGCGGTGATAGTAGGGGTTGCGCACCAGCTGGTAGCGCTGGCTGTTCTTGTCCGTCGTGTTCATCCAGGGCTGCAGCACTGGCAGCTCCGGATTGTCGAAGTCGTAGAGCGCGTCCATGTAGTTGTGGAGCGCGGCCCAGTTTCTCTTGCCCGAGGCGGCGACGCGCTCGGCCAGCCCCTCCGGATCGGCGTATCTCGCATGGAAACGCCGCATGTAGTGCGCGGGCCGATAGATGTAGAGCGGCCGGGCCTGCGCCAGCGCCGGCAGGAACTGCGGGTTGGGCTTTGGCCACTCGTAGCGGATCGTGACCTCGTCGATCACCGTGACCTTCGGGCGGGCGCCCTCGGTCAGCATCTCGACCGGCGGGCCGGCGGGAGAGAGCTCCTCGTTCAGCGCCACGTCCTCCCACCAGTAGCGCAGGTCCTCGGTCGTGAAGGGCTGGCCGTCCGACCATTTGTGGCCGCGCCGCAGGTGCAGGGTGAAGGTGCGCCCGTCGTCCGTCACGTCGACGGACTTCAGGATGTCGGGCACCAGCTCGTAGCGCTCGTTATAGCCGACCAGCCGGGCATAGCCCCAGACCGCCATGATAGCGCACATCCTTGGAGCGCGTGACGAAGGTCGTGATCTCGCCGCCGTGCACGCCCGGCACGCGGCCGCGCGCCGGCAGGTCGACGACCAGCGGCTCCTCGGGGATGCGCCAGGCGACCGGCGGAAGATCGCCGTCGCGCACGGCCGCGAGCAGCGCGGGCGTCTCGAGGACCGGCCCGGCATAGGGCTGGCGGATGGTCCGCTTCGGCTGAGCTCACCGTCGCCAGCAGCCGCGACGGCGACCGACCAGGGCGATCCAGCGCGCGCCTCATGCGGCGGCCCTGACCCGGTGGCCCGGCCCGACCTCGACGAGCCCCGGCGCCGCCTCGCCCCTGTAGCCATAGGGCGCGGGCCAGGTCGCCGGCTCGCCGGCGCCGGCCGCGACCTCGCGCAGGTCGAGCCGGTGCGTCATGTCGGGCTCGGGGCTCGCCGCGATCAGCGCCCGCGTATAAGGGTGCTGCGGGTTCAGGAAGATGCAGTCGGCCGGGCCCTCCTCGACGACGCGGCCGCGGCGCATGACCATCACCCGGTCGGCGAGGCGGGCGACGACGGCCAGGTTGTGGCTGATGAAGATGTAGCTCAGCCCCATCTCCTGGCGCAGCTCGTCGAGCAGGTCCAGCACCTCCTTCTGCACGCTGACATCGAGCGCCGAGGTCGGCTCGTCGCAGACCAGCAGCTCCGGGTTGAGCGCCAGCGCCCGGGCGATGGCGATGCGCTGCCGCTGCCCGCCGGAGAAGGCGTGCGGAAAGCGCGCGAGGTGATCGGGCGACAGCCCGACCCGGCGCATCAGATAGTTCGCCCGCTCCAGCCGCTCGGCCCGGGTGCCGATATTGTGGATGCGCATCGGCTCGAGCAGGATGTCCTGCACCGACATGCGCGGGCTGAGCGCGGCATAGGGATCCTGGAACACCATCTGCACGCGCCGGCGGAAATCGGTCAGCGCCTGGCCGGAGAGGCTGCGCGATGTCCTGGCGCATGCCGTCGCCGCGCAGAACACGCATCATCCCGCCGGGATCGGGCCGCTCGGCCCGCAGCAGGAGCTTGGCGACCGTCGTCTTGCCCGAGCCCGACTCGCCGACCACCGCCACCGTCTTGCCGCGCTCGAGCACCATGTCGAAATCGGCCAGCGCATGCACTGGCGGCCCCGGCTGGCCGAAGGCGCGGCGGCGGCCGGGATAGGTCTTGGACAGGTTCTCCGCCCAGACGATCGGATCCGATGCTCGGCGCGGCGTGCGCGGCCATCCGGTGCGGGATGCGCGGCGCGGCGGCGAGCAGCGCGCGGGTGTAGCCATGGCCCGGCGCCGCCAGCACGTCGGCGGCGGGGCCGCTCTCCACGATCCGGCCGCGGCGCAGCACGACGACCTTGTCGGCCATGTTGGCGACGACGCCGAGATCATGGGTGATCATGATGACGGCCAGCTTGTGGTCGCGCTGCAGCCGGGCCAGCAGGTCGAGCACCATGGCCTGGGTCGTCACGTCCAGCGCGGTCGTCGGCTCGTCGGCGATGACCAGCGCCGGGTTGCCGATCATCGCCATGGCGATGACGGCGCGCTGGCGCAGCCCGCCGGAGAGCTCGAACGGATAGGCCGACCAGGCGCGCTCGGGGCTGGGGAAGCCGACCTCGCCGAAGATCTCGAGAACGCGCTCCTCGATCGTCTGCGCCCTCGGGGCGGCCATGGACCCGCAGCACCTCGGCGACCTGCTGGCCGACCGTGTGCAGCGGCGACAGCGCGCTCATCGGCTCCTGGAAGATCATCGAGATCTTGGTGCCGCGCAGGCCCCGCATCTCGCGGTCCCTGATCTTCAGCAGGTCGACCTTGCGGCCGGCGTGCCGGAAGATCGCCCGGCCGCGCGTCGATCGCTGGCGGCGCGCGGCAGCAGGCGGATCAGCGACTTGCCCGTCAGCGTCTTGCCCGATCCGGACTCGCCCACGAGCGCCAGCACCTCGCCGGGCTCGATATCGAAGGAAACGCCGTCGACCACCGGCGGCATCAGCCCGGCGGCCCGAAGGTGATCGTCAGGTCCTCGACGGACAACAGCGGCATTCTTCGGCCCCGGCTCGGTCCGACCGCGCGGCTCCCCGGCGCGACTGTGCGACAGGCAGGATTTCGCTGCAAGCCCGCTTGTGCCGGCAGCACGTGACATTCCGGTAAACGCGGGCGGCCGGATCAGGCGTCGCCGAGCGGCGGCGCGCCGGGGGCAAGCCGCAGGCGGCGGACGCGCGCCGCCATCTCGCGGATCGGATCGTAGTCCCGGTCGGCGGCCGGCAGGACCCCGACCGGCACGCCCGTCGGCATTGCCGGGCACGGCCGCCGACGGCGAGCGCCCGGCAGAGCGCCGGCCCGCGGTCGCGGTGCGCCGCGCGCGGTGATGAAGGGCAAGCGCCGGCGTCTCGACCGTCCAGCCGAGACCGCGAGCCGGGCATGCGTCCTCTGGCTCGAGCTCGGCGAACAGCGCCCAGGCGACCGCGTCGATGGCCGCGATGTCGGCCCGCCCCCGCGCCACGGCGAGCGCCGAGGCCCGGTGCGCACCCGTGACGGCGACATGCGCCGAAGAACATGTCGCCCGAAAGGGAGGACCGCGTCGGCCAATGCGTTGCAGCCGGACTGGCTGCCGTATTCGTTGAGCGCCGCGACTCGCCCGCGGAACGCTTCCAGCGGAGCCTCCTCGCCCGCGCGGGCAGATCAGCGCCGAGCGATAAGTTCCCCGCCCGCAGCCCTCGGCGGCATAGATCGGCCGGGCGACCGGGACCGCGCCGCCGCAGCGGCCCGAGACATAAGGCAGCCCGCAGCTCTGGCCCAGCAGCAGATCGGGGTCGCGCCCAAGCCGCCGCCAGGTCCTGCCGGCCGCGACGAGCGCCGCCGGAGCGAGCGATGCCATCCTCGGCCAGCGCCGCCGCGACCCGTCTCCAGAACGCATCCGTCCTGGCCGCGACCTCCGGCCAGTCGTACATCTGCAGTGCGGCGATCACGCCGGCTGGCGCGGCCCTGCCGGGCCCACGGTGCTGCCATCGATGCTGCGTTCGATGCTGCGCCGCAGATAGGGGTGGATGACGGGCTCGCGGCTGCGGAACAGCCAGCGCCACGCGACGGCGGCATAACCCGGCAGGTAATAGCGGCCGTTCCGCTTCGAGCACCGCGTCGCGCTCGTCGCTGCCAGCGCTCGGGGATCAGATACCAGGCGACCGCCGGATACCGGTGGTGCACCCAGTGGAAGTTGTTGTTGAGGAACAGTAGCCGCCAGAACCAAGCCGGCATCGACGATCGCCGTGCGCTGGGTCGCATGCTCGGCCGCCCGGTGCTCGATGAAGCTGCGCACCATGATCAGCGACAGGCCGGGATAGGCGGCCATCAGCAGATAGGCCCGGCAGCTCCATGCCAGACGCCCAGATCAGCCCCAGCACGGGCACGGCGCCCGAGCGCATGACGCAGCCATGCGCCCTGCACATTCCTGTCGCCGGCCAGCATCAGCCGCGCCTCGGACCGCCAGAAGCCCCACATGCGCGAGCGCCGGCCCGACCAGCATCCGCCCTGCGAAGGTGCCGTTGAACCGGCGCAGCCAGCGCATCGGCCCGCTCGCGCCCGGTCCAGTCGCCCTCGGCCAGGTAGAAGCTTTCCGGGATCGTCATAAGGGTCGGTCAGCCGCTCGTCGTTGTGGTGCCGCATGTGCAGGTCGCGGAAACGCCGGTAGGGGAAAACGAGGCCGAGCGACAGGAAGACCAGCGCCTCGTTGATGACGCTCGACCGCGTCGGGTGGCCGTGCAGCACCTCGTGCTGCAGGGACGAATGGAACGCGACAACTACCGCGCCAGGCACCGCGAACCACCAGCCGAGCACGTCCTGATACGCCAGCGCCAGGCCCCAAAGCGTGTAGCAGGCGGCGAGCGCCACCCAAGTCGGCCATTCGACCCTGCAGCCGGGCGGCACCCGCCCGACTTGCTCTCCCGAGCATCTCCATGTTAGCCCCGACGACGATAATGCGATGCAGCAATGTGATTTCGCGGATACGGGAGAAATCGGTACCGCCGCTTGCCCGAACGCGACAGCGATGTCGGAATTCTGCATGAATCGGATCGTGAAATCCCAGAACAGGACATAACCGAGCTCGATCCGGTCGAGCTGACGGCCGAGCTGATCCGCTGTGCCTCGGTGACGCCGGTCGAAGGCGGCGCCATCCGGCTGCTCGAAGGCGTGCTGGGCGATGCCGGGTTCCGCTGCGTGCGGGTCAGCCGCGGCGGCGTCGAGAACCTGTTCGCGCGCTGGGGCAGCAGCGATCCGGTATTCGCCTTCAACGGGCATACGGACGTGGTGCCCCCTGGCGACGAAGCGCTCTGGTCCCGATCCGCCTTTCGCGGGCGAAGAAGCCGACGGCCTGCTTTATGGGCGGGGCGCGGTCGACATGAAATCGGGCGTCGCCGCCTTCGTCGCCGCGGCGATCAAGCTGGTGCGCAGATGCCACCGCATGGTTCGGTGACGCTGATGATCACCGGCGACGAGGAGGGCGACGCCACGGACGGCACCGTGGCCATCCTCGACTGGATGCGCGAGGCGGGCGAGCGGGCGGACATCTGCCTCGTCGGCGAGCCGACCTCGGTCGAGCGCCTGGGGGACACCATCAAGATCGGCCGGCGCGGCTCGATGAGCGGGATGCTGCGCGTGGGTGGCCGGCAGGGGCACACCGCGTATCCCGAGCGCGCCGCCAATCCGCTGCCCGTCCTGGCGCGCATCTGCGCCCGGCTCGCCGACACGCCACTCGACGACGGCTCGGCGCACTTCCAGCCCTCGACGCTGGCGCTGACCAGCATCGACGTCGGCAACCCGGTTTCGAACGTGATCCCGGCAGCGGGGCGCGCGGTCTTCAACATCCGCTTCAATGACCGGCACAGCTCGGCCAGCATCAAGGCGTGGGCCCGGCGCATCCTCGACGACGAGCTGGCAGGCAGCGGCTGCACAGCCGAGCTCGACTGGAAGGTCTCGGGCGAGAGTTTCCTGACCGAGCCCGGTCCCCTGACCGACATCGCGGTCGAAGCGCTGGCCGCGCGCCAGTTGGGGCGGCCGGCGCTGACGACGGGCGGCGGCACCTCGGACGCGCGCTTCGTCAAGGACCTCTGCCCGGTGTTCGAGCTCGGGCTTGTCGGCGACAGCATGCACCAGGTCGACGAGCGCGTGCCGGTCGCCGACATCCGCGCGCTGAGCGACATCTACCTGGATATATTGCGGCGGTTCTTCGGCGTCTGACGGCGCCGGCTTACGCAAGGCGCATGCTTAGCCGTCTCCGCCCGGCGCGTCGCCGGTCGGGTCCGTCGTCATCGGGTCCGTCGTCATCGTCCGTGCCAAAGCCCGCGCCATGGGTGCGATAGGCCTCGCGCGGCGGCGCGAAGACGTCGAGCACCGTGCAGCCCTCGGGGCCGGCCTCCATCGTGTGCGCGACACCGCCCGGCGTGCGCCAGAAGTCGCCCTTGCGCACCGGCACGGCGTCGTCGCCCTGGAACCGGGTCGCCGAGCCGTCGAGGCAGACGCCCCACTGCTCCTCGGGGTGGGAGTGCATCTTGCCGCGGTGCCCCGGCTCGATGCGGACGACCGACAGCATCGCATGCTCGCCGGGAAAAATCCGCGTCTTCACGCCGGGCGCGAGCTCGCGGGCCATGCCCTGCGTCGGGTCGTCGAGACGGAAGAAGTTGTGTCGCTCGCTCATCCTGTCCTCGCCGTCTTGCAGGTTGCCGACCGTAAGGCCGACGCCGATCTCTCGCAACCGATCTACGGAGGCGGCGACGGCGACGGGACGACCGGCACCGTTTCACCCTCCGGCGCCGCCGGGACGCTGCGTCCAGAGAAGCGTCGCTTGTCTCTATGTAGCCTTTCGCTGGAGCCGAGAGCGCCCATATCGGATGCAAGCCGGCCGGGCGACTTGCCCCCCGCGTGCGGAAGAAGCAGTCCGAGAGAGGTTTTCGATGGACCAGGCGGTCGCGACAGCCACGACATTCGCCTTCGACAACAGCTATGCCCGGCTGCCCGACAGGTTCTTCGCGCGGGTCGCGCCGACCCCCGTCCGCCAGCCGCGGCTGATCCGGCTCAACCGCGCGCTCGCCGAAGAGCTGGGATTGGACTCGGGATGGCTCGCCTCGCCCGAAGGGGTCCAGGTGCTGGCCGGCAATCGCGTGCCGGAGGGGGCTGAACCGATCGCCGAGGCCTATGCCGGACACCAGTTCGGCGGCTGGGTTCCGCAGCTGGGCGATGGCAGGGCGATCCTGCTCGGCGAGGTGATCGATCGCAACGGCCGGCGGCGCGACATCCAGCTCAAGGGGTCGGGCCCAACGCCCTTTTCGCGCATGGGTGACGGTCGGGCGCCGCTCGGCCCCGTGCTGCGCGAGTACATCGTCAGCGAGGCCATGGCGGCGCTGGGCGTGCCCACCACCCGGTCGCTGGCGGCGGTGGCGACGGGCGAGGAGGTCGCGCGCGAGACCATCCTGCCGGGCGGCGTTCTGACCCGCGTGGCGGCGAGCCACATCCGTGTCGGCACCTTCCAGTTCTTTGCGACCCGCGAGGACAGCGAGGCGCTCCGCCGGCTGGTCGAGCACGTGATCGCGCGTCATTATCCGGAGGCTGCCGCGGCCGAGGCACCGGGCCTCGCGCTGCTCGAGGGCGTGATCGCCCGGCAGGCGCGGCTGGTGGCGCAGTGGATGGGCTTCGGCTTCATTCATGGCGTGATGAACACGGACAACATGACCGTCTCGGGCGAGACGATCGACTATGGGCCTTGCGCCTTCATGGACGCGTTCCACCCAGGCAAGGTCTTCAGCTCCATCGATGTCGGCGGCCGCTATGCCTTCGGCAATCAGCCGCGTATTGCCCAGTGGAACCTCGCGCAGCTCGCCCAGTCGCTTCTGCCGCTGCTGCCGGGCAGCCGCGAGGATGCGGTCGGCGCGGCACAGGCGGCCATCGACCGGTTCCCCGAGCTCTGGCTCGAGGCGTGGCTGGGCGTGATGCGCGCTAAGCTGGGGCTGGCAACGCAGCAACAGGGTGACCAGGCGCTGATCGAGGGCCTGCTTGGCCGGATGGCTGACAACCAGGCAGACTACACCCTGACCTTCCGGGGCCTCGCGGAGCTCGCCAACTCGGAGCAGGAGGAAGCCGAAGGACCCCGTACGCTCTTCGCCGAGCCTGCCGCCTTCGACGCCTGGGCCGCTGACTGGCGGGCGCGCTGCGAGGCCGAGAACCGGACGCCGGCCGAGAGGCGGGCGTCGATGCGGGCGGTGAACCCACGCTTCATCCCGCGCAATCACCTGATTGAAGAGGCGCTCTCGGCTGCGCAGCAGGGCGATCTCGCGCCCTTTGAGACCCTGCTCGCGGTGCTGGCCGAACCCTTCGCTGACCAGCCGGGCCATGCCCGATATGCCGAGCCCCCGCGGGCCGACCAGGTCGTGCGCCGCACCTTCTGCGGAACCTGATCGGAAACCGTCCCGCAGAAAACTGAAACGCCGCGCCCGGGGTCTCCGGGCGCGGCGTTCTCCGTCTGGGCTGCCGGCGCCGGCCTGGTCGAGAATGAGGACGGCGTGAGCCCCCGGTTCGACGGCGGCGCTGATCTCGGCGAGATGAGCGGTCATGGCGTCGGTGTCGCAGCGGGGCATGACGAGGCCGGCGCCCTTGCCCTTCTTCGGGCAGATCGCGCCGAAGATGTAGGCGGACTGCGTGCGCTGGTCATGCGGGGCCGAGGGACGCGTGCCGCGCTTCGCCCAGCGGCGGGTGATCTTGTTCTTCTGCCCGACCCGCGCCTCGTCGGCGAACCAGAGCTCTATCTCGGTGCCGCACGGGAGCGCGTCCCGGATCTCCGCCAGGCGGGCGGGGAAGTCTTTTTAAAAGCGGCGATCCGCTCCTCGTTCTGCGCATGATGGCGCGGACGCGCCGACAGCTTCGAGTAGCCGAGCGCCTTGAGCTCCCGGCTGAGCGTCGCCTCGCTGACCGAGATGCCGAACGTCTCCCACACCCACGCGGCGAGGTCGAGCAGCCGCCACCGCACCACGCCGTCTGTCGCCGGGATCGGCCCGCGCTCGACGATCCGCACGAGCTCGGTCCGCTGGGCGTCGTTGAGCTTCGAGGGATTGCCCGGCGGCTTGCGGCTGACGAGCCCGTCAGGCCCCTCGGCGTTGAACCGCTCGACCCAGTCTCGGACGATCTGCCGCCCGACACCACCCGTCTCGGCCGCCTCGGCCCGGCTCCCTCCATCGTAGATCACGGCCAGCGCAAGCAGCCGGCGCGTCTGGTCCGCATCCCGGCTCGACCGCGCCAGCCGCTTCAGATCCGCCGCAGTGAAGTCCCCTCGAAGCGCCAGCGCCCGTCCCATCCCTGCCTCCTGCCCGTTTTCGACAGAGAGTCAGAGATCGGCGACCTTGGGAATCCCCGACGCGAGTGGCGACACCGCAAGCCGTATTACTTGGTGACCGGCTGGCCGTCGGGTCCGTAGAGCGTGATGTCCGCATCGGCCTGCAGGTCGCGGCTGAGGTCGAGGAACGCCTGCTGGCGGAGCTCCTGCTCGATCTGCGGCCGCAGCTCGTCCATCGGGGGGGCCTGGTCGCCAAGCTGCTGCTTGACCGCGTCATAGGTCTGCTTGACCTTCTGGTCGGTCACGGCCTGGCCGAGCCTTTGGTCCAGCCAAGCCTGCACCATCGCGTTCTCCCTCGCGCTCTGCGAGGCGTCCGCGGAAAGCGAGCTGACGGCCGGATCGTTCTCCAATCCCGCATCCTTGGCCTCCTGCAGGATCAGCTCGCGCATGACCAGCTGGTCGAGCGCGATCGGGACCAACATCTCGGGCGGCTGCTGCTGCAGCTGCGGCGGCAGCATGCTGATCACGCTCATCACGTCCGACTGTCGGATCTCGCGGTCACCGACCTTGGCGACGAGCGCGTCCTGGCCGGCCCCGGCCTTGCCCTGCTGACCGGCCTCTGCGCCTGCTGGCCCGACTGCTGGCCCGACTGGCCCTGCTTCGCCGACTGAGCCTGCTGGCCCGATTGAGCGTGACCCGCCTGGGCGCCGGTCGGCGCCTGATCGGGCGCCGGGCCTGACTGCGTTCCTTCCAGCCCCGGCGTCACAACGCCCGTCTCGTTGGCGGGCCCGGCCAGTGCGCCGGCCTGTGCCGCCTTGTCCGATGAATTGCTCTGACCGCCAGATTGCGCCTGCGCGCCGTTCGCCGGGGCCCCGTTCGACTGACCCGACTGCCCGCCCGTGGTCCCCGTGGTCCCCGTGGTCCCCGTGGTCCCCGTGGTCCCCGTGGTCTCGGTGTGCTGGCTCGCGGAGCTCTGGCTCTGCGTATTCTGGCTCTGGCTCGTCTGGGCGGTACCGGCAATCGGCACCATCGCCAGCGACATGGCGGCGAGCGCCGCCATTGCGGTGCTTCGCTTGAGGCTCGTCAGCGTTGTCATCTGTGTCTCCCGTGCATCGCTCGGTTGTTCGGTTCTCTTTCAACGTCTCCCCGACAGCCCCGTTCCGATCTCGGGCCAGTGCGGCCTGCAGTCGGTCGCCGGCATCGAAATGCTCGCCTCTGGATCCGCCATTGGCGCGCGGCACACTCCCCGCACCTGCACGGCTGGAACGCTGACCGATCGGATGGACCGGGCACGCGTGATGCAGGCACCGACAAGCCCTTTCGAATCGGTTAACGCGATTCGCGTTTTCTATGTTTTTCAATAGCTTGCTCAAGTGTGCACGCGTGCACGAGGCGTGCGCAGGCGCTTCCATCCGACCGAACTCTGCACTAGGCTCTCGCCATGTCGCTCTCACACGCACTGCAGGCTCGCGCCGCAGCGGGGCGCCCGGTCCGCGCCGGGCTGATCGGCGCCGGCAAGTTCGGCGCCATGTTTCTGGCGCAGGTGCCGACCACGCCGGGGCTCGAGGTCGCCGCCATCGCCGACCTCTCGCCCGAGCGGATCCACGCCGCGCTCGCGGACATCGGCTGGCCGGCGGCGGACCGTGGCCGGGTACGGTTGCTCGAGGACGGGGCCGAGCTGGCACGCCACCCGGGCATCGACGTCGTGGTCGAAGCGACCGGCAATCCCGAGGCCGGGATCATCCACGCCCGCGCCGCCATCGCCGCGGGCAAGCACGTCGTCATGGTGACGGTCGAGGCCGACGCGCTGGCGGGGCCGCTGCTGGCGGCGGAGGCGCAGGAAGCCGGGGTCGTCTACTCGATGGCCTATGGCGACCAGCCGGCGCTGGTGGCCGAGCTCGTCGACTGGGCGCGCTCCTGCGGTTTTCCTGTGGTCGCCGCAGGCAAGGGCACGCGCTACCTGCCAGGCTTCCACCAGTCGACGCCCGAGACGGTCTGGAAGAACCTCGGCTTCGACGCGGACGCCGCCCGGGCCGAGGGGCTGAACGCCCAGATGTTCAACAGCTTCGTCGACGGCACGAAATCCGCCATCGAGATGGCGGCGATCGCCAATGCCTGCGGCCTGGCGCCGCCATCAGAGGGCTTGGCCTTCCCGCCCTGCGGGGTCGACGACCTGGCGCATGTGCTGCGTCCGCGCGAGGATGGCGGCATGCTGGAGGGCAAGGGCACCGTCGAGGTCGTCGCCTGCGAGGAACGCGACGGCCGGCCGGTCTTCCGCGATTTGCGCTGGGGCGTCTATGTCGTGGTCGAGGCGCCGACCGACTATGCCAGGCGCTGCCTTGCCCAGTACGGCGTCAAGACCGACCGAACCGGACGGTACGCGGCGCTCTATCGCCCGGTGCATCTCATCGGGCTCGAGCTCAACGTCTCGGTGCTGTCGGCGGCGCTGCGAGGCGAGTCGACCGGAACCGTGCGCGAGTTCAACGCCGATGTGATGGCGACGGCCAAGCGCGACCTGGCCGCCGGCGAGGTGCTCGATGGCGAGGGCGGCTTCTGCGTCTGGGGCAAGCTTGCCCCGGCGGCCAGCTCGCTGTCGGCCGGCGCCCTGCCGATCGGCCTCGCCCATGGCGTGCGGCTGCGCCGCGCCATCACGGCCGGCGAGACGGTCCGCTGGGACGATGTCGAGGTGGACGAGAGCCGCCCAGGGGTCCAGGCGCGCCGCGCCATGGAGCAGCGCTTCGGCAGGGCGCAATAACTGGCCGCGCGGTCGCCCGAGCGGCACCGGCGGAATGAACCTCCGGGGTTGTCCTGGCCCGGTTTTCAGCCCATCAACACGCTTCCGCAGATGAAGGGCTCTGGATCATGTGCGGTCGCTTCGCGATCGGCGACACCAACGGCACGGACTGGCGAGACTGGCTGCTGATCGACCCCGAGATCGACTGGCCGCCCGCCGGCTGGCCGAGCGCGCGCTGGAATGTCGCCCCGACCGATCCGGTCGGCATCGTGCGCCTGCGCGACGGCCGGCGCGAGCCCGCGGTCGTCCGCTGGGGCCTCGTGCCGCACTGGTGGCGCAAGCCGCTTTCCGAGCTGAAGGCCAGCACCTTCAACGCCCGTGCCGAGGAGGCGGCCGAGAAGCCGATGTTCCGCGACGCCTGGGCGGCCCGGCGCTGCCTGGTGCCGGCGATCGGCTATTACGAGTGGACGGGGTCCAAGGGCGCCAAGACGCCCTGGTTCATCACCATGCGGCGCAACACGCCCGGCATCCTCTTCGCCGGGCTCTGGGCTGCGGCGCGGATCGAAGGCGAGTGGCTGCTCTCGTGTACGATCCTCACCACCGCCGCCGGCGAGGCGACGCGGCACCTGCACCCGCGCTCGCCGGTCGTGCTGACCGAGGACGCGGCCGAGGCATGGCTGCACGGGACAGCCGATCGCGATGCGCTGATGCGGCCGATCCCTGACGACCGGGTCGAGACGTGGCCCGTCGACCGCCGCGTCGGCCAGGTCCGCAATGACGGGCCCGAGCTCGTCGAGCGGACCGAACTGCAACTCTGACCGGGATCTGAGAGGCACGCCTTGTTCCACCCCTTCGAGATCGAGCGCTTTCTCTCTGACCACGAGCACGGCGCCACCTACAACTTCGCCGAAAGCGGCGTGCACCCGCTGACGCTGGCCGAGCTGCTGGAGCTCGCCGGCCGGTCGCATGAGGACCTCGCCGACCTGCGGCTCGACTACCCCCAGGTGAACGGCACCGAACGCCTGCGCGAGCGCATCGCCGCCCTCTACCCCGACACCCACCCCGACGAGGTTCTGGTGACGGTCGGCGCCTCGGAGGCGAACCATCTGATCGCGGCGACCATGCTCGCGCCCGGGGACCGGCTGGTCACGATGGCGCCGACCTACCGGCAGCTCTCGGGCAATGCGCGCAACATGGGCGTCGAAATCGGTGAGGTTCCGCTGGTCGAGGCGGCCGGCTGGGCGCTCGACACCGACCGGATGGCCGACACCGTCGTGCACGGCGCCAAGCTGATCGCCATCGTCAATCCGCACAATCCGACCGGGCATATCCTGACCGAGGCCGAGCGCGACGCCGTCGCCGCCGCCGCCGACCGCAGCGGCGCCTGGATCGTCGCCGACGAGGTCTATGCCGGAGCCGAGCGCGGCAATCGCGGGCCCACGCCGACTTTCCGCGGCCGGCACGAGCGCGTGATCGCCGTCAACTCGATGAGCAAGGCCTACGGCCTGCCCGGCCTGCGCCTCGGCTGGGTCGTGGCGCCGCGCGATGTCATCGCCGAGCTGTGGCGGCGCCACGAATATGCGGCGATCTCGGCCGGTGCGCTCGACATGGCGCTCGCCGAAATGGCGCTCGATCCGGATGTGCGCCCCAAGCTCACGGCGCGGGCGCGCCGCCTGATCGACCGCGGCTTCGGCCGGCTGCAGTCGGCGCTCGACCGGGTGCCGGGCATCTTCCACGTCGTCCCGCCGGAGGCGTCGGCGATGTCCTTCGTGCGCTTCGACCTGCCGGTCGGCTCGCGCGAGCTGGCGCTGCGCCTGCGCGCCGAGCAGGGCGTGCTCGTCGTTCCCGGTGACTGCTTCGGCATGGACGACCACATCCGGCTCTCGACCGCACTGCCCGAGGCGCGGCTCGACGAGGGGCTGCGGCGGCTGACGACGCTCGCCGCCGAGATCGCCGGCGTTTCCGCGCGCGCCTGAGCTTTCGCCTGGCGGGCTGCCCGCTGGCTTGCTGCGATCATTTTCGCCGCGCCGCGTCGGACCACGGAACGCTCGGCGGGCATCTCGGTTCTCCCCCGGACAGAACGTCCCGAAGGAGACTAGACATGGCTCTGAAGAACCTCGACGACCTCTTCCTGCACACGCTCAAGGACATTCTCTACGCCGAGAAGCAGATCCTGAAGGCCTTGCCCAAGATGGAGAAGAAGGCCAGCTCGCAGGAGTTGAAGAAAGCCTTCGCGCAGCACCGCGAAGAGACCGAAGGCCAGCTCGAGCGGCTGGAGAAGGTCTTTGAAACGATCGGCAAGCCCGCCCGCGGCGCCAAGTGCGACGCCATCATCGGCATCATCGACGAGGCCGAGGAGATCATGGGCGAGGTGGACGACCCCGAGACGCTCGACGCCGCGATGGTGGCCTCGGCCCAGGCAGTCGAGCACTACGAGATCACGCGCTATGGCACGCTGATCACCTGGGCGAAGCAGCTCGGCCACGACGATGCGGTCAAGCACCTCGAGGAGACCCTCAAGGAAGAGAAGAACACCGACGCTCTGCTGACCAAGATGGCAGAGCAGAAAGTCAACAAGAAGGCGGCCTGAAGCCGCCGCACCGGGCCGCCGGTCTGCGGCGGCCGCAGGACTGGCGCCGGGCGCGGCTTGACCGCCGCACCGGCGCCTACTTATGTGCGCTCGATGAGCGGCACCAAAGCTTTTCGAACCGAGCCCATCCACATTGTCGGCGGCGGCATGGCGGGCTGCGAGGCCGCCTGGGCGGCAGCCTCGCTTGGCGTACCAGCCGTCATCCACGAGATGCGGCCGCAGCGCGGGACCGAGGCGCACCGGACGGACGGGTTGGCCGAGCTCGTTTGCTCCAATTCCTTCCGCTCGGACGACGACGAGACGAACGCGGTCGGTCTCCTGCATTGGGAGATGCGCCGGCTCGGCTCGGTGATGATGGCGGCGGCGGCCGAGGCCGAGGTGCCGGCCGGCGGCGCGCTGGCCGTCGACCGCGACGTCTTTTCGGCGGCGGTGACCCGGCACCTTCTCGGGCACCCGCTGATCACGGTCGAGCGGGGCGAGGTCGCGGACCTTCCCCCGCCGGGGTGGTCGAGTGTCATCATCGCAACGGGCCCGCTGACGTCGGAACCGCTCGCCGCGGCGATCCGCGGCCTGACGGGCGAGGCATCGCTCGCCTTCTTCGATGCGATCGCGCCCATCGTCTATGCCGACAGCGTCGACATGTCGAAGGCCTGGTTCCAGTCGCGCTACGACAAGGGCGAGACCGAGGAGGAGCGCACCGCTTACCTGAACTGCGCCATGGACCGGGCCGGATATGAGCGCTTCATCGACGCCCTCCTCGCGGCGCCGAAGACCGACTTCCACGACTGGGAGGGGCCGGGCGCCACTCCCTATTTCGAGGGCTGCCTGCCGATCGAGGTGATGGCGGAGCGCGGCCGCGAGACCCCGCGCTTCGGGCCGCTGAAGCCGGTCGGGCTGACCAACCCGCATACCTCCGAGCGGCCCCATGCCGTCGTCCAGCTCCGCCGCGAGAACAGGCTCGGCACGCTCTACAATCTCGTCGGCTTCCAGACCAAGATGCGCTACGGCGCACAGGCTGAGGTCTTCTCGCTGATTCCGGGGCTGGAGAACGCCCGCTGGGCGCGGCTCGGCGGCATCCACCGCAACACCTTCCTGAACTCGCCGCGCCTGCTCGACCCGGCTATGCGGCTGCGCGCCCAGCCTCGGCTGCGCTTCGCCGGGCAGATCACCGGCGTCGAGGGCTATGTCGAGTCGGGCGCCATGGGCATGCTGGCCGGCCGCTTCGCCGCGCTGGAGCGGCTCGGCCGCGCGCCCGTGCCGCCGCCGCCCGAGACGGCCTTCGGCGCGCTTCTCGCGCACATCACGGGCGGGGCCGAGGCCGAGACCTTCCAGCCAATGAACGTCAACTTCGGCCTCTTTCCGCCCCTCGACGACGCCCGCGGCGGCCGGCGCGGCAAACAGGACCGCAAGCGCGCCTACACGGCCAGGGCCAAGCTGGCGCTCGAGGGCTGGCTCGGCACGGGCGAGGCGCACGCGGCGGAGTAGGCTATTCGTCCCGCCCCAGATAGCGCTCGAGCAGATCGCGCCAGCGCGGACTGCTGATGATGGCCAGCAGCGCTCGGTTCAGAGGCTCGCGCAGATCTGATGTCTGCGGCAGCGCGATGCCGTAATCCTGGCGGCCGACCTCGTTGGGCAGGACGTCGAGCTTCCCCTGATATTGTTGCTGGACGGCATAGCGCAGAAGTGGGCGGTCCTGCACGAACGCGTCGATCCGGCCCTCGACGAGCGCCTCCAAGCCAGCGTCCAGCGTGTCGAAACTGCGGGCCGAGATCTGAAGATCGGAAAGAGCGTCGAGGGCCGCCGAGTTCGCGACGACGCCGACCCGTACCCTCGCGAGATCCGAGATCGTCTGCACCGGACCGCTGATCTGGCCGACGGTCAGCGAGGCCGTGATCGAGGCCGTGAAACCGGCGACGATGATCATCGACGTGAACATCCAGATCGTCGCGACGATGCGGCCGCCGAGCGTGACCGGCGCCTTGTCGCCGTAGCCGACGGTCGTCATCGTCACCGCGGCCCACCAGAAGCCGTCACCCAGCCCGCGCCCGACGCCCCGGCCGAACTCGTCCGAATTGCGGCGGCGCTCGAAGACCCAGACGGCCGCTCCGGCTGCCAGCAAGACCGCGGCGAGCCCGACGACGACCGAGATGAACTGCCAGGTGAAGAAGTTGCGCGCGACGCGCGTCCATCCGCTGACATTGCCCCTGTCGACCGCGATGCCGAGGCCGGTCGAATAGAACGGATAGGTGAAGTCGACCCTCTCCTCGCGCGGCTCGGTGATCGTCAGGGCGCCGACCGCGGCGGCGAAGCGCCCGTCAGCGACGCCGTCGATCATCTCCTTGAGCGTGGCCTCCTGCAGCCGGTACGAGAGATCGAGCTCGTCAGCGAGGTCCGCGAAGAGCTCGATCGCGATGCCGGTCCACGTGCCGTCGGTACCTTTGAAGGCGAAGGGAGGCGCCACCTTGGTGGCCACGACCAAGTCCCGCCCGCCGGCCTCGACCGGGGTAATCATCTGCGGTTGGGTCGTCGCCGGGGTCTCGTCGCGGGACTGAGCGCCCGCACCCGCTGCGGCCGAGATCAGAAAAAGCGCCGCGGTCACGACGCGTGCAGGAGCGTGCACAGGGCTGTCCCTTCGCTGTTGCGCCGACCATATCCGGCCGCGGCCGAACCACAACCCCGTGCCGTGCCCGGCGGATGCGAGCGGTTTGACCGCGGCAGAGCCCCTCCTCTATGCTCGCGGCGGACAGGGGGAGGCGGCAGTGTACCGGCTACGTCTTTTCGCAGTGCAGCAGGCGCGCGCCTTCGAGGCGATCTACCGGCAGGTCGAGAGCGCGCTCGTGGCGCTCGACCCGCTGTTCCGCCGCATCGGCTATGGCCGGGTGGAGCGTCCCGTGGCGTTCGTCGAGGCGGGCTTGAAGGGCTTGCTCTTCGACTGCCGCATGTGCGGCCAGTGCGTGCTCTCCTCCACCGGCATGTCCTGCCCGATGAACTGCCCCAAGGAGCTGCGGAACGGCCCTTGCGGCGGGGTGCGGCCGGGCGGGTTCTGCGAGGTGAAGCCGTGGATGCGCTGCGTCTGGGTCGAGGCCTGGGACGGCGCGAGCCGGATGCGCGACGGCCAGCGGATCGCGACCGTCCTGCCGCCGATCGATCGCAGCCTCTGGGGCTCGTCTTCCTGGCTGCGGGTCTCGCGCGAGAAGGCCGAAACGCTGCGCGAGGCACGCGAGGCGCGGCGCACCGCGGTCGCCGCAGCCTTCCCTCAGGCCCGCGCCACCGAACCGGCCTCGGCGCCGCTGGCGCCGGAGCCCGCCGCGGCCGTTGGACGCGAGACCCGCCGATGAGCGATTTCCAGGACATCGTGCGCCCTTATGCCGACCCGCCGCCGGGCCACGTTTCGGGCAGCCGGCTCGAGCAGGTCCTGCGCTCGGGTCGCTTTGCCGTCACGGCAGAGCTGAACCCGCCCGACAGCGCCGATCCCTACGACGTCTTCGAGGCCGCCCGCCCGCTCGGCGAGGTGGCGGACGCGATCAACGCGACGGATGCCAGCGGCGCCAATTGCCACATGTCGTCGATCGGCATCTCGTCGCTGCTGACACGGGCGGGCTATGGCACGGTCTACCAGATCAGCTGCCGCGACCGGAACCGCATCGCCATCCAAGGCGACGTGCTCGGCGCCGCGGCGATGGGCGTGCGCAACGTGCTATGCCTGACGGGCGACGGCGTCGGAGTCGGCGATCAGCCGGGGGCCAAGCCCGTCTTCGACTTCGAACTCGCTGACGCTCTTGCGCACCATCCGAACTATGCGCGACGAGGGGCGATTCCTGTCCGGCCGGCCGATCAGCCGGCCGCCGCGCATGTTCCTGGGCGCCGCCGAGAACCCTTGCGTGCCGCCGCATGACTGGCGGCCCGAGCGGCTGGCCAAGAAGGTCGCGGCGGGCGCCGAGTTCATCCAGACGAACTATATCTTCGACGTTCCGGTGTTCGAGCGCTTCATGGCGCGAATCCGGGACCTTGGCCTCGACCGACGAGTCTTCATCCTCGCGGGCGTCGGGCCGCTGGCATCGGCCAAGGCCGCGCGCTGGATGCGCTCGAACGTGCCGGGCATCCACATTCCCGATCCGATCATCGAGCGGCTGGAAAAGGCCGCAAAGCCCGCCGAGGAAGGCAAGAAGCTGTGCATCGAGCTGATCCGGCAGATGCGCGAGATCAAGGGCGTCGCCGGCGTCCACGTCATGGCGTATCGGCGCGAGCACCAGGTGTCCGAGATCATCCTCGAGTCCGGCGTGCTCGCCGGGCGGCAGGCGGCCGGCGGCAGGCGTGCCGCACGCGACCGCCGCCCGGGCACGGCCGTTTGACCCGACGCGTCCCGTCCGGCTACGGATCGACCCGGCCATGCTTGCGTGCCCAAGGGGCGCCAACTCCTTTCAAGTCGGTTAGGGTGGCCGAAAAGTTCGTTCCGAGACGATGGGTTGAAAGATCGTCCACGCGTGGACGGGCGTGGACGGCGCTTGGACGGGGTGTGCGCCTGCTTCCATCCGATCGAACTTCGCCTCACAGCCAACAGAGGGAGGGAACAAATGCCGGAACGGCGCTTCCTCGAAGAGGCCTACGAGCTGCCGGACAGGCACGCGACCGAGGCCTTCTACCGCGACTGGGCGGCCAGCTATGACGACGAGATAGGCCGCAACGGCTATGTCACGCCGGCCCGCTGCGCCGCCGCGCTCGCCGCGTCGGTGGCGGACCGCGACACGCCGATCCTGGACGTGGGCTGCGGCACAGGGCTGAGCGGGCTGGCGCTGCACGCGGCGGGGTTCGCGACGATCGACGGCACGGATTTCTCGGCCGAGATGCTCGCCCGCGCCGAGGGACGAGGGATCTATCGCCGGCTGTTTCGCGGCGACCTGGCCGATCCGCTGCCGGCCAGCCCGGGCGCTTACGCCCACGCCGCGGCGGTGGGCGTCGTCGGTATCAGCCACGCGCCGCCCGAGACGGTCGACGCCATCCTCGCCCTGCTCCCCCGGGGCGGCTGCCTCGCGCTCTCGCTCAACGATCATGCTCTGGCAGTGCCCGCCTTCCCGTCGAAGGTCGACGAGATCGTCGCCGCCGGCACTGCCGAGCTGCTGTTCAAGGAGCATGGGCCGCATCTGCCCGGCATCGGACTGGAGGCGACGGTCTACGTGCTCAGAAAAGCCTGAGACACGCGCATCGGCGCAGATCAGCCGAGCGTGGCGAGGGCCGGGAAGGTCTCGATCAGGAAATAGGCAACGCGCTCGAAATCGCCGGTGATCATCATCAGGCCGACCAGCATGAGCAGCGCGCCCATTCCCTTCTCGACATGGCCGAGATGCCGACGAAAGCCGCGCGTCCAGGCGAGGAACGGGCGGATGAAGAGCGCGGCGAGCAGGAAAGGCACGCCGAGGCCGAGCGCGTAAACGCCGAGCAGCACGCCGCCCGCGGCGACGCTGCCGCTCTGCGCCGCGAAGGTCAGGATCGCGGCGAGGATCGGCCCCAAGCAGGGCGTCCAGCCGAAGGCGAAGGCCATGCCGACGAGAAAGCTCGCGCCGATCGAACCGACGCTGGAGGGTCCGTCGAACCGCGCCTCGCGGTGAAGGATGGGGATGTGCTGCCATCCGGTGGCCTGCAAGGCGATGCCGGCGAGGAGGACAGCCCCCAGCCCGGGCCAGGCGAAGGCCAGGTTCTCGGCAAAATCCTGATCCGTCAGAAGCCACCAGGCGGCTGTCATGGCGAGGAAGACGGCGGCGACCACGGCCGCGCGGCGCAGGCCGAAGAAATGCAGGCCGAAGACGAAGATCAGCACGCCCGAGGCCATGGCCAGCGCGGCCTTGCGCTCGAGCAGAAAGCCGCCGGCCGACGCCATGCCGATGCCGAGGGCGACGAAGACCGTGCCGAGGCCGAGGACGAAGAAGACCGCCGCCAGCATGATGCGGCGCGAAGCGGCGCGGTCGATCTCGCGCCCCTCGCCCGAAATCTGCTCGATGGTCGTGCCGCCGAGATAGGCCAGATAGGGCGGGGCCATGGGCAGCACGCAGGGGCTGAGAAAGCTGACCAGGCCGAAGAGAAAGGCGAAGCCAAGCCCAAGAAGGCTGCCGCTGCGGATCGCTTCCGTGCCGAGTTCAGTGAGCCATTGCATAGCTTTGGACTGTTCCCTCGGGCGTCGTGCGGGCTTGCCGGCGGGGCAGACCTAGTGCCTGCGCCGCCGGGGCGGAACTGACGTTGCCGTGACTAGCTCGGCGGAGCCATCAGGTAGGCGACGAGGTTCTCGATCTCGGTCGCGGTCAGCAGCGGCTCGCCGAAGCGGGGGTCCGCCGGATCCATGCGCTGGCCGAGCTCGTAATAGGCCGGCATCAGCGTGCCCGGCGCGATGACCTGGGGCGCGACGAGCCACAGCCGGAGCGCCCCCTCGCCCAGCCTGCGGCCGACATCGCCGAGCGGCGGTGCATCGGTGGGCCCGGGGCCGGCCGAGGGCTCACCGGTGGGCTGACCGGGGGGCTGGTCCGGGCGGCCGTGGCAGCCTGCGCAGCGGGCGAGCTTCTCGTCGAAATAGAGGGCGCGCCCGGCCTGTGCGTCGCCCGGACGGCCCGTCAGGCTGGCCGGGATCGCGCGGGCATCGACGATCTCGTAGGCGACGACGCGCTCCGCTTCGGCGGCCACGGCGGCGGCGCCGGCAAGGGCAAGAGACAGAAAAGCGAGGCACAACAGGCGCATGATGGATCTCGTGCGGGACGGCGCGGAAGCTAGCGGCGGCAGTGCGCGCGGGCAAGCCCGCGGGTGCCATGCATGGCGGGCCGCGAGGGTCTCGGCCTCGCCCCTTGCACCCTTTGCCGTGCTGACGTACCGGGAGGCGCATGGCCGATCCCGCCGCCGATGAGCTCGACACATGCGGGCTGCTCTGCCCGCTGCCCGTGCTGAAGGCGCGCAAGCGGCTGGCTGGCATGGCGCCGGGCGCGCTTCTGCGGGTGCTGGCCGACGACCCGGCGGCACGCGTCGACTTTCCGCATTTCTGCGCCGAGCAGGGGCACGCATTGGTCGCGACCGACGAGGAGGGCGCGCGGCTGGTATTCCTGATCCGCAAAAAAGCTGCGAGATAGGCGTCCGCTCGGCGCAGAATTCGTGCACCCGTGTCTGCGGACGTGCCAACGGCAGCTTCCTGGCTCTGGCCGAGGGTCTTTGCTGGGGCCGTCGGCGCGCGCGCCCTACGGGGCGCGGAGGCGCTCGATCAGGCCGTGGACGTCGCCCAGCACCCAGAGGTCGCGGACCCGGTCGCCCTCGAAGGTGAAGAGGGGCGCGCCATACCACCAGACGTGGCGGCCGGTCGGGGGCACGCCGAACATCTCGGCGCGGTGAATGCCGTGGAAGCGGAGCTTGGCGGCAACCCGGTGGCCCTCCTCGACCAGCGCGAGCACGTCAGAGGTGTAATCGCCGAGCGCGCCCGTGACCCACTCGACATACCGGGCGAACTCGGCATGTCCGACCAGCGTCGGGCCGAGCGAGCCGCGGAAAGTGAAGTCAGGGTGCAGGAGGCGCGGGATCAGCCCGGTGTCGGCATGATCCCACAGATCCTTGTAGAAGGCGCGCACGACCTCCTTGCGGGGCGAGAGGCGGAGGCCCCTGAAGTCGATCGGCGGCTCCGGCGGCGGCGCCGGCCGTCCGGCGGGCATCTCGGTCATCTGCTCCGCTCCTTCCGCGGGGGTTCGGACGCTCGGCCTCGAGCGCCTTCTCATCGGAAGGCAGCGCATGGATCGGGGCGCTCGGCCGGGGCGGTGAACCAGACATAGTCGTAGGGCAGCGCGCGGAGATCGTCGAGCGTCGTCGCCTGCGGCTCGGTCTCGAGCAAGCCGACAGAGGCCACGCGCAGTTCCGGCGCGACGGCGTGGAGGTAGACGGGCACGCCGCGGTCGGTGCGCGCGTGGCCGTTGCCGGTGATCAGCACGACCTGGCCGCCGGCGCGGGCGCGGGCGCGCAATGCGGCCGAGGCGAAGCTGGCGTCGCGCAGGCGCTGGACCTCGACCATGCGCGGCGCGGCGGTACGGGGCAGCATGTCGCAATGAGCGGCGACCATCTCGTCCTCGACCGAGGCCTGGATCGCCGGGTCGAACGGGACGGCGAGCGCAGGGGCGAAGCGCCGGTCGGTGACGATGGCGGCCGCGCCGCTGTCGGCGGCATCGTTGAGCGCCTGGCGCGGCAGCCCGCCCCCGGCATAGGCCTGCGCCCGCCACGCCTCGAAGATCGGGCGATAAATGTCCCAATCGGGCCAGCCCAGCCGCTCCCAGCCGATGGCGGGGCCGATCTCGGCCGGGCTGCCGCCCTGGTCGAGGAGCACGCCGATCCCGGCCTCGCTGGCGCGCGGGATCATCTCGAAGGCCAGGCCCGAGGGACGCAGCCGGCCGACGAGCCAGGCCTGCGCCAGATGGTGTGCGGGATTGTCGTGCACCTCGCCGAGGATGACGATGTCCGACGCCTCGAGCCGCTCGGCCAGCGCGTCCCGGTCGAGCCGCTCGTGCGAGGCGGTTGCCCATATCGTGCCGTCGAGAGGGTGCGAGGCTGGCTCTTCGGCGCGGGATGCGCTCGCAGCGGCTGCGAGGAACGCGGTCAGAAGAAGGGCTGGCAGGCGCATGCGATGCTCCGGTGCTGGCGGCAAGCTTAGGTCGGGCGGGCGCGGGCGCAAGGGCGCGATGGCTGGCGCGGGGCGGCATGCCTCCCTATCTTGCGCCTGCAAGGAGCCGGGGATTCGCAGATGCAACCGCGCTGGGTACGCTGGATCGCTTATTTCCTGCTGGCGTCGCTGGTCGTCGTGACGTCGTGCCAGGCCATGGCAGGGCCGGCGCATCAGGCGGCAGCGGCGGCGGTCGGGTTCGGGGCAGTCCCGGAGGCTGTCCTCTGATGGCGCAGCGCTTTGGCGGCAAGTACAGCCCGGGCGGGCAACCGCGATCGGCTGGGCCCGACCCCATAGCGCCGACGGGCGTTCCGGCGACGCGATTCCGCGGGCGCGCCGCGAGCGCCGTCGATGTGCGCGCATTGCTGATGTTCGTCTGGCCGACGCCATTGCTGGTCGCGGCGCTGGGCGCGGTCGGCAGCGCCGCGCCATTCCGCATGCTGTTCCTGCTGGCGGCCTATGCGTCGCTGATGCTCGGCGCCTGGCTGCTGCGCGAGGGCCAACGGGCCGCGGCCGCCTACGAAGCGCGCCAGATCGCCCGGCCCCCGGCCTTTCCCCGCAAGATCTTCGCCGCGGTGCTGACGGGCGGCGGCGTCGCGCTGTCGTCCTGGCTGGGCGCGCAGGCCGGCGGTCTGCTCGAGCTCGGCGGGCAGGCGGTCGGCGCGGTGGTCTTCGGGCTGATCGCGGCGGGCGCGCACATCCTGGCCTTCGGGCTTGACCCGCTGCGCGCCAAAGGGTTGGACGAGACCGTCGGGCGGGCCGAGCTCGACCGCGTCGCCGAGGCGTTGGAGAAGGCCGAGGCCAGGCTAAGATCGATCGAGGCGCTGGCGCACCGCATGCGCGACCGGGAGATCGATGCGCGGATCACCCGGCTGAATGCGACGGTGCGCGAGATGATCCAGCTGGTCGAGCGCGACCCGCGCGACCTGGGCCGGGCGCGGCGCTATCTCGGCGTCTACCTGACGGGCGCCGAGGAGGCCACACGCAAATACGCCGAGAACCGCGACCGGCTGGACGACCCCAACCTGCACGCCGAGTATCTGTCGCTGTTGACCGATCTCGAGGGCAGCTTCGCGCGGGGGCGCGAGATGCTGCTGGTCGACAACCGCACAGACCTGGAAGTCGAGATCGAGGTGCTGCGCGAGCGGCTGGGGCAGGAAGGCGCCTGAGCGTCGCCAGCCATCACTGGGGGAACGGAGGAGCATCGAATGGACGCGCGCGACCAGAAGGCGACGAAGCTGGCCGAGGAGACGACCGAGCTCGCGCCGCTGCCCGAGCCGCAGGGCGAGGTTGTCGCCTATGAGACGGCCGATCCGGCGCTGAAGGCCGAAATCGATACGCGGATGCGCGAGCTCGACATGCGCAACACGCAGACGATCATCAAGTTCGGCTCGGGCGCGCAGCAGCGGCTGACGGCCATCTCGGACCAGATGCTGGAAGGCGTGCGCAACAAGGAGCTGGGGCCCGCCGGCGACGCGCTGCGCAGCATGGTGGGCACGATCCGCGGCTTCGATGCGACCGAGCTCGACCCCAACGCCAAGCGCTCCTGGTGGCAGCGGCTGATCGGGTCGAGCGCGCCGGTGCACGATTTCATCGCCAAGTACGAGAACGTGCGTGGCCAGATCGACACGATCACCGACGAGCTGCTCGAGCACGAGACGCGGCTGCTGAAGGACGTGAAGTTCCTCGACAAGCTCTACGCGCAGAGCCTGGAGTTCTATCACGAGCTCGGCCTCTACATCGCCGCGGGCGAGGCGAAGCTTCGCGAGCTCGACACGGTGACGATCCCGAAGGAGGAGGCCGACGTCGACGCCGAGGGGAAGGACGCAGTGCTCGAGGCACAGGAAGTGCGCGACATCCGCGCGGCCCGCGACGAGCTCGACCGGCGCGTCCACGACATGAAGCTGACGCGGCAGGTGACCATGCAGTCGCTGCCCTCGATCCGGCTGGTGCAGGAGAACGACAAGAGCCTCGTCAACAAGATCAACTCGGTCATGGTCAACACGGTGCCCTTGTGGAAGAACCAGCTCTCGATCGCGCTGGCCACCTTCCGCAGCCGCGAGGCCGGCAAGGTGGTGAAGGAGGCGACGGACCTGACGAACGATCTGCTGACCTCGAACGCCGAGATGCTGCGGACGTCCAATGCCGAGATCCGCAAGCAGATCGAGCGCGGCGTCTTCGACATCGAGGCCGTGAAGAAGGCGAACCACGAGGTCATCGCCACCATCGAGGACAGCTTGCGCATCGCCGACGAGGGCAAGGCGCGGCGGGCGGCGGCCGAGAAGGAGCTGCTGCTGATGGAGGAGGAGCTGAAGAAGACGCTCGCCGCCGCACGCGCGCGGTCGCCGCAGCCGCAGTCGCAGCCGCAGCGCGGTGCCGGTCGGTGACGACCTGACGGGCGTCCCCTGTCAGGGGGCGGCGCGGGTGGGCGGAACCCCACCCTGCTGCGCGGGCCGCATGGGACGGATCGAGGCGGCCAGATTGACGGAAACGGAGCCGGCGCCGCATGCTGCCTCCGGTCTGAAACGCCGGGAGAAGAGATGCAGTTCACCGACGCCGTCCGCACCGCCATCGTCGAGCGGTATGCCGATTTCCAGGGCCGCGCATCGCGGTCCGAGTTCTGGTGGTTCGCGCTGTTCTATTTTCTTCTCAGCTTCGCCGTCGGGATCGTCGGGGCGGCGAGCGACACGCTCGGCGGCCTTCTCAACCTGGTGCTGTCGCTCGGCCTGCTGCTGCCGAGCCTCGCGGTCTCGATCCGCCGGCTGCACGACACCGACCGGACCGGCTGGTGGATCCTGCTCTACCTGGTCCCCGTCATCGGCGCGATCGTGCTGATCGTCTTCTTCGTTCAGCGCGGCACCGACGGGGCGAACCGGTTCGGGGCGGACCCGCTCGGCGCTACTGCACGATACGCCTGAGCTGAAGGCGTTCCGGCGCGATTGCGACACGGCAGCGGCGCTGCCGGACGAGACGGCAGGGAGGCGCGCCCCGACTGTCGCGGCGATTCTCCTGGGGAGCGCAGCGATGAACCAGCATTATGCCGACCACCGCAAGATCGATCCGGGCCGCAAGCCGGTGGGACTTCGGCCCGATGGCTCGCCCGACGACAACGACAGGCTCGAGACGGGACCGACGGCGCTTGCCTTCGCCGAATGGGCCGAAGCGGGGATCGAGGTGCCGAACCTCGCGCGGATGCGCGCCGAGCGGCACGCGCGGCTGGTCAAGGGAATCAACGACCGGGGGCTCGGCGGCGCCCTGCTGTTCGACCCGCTGAACATCCGGTTTGCGACGGATGCGCCGAACATGCAGCTCTGGAACACGCACAACCCCTTCCGGGCCTGCTTCGTCGGCGCCGACGGGTACATGGCGATCTTCGACTACAAGGGCACGATCGACCCGGTCTTCACCGAGTTCAACCCGCTGGTGAACGAGGTGCGGACGGGCGCCGGGCTGTTCTATTTCTCGACGGGCGATCGCAGCGAGCAGGCGGCGCACGAGTTCACGGGCCAGATCGGCGAGCTGATGGCGGCGCATGGCGAGGGCAAGCGGCTGGGCGTCGACAAGATCATGGTGTCGGGCTACCGGGCGCTGACGGCGGCGAACTTCGAGGTCATGGACGGCGAGGAGCTGACCGAGAAGGTGCGCGCCGTGAAGGGCGCGGACGAGATCAGGGCGCTGCGCTGCGCCACGCATGCCTGCGAGCGGGCGATGCACGCGATGGAGGCGGCGGCGGCGCCCGGCATGACCGAGGACGACGTCTGGGCCGTGCTGCACGCCGAGAACATCCGGCGTGGCGGCGAGTGGATCGAGACGCGGCTGCTGGCCTCGGGCCCGCGCACCAACCCGTGGTTCCAGGAATGCGGGCCGCGGGTGATCGGCAATGGCGAGATCCTGGCCTTCGACACGGACCTGATCGGGCCTTACGGCATGTGCTGCGACATCAGCCGCACCTGGTGGGTCGGCGACGGCGAGCCCAGCCCTGAGATGAAGCGCGCCTATCGCATCGGGCACGAGCACATCATGCAGAACGTCGCCCTGCTGGCGCCCGGCAAGACGATCCGCGAGATCACCTTCGGCGGCCACAAGCTGCCGGAGGAGTTCGTCGAGGGCCGCTACAGCTGTATGATGCACGGCGTCGGGCTGTGCGACGAGTGGCCGAGCGTCGCCTATCCGCAGGACTGGCGCGACGGCGCCTTCGACTACGAGCTGCAGCCCGGCATGGCGCTCTGCGTCGAGGCGCTGATCACGCAGAAGGGCAGCGGGTTCTCGATCAAGCTCGAGGACCAGGTGGTGATCACCGAGACGGGCGTGGAGAACATCACGAAGTACCCCTATGACCGGCGGTTTCTGGACTAGGCGGGATGGCGACCGATTTGCCGAGCCGTTCGGCAAGGCGTTCGCCAAACCGTTCAGCAATCCCTTTGGCAACGGCGCTTGCTTAACCTTTGCGTAATGCGATGCCGCGTTCTCGAAAGCGCTTGATGACCCCCGTTCCGCGCTGCAGACCGGTGCCATGAAGGGACCGCTCGATCCGGCGATGTACGATACCGGCCGCTGGCCGGACAGCTGGTGGCGCGCCTCGGCGCCGGCCTGGGAGGACCCTGCCCCGCTCGACGGCGATGCCGAGACCGAGGTCGCGATCATCGGCGGCGGCTATGCGGGCCTGGCCTGCGCCATCCGGCTGGCAGAGCGCGGGATCGGCGCGCTGGTCCTGGATGCCGGGCCGATCGGCTGGGGCGCCTCGGGCCGCAATGGCGGGATGGTGGGCTTGGGCTCGCACAAGCTGGGCATGGCGGCGCTGGTGCGGCGGCATGGCCAGGCCGAGGTCGACCGCTACCGCGCCAGCCAGGTCGAGGGCAATGCGCGGCTGCGCGCCTTTTGCGAGGAGCGCGGGCTGCCGGTGCAGGGCCGGGGCGAGATGCTGCTCGCGCATTCGGCGGCAACCTTCCGCGAGCTCGCCAGGCGCAAGGCCCCGCCGGGCGGCGCCTATGAGGTGATCGAGCCGCGGCCAACCGGCGACATGGCGCGGTTCGGCGGCCTGCTGCTGACGCCGTATTTTGGCGTCCACCCGCTGCGGCTGGTGCGGGCGCTCGCCGACCGTGCCGGGGAGATGGGCGTGCGCGTCCATCCACGCACGGAGGTGACGGCGTGGCGGCGCGAGGGCGCGCGGCACCTGCTGCTGGCCTCGGGCGGCGCCGTCAGGGCGGCTAAGGTGGTGCTGGCGACCAACGGCTTCACGCCTGACGGCCTGCACCGGGCCTTTGACGGGCGGGCGGTGCCGGTGATCTCGAACATCGGCGTGACCCGCGTGCTGACGGCGGAGGAGCGGGCGCGCCACGCGTGGCTGGGGGACGACCCGGTGGCGGATACGCGGCACCTGCTGGTTTACTTGCGCATGCTGCCCGAGGGCCGGCTGATGTTCGGCATGCGCGGCGACGTCACGGGCTCCGACGAGGGCGCGCGCGTGATGCGGACGCGGCTCGAGCGGCGGATCGGCGAGCAGTTCCCGGGCTGGGCCGGCATCCCGCTCGACCACTTCTGGCGCGGGCCGATCTGCGCCACCGCCAGCTACACGCCGGCCGTCGGACGGCTGGCGGAAGATCCGACGGTCTTCCACGCCTTCGGCTGGCATGGCTCGGGCGTCAACGGCGCGCAGGTCGGCGGGCGGCTCCTCGCCGACCTCATCGCCGGCGCGCCGCTCGAGAGCATTCCCTCGCCCTGGCGCGGCGGCGCGCCACGCCTGCCCGTGCCGGGCTTGCGCCCGCTCTATGTCGGGCTCGCGCTGGCGCAGCAGCGGCTGGCGGACGCGCTGAGCTAGAGGGCGGTGGATCTTGCCCCGGTCCCGGTCCGGGACGGGTGGGCCTGCGCCGCACCGCACCCTATCCTTCCCGAACGAGGAAGCGGGAGGCGTCTACCGTCGTGGCGGGCCGAGGATTTCGACGGATGCGCGGGCGGTCGGTCGTGGGGCGGCGTGATCTGCTGGCGGGCGGGGCCGCCTGGGCCGCGGCTTCGCTGGCGCTCTTGACGGGGGCGGCGGCGCATCCGAGCCATGGCGAAGGCCTTTATGCCGCGCTCGTCGGCGTCGACGCAGCCCCGCCCGGGGCGGTGGGATTGCGCGTTCTGATCGTCAACAACACCGGCGGCGCGGTGACGTTGCGCGGACTGGCGCCCCGGGGCGGGGCCCCAGTCGCGATCGTGCGAAACCGCACCCTCCTCGGGCTCGACTTCAGCCAGCCCGTCGATTTCCTGCGCGTCGACTTCGGCGCGCGCATGCTGCTGGCCGCGCCGGGATACACCGTCCTTGCAGAGGATCTGGACATCGATGCCGTGATCGGGGGCGCCGTCGAGCTGGTGGCCGACTTCGGGCCGCTGGGCAGCGTGGTGCTGGAGGTGGTGGGCGCGCCTCAGACGACCGAATAGGTCAGCAGCACCATGTGCAGCCCGATGCCGGCGACACCGGCGCCGAAGAGTGCGCGCAGCTGCGGACGGCGGCCGAGCACGCCGATGGTGACACCCGTCAGGTGCAGCCCGGCGCTGGCGAGCGCAAAGCCCGCGACATAGGCGGCGGGTTCGGCGAGGCGCGGGATCTCGGCGCCATGCGCAAAGCCGTGGAAGATGGCAAAGACCGCGACGAGGCACATGGCGAGGATCGTCGGGATGCCGGCCCGCGCCGCGATTGCGAGGCCGAGCGCCAGCACCGAGAGCGCGATCATGCCCTCGACCTGCAGCAGCGGGATGCCGACGAGGCCGAGCGCGCCGCCGACCACGAGAAAGAAGACGAAGGCCGCGGGCACGCTCCAGATCGCCCGGCCGCCGAGCTGCACCGAGAGCAGGCCGACGGCCACCATGGCGAGCAGATGGTCGAAGCCGAGCACCGGATGGAGCAGGCCGGCGACCAGTCCGCCGTCATTGCCGACCTCCACGGCCGCCGCCGGCGAGGGACCAAGGCTGGCGGCAAGGGCGGCGGCCACCGGCGCGATCGCGGGGGCGGTCGCGCGGGCGGTCGCGGCCGAGATCACATGCACGCGCCTTCTGATCAGCGCCCCGAATGTGCAATTTTGCATCGTCCCCCCTCCTGGCGGCCGAGGTGACCGATGCCGCCCGCGGCTGTCAACCGCCCGCCCACCCCGCACACGGGGCCATCCGCGCCGATCGTCGCCCTGTTCGGTGCCAAGCGCGTGATGCCGCCTTGACCCGGGCACGGCGCGGCGCACCATGCCGCGCATGGCGCGGCCCGAGTCGACCGATGGCGAGATCGACCGGGCGCTGGCCGCGACCGAGCGGGCCGGGCTGCGCACGGTGCTGGCCATCCGTAGCGCGCTGATCGCGGCCCTGATCGTCTTCAACTTGGGAACCCAAGGCGTCGTCCAGGGCGCCTTCGGCGCGACCGTGACCGCCGGGTTCCTTGTCATCGGGCTGGCCTATCGCTGGCTGGTGGTGCGCGAGCGCGACCGGGCGTGGATGCGCTACGCCTTCGTGGCGCTGGATCTCGCGCTGCTCGCGATTGTCGCGGCGACGGTGCCGCTGTCGATGGAAGGCGAGGTGCCGCAGATCTTCGTGTTTCGCGTCTTCACCGTCGGCATCTTCTTCTTCGTCCTGGCCACCTCGGCGCTGTCGCTGTCGCCGGCGCTGGTGCTCTGGACGGGCGGGGCCGCCGTGCTGGCGCTCTGGGGTGCCTGGGGCTGGATCGTCTGGGGCATGGAGCGCCGGGTCGACTGGTGGGACCTGTTCGAGGAGCGCACGGCCGAGCGGTACATCGAGATCGTGCTCGACCCCGACATGATCGCAGCGCCGCAGCGCTTCACGGAGACGCTGCTGCTGCTGGCGAGCGCCGCGGTGACTGCCGTGGCGGTGCAGCGGGCGCGACACCTGCTGCGGGACCAGATCGCAGCCGAGCGGGCGCGCGGGCGCGTCGCCGAGGTGTTCGGCCGCTTCGTGCCGGCGGAGGTGGCCGGGCGGCTGAGCGAGACGGACGGCACGCTGCCGCCGGCCGCGCGGGAGGCGACGGTGCTGTTCGTCGACATCGAGGGCTTCACGCGGTTCGCCGAGGCGGCGGCGCCCGCGCGCATCGTCGAGGTGCTCGACGCTTTCTTCGACCGCGTCTCGGCCGCGGTCGGACGGCATGACGGCGTGGTCATCAGCTTCATCGGCGACGCTGCGATGGCGGCGTTCAACGCGCCGCTCGACAACGACCGCCATGCCGCGAGCGGGCTGGCCGCGGCGCGCGAGATCCTCGCGGCGGCAGCCGCCGAGCGCTACCGGGGCGAGCGGCTGGCCGTGCGCATCGGCGTCGCCACCGGGCCGGTCGCCGCCGGGACCGTCGGCGGCCGCGGCCGGCGCGCCTACACCCTCTATGGCGACACGGTGAACCTGGCACAGCGGCTCGAGGCGCTGAACAAGGAAACGGCTACGCGGCTGCTGGTCTCCGAGGCGAGTTGGCGGGCCGCCGGCGCGCCGCCGGGATTTGCCGAGATCCGGCGCGCGTCCGTCCGCGGCCGCGCCGCGCCCGTCGCCGTCTACGCGCCCGTGCCCGAGGGCGCCGCATCCTCTCGACCGGGCGTCGGGCCGGGCGCATTGCCGGCGGCGTGAGCGCGCGTCCTTTGGTCCGCCAACCGGCTCGGGAGTCCGCCTTAAGACGGGGGATTTGAGACCGGCGGCGTCGGAAGCGCGGGCGCGAGAGCACGGAGCCCGGAACGATGCGGCCGCGCGCCCGTTGAGCGGGCGCCGGCGCGTCGCCCGGCGTTTCCGCTGGAGAACCCCCATGCCGCAACCTGGACCGCTCAACGCGCTGACCGATGTCGCTGGCATTACCGTCGGCAACGCGCACGACGCGACGCTGCGCTCGGGCGTCACGGTGGTCAGACTCGCGGCCGGCATGCTGTGCGTCGCCGATGTCGGCGGCGGCGGGCCGGTGACGCGGCAGACGAGCTCGGTCGCGGCGGACACGACGCTGCGTGCGGCGCACGCCATCGTTTTCTCGGGCGGCTCGGTCTATGGGCTCGCGGCGGGCGACGCGGTGGCGCACGCGCTCGCGGCCGAGGGCGTGGGCTATATCCCCGTGCCGGGCACGCCGTCGGTGCCGGTCGTGCCGGGGGCGGCGATCTACGACCTCGACAATGGCGGCGACAAGACGGGGGCGGGCGTAACCCCCTACCCCGAGCTGGCGCGCCAGGCGATGGCGGGGTGCGCTGCCGAATTCGCTGTCGGCTCGGCCGGCGCGGGCTATGGCGCGGTCGCGGGCACCTGGCGCGGCGGACTCGGCACGGCGTCGCTCGACCTCGGCGACGGGACGATCGTCTCGGCGCTGGCGGTGGCGAACCCGGTCGGCTCGGCGCTGATGCCGGGCGGAAGCTGCTTCTGGGCCTGGCCCTTCGAGATCGGGGCCGAGTTCGGCGGGCTGCGGCCTGACGGCGATGCACCGATCGCGGCGGGGCTGCCGGAGGATCTGAAGGGCTCGGGCAGGCTGGCGACCACGCTGGTGATCGTCGCCGTCTCGCTGCCGCTCGAGCGCATGGCGCTGACGCGCATCGCCGCCATGGCGCAGGACGGCATGGCGCGCGCGGTGCGGCCGATTCATGCGCCGTTCGACGGCGACACGCTGCTGGCCGTCTGCCCCGATGGCGCGGTCAGCGTCGACCATGCGCGCACGCTGGTGCTGGGAACCGCGGCGGGCGACTGCGTCGCCCGTGCGATCGCGAGGGGCGTCTGGGAGGCGAATGCCGACTGGCCGGAGTTTCCGTCCGTGCGCGCGCAGCTGGGTGCCGAGAAGAGACCCCGCCGGGCCTCCGCCGCCGGCATGTGAGCGCGCAGCGCCGAAGCCAAAATGCCCCGGCCTGTCCGGGGCATTTGCGTCGTTGGGCTGACTGCGCGCATCGCCCGGTCTCGCCGGGCGATGCAGCTCAGATATCGATCATGCAGGCCGCTCGAACGATCCGGCCTGCCTGTCAGCCGTGTCTTCGCCCACGCACCAGCCCGACGATCCAGAGCAGCAGGACTGCGCCGATGATGGCGACGATCAGCGCGCCCCAGAAGCCGCCGGCGCCGAGGCCGAACAGGCTGAAGACGAAGGCGCCGAGATAGGCGCCGACCACGCCGACGATCAGGTTCATGAGCAGCCCATGATCGCGATTCATCACCTTCTCGGCGATCCAGCCGGCGATGAGCCCGATGAAGAGGAATGCAATCCAGCCGATGCCTTCCATGATGGAGGTCCTTTCCTTGATTGACCAATGCGGCAGAACCAACGCCTTTCCGGCACAAAACGATCCGGACACACGAAAGCCGCCGTCCGCAAACGGTCGGGAAGCGTCGTGTTCGGGCACGGACCGCGAGAGGTAGCCGTCGTTAACCCCTCGTCAATTCCTTTCCCTTTGCGCGAACTCTGCCGCAGGCCTATAAGCGACGCAATAGAGGCGGACTCGAATCCGCCCGTTCCGGCAGGCAGGCGAGCAGCAATAAAGGCGGAACGCGATGATCGGCGGATTGTTCGGCGTCTTCTCAAACGACATGGCCATCGACCTCGGGACGGCGAATACGCTGGTCTATGTGCGGGGCAAGGGCATTGTGGTGAACGAGCCCTCGGTGGTCGCCTACCAGACCATCAACGGCAAGAAACAGGTCAAGGCCGTGGGCGAGGACGCCAAGCTGATGCTGGGGCGCACGCCGGGCAGCATCCAGGCGGTCAGGCCGATGCGCGACGGCGTCATCGCCGACTTCGAAGTCGCCGAGGAGATGATCAAGTATTTCATCCGCAAGGTGCACTCGAACACCTTCATGGCCAAGCCCGTGGTCGTCGTCTGCGTGCCCTATGGCGCGACGGCGGTCGAGGAGCGGGCGATCCGCGATTCGGTCCTTTCGGCCGGGGCGAGGAAGGCTATCCTGATACCCGAGCCGATCGCCGCGGCTATCGGCGCCGGGCTGCCGATCACCGAGCCGACCGGCAGCATGATCGTCGACATCGGCGGCGGGACGACCGAGGTCGCCGTGCTGTCGCTCTCGGACATTGTCTATGCCCGCAGCGTGCGCGTCGGCGGCGACAAGATGGACGAAGCGATCATCAGCCACCTTCGCCGGCAGCACAATCTGCTGATCGGCGAGTCGAGCGCCGAGAAGATCAAGAAGGCGATCGGCACCGCGCGCATGCCCGCCGACGGCGTCGGCGAGCGCATGGTGATCCGCGGCCGCGACCTTTTGAATGGCGTGCCGAAGGAGCAGGAGATCACGCAAGGCCAGGTCGCCGAGGCCCTGGCCGAGCCCGTGCAGCAGATCTGCGAGGCGGTGATGGTCGCGCTCGAGGCGACCCCGCCGGACCTGGCGGCCGACATCGTCGACAACGGCGTCATGCTGGCTGGCGGCGGCGCGATGCTGATCGACCTTGACCTGACACTGCGCGAGCAGACGGGCCTGTCGATCTCGGTCGCCGAGGAGCCGCTGCACTGCGTGGCACTCGGCACGGGGCGCGCGCTCGAGCACATGGACCGGCTGAGCCATGTGATGAAGGTGAGCGCCTGACGCCGAGCACGGGGGCCAGCATATGCCGCGCACTCCGCAATCGCCGGACCGCGCGCTGACCCGAACGGTGCACCGCATACTGCTCGGCTTCGTCGTGGTGGCCTGCCTGGTGCTGCTGATCCTCTGGCGGACGGACAACCCGCGGCTCGAGCGCTTGAGGATGTCGCTGATCGACCGGGCGACGCCGACCATGACATTGGTCGACGGACCGATCGCGCTCGGCTGGCATGTCGCCCGGGACTACCGCGAGTTCATCGACGTCTACGACCAGAACCGCGCGCTCAGGCGCGAGATCCAGAGCTTGCGCGGTTGGCGCGAGCGGGCGCGGCTGCTGGAGGAGGAGAACGCGCAGCTGCGCGCGCTGAACAATGTCCGGCTGCCGCCGCGCACAACCTTCGTCGCGGGCGACGTGATCGCCGACAGCGGCGGACCGTTTCGCGAGGCGGTGCTGGTCAATGTCGGGCGCAGCGACCAGATCGAGGACGGCGCGGCGGCGGTGGACGGCTCGGGCCTGGTCGGCCGCGTCGTCGGCGTTGGCGAGCGCGCCTCGCGGCTGATGCTGCTGACCGACTTCTCCTCGCGCGTGCCGGTGGTGATCCAGCCGGGCGCCAAGCGGGCGATCCTGACAGGCGACGGCACGCCGGCGCCCAAGCTCGAATTCATCGACGGCAGCGACCGGATGAAGCCAGGCGACCTGGTCGAGACCTCGGGCGATGGCGGCGTCTTTCCGCCGGACCTGCCGGTCGGCCGCGTCGTCACCACGACGGGCGGCACCTGGCGCGTGGTGCTGCTGGCGGACTATGCGCGGCTCGAATTCGTCCGCCTGCTGCGCTACAAGCCGGACACGCGGATCGATCAGCCGGGCGACCTGGTGCTGCCGAACGACATGCCAAGCGATGTGCCAAACGACGCGGGCGCGCAGGCGGCCGAGCCGAACCTGGCCGGCGCGGCGAGCAACTGATGTCGGACGCAGCCTTCGGAACGGCGTGGATCTGGCGCGTCGGCCTCATGCTGGTCGTCGGCGTGCTGGCGATCTACATCGAGGCGGCGCCGCTGGGCATCGGGCCGACGGCGCCGCCCTCGCCCGATCTGCTGCTGTGCGTCGTCGTCTATTGGGCGGCCAACCGGCCGGGCTCGACGCCCTTGCTGGCGGTCTTCGCCCTGGGCCTCGCGCGCGACCTCATGACTGATGCGCCGGTCGGCGGCGGCGCGCTTGCCTTGGTTCTCGCGGCCGAGGCGGTGAAGACGCTCTGGCAGCGCCGCGCACGCGCAGGTTTTCTCGTCGAGTGGCTGGTTCTGGCGGCCGCGGCCTTCGGCACCGCGGCGATGATGTGGCTGCTGGTTCTGCTGACCCTGGCGCAGCCGCCCTATCTGGCGGTCGTCTTTCACCAGTGCCTCTACACCATCATGGTCTATCCGCTCATGGCGGCAGCCATCCGCTGGGGCCTGCGCGTCTCGCGCCGCCGGGCGGAGGCCGCGTGATGGCAAACCGCTTCCGTCGGCCCTCGACTGCGCGGCCAGTGGCCGAGGAGCCGCTGCCGATCACGCGGCGCGGCTTTGTGCTGCTCGGCGTTCAGCTCGCCGTCGCCGGCACGCTGGCCTGGCGCATGCGCCAGCTTCAGGTGGTCGAAACCGAGCGCTACCGGCTGCTGGCCGAGGAGAACCGCATCAACATGCGGCTGATCGCGCCGGTACGCGGGCAGCTTTTCGACCGCAACGGCTCGGCGCTCGCCACCAACACGCAGAACTTCCGAGTCGTCATCGTGCGCGAGCAGGCGGGCGATGCCGAGGCCATGCTGGAGAAGCTGGCGCAGCTTATCGACCTGCCGGAGTACCAGCGCCGCCGGATCTTGAAGGAAATCATGCAGAAGCCGGCCTTCGTGCCGGTCAGCATCGCCGAGCATATGAGCTGGGAGGATTTCTCCAAGATCAACATCAACATGCCGGCGCTGCCTGGGATCCAGCCTGAAGTCGGCACGTCGCGCAGCTATCCGCACGGCTACGAGACGGCGCATGTGATCGGCTATGTCGGCCGGGTCACGCAGCGCGACCTCGACGGGCTCGAGACGCCCGACCCGGTGCTGCAGATCCCGGAATTCCAGATCGGCAAGACAGGGGTCGAGCAGGCGCTGGAGGGCGAGCTGCGCGGCCAGGCGGGCACGCGCCAGATCGAGGTCAACGCCGGCGGGCGGGTGATCCGCGAGCTCGAGCGCAGCGAAGGCGTCGCCGGGCGCGACCTGCACCTGACGCTGGACCTCGAACTGCAGAAGTTCTGCCACACGCGGCTGGCCAATGAGAGCGCCGCGGCGGTGCTGGTGGAAGTGGAGACCGGCGACGTTCTGGCGGCTGCCTCGAACCCGTCCTACGACCCCAACCCCTTCGTGCTGGGGATCTCGCAGACCGCCTATAACGAGCTGCTGAGCAACGACCACAGGCCGCTGCACAACAAGTGGGTCTCGGGCATGTACCCGCCCGGCTCGACCTTCAAGATGGTCGTGGCACTGGCAGCGCTCGCCGCGGGCGTCATGAGCCCGACCGACACCGTCTATTGTCCCGGCAGCCTCCAGCTCGGCAAGCGGCGCTTTCATTGCTGGCGCAAGGGCGGCCACGGCACGATGAACATGCGCCGCTCGCTCGAGCAGTCCTGCGATGTCTACTACTACGAGACGGCGCGGCGCGTCGGCATCGACAAGATCGCCGAGATGGCGAACCGGCTGGGCCTCGGCATCGAGCTCGACCTGCCTCTCAGCTCGATGCGCGCCGGGCTGGTCCCGACCCAGGCCTGGAAGCGCGCCACCAAGAACGAGAGCTGGCAGCTCGGCGACACGCTGAACTCGGGGATCGGCCAGGGCTTCGTGCTGGCGACGCCGCTGCAGCTGGCCGTGATGGCCGCACGCATTGCCTCGGGCAAGGGCGTGCAGCCGCGGCTGATCCGCGCCCGAGCGGGGCAGCCGGCGCCGGTGCCGCCGCCGGTCGACCTCCAGATCGACCCCCGCCATCTGGAGATCGTCCGGCGGGGCATGTTCGACGTCGTCAACGGCTCGCACGGCACTGCACGCGGCGCTCGCATCGAGGACGAGGCCTTTCAGATGGCTGGCAAGACCGGCACGAGCCAGGTGCGCAACATCACCGCCGCCGAGCGGGCGCGCGGCGTCTTCCGCAACGAGGACCTGCCCTGGAATCGGCGCGATCATGCACTGTTCGTCGCCTTCGCACCGGCCGAAGCACCGAAGTTCGCGGTCTCGGTCATCGTCGAGCACGGCGGCGGCGGCTCGAAGGTGGCGGCGCCGATCGCCAGGGACATCCTGCTGGCGGCGCGCGACAACGTACTGGCGCCGGCACTGGCCCCGGCCGGCCAAGGCGCCACCGCGCCGGGCGAAAAGCCGACGGGACGGGCATGAGCACGCTGGCCCAGCCCGCCACGCGGCTGACGCTGCCGCAAAAGGCATTGCGCCTGAACCTGGCGCTGATCCTGCTGATCTCGACGATCTGCGGCGCCGGCTTCCTCATGCTCTACTCGGTCGCGGGCGGCTCGCTCGCACCCTGGGCCGAGCTGCAGATCCCCCGCTTCGGCGTCGGCATGGCGCTGATGCTGGCGGTCGCGATGGTCGACATCAGGGTCTGGCGCTGGTGCTCGCCCCTCGCTTATGCGGGCTCGATGGTGCTGCTGGTCGCCGTCGAGTTCATCGGCCAGACGGGCATGGGCGCGACGCGCTGGCTGGATCTGGGTCCGATCCAGGTGCAGCCGTCCGAGCTCATGAAGATCGCGCTCGTGATGGCGCTCGCGCATTACTACTCGGCGATCGATCGCAACCGGGTCAGTCATCCGCTGTGGATGCTGCCGCCGCTGGCGCTGATCGGGGCGCCGACCTTCCTGGTGCTACACCAGCCCGATCTCGGCACGGCCGTGCTGCTCTGCGCCGGCGGCGCCGCGGTGATGTTCCTGGCGGGCGTCAGCTGGTGGTATTTTGGGACGGCGGCGGCGCTGGCCGCGGCGGCCGTCTACACGGTCGTGGCGACGCACCATACCGAGTACCAGTTCCTGAAGGAGTACCAGTACAAGCGGATCGAGACGTTCCTCAGCCCCGAATCCGACCCGCTCGGCGCCGGCTATCACATCACGCAGTCGAAGATCGCCATGGGCTCGGGCGGGCTGTCGGGACGCGGCTTCATGCAAGGGACCCAGAGCCGGCTGAACTTCCTGCCGGAGAAGCACACGGACTTCATCTTCACCACACTGTCGGAGGAGTTCGGCTTCGTCGGCTCGGTGTCGCTGCTGTCGCTCTACGCGCTGATCATCATCTTCTGCTTTGCTTCGATGGCGCGAAACCGCGACCGGTTCGGGGCGCTGCTGACGGGCGGGATCGCCACGACCTTCTTCTGTCTCTGGTCGGTCAACATGGCCATGGTGATGGGTCTGATCCCGGTGGTCGGCGTGCCGCTGCCGCTGGTCAGCTATGGCGGCACGGCGCTGATGGTGCTGCTGCTGTCCTTCGGCCTGATCCAGAGCGCGCACGTGCACCGGCCGTGACGGTGGCTGGCGAGGCGCGGACGATCGGCGTCGTGCTGCCGCCCGACGAGCAGGCCGCCTTTCCGCAGGCACTGGAGCGCGCGGTCGCACGGTCCGGGCGGCCGCTTCAGGTGCGCCCCGATGCGGCGCCGACAGAGGTCGATTACCTGGTCTGGAACGTCGACAGCGGCGTGACCGATTTCGCGCCCTTCACGCGGCTGCGTGCGATCCTGAACACCTGGGCGGGCGTCGAGGGCGTGGTTGGGCGCGTTCGCTGGCCGGCGCATGTGCCGCTGGTGCGCATGGTCGAGGCCGGCATGAACGAGGGCATGGCCGAGTACTTCGCCGGTCACGCCCTGCGCTACCACCTCGACATCGACCGCGCGCTGGCGCAGTCGGCCGAGGGCCGCTGGGAGAAGTGGGAACCGCCGCTCGCCCGCGATCGCACGGTCGGCATCCTGGGACTCGGCGCGCTCGGGGCGGCGGTGGCAGCGACGCTGCGGGGCCTGGGCTTTCGCCTGCTCGGCTGGTCGCGCTCGGCCAAGGCACTGCCTGGCGTCGAGTGCCGGCATGGCCCGGACGGCCTGCGCGACGTGCTGAGCGCGGCCGAGATCCTGGTGCTGATCCTGCCGCTGACCCCGGCGACCGAGAACGTGCTCGACGCCCGGGCGCTCGCACTGCTGCCGCGGGGGGCCTGCCTGATCAATGCCGGACGCGGTGCGCTGATCGACGAGGCGGCGCTGCTGGCGGCGCTGGAGAGCGGGCAGGTGCGCCACGCGACGCTCGACGTCTTTCGCCAGGAGCCGCTGCCGCAGGGCCATCCCTTCTGGCGCCATCCTCGCATCACGGTCACGCCGCACATCGCCGCCATCACGCGGCCGGGCACGGCCGCCGAGGCGATCGTCGCCCAGATCGGCCGCGACCTCGATGGTCTTGCACTGCAACACGTTGTTGATCCGGGGCGGGGATACTAGATTCCGGCAAAGCTCCCCGGAACGGACGAACGATGGCAAACGGCCCGAAGATCGCCCCCCCGCAGCGGCGGGCACCACGGCCGCGCCCGGGGCTCGCCACCGCGCTCAGGACCAATTTCCTGACTGGGCTGGTGGTCGTCGCCCCGGTGCTGATCACCTTCTACATCATCTGGGGCATCGTTAATTTCGTCGACGCACAGATCGTGCCGCTGGTGCCGGGCGTCTACAATCCGCGGACCTATTTCGAGTACGACCTGCCGGGCTTCGGCCTTTTCATCTTCCTCGTTTTCACCACGATCATCGGCTACTTCACCAAGAACCTGTTCGGCCGGCAGGCGGTGCGCGCCTTCGAGGGCTGGGTCGACCGGATGCCGGTCGTGCGCTCGATCTACAATGCGCTCAAGCAGATCGTCGAGACGATCTTCAGCCAGTCACAACAGTCGTTCCAGAAGGCCTGCCTGATCGAGTACCCGCGCCGTGGCCTGTGGTCGATCGCCTTCGTCGCCACCAAAACGACGGGCGAGATCCCGCAGCGCGCGGGCAGTCGCGAGCTGATCAGCGTGTTCCTGCCCTCGACCCCGAATCCAACCACCGGCTTCCTGCTGTTCGTGCCGGCCGAGGACGTGGTGCTGCTCGACATGACGCTGGAGGAAGCCGCGAAGATGGTGATCTCGGCGGGCCTCGTCGTACCGGCGACCAAGGAGGAGATCGAGGCCGCCGCCCGGCGCGAGCGCGCCCGCAAGCAGGCGCTGGCCGCGGCGGCCGCCCCAAAGACCTGACCGCAAGCGTCGTGCGCGCCCTCCCTACTCGATCCAGCCCAGCTGGCGCTGGAAGCCCAGCCCATCATAGTAGTCGGCCTGAGAGGCGATCTTGCCGTCCCTGACCCTGATGAGGGTCATTCCGTCGAAGGCGAAATCCTTGCCGGTCGCCGGCGCGTCGGGGCCCCAGTCACCGGTATTGGTTCCGGAAAAGTGCCATTCGAAGGCGATGGCGTCAGGGGCGACGATCGGCTCGCCCTTCATCTGCCAGCTCAGGTCAGGCGCCGCCGTCATGAACAGCTTGACCACCGCGTCGATCACCTCGTCCCGACCGACGACGGGTTCACCGACGGTCATGTCCAGATAGCTGACGTCGTCAGCCATCAGCGAGGAGACCTTTGCCGGATCATGTGCGTTCCAGGCGGCGAGCAAGGCCTCGGCAACGGCACGAGGCTCCATGTCGGCCGCCAAGGCCGGAACGGGGCCAAGCACTCCGGCCAGAAGCACGACACCGAGGAAATACCGCCGCAAGACAGCCCGAAGCATCTTCGTTTCCCCCAGCGAGTTCGGGTCACAGCGCCCGATCGACGCTACACTCTTAGGGGGCCCTGCCGGAAGAACCTTCGTGCGTCTGACGGCGCGGCGATATCCAGCGGCGCAGTGGCTATCGGCAGCGGGGCCCGGTCGCCGGCAAGTCTGCGGTGCCGGACCCCTCGATCTTCCGCGTCACGTGGCGGATCGCGCCCGCGCTGGTTCCCGCCTGAACGGCTCGGGGCGTTCGTAGAGCGCGGCCAGGTCCTCGTCGCGCAAGTCGTCGACGTCGAACAGGCCGCGGTCGACGCTTTCCATCGCCTGCAGGACGGCGGAATCCTGGTCCATGTACTCACGGGACGGGTCGGCGAATCTGTACATCGGCTTACCTCCTTGCCGCGACTTTCTGCCGCTGACCCAAGGTTCGCCCGACCGGCCGTTTGATTCTGTGAATCTTCTCACAACTTCCGCGATCCGCAAGGGATCGAAGATTGCAGGCTGATTTCCGGGCCCCGGCTCACCGCTCCGGCTTTTGCCACCAGAGGGCCGGGCCGGCCCACCAGCCCCACCAGCCGTACAGATTGCCCTCCTCAGGGTGTCCGAGATCGCTGTTCCAAACGATGCGGTCCTGCGGCAGCACGCCGAAGGGGATGACGTAGATGCCTGCGCTGAGCACGCGGTCGAGCGCACGGACCGCGGCACGGAAATCGGCCGGTTCCTCCGAGGCGAGGATCGCCTCGATGGCGGCGTCGACGGCGGGATCGGCGACACCCATGTAGTTTCGCGTGCCCGGCGTCTCGCGGCCGGCCGAGCCGAAATAGAGCCGTTGCTCGGTGCCCGGGCTGAGCGACATGGCCCAGCGGTTGACGGTCACGTCGTAGTCGTAATCGGCGCGCCTGGCCGTGTACTGCGCCTCGTCGACCAGACGGACGGTGACCGGGACACCGATCCGCGCCAGCAACTCGCGCCAGAGGCTGGCGAGCGTCTCGTCGCGCGTGCTGGCGACGAGGATCTCGAAGCCAAGCGGGGTGCCCTCGGCATCCCGGCGGATGCCGTCGGCCCCGACGGGCCAGCCGGCCTGATCGAGCAGCGCGCCGGCCCGCCGCAGATTCCGACGGTCGCGCCCGGAGCCGTCGCTCGTGGGCGGACGCCAGCCGGAGTCGAGCGTGCCCTCGGGCAGCCGATCGGCGAAGGGCAGCAGGATCTCGCGCTCGCGGCCCTCGGCGGGTCCCTCGAAGCCAAGCGGAGAGTTGTCGAAATAGCTCTCGATCCGGCTGTAGCCGTCCCGGAACAACCGGCTGTTGATCCACTCCCAATCGAAGGTCAGCGCCAGGGCCTCTCGCACGCGCCGGTCGGCGAAGATCGGCCGGCGGGTGTTGAAGACGAAGCCCTCCATGCCGGTCGGCCGCTGGTGCGCGATCTCGGAGCGCTGCAGCTTGCCCTTGTCGATCGCGGCGAAGTCATAGCCCTCGGCCCAGCGAACGGGATCGTAATCGGCGAAGATCGAGATCTGGCCGCCCTTCACCGCCTCCCAGAGCGCGGCCTCGTTGCGGAAGTACTCGAAGCGGATCCGCTCGAAGTTGTTCAGGCCGCGATTGACGGGCAGATCGCGGCCCCACCAGTCCGGGTTGCGCCGGAACTCGATGAACCGCCCGGGCTCGTAGGCGTCGAGGACGTACGGCCCGCTCCCGATGACCGGCTCATTTGCTGCGGCTGCGAAATCCTTTCCCGCCCATTGAGTCTTCTGCAGCACCGGGCGCAAGCCCAGCAACAGGGGCAGCTCGCGATTCGGTTCAGCGAAATCGATTCGCACCGAGCGGGGCCCCGTCTGGCGGACGGACTCGACCCCGGCCCAGGCATTCCGGTACCGCGGATGCCCTTGCAGGCCGAGCGTCTCGAAGGACCAGATGACATCCTCGACCGTGACGGGGGCGCCGTCCGAGAACCGTGCTCCGGGCCTGAGGGTGAACTCGACCCACGTCCGGTCGGGCGGGGTCTCGACCAATTCGGCCAGCAGGCCATAGAGCGTGAAGGGCTCGTCGAAGCTGCGCGCCATCAGCAATTCGACGGTCAGCGCCTGGATCGGCCATGGCGCATTTCCCTTCAGGATATAGGGATTGAGGCTGTCGAACCCGCCTGTCTCGCCCAGCACGAGGTGCCCACCCTGGGGCGCGTCCGGGTCGGCATAGGGCAGGTTCCGAAAGTCCGGGGGCAGCGCCGGCTCACCGTACATGGCAATGCCGTGCGCAGGTTCCGAAAAGGCGTTAAAAGGCCAGAAGCAAGCCATTGCCAGAAGGCCGAAAACACACGCCGCCCACGATCGCCGTCGCCTCCTGCCGGCCCCCGCGAAAAGCCTCTTGTCGGGACCGCCAGAATTTCGTAGGTTACGGGCACTGCTCGATAGGTTTCTTGCCTGTATGAAACCTGCCTCAACACCTAATGCGCTCCCTTCGGGGAGCGCTTTTTTTTGCGCCTGCTCAGTGCCTTGCGACGGAGAGGTGACAACGCTCGCGCGCTTCATTCGCGGGATGGCCTTTCGTTCCTGGCGGGCCGCCGACGTGCTGGCGATGCTGGGCCGCGGCCGAGGGCGCACCTAGCGCGCGAAGATGGCGAAAGCAAAGCGTCAACACGACCCGCCCGCCACTTCCGCCCGCCCCGCCTTTCGCCCGCCCCGCCCTTTCGCCTGCGGCCCCGCCGCGCTAGGTATGGGTCATGGTCAGGCTCGACATCATCTCCGACCCGATCTGCCCCTGGTGCTATATCGGCAAGGCGCAGCTCGACCGCGCGATCGCAGAAACGCGGACGAATCCGTTCGACATCAACTGGCGTATCTTCCAGCTGAACCCGGACATGCCGCCCGAGGGCATGGATCGGCAGCGGCTATCTCGAGGCCAAGTTCGGCGGGCCCGAGCGGGCGCGCGAGATCTATGCCAGGATAGAGGCGGCCGCCGCCGAGGCCGGGATCGAGATCAAGTTCGACCTGATCCGCAAGACGCCGAGCACGATGGACGCGCACAGGCTGATCCGCTGGTCGCGGACCACGGGAAACCAGTCCGCGCTGGTTGATCTGCTGTTCCGCCGGTATTTCGTCGAGGGCGCCGATATCTCGGACCGCGACGTGCTGCTCGACGCTGGCGAGGCCGTCGGCATGGAGCGCGACGTCGTCGCCCGGCTGCTCTCGGGCGATTCGGACCTGGACCTGCTGCGCGAGGAAGAGGACGCGGCGCGCCGCATGGGCGTGAACGGCGTGCCCTGCTTCATCGTCGGCGGGCGCTATGTGCTGCAGGGAGCGCAGCCCGCCGAAACCTGGGCGCAGGTGATCGGCGAGCTGGTGGCCGCGCAGGAGAACTCGCGCCAAGCGACGATCTGAGCCGGGCGGCCAGCAAGACCCGGCTGGGCGATCACCCCCCTTTCGGCCCGAGACGCCCCGATTTGGGTTGGGCATCCAGGGAATGTGCCCTTGCGATGTCAGGCGGCCCTGAGGCGCTCGCGGCCATGTGGCGCGGCGAAGTCGATCATCGGACCTTTCGGCACGATGCCGGTCGGGTTCACCGTCGCGTGGCTGGCGTGGTAGTGGAACTTGATGTGGTCGAAGCGCACCGTCTCGGCGACCCCAGCCCATTGGTAGAGCTCGCGGGCGTATGGCCATAGGTGAGCGTAGTCGACCAAGCGCCTGATGTTGCACTTGAAGTGGCCGACATAGACGGGATCGAAGCGAGCGAGCGTGGTGAAAAGACGCCAGTCCGCCTCGGTGATCCTGTCGCCCGCCAGATAGCGCTGGCGCGCAAGGCGCGCGTCCAGCCGGTCGAGCTCATCGAACAGCGCGGTGACGGCCTCGTCATAAGCCGCTTGTCTGGTGGCGAAGCCGGCTTTGTAGACGCCGTTGTTGACGTTGTCGTAGACGGCGTCGTTCACGGCATCGACCTCGGCGCGCAGTGCCTGCGGGTAGAAGTCCAGCCGGTTGCCGGTCAGCCGGTCGAAGGCGCTGTTCAGCATCCGGATGATCTCGGAGGATTCGTTCGAGACGATGGTCTGCCGCTGCGTGTCCCACAGGACCGGCACCGTGACCCTGGTGGTCGCCTGCGGGTCGGACGCCTGGTAGATCTCGCGCAGGAAGCGCTTGCCCATCAGGCGGTCGCCGGTCGCGCCGGGGTAGTCGGTGGCGAAGGTCCAGCCATCGGCCTTCATCAGCGGGTGCACGACGCTGACCTCGATGTGGTCTTCCAGCCCTTTCAGCTTGCGCAGGATCAGCGTCCGATGCGCCCAGGGGCAGGCATAGGAGACGTAGAGGTGGTAGCGGCCGCTCTCGGCCGGGAACCCGCCCTCGCCCGAGGGGCCCGGGCTGCCATCGGCCGTGACCCAGTTCCGGTACGAGGATCGCTGGCGCTCGAACCGGCCGCCGGTCTCCTTGGTGTCGTACCAGCGGTCGTGCCATTCGCCGTCGATCAGCAGGCCCATCGCGCTCTCCCAGTATGACTTTCGGATCGCGAGCGTGGCACTCGCGTCCCGACAAGCTGGGGAGGCCTGGACAAGTTTAAACCGCCGCGAGCCGGCAAGGTCCGTTGCGCGGTCGGCAACGGCCGGCCGCCTCAGGGCATGATCTTCAGCACGCGGCCGGAATAGGGGGCGCCGTCCGTCTGGTCGACGGTGACGACGTAGATCGCGCCGTCCGGCGCGAAGGCGAGGTTGGGCGAGGTCGCGCCGTCGACCTCGAGGCCCCTGACGAAGTTCCCCTGCAGATCGACCGCGACGAGCCGGCCCAGCGCGTAGGAGGCGATCCACAGATTGCCGTCGGGCCCGATCTCGAGGCCGTCGGGATAGGCCCAGGGCCCGGACGCCTCGTCGACCTGGCCGATGCGGACAAAAAGCCGCCGGTCGGTGAGGCGGTGGTCCTGGCCGATCCGGAACGAGACGACCCGCGCCGCCTCGGATTCGGCGACGTAGAGGGTGTTGCCGTCCGGCGACTGCGCCACGCCGTTGGCGTAATGCAGGTCGTCGGCTACCGGGGTGACGGTGAGATCCTGGGCGACATGGTAGACCTTGCCGGCGATCGGCGCGCTTTCCCACGGGCCGGAGGCGGTCAGCCAGGCGCCACCCTGCCCGTCAGGCACCAGGTCGTTCGGCCCGACCATCGGCTGGCCCTGGCTGTCGGCGGCGACGGTCGCGACCGTCTCGCCTTTGGGCGTCACGCGGACCAGTTCGCCCGAGTCGTAGCAGGCGATGAGAAAGTCGCCGTGGAAGGGCGCGGTACCTGACGGGCCGCAGCCCTCCTTTGCCCAGACCTCGACGGGCGCGCCCGAGCCGTCCCAGCGCATCAGCGTCTGCCCGGCATATTCGACGTACCACAGCGTGCCGTCGACGACGACCGGCCCTTCGGGGAAATGTGCCTCGGCGTCGATGACGATCGTCTCGCCTGCGCCGGCCTGGCCGGACAACGCCGAAAGCGCGGCGGCAAAGAGCAGTCTGCGCATCTGTTCCCCCCAAATTGCGATCGGCCCAGGATGGCACAGCTGCCCTTTGCCGCCAATCGCGGGCCCCTTTTGGCGGAACCGGCCCGGTCGGCGCCCGGTCGCCGCTCGGTCGACACACCGACGCCACGGTCGACGCCCGTTCGCATCGATAGACGGGACCCTGTCCCCAATGTAGGGTTCACGGTGGCTTATTTCGGCCGTGCCACACCTATATGACATCCGGAGGCTCGCGGTGGCGGGCGCTCGAGTGTGGAGGAATGAGACGCTTGCGTTGGTCCCTTAGGATTGCCCGCATCGGCGGCACGTCGCTCTACATTCACGTGACGTTTTTCCTGCTGATCGCGTGGATCGCCTTCGCCGGGTACGAGCGGGGGGCGGCGCGGCCGCGGTCGGCGGGGTCGTCTTCGTGATGCTCGTCTTCCTGTGCGTCGTGCTGCACGAATACGGCCATGTCGCCGCCGCGGCGCATTACGGGATCAAGACGCCCAGCATCACGCTCTTGCCGATCGGCGGCCTGGCGAGCCTGGAACGGATGCCGGACCGGCCCGGCCAGGAGCTGGTCGTGGCGCTTGCGGGGCCGCTCGTCAATGTGGTGATCGTCGCGCTGCTGCTCCTGGTGCTGGGGGTGCGGCCGGATTTCGCCGGGCTCGAAGGGCTCAAGACTGGGCAGCTGACCTATGGCGACGGCGACCTGCTCGTCAGCCTCGTCTTCGTCAACCTGATGATCGTGGCATTCAACCTGATCCCCGCCTTTCCGCTGGATGGCGGCCGGGTCCTGCGCGCGCTGCTCTCTATGCGCTTCGACCGGGCGCGGGCGACCAAGATCGCGGCGCGGATCGGCCAGGCCTTTGCGGTGGTCTTCGCGATCGTCGGCCTGAGCGGGGGCAATTTCTTTCTGCTGCTGATCGCCATCTTCCTGTTCTTCGCGGCCGAGGCCGAGGCGGGGCAGGAGGCGATGCGCGCCACCTTCAGCGGTTATCGGGCGCGCGACGCCATGATCACGCGCTATGAAAGCCTGACGCCCGACGCGACCGCCGACGATGCCAGCCGGCTGCTGCTGCAGACGACGCAGCAGGAGTTTCCGGTGATCGCACCGGGTGGGCGGCTGGTCGGCATGGTCACGCGGCGCGATCTGGTCGAGGCGATGCGCCGCTCGGGGTCCGGCACGCCGGTCAGCGCCTTCATGGTGGCCGACCTGCAGATGGTGCCGGAGGACGAGCCGCTGGAGGCGGTGATGGCCAAGATGGCGAAAAGCGCCACGCGGGCGGTCGCCGTGATGAACCGGGCCCGCGGTTTCGTCGGCTACATCAACGCCGAGAACGCCTCGGAACTCTACATGTTGACGGCGGCATCCCGGAACAGCGGCGGCTGACGAGCGCGCGGGGCGACGCGGCGGACTTGCCGGCGCATCGCGATCGTAGTCAATGTTCCGACCGCCAGAAATGACGGCCCAATAACGGCCCGGCGGCGAGACGAGACGATGGTGGGCGTGGACACGGCGGCAGCATGCGCGACGTGCGGCGAACGGACGCCGGCAGGGGCGCGCTTCTGCCCGTCCTGCGGCACACGGCTGAGCGAGCACCAGGCGCTGCGGGCCGACGAGGCGGGCGAGTACCGCCAGATCACTGTCCTGTTCTGCGACGTGGTCGGCTCGACGGCGATGTCGGCGCAGCTCGACCCCGAAGATCTGCGCGAGGTTCTGCGGCGCTACCAGACGGTCTGCGCCGAGGCCATCGACCGGCGCGGCGGGATGATCGCGCAGTTCCTGGGCGACGGCATCATGGCCTATTTCGGCTATCCGCGCGCCCATGAGGATTCCGCAGCGCGGGCCGCGGACGCGGCCCTGGAGATCATCGAGCGGATCGGCGAGCTCGGCCAGGAGGTGACGGCCGAGCATGGCATCGATTTCGCGACGCGGATCGGCATGCACACGGGGCGCGTCCTGGTCAGCCAGATGGGGCATGGGACGGCGCGCGAGCCGCACGCCTTGACGGGGGTGGTGCCCAACCTCGCGGCTCGGCTGGAAGGCCAGGCGCCGCCGAACGGGATCGTCCTCTCCGATACCACGCGGCTGTTCATCGACGGCTCGCACCTGCTCGAACGGATCGGCCCGGTCGAGATCCGCGGCGTGCCCGAGCCGGTCGAGATCTTCCGGCTGGTCGGCCGGATGCCGGCGCTGGGCGTCCTGCCGTTCTGCGATCGCCGCACTGGTCGGGCGCGAGCTCGAGCTCGCGCACCTGCACGAGGCATGGGCCAGGGTTTCGGGCGGCGAGAGCGTGCGTGTCTCGGTGACGGCCGAGCCGGGGACCGGCAAGTCCGTGCTGGCGACGAGCTTCATGGCCGGGGCCGGCATCGACCGCGAGGCGATGCTGGAGTTCGCCGGAATGATCGCGACGCGGCACGCGCCATTCGCCACCATGCGCGACGCGCTCGGTCGCTGGCTCGAGGCGCCGGGCGCGCTCGGCCCGCGCGAGCGGCTGGCCGGCTGGTTGGGCGGGGGCGCCGAGGCCGAGCGGCACACCGAGCTGCTGCTCCGGCTGTGGCAGGGCGATGTCGAGACGGACCGCGATGGCCGCGAAGCGATCTTCGCAGCGGCGGCGGCGCTGCTCTCAGCCTTCGGCGAGCCGCTCTTGATCGTCATCGACGACGCCCACTGGGTCGACGCCTCGACGCTGGAGCTGATCGACCATTTCTTCGAGGCGCGGCGGGTGCGCTGCCTGCTCGTCGTGCTGTCGCGTCCCGGCCTCGAGATGATCTGGAGCGAGCCCGAGGAGGTTTCGCTGACGCTGGGCGGCCTCGACGAGGTCGCCTCCGCCCGGCTCATCGAGTTTGTCGCCGGCGCGCCCTTCGAGCCGGCCCTGGCGCGGCGCATCCATGACGCGACGAGCGGGCTGCCGCTCTATGTCGAGGAACTGACGCGAGCGCTGCTCGGCTCGGGCCAGGTGCGCGAGGAGCGCGGCGTGTTCCGCGCCGTCGACCTGACGCATGAAGCGCCGACGCCGAGCTCGCTGCTCGACCTGATTATGGCGCGGCTCGACATGCTGGGGCCGGCCAAGCTGATCGCGCAGATCGGCGCCGTCTTTGGCCGCAGCTTCGAGCTGGCGGCGCTCGTCGAGGTCAGCGGCAAGCCGCGCCAGGAGGTTGAGGCCGCGGTCTCGGCGCTGCTGGCCGCCGGCATCCTGGTGGGCACGCCGGGCGGGCAGCTCGGCTTTCGGCATGCGCTCTTCCAGACGGCGGCTTATGAGAGCCTTGTCCGCCGCGCCCGCCGGCTCTGGCACGAGCGCTATCTCGACTGGCTCGAGCGCGACGACGCCCGGCTGGGACGGACGCGGCCCGAGACGGTCGGCTTTCATCTGGAGCGCTGCGGCCGCTTGCGAGAGGCCGCCGAGCGTTTTCTCGAGGCGGGGCTGGCGGCGAACCGCAGCTCTGCGAGCCTCGAGGCCTCGGCGCATTTCCGCAAGAGCGCCGATCTTCTGGCCGGCTTTCCGAGCGAGGGCCGGGCCGGCGCCGATCTCGCGGCGCTGCGGCTGCGCGTGGCGGTGTTGCTGGCGAGCGCGCTGCTCTCGGCGCGGGGCCCGGGTGCGCCGGCGACGCGCGGCGCCTATGAGGCGGCCGTCGCCCTGGCCGAGGCGACGGCCGAATCCGAGTGGCACTTCCCAGCCTATTGGGGCTGGTGGCGCGTCTCGGACTCCTTTGCCACCATGGCCAGGCGCGCCCGGCGCCTGCTGGCCGTCTCCGAGCGGATGCGGGGCCAGGAGTTCAAGCTGCAGGCCAAGCATTGCGTCTGGGCGACGGCCTTCCAGATGGGCGAGCTGGGCGAATTGATCGCGAACGCCCGCGAGGGGCTGGCGCTCTACGAGGCCGGCCGCTTCGAGGCGCTCGGCACCCTTTATGGCGGGCACGATTGCAAGGTCTGCGCGCTCGGCGAGATCGGCCTCGCCGAATGGCTGCGCGGCGCGGGCGACGCGGCGGTCGCTCATGTCGAGGCCGCGATCGCGCACGCCGAACGGCTGGACCATGTCGGCAGCGTGCTGCACGCGCTCGACATCGCGGTGATGCTCCACCACTACCGGCGGGTCGGCACGGACGTGGCCGCGGTGGCCCGGCGGCTGATGGCGCTGGCGACCGAGCATGACCTCGAGGACTATTGCGCCAAGGCCGAGATCTTCCTCGGCTGGGTGAAGATCGACGACGGGCGCGTCGCCGAGGGGCTGGCGCGGCTGAACCGCGGCTTTTCGGTGATGCAGGAGATCGGCACGCCCGAGGATTTCCCGGTCTACCAGTGCATGCGCTCCGAGGCCTTGCGGTGCCAGGGCGATCCGGAGGGCGCGCTGCGGGTGCTGGCAGAGGGGCGGTCGATCATCCAGGCCCAGGGCGTTAACTACTGGGGAGCCGAGATCGCCCGGCACGAAGCCGAGGCCGAGATGTCGCGCGAGCGCCCGGATGCCGGCTTCGTGGCGGCGCGGCTGGCCGAAGCGCACGAGGCCGCGGTCGCCCAGGGCGCGCTGATGCTGGAGCTGCGCGCCCGGATCAGCGCCATCCGCTGGGTCGGCCGGCAGGGGCCGCCCGGCGCAGCCCGGCTGGCGCTGGCCGAGACGCTCGAGCGCTTTGCGCCGGGCACCCGCGGGCGCGACCTCGACGAGGCGCGGGCGATCCTGGCGCGGACCAAGTCGTGAGCAAGGGCTGGCGCGAGGGGGCGCGCCGCAGCTGCCCGCCGGCCGAGACCTGGGCGCGCCTGCGGCCGCTCCTGCCCGTCTTCGGCATCGCCAGGGTCGGCGGCATCACCGGGCTCGACCGGATCGGCATCCCGGTCTTCACCGCCTGCCGGCCGAACTCGCGCTCGCTCTCGGTCTTCCAGGGCAAGGGCCTCACGGCCGATGCGGCGCGCGTCTCGGCGGTGATGGAGGCCTACGAGACCTGGTGCGCCGAGACGGTCGACCGGCCGCTGAAGTTCGCCAGCATCGACGAGCTGCGATTTTCACACCCGCTGATCGATCTCGACCGGCTGCCGCTGGCGAGCGTCGCGGGCGTCGACCCGCAGCTGCCGTTCCTTTGGATCGAGGGCGAGGACCTGATGGGCGGCCAGGGCCGGTGGCTGCCCTTCGAGTTGGTGCACGCCAACTATGCCCTGCCCGAGCCAGCGCATTCCGGCGCATTCGCAGCGACGACGAACGGGCTCGCCAGCGGCAACACGCGCGACGAGGCACTGCTGCACGGGCTGATGGAGGTGATCGAGCGCGACGCGATCACGCTGTGGAAGCTGGGGCCCGAGGCGTGGGGCAATGGTACGGCCCTGCGGCTCGAGACGATCGAGGACCCCGCCTGCCGCTGGCTGCTCGACCGCTTCGCCGATGCAGGGATCGAGGTCGCGGCCTGGGACGTCCGGTCGGATCTGGGGGTGCCGGCCTTCCTCGCGCTGATCCGTGACGCGACCGGCGAGACGGGCGCGGCCGAGCTCGGCGGCGGCGCGCATCCGGCGCCCGAAGTGGCGCTGGCGCGCGCGCTGACCGAGGCGGCGCAGGCGCGCGCGACCTTCATCGCCGGCGCCCGCGAGGACATCCCCGACGCCGACTATGCACCCGAGGCGCTGGCCGAGCGCCGTACGGTCGCCGCGGGGCTGTTCGCCGGGCTGGTGCCGCAGCGGGATTTCCGAAGCATCCCGAGCATTGAGTGCGAGAGCTTTGCCGAGGACAACGCGGCGACGCTGGCGGCGCTGCGCCGGGTCGGGATCACCGAGGCCGCGGCCGTCGATCTCTCAAAGCCCGCCCTGCCCTTCGCCGTGGTGCGCGTCGTGGTGCCGGGCCTCGAGGCGGCGCTCGAGGGGCCGGCATCGGCCTATGTGCCGGGGGCGCGCGCCGCTGCGCTGCTGCGCCCCGAGGCCGCGGAGTGACCCGCGGATGAGCGTCGTCGTCTTCCTGGGGCCGAGCCTTGCACTGGCCGAGGCGCGGGCGATCCTCGATGCGGACCATCGGCCGCCGGCGCGCCGGGGCGACATCGCGGCGGCGGTCCGCGAGGGCGCCGAGACGGTGGTGCTGATCGACGGCCATTTCGAGCAGGTGCCCTCGGTCTGGCACAAGGAGATCCTCTGGGCGCTGAGCGAGGGCGTCCGGGTCTGCGGCGCGGCGAGCATGGGGGCGCTGCGCGCCGCCGAGCTGGCGCAGTTCGGCATGATCGGCGCGGGGCGCGTCTTCGAGGCCTATCGCGCCGGCCGCTTCGCGCCGTTCGACGATCCCTTCGAGGACGATGACGAGGTGGCCGTCCTGCATGGGCCCGCCGAGGCGGGCTATCCCGCCACCGAGGCGCTGGTCGACATCCGGGCGACGCTGGCCCAGGCCGAGGCCGAGGGTGTGATCGACGCGTCCGAGCGGGACGGGCTGGCTGCGGCGGCCAAGGTGCTGTTCTACAAGCGGCGGAGCTGGGCGGCGGTGCTCGACCGGTGGGTTGCACCCGCCCTAGGCGGGGCCGAGGCCGAGGCGCAGATGCGCGCGACCGTCTTGCGGGACTGGCTTGGCGAGAACCGGGTTCGGCAGAAGGCGCTCGATGCGGGCCTGCTGCTGCGCCTCGTCCGCGACGGCCTGCCGGCGGCCGAGCCGCCGCCCTTCCGGTTCGAGCGCACCCTGCTCTGGCAGGCCGCGACGGAGCGCGCGGGATGATCTCGCTCGACGCGATCTTCCGGCGGCGCGGTACGCCCTTTCGGCTCTATGCCCAGTCGCCGGTGCTGGAGGGCTTCGAGGCGCCGGTGACCGTCTGGGTCTCGACGCCGCGCGCCGTGATCGGGCCGGGGCCGTCGGATCATCGCATGTACGCGATCCAGCCGGTCGGCAAGCCGCCTTACGAGGTGCACGACCTGCCGCCCTGGCGCGGCCGGGTGGCGAGCCCCGTCCTGCCGGGCCCCTCCGGCACCTTCGAGCATGTCGCGCCGGACGACCCCGCCTTCTTGCCCGTGCACATGTTCGGCTCGGTCCGCCGGGTGCTGGACGTCTGGGAGTGCTATCTGGGCGGGCCCGTCGCCTGGCCGTTCGCCGCGAGCTTCGACCGGCTCGAGCTGATCCCCTTCGTCGACTGGCAGAACGCACAGTTCGGCTGGGGGTACCTGGAATGCGGCGAGGGCGCCGACGACCAGGGCGTCGAACGCCCCTTCGCGCTGAACTTCGACGTGCTGGCGCACGAGACCGGGCACGGGCTGCTCTATGCGCTGGTGGGGCTGCCGGCCGAGCTGACCGCGGGCTTCCGCGGCTTCAACGAGAGCGCCGCCGACTGCGTCGCCATGGTGGCGGCGCTGCACTTCGAGAGCGTGCTCGCGCGCGTGCTCGAGGAGACCGAGGGCAGTCTCTACCTCGCGAACGAGCTCAACCGGATCGGCGAGCTGTCGCGGACGCGGCAGATCCGTTCGGCCGCCAACGCGCTGACCATGGCCGACGTGGCCAGCCCTGATCTGCCCGCCGACGCGGTGACGGGCCGCCAGGTGCACGAGCTCGGCCTGCCGCTGACGGGCGCGATCTTCGACATACTGGTCGAGTTCTTCCTCGACCGCCTGGTGGCGGGAGGGCTGATCCCGCGCGAGGATGCCGACGGGCTGCGCCGTGCCGCCGCCGAGGGCGCGGAGGACACGCCGTCCGAGGCGCGGGCCAAGGCGGCCTATCGCGCGGCGCCCGCGCGGTTCGGCGCGGCGCTGGCCGAGGCGCGCGACATGGTGGGGCTGCGGCTCGCGGCGACATGGGCACGGCTCGATCCTGCCCGGTTCAGCTTTGCGGCCGTCGCCGCGGGCTTTCTGGCTGCAGACGCCGCGATGTCCGGCGGGCGCAACGGCCAGATCATCCGCGCCTGCTTTGCCTGGCGCGGCATCGCGGTGCATTAGCCGGTGGAACCCGAGTTTCGCTGCGTGATATGATCATCGGCGCGCGCCTGCGCGAAGGGGGGAGAGATGACGACATCGACCGGGCTGATCCCTGGCCGCACCATCGTGCTCTACGGCAAGACCGTGGACGTCACCTTCGGCGCCGGCGCGCTGCCGCCGCATGTCGGCAGGCATGGTGGCGCCGAGCCGCATCTCGTCAGCGTCTTCGGCTACAAATACGTGAACGAGGTGACGCGGCTGCCCGCGCCGGTCGGCATCGTGCTGCCTGGCCCGGGCCATGACATCAGCGACAAGGACGAGAAGAGCAAAAAGGCGCTGCGCGACTTTCCGCCGGGCGAGTTCCTGCGTTGGGAGGTCGCCGTCAGGGACAAGACCGTCGCCATCGACAGCGAGGAGACGCGCGTCGGCATGGCGCTGGGGCTCGAGGCGGGCGAGGCGGCGGCCGAGGCCGCCGATCTGGCCGGCGGCGGCGCCGGGTTCACGCTGCGCGGCGCCGACGGCCGGCTCTATTACGTGCCGGCCGAGCTCGACGGCTTCATGGTGATCGACGAGACGGATCGGGTCACCCTGATGACCGCGCCAGGCGTCGACCGCAACGAGCTGAGCGTGCGCGAGCTGATCAGCGACGGCGCCGGGGGGATGATCCAGGCGCGGGCCATGATGCAAAGCCGCGCGATGATGCAGAGCCGGGCGATGATGCAGAGCCGGGCCATGATGCAGAGCCGGGCCATGATGCAGAGCCGCGCGATGATGCAAAGCCGGGCCATGATGCAGGCGCGCGCCATGATGCAGTTCAACCTTCACGAGCCCGGCCATCGCGGCGAGGACGAGGACTAGGCGGCAAACCAGCCTTGCGGCTGCGAGTTTTGGCTGGCCCTCGCTGCGGCGCCGGCCTAAAACCCCTCAACGCAAAAGGGCGCGCAAGGGGAAGCCGAATGGCCGATGTGAACCGGGGCAACCGGCCCCTGTCCCCGCATATGACCATCTACCGCCCGCAGATCACCTCGGTCATGTCGATCATGCACCGGATCACGGGGATCGGGCTGGTGGTCGGCGGCGTGGCCGTCGTCTGGTGGCTGCTCGCCGCGGCGTCGGACCCCGACTATTTCGAGCTGATCGACGGGCTCTGGACGTCCTGGCTCGGCCATCTGATCTGGCTGTTCCTGACGCTCGCCTTCTCGTACCACCTGCTGAACGGCATCCGGCACCTCGTCTGGGACACCGGGCGCGGCCTGGACCTGCCGAGCGTCGAGCTCGGCGGCAAGGCGGTGCTGGCGGGCACCGTCGTGCTGACAGCACTGATCTGGATCTTCGCTTGAGGAGAGCGGCCGATGGCAGGAAAAGCGGCCTACAAGACCCCGCGCGGCATGGTGTCCGGCCTGGGTTCCGCGCATTCGGGCGTGCACCACTGGTGGGTGACGCGGGTCGAGTCGGTGGCGCTGATCCCGCTGGGGCTGCTGTTCGTCTTTCCGTTCGCGAGCGCGCTGGGCGAAGGGTACCTGGTCGTCAGGGCCGTCTACGCCAACTGGTTCAACGCGGTCGTTGCCGTGCTCTTCCTCGCCGTCGGCTTCCACCACCTGATGCTCGGGCTGCAGGTCGTCATCGAGGACTACGTGCACGACAAGGCTTGGCGGGCGGGCCTGCTGATCCTCAACCAGATGCTCTGCGCCTTTTTCGGTCTGGCCGGCATCTTCGCCGTGCTGAAGATCGCGTTCGCTGGCTGAGCGATGTGCGGCCGGCGCGACATTTCTGACGCCCCGTCTTCCTTTGAGAGCGCCATCGGCGCGCTAGTTCACCGGACAAGCGCGCGTGCCGCGCTGCCCGGGCGCGGCGCCGAAGCGCGGACAGCATAGGACCAGTCCCAATGCCCGCATACCAATACATCGACCACCGCTATGACGTCGTCGTCGTCGGCGCCGGCGGCGCGGGGTTGCGCGCCACGCTCGGCATGGCGGAACAGGGGCTGAAGACGGCCTGCGTCACCAAGCTTTTCCCAACGCGCAGCCACACGGTCGCGGCGCAGGGCGGCATCGCCGCCAGCCTGCAGAACATGGGCCCCGACCACTGGCAGTGGCACATGTACGACACGATCAAGGGGTCGGACTGGCTGGGCGACATGGACGCCATGGAGTACCTCGCGCGCGAGGCGCCCAAGGCCGTGATCGAGCTCGAGCACTACGGTGTCCCGTTCAGCCGCACCGAAGACGGCAAGATCTATCAGCGCCCCTTTGGCGGGCACATGACCGAGTTCGGCGAGGGCCCGCCGGTGCAGCGCACCTGCGCCGCCGCCGATCGGACGGGGCATGCCATCCTGCACACGCTCTATGGCCAGGCGGTGCGCAACAACGCCGAGTTCTTCATCGAGTACTTCGCGACCGACCTGATCATGTCCGACGACGGCGAGTGCCAGGGCGTGATCGCCTGGAAGCTCGACGACGGCACGATCCATCGGTTTTCCGCCAAGATGGTGGTGCTGGCGACGGGCGGCTACGGGCGCGCCTATTTCTCCTGCACCTCGGCGCACAGCTGCACGGGCGACGGCAACGGCATGGTGGCGCGCGCCGGCCTGCCCCTGCAGGACATGGAGTTCGTGCAGTTCCACCCGACCGGCATCTACGGCGCCGGGTGCCTGATCACCGAGGGCGCGCGCGGCGAGGGCGGGTACCTGACGAACTCCGAGGGCGAACGGTTCATGGAGCGCTATGCGCCCCGCGCCAAGGACCTGGCCAGCCGCGACGTCGTCAGCCGCTGCATGACGATCGAGATCCGCGAGGGGCGCGGCGTCGGGCCCGAGAAGGACCACATCCACCTGAACCTCAACCATTTGCCGCCCGAGGTCCTGCACAAGCGTCTGCCCGGCATCAGCGAGAGCGCCAAGATCTTCGCCGGTGTCGACCTGACGCGCGAGCCGATCCCGGTGCTGCCGACGGTGCACTACAACATGGGCGGCATCCCCTCGAACTACTGGGGCGAGGTGCTCGACCACACGGACGGCGAGGACCGGATCGTGCCGGGGCTGATGACCGCGGGCGAGGCCGCCTGCGCCTCGGTGCACGGAGCGAACCGGCTGGGCTCGAACTCGCTGACGGACCTCGTGGTCTTCGGCCGGGCCTGCGCCATCAAGGCGGGCCAGGTCGTCGACCGGAACGGCGCCAATCCCGACCTGAACCCCGCCTCGCTGGAAAAGGCGATCGACCGCTTCGACCGGCTGCGCCACGCCAAAGGCGGCAGCCCGACATCGAGGATCAGGTCGTCCCTGCAGAAGGCGATGCAGGAGGACGCCGCCGTCTTCCGCACGTCGAAGACGCTGAAGGAGGGCTGCCACAAGGTCAGCCGCGTGGACGCGATGTTCGACGATGTGCGGGTGACGGACCGCTCGCTGATCTGGAATTCGGACCTGATGGAGACGCTGGAGCTCGCCAACCTCATCCCCAGCGCGCTCGCCACCGTCTACTGCGCCGAGGCCCGGCACGAGAGCCGCGGCGCGCATGCGCACGAGGACTATCCCGAGCGCGACGACGTCAACTGGCGCAAGCATTCGCTCGCCTGGATCAATGGCGAGGTCCGGATCGACTACCGCGGCGTGGTGACCGAGCCGCTGACGGGCCACAACGAAGGGGGCATCGACCCCGAGCGGATCAAGCCCAAGGCGCGGGTCTACTGAGCCGGTGGGCGCGGATCTCTTGGCGAGATGGCGATCCTCGGACGAGATCGCGGCGAAGATGGAGCTGCGCGCCGGGCGGGCGATCGACCATGTGACGGCGCTGGCCTGGGGCCGGACCCCGCGCGAATGCCCGATCTGCGGCTACCGGGGCATGTTCTCGCCGGTGAAGCACAAGCCCGAGATCTGGTGCCCCTCCTGCGATTCGCGGCCGCGGCACCGGCTGCTGAAGCTGTGGATGGACCGCGAGATGCGGCTCGCCGCGGGCGCCAGCGTGCTGCACTTCGCGGCCGAACCCTGGGTGCGGGGCGAGATGGCGGCGCGGGGCGCGGAATACCGGACGGCCGATCTGAACGGCAAGTTCGAGCTGCGCCTCGACATCACGGCGATCGACCTGCCGACGGCCTCGGTCGACATGGTCATCGCCAACCACGTGCTGGAGCACGTCGACGACCGCGCAGCGCTGTCGGAGCTTCACCGCATCCTGCGCCCCGGCGGCCAGGCGGTGCTGACGGTGCCGCTGATCGAGGGGTTCGACGCGACCTATGAGAACCCGGCGCATGCGACGCCCGAGGCGCGGCGCCTGCACTATGGCGACGCCGATCACCTGCGCTGGTACGGTCGCGACTTTCGCGACCGGCTGGCCGCGCCCGGCTTCAGCGTGGCCGAGTTCACGGCGCTCGAGCCGGACGCCGCCCGCTATGCGCTGCACCGCGGCGAGAAGGTATTCATCGGGCGCAAGCCCGCGACGGGACTGACAGGAGACGTATGATGGTCGAACTGGCGCTGCCGAAGAACTCGCGCGTCCGCGAAGGCAAGACCTGGCCGAAGCCGGACGGCGCGACGCGGCTGAAGACGTTCAGGGTCTATCGCTGGGACCCCGACACCGCCGATAACCCCCGGGTCGACACTTACTTCGTCGACCTCGACGATTGCGGTCCGATGATTTTGGACGCGATCATCAAGATCAAGAACGAGATCGACCCGACCCTGACGTTTCGTCGGTCCTGCCGCGAGGGCATCTGCGGCAGCTGCGCGATGAACATCGACGGCGTCAACACGCTGGCCTGCACGTCCGCCATCGAGGACGTGAAGGGCGACGTCCGCATCTATCCCCTGCCGCACATGCCGGTGATCAAGGACCTGGTGCCGGATCTCGGCCACTTCTTCGCCCAGCACGCCGCCATCCAGCCCTGGCTGCAGACCAGCTCGCCGCCGCCCGAGAAGGAGTGGCGCCAGTCGATCGAGGACCGCGACAAGCTCGACGGCTATTACGAGTGCATCCTCTGCGCCTGCTGCTCGACGGCCTGCCCGAGCTATTGGTGGAACGGCGACCGTTATCTCGGCCCCGCGGCGCTGCTGCACGCCTGGCGCTGGATCGACGACAGCCGCGACGAGGCGACGGGCGAGCGGCTCGATTTCCTCGAGGACCCGTTCCGGCTCTATCGCTGCCACACCATCATGAACTGCGCCAAGACCTGCCCCAAGGGGCTGAACCCCGCCAAGGCCATCGCCGAGATCAAGAAGCTGATGGTCGAGCGCCAGCTCTGAGCGCCCGGTCGAGGAGGCGCTGACCTCGCTTTGGTTCCGGCCGGCGGCAGGGGCTGGGGCAGGCGCTAGGGCCCGGTCGGAACGACGCCCGGCAGAGATCGTTGCCTTCGCGGACGCCGCAAGCCGCGAAGGAGCGCCCGATGATCCCGCCACGCACGCATGCCGCCCTCGACGCCGCCTCGGCCGCCGCGCTCGCGCTCGGGCCTGGACTGCTCGGCTGGCGGCCCGGCCTGCAGGCCGCTTGCGCCGCGGCGGGCGCGGGCGTCGCGGCCTACAGCATGGCGACCGCCTATGACGGGCGATCGGGCGCGCTGTCGATGGAGCGGCACCTCGGCATCGACGCCCTGCAGGGGCTCGGCTTCTGCGCCGCGGCGGCAGCCCTGCGCGACGAGCCCGTGCCGGTCAGGGCCACGCTCGCCGGCTATGGGCTCTTCTCGGTCGCCGCTGCGCTTCTGACCGATCTGCCGGACGGCCAGGCGCGGGTCGGCCGGCAGCTGCCGATGCCGCGCAGCGCCGTCCGCGCCGGCGGCAACGGCCGGGCCCGGCAGGTCGCCGCCGACATCGCCTATCGCCGGCTCGCCATGGTCAACGTCGTCTTCCTCGGGCCGCCTGATGCCGGCGACCGCGGCTGGGTGCTGGTGGACGCCGGGCTGAAGGGGTCGGCCGGCTTCATCGAGGCGGCCGCCGCCGAGCGCTTCGGGCACGGCGCCCGCCCCGCGGCCATCGTGCTCACGCACGGCCATTTCGACCATGTCGGCGCGCTCGCGACACTCGCCCGGCGCTGGGAGGCGCCGGTCTATGCCCACCGGCTCGAGTTCCCCTATCTCACGGGCGCGGCCGCCTACCCGCCCGGCGATCCCTCGACGGGCGGCGGCATCATGCCGTCGCTCGGCCGCTTCTTCCCGACCGAGCCCATCGAAGTCGGCGACTGGCTGCGGCCGCTGCCCGAGGACGGCACCGTCCCTCGGGCGCCCGGCTGGCGCTGGCTGCACACGCCAGGCCACTCGCCTGGCCACGTCTCGCTCTGGCGCGACGCCGACCGGGCGCTGGTCGCCGGCGATGCGGTGATCACGACACGCCAGGAATCTGCCTATGCGATCGCCGGGCAGGCGCCCGAGCTGCACGGCCCGCCCGCCTACTTCACCATCGAATGGGACAAGGCAGAGGCGTCGGCGCGCCGCCTCGCCGAGCTCGAGCCCGAGCTCCTGGTGACGGGCCACGGACGGCCGATGGCTGGGCCGAAGATGCGCGCGGCCCTGCACCGCCTGGCCGAGCGGTTCGAGCAGATCGCCGTGCCGCAGGCCGGCCATTACGCGCGACACCCCGCCCGTCCGGAGAGCGGCGCCTACCGCTGAGGCCATCCGGCACGCGGTCCACGACCCGGTTCCGGAACCGGGGGCAAATTCGATGCGTTCGCCCCTCGGGCGGGCGCGCGTCAGCGGCTGGCCCAAAGGCGAATTCGGGGTGAGGCAAATGAAACTGGAACGACTTCTGATCCTGGCCGGCGTCGTCGTGCTCGCAGCCCTCGTGGTGTCGAGGAGCGATCGCTACGCGCCTGCCGCCCGCAGGGTGCGCCGGCGAGGCGTGGCCGTCGCCAGACGCGTCCGCGACGCCGCGGCCGAGAGAGGCAGTCATTATGTCAGGCCGGCGGGCCCGGAGGGCATGCGCGACGACCGTCGGCATTGGGACAAGGTGGACGAGGCCTCGGACGAGTCCTTCCCGGCCAGCGACCCGCCCGCCTATTGAGTACGGACTGCGGATCTTCGGTGAGCTGTCCTGAGCCCAATTCAACGGCCGTTCACGTATGTGCACGCTTGTGCACGCGTGCACACTGGCGTAAGCCATTGAGGAGAAGGGGCTTCGTCTAAACCGTTAACCAAGACGAAACCGTTGGCAGTTGACTGTTCGCGGCAAAGGACACTCTCGGAAGTTGTATCGGGCGGCCCGGCCAGCCGCCTGCAAGGGCGCAGCGACTCGATGGCCGCCGCCGCAATCGCGATCCACGGGAACAGGGCCATTCGCCTGCACCTTCAGATTGTCACCCTTCATGATGCCCGCTCAACGCCGCCGCCGAGAACCTGTTGCCTGGCTCGACGGCGCATGCCGCTCAACGACCCCGCTCGCCGGCCTTGACCTCTTTCAGGTAGCGCTCGGGCGATGGCTCCGAGGCGTCGATCCGTGCCTTGAAGGCGCGGACGGCGTCCTGCTCCTTGGGTCGCTGCGCGATCCTGCCCAGCGTGTCCGTCAATCCGGCGAAGTGGCGCACCGTCGCCCGATCGCGCGCGGCTTCGAGGATCGGCGCGACGGCGTGCTCGAGGAACTCGGCGATGCCGTGGCGGGCGCGCAGCACGCGCGGCAGGCCGTCGCTGCCGGCAAGTGCGCGCGGTTTCTCGGGCATGGCCGCCAGCATCACCAGGCCTTGGAAGAGCCTGTTCGAGCACGAGCGCGCCGTCGCCGGATCGTTGATCCCGGGCGACAGCGCGCGCACCGCCGCCTCGGACAGCGAGGACGCCTCGTACTCGGCCGTCTCTCCGATGACCCGCCGGTCGGTCAGGTTCAGGAACCTCGTGATGTCGTCGGCAAGCTCGTCGAGGTCGCCCGCGTGCCCGGCGACCCTGGCCACCGGGACGCCTTCGAGCACAAAGGCGTTCTCGCGCCAGAGGATCTCGAGCTTCAGATCGTTCTCGGCCACCCAGTCGAGCAGCCCCGGATAGTCGACTGCGCCGAGATAGCCCGTCCGGCTCGCCATGACGACAGGGGCATCGGCGAGCTGCCGGTCGAGCTCGGCTTCGGCGGCGGCGTCACTGACCATCATCTCCTTGGATATGGACGACGGCCCCGAGCGGATCGCCTCGACGAAGGCGTCGCCGAGATAGGCGACGATGTCCTCGGCACGCATGATGCGCGTCATCTTGTGCGAGAAGATCACGACGGTCGTCAGGGTTGCCGCGGCCATCACCAGCGCGATGAAGGCCGATGTGGCCAGCCGCACCTCGCCGCCGGTGATGCCGAACGACAGCTCGATCGCCGCGAACAGGAAGGTCGCGAGCGCCAGCCCGACCAGCACCTGCGTGACGCGATCCTCGACGACGTAGTCGAGGATCCGCGGGCTGAGCTGCTGCGCCGTGATGCTGAGCGCGACAAAGGCCAGCGAGAAGACGAGGCTCATGATGGTGATGACCCCGCCCGCCACGACCTGCAGCGTCGCCCTGGCGCCGTCGATGTCGATATCGGGCTCGCCGCCGTAGAAGATCTCGAGGAAAGGCTCGGGCACGAATTGGAACGCGACCGGCGCCAGCATCCCGAGCAGCGCGAAGCCGAGCGGCACCACCCAGAACGCCTCGACCAGCCGAGCGGTCCGGGCCGGCAGCAGCCGCCGGAGCAGGACGCCGGGCGCGTCGAGGATCACCCCGGTCACGCTGCGGCCATGCACGTGGCGCCTAGCCATCCGGCCACCTCGTGCCCTGCATCTCGATCAGCCGCGAGGCGGTGCGGCCGAATTCGAAGGCGCCCTCGCCCTCGACATAGAGCTCGTCGGGCGGCGCGTCGGCCGAGCAGTAGAGCCTGACCCGCGCCTCGTAGAGCGCATCGATCAGGGTGACGAAGCGCTTCGCCTCGTTGTGCTTGGCCCAGCCGAGCCGGGGCACGTCGTCGAGGAAAAAGGTGGTGAACAGCCCGGCGATCTCGAGATAGTCGCCGGGCCCCAGCGGCTGCTCGCAGAGCGCGGCAAAGCTGGCGCGGCCCGCATCCTCGGCCGCCTGCGGGATGACGATCCGCCGGCCGCGCACCGAGACGGTCAGCGGCGCCGCCTCGTCGCCATCGATCGCGCGTGACCAGGCGGCGTCCATGCCTGCCCGCGCGCGCGGGCCGAGCGGCGTGAAATACCGCCGCTCCTCGCTTTCGCCGCCCAGCCGATAGTCGGTCGGGCCGGCCAGCTCGTGCACGTCGAGACGCTCCTTCAACAGCGCGATGAAGGGCAGGAAAAGCTGCCGGTTCAGCCCGTCCTTGTAGAGATCGTCCGGCGGCCGGTTCGAGGTCGCCACGACGACGACGCCGCGGTCGAACAGCGCCTCGAAGAGCCGGCCGAGGATCATGGCGTCGGTGATGTCGGTCACGTGAAACTCGTCGAAGCAGAGCAGCGTGGCGCCCTCGGCGATCTCGTCGGCGACCGGCTTGATCGGGTCGCGGACGTTCGACTCACGCGCGACATGAATCCCGACATGCACCTCCTGCATGAAGGCATGGAAGTGCACGCGGCGCTTGGGCGTCACCGGGGCGCCCTCGAAGAACACGTCCATCAGCATGGACTTGCCGCGCCCGACGCCGCCATAGATGTAGAGCCCTGTCAGGATCTTGTCCTGCTTGGCGGCCTTGCGGCCGAAGCCGAGCCAGCCGAGCGCCACCTTCTTGCGCTGCGCCGGGTCGTAGCCGGCCAGCCGCATGTGCAGCAGCTGCAGCTTCTCGACGGCGGCGCGCTGTGCCGGATCTGGCTTGATCCGCCCCTGCTCGACCAGCTCGCGATAGCGTGGCATGGGCCCGGCCGACATTCGCCATCACCTTGCGCCCCTCTGAAGCGGGCGCCACCCTATCGTCCGCACATTGCGCCGCACAAGAGCCCCGCCGGCCTGCCGCAAGGGTTCAATTTCGCTGAACCGACCGAGTAAAAACATTCGTTTGCCGCGCGCCCGATTTTATCGTCTCTGGCGCTGAACGGTCCCGCCGCCGGCCGCGGCACGCCGGAGGGGGGCGCCATGTCCAGACTGTCCAACACCACGATCATCATCGCCGCGGGTTCGCTGGTGCTGACGCTCAGCTTCGGCATCCGTTCGGTCTTCGGCGTGATGATGGACCCGATCTCGGCGACCTTCGACTGGCCGCGCGAGGTCTTCTCGCTCAGCCTGGCGCTGCAGAACATCGTCTGGGGCCTGGGCCAGCCGGTCTTCGGCTGGATCGCCGACCGGTTCGGCGACCGGCGGGCGATGTGGCTGGGGTTCTGGCTCTATCTCGCCGGGATGCTGCTCACGACCTTCGGCTTTGCGCCCTGGATGATGCATACGGGGACGGGCGTGCTGATCGGGCTCGGCGTCGCCGGGACGGCCTTCGGGCTGATCCTGTCCGTCGTCGGGCGCGCCACGCCTGACGACAAGCGCAGCCAGGCGCTGGGGCTGACGGCAGCCTTCGGCTCGCTCGGGCAGATGACGCTGCCGGTGCTGGCCGGCATGCTGGTCGAGGCCTATGGCTGGCAGGCGACGCTTCTGGTCATGACGGCGCTGCTCTTGCCGATGGCGGCCTGCATCCCGCTGCTCAAGGCGCAGGTGCCGATGTCGAACGTGACCGTCAACGACGGGCTCTCGACGGCTGCGGTGATACGGCGGGCCTTCGGGCACTCCTCCTACACGCTGCTGACCATCGGCTTTTTCGTCTGCGGCTTTCACGTCGCCGCCATCGCCGCGCACTTCCCCGCTTTCGTGGCCGAGGTGTGCGCGACGCCCGAGGGCCCGGCGACCGAGCTCGGCGCGCTGACGCTGTCGCTCGTCGGCCTCGGCAACTTCGTCGGCACGCTGATCGTCGGCCAGCTCGGCGCCCGGTTCCCCAAGCCCTATTTGCTGTCGTCGATCTACGCGCTGCGCGCCGTCGTCATCACGCTCTTCATCTCGTTCCCGATCACGCCCGCCACCGTGATCGTCTTCTCGCTCTCGATGGGGCTGTTGTGGCTGACGACGGTGCCGCTGACGACCGGCCTCGTCGCCACCATGTTCGGCACGAAGCACATGGCCACGCTCTATGGCTTCGTCTTCCTCAGCCACCAGATCGGCAGCTTTGTCGGCGTCTATATGGGCGGCGTGACTTACGACCTTTACGGCAACTATGACGCCTTCTGGTACGCGGCGATCGCGCTCGGCATCTTCTCGGCCATCGTCCACCTGCCCGTGCAGGACCGCGCCTGGAGCGCGCCGCAGCCGGTCGGGCGTAGAATGCCGGGCGGCGTTGCACCGCGCGCGTCGTCGAAGGGTGGGCGAAACCCACCTGGCTATCTCAGGCGCATTTGGCGCAGAGCGCGGCGTGCGGGATGATCTCGAGCCGCTTCTCGGCGATCTCCTCGCCGCATTTGGCGCATTCGCCGTAGGTGCCTTCCTCGATCCGGCGCAGCGCGGCGCGGACGGCGCGCAGCTCGGCCGCGCTGGCGCTGCCCAGGCTCTCGAGCACCTCGTCGCCCTCGCGCTCGATGGCGCGCTCCTCGTCGTCCTTGCTGGCCGGCTCCTCGAGCTGGCGCCCGACGCGCTCGATCGTCGCCGCCAGATAGGCCTCGCGCTCGCGCAGCAGGGTCTCGAAGCGCTTCACATCCACCATCGGCCGTTCCCCTCCCTGTCGTGCCTTTTCGGCCTGGCGACCTTCAGGATCATGCTGCGCGCTCGCTCGAGCCGATGTCAACGCAAAGTGGCTGAGATGCGATGCGTCGCTGCGGGGAACGCGACCCAAGCGTTCCCTGCTTGCTTTTCGCTAGGCGTCCCGCATCCTCAGGGGAAAAACGACAGATCGGAGGAAGCGCATGTGCAATCTATTCGCCAGCCAGGATCGCGCCCGCTACGAGCCCGAGACACGGCGCCTGCGGCTGAACGGCCAGAGCACCAGCCTGCGGCTGGAGGCCGGCTTCTGGGACATCCTCGAGAAGATCGCCGCGGGGGAGGGGCTGAGCACGCCTGCCTTCATCTCCAAGCTGCACGACGAGGTGCTGCAGATCCACGGCGAGGCGGGCAATTTCAGCTCGCTCCTGCGCTGCAGCTGCCTGGTCTGGCTCGAGACGCGCGCCGGCGTCGCGCGGATCGCGGCAGAGTAGTATCCCGCTACTACCCGCGCGCGCGAAACCGGTCGTAGCCTGCGATCCGGTCAAGCGAACCCGGGGGGGCTGCCGTGGCCAAGGCCGTGCATTCCATGATCCGCGTGCTCGACGAGGCGCGCTCGACGGCCTTCTATCGCGATGCCTTCGGGCTCGAGGTCGCCGACAGGCTGGATTTCGACGATTTCACCCTGGTTTACCTGAGCAATGCCCAGGCAGATTTCGAGCTGGAGCTGACGATCAACAAGGGGCGCACCGAGCCCTATGCGCTCGGTGACGGCTATGGCCATCTCGCTGTCGTCGTCGACGACCTCGACGCCGAGCACGCCCGATTCGCCAAGGCGGGCTTCGCGCCGCGCCGCATCGTCGAGTTCAACCGCGACGGTCGCCTGCTGGCCAAGTTCTTCTTCGTCGCCGATCCCGACGGTTACCAGATCGAGGTTCTGCAGCGGCATGGCCGGTTCCGCTGAAACGTTCCCACAAGAGCAACGCAGACGGGAGGAAATGATGAGCGAGATCCACGGCGCGAGCGGCGCGAGCGGCGCGGGCAACGCCGCACGCCGCCTCGGCCCGCCGGCCGCGGCGGCGAACGCGCAGCCCCCCGGCGTGCCCAGGGGCGTCCTCGTCGACCGGCGCCGGTTTCTGAAGTCGAGCCTCGCGGCGGTCGGCGCCTATGCGGCGGCGGCTGGCGGCGCGACCTGGCTGATCGGCCCCGGCAAGGCCTGGGCGGTCGAGTATGCGGCGATCGATCCGCAGCTGGCCGAGGGCCTGCTGGCGATGACGCGGGCGGTCTACCCGCACGATTTCCTCGGCGACGTCTACTACGCCAATGTCGTCAAGGCTCTCGACGCCGAGGCGGCGGGCTTCGACGACAAGTCGCGCCTGGAGCTTCTGCGCGACGGCATGCTGGGGCTGGACGAGAAGTCGGGCGGCAGCTTCGCCGCCGCCAGCGACGATGACAAGCAGGCGGCGCTGCAGTCCATCGCCGACACGCCCTTCTTCCAGGCGGTCCGCGGCAAGACCGTGGTCGCGCTCTACAACCAGCCCGAGGTCTGGGAGCAGTTCGGCTATGAGGGCCCCTCGTTCCCGATCGGCGGCTATCTCTTCAACGGCTTCAACGATCTCAGCTGGCTGCCCGATCCTCCGCCCGAGGCGAGCCCGCCCGTGCCCGCGTGACGCCAGCCAGACGCCAACATAAGGGAGGATGAAGAGATGGCAGCACCCTACGAGCTGACCGACGACAGCGTCGTCGTCATCATCGGCTCGGGCGCAGGTGGCGGCACCCTGGCCCACGAGCTCTGCATGCAGGGCGTCGACGTCGTCCTGCTCGAGGCCGGCGGCCAGCAGAGCATCGACAGCTACATCCAGGACGAGTGGCAATCCTTCGGCCAGCTCGCCTGGCTCGACAAGCGCTATGCGACCGGCGGATGGCGCGTCGCCACCGACTTCCCGAACCTGCCGGCCTGGATCTGCAAGACGGTCGGCGGCACGACGACGCACTGGGCGGGCGCATCGCTGCGCTTGCAGCCGCACGAGTTCAAGGCGCGGACCACCTATGGCGAGCTGGAGGGCGCGTCGCTGCTCGACTGGCCGATCACGCTCGCCGACCTCGAGCCCTATTACGCGCGGGCCGAGGACAAGATGGGCGTGACGCGCACCAATGGCATCCCCGGCCTGCCCGGCAACAACAACTTCAAGGTGTTCTACAACGGCGCGACCAAGATCGGCTACAAGCAGGTCCATACCGGCCGCATGGCGATCAACAGCGTCGAGCGCGACGGCCGCGCCTCGTGCCAGCAGATGGGGTTCTGCTTCCAGGGCTGCAAAATGGGGGCGAAGTGGTCGACCCTCTATTCCGAGATCCCCAAGGCGCTCGAGACAGGCAGGTTGGACCTGCGCCCCGAAAGCCATGTCCTGCAGATCCTGCACGATGCCAGCGGCAAGGTGACTGGCGTCCTCTATGCCGACAAGGATGGCAACGAGCACGAGCAGATGGCCCGCATCGTCGCGGTCGCCGGCAATTCGATCGAAAGCCCGCGGCTGTTGCTGAACTCGGCCTCGTCGAAATATCCGGACGGGCTGGCCAACTCGTCGGGCCAGGTCGGGCGCAACTACATGCGCCACACGACCGGATCGGTCTACGCCGCGATGCCCGAGCCCGTGAAGATGTGGCGCGGCACGACCATGGCCGGCGTCGTCCAGGACGAGGAGCACAACGACCCCGCCCGCGGCTTCGTCGGCGGCTTCGAGTTCGAGACGCTGTCGCTGGGCCTGCCCTTCATGGCGGCCTTCCTCGACCCGGGCGCCTGGGGGCCGGACTTCGCCCGAAAGATGGAGACGTACCGGAACATGGCCGGCATGTGGATCGTCGGCGAGGACATGCCGCAGGCCGAGAACCGCGTCACGCTGCATCCCGACGAGAAGGACGACCACGGCTTGCCGGTGCCGCAGGTCAGCTTTACCGACCACCCCAACGACGTCGCCATGCGCGAGTACGCCTACAAGCAGGGCGCGGCGATCTATGATGCCGTGGGCGCCAAGGAGACGTTCCGCGTGCCGCCCTACCCGTCCACGCACAATCTCGGCACCAATCGCATGTCCGAAAAGCCGGAGGACGGCGTGGTGAACAAATGGGGCCAGACGCACGACATCCCCAACCTGTTCATCTCCGATGGCAGCCAGTTCACCACCGGCGGCGCCGAGAACCCGACCCTGACGATCGTGGCGCTGGCCATCCGCCAGGCCGAGCACATCGGCAAGGAGATGAGCGCCGGCAACCTCTGACGCCGACGACGTGCATGCGGGCGCTGCGGCTTGACCGTAGCGCCCGCTTGGCATAAATCGCCACCCACTTCCGGAGAGATCCGTCTCTTCCGGTCCTGAGTTTCGCAGGATCGCCGCCGGTCAGCGCGTTGCGCCCACCGGCGCGATATGCGTTTGCGGCGGGCGCCTGACGCCGCCGACGCAGGGAGTTGGGCCATGTTCGAAGCGCTGTCGGACCGTCTCTCGGGCGTGCTCGGTCGGCTGACCGCCAAGGGCGCGCTGACCGAGGAGGACGTGGCGACGGCGCTGCGCGAGGTCCGCGTGGCCCTGCTCGAGGCCGACGTCTCGCTGCCCGTGGCGCGCGACTTCATCAAGGGCGTCGGCGATAAGGCGACCGGCCAGGCCGTGCTGAAATCGGTCACGCCTGGCCAGATGGTCGTCAAGATCGTGCATGACGAGCTGATCCGCGTGCTGGCGGGCGACGATCCCGAGCCCGGGCGCCTGCGCATCGACAGCCCGCCCGCCACCATCCTGATGGTCGGCCTGCAGGGCTCGGGCAAGACCACGACCACCGCCAAGCTCGCCAAGCGGCTGAACGAGCGCGAGCGCAAGCGCGTGCTGATGGCCTCGCTCGACACCCGCCGCCCGGCGGCGATGGAGCAGCTGGCCATCCTCGGCGTGCAGACGGGCATCGACACGCTGCCGATCGTGCAGGGCCAGGATCCCGGTCGCGATCGCCAGGCGCGCCAAGCAGCAGGCGACGCTCGGCGGCTATGACGTCGTCATGCTCGACACCGCCGGCCGGCTTTCCATCAACGACGAGCTGATGGCCGAGGTCGAGGCGGTCCGCGACGTCGCCAAGCCCAACGAGACGCTGCTGGTCGTCGACGGCCTGACCGGCCAGGATGCGGTCCACACCGCCGAGAACTTCGACGGCCGCATCGGCATTTCGGGCGTCGTGCTGACCCGCATGGATGGCGACGGGCGCGGCGGCGCAGCGCTCTCCATGCGCGCGGTCACCGGCAAGCCGATCAAGTTCGTAGGCCTCGGCGAACGGATGGACGCGCTGGAGGAGTTCCACGCCGAGCGCATCGCCGGCCGCATCCTCGGCATGGGCGACATCGTCAGCCTGGTCGAGAAGGCCCAGGCGACGATCGAGCAGCAGGAAGCCGAGCGCATGATGAAGCGGTTCCAGAAGGGCCGCTTCGACATGAACGACCTGAAAATGCAGCTCGAGCAGATGCTGCAGATGGGCGGCATGTCGGGCATCGTCTCGATGCTGCCGGGCATGGGCAAGCTGCAGAAGCAGATGGACGAGGCCGGCGTCGACGACAAGGTGCTCAAGCGCCAGGTCGCCATCATCCAGTCCATGACCAAGCAGGAGCGCAAGAACCCCGACCTGATGAAGGCCAGCCGCAAGGAGCGCGTCGCCCGCGGCGCCGGCATGGAGGTGCAGGACGTCAACCGCCTGCTGAAGATGCACCGCCAGATGGCGGACATGATGAAGAAAATGGGCAAGATGGGCGGCAAGAAGGGCATGCGCGGCATGCTCGGCCAGATGATGGGCAAGGGCATGCCCGGCGGCCTGCCGCCGATGGGCCCCGGTGGCCCCGGTGGCCCCGGCGGCCCCGGCCTGCCCGGCGGCGGCGCCCTGCCCCCCGGCTTTCCCGGCCTCGGCGGGGGCGGGCAATCCCTGCCCCCGGGCCTGAGCGGGCTCGGCCGCAAGAAATGAGCTTTGCCATTCCCACGCTCGAGACCGAGCGGCTGCGCCTGCGCGCGCCCGAGATCGGCGATTTCCCGCATTACGCGGCCTTCCTCGGCTCGGAGCGCGCGATCCACGAGCGCGGGCCGATGGACGAGCGCGCCGCCTGGCGCGAGTTCTGCGCCAGCCTCGCCTGCTGGCCCCTGCGCGGCTTCGGCGCCTGGTCGGTGACCGATCGCGCGGGCGGCGCCTATCTCGGCGAGGTCGGCCTCTTCCAGCCCGTCGAATACGCCGAGCCCGAGATCGGCTGGCTGGTCGTCCCGCAAGCCGAGGGCAAGGGCATCGCCCGCGAGGCGGCGCTCGCCGTCCGCGACTGGGCCTACCGCAGGCTGGGGCTGACGACGCTCGTCAGCTACATCGCGCCAGAGAACGCCCGCTCGATAAGGCTCGCCGAGCGGCTCGGCGCCTGGCTCGACCGCGAGGCGCCCGGCCCCGATGCCGGCGACCTCGTCTACCGCCATCCTGGCCCGGACGCGCTGTCGGGCGGCCCGGCATGAACGCGCCGCTGCCGACAGTGGAGCTGACGGGCGTGCCGGTGCTCGAAACCGAGCGCCTGGTGCTGCGCGCCCCGCAGGCCCGCGACCTCGACGCCTACGTCGCCGCGCATGACGATCCGCGCGCCCGCTGGATGGGCGGCAATGCCGGGCGCGAGGCTGCCTGGCGGGGCTTTGCCGCGGTCACCGGGCACTGGGCGCTGCGCGGCTTCGGCCTCTGGGCGGTGACCGAGAAGGGCTCGGACACCTGCCTCGGCACGGTCGGCTGCTGGTACCCGCAAGGCTGGCCCGAGCGCGAGATCGGCTGGTTCGTCTTCCCCGCCGCCGAGGGCCGCGGCATCGCCCGCGAGGCCGCCCTCGCCGCCCTCGGCTTCGCCTGGGCGACGCTCGGCTGGACGACGGCCGTCAGCTACATCCACCCCGAGAACGCCCGCTCGATCGCATTGGCCGAGCGGCTGGGCGCCACCCGCGACGATGCCGCCGACCGGCCCAAGCCCGAGCTCGACACGCTGGTCTTCCGGCATATGCGCCCGGGGACACTCTGATGTCGGGACCCATGCAATCTGGCAATCCGGGGACAGCCATGACCGATGCCGAGCGCGCGGAGGGCCTGCTGGCCGATCTGCGCCACACAATCGACAATCTCGACGCGGTGCTCGTCCACACGCTGGCCGAGCGCTTCCGCTGCACCCAGACGGTCGGGCGGCTCAAGGCCGAGCACGGGCTGCCGGCCGCCGACCCCGATCGCGAGGCGCGGATGATCGAGCGGCTTGAGCGGCTCTCGGCCGAGAGCGGGCTCGACCCGGAATTCGCCAGGAAATTCATGCGCTTCATCGTCGACGAGGTGATCCGCCACCACCGCCAGATGCAGAAATAGCCACACCGCTGCAGATCGAAGGAGAGACAACATATGCCCATGAAAATCCGCCTCGCCCGCGGCGGCTCGAAGAAGCGGCCCTTCTACCGCATCGTCGCCGCTGACAGCCGCAGCCCGCGCGACGGCCGCTACATCGAGAAGCTCGGCACCTATGACCCGCTGCTGCCGCGCGACAACGAGAACCGCGTCAAGATGGACGTCGAGCGCGTCCAGCACTGGCTCGAGCGCGGCGCCGAGCCGACCGATCGCATCGCCCGCATGCTCGAGGCGGCCGGGCTGAAGCCCGCCAGGCAGCGCGCGAACCCGCAGAAGGCCGAGCCCGGCGACAAGGCCAAGAAGCGCGCCGACGAGCGGGCGGCGCGCGAGCAGGCCGCCAAGGAGGCCGCCGAGGCGCCCGCAGAATCCGCGGCCGAGCCGGCCGCCGAGACCGCGGAATAGCCGGGCCGGCGCTCGCGCCGGCGGTGCCGCTGGCGTTTCCTCCCCCAGGGGGAGGGCAGGGGTGGGAGTTCGATGCCCGGAGCGCACCGCGACGAGATGGTCTGCGTCGGCGCCATCGCCGGCGCCTTCGGCGTGCACGGCGAGGCGCGGATCAAGAGCTTCTGCGCCGAGCCCGCCGAGATCGCGCGCTATTCCCCACTGACGACCGAGGACGGGCGCGAGTTCCGGCTCCGCATCACCCGGCCGCTCAAGGGCGCCTTCGCGGCGCGCCTGTCGGGCGTCGAGACGCGCGAGGCCGCGGAAAGCCTGCGCGGCACGAGGCTCTATGCCCCGCGCGAGCGGCTGCCGGCGCTGGCCGAGGACGAGTATTACCATGCCGACCTCATCGGGCTCGAGGTGGTCGATACGGGCGGCGCGGTGCTCGGCCGCGTCCGCGCCGTGCATGATTTCGGCGCCGGCGACGTCGTCGAGGTCGCCGGGCCCGTCGAGCTGATGCTGCCCTTCACCCGCGCCGCGGTGCCGACGGTGGACCTCGCGGCCGGGCGGCTGGTGGCGGACCTCTCGGAGGTCGAGGGTGACTGATCCCTTCACAGCGCGGGTCCTGACGCTGTTCCCGGACGCCTTTCCGGGCGTGCTGGGCGCCGGGCTGACCGGGCGGGCGCTGCTCGACGGGCTCTGGCGGCTCGAGATCCTTGACATCAGGGCCTTCGCCACCGATAGACACCGCACCGTCGACGACACGCCGGCAGGCGGTGGCCCCGGCATGGTCATGCGCGCGGACGTGGTCGCGGCGGCGGTGGATGCAGCACGGGATGGGGTACCCGAAAGGGCGCGCTGGCCCGTGATTTATTTGTCTCCGCGCGGACGGCGGTTCAGCCAAGCCCTCGCGCGCGAGATCGCGGCGGGAGAGGGCCTCACCCTCCTCTGCGGCCGCTACGAGGGCGTCGACCAGCGCGTGCTGGAGGCGCGGCAGGTCGAGGAGGTCTCGATCGGCGACTATGTGCTCACCGGGGGTGAGCCGGCGGCGCTGGTCCTCCTCGACGCGGTCGTCAGGCTGCGCCCGGGCGTGCTCGGCAACGCCGCCTCGACTGTGGAGGAGAGTTTCGCCGGCGGGCTGCTCGAGCACCCGCACTACACCCGGCCCGCGATCTGGGAGGGGCGCGAGATACCGGAGGTTCTGCTCTCCGGCCATCACGCCCGCATCGCCGAATGGCGGCGCACGCAGAGCGAGGCCATCACACGGGACCGGCGTCCCGACCTCTGGGCGGCCTACCTGGACAGCAGGGACAAGGCCCGGCGCAGGCCAGAGCAATCGGACGCCACACCCGCCGGACCCGTGCACGGGGCGGCGGAGAACGAGAAGGAAAAGGACCGATGAACCTGCTGCAGCAGCTCGAGGCCGAGCACGTCAAGGAACTCGGCAAGGCCATCCCCGACTTCGCGCCGGGCGACACGGTGCGCGTCGGCTACCGCGTGACGGAAGGCACCCGCACCCGCGTGCAGAACTACGAGGGCGTCTGCATCGCGCGCAATGGCGGCAGCGGCATCGGCGCCAGCTTCACCGTGCGCAAGATCAGCTTCGGCGAGGGCGTCGAGCGCATCTTTCCGCTTCATTCGCCCAACATCGACGCGATCACCGTCGTCCGCCGCGGCAAGGTCCGCCGCGCCAAGCTCTACTACCTGCGCGCGCGCCGCGGCAAATCGGCCCGCATCGTCGAGAAGACGAACTACAAGCCCCGCGAGGATGCCGGCGAGGCGGCCGGGACGGAGTAGCCTTGCCGGCGGGTGGGCAGGCAGCCCACCCTGCACGCCTTTTTGGGGTGGGCAAGACGCCCGCCCTTTTTCATGCCGGCCGCCGCCGTTCGCAGAATTGAACGTCAGGCATGTCGGCTCTCCGAACGATCGGCACCGTTCCGCACGCGGTCCGCACAATTGATGACGCCGCAAAATCACGGGGCCGGGTTTGATCGGTCAGGCCGGCGGGTGTAAGGGCTGGAGCGATGCGATGGTCCCGGTCCATCGCCCAACCCGAGCGCGATTGCCATGCCCGAGACCCTGACCCAGGCCCAGATCGACCACTACACCGAGACAGGCTACCTGATCCTCGAGAAGCGCGTGCCCGGCGACGTCATGAACGCGCTGCGCGGCGAGATCGCGCGGCTCTGCGCGCCGGCGCGCGGCATGACGGCCTCGGACGACCGGCTCGACCTCGAGGACAGCCACACGCCGGCCAGGCCCCGCGTCCGCCGCATCAAGCTGCCGCACAAGCAGTCCAAGCTCTTTGACCAGCTGATGCGCTCGGACTGGATCCTCGCGCCCGTGCGCGACCTGATCGGCCCGGACCTCCGGCTGCACACCGCCAAGCTCAACATGAAGGAGGCGGGCCACGGCGCCGCCGTCGAGTGGCACCAGGACTGGGCCTTCTACCCGCAGACGAACGACGCCGTGCTGGCCGTGGGCGTGCTCATCGACGACATGGGCGAGGAGAACGGCCCGCTGCAGGTGATCCCCGGCACACACAAGGACCCGATCTACGACCACCACCATGACGGCTTTTTCGCCGGTGCCGTCGACATGGAGAAGGCCGGCGTCGACATGGCCCGCGCCGTGCCGCTGATGGGTCCGGCGGGCTCGGTGACGATCCACCATGCCCGCGTGCTGCACGGCTCGGCGCTGAACACCTCGGCCAAGGACCGGCGGATCCTGTTCTACGAGATGATGGCCGCCGATGCCGTGCCGATCGCCGGCACGCCCGGCTCGGCCACGAGCTGGGAAGAGCTCGAGGCACGCATCCTCTGCGGCCGGCAGACGATCGAGCCGCGGCTGGCGGCCGTGCCGGTGCGCCTGCCCTATCCCCAGCCGCCGACGACGGGCTCGATCTACGAGGTGCAGAAGGCGATGGGCAAGCGCAGCTTCGGCGTGGCCGAGCCCGCGGCCTCGTGACAAGCCCGGCTGTCGGCAGCGTTCCGGGCGCCACGCCGCGCCTGTGACGGGCGCACGCCTCTACCGGGCGCGAGAGGCCCCCTCCCCCTTCAGGGGGAAGGATGGAGAGGAGGCGCCGCCGCCCCCCGACAATGGACCTTCCGCCGCTGAAGCAGCAGGACCCCGCGCCGGATTGCGCAGGCCGCAGGAGCATTGAGCCATGACCCGTCCTTTCTCCGGCATCTGGCCGGTCGCGCCGACGCCCTTCGACGATGACGGCGCGCTTGACCTCGAGGGCATGGGGCGCGTCATCGACTGCATGGTCGACCAGGGTGTCGACGGCATCTGCATCCTGGCCAACTTCTCCGAGCAGTTCCTCCTGACGGATGACGAGCGCGCCCGGCTGACCCGGGCCTGCCTCGAGCGCGCCGCCGGCCGCGTGCCCGTCATCGTCACCGTCTCGCATTTCGCGACCCGGATGGTCGAGGCGCGCGCCCGCGAGGCGGCGGCCATGGGCGCCGCCATGCTGATGATGATGCCGCCCTATCACGGGGCGCTGCTGCGCGCCGACGAGGAGGCGACCTTCGAGCACTTTGCCCGCGCCGGCCGGGCGGGCGGCATCCCGATCATGGTGCAGGATGCGCCGATCTCGGGCGTCACCCTGTCGGTGCCGTTCCTGGTGCGCATGGCGCGCGAGATCGACGAGGTGCGGCTCTTCAAGATCGAGACGCCGCAGGCGGCGGCCAAGCTGCGGGCGCTGATCGAGGCCGGCGGCGAGGCCATCGAGGGGCCGTTCGACGGCGAGGAGGCGATCACGCTGATCGCCGACCTCGACGCCGGCGCCACGGGCAGCATGACCTCGGCGACGCTTCCCGACCTGATCAAGCCGGCCATCACGGCGCACCTGGCGGGCAACCGCGCCGCGGCTGTGGCGGTCTACAACCGCCTCCTGCCGCTCATCAACTTCGAGAACCGCCAGTGCGGCTGGCGGTCCTGCAAGGCGGTGATGCGGGAGGGTGGCGTGATCCGCTCCGAGCACGTCCGCCACCCGACGCGGCCATTGCATCCGGAGACCCGTGCCCAGCTGGTCGAACTCGCCCGCGAGGCCGACCCGCTGGCGCTCCGCTGGGGGCGCTGAGCGACCGAAGCGCCCGGAGAGGCCTTTGCGCGACCTCGGCCGACAAATCGCCCGGGGCCTGGCCGGGCGATGGGTGTCGAGAGAACGCCGCTGTCAGAGCGGCGTTTCGGTCGCGGGCCCCTCGGCGCTCATGGCCGGGGCTGGCCAATACGCACCCACGGCCGGGTAGTCCTCGGCATAGACGGGCGCGCGGCCATAGACGTCGGCATATTCCTGCATCACGCCGTTCGCATCCGGAAAGCGGGTGTGGTAGCGGACGAGCACCGGGATGCCCCAGGCCTCCATGTCGAAGGTGCGCCGGCCGGTCGCGTGTCCCCTGACCTCGTCGACGGTGGTGTCGAGGACGAAGGCAGCCAGCTCCTCGACCTTTTCGACGCGGATGCAGCCATGGCTGAGCGCGCGCTTGTCGCGGCCGAACAGCTTGGGCTGGTTCGTGCCGTGCAGGTAGATCAAGAGCCCCGGGTCGAGCCGGATCGCCATCAGCCCGAGCGGGTTGTTCTTGCCGGCCGGCCGCCGATCGGGGCTGATGCCCTCCTCGCGCACCATGTCGTCGGTCGGCTTCCAGGTCGGCCGGAAGCGTACGACCGAGGTCTCGGCAATCAGCTGCGGCGTCGGATTTTTCACTGATCCGACGATCACTTTGCTGCGGAGGACCTCTTCGCCATCCTGGAAGGCGATGAGCTCGTAGCTGGGGATGTTGACGAGGATCGCCTTGCCCTTCGTCGGCACGCGGTCATAGGGCCCGTCCAGGAACATCGGCGGCGGCGGCGGCGCGGCCGGCAGGGCGGCGGGCACCATCGGGCTCGAGGCCTGTTCCGGGCCGGCGGCGCAGGCCGAGAGCAGGGCGGCGGCCGCCAGGGCGGCGAGGCGCAGGCCGGTGGCCAGGCGCGGACAAGATGCGGCGAACATGACTTTTTCCCATACACACACGATCAAACTGGTTTCGGGGTTCCCCGGCAATGGCGAACGTCGTGAAAAGACGCCGACCCGGTCGGCTCACATTCTGGGGCCCTGGGGAGGGAGATGCGTGCTCGCGCCGCGAGGTCAAGCACCGGCGCGTCGAATCTGCCGCCCGAACGGCGCCTATGTGGCCCCCCGGCATCAAGATTTCGCGCATGGCGGTAGCCGCCCGGCGCCGCCACACCGTCAGCGAGAGAGCGCCGCGTGCCGGTCAGAGCCGGCGGACGCTGGCCCGCATCTGGCAGTGTTCGCAGAAGTGCTCCCACAGCCGCGTGCGCTTGGCGAAAAGGGCAGGAGACTGGCGCACGACGCGACAGCGGAAGGCGCGAGGCGTTCCAAGCAATTGATGGATGGCTCCGCTATCGTGGGTTCCACCCACCCTACGCTCGCTTTGGGGATTGTTCGCGAGGGGTTAACGTCAGGGCCACGCCCCGCGCCGGGCGGAAGCTCCGCCGCTGCGGCGAATTTCGCGACTTCCTGCGCAAAAGGTCATGCGGCCGGCTCGCCTGCCGGCGCGGTGAGTTCGCACAAGCATCACGGTTGCCGGGCCGGGCGGGTCGGGCGCCGGGGTGGGACCCGGCGCGTGCCTCAGCGGAGCAGCAGGGGAATGATGATGTCGGCCGGCGAGAGCTCGTCGCGGTCGCGCCGCCAGTCGTCATCATCGTAGCGATCGCGTCGCCAGTCGTCGCGGCTCGCGCGCCGGCGAAGCTCCGCTTCCCGCCGCTTGCGATCGGCGCGCTCGTTGCGCCCGCGGTCGTCGCGCCACCCGTCGCGGCGCGCCTGGCCGATGGCTTCGCGCCGGCCCAGTTCGTAGGCTCGGCGCAGCTCGCTGTCATGGGAATGGCCGGACCTGTATGCCCCGTTCCATTCGTCGAGCGTCGAGGGGTCGGCCGCCGCCAGACCAGGCGCGGCGACAGTGAAGGCAAGCAGCCCGGCAAGCACTTTTGTCCGTAACATCGCAGGACCTCCTTTGCGCTGGCACGGGGCCGGGGGTGAAGCTGGCCACGTTCGCCTTCACCTAAACTTGTGGCCACGGGACGGAGTTCCGCCTGCGTTGCCGAGGCGGCCTTTTCGACCGACCCTGTGCGGTGGCGGCCGAACGGTGGGTTGCACCCACCCTACGCTTGCTCACCTTATGGCAGCTGCGTCGCCTTCCCATCTGGTACGTGGATGGAATACCGGATTCCATCAGAGCCACTTTCGAAGTCCAGGATAAAGCTTCTGTGACCTACACGTACGAGCCGGCACTATCCCAAGTGCCGCTTCCGCCATCTGTCCACCTGAGGCTGGTTGCAGCTATGGGCTATGGGCTTTAGGCTCCTTCCCAGGCGCGCAACTCGTTACGCTCAATGCGCCGCCGCCCAGCTGTCCCCCTGCCCCGCCTCGACGATCAGGGGGACCGCGAGGTGCACCGCCGGGTGGGCGGCGCGTTGCATGACGTCGCGGACCGTCTCGATGGTGGCTTCGGCCTCGGCCTGCGGCACCTCGAAGAGGAGTTCGTCGTGGACCTGGAGGAGCATCTGGCCGGTCAGCTTCGCTGACGCCATGGCGGCGGGGATGCGGATCATGGCGCGGCGGATGATGTCGGCGGCCGAGCCCTGGATGGGGGCGTTGATGGCGGCGCGCTCGGCAAAGCCGCGGTGCGGGCCGCGGTTCTGGATGCCCGGCGTGTGGATGCGGCGGCCGAACAGCGTCTCGACATAGCCCTTCTCGCGGGCGCCCGCCTTGGTCGTCTCGATATAGTCGCGGATGCCGGGAAAGCGCTCGAAATAGGCGTCGATGAAGGCCTGGGCGTCGCCGCGCGGGATGCGCAGGTTGTTGGAGAGCCCGAAGGCCGAGATGCCGTAGATGATGCCGAAGTTGATCGCCTTGGCGCGGCGGCGGATCTCGGGCGTCATCTGGGCGAGCGGCACGCCGAAGACCTCGGACGCCGTCATGGCGTGGATGTCGAGGCCCTCGCGGAAGGCCTGGCTCAGCGCCGGGATGTCGGCCATGTGCGCCAGGATGCGCAGCTCGATCTGGCTGTAGTCGAGGCTGACCAGCACGTGGCCCGGCGAGGCGATGAAGGCGGTGCGGATGGCGCGGCCTTCCTCGGTGCGGATCGGGATGTTCTGCAGGTTGGGGTCGTTCGACGAGAGGCGCCCCGTCGAGGTGGCGGCGAGCGCGAAGGTGGTGTGGACGCGCCCCGTCTGGGGGTGGACGTAAGTCGGCAGCGCGTCGGTGTAGGTCGACTTGAGCTTCGAGAGCTGGCGCCAGTCGAGCACGCGGGCGGGCAGGTCGTGGCCCTCGGCCGCGAGCTCTTCCAGGAGATCGGCGGGGGTGGCCCAGGCGCCGGTCTTGGTCTTCTTGCCGCCGGCGAGGCCCAGCTCGTCGAAGAGCACCTCGCCCAGCTGCTTGGGGCTGCCGATGTGGAAGGGGCGGCCGGCGAGCCGGTAGATGTCCTCCTCGAGCTCGGCCATCTTCTGCTCGAAGCGCGACGAGAACCGGCGCAGCACGTCGGAATCGATGCGGATGCCGGTGCGCTCCATGGCGGCGAGCACAGGCACGAGCGGGCGCTCGAGCGTGTGGTAGACGGAGGACAGCCGGTCGGCGGCGAGGCGGGGGCGGAGCCTGGTCCAGAGGCGCTGGGCGAGGTCGGCCTGCTCGGCGGCGATAGGGGGCGGCGCGGTCGAGGGGGACGCGGTCGAAGGTGACGGCGGCGCGGCCGGTGCCGGTCAGCTCCTCGATGGCGGGAGGGCGGTGGCCGAGATGGCGCTCGGCGAGCTCGGTGAGGCTGTGGCCGCCGAGGCCGGACTCGACCGCGTAGGAGAGGAGCATGGCGTCGTCGGCGGGCGCGAGCGCGACGCCCTGGCGGGCGAGCAGCTTGGCGGCGTGCTTGACGTCGTGGCCGAGCTTCAGGATCGAGGGGTCGGCCAGCACGGGGGCGAGCACGCCGAGGACAGCGTCGAGGGTGAGCTGGCCCTCGGCGCGGCCAGAGCCGAGCAGGTCGGTCTCGCCCGCGGCATGGGCGGTGGGGACATAAGCGGCCTGGCCCGGGGCGGGGGCGAGCGCGATGCCGCAGATGCCCGCCTGCATCGGGTCGGGGCCGTCGGCGGCGACGTGGAGCGCCAGCGTGCCGGTCTCGTAGGCGGCGGCGATCAGCGTGGCGAGCTCGGCCAGGTCGCGGATCGTGGCGTAGGGCTCGGCGTGCATCGGCGGCATGGCGCGGACGGCGCCGGGGGTCCAGCCCTCGCGCGGCTTTTCGGCATGGGCGGGCGCCGCCTGGGCCGCGCGCACGGGCGGGGCGGCGCCGAGCGACGCCGCGACGCGGTCGGTCAGCGTGCGGAACTCCATCGCGACGAGGAAGGCGAGGAGCTTGTCCTTGTCGGGCGGGTGGAGCTCGAACTCGTCGAGGCCATGCTCGACGGGAACGTTCCGGTCGAGGGTGACGAGGGCGCGGCTGAGGCGGATCTGGTCGGCGTGGTCGATGAGCGTCTGACGGCGCTTGGGCTGCTTGATCTCGTCGGCGCGGGCCAGCAGCGTCTCGAGGTCGCCATACTCGCCGATCAGCTGGGCGGCGGTCTTGACCCCGATGCCCGGGGCGCCGGGGATGTTGTCGATCGAGTCGCCCGCCAACGCCTGGACGTCGATCATCTTGTCGGGGAACACGCCGAACTTGGCGAAGACCTCGTCGGGGCCGATGGTCGCGTTCTTCATCGGGTCGAGCATCTCGATACCGGGCCCGACGAGCTGCATCAGGTCCTTGTCCGAGCTGACGACGGTGACCTCGGCGCCAGCGTCGCGGGCCTGGGCCGCATAGGTGGCGATCAGGTCGTCGGCCTCGAAACCCTCCATCTCGATGCAGGGCAGGCTCCAGGCGCGCACAGCGTCGCGGACGAGGCTGAACTGCGGGATCAGGTCGTCAGGCGGCTCGGAGCGGTTGGCCTTGTAGCCGTCGAACATCTCGTTGCGGAACGAGTGCGCGGAGGCGTCGAAAATGACGGCGAGATGCGTCGGCCCCTTGGTGCCGAAGCCCGAGACCATCTTGTGCAGCATGCCGCAGAAGCCGGCGACCGCGCCGACCGGCAGGCCATCGGAGGTGCGGGTCAGCGGCGGCAGCGCGTGGTAGGCCCGGAAGATATAGGCCGAGCCGTCGATCAGATAGAGATGATGGCCCTTGCCGATGCCCATGCGCGCCTCCCCGCCCCCGGACGTCCCGGGAGGCCCTAGATATCGAAGGGGGCGGGGAATGCCAGAGGGGAGGCGCCGCGGTCGCGGCCGCGGCGAGGTCCGGCCGAGATCCAGTCAGTCTCCGGTGCCCGATGCCGGGCGACCGAAGGAGCGATGCGAGACGGGCGCGCCGGTCCGCGCATCGACCAGCATCGGCTCGATGCGCTCGCCTGACTGCCGCGACACGAGGCGCGAAGGGGTGCCGGGCCGGGGCTCCCACTCCTCGGCCCAGGCGACCAGCGTGACGAGCACCGGGTGCAGCGCCAGCCCCTTTTCGGTCAGCCGGTATTCGTGCCGGGGCGGCCGTTCCTGGTAGAGCCGGCGCTCGAGCACGCCCGCCTCTTCGAGCTTGCGCAGGCGGTCGGCAAGCACGTGGCGGGTGATGCCGAGCCGGCTTTGGAACTGATCGAAGCGCCGCACGCCGCGGAAGCAGTCGCGCAGCACCAGCATCGTCCAGCGGTCGCCGACGACGGAGAGGCCCCGGGCGACGGGGCAAGGCTCGTCCTTCAGCTCGTTCCAGCGCATGGCATGTCCCTTCGGCGCGTCGCGCCAGATATAGCGCGCCTTGACAAGTTCTGAAAGGGAACGTAGGGGAGTTGGTTCTTAAATGGAACTTACTCGAGGCGTCCGTATGGTCGAGACCGCGCTCCCGAGGCTCGCGCCGCGCCCGCAGGCCGATGCCGCCGCCGCGGCGCGCGCCGCCCGCACCGAACGGCTGCTGCACGGGCCGATCGGCCCGACGCTCGCCCGCCTCGCCGCGCCGAACGTCATCGCCATGCTGGTCACCACGGCGATGAGCATCGCCGAAGGCGCCTATGCCGGGCGGCTCGGCGTCGCGGCGCTGGCTGGGCTCGCGCTCGTCTTCCCGCTGGTCATGCTGACCCAGATGCTGGCCGCAGGCGCGATGGGCGGCGCCATCTCGTCGGCCGTCGCGCGGGCTCTCGGCGCCGGCGATCCCGTGCGCGCCGGCCGCCTAGCGGCCGCCGGCTGGACGATCGCGATCGTCACGGCGCTCGGCTCGGCGCTGCTGGTTCTGCTGCTGGGGCGCGCCATCTTCTCGGCGCTCGGCGGCGGCGAGGACGCGGTCGACGCCGCCCTGGCGTACGCGCTCGTCTACTTTCCTGCCTGCGTCGCGGTCTGGCTCTGCCATTCCACGCTGAGCGTGATCCGCGGCTCGGGCAGCATGCTGGTGGCCTCGCTGGTCCTGCTGCTGGTCGCGCTCGCCTCGATCCCGCTCTCGGGCGCGCTGGCTTTCGGCTGGGGGCCGTTCCCGGCGCTCGGCATGGCCGGGCTGGCCGCGGGGCAGACGGCCGCGCACGCCCTCGGCGCGCTGGTGGCGCTCGCCTATGTGGCCGGGGGCCGGGCCGGGCTGCCGGTCGCACTTCACGGGCTTGGCCGCGGGCTCTTCGCCGAGATCCTGCGCGTCGGGCTGCTCGCATCGCTGAACGCCGTGCAGACGGTGCTGACCATCATCGTCATGGTCGCGCTGGTCGGGCAATACGGCCAAGCGGCGCTGGCCGGGTACGGGCTGGGCGCCCGGCTCGAGTTCCTGATGGTTCCGGTCATCTTCGGCATCGGCGCTGCGCTGACTGCGATGGTCGGCGCCAATATCGGCGCCGGCGACCGCGCCCGGGCGCTGCGCATCGGCTGGACGGGCGCGCTGACAGCGGCGGCCATGGTCGGCGCCATCGGGCTGACCGTCGCCGCGGCCCCCGACCTGTGGCTGCGCCTTTTCCTCGGGCCCGAGGAAGAGGCGGCGCTGGCGGCCGGGCGCGCCTATTTCGGTGCCGTGGGGCCGAGCTATGGGTTCTTCGGACTGGGGCTCGCGCTTTACTTCGCGAGCCAGGGCGCCGGGCGGATGCTCTGGCCGGTCCTGGGCAGCGTGCTGCGCATGGTGGTCGCCATCGGCGCGGCGCTGGCGCTCGGCCAAGGCGCGGCGCTCGGGCCCGACGGCGTTTACCTCGGCATCTCGGCCGGAATGGCGGCCTATGGCATTTTCACCGCGGCGGCGATCGGCATCACGCGCTGGCGCTGAGCGCCCCGCGCTCAGGCGACGCCGGCGGCGACTTGCCGGCTGAGAAGGTCAAGCAGGGCGGCGCCGAAGCGGTCGAGGTCGGTCGGCTTGGCCAGCACCTCGTCGGCGCCGCAGGCCAGCGCCCTGGCGGCGGTCGCGGCGGCGGCATCGGCGGAGAGCGCCAGCACCGGCACCCGGCGCGCCGCGGCGGCGCGCTCGCGGCGGCGCAGCGCCTGCAGCGCCTGGAAGCCGTCGACGAGCGGCATGTGCAGGTCCATGACCACCAGGTCGAAATGCTGCGCCGACAGCGCCTCGAGCGCCCGCTGGCCGTCGGCGGCGACGACGCATCTGGCGCCGAGCTTCTTCAGGAACGCCGAGAGCACGATCTGCGAGGTCTCGTTGTCCTCGACGAGCAGCACGATGAGGTCCTCGGTCCCGAGCCGCCCGACGGCGGCCGGCGCGTCGAGGCAGACCGGTTCGGCCGGCTCAAGGGCGACGGGAATCGTCACGGTGAAGGCCGAGCCGCGCCCGGGCGCGCTGCCGACGATGATCGAGCCCTCCATCTGGTCGACCAGGCGCTTGGTGATCGCGAGGCCCAGGCCCGTTCCGCCGAACCGCCGCGTCGTCGAGGTGTCGGCCTGCATGAAGGGCTCGAAGAGGCGGCGCACCGTCGCATCGTCCATGCCGATCCCGGTGTCGCGCACCTCGAGGAGCAGCAGCGCCGGCGCGCGCCGGACGTCCATGGCGACCTCGATCGCGATCGCGCCCTGCTCGGTGAACTTGACGGCGTTCGAGACGAGGTTGTCGAGGATCTGGCGCAGGCGCACCGGATCGCCGAGCACGCGGGTCCCCTCGGGCGCCCGGACGGTGAGCTCGAGCTCGATCTGCTTGCGCGACGCGGTGGCCGCGTGCAGCGCCCGGACCGAGCCCGCGAGGCCCTCGATGTCGATCGGTGCCACCTCGAGGTGGAGGCGCCCGGCGTCGATCTTGGAGAGGTCGAGGATGTCGTCGAGGATGCGCATGAGCGAGGCGCCCGAGTCGCTGACGACCTGCAGCCAGCGACGCTGCTGCTCGCTGAGCTCGGTGGTCGCGAGCAGCGACGCCATGCCGAGCACCCCGTTCATCGGCGTGCGGATCTCGTGACTCATGCAGGCGAGGAACTCGCTGCGCGCGGCCATCGCCCGCTCGGCGACGCGCTTTTCGCGTTCGAGCGCCGCCGTCAGTGCCTGGGCCTCGTCGAGCAGCGTCTTGCGCATCTCGGCCGCCAGCAGCATGTCGAGCGTGCCGTCGGTGGGCGAGAAGTCGCCGAAGGTCAGCGCCGGCCCGAGGTCGGCGCCTTCGAGCGTCGGGATGTGGCCGAGCAACAGCAGCACCTCGGTCCCCCGCGGCAGCGCGACCCCGCGCAGACGGCAGAGCCTGCCGCCATGCTGAAGCCGGACGATCAGCTGCCGGCGTTGCTGGCCAAGCCCTTCCACGGTGGCGACGCCGATCGGTCGCTCGACCACCGCCACATCGAAGAATTGTCGGCCGATCAGGCTGTCTTCGCTCAGGCGCGCCAGCGAGGGCCCGACGCTGGTGATGTGGCCACCCTGGTCCACGCAGAGCGCCGCCGGGAAGAACCGCGCGGCCTCCTCGGCATCGAAGGCCACTGGGATCATGCTGCGCAGGTCTCCGCCGAGCGCCGGCGCTCGCTGATCTGGAAGATAATGCCCGAGGGTGCCGCTTCCATCTCGATCCGGCCGGTCTCGCCAAAGCGCTCGAGGAGGGCGCACAATATGCCGCGGACGAACATGCCGAGGCCGACGCGCTCGGACTGGTAGAGCAGGCTGATCGCCTGCGGCTCGCAGCGCAGGAGCTCGAAGGAGGGCATGGAGGCGGCCGGCATCGACGAGGTCACGCTGGCGTGCATCCGGTCGAGATTCTCGAGAAAGGTCTCGAGATCGTCGCCGGCCATCGAGAGCACGGTGCCAAAGGGCGATTCGGCCGCGTGCCGGATCCAGTGGCGGCCGAGCGCCTCGAGCAAGGCCTCCTGCGACAGCCCCAGCCGAAGGCCGATCGCCCCGAGGAGCCGGGCGGTGACGGCGTCGTCGTAGGGGTTCGCGCTGATGAAATGGTCCTCGCGCAGCCCGCCCTGCACGAGCAGCGCCTCCCATTCCTCCATGCTCAGCGTCTGCAGCGCCAGCTCTCGCGCTGCACGGTGAATCATGCCGTACATCTGCCTCGCTTCCGACTTGCCCGCAGGGGTGCCGTTGTCAGCGGCGACGCTTGGCTGTTCGCGCATAATAATCGGTGAACGTCCGCCGCCGCCCTGCCCCAAAGCGGGAAAATTTGCCTGCTGGCCAGTGGCATAAAGGAATTTTAGGAGGTCCTGCTTTCTCTGCCGCCCAAAGCCACTGCGAGCGTGTCGGGCCGACCGATCGCGGCAGGGAAACCAGGGAGAGCCGCTCGATGACCGCCTTCAGCCCGCTCGTCAGGATCGGTGAGCCGGGTCCAGGCGGCACGCCTGACGCAGATGCCAAGCGCGACAGCCTCGGCCGGATCGAGCGCGCGCTCGTGCGCGACGCCTGGAACAAGATCCTGCCGATGGCCGAGATGCTGCTCGAGATGTTCTTCGAGCGGCTGCTGCTCGACCGGCCGCATCTGGCCGAGCGCTTCGGGCCGGCGGCGGACCAGGCGCGGCGCGAGTTCCTGGGCCTGATCGACCTGGCCGCGCGCGGCATCGCGCCGGCGACCGAGCGGCATCTGCGCGAGGGCTTCGCCGCCGCGCCGGGGGCTGAGGACCGGCTCTGCCGGACGATGGAAGAGTTCGGCGCGTTCTTCTCGACCTATGGCCTCGACGCCTCGGACTGGCGGGCAGCCCGCGACGTCTTCGTCTGGATGGCAGGCTCGGCGCCCTATCTCGAGCAGATGGACCGCGACGAGCTGGCCAAGGGGCCCGACAGCGCGCATGCGCGGTTCTTCGAGATCCATGTGGCCGAGCCGATGCTGCAGGTGGCGAGCGCCGAGCGCGCGATCCTGACGCCGGCCGTCGTCTCGGAGATGAAGCGCGATGCCGATGCGATGCTGGCCGCGGCCCGCGACGTCGGCGCGTTCTTCTACCGTCGGCTCTTCGAGCGGCACCCCGAGCTGATGCCGCTGTTCGGCACGTCGGACATGAACGCGCTGTCGCGCCATCTGGTGCAGTCGGTGGCGTTCCTGGCCAACCAGGTCGACGCCTGGGAGGCGACGCGCGGCGAGCTGGCCGAGCTGGCCGCCGTCCACCGGACGCGCCGGATCCCGCCCGACGCCTACCCAAAGCTGGCTGTGCCGCTGATCGAGACGATCGAGGCGTTCCGGCCGGAGCTGTCCGACCGCGCGCGCGAGGGCTGGGCGCTGATGCTCGGCCGTGCGACGCAGGTGATCGCCCATCCTGCACGCGAGGATCTTCGCCTGCTCGCCAGGGCGCGCGAGTTCCTGACGCAGATAGCCGAGGAGTGCGGCTGGCCGGAGGAGGCTCTGAAGCGCCGCCTGGCCGAGGTCGAGCACGAGATCGCCGCCACGGGAACCTACACGCACAGCTTCGAGGAGCTCGATTTCGGCGCGAAGCTCGCCTGGCGGAACGCACCGAAATGCATCGGCCGCTATTCGTGGCGCAACATGCTGGTGCGCGATTGCCGGCACGTCACGGACCCCGACGAGATGTTCGCCGAATGCGTCGAGCACCTGCGGATCGCCAGCGGCGGCGGCACGATCGAGACCGTGATGACGGTCTTCCGTCCCAAGCGCCCGCGCGAGCGCTGGGGGCCGCGGATCTGGAACTCGCAGCTCTTGCGCTATGCCGGCTATGAGCTCGAGGGCGGGGGCGTGCTCGGCGACCGGGCCAATGTGGGGCTGACCAATGCGATCCGTCGGCTGGGCTGGCGTCCGCCGAAGGCGCGCGGCCGCTTCGACGTGCTGCCGCTGGTCATCGACGTGCCCGAGGCCGGCCCCAAGCTCTACGAGTTCCCCAAGGAGGCGGTGCTCGAGGTCCCGGTCGCCCACCCCTCGGAGCCGAAGATCGCCGAGCTGGACCTGAAATGGTTCGCGGTGCCGGCGATCTCGAACTTCCGGATGGAGATCGGCGGCATCGAGTATGGCTGCCTGCCGTTCAACGGCTGGTTCATGGAGACCGAGATCACGCGCAACCTCTTCGAGGAGGCGCGCTACGCCGAGGCGCTGAACGTCGCGCAGGCGCTGGGGCTCGACGTCGCCTCGGATGCGACGCTCTGGCGGGACCGCGCCTTTCACGAGCTGAACGTCGCGATCCTGCACAGCTTTGCCGAGAACCGCGTCACGGTCGTCGACCACCACACGGCGGCGCGGCAGTTCCTGGCCCATGACGCCCGCGAGAAGCGCGCCGGGCGCGAATGCCCCGCGCAATGGTCCTGGATCACGCCCGCCGCCGGCGGCGCAGCCTGCCCGACCTGGCACCACGAGATGCGCGAGTTCCACCTGACCCCGACCATCGGCTATGCCGCCGACCGCTGGGCGGTGGTCGAGCGGATGCGGCCGGCGGCCGCCGATGCCGCACCCGAGAAGGCGAACGGCGGGGCGCTGATCCTGTTCGCGTCCGAGACCGGCACCGCCGAGGACTATGCCTGGCGGATCAGCCGCCGCTTCGGCGCCGCGGCGTCGTGCGTCGCCTCGATGGATGCGATCGAGCCCGAGCAGCTGGCGCGCGAGCGCTTGGTGCTGGTCGTCTGCTCGACCTTCCGGGACGGCGAGGTGCCGCAGACCGGGCGCGCCCTGCTGAACTGGCTCGAGCGGCGGGGACCCGACGCGCTGCAGGGCGTGGGCTTCGCCGTGCTGGGCCTCGGCAACCGCGTCTATCCGAAGTTCTGCGCGGCCGCCGAGGCCTTCGACCGCGCGCTGTCGCGGGCGGGCGCCGAGCGCCTTGCCGCTCTTGAGCGGGCCGACGAGCTGTCGGGCCAGGCCGAGACGGCCAGGCTCTGGATCGAGATGATGGCCAAGCGCGTCAGCGCGGATGCGCAGGACGGCGCGGCGCCCGGCCGGCTCGGCGAGTTCGCCTGGATCGCGCCGCCGGCCGACGTCTCGGAGCCGGCTCCCGAGCCGGGCTGGGCCTGGGCGCGCCTGGTCTCGAGCCAAGAGCTCTTGAAGAACGCCAAGCCGCCGCGCTCGACGCGCCAGCTCGTCTTCGCGGCGGGCGAGGCGGGCCTGTCCTACCAGACGGGCGACCATCTGGCGGTACACCCGACCAACGCCGATCCGGTCGTCGAGGCGTTGAGCCGCCGGCTCGACGTCGATCTCGACGCCTGGTTCCGCTATGACCGCGGCGCCCGCGAAGGCGGGCGCGACGGACGCTATGGCCGGGGCTGTTCGGTGCGGGCGCTGCTGACGCACGACCTCGACCTTTCGCTGCCCGAGGCGCCGGACGACCTGCTGCGCGCCATGCGCGACCATGCCGAGCTCTCGTCCGAGCGGACCCGGCTCGACGAGTGGATCGCCGCCCTGTCGCTGGAACCCGACGCCGAGGCGCGCCGGGCGCTCGAGTCCCGCCTGAGATCAGACTTCTTCACCGTGCCCGAGCTCCTGGACGCGTTCCCGGGCGTCGAGCTCGATCTCGCGGCGCTGATCGAGGCCCTGCCCCGGCTGAAGCCGCGCTTCTACTCGATCAGCTCGTCGCCCCTGGTCCGGCCAGCCGAGATCGCGCTGACTGTCGGCGCGCTCAGCATCGAGATGGCGGACGGGCGCTGCCGGATGGGTCTCTGCTCGTCCATGCTGCACAGGCTTCGGCCAGGCGACCGGGCGCTCGTCTCGGTCAAGGCACCGCCGCGGCGCCTGCCAGACACGCCGGGCGCGCCGCTGCTGCTGATCGGGGCGGGCACCGGCATCGCCCCGCTCTATGCCGTGCTCGAGGACCGGGCGGCGCGCGTCGAGGAGGTGCTGGGCGAGACGGCGCTGTTCTTCGGCTGCCGCAACGCCGGCGAAGTGCTCTACGAGGAGGACCTGCTGCGCTGGCGCCGCGAGGGCGTGCTCATCCACTTCAACACGGCCTTCTCGCGCGCCTCGCGCCGGCGCGTGCTGGTGCAGGATGCGCTCGAGGCCGAGCGCGAGACCGTCTGGGCGGCGCTGAGCGACCCGACCGCGGTCGTCTTCGTCAGCGGCGATGCGCGCATGGCGGACGGCGTCTTCGACAGGCTGGTCGACATCGCGCAGACGGTGGGCAAGCTCGAGCCGCTCGAGGCGGTCGACCATCTCGAACGCATGCGGGGCGAAGGGCGCTATGTCGCCGACGTCTGGAGCGTGCACCTGCACCATGCGGAGGCGATCGGGCAGCTGCGCCGGCGGCGCTACAGCCGCGCCGAGCGATGGCTGCAGCGCCTGCAGCGCGCCGGGTCGCGCGTCAGCTCGCGCTTCGCCAAACCATAGGGCGCCCGCCCGACGGTCAGGCGGGGTCGTCGCTGTCTGCCAGCTCGGCGTCCGGCGGCAGCGAGAGCACCATCAGCGTCAGGTCGTCGGATTGCTCGGCGCGGCCGATGAAGGCGGCCACGCAGTCGAGGATGTGGGCGATGGCGGCGGCGCTGTCGGCCTGCGGCGGGATGCCGGCGAGCGCGTCGCGCAGCCGGTCGGTGCCGAAGAGCTCGCCCGAGGCGTCCATCGCCTCGGAGATGCCGTCCGAGAACAGGCAGAGCCGGTCGCCCGGCGCGAGTCGGCAATGGCCGACCGGGTAGCCGATGCCGGGCACGAGGCCGAGCGGCGGGCCGGACTCGATCTCGAGCCGCGTGGGGACGCGGCCGCGGCCGAAGAGGAACGGCGCGTCGTGGCCGGCCGACGAGTAGGCAAGCTCGCCCGTCCGCGTGCAGAGCAGGCCGCAGAACCCGGTGACGAACATGGTCGCGGCGTTCTCGCGCGTTATCTCGGCATTGGCCTCGCGCTGGATCGTCTCGAGCGGCGGACCGTGCCGAAGCGCCATGCTTTTCCACAGCGTCTTGCAGAGCAGCATGAACTGCGAGGCGTCGGCGCCCTTGCCCGAGACGTCGGCGACCAGGAAGAACAGATGCCGGTCGTCGAGCATGACATGGTCGTAGAAGTCGCCGCCGACCTGGCGGGCGGGGTCGATATGGGCCGCGAGGTCGAGCCGGCCGGGCACCAGCAGGCGGCGCGCGGGCAGCAGCACGCGCTGCATCCGGGCCGCGGCGTCGAGCTCGCCCTGCAGCTCGGCGCGGTCGGCCCGCTCGCCGGCCAGCGCCAGCTCGGAGAGGAGCCGCGCCCGGTCGCGCTCGAAGAGCGTCACCGTCAGCACGCCCGCGGTGACGACGAAGGCGCCGATCGCCGGCGTCGCCGCATCGAGCAGCAGGCCGGCGCGAAAGGCGATGTAGCCGGCGAGCAGCAGCACGAGGATGCCGGCGGCGATCAGGCCGGCCGAGTGCTCGGGCCGGATGGCCGGCACCAGCGCGATGACGGCGAAGCCGCCGAGCAGCAGCAGCGCCGCCTCGACCCCGACCATGAACCAGGGCCGGCGCAGGAAGTCGCCGGAGAGGATCTGCTCGACCATCTGGACGTGGGTCTCGACGCCGGAGATCACCTGGGCGAGCGGCGACATCCGCTCGTCGGTCCCGAGCTCGAGCACGGTGACAAAGACGACGCGGCCGGCGAATTGGGCGGGATCGAAGGTCGGGTGGAACAGCCGGTGCGCCGGTATGTAGCGCGCGGCGACGTCGCGCGCGTCGCCGAGCGGGCCGAAATGCAACCAGAAGGTGCCGTCGCGCTCGGTGGGGAAGCGCAGCGCTTCGGGATCGGCCGGGTCGCCGAGCACGACCTCGAGCCCGCTCCAGGTCGGGCGGACGGTGGCGAAGAAGGCGCCGGTGCCGACGCGCAGCGCCTCGGGGCCGGGCATGAGAACGAGGTCGCCGCAGATGCGCTGCACGGCCTCGACGCGGCGGACGACGAAGCCGCGGTCGGCCCGGAAGGTGATCGCGCCGAGGCCGATCTCGGCGAGGCCGGGGGCCTGCTCGAGCAGAAGCGGCAGGGGCAGCGCGGCGAGGTAGTAGACGCCGGCGAGCCGCGGCAGGGGCTCGGGCGCGTTGACGGGCGGCGGCGGGAAGTCGCAGACGCGGCCGTGGTTGCCCGGGATGGCGCCGGCGATGCCGGCGACTGGCAGGACACTGGGGACGGAGCGCAGCGCGGCGAAGAGCACCGCGTCCGTGTCGCCGAGAGGCTCGAGCGCCTGGGCCACCTCGGGCACGCCGCGGGCGCGGTATTCGGCGGCGAGCTGGGCGGGCGACTGCGGGTCGGGGTTCTCGAGCACCATGTCGAGCACGACCGCGCTGGCGCCGAGCGCGCCGATGCGCTCGACAAGCTCGGCCAGCCGGTTGCGCGGCCAGGGCCAGGGCCCGTTCTGGCGCATCGTCTCCTCGTCGATGGCGACGACGACCGCGGGGGCTTCGGCAGCCGGGCCGCGCTCGCGCGGGGCCAGGCGATGCAGCGTGTCCCAGAAGGCGGTCCGCCAGGCGAGCCCCCTGTCACCGGCCGAGAGCTGCAGCGTCAGCCCGACGACGAGCAGCACCAGGCCAACCATGCGCGAGGGCAGAGGCAGCGGCGCGAAGGCGCGGCCCCACCGCAGCATCAGAGGATCAGGTCGAGGCCGTCATAGGCGCCGGTGATGCGCAAAGGCGGCTTGTTGCGGCGCATGATCTCTTCGATGCGCCGCGCCTCCTGCACGATCTGGTCGATGCGCTCGTCATCGTTGAGCGGCTCGTGGTGGAAGAAGAGCAGGTGCTTGACGTCGGCCATCAGCGCGAGCTCGACGCCGACGACGTTGGAGCTGTGGCCCCAGTCCTCCTTGACGCTCGTCGACTCGGCCAGCGAGTACTGCGCGTCGAAGACCAGCGCGTCGGCGTCGCGGATCCAGGCGAGGTAGGGGTAGTCGTCCGAGATCATCTCGGGCTTGTGCTCGGCGTCCGAGGCATAGACGACGCGCCGGCGGTCGCGCTCGATCCGGTAGCCGAAGGCGCGGCCGGCATGGTTCAGCTCGTGCGGCGTGACATCGAAGCCGTTGATCTGATGCGTCCGGTTCGGCGCGATGATGTGGAAGCGGATGTCCGAGCCCAGCACGTCGAAGGGGACGGGGAAGGAGGGCGCGCCGTGCTGGCGGCGGAAGGCCTCCTCGACGTTGTCGTGGCAGGAATAGATGTTGATGACGTTGCCGGGGATGTAGGCCGGCATAAAAAACGGGAACCCCATGATGTGGTCCCAGTGAAAATGCGACATCAGCACATGGTAGGGCTCGGGCGCGACCGGCCCGGTGGTTCGCATGACGTGACTGGCATAGTCGCGCACGCCGGAGCCGAGGTCGATCAAGAGCGATGGCCCGCCCTCCTCGCGGACCTGCACGCACGGGGTGTTGCCGCCATAGATCGTCGGCAGCGCACCGCGGCAGCCGCCGTTGATGAAGGCGTCGACGTCGGCCGGCGTCGCGATGTCCTCGGGCCTGGCGGCGTTCAGGATGGCGCGGATGCGATCATGCACCTGGGCCGAGGATTGCGACCGCGGGATCGATCCGCGGGTTCCCCAGAACTTGAGGTGCAGCGTCATCGCAACGGTCAGCCGGAATAGGCCTCGGCCGCCGCTGGAGAGACCTGCGCGACCGCCTTCTCGGTCGAATTCGGCGACGCTGAGCAGCATGTCGAAGCGCGCGATCCGGAAGACCTCGCGGACCACGCCCTTGACGCCGCTGACGATCAGCCGCGCGCCTTGCGCGCTGACCGAGCGCTGCGCGAGCAGGAGCGCGCGCAGCCCGGCGCTCGTGATGAATTCGAGCCCGCCAAGGTCGATGACGAGGCCGCCGCCCTTGGGGACCTCACGCGCCTCGGCGCTCAGGCTCTGCTGGAAGCGTTCGGCATTGGTGTGGTCGATGCGGCCGCGCACCGCGACCAGCCGGCAATCGGCAAAGCAATCACAGTGTGTGAAAAGGTCTGACCGGGAAGGATTTGCCGAGCCCATTTTCTCGCTCAAACCGAAATACGCTGACGACCGTAGCAGAGCGATTCCGCGAGATATAGAGACATCTGCTACAGACCTCGCAGCATTCCGACCCCAGGACCGGGCTGAGCCGCGCCGACTCAGGCGCCGAGCCGCGGGATCGGGTGCCGGCCGGTCGCGAAGCCGATGTGCTTTTGCTCCATGTAGAACTCGAACGACCAGTCGCCACCGTCGCGGCCGATGCCGGACGCCTTCACCCCGCCGAAGGGCGTCGGCAGGTGGCGGACGTTCTCGGAGTTCACCCAGATCATGCCGGCCTCGAGCCGGTCGGTGAAGCGGAAGGCGCGGGTGACGTCGTTGGTCCAGAGATAGGCGGTCAGGCCGTACCTGACGCCGTTGGCGATCTCGAGCGCCTCGCTCCTCGGTCTCGAACGGGATCACGGTCAGCACGGGGCCGAAGATCTCCTCCTGGCCGATGCGCATCGCCGGGGCGGGCCCGCGTGAGGAGGGTCGGCTCGACATAGCAGCCGGTGTCCCGCGCGCGCGCGCCGCCGGCGGCGACGGTGGCCCCCTCGGCGCGGGCGACGTCGAAATAGCCGCAGACCTTGGCGACGTGCTCGGGTGCGATCAGCGGACCGATCTCGGTCGCGGGGTCGAGCGGGTGGCCGACCCGGATGCGCCCGACGCGGTCGGCGAGCGCTCGACGAAGCGGTCGTGGATGCTCGACTGGACCAGCAGGCGCGAGGACGAGGTGCAGCGCTCGCCGTTCAGCGAGTAGATCATGAAGACGACGGCATCGAGCGCGCGGTCGAGGTCGGCATCGTCGAAGACCACGACGGGGTTCTTGCCGCCGAGCTCGAAGTGCACGCGCTTCAGCGTCGGCGCGCCCTGCGCCATGATCGGCGCTGCCGGTCGCCGATTCGCCGACGAAGGCGATGGCCTTGATGGCCGGATGCTCGGTCAGCGCCGTGCCCGCCTCCTCGCCCATGCCGTGGACGACGTTCCAGACGCCGGGCGGCAGGCCGGCCTCCTCGGCGATCTCGTGCAGGATGGCGGCGGTGAGCGGCGCCAGTTCCGCCGGCTTGTGGACGACCGTGCAGCCGGCGGCGAGCGCCGGGGCGATCTTCCAGGTCGAGAGCATGAACGGCGTGTTCCACGGCGTGATGACCCCGACCGGGCCGATCGGCACGCGGGTTGTGACGTTCATCAGCGTCGGCGAGGGCAGCGACTGGCCGTCGCGCGCGCCCGGCGCGTGGTCGGCGAAGAAGCGGAAGTTCTCGGCGCCGCGCAGCGCCGCTTTGGACATGAAGCGGAGCGCCTGGCCGGTGTCGATGCATTCGCAGAGGGCGATCTCCTCGGCGCGCGCCTCGATGGCGTCGGCGATGCGGTGCAGGAGCGCCCGGCGCTCGGCGCGCCGAAGTCGCGCCAGGCGGGGAAGGCGGCCTTGGCGGCGCGGGCGGCGCGGTCGACGTCCTCGGCGCCCGCTGCGGGCGACATCGGCGAGAGGCGCGCCGTCGACGGGCGAGCGGGTCTCGAAGGTGCCGCCGGCGGCGGCGGGCACGACCTCGCCTGCGATGCGATTGAGGACGCCGCTTGCGCGGAAGCGGGCGAGGTACCCTTGCGCCCGGGCGAGATTCTCGGCGTGGCCGCTCATGCCTTTGCCTTCAGCGGCGTCGTGAACGCTGTTGAAGCGCTTGAGCGAGGTGCGCGGGTGCAGCTCGTCGAGATCGAGCGACAGCGCCAACGGCCGGTCGCCGATGCGCTCCTTGAGGTGCCCTTCGGCGGCGGCATAGATGGCCTCGGCGGCGGCGAGGCGCGTGTCGGGGTCGCGGCCGGCGCCGATCCGGCAGATCAGGTTCATGTAGGCATATCGCGGGTCGCCGTCGGCGATCACGTATGTGTGGCAGGGGAAGGCGCGCACCCGGATGCCGCCCAGCGGGAAGATGCCGGTCGCGAGCATCGCGTCGCGCATCGCGGCGCAGAAGGCCGCCATGTCGACGTCCTGCTCGAGGTTGGCGGAGTACTCGACCGTGAGGTGCGGCATGTGGCTGCCTCGTGCGTTGACCAGCTTCGCGCCGTCATGGCAACGAGAGCGCGACCCGGTCAATGGGCAAGCCGCGATGCTGGCCCCGCGGGCGGCACGCCGTTGCCGCGGCAAGCATCGGCGCCCCGAGCTGGCGCCCCCCTCTCCGTTTCGGAGAGGGGTCGGGGGAGAGGTTCTGGAGGCTTCGTCATGCGGCTGATCACCTTCGGACAGGGTCGGGTCGGGGTGACTGACGGGTCCGCCGTCTGGGACCTGACGGCGCGCCTGGGCGCGCTGTCGGTCAAGGCGTTGCTGCAGGGCGACCTCGCCGCCGCCGAGCGGGCCTGCAAGCGGGCCGGGCGACCGGCGGCTCGACGAGGTCGAGCTGGGGCTGCCCGTGCCCGATCCGGCCAAGATCGTCTGCGTCGGCGTCAATTACATGGACCGCAATGCCGAGTACCGCGACGGCTCGGCCGCGCCGGAGCGGCCGTCGCTGTTCATGCGCACGCCCCTGAGCCTGTCGCCGCACGGGGCGGCGATCCTGGCGGCCGCCGGAATCGGAGCAGCTCGACTACGAGGGCGAGATCGTGCTGGTGATCGGCCGCGGCGGGCGACGCATCCCGGCCGAGGCGGCGCATGGCGCCATCGCCGGGCTGACCGCGATGAACGAGGGCAGCGTGCGCGACTGGCTGCGGCACGGCAAGTTCAACGTGACCCAGGGCAAGAACTTCGACCGCTCGGGCGGGCTGGGGCCCTGGGTCGAGACTGACCTCTCGGGGGTCAGCCTGACCGACATGACGGTCGAGACGCGCGTCAACGGCGAGGTGCGCCAGCGCGACACGACGGCCAGCATGGCTTTCCCCTTCGCGCGGATCATCGAATACGTCTCGACCTTCATGACGCTTCTGCCGGGCGACCTGATCGCCACCGGGACGCCGACGGGCGCCGGCGCGCGCTTCGACCCGCCGAAATGGCTGGTGCCGGGCGACGTCGTCGAGGTCGAGGTCGAGGGCGTGGGCACGTTGCGCAACACGGTCGAGGACGAGCCCGTGCGCCCCGCCCACACTCCCGGTTCCCCTTAGTCGAAGACGCCGGAGGTGCGGGCGAGCATGTAGGCGCCGCTCGCGATCAGCGAGAGGAAGAAGAGCTTTCGGTAGAAGGCCTCGGAGATGCGGTGCCGGACGCGACGCCCGACCCAGATGCCGGCGAAGACGGGCGCGAGGCCAAGCACGGAAAGCAGCGCAAGCTCGCCCGTGACCAGCGAAAAGCCGGTCATCGAGACGGCCAGCGTCGCCGTGATGGTGACGAAGGTCAGGCCGAGCCCCTGCACGAACTCGTCGCGCGGCATGCGCAGCGTCTCGAGGTAGAGCAGGCCGGGGACGATGAAGATGCCGACCATGCCGAAGATCACGCCGCCCGCGGCGCCGGCGAGCGGCGAGAGCCAGCGCTCGTGCCGGCCCGGCGCGGGCAGCCGCGGCGCGGTCAGCGCCAGGATCGAGTAGACGATCAGCAGCACGCCCAGCACCTGCTCCATGATGTCGGACTTGGTGCCGGCCAGGATCGAGACGCCGGTCGCGATCCCGCACACGGCGCCGAGCAGGAACGGCCAGAGCCGGCGGGCGAGCGCCGGCAGATAGGGGCCGTTCGTCGCCTGCCAGATGTTGCTGGCGACGCCCGGGATCAGGAAGATCGCCATCGCCTCGCGCAGCGGCATGATCATCGCGAGCAGCGCCAGCACGACGACCGGCAGGCCCATGCCGATCGCGCCCTTGACGAAGCCGCCGAGGGCGAAGGCGGCCCCGACGAGGGCGAGCGTTCCGGCCGTCAGCATGCGCTCAGAGCTCGACTTTGATGGTGGCGGTGGCGGGATTGCCGGTGTTCAGCGTGCCCGCCGTCTCGATCAGCATGACATGCGCCTCGCGCTCGGCGACCGGCCGGTGCAGCACCCCGCGCGGCACGACGTAGAGCTCGCCCGGGTCGAGCTCGAAGTTGCCCTGCTCGGTCTCGATGCGGATGTGCCCGTGCAGCACCAGGAAGAAGTCGTCGGTGTCGGCATGCGAATGCCACGGGAACTCGCCTTCGAGCTTCACCACCATCACCTCGTGGCCGTTGAAGTGGGCGACGATCTTCGGCGCCCAGCGATCGGTGAAAAGTGCCAGCTTGGCGGCCAGGTTGACGACCTCCGGCATGTCTTCGGCTCCGTTCCAAGGGCAGCCGCCTCTCCGGCCGCCGAGGAGGATGATAGTCGTCGCCTCGGCGCGCTGCGATCCATCGCGCTGGTGATTTGCGATGGCGCGCGCCGAGGTGCTAGAGCGGCGTCTGCGAGGGCTGCTCCGCCAGATCATTACGCGCGCGCCATGCCGCGCGGCAATCGGGACCGAGCGCAAGGGAGTGCGATCATGAGAAATCTCGAGCTGCCGGGCCGGTCGCCCGCGCATGCGCTGAAGGGCATGGCGGCGACCAGCCACACGCTCGTCGACGGCGACGGCGGTCGACGTGCTGCGGCAGGGCGGCAACGCCATGGACGCCGCCATCGCCGCCTGCGCCGTGCAGTGCGTGGTCGAGCCGGGCTCGACCGGGATCGGCGGCGACTGCTTCTGCCTCTATGCGCCGGGCTGCTCGACGGACATCGTCGGCTTCAACGGCTCGGGCAAGGCGCCGACCGGGGCGACCACGCGACTGGTTCGCCGAGCAGGGCATCCGCGCGATCGAGCGGCAGTCGCCGCATTCCGTCGTCGTGCCCGGCGCCGTCGATGCCTGGTGCCGGCTGAACGCCGACCACGGGACCATGCCGCTGGCCGAGCTGCTGGCGCCGGCGATCGAGTACGCCCGCGACGGCTATCCGGTCAGCAGCCGCGTCTCGGCCGACTGGGCGTCGGCCGTGCGCGCTGATGCAGGCCGAGCCGACGCTGGCGCGGATCTTCCTGCCGGACGGCCGGGCGCCGCGCGTCGGCGAGCGGCACCGCCAGCCCGAGCTGGCCCGCACGCTGCAGGCGATCGCCGATGGCGGGCGCGCGGCGTTCTACGAGGGCGAGATCGCCCGCGACATGGTCGACTATCTGCGCGGCCTGGGCGGGCTGCACACGATGGAGGACTTCGCCTCGGTCAAGGGCGACTACGTCCCGCCGATCAGCGCCGAGTTCCGCGGCTATCGCGTCTGGGAATGCCCGCCGAACGGCCAGGGCGTGATCGCGCTCCTGCTGCTCAACATCATGGCCGAGGTCGAGACCGGCAGCAGACCGATCACGGTGGCGCGCATGCACGCCGAGATCGAGGCCTGCCGGCTGGCCTATGCGGCGCGCACCCAGTACCTCTGCGACCCCGATTTCGGCGAGATGGACGTCGAGGCGCTGCTGAGCCCGGACTATGCCGACCGGCTGCGCTCGCAGATCGACCCGCGCGCGGGCGGCGCATCCGATGCCCGAGCCCGCGACACGTCCGGCACCACGACACGGTCTACATCAGCGTCGTCGACAAGGACCGGAACGCCTGCTCGTTCATCAACACGCTGTTCCACGGCTGGGGCGCCGGCCTGTGCGCGCCGAAATCGGGCGTCGTCTTCACCAACCGCGGCGAGAGCTTCAGCCTGGACCCGGCCGTGCCGAACCGCATCGAGCCCGGCAAGCGGCCGCTGCACACCATCATCCCCGGCATGGTCAGCCAGGGCGACCGGACGGTGATGAGCTTCGGCGTCATGGGCGGCGACTACCAGGCGATGGGGCACATGCAGTTCCTGACGCGGATGTTCGACTATGGCCTCGACATCCAGGAGGCGATGGACCTGCCGCGCTTCATGCCCGACCCGTTCGACGGCGAGGTCGAGATGGAGTCGACCGTGCCCGAGCCGATGCGGGCCGAGCTCGCCGGCATGGGCCACCGAATCGTGCCGCCGAACAAGCCCATCGGCGGCAGCCAGGCGGTCTGGATCGATCATGAGCGGGGCGTGCTGACCGGCGGGTCGGACCCGCGCAAGGACGGCTGCGCGCTGGGGTATTGAGCTAGGGGGTACTGAGATGGCGACCGTCGCGATCCTGATGCCTGGCGACATGGGCCATGGCGTCGGCCAGGCGCTGATCGGCGCCGGCCACACGGTCGTGACCGCGCTGGACGGGCGCAGCGAGCGCACGCAGAGGCTGGCGCACCGGGCCGGGCATCCGCGACCTCGGCTCGGTCGAGGCGGCGGTGCGCGAGGCGGAGATCGTGCTCTCGATCCTGCCGCCCGACCGGGCGCTCGACCAGGCGCGGGCGGTCGCCGCGGCGATGCAGCGGACCGGGGCGCGGCCGGTCTATGTCGACTGCAACGCCGTCTCGCCGATGACGGCCCGGCACGTCGCCGAGGCGATCACGGCCGTCGACGCGCCCTTCATCGACTGCGGGATCATCGGGCTGAACCCGGTCAAGGCGCCGGGCACGCGGTTCTACGTCTCGGGGCCGGATTGCGCGCCGATGCTGGCGCTCGGCTCCGAGGCGATCCGGGTGCGGGCGATCGGCGCCGAGATCGGGCGGGCATCGGCGCTGAAGATGGTCTATGCTGCGCTGACCAAGGGCACGAGCGCGCTGCAGACGGCGCTGCTGCTGGCGGCGTTGCGGCTCGACGTGCTATGACGAGCTGTTGGCCGAGTTCGAGGGGAGCCAGGCCGGGCCGCTGAAGGCGATGCGCGAACGGCTGCCCTTCCTGCCCGCGGATTCGGCGCGCTGGGCGCCCGAGATGGACGAGATCGCCGAAACCTTCGGGGCGGTCGGCGTGACCGAGGGGTTCCACCGCGCGGCGGGCGAGATCTACCGGCTGATGGCGCGCACGCCGCTGTCCGCCGAGACGCGCGAGACGCTGGACCGCAGCCGGACGCTGGAGGAGGCGCTGGCCGATCTTCGCCGCCGAGCTCTGAGGACGGCACATCGCAGCGATGCGTCATCAGCGATGGCCCATTGCGCGGGAAGCGGCCCTCGTCGTCTAGCCGGTTCGAGCCGCTCCGTCGGAAAGCTCGAGGCCCGCTCGAGCCGATGACGTGCGCTGGCGCGGAGCTCGATCGGATGGAGGCGCGCTCACACCCCGTCCACGCGCTGTGCACGCGTCCGCTAAGCAACCGTTGAATTTGCAGGTAACAGCGCGATCGCAATTAACCAGATGGAAGGGCTGCATGGCGATTGCGGCACGTCTTGCCGGCGTCGATCCGACGGACCCCGTTCGCGGACCGGGTCAGGGCTCGACGATTTCGGCCGGATCGACGCCCCAGATGCCGGCCTTGGGCACCCAGCCCTCGTGTCCGTCGGCGTCGATCTCGCACCACTCGGGACCGCATTCGCTCAGGCGCGCCACGACGCCCTGCTCGGCGCGGGCAACGGGGGCGGCGGCGTCAGAGGGCTCGGCCCGCAGGACGACTTCCTCGGCCGTGACCAGCACGGTGCGGCGCCCCGTCAGCATGGCATGGTAGACCCAGCCGCCGGCGTCGTCCTTGTCGACGATGCGGCGCCAGTCGCCATATTCCTCGACGATCCGCACCGGCAGCCCGGCGCGGTGGAAGACCCAGTCCTTGCGGTAGTCGAGCCCCGGGCCGCGGCGGACGTTGATCTCGGCCGAGCGCAGCGAGACATAGCGCGGCACCGGCAGGTTCGTGACCGCCCCGAGCCCTTCGTCTTGTCCGCAGCGCCGGCACGCCGCCGCCAGCCCGAGTGCCACGCAAAGCACGGACGCCGCCCTGCGCATCGCCTGCCCCTCTTCTTCGCCGGCACCGCGCGTGGTGCCGCTCCTGCTCGCGCCGGGGCGGGAAGATTTTCCTTCACCCGCGACGAGCCGAATTTCTATCACGGCAGGGCCGTCCGTGAAAGGATCACCGCATGAGCCGTGCGCGCCCGAAGGTCATCGTCACCCGCCGCCTGCCCGAGCCGGTCGAGACGCGGATGCGCGAGCTGTTCGACGTGGTCGCTGAACGAGACCGACGCGCCGCTCTCGCCCGCCGCGCTGCGCGAGGCGGTGCAGGCCGCGGACGTGCTGGTCCCGACGCTGACGGACGAGATCGACCAGGCGCTGCTGGCCCAGGCGGGCCCGCGGCTGAAGCTGATCGCCAATTACGGCGCGGGCGTCGACCATATCGACGTCGAGACGGCGCGCTCGCGCGGGATCCTCGTCTCGAACACGCCGGGCGTGCTGACCGAGGACACCGCCGACATGACGATGGCGCTGATCCTGGCCGTGCCGCGCCGGCTGAAGGAGGGCATCGAGCTGATGCAGTCGGGCGAGTGGCACGGCTGGAGCCCGACCGCCATCATGGGCCACCGCATCTGGGGCAAGCGGCTCGGCATCGTCGGCATGGGCCGGATCGGCACGGCGGTGGCGCGCCGGGCGCGGGCCTTCGGCATCCAGATCCACTATCACAACCGCCGCCGCGTGCACGAGGACGCTCGAGAACGAGCTCGAGGCGACCTATTGGGAGAGCCTCGACCAGATGCTGGCCCGCATGGACATCGTCAGCGTCAATTGCCCGCACACGCCGGGCGACCTATCACCTGCTCTCGGCGCGGCGGCTGAAGCTGATGAAGCCGACCGCCTTCATCGTCAACACGGCGCGCGGCGAGGTGATCGACGAGAACGCGCTGACCCGGATGCTGGCGCGCGGCGAGCTGGCCGGCGCCGGCCTCGACGTCTTCGAGCACGCGCCGGGCGTGAACCCGCGCCTGCAAGGGGCTGGCCAACGTCGTGCTGCTGCCGCACATGGCGTCGGCCACCGAGGAGGGCCGCATCGAGATGGGCGAGAAGGTCATCATCAACATCAAGACCTTCGCCGACGGCCACCGCCCGCCCGACCAGGTGCTGCCATCGATGCTCTGAGCCGGCGCGGGGCGCGGCCCTTGTCCGCATGACCAAGCATCTGGGAGTGGAGGAGCTCGCGTCGCTCTGGCAGGAGGGGCAGCGCGCGTTCTGGTCGGCGGCCTGCGGCATGCCGACGCCCGAGAGCCTGGCCGAGGCGCCCGATCCGGCAGCGCTCGACGGTTTCTGGACCGAGCTCTGCGGCAGCCTGGCGCCGCCCGGCCGCGGCGAGGGCTGGCGCGCTCTGGCCGAGGCGGGGGCGCGGTACCGCAAGGTGGTGCTCGCCACCTGGCGGCGCGTGCACGAGGCCTTCGAGCTGCAGCGGCAGGCCATGCTGGACCCGGCCGGGCCGCCGCCCGACTGGCGCACCTTGCGCGAGCGCTGGTTCGCGATCGCCGAGGCCGAGTTCATCCGCACGCTGCGCAGCCAAGCCTTTCTCGAGGCCCAGCGCGACGCCCTGCGCGCGGCGGTCCGCTGGCGCGCCGAGTTGCCGCCCGACGAGCGCGCGCTGCTCGAGGTCGCGCGCGATGCCGCGCGTTCGGGCGCGCGGCTCGCCACGGCGCTGGGCCTGCAGCACGTCCGCATCGCGCCGACGCCGACGGAGACCGTCTGGCGCTCGGGGCGCACGACGCTCTCGCGCTTTCGCCCGCTCGGGGGCCGTCCGCCAAGTCTCGGGCCGCTGCTGATCTGCTACGGGCTGATCGGCCGGCAGACCATGACCGACCTGACGCCGGAGCGCTCGCTGGTGCGCAACCTGCTGGCGGCGGGGGTGGACGTCTTCGTGCTCGACTGGGGCAGCGCGGGCGCCGAGGATGCGGGCCACGGCTTTGACCACTACACCGGCGACCTGCTGGGCCGCGCCATCGACGCGGTGCTGGAGGCGAGCGGCGCCGAGCGCGCCGTGCTGTTCGGCATCTGCCAGGGCGGCACCATGGCGGCATGCCACGCAGCGGTGCACGGCGATCGGCTGGCCGGGCTGGCGCTCGCCGTGACGCCGATCGACTTCCACGCCGACGTGCATGACGCCGATCCGGCGCATGGCCTGCTGAACCTCTGGCTGCGCTCGCTGACCGAGGCTGACCTCGAGGCGCTGATCGCGCTCGAGGGCAACCTCTCGGGCGAGGTCATGGGCATGGTCTTCAACCAGCTCAACCCGGTGCGGACCATCGCCAAGTACACCGTCGAGTTCACCGAGGCCGCCGCCGACCCGCACGCGCTCGCGACGTTTCTGGCCATGGAGAAATGGCTCGCCGACCGGCCGGACCTGCCAGGCGCGATGGCGCGCTCGTGGCTGGTCGAACTCTATCACAGGAATGCGCTGGTGGCGGGCGCGTTCACCCTGGACGGTCGACGCGTCGAGCTGGGCCGAATCGCCGTGCCGGTGCTCAATGTCTTCGCGACCGAGGACCACATCATCCCGCCGCCCTGCAGCCGGGCGCTGGGCCGGTTCGTCGACCCGCAGCGCTATGAGGAACTGGCGCTGCCGACGGGGCACATCGGGGTCTTTGTCAGCGCGCGCAGCCAAGCGGTGCTGGCGCCGGCGGTCGTCGCCTGGTTGCGCCGCCTGCGCTGATCCCGGCACACGCGTCGCGCGCCTCCTGGCCCAACCGTCACAATCCTTTAATTGGATTTGCATTAGGGGCCATGGAGCCTATTTTGGCAAGTCAAGGACGTGGGGCTGGAAAGGCTGGTCCCCAGGGGTTTCAGGCGGACAAGATGGCAGCGATTTCCAGGACCGTTTTGCGTGCACTCATCGCCGGCGTGGCGACGGCCGCCCTGATGTCGGCAAGCGGCGCGGGCGCCGAGGGATTGGCCGGCCCCTATCTCGCGGCAAAGCAGGCCGAGGCGCGCGGCGACGTGGCCGCCGCGGCGCAGTACTTTACCGAGGCGCTGGCCCTCGACAGCGATAACCAGTCGATCATGGAACGCGCCATGATCCACGACATCGCGGCCGGAAACGTCGCGGAGGGGATGGCGCTGGCGCGCCGCCTCGAGGAGGTTCAGCCCGGCCACCATCTCGGCGTCCTCGCGCTGGCGGCGGACGGACTGAAGCGAGGCGAGCCCGAGGCCGTGCGCAAGCTGCTGGCGGATGGCGGTCCGTTCGTCGGCCAGGTGATCGACGCCTGGGCCGTCTATGGCGTCGGCGACAAGGCCGAGGCGGTCAAGCTGCTGGAGAAGCTCGAAGCCTCTGACGAGAACGGACGGCCCGGCCAGATCGTGGCCGCCTACCATCTGGGATTGTTGCACGCGGCGATGGGCGATGACGCGGCGGCGGTCGATGCGTTCGCCCGCGCGGCCACGCTGTCCGACGGCGGGACCCTGCGCCTGGCGCGGCTGCGGGCGGGCGCGCTGGCCAGGCTCGGCCGTACCGACGAGGCGGTGGCGGTGATCAACGACCGGCTGGCGGACACCTATGGCGATCCCGGGCTCTCGCAGCTGGCCGAGCGGATCGCCGCGGGCGAGAAGCCCGAGCCGCTGGTCACCACCGCCAAGGCGGGCGCGGCCGAGGTGCTGCACGGCGTGTCCGGCCTGCTGGCGCGCGGGCAGAACCGGCTGATCGCCCTGGCCTATTCGCGGCTTGCGACCTATCTCGAGCCCGGGCTGACCGAGGCCAAGCTTTTGACCGCGCAGATCCTGGACGAGGACCGGCAGTACGACCTCGCCATCGCAGCCTACGACGCCATACCGGACGACGCGCCCGAGGCGCTCAGCGCCCGGATCGGCAAGGCGCAGGCGCTGCAGGCCGATGGCCGCACCGACGAGGCGCTCGCCGTCATGCGCGAGGCGGTCGAGCGGTTTCCCGATGCGCTCGAGGCGCACACGGCGCTGGGCGACATGCTGCGCCGCGAGAGCAAGTTCGCCGAAGCGGCGGCTGCCTATGACAAGGCGGTCGCGCTGATCGACACGCCCGAGCAGCTGCATTGGCCGCTCTATTACCAGCGCGGCATCGCCTATGAGCGCTCCAAGCAGTGGGACCGCGCCGAGGCCGATTTCCGCAAGGCGCTGGCGCTCGAGCCCGACCAGCCGGATGTGCTGAACTATCTCGGCTACAGCTGGGTCGAGCAGGGCAGCAACCTTGCCGAAGCCGAGGAGATGATCCAGCGCGCGGTCGACCAGCGGCCCGATGACGGCTACATCGTCGACTCGCTCGGCTGGGTGCTGTTCCGGTTCGGCGAGTTCGATCGCGCGCTCAAGCATCTGGAGCGCGCCGTCGAGCTGCGTCCGGTCGACCCGGTGATCAACGACCATTATGGCGATGCGCTGTGGATGGTCGGGCGCAAGACCGAGGCGCGGTTCCAGTGGAAGCGGGCGCTGTCCTTCGACCCCGACGAAGCCGAGGCCGAGCGCATCCGGCAAAAGCTCGACCAGGGCCTCGACGCCGTGCTCGCGGCGGAGAAGGCGCAGGGAGAGCCCGGGATCATCGGCCGCAAGGTCGTGAAGGAGGGCTCGCAGGCCAAGGCGGAGAATGGCGGCTGAGGCCGCCGCCCCTGCCCCATCAGGCGTGTCCCTCGGCTGCCTGGCACCGGCGAAGGTCAACCTTTACCTGCATCTCTGCGGTCGCCGGCCCGACGGCTACCACCTGCTCGATTCGCTGGTGGTGTTCCCGGCGATGGGCGATCAGCTGAGCGTCGCGGCGGCGGACGCGCTGTCGCTGCGGGTCTCGGGGCCCTTTGGGGCCGGGCTGCCCACCGATGAGGGCAATCTGATCCTGCGGGCTGCGGCGGCGCTGGCGCGCGCGCATGGCATCGCGGCCGGCGCGGCGATCGGGCTGATCAAGAACCTGCCGGTCGCGTCCGGGATCGGCGGCGGTTCGAGCGATGCCGCCGCTGCGCTGCGACTGCTCTCGCGCCTGTGGGATGTCGCGATTCCCGACGGAATGGCCCTGGCCCTCGGCGCCGATGTGCCGGTCTGCTGCGCCGCCCCGCGGCCGATGCGCATGCAAGGGATCGGCGAGCGGCTTTCGCCCGCGCCGCCCTTGCCAGCGTTCTGGCTGGTCCTCGTCAACCCGCTGATGCCCACGCCGACGGGCGCCGTCTTCGCCGGCGTGCGCGACCGCTGCCCCCCGCCTGGGCCGTCCGCGCCCGCAGGCGGGTTCGGCGATGTCGGGGGATTCCTGGACTGGCTGGCCCGGCAGCGCAACGACCTGCAGGAGTCCGCGCTTGCGGTCTGCCCGGCGGTGGGCGACGTGCTGGCGGGCCTGGTCGATGCCGGCGCGCCTCTGGCGCGCATGTCCGGCTCCGGCGCCACCTGCTTTGCCATCGCCCGAACCGAGGCGGAAGCGGACACGCTGGCGACGCGGCTGAGGCGCGCCCGGCCGGAGTGGTGGATCGCCCGAGGCGCCGTTACGCCCTGAGGTGGGAGGCTCTCGGGAGAATTTGGCGAGAAACGCGCGCCGACATCTGCCCCCCGACCGTAGCGAAACGGCGCCCGAGTGCCGCTCAGGCGGCGCGCTCGACGACGAAGCCGACGATCTCTTCCAGCGCGGTGCGCATCGGCGTGGCCTGGAATGTGGCAAGCGCGCTCAAAGCGCGGTCGGCCTCGGCGCGGGCGCGCAGGCGCGTCGCCTCGAGCGCGCCGGTCTCGGCCAGATAGGCCATCGCCTGCTCGAGATCGCCAGGGCCCTGCTCGCCGCGCCCGACGGTGCGCTGCCAGAAGGCCCGCGCCGGGCCGTCGCCGCGCTGGTGCGCGATGATGACGGGCAGCGTCACCTTGCCTTCGCGGAAATCGTCGCCGACATTCTTGCCGAGCGCGGCCGATGAGCCGCCGTAGTCGAGATAGTCGTCCGACAGCTGGAAGGCCATGCCGAGCCCGTGGCCGTAATCGGCGAGCGCCCGGATCTGCGCCTCGCTCGCCCCGGCGATGACGCCGCCGACCTCGGTCGCCGCCTGGAAGAGCGCCGCCGTCTTGCCGTGGATCACCTGCGCATAGCGCGCCTCGTCGGTGCCGAGATCGTGCGCGGTCGTCAGCTGCAGCACCTCGCCCTCGGCGATCACGCCCGAGGCGGTCGACAGGATCTGGAGCACGCGCAAGCTGCCGGTCTCGACCATCAGGAGGAAGGCGCGGCTGAAGAGGTAATCGCCGACCAGCACGCTCGACTTGTTGTCCCACAGGATGTTCGCCGTCGCCCGGCCGCGCCGCTTGGCGCTCTCGTCGACGACGTCGTCGTGCAGCAGCGTCGCCGTGTGGATGAACTCGACGGTCGCGGCCAGCTTGATGTGGTCGGCGCCGCCATAGCCGCAGAGCCGGCTCGCGGCCAGCGTCAGGATCGGCCTCAGCCGCTTGCCGCCCGCCTCGATCAGATGCGCCGAGATCGCCGGGATGCGCGGCGCGTGCTCGGAGGCCATGCGCTCGCGAATCAGCGCGTTGACGGCGGCAAGGTCGTCCGCCACCAGCGCGGTCAGCCGGTCGAACGGGCCCTGGGCCGCGATGTCGAGTGCCGGCTCGGCCATCACGCGCGCCCAGTGCCGTCGATGTGCTCGACGCCCCGCGGCGGATCGCCTATCACACACGCCATGGAGGAGCTTTTGCGCACCACCGACCCTACCCTGGTGCCGTTTGCCTCGGCCCTGCTTCGCGCCGAACATATAGACTTCTTCGTGCTCGACACAAACATGAGCATCGTCGAGGGGTCGCTCGGCATATTGCCGCGCCGGCTGATGGTGCGCGCCGAGGATCTCGACCGGGCGCGCGTCGTGCTGCGCGACAACGGCATCGAGCCCTATGAGCGCGAGGCGTGGCTGTGACGGCGGCGCCCGACCAGCTCGAGGTCGTCGAGGACAGGTTTCTGGGCGGGCGGGTGCGCATCCGGCAGCCGGTGCGTGGCTATCGCGCGGCGACCGACCCGGTCCTGCTCGCGGCCGCGGTGCCGGCGCGGACCGGCGATGCCGTGCTCGACCTGGGCTGCGGCGCGGGCACGGCGGCGCTTTGTCTCGCGGCGCGCGTCGAGGGGCTGGAGATCTGCGGGGTCGAGATCCAGCCGGACTATGCGCACTTGGCCCGCGAGAACGCTGCGCTGAACGGGCGCGCCCTGACGGTGCACGAGGGCGATCTGCGCGCGATGCCCGACGCGCTGAGGTCGCGCAGCTTTGACGCCGTGATGCTGAACCCGCCCTTCCACGGCCCGGCCGACATCGGCTCGCCAGATCCGCGGCGCGACCTCGCCAACCGGCGCGGCGAGGCGACGCTGGCCGACTGGATCGCCGCCGCGCTCGCCCGGACGCGGCCGGGCGGCTTGGTCGTCGCCATCATGCGCGCCGAGGGCTTGCCCGAGATGCTGGGTGCGCTGGCCGGTCGAGCGGCCAGCGCGGTGCTGCCCTTGGCCGCACGGCCCGGGCGCGACGCCAAGCGCGTCATCCTCAGGGCGCGCAAGGGCGGGCGAACGCCGTTTCGCCTGGCCGCGCCGCTGATCCTCCACAGCGGCGCGGAACACCTCGCTGATGGCGACGATTACGCCCCGATGGCCCGCGCGGTGCTGCGCGACGCCGCGGCGCTCGACTTCTGACAGGAGAACAAGATGCAGCCCATCCCGAACTCGATCGCCGCCATGGCGCCGGAGCTGGCCGAGTGGCGCCGCGACCTGCACCAGCATCCCGAGCTCGCCTTCCAGGAGAATCGGACGGCGGGCATCGTCGCCGACAAGCTGCGCGCCTGGGGCTTTGACGCGGTCGAGACCGGAATCGGCGGCCCCGGCGTGATCGGCGTCCTGCACGGCCGCGGCGGCGCGGCCAGCGCTGGCGGCGGGGACGCCATCCTGCTCCGCGCCGACATGGACGCCCTGCCCATGCCCGAGGAGACGGGGCTGCCCTATGCCTCGGTCAATGCCGGCCGGATGCATGCCTGCGGCCATGACGGCCACACGACCATGCTGCTGGGCGCCGCCAAGCACCTGGCCGAGACGCGCAACTTCTCGGGCACGGTCTATTTCTGCTTCCAACCCGCCGAAGAGGGCGGCGGTGGCGCGCAGGCGATGATCGAGGACGGCCTCTTCGAGCGTTTCCCCGTCCGCGCGGTCTATGGCATGCACAACTGGCCGGGCGCGCCCGCCGGCAGCTTTGCCGTCCGGCCTGGGCCGGTGCTGGCGTCGGCCGACGAGTTCAGCATTGTCGTGCGCGGCGCGGGCGGGCATGGCGCCTTCCCGCACCGCACCTCGGACCCCATCGTCGCGGGCGCGCAGATCGTCAGCGCGCTGCAGTCGATCGTCGCGCGCAAGGTCGACCCGCTGAAGCCGGCCGTGATCTCGGTGACGCAGTTCCACGCGGGCAGCGCGAACAACGTCATCCCCGACGAGGCCCTGATCTCGGGCACGATGCGGAGCTTCGACGTCGAGATCGACGAACTGATCCGAACCGAGATGCGCCGGGTCTGCGAGATGGTGGCGTCGGGCATGGGGGTCACCGCGACGCTCGAGACGGGCGAGATCCCCTACCCGCCGACCGTGAACGACCCGGCCGAGGCCGCATTCGCCGCCGGCGTGCTGGAGTCGCTGGTCGGGCCCGACCGCGTCGATCGCGAGCGCCCGCCGACCATGGGCGGCGAGGATTTCAGCTTCATGGCGCAGGCGCGGCCGGGCTGCTTCGTCTTCATCGGCAACGGCGACACGGCGGCGCTGCACACGACGCGCTATGACTTCAACGACGAGGTCGCGCCGATCGGCGTCGCTTACTGGTCAAAGCTTGTCGAGACGGCCTTGCCGGCGCATTGATCAGCGCCCATGTGAAAGTAACCCTTCCGTGACACCGCGCACGAAAGGTGGTCTACTCGACTTAGGATCGAAGCAGCAGGAGGTCTCCGATGAGTGTCTCGTCTCACCTCGATCAACTCCGCCACAAGCATGAAGCGCTGAAGGCGAGGATCAAGGACGAAGAGCGAAGACCCGGCATCGACCATCTCGAAATAACCGCGCTGAAGCGCGAAAAGCTGCACATCAAGGAAGAAATCGAGCGCCTGTCCGCGACAGAGACCGCCCACTAGGCAGCGGCGCGGTCTGCTCCAAAGCGCGGCGTGCCCTGGCAGCAGGGCACGCGCATTTTAGTTTTTTCTTAGACATTTAGCCTGGCCTGAAGCCGCCGCGGGCGGCGGCAATTTACCTTTCGGTAATTCAGGTTGGCGAGTTTGCTAACGATTGGCCAGAACCTGGCGGCCGCCGGCCCCCGTTGTAAGCAATGTGCTCCGGGGTTCGGTCGCGCGGAACGCGAACCCCTGACATGTCTGATGTGGGAGTGGGCTCAGTGCCGATGATTCGCTTTTTCCGTGAATTGCCGCGTGGTCTAACCGCGCGCCTCCGGTCGCTCCGCCATGACACGGCGGGCGCCGTCGCAGCCGTCGTCGCCGTCACCGCGCCCGTGCTGATCGGCAGCATGGGGCTGGGCGGCGAGGCTGGATACTGGTACCTCAAGCAGCGATCGCTGCAGAACGTCGCCGATGTCGCCGCGCATGCGAGCGCGATCCGGCTGGCCGCCGGCGACGACCCCGCCACGCTCCAGGCGGTGGCGGATTACATCGCGCAGCAGTCCGACATCAACTTGGACACTGCCGACCTCGCGCTCTACAACCCGCCGGCGAGCGGCGGCTTCCTCGAAGATGGCGACGCGGTCGAGATCGTCATCACCGAAACGGTCCCGCGCTTGTTCTCTGCCATGTACAGCAACGAGCCGATCGTGATCTCGGCGCGGGCCGTCGCCACGGCGCAGGGCGGCGGCACGGGCTGCGTCCTCGCGCTGAACACGACCGAAGAGGGCGCGCTCAAAGTCACGGGCTCGGGCGTCCTCTATCTCACGATGTGCGACATGGTCTCGAACTCGACCGCCGATGCCGCCTATCTGATGGAGGGCATGGGCTCGAGCGTCTCGGCCAACTGCGTGCAGGCCTCGGGCACCGCGCAGACCACCGCAATGCTCTCGATCGTCTGCGAGAGCCCGCGCGAGAATGCCGCGCCCGCCGCCGACCCGCTCGCCGCCGTTCCCGAGCCGGCAGCGGTCGGCGCCTGCCAGGATGCGGCCGTCACGACAGATCAGAGCCCAAGCGAGAGCCATCCCAGCGGCATGAGCTCGATCCGGTACTGCAACGGTCTCGAGATCAGCGGCACGGTCAACCTCGACCCCGGTCTCTACATCGTCGAGGGCGGCACGTTCCGGATCGCCGCGAACTCGACGGTCAATGGGGACGGCGTGGTGTTCTACCTGGCGGATGGCGTCGACCTGGAGTTCAGCGGCACCGCGGCCGTGAACCTCTCGGCACCGACCAGCGGCGTCTACAACGGCGTCGTGATCTTCGGCAGCCGCGCCGCGACCGCCGTCAGCCACGTGATCGACGGCACCGCCGGGACGAGCATCAACGGCGCCGTCTATCTGCCGGCATCGGATCTGACCTGGACAGGCGACGCGCAGACCTCGTTCACCGGCTGCACGCAGGTCATTGCCGACACGGTGACCTTCACGGGCAACGGCTTCATCAGCCTGCACTGCCTGTTTCCGAACGGCCCGACGATCGACATGGCCGGAGACGTGCGCATCGTCGAGTGACGCGGCGGCTCGAAGCGCGCCACGACAGACAAGCGAAGGGCGGGCGGCTTGCCCGCCCTTCCTGCGTTCGGGGTGCCTGGTCGGCTCAGAGCCTGGCGAACGCGACGTCGCGGCCAGGGGCGGCGGCCAGCAGCGAGCGCGTGTATTCGTGCCTGGGGTGGGCGTAGACTTCGGCGGTCTTGCCCTGCTCCACCACGACGCCGTGCTGCATCACCATGATCCGGTCGCAGATCTGCGCCGCCACGCGCAGGTCGTGGGTGATGAAAAGCATGGCGAGGTCGAAGCGCTGGCGCACGTCGTCGAGCAGCTCGAGCACCTGCGCCTGCACCGAGACATCCAGCGCCGAGACCGCCTCGTCGGCGATCAGCACCTTGGGCTGCATGGCGAGCGCGCGGGCGATGCAGATGCGCTGGCGCTGGCCGCCCGAGAACTGGTGCGGAAAACGCTCGAGCGCCTCGCGCGTCGAGGCCGACGATGCGCATCAGCTCGCGGGCGCGACGGCAGCGCCTCGTCGCGGCTGACGCCGAAGTTCATCGGGCCCTTCGAGGATCGACTGGCCGACCGTGCGGCGCGGGTTGAGCGAGCGGTACGGGTCCTGGAAGACGATCTGGATGTCGCTGCCGCGCGACTGCGCAGCGCCGCTTGGGAGAGGCCGGCGATGTTCTGGCCCTCGATCAGCACCTCGCCCGCTGGTCGGGTCGATCAGGCGGACGATGCAGCGCGCGACCGTCGACTTGCCCGAGCCGGATTCGCCGACGATGCCCAGCGTCTCGCGCCGGTGGACGGCGAGGTCGACGTCCCTGGCCGCGTGCACCTCGCGCGCCGCCGCCGAAGAGGCCACTTGCCGCCATAGACCTTGTTCAGACGGTGCGCCTCGAGCGCCGGCTTGCCCGCCTCGACCTCGGCCCGGTGGCCCGGCGTCATCGAGGGGCACCGAGCCGATCAGCATCTTGGTATAGGGATGCTGCGGCCGGCGAATGATCTCGTCGCGCGTGCCCTGCTCGACGATGCGGCCGTGCTGCATGACCACGACGCGGTCGGCGATCTCGGCGACGACGCCGAAATCGTGCGTGATGAACAGCACGCCCATGCCGTGCCGGCGCTGGATGTCCTTGATCAGCTCGAGGATCTGGGCCTGCGTGGTCACGTCGAGCGCCGTCGTCGGCTCGTCGGCGATCAGCAGCCCCGGCTCGAGCGCCAGCGCCATGGCGATCATGATGCGCTGGCGCTGCCCGCCCGAGAGCTGGTGCGGGTAGGCGTGGTAGATCTGCTCGGGGTCGGGCAGGCTGACGTCCGCCATGACCTCGAGGACGCGCGCGCGCTGCGTCGGCGGCCGAGGCGCCGGAGTGGATCTCGAGCATCTCGCGATCTGGTCGCCGACCTTGATGACCGGGTTCAGCGCGGTCATCGGCTCCTGGAAGATCATCGCCATCTTCTCGCCGCGCAGCCGGCGCATGGCGCGGCCGCGATTTCTTCAGCAGGTCCTCGCCGTCGAGGAGGATCTGGCCGCTCGGCGGGCACCAGCTCGCGCGGGTTCAGGCCCCATGACGGTGAAGGCGGTGACGGACTTGCCCGAGCCCGACTCGCCCACGACGCAGACGATCTCGCCGGCGCCGACGGTGAAGCTGACGTCCTCGATCGCGAAGGGCCGGTCGGCGCCCTCGGGCAGCCGCACCGTCAGGTCGCGGATCTCGAGGACCGGGGCGCCTGGCGTGCGCCCGGGCGGGGACGTCGGACGGCGCGTCATGCGCGCATCGTCCGGGCGATGCGCGGATCGAGCGTGTCGCGCAGGCCGTCGCCGACGATGTTCACGGCCAGCACGGTGACGGCCAGCATGGCGCCGGGGAAGAAGATGATCCACGGCGTCAGCTGGAAGTAGGTGCGCCCCTCGGACATGATGTTGCCCCAGCTCGGGATCTCGGGCGGGATGCCGGCGCCGAGGAAGCCCAGGATCGACTCGGTGATCATCGCGGCGCCGCAGATATAGGTCGCCTGCACGATCAGCGGCGCGATCGTGTTCGGCAGGATGTGGCGCACGAGGATCAGCGGCAGGCGCGTGCCCGAGGCGATGGCCGCCTCGACATAGGGCTCCTCGCGCACGGTGAGCACGACCGAGCGCACGAGGCGCACGACGCGCGGGATCTCGGGGATGACGATGGCGAGGATCACGGTCGTCAGCGTCGCGCCCGAGATCGAGATCATGGCGATGGCGAGCAGGATCGCCGGGATCGCCATCAGCCCGTCCATGACCCGCATGACGATGGCGTCGAGCCAGCGGATATAGCCGGAGACCAGGCCGGTCACGAGGCCGATCGCCGTCGCGATCAGCGCCACCGCGAGGCCGACGACCAGCGAGATGCGCCCGCCGCTGACGACGCGGGCGAAGATGTCGCGGCCGAGGAAATCGGTGCCGAACCAGAACGCGGCGGCAGGCGGCTTGCAGGCGGCTTGTGACGTTCTGGTCCGTCGGGTCGGCGCGTGAACAGCGGGCCGAAGATCGCGAGCAGGACCATGACGGCCAGGAGACCGCCGCCCCAGAGCACCGCGCGGTTGCGCAGGACGAGCTGGAGCACCGTGGGATCATCGCGCTCGGACAGCACCTCCTCGGCCGAGAGCGGCGGCTCGCCATCGGCCATCGGCCGGCGTCGGCACCGGCGCGCCGCTGCCGGGCGGCAGCGCGTCGTCGTCCGCGTGCGCGGCCTGGTGCTCGCGCGCGCTCAATAGCGGATCCTCGGGTCGAAGAGCGTGTAGCTGAGGTCGATCACCAGGTTGATGAGGATGTAGACCAGGCTGAAGAACAGGATCAGCCCCTGGATGACCGGGTAGTCGCGCGCGAGCACGGCGTCGAGCACCAGCCGGCCGAGGCCGGGGATGTTGTAGACGGACTCGGTGACGACGACGCCGCCGATCAGGAGCGCGATGCCGATGCCGATGACGGTGACGATCGGCACCGCGGCGTTCCTGAGCGCGTGGCGCAGCAGGATCTTCACCTCGCTCTGCCCCTTGGCGCGGGCCGTGCGGACATAGTCCTCCTGCAGCACCTCCATGACGCTGGCGCGCGTCATGCGCGCGATCAGCGCAATGAAGATCACCGAGAGCGTCAGCGTCGGCAGGATGATGTGGAGGAAGAACAACCCGACGCCATCGGTGAAGGGCGATTTGTAGCCCTGCACCGGCAGGATGTTGGCCTTCATCGCCAGCAGGTAGATCAGGATGTAGCCGAGCACGAAGACCGGGATCGAGAAGCCGCCGACCGAGAAGATCATGACGAAGCGGTCGACCCAGCTGCCGGCGCGCCAGGCAGCGATGGTGCCGAGCGGAACGGCGACCAGCACCGAGAAGACGATGGTCGTCAGCGACAAGCAGCAGCGTCGGCTCGATGCGCTGGGCGATCAGCTCGGAGACCGGCTTGCGCGAGAAGATCGCCTGGCCGAGATCGCCCTGCGCGAGCTGCAGCCCCCAGCGCCAGAGCTGCACGTGCAGGGGATCGTTGAGGCCCAGCTGCTCGCGGATGCGCGCGATGTCCTCGGCGGTGGCATAGTCGCCGGCGATCACCGCCGCCGGATCGCCGGGCGCCAGCCGCAGGAGCGCGAAGACCAGGATCGCGACGATCACCATCACCGGGATCGTGGCCAGCACGCGCTTGATGACATAGCCGAGCATGGCGTCCCCTCGAATCAGGTGCCCGGCCGCAATCAGCGCGGCCGGGTCGCGTCAGCGGGCGGCGGTCACCGCTGGACGTCGAGGTTCCAGAAGAACTGGACCGGCGACTTGATCAGCCCCGTGACGTTGTTGCGGTAGGCGACGGGGTTGAAGAACTGCCCGAGCTCGCCCGAGGCGCCGATGGCCCAGAGCCGCTCCTGCACCTTGGTCGCGATCTCCTTGCGTTGCTCGGCCGACTCCGCGCGGGCGTAGTCGTGGCGCAGCTTCTCCAGCTCCTCGTCGGCGGGCCAGCCGAACCAGCCCTTGTCAGGGTTGCCCGAGAAGGCGATCGACATCGGGTCCGAGACGTCGGCGCCGATCCACCAGGTGTGGAAGATGTTCCAGCCGCCCTTGTCGACCGGCTCGCGGCTGGCGCGCCGCGAGGTCAGCGTCGACCAGTCCATCGCCTGCACCTCGACGTTGAAGCCGGCATTGCGCAGCTTCTCGGCAGTGATGAGGCTGAAGGCGGACAGGAGCGGGATGTCGGTCGGCTGCATGATGACGACCGGCGTGCCGTCATAGCCGGTCTTGCCCAGCGCCTCCTTGGCCTTCTCGACGTCGCCCGTCATCATGACCTCGGCCCCGGCCTCGGTCGCCAGCGCCGTGCCGCAGGGGTAGACGGAATAGCAGGTCTGCCACCATTTCTGGTCGCCGACCGCGCCCGCCATGTAGTCCTCCTGCTTCATCGCCATCAGCGCGGCGCGCCGGACGTCAGCCTTGTCGAAGGGCGGCAGCAGGCTGTTGAAGCGGGCAAAGCCGATATTGCCGAGCGGGTCGTTCACCTCGACGGTGAGGTCGGGATTGGCCTCGAGGATCGGCGCCAAATCGTTCGCCGGCTGCTCGAAATAGTCGACCTCGCCGGCCATCAGCGCGTTGATCGCGGTCTGCTGGTCGGGGAAATACGTCCAGATGACCTTGTCGACCTTGGCGACCTTGCCGCCCGAGGCATAGGAGGGCGGCTCGTCGCGCGGCACGTAGTCGTCGAACTTGGTGTAGACGACCGTCGAGCCCGGCACCCACTGGTCGGCCTCGAACTTGAAGGGGCCGGAGCCGGTGTAGTCGGTGATCTGCTCGAAGGGATCGGTCTCGGCGACCCGCTTCGGCATGATGAAGGGCACGTTCGAGCTGATCTTGCCGATCGAACTCGAGCACGAGGCCGTAGGGCTCCTTCAGCTTGAACTGGAAGGTCTTGTCGTCGACGGCCGTCATCTCGTCCATCGCGGCCATCAGCTGCTGGCCCATGCCGTCGCGCGCGCCCCAGCGCTTGAGCGAGGCGATGACGTCCTCCGAGGTGACGGGCGCGCCGTCATGGAACTTGAGCCCGTCGCGCAGCGTGAAGGTCCAGGTCTTCTTGTCGTCCGAGGTCTCCCAGCTCTCGACCATCTGCGGCTGCGGCTTCATGTTCTCGTCCATCGCGAACAGCGTGTCGTAGATCATGTAGCCGTGGTTGCGGCTGATGTACGCGGTCGTCCAGATCGGATCGAGGTTCTTCAGGTCGGCATGCGGGATGACCCGCAGAACCTTCTCCTCCTGCGCGCCGGCGGGGCCAAGTCCCACAAGCGGCAGCGCGATGGCGGCCGCGGCCAGAAGTCCGCGTCTCGTCAAGCGCAGCATCGGCAGCTCCCTGTCATGCTTCTCTCCCGGAAGGTGATGTGCCCCTCCTGGGTCGAGTTAATGCGCTGCAACATGGGCGAGTCAACGCCGGTGGGCAGCCGGTGGGGAAATGTCCCCGATTGTTTGCCCGCCGGCCGGTGGCCCCCGGGTCACCCGCGCCGCAGCCGGCCCAGCTCCTCGATCGTCTCGAGCTGCAGCTGCTGCATCTCGGCCAGGCGCTCCCACTGGCGCAGCAGGAGGTGGTCGATCTTCTCGTGCAGCTGCCGGATCTCGAGCTCGGCTTTCAGGTTCACCCGATAATCGTTGCGGGCGCGCAGCCGGTCCTTTTCCTCCTGCCGGCGCTGGCTCATCATGATGAGGGGCGCCTGCAGCGCGGCGATGCAGGACAGGACCAGGTTGAGGAGAATGTAGGGATAGGGGTCGAAAGGCCGCTGCATCAGGATGAAGGTGTTGATCGCCATCCAAACCATCAGCACCAGGAGGAAGGCGATGATGAAGGTCCAGCTGCCGCCGAACGCAGCCATCTGATCGGCCAGCCGGGCGCCGAAGGTCGTCTGTTCCTCGAACTCGGACTCGATATCGCGCGCCGCCGTCTCGTAGCGGCTGAGCGATTCGAGGACCGCTCGGTCGAGCTGGTCGAGTTCGCCGCGCTCGCTCTCCAGAAGGTCGGTGACATAGGCTTGGCGCGCCCGCGCGAGGTCGGCGGGGCAGACAAGCCCGGCATCGCGCCAGCCGGGCTGCATCTGGTCGAGCATGCGGGCGATCTGCGGCCTGATCGCCTCGGCCGGCATCGCCTCGCCCGGCGCAACGGCGGCGCCGCAGACGCCGCAACGCTGCTGGCCGACTGTATCCGCCATCTCTTCCCCCTGGCCCCGTCGACCGCCCCAGCGGCGCCCTCCGCATCGGAGCCTGGCGCGGCGCGGTTCCCGTCAGTGCGCTGACGCGCAGCCTACTCGGCAGGTCGGGTCGGGCGGCGTCAAGACTGCTGTTGCTGCTGCGACTGGCTCATGTCGGCCTGGACGGCGATCTCGATCTCCATCTCCTCCTCGGCATCGCCGCGCACGGTGCCGCGCACGGGCGCCGCATCGGCGGCGTCGAGGCCGCAGCAGAGACGGACGTAGAGATCGGTCGGGCAGAGCTGGTTGGTGATGTCGAATCCCGTCCAGCCCAGCCCCGGCACGAACGCCTCGGCCCAGGCATGCGTCTCGTCGGCGCGGCCTGTATCGTTCCCAGCACGGTCGGGGTCGTGCAGATAGCCGATGACATAGCGCGCCGGGATATTCATGCGTGCGCGCCGCGGCGATGAAGACATGCGTCTGGTCCTGGCAGACCCCGGCGCCCAGCGCCAGCGCCTCCGCCGCGGTGGTGGTGACGTCCGAGACGCCCGGCCGGTAGTCGACCGACTCGTGCACGGCTTCCGAGAGCGCATGGCAGCGCGCCAGCACATCGGCCTCGCCGATGCCCACGCCGAGCTTGAGGATCGCCTCGGAACGTTCGGTCAGAGCGGTCGTGCGCAGGAAAACGCTCGGACGGGCGCGCTGCGGCAGCTCCTTGAGCACGCCGGCGAGGTCGGCGGTCTCGACGATGCCTTCTGCGAGGATCTCGACGAGATCGACCGGCGCGTGCGCGTGCCAGAGGGCGAGCTGGTCGCCTTGCGCGTCCGTCAGAATCGGCTCGACCGCCTCGCCGTTGATGCTGACCGTCCAGGCGACCGGCCGCTGCCCGGCCGTCGATGGCGGCCAGAGCCGCAGCCGCAGCGCCGCCGACGCCGCTTGCGGCGCGTAGCGGTAGCGCGTCAGGTGGCTGATCGACATGCGCATTGGTGGCCTCAGGAAAAATACGCGCGGTAGATCTCGGAGCCGAGCCGGTTCGTCCGGCCGATCGCCTCGAGCACGAACTCGTGCAGCCCGATCCGGAAGATCTCGCCCATACGCAGCCGGCCGAGATCCTCGATCATGCGTGCCGTGGTGCGGTGGCAGTCGTGCTCCTCGCCATAGCCCTCCTTCAGCGCGGCGAGGCACTGGCCGATTTCGGCATAGCTGAAGGCGACCGAGCGCGGGAAGCGGCGGTTCAGGATCAGGAAGTCGGCGATCGTGCCCGGGCTGTAATCGCCGCGATAGACGTGGTGATAGGCACGGAGCGCGGAGGTGGCGTGCAGCACGCTGGTCCACTGGTGGTGGTCGCGCCCGCCGCCGACGACTTCGGTCTCGGGCAGCAGCACATAGGACTTCACGTCGAGCAGCCGCAGCGTCATGTCCGCCCGCTCGAGAAAGCCGCCGAGCGTCAGGAAATGATAGCCGTCGTCGCGCAGCATGGTCCCCTGCACGGCGCCCCGGATCAGCGCGGACCGGCTCTTGACCCAGTCGAGCACCCCCGGCAGGTCGCGCTGCGCCTCGGCGGGATCCATCAGCTCGAGCCGCCGCCAGCCGTCGTTCAGCGCCTCCCAGACCTGCACCGTCAGCGCCGTGCGCACCGACCGGCCGTTCGCCCGCGCCCGCTCGAGACAGGTGCGGATCGATGACGGGTTCTCCTGGTCGAGCATCAGCGTCCGGATGATGGCCGCCTCGGTGACGGACGCCTCGCCGTCGAAGCGGTCGAGGCAGCCGGACGCCTCGGCGACGCTGCGCCATTCCTCGCGGGCAAAGCTGCCCGGCAGCATGGCCATCCGGTAGCCCATCTCGATCAGCCGCGCGGTCGAGTCGGCACGCTCGACATAGCGGCCGAGCCAGAAGAGGCTCTCGGCCGTGCGCGACAGCAGCACCCGGTTGTCTATTCGCTCAGCACCCATGTGTCCTTGACCCCGCCGCCCTGGCTGGAGTTGACGACCAGCGAACCCTCGCGCAATGCCACCCGCGTCAGCCCGCCCGGCACCAGCCGCATCTGCCGGCCGACCAGGCAATAGGGCCGCAGGTCGACATGGCGCGGCGACGGCCCGTTCGCGCTCAGCGCCGGCACCGTCGAGAGATCGAGCGTCGGCTGGGCGATGAACTCGGCCGGCTTGGCGCGGATGCGCTCGGCGTATTTCTCGCGCTCGGCCGCGGTCGATTTCGGCCCGATCAGCATGCCGTAGCCGCCCGAGCCGTGCACCTCCTTCACCACCACCTCGTCGAGATGCTCGAGCACATAGGCGCATTCGTCGGCGCTCGAGCAGCGCCAGGTCGGCACGTTCTCGAGGATCGGCGCTTCGCCAAGGTAGAAGCGGATCATGTCCGGCACGAAGACGTAGATCGACTTGTCGTCCGCGACGCCTGCGCCGGGCGCCGAGGCGAGCGTCACCCCGCCGGCGCGATAGACGTCAAAGAGCCCGGGCACGCCGAGGAGCGACTCCGGCCGGAAGGCCAGCGGATCGAGGAAGTCGTCATCGATCCGGCGATAGATGACGTCCACCTTCTGCGGCCCGCGCGTCGTGCGCATCCAGACGCGTGCCCCGTCGACGAAGAGGTCGCCAGCCTCGACCAGCTGGATGCCCATCAGGTCGGCCAGGAACGAGTGCTCGTAATATGCCGAGTTGAAGGCCCCCGGCGTCAGCAGCACCACCGTCGGCTCGCCGTCGCAGGCGGGGGGCGCCACCTCCTCCAGCGTGCGCAGCAGCCAGCCGGGGTAGAGGTCCACCGGCTCGACCGCGCCGCCGCCGAAGAGCTCGGGGAACATCCGCATCATGATCTCGCGGTTCTCGAGCATGTAGCTGACGCCCGATGGCGTGCGGCAGTTGTCCTCCAGCACCTGGAAGCTGCCCTCGCCGGTGCGCACGATGTCGATTCCGACGATGTGGCTGTAGACTCGCCCCGGCGGCTCGACGTCGACCATGGCCGGCACGAAGGCGGCGTTGCAGTAGACCAGCCGCTCCGGGATGATCCCGGCCTTCATGATCTCGCCACGATGATAGACGTCATAGAGGAAGGCATTGAGCGCGCGCGCGCGCTGGCGGATGCCGCGGTCGAGCGTCCGCCACTCGGCCGCCGAGAAGACGCGCGGGATCAGGTCGAAGGGGATCAGCCGCTCGGGGTCGCCGCCCTCGCCATAGACGGCGAAGGTGATGCCGATGCGGCGGAAAATGGCCTCGGCCTCGAGCGCCCGCTTCTGCAGAAGCTCGGTCCCGGACCGCTCGATCCAGCGCGCGATCCGCTCATAGGGCGCGCGGACGGCGCCATCGCTGCCGGACATCTCGTCGAACATGCGTCCCCTCGTCTGTCGGGACAGTGTTAGCGCCTGCAAAACGATCCGCAAGGCCGCCCGAGGGAAGCGGAGGTCGGGGCGCTTGCGCTCAGTCGAGCCAGACCGGGTTCGCCCAGGCGCGCCGGCCGTGCCGGTCGGCCACCGTGACGCGCACCCAGCCGCCCGCCTCGAACTTCGCGACGGGCAGGCTGGCCGACATCATGCCCTTGCCCTGCCGATCCGTCGCGGCGGCGCGGGCTCCCACCGCCATCACCCGATCGACCGGCGAGCACTCGATCAGGATCTCGCCGTCCTCGATGCGCAGGTCGTGGATCTGCGGCCCCTCGCTGGAGTAGTAGTCGCCGGCCTTGAGCGCCGTGACCAGCGCGCCCGGATCGAGCTCGGGCGCCTTCACCATCACCCAGGCGCCGAAATAGTCGTGGCACTTGAAATGGGCGTCGTCCGCGGCGCAGGCGGTCAGGCGCCGGCCCTCGGAGAGCAGCAGGTCCAGCATCGCCGTGCCGTCGCCGCGCTCGGATTCGACCGCCGAGATGTGGTTATAGATCTCGACCGCGTGCGCGGCCTCGATCCGCCGCGCATCGGCCAGCGTCAGCCCGTACCATTGCGGGTGCGCGATGGCGACGAAGGCGCCCGCCTCGGCGCAACGCCGGCTGAGCGTCTCGATGCTCTCGCCGCTGCGCGCGCCATCGAAGTCGGGCGCGTCCGGCCGCTCGAAGTCCTGCGGCAGGCCGACGGCCAGCAGATGCCAGATCTCGCCGTTCGCCAGCTGGTCGGTATGGACCTCGGCGCCCAGGATGGTCGTGAAATTGTTCGTGCGGAAGGCGGTCGTGTCGGCGATCGGATAGCCGTAGCGGCCAACCATGTGGTCCGAAAGGCAGATGAAGTCGTAGCCCTCGGCCTGATAGCGCCGGCAGACCTCCTCGGGCGGCAGCGCGCCGTCGGACAGCGTCGAATGCGTGTGCAGATTGCCGCGCCAAAACCGGCCCTGGGCCGAAAAGGCTGACGCTCGGACGGTCATGGGCTCCCCCCTTCATGCAGTGAGCGATGACTTAGCGCGGAATCGCGACGCCCGCATCACGCTTCGCCGCGCGTCCCCGCGTGCCTTGCATCCGAGACGCGCGGTGCTAGGACGGAGCGAGCCCGAACGGCGCGAGGTGCTAGGATGGCCGTCCTCTCCAGTCAGGTCTCGACGCGAGCGCCCGAGTTCGCCGAGAACCGCGCCGCCATGCAGGCCGCGCTCGCCGAGGTCGAGGAGGCGGTCGCCATCGCCCGCGCCGGCGGCGGCGAGCGCGCCCGCGCCCGGCATGTCGAGCGCGGCAAGCTGCTGCCGCGCGACCGCGTCGAGGAGCTGCTCGACCCCGGCACGCCGTTCCTCGAGCTCGGCGCGCTGGCGGCGCACGAGCTATATGAGGGCGCCGCGCCCGGCGCCGGCATCATCACGGGCGTCGGCCGGGTCAGCGGCCGCGAGTGCCTGATCATCTGCAACGACGCCACGGTGAAGGGCGGCACCTACTACCCGATGACCGTCAAGAAGCATCTGCGCGCCCAGGAGGTCGGGCAGGAGAACCGGCTGCCCTGCATCTACCTGGTCGATTCGGGCGGCGGCAACCTGCCGCAGCAGGACGAGATCTTCCCCGACCGCGAGCATTTCGGGCGCGAGTTCTTCAACCAGTCGCGCATGTCGGCGGCCGGCATCCCGCAGATCGCCGTCGTCATGGGCTCGTGCACCGCGGGCGGCGCCTATGTGCCGGCGATGTGCGACGAGTCGATCATCGTGAAGGAGCAGGGGACGATCTTCCTCGCCGGCCCGCCGCTGGTGAAGGCGGCCGTCGGCGAGGTGGTGACCGCCGAGGAGCTCGGCGGCGGCGATGTGCACTCCCGCCTCTCGGGCGTGGTCGACCACCTGGCGAACGATGACCGGCACGCGCTGGCGCTGACCCGGCGCATCGTCGCGGGGCTGAACCGGACAAAGGCCCTCGACGTGCAGCTCCAGCCGCCCGAGCCGCCGGCGCTCGACCCCGACGAGATCCTGGGCGTCGTGCCCCTGGATTGGCGCAAGCCCTACGACGTTCGCGAGGTGATCGCCCGGATCGTCGACGGCTCGCGCTTCGACGAGTTCAAGGCCCGCTTCGGCACGACGCTGGTGACCGGCTTCGCCCACATCCACGGCATCCCTTGCGGCATTCTCGGCAACAATGGCGTGCTCTATTCGGAAAGCTCGCTGAAGGCCGCGCACTTCATCGAGCTCTGCTGCCAGCGCAAGATCCCGCTGGTCTTCCTGCAGAACATCACCGGCTACATGGTCGGCCGCAAATACGAGGCCGAGGGCATCGCCAAGCACGGCGCCAAGATGGTCCACGCGGTGAGCTGCGCGCAGGTGCCGAAGGTGACCATGATGATCGGCGGCAGCTTCGGCGCCGGCAATTACGGCATGTGCGGGCGAGGCTTCGGGCCCCGGTTCCTGTGGTCCTGGCCGAACGCACGCATCTCGATCATGGGCGGCGAGCAGGCGGCGGGCGTGCTCGCCACCGTGCGCCGCGAGGCGGTCGAGCGCGCTGGTGGCACCTTCTCGGACGAGGACGAGCGCGCGATCAAGCAGCCGATCATCGAGCAGTTCGATCGCCAGTCGCACTGCCTCTATGCCTCGGCGCGGCTCTGGGACGATGGCGTGATCGACCCGCGCAAGACCCGCGACGTGCTGGGCCTTTCGCTCTCGGCGGCGCTGAACGCACCGATTCCCGATTTCCGTTTCGGAGTTTTTAGGATGTAGGCGGCACGCTCGCCGCATGCGCCGCTTTGGACGAAAAAAGGGCACGGACCGGGCCGTCGACCGAGGCCGCGTCGTCGATTTGTCCGCCGAACGTTTCGGTCCGGAGCGCCGGGAGAAGCCCCGTCGGACCCGCCGTGCCAAGCGTGCTTTCCGGCCCCTTCTCGATTCGGCCAAGGTCGCCCTTCTCGCGGCCGCAGCGCTGATCGTGATCGGCGACCGCGAGGGGCTGCTCCGGATGTCCGGCCTCGACCGCATCCTCGGGCCGGGCGAGCGCCCGCCGATTCGCGCCGCCATCAACGTCCGTGCCGAGCGCACGGACTGCCAGGTTGCGCGCGTCATCGACGGCGACACGATCGACCTCGACTGCGCGGGTGAAGGGCTCGTTCGCACCCGGCTGATGGGCTTCGACACGCCCGAGGTGTTCTCGCCGAAATGCGACGCCGAGCTGGCGCTCGGCAACGCGGCGACACAGGCGCTTCAGCATCGCGTCGACGGCTCGCGCGAGGTGCTGGTCGCCTTTCGCGGCACCGACCGCTACGGCCGCCGCCTGGCGCGCCTCTCGCTCGACGGCACGGACGTGGCCCAGCCGCTGATCGCCGCCGGCCTCGCGCGTCCCTATGAGGGCGGCCGGCGCGACGGCTGGTGCGGCTGACAGAACGCGCACTCGCTCGCGGTCCGCACGGCCAAGGGAACTCGGCTGCACGAAATCACGGAGACTTACCGCGATCGGCGGTCACGCGCTCACGGACCGGCCCCTGCGGAGGAAAGCGTGTCCGCCGAACATCCCGAGGCTAATGAGGAACGGTAGAAGGGTCGCCGGCGCCGGTATCAAGGCAGTTATCGAGGCGAGAGAGCCCGCGTATTCAAAGCATTCAGTTTCGTCCTCGCAGGCATAGCTGACGCCGGCTTCTCTCAGCGAGAGAGTGAACTCGTGCGGGACCCCGCCGACCGTCCACCTGAATATGTCGAGGTCTACGATCCTGCCAGCCGCATCAGTCGTAAAGCTGATATTGGCGGCGAAATCTGCATCGGCGAAGCCTCCATAGTTCGTGCTGAAGGCGACCAGCCAATCGGGCAGCGGATCCAGGTAAATCCCGGGGTTCAGCAATTCAGAATACCAGGCGATCTTGGCGTTCTTGATGGTTCCGAGCGGAAGGAGAGCTTCGTCCACCACCAGTCGCGCTCTGAGCGGCTTCAGCGTGGTGCCCGTGCCGTCAGCGTACTCTTCCAGATCGAGCGGCACCGGGTTCTCGCAGGAAAGCGAGAACGGAACGCAGATCAACGGTTCGCTTTCGAAAAGAAAGCTGTGCGTGCTTGCCGCGGCGCCGGAAGCTCCGCAGAGCGCGGCTGCAGCCAGTGCTGTCGCCATCAACGAGCCAGAAAGAGGTATGAGCCCACGCATTACCATCGTCTTCTCCGTTTTTCTCTTAAGATTTCTGCGAAACTCCGATCAACGGACCTCGGATACATCGCGAAGACTGCTCGTTAACTGATCATGAATACGAATCGCAGGGCTGTCAATCACAGCGTGAATTCGCTGAGGCTGCGGCAACTTACGGGATAGGCCAGCTCCTGGGGCCCATTGGCGACGTCCTGCCGGCCCAACCTGCTTGACCGGGCGCGCGCCCGGGGCGAGGAATGCCCCTTTCCGGAGGCGCCCGCGTGTTCCAGAAGATACTGATCGCCAACCGCGGCGAGATCGCCGTCCGCGTCATCGGCACGGCGCGGCGCCTAGGCGTCGCGACCGTCGCCGTCTATTCTGACGCCGATGCCGGCGCGCTGCATGTCGCCGCGGCCGACGAGGCGGTCCGGATCGGCCCTGCCCCGGCGCGCGAGAGCTATCTGCGCGTCGAGGCGATCGTCGATGCCGCCCGGCGGACGGGCGCGCAGGCCATCCATCCAGGCTATGGCTTCCTCTCCGAGAACCCCTCTTTCGTCGAGGCGGTGGAGGCGGCCGGCCTGACCTTCATCGGCCCCTCGGCCAAGGCGATCCGGGCCATGGGGCTGAAGGACGCGGCCAAGCGGCTGATGGAGGAGGCGGGCGTCCCTGTCGTGCCGGGCTATCACGGCGACGAGCAGGATCCGGCCTTCCTCGCCGGCTGCGCCGCCGAGATCGGCTATCCGGTGCTGATCAAGGCCGCGGCGGGCGGCGGCGGCAAGGGCATGCGGCGCGTCGACGCCGCAGAGGGGTTCGCCGAAGCGCTGGCCTCCGCTCAAAGCGAGGCGCGCTCGGCCTTCGGCGACGACCGGGTGCTGGTCGAGAAGTATGTGGCCAAGCCCCGCCATATCGAGCTGCAGGTCTTCGGCGACGGCAGCCGCGCGCTCCACCTCTTCGAGCGGGACTGTTCGCTGCAGCGCCGCCACCAGAAGGTGATCGAGGAGGCGCCCGCCCCCGGCATGACGCCCGAGATGCGCGAGGCGATGGGCGGCGCCGCCGTCCGCGCCGCCGAGGCCATCGGCTACTCGGGCGCCGGCACGGTCGAGTTCATCGTCGATGCCTCGCGCGGGCTGCGGCCCGACGGCTTCTGGTTCATGGAGATGAACACCCGTCTGCAGGTCGAGCACCCCGTCACCGAGGCGATCACCGGCGTCGACCTCGTCGAATGGCAGCTTCGCGTCGCCGCCGGCGAGCCCCTGCCCGCCCGCCAGGAGGAGCTGCGCATCTCCGGCCATGCCTTCGAGGCGCGCATCTACGCCGAGGACCCCGCCGCGGGCTTCCTGCCAGCGACGGGCCGGCTCGGCCACCTGGCCTTCCCGCCGGACATCCGCGTCGATACAGGCGTGCGCGCGGGCGACGCCATCACCCCGCATTACGACCCGATGATCGCCAAAGTCATTGTGCACGGTCCGGATCGCGAGACCGCGCTCGGGCGCCTGCGCCGCGCGCTGGCGGGCACGCAGGTCGCCGGCACGGTCACGAACGTCGCCTTCCTCGCGGGCCTGGCTGGGCATGCCGGCTTTGCTGCGGGCGACGTCGATACGGGCCTGATCGACCGCGACGCCGCCGCGCTGACCTCCGCGGCGGAGCCGACGGCCGAGGCCTGGGCGCTTGCTGGCGTGGCGGCGCTCGGCCTGATGGCGGCGCCCGCCGACGTCGATCCCTGGACGACCCTGACGGGCTGGCGTCTCTGGGGCAATGCGCGGCAGACCGCCCGGCTCGAGCACGGGGGCACGCTGTGCGAGATCGCCGTCACGACCGAGGCGCCCGGCCGGTTCGCGGCCGAGACGCCCGCCGGGCCAGTGACGCTGGGCCTCCGCCTGGCGCGCGACGGCCGGACCTGGCGCGTCGACGCGGCCGGGCATCGCGACGACGCGACGGCGGTTCGGCACGGCGCAGAGCTCACGGTGTTCCACCGGGGCGTGGCGCACGCCTTCACGGTGCCCGACGCGCTCGCCTTGGCCGAAGAGGCCGGCCATGGCGGCGATCGCGTCGCGGCGCCGATGACGGGGCTCGTCAAGTCCGTCGCGGCCCGGCCGGGCGCCCGGGTCGAGCGCGGCGCCGCGCTCGCCGTCATGGAGGCGATGAAGATGGAGCACACGCTGCGCGCGCCCCGCGACGGCACAGTCGCCGAGGTGCTGACCGCCGTGGGCGAGCAGGTGGCCGAGGGCGCCGTGCTGATCACCCTCGAACCGGAGGAGACGGATGCCTGACAGCGCCCCTGAGCACGTCACCATCTTCGAGATGAGCCCGCGCGACGGGCTGCAGAACGAGGCCCGGCCGATCCCGACGCCCGACAAGATCCGCCTGGTCGACATGCTGTCGGAGTGCGGCTTCGCCAAGATCGAGACGGCCAGCTTCGTCAGCCCGCGCTGGGTGCCGCAGATGGCCGATGGCGCCGAGGTGCTGGCCGGCATCCACCGCCGCGCGGGCGTGCGCTACACCGCCATCTGCCCGAACATGAAGGGCTACCAGAACGCCCGCGCCGCGGGCGCCGACGAGGTCGCCGTCTTCGGCGCCGCCTCCGAGGGCTTTTCGCGGGCCAACGTCAACGCCGGCATCGACGAGGCGCTCGAGCGCGCGCTGCCGATCGTCGAGGCGGCACGCGCCGACGGCATCCCCTGCCGCGGCTATGTCTCGACGGCGGTCGCCTGCCCCTATGACGGCCCGGTCGACCCCGCCGTGACCGCGCGCATCTCCCGCGTGCTCTTCGACGCGGGCTGCTACGAGATCAGCCTCGGCGACACGATCGGCGCCGGCACGCCCGAGACGATTGCCGCCATGCTCGACGCCGTTCTGGCCGAAATCCCGGCCGACCGGCTGGCTGGCCACTACCACGACACGAACGGCCGGGCGCTCGAGAACATCGCCGTCAGCCTGGACAAGGGCCTGCGCACCTTCGACGCCTCGGCGGGCGGCCTCGGCGGCTGCCCCTATGCGCCGGGCGCCCGCGGCAACGTCGCGACCGAGGGCGTCGTCGCTTTGGTCGAGGAGAAGGGCTTCTCGACCGGCATCGACCGGGCGCGGTTGGCGAACGCGGCCGCCTTCGCCCGCACCCTGCGCAGCGACGCCGCGGCTTGATGCGCGCCATCCTCCGCCGGGCGCGACGTGTCCCCCTCCCCCTCCGGGAGGGGGGACAGGATAGGGAGGGGCGGCGCCGCCCGAACGGGAGATCTCGAATGAGCTACGAATCCTTCGACACGCTGACGCTCGAGATCGACGCCCGCGGCGTCGCGACGCTCACCATGAACCTGCCGGACAAGCACAACGCGCTGGCGCCGGCGATGATCGCCGACCTGCACGCTGCCGCCGACCAGCTGGCCGCTGACGACGCGGTCCGCGTGGTCGTGCTCACCGGCGCCGGCAAGTCCTTCTGCGCCGGCGGCGATCTCGGCTGGATGCGCGAGCAATTCGAGGCGACGCGCGCGCAACGCATCGTCGAGGCGCGCAAGCTCGCGCATATGCTCGGGCGCCTGAACGAGCTGCCCCAGCCGCTGATCGGCCGGGTCAACGGCCAGGCCTATGGCGGCGGCATGGGCATGATCTCGGTTTGCGACACCGCCGTCGCCGTCGAGACGGCGCGCTTCGGCTTCACCGAGGCGCGGCTCGGCCTCGTGCCGGCGACGATCAGCCCCTACGTCCTTGCCCGCATGGGCGAGGGGCTCGCGCGGCGTGTCTTCATGTCGGCGCGCCTCTTCGACGCGGAGGAGGCCCGCGCCCTGGGTCTCGTCGCCCGCGTCGTGCCCGCGGAGGCGCTCGATGCCGCCGTCGAGGCCGAGGTCGCGCCCTATCTCGCCTGCGCCCCCGGCGCGGTCGCGGCCTCGAAGCGCCTCGCCCGCAGCCTGGGGCCGCGCATCGACGACGAGATCGTCGAGCGCACGATCGCCGCCCTCGCCGATGCCTGGGAGCAACCCGAGGCGCATGAGGGAGTCAGCGCCTTCTTCGGCAAGCGCAAGCCCGGCTGGGTGTCCTGATCTGGATACCCCCGCCGCGCCCCCTCCGGCGACATTTTTGTGCGCGCGCCTGGAGCCGGATGCAATCGCGCTCCGTCGGCTGGCTCGCGCCGCAGGCTGCGCATGCAAGCGGGATAAGCCCCGCTGATCACAACGACACCGTCCCGACATGCCGGCGGTCGACAAGCTCGTGCAGTTCCTGGCCGATGTGGACACGCTGCGCGCGAATGGCGGTTGATGCGTGGCGTTGCACGCATCTGGACAGGCGACTGAATTCGTTTACGCTCTCTCCCGCACCGGTTGAACTCGGGGCCGTCGGCGCCCGGCCGGTGATGGGGGAGGAAATAATGCGCAGACTCCTGTGCGCGCTTGCGGCCACGGTGGCCGTCGGCGCAGTTGCCTCGGCTGCAGACGCGCAGCCGAAAGTCAAGCTCGAGCCTTTCGTCACGGGCCTGAACCAGCCGCTGGCGATGGTCCAGACGCCGGACGGCCGTTTCCTGGTCATCGAGCAGTGGGGTCGAGTCATGCTGGTCCAGGACGGCGAGCTGCTCGGCACGCCGTTTCTCGACATCCGGAACCTGATCCACGAACGTCACCCGGACTTCGACGAGCGCGGCCTGCTCGGCCTCGCCTTGCATCCGGACTTTGCCAACAACGGCAAGTTCTACGTCGCCTATTCGGGCCAGCTCGACTGGCAGGGCGATCTCGGCCAGATGCTGTGGTGGGACCACAACAACATCGTCGCCGAGTACACCGTCTCCAAGGACGACCCGAACAGCGCCGACCGTTACTCGGGCCGTGTCCTAGACAGCACGTCCTGGCCGCAGTTCAATCACAATGGACACTGGATCGGCTTCGGCCCGGACAACATGCTCTACATCTCGATGGGCGATGGCGGCTATGCCAACGACTGGGGCATCGGCCACAATGTCGAGACCGGCAACGGCCAGGACCTGACCGACGCCGCTCGGCAAGATCCTGCGTATCGACCCGGAGACCGGCGAGGCACCGGCCGACAATCCCTTCGTCGACAACGAGGACGCCGATCCGCGCATCTGGGCCTATGGCATGCGCAACCCCTGGCGCTGCAGCTTCGACATGGGCGGCGACAACCAGCTCTTCTGCGCCGACGTGCAGCAGAACTCGTTCGAGGAAGTCGACATCATCGAGAAGGGCGGCAACTACGGCTGGCGCCGCATGGAGGCGAGCCACTGCTTCGACTTCATGCGCCCGGACGAGCACCCCGAGAGCTGCGACAAGGAAGGGCTGATCCTGCCCATCATGGAGTACAACAACTGCACGGCCAAGCCCGAGGGCTGCCAGGGCATCTCGGTCACCGGCGGCTATGTCTATCGCGGCGCCAACAAGGACTGGGACGGCAAGTACATCTACGGCGATTGGTCGCGCCAGTTCGGCAGCCGTGACGGCGTCCTCAAGATCGGCACCAAGGGCGCCGACGGAACCTGGACGCGCGAGGAGGCCGAGGTCGTGGGCTTCGACGGGCCCCTGCCCTACATCGTCGCCTTCGCGCAGGACAATGCCGGCGAGGTCTACGCACTGACCTCGATGACGACGGGCCCGGTCGGCTCGCTCGACACGATCTACAAGATCGTGCCGGCCGAGTGATCTGCGCCTGATGCGCACCCCGCCCCCGCCGCGCGGCGGGGGCGATCTTCCGAAGAGGTCTGAATGCGCTCTATGATCCTCGCGCTCGCCGCGTTGTCTTTTGTCGGCGCGGGCGCCGCGCTCGCCGCCGACGCTCAGGGCTCGCAGCCGCCCGTTCCTTTCACCGAGGCCTACTTGACCGACCCGGCGAACATCATGGCTGGCCACGCCGTCTGGCTCGAGCAGTGCCAGCACTGCCATGGCGCCAAGGCCTATCCCGGCAAGGCCCCCAAGCTGCAGCCGCGCCGCTACAAGCCCGAGTTCGTCTACCGTCGCGTGACCGACGGCTTCCGCAAGATGCCTTCGTGGAAGGACGTCTTCAGCGACGAGCAGCGCATGGAAGTGACGGCCTACGTTCTGTCCAAGACGTTCTCGCCCTGACTGCCGCCGCAGGAGCACCTCGCCACGCCGCTACACTGACCCGCGCCGAGCCCGCCGCTTCCCAAGCGGCGAGGCCGTTCACAAACGTGCGATAGCTGGTATAGACAGTGATCGCTCGCACCGGCATTCGGGGCGGGTTTTCGGGTTGCGATGCGTCGCGGTGTGACTGGATGCGGGGGAGACGCTCATGTCCCCGATAACGTCTGTAGGCAATCTCTACATGAACTCCGGGACGCGCGGCAGCGGCGTCCTCGTTGGCCCGAACGATCTCCTCACCGCTCTCCATGTGGCGGTCGATGAAGCCGGCGCGTTCCCCGGGGGGCAGGTATACTTCGACAGCGGAGCGGTCACCGCCCGCCTGGTTGGGGTCGCCCATCTCGATGTCCCGGCGCTCTGGCAATCCGAATACATCAGCCTTGGCGATATCCGCTATGACCTGGCGCTTGTGACGCTGGATCAGCCGATCGGAGAGACACTCGGCTGGATGGATATCGATTCGATCGAGAGACCAGTCACGCTGCAAGTGGCAGGCTACCCGAGCGCGCCCTGGGATGGACGCACGCTCGCGACGGAGACCGTCACGCCTCTCTATGACGAATTGCTCGGCGTCTCTCAATTTGCTTCTTCGACCGTTCATCCGGGCTCGAGCGGCGGTCCCGTCTACGAGGTCGAAGCGGACGGGAGCGCCGAGCTGGCCGGCTTGGTTTCTGCGCGCAGCCAAGACGGTGCGACCGCCTACTCGTCGCTGATCACGCCAACGATGCTTGGAAGTCTCGAGCGCTGGATCGCGGCCAACGATCCGGTCACGGCATCCTCGATGGCCGGCGTGGACGAAGCGTTCCTTGCTCGTCCCGTCCACCCTGCAGGCGCATCACCGGAGAGCCTGGCCCAAATCCGGGACTACGACGGAAACGATCTTGGCGCTGACGCCAGCTGGCGCCTCGGCGGAGCGGTCGATGTGAATGCCAATGGGGACGCTGACTGGCTTTTCGTGAACGCGACACTCGGCCGCTGGGCCACGGTTGCGCCCGACGCGAGTGGCAGAATTGACTTCTCCGACTACGGGGCTGGTGGGGAGACGCGGGTCGTCGGCATCTACCTCGACCCGCTTGTCGCCTCCGGCGATGTCGAGGCCGGCAGCCCGTTCGACAGTCAGCAGCGTCTGCGCGAGGACTTGCACACCGACACGCTGGAGCTCGTCGCCGGATTTGATTTCGATGCCGACGGCTTCCAGGAGATCTACTTTCGCGAGACGAACGGCGACGCCTATCTGCGCGCGCTGATGCACGCCGACGGCAACGTCCAGTACGCGAACTACCAGAACGAGCAGCAGGTCGAGGATTACCTGAGCGGTCTCGGTTACGGATCAGATGTGATCGACATTATAATCGCCTGAATCAGTCCCGTAGATCGACCCCGACGCAGCTGTTCTGTGCCGCGACACACATTCTGATCTTCGAGTAACAAACGCTACTGACGGCCTGCACCCTTGGTGCAAGCAATGAAACGTTCAGGCGCCGTCACCGCGTGAACTCTACTTGAAGTTGTGGCGATGGAGCGGCTGGGCGGAATGATCCGGCCAACGAAGGGTGATCCGACGCGCGCATCGCGGCCGATCGGTCGCAGCCGTGTAGGTCGCTTAGGAGGAGACCAGCATGGCCTACAACCTTTTCGAAATCATCTCGACCGGTACCGTCACGACCGACACGGGCAACGGCAACGAGTTCGTCGGCATCGAGGCGATCGACGGCGGCTATCGCCTATATTGGATCGCCTTTAACAACGGGAATTTTTTCCGGGACTTTGCCCTCGATGGAACACCGTTGGGGCCCGAGACACGTGACGCTCTGCCGACCGGCCTCCGAGACTTCACTGTAAAAGATGGCCTGCTTTATTGGTTCGAGCAGACCGGCAGCGACGAATTCAAAGTCCGTGCCGAGCTGGCACCAGATTCTATCGGCGAAAACGGACCGATTTACAGCGATCTCGAAATAAGTAGCTGGATCGATGGGACGTCTGCCGACGAGACTGTCTTCCTCGGCAACGGCAATGACACCTATTTCAGCTACGACGAGGATAGTGGCAGTATCTTCGGAGAGGTGCGAGGCGGACGTGACACCATATTCGGTGGAGCGGGTGATGACGTCGCCCATATCGAGATCTTAGGAGCTAATGGCGTTAGGGACGGCGGGCATTTCGATGGAGGCGACGGCATTGACAGTCTCGAATTGCAGCAGGGCGTTACGCTCGGCAGCCTCCGTCTGATCGCGCATGGCGACACGATCGTCATTCGCCACACGAGTTTCGACGATCTGAGCGGCCTCGGGCGCCGCATAGCGAGCATAAACGATGTCGAGTTTTTCCAGGGCACGGCGGTATCGAACATAACTGTCGAAGACGGCTATGCATTGCGCGCCACGACGCCACCAGGTGCCGCACCCTCGAACATTTCGGGCATCCGCGATTTTGACGGCAATGATCTGGGCGCAGGCGGTGACTGGCGGCTGCTCGGCGCGGCCGATGTGCAGTACGACAACGACGCCGAGTGGATCTACGTCAACCCGACCCTCGGCCGCTGGGCGACCGTAGGGCCGGACGCAAACGGCAACATAAACTTCGCCAATCACGGCGTCGGCGGCGACACGCGCGTCGTCGGCATCTATATCGATCCGTTCGTCGCCTCCGGCGCGGTCCAGGCCGGCAGCGAGTTCGACAGCCAGCAGAGGTTCCAGGACGATCTGCGCAGCAACTCGCTCGAACTCGCCACGGCCTTCGACTTCGACGCCGACGGGTCGCAGGAGGTTTATTTCCGCGAAACCGATGGCGACGCCTTTCTGCGCGCATTGATGCACCCCGACGGGAACATCCAATACGCGAACTACCAGAACGCCCAGCAGGTCGACGACTATCTTACCGGCCTCGGCTACGGCGCCGACGTCATAGATGCGATCATCGCCTGACGTCAGCGTCGTCATAAAAAAAGCCGTCATGCCCCGCCTCGACCTGGCTTGACCGACCTGGCTCGACCGGGGCATCTGCAGTCGCCGGTCGAGCGGGGCGATGGCGAGCTGTCGGGATTCAAATGTCGCTGGTGCGAGCAGATCTCAGAGCGGCAATTCTGAAAAAGGCCCGCCTCGCTCCCCACATCGCAGCGAAAATCTCGCAGAGGTTGAGAATATGATGACGATACACGTTGCAGATCTGAAAAATTGATCGAAAAAATGAAAGTGTGACGATTGTTCTTCCGATCATCGCTAGGGTTCTGCAGGTTGGCTGCAGTCGATCGCTGTCATAGCACTTGCCGATGACAGCGGAACGGCCGCGGCGCGATCGCCCGGCCACAGCATGGCGGTGCGGCGCGCGTGTCGCGGCCGGATGGTCGTAGGGGTGCCGTCTGCCCAAAAGGGAGGACATCATGGCCGGCAATAGATTCGAGATCGTGTCCAACGGTGCCATCACTCAACAGACCTCGAAATCATTTCCGAACAGCGATGCATCGATTACGATCTATGACATAGATATTATTTCGACTGGGTACCGCATTGACTGGCGGGAGAACTACAAAACTTTCGGCTTATTCGCGCAGGAAGCTTCATTCAGTCAGAACTTCACTCTGAACGGAGCTGCGACATCGGGTGCAGGCTCTGGCGGCGCAGGTGGATCGACGAGCACAACCTTGAACGGCCTCACCTATCTCGTCAGAGAGGACTAAGAGGGACCGACAACACAATTGTTCCGTGTCTTCGCTGAAATTGCTCCCGACGCGTCAGGAATCAATCATTACACGGACCCTGGCGGCAGCAGCCGGCTCGACGGTAGTTCGGACGACGAGGTCGTCGATCTCGGCGGCGGCAGTGATCTTTATCTGAGCTCGGACGAGGGTTCTCCGTACAGCGGCGGTGTCGATAGGGTTTTCGGAGGGGTCGGCGACAGCGACGTCGCCCTTCTCTACAACCGCCAGGTCGGGACGGACGAGGAATTGTTCGCCGGCCATTTCGACGGCGGCGAGGGAGACCGCGATGGCCTGTTTCTGAACGGCGATCGGGGCGACTATCGCGTCATTGCCCATGGCGACACTCTGGTGTTCCGCCACCAGAGCTTTGACGACCGGAGCAATCTGGGACGCAGCATCGCGACCGCAGAAAACGTGGAATACTTTGAGGGAGTCGAGGTCGCCACCATCGTCGAGGACGGCTTCGACCTGCGTGCGACAAACCCGACAGCGCCCGCACCGAGTAACATTTCGGCAATCCGGGACTTTGATGGCAACAATCTCGGCGCCGGCAACGATTGGCGTCTGCTCGGCGCTGTCGACACCCAATACGACAACGACGCCGAATGGATCTACGTCAATTCCAAGCTCGGCCGCTGGGCGAGCGTCGGTCCCGACCAGAACGGCAACATCAACTTTAGCAATCACGGCCAAGGTGGCGATACGCGCGTCGTCGGCATCTATATCGACCCCGAAGTCGCGGCAGGCCGGACCGAACGCTTCTCGGAGTTCGACAGCCAGCAGCGCTTCCAGGAGGACCTGCGCAGCGACACGCTCGAGCTCGTCACCGGCTTCGACTTCGACGCCGACGGGTTCCAGGAGATCTATTTCCGCGAGACCAACGGCGACGCATATCTACGCGCGCTAATGCATGCCGACGGCAACATTCAGTACGCCAACTATCAGAGCGAACAACAGGTGCGCGACTATCTCTCCGGTCACGGCTACGATACCGACGTGATCGACACGATCATCGGCTGACCGCTCAGGCCGCCCCGCTTTGGCTGCATGCCTCTGAAGTCAGGCACCAGCCGAGCGGGTCTGGCCGAGGCAGGTCTATGTCGGGCAACGGCGCGCCGCAAGCTACCCTGGCCTCGAGCGCGCGGTCGGGCATAGCCACGGCGGCGATCAGGTCGGCCGCCGCCGCGGACCAGTCGCGCAGCTCGGCGGCAGCAATCTCGCGCTCGCGCGCAGCACGATACGCAGGATCGACGATCGGGCGGCGAAGGGCGACCGCCATGGAATCGAGATCGTGCGGATCGAAGTAATCGGCGAGATCGCCGCCGACCTCCGGCATGGAGGAGGCATTTGAGGCGACGCACAGCTTTCCGAACCAGAGGCTCTCCCCAATCGGCAGCCCCCACCCCTCGTAAAGGCTCGGCAGCACCGTAAAGAGGCAACGCCGATAGAGATATTCGATGTCGAGGTCGTTTGCGTCCTCGATAAGCTGGACAAGGCCTCCGAAGCCCCCGGTGCCCTTTAGCTGGTCGAGGAAAGGTTTCGAGTTCCAGCTCCGCCGACCGGCAATGATCAGCCGCGGCATCGATGGCCCGATCTCGTCGCCGAGCGCGCGCCACACGCGGGCCAGTGCCGGGAAGTTCTTTCGCATGTCGACCGAGCCGACCGCGAGCACGAAAGGCTGCGCGGCCTCGGCGGCGATATGGCGCGTGACCTTGCGGCGGATCTCGTACGGCCGCGACCGCGGCGCCGGAAAGCTCTGCGTCAATGCGACAACTCTGATCGGCGGCCGAGCCCCTCCACCCTCGCGTATGAAGGCATCGAGGTCGCGCGCCGTGGCCTCCGAATTCGTGACGAGGATGTCGGCCAGATCGACGGCCTTGCCGAGAGCCTCGGCAAAGATCCGATCGTGCGGGCGCGGCACGAATTCGGGAAAGATGTGCGGGATGAGGTCGTGCACCATCACGACGATCCGCGCGCCGGCGGCGCGCGCAGCCTGCAACGCATGCTCGCGATCCGCCGCACCGCGCTTTCCGGAGCGGGCCCACAGCGCGCCCAGCGCGAAGACCGTGTCGCCCTCGCCCAGCAAGGCGGGCGCGAGCTGAACATCGGCGAAAGGGTCGCGCGGCCGTTCGACAGAGATGTGCCGTCGCCTGAGAGTGTCCTTGCCGACAGCATGTGCGAGTCGGAACCGCAGCTCGTGAAAGCGCCGTCGGATCGGCTGTTCCGGATATCGTTTGAGAAGCCATTCAGCGAGCGGCTGCGGCCTGTCGGGCGGAACGAAGAAATGCGCGATGAACGCTTCGCTCAGGGTGCGATCGCCGGTCCTGAGCAGCTGAGGGTCGAACGTTTCCGGCGCCGGTTGACCCGGTCGGAATACGAGCGCGCGGACGCGATCGCCGAGGTGTTCCTGAGTAGCCGCCAGCATGCTGATGACAACACGCTGGATTCCGGTCACGCCTCCGCCGCCAGCGAGATGATCGACCGTGTCGGTGATGTCGAAGAAGCAAGTCGCCATATAACCGTCGCCGCCCGATCTGCTGGAACGGGGACGCTGGGTGGCAGCATCCCAGGCCTTGACCGAGGCTGGCGGCCTGCGCCGCGACACCCGCCCTCCCCATCCGGAAACCGGCCGATACCCCACCTCGCCAGCCAAGACAAGTTTCGTAAGAGAAGTCATCGCTTGACAGCATCGCCTCGGCCAGCAGCCTTTCCAGTGGCCAGTTCTTATCCTGAAGCTCCCTTCACCCTGATCGCGACCGACGGCGCCATGCGGCCGTACTTCCTCTTCCATTGACCACGCCACACCCCCAGCGCACGCCCTCCCCGTCACGTCAGGCCGGCGCGGCGGCGGCGGCGGCGCCGGCCGCGGCTGCGGGGCCCGCGTCGCGGACCAGGTGCACGATCCGGAAGAACCCGTCATAGCCCTCGGCCGCGCGCTCGAAGGCGATGAAGGCCATGTCCTGCATCTCGCGATGCATGGCCCGATAGAGCGCGTTTCGCTGCGGCAGGGGAATGGCCGACGCCGCGTCGTCCATGACCAGCCAGGCAGGCCGATGCAGCAGCGCGCGCGCGAAGGCCAGGCGCTGCTGCTCGTCCAGCGCCAGCTCGCGGTCCCAGCGCGCCGAGCGGTCGAGCTGCGGGGCGAGTTCGCCAAGCCCGACCAGGTCCAGCGCGCGCGCCGCCAGCGTCTGGTCGACCGTCCCGGCCGAGGCGGGGTAGGCGACCGAGTCGCGCAGCGTGCCTGGCGGCAGATAGGGGCGGTTGGGCAGGAAGAGCATGCCGTCGCCCTCCGGCAGCCGGATCTCGCCCTCTCCCCACGGCCAGATGCCGGCGATGGCGCGGAAGAGCGTGCTCTTGCCGGTATGCGCCGCGCCGACGAACAGCACGCGCTCGCCGCGCCCGATGGCGACGTCCCCCTCGGCGATGCGCGAGCAGCCTTCGCGGAAGGCGATGCTCAGGCCCCGGAGCTCGAGGCCCGCCGTTTCGCCGCGCCGAACGGTCAGGCGCGGGCGCGGATCGGGACGCTGGCTCGCCGTCGATGGCCGCGAGCGCCTCGCGCAGCGCCGTCACCCGGAGCAAGGTCGCCCGCCAGTCGGCGATCCGCGCCACGTTGTCGACGAACCAGCGCAGCGCCTGCTGGACCTGGTAGAAGGCGCCGACCACCATCATCAGCGCGCCGAAGGAGAGCTCGCCCGAGAAATAGCCGGGCGCCGCGACCAGCACGGGCACGATGATCGCGAGCCAACCATATCCCGACGTGACCCAGGTCAGCTGGGCCAGCCCCGAGGCCCGGCGCGCCATCGCGCGGACGACGGTGCCGAGGATCCGCTTCAGCCGGCGGCGCTCGTCGGGCTCGCCGCGATAGAGGGCGATGCCCTCGGCGGCCTCGACGATCCTGACCATCTCGAAGCGCAGCTCGGCCTCGCGGCCATAGAGCTCGTCGGTTATCCGCACGAGCGGCCGGCCGACCGACCAGGCCAGAACCGAGCCGCCGATCGAGTAGACCAACGCGCACCAGACCATGTAGCCCGGGATGGCGAACGCCCGGCCGCCGAGGTGGAAGACCACGCCGGACGAGAGAACCCAGAGCACGCCGATGAAGCTGACGAGCAGCATCGAGGCCTGGAGCAGCCCGACGCCCAGCTCGGCGGTCAGCTCGGTCAGCTTTCGCGTGTCTTCGTGCAGGCGCTGGTCGGGGTTGCTGCCGATCTCGCCGGCAAGGCCCAGCCGATAGGCGCGGGACGGCGCCATCCAGCGCTTGACGAGGTCGTCCGTCAGCCATCCGCGCAGCCGAAGCTTCAGGACCTCCAGAAGCCAGGTCTGCGAGACGACCAGCACCAGAAGCGCGCCCACGATCGCAAGGAAGATCAGGCTCTGGTGAAGGAACGCGGCGAGATGGCGCTTCTCCAAGGCATCGTAGAAGTCGCCCTGCCAGGTGTTCAGCCGGATCTGGCCGATCGCATTCGCGACAAGGATCGCGAGCAGGCCGGCGGCCATCCAGCCGATCGGACGCCGCGCCCTCGAGCGCAGCAGCGGGCGCAGCAGCTCCGCCAGCTCGCCCAGAGCGCTTCGCCCGGCCCCGGCTGCCGCCGGCGCGGTCCCGGCACTCCGCGACGGCGCGGCGGGCGGCACGGCGAGAGGCGCAGCGATCTCGGCTGCATGCGCCCCGTGAGGCAGCACGTCGCCCTCCTCTTCAAGCCGCGCCATCCTAGGGCTCGCCACGGCCCGGGAAAAGCTTGGCCGCCGGGCTGCGACACAGCCGCTGCACGGCCGCGGTCCAGGCGAGAACAGGCCAGCCGCACCGCCGTCCGAACCTCATCATGCCGGCCGGGTGTATCTCTCGGTTCAGACTACCTTGCAGCGAAGATCGCCGACCCCGTCGACATGGCCGTGCAGCGCGTCGCCGCGCTTGACCGGGCCGACGCCCGAGGGCGTGCCCGACAGGATCAGGTCGCCGGGCGCGAGCTCGAACAGGCCCGACAGGTAGGCGATCATCTCGGGCACCTTCCAGATCATGTGGTTGAGGTCGCCCTCCTGCCGCGTCTCGCCGTTCACCTTCAGCCAGATCGCCCCGTCCGAGGGATGCCCGATCTCGGAGGCCGGCACGAGATCCGTGCAGGGCGCCGAATGCTCGAACGCCTTGCCGATCTCCCAGGGGCGGCCGGCCTTCTTGCACTCGCCCTGCAGGTCGCGCCGCGTCATGTCGAGCGCCACCGCATAGCCCCAGACGCAGTCGAGCGCCTTCTCCACCGGGATGTTCCGGCCGCCCTTGGCCAGCGCCACGGCCAGCTCGATCTCGTGGTGCACGTCGCTCGACCTGTCCGGATAGGGAAAGTCGGCGCCGCCGGTCAGCAGGTTGTCCGGGTTCTTCTGGAAAAAGAACGGCTCCTCGCGGTTCGGGTCGCCGCCCATCTCGATCGTGTGCGCGGCATAGTTCCGCCCGACGCAATAGATGCGGTGCACGGGAAAGAGGCCGCCGCCGCGCACGGGCAGCACGGCCTGCTCGCGGCGGGGCGATGACATAGTCGGAAGTCGCGTGGTCCATCAGCTGGCTGTCCCTTTCGGCCTGGCCGTCCCGGCTGCGGTCCTGGGGCGTCCCGCCGAACCTAGGCACCCGATGCGGGGCCGTCGAGGCGAAACTGCGCCGCCTTGCGCCCCCTGCCACGCCGTCCGGCGGGCGCGGAACACATTCGCGGCGCGGGACGTTTCCCGGCGATCGGGATGGAGGCGGGTCATGGCGCCCAGGGCCACGTGGAAGGGATATGTGAAGCTCGCCGAGCTTTCCGTCCCCGTTGCGCTTTATGCCGCCGCGACCACCTCGAAGCGCGTGTCGTTCCACATCCTGAACCGCAAGACAGGCAACCGGGTCCACCGCGAGTACATCGACGAGGAGACCGAAAAGCCGGTCGACCGCGAGCAGCAGGCCAAAGGCTACGAGGTCAGCAAGGGGCAGTACGTCGTGCTCGAGCCCGACGAGATCGCCGCCGCCGTCCCGGCGGGCGACAAGACGATCCGTATCGAGTCCTTCATCGACTGCCCGGACGTCGACACGCTGCACTTCGACAAGCCGTATTTCCTGGCGCCCTCCGACGGGGTCTTCGCCAATTCCTTCGGGCTTCTCGTCGAGGGCATGCGGCGCAAGAAAGTCGCGGCGCTGGCCAGCGCCGTTCTGTTCCGGCGCGTCCGCAAGCTGATGCTGCGGGCCGATGGCCCGGGCCTGGTCGCCCACACGCTGAACTTCGACTACGAGGTGCGCTCGGCCAAGGACGCCTTTGGCGGACTGCCCGAGATCAAGATCGAGGGCGAGATGCTCGACCTCGCCCGCCACATCATCGAGACCAAGTCCGGACGCTTCGACCCAAGCGAGTTCGACGACCGCTACGACCAGGCGTTGGCCGAACTGGTCAGGGCCAAGCTCGAGGGCCGCAAGATCGAGGCGCCGAAGCGCAAGGCCGCGCCCAAGGTCGCGAGCCTGATGGACGCGCTGCGCGAGAGCGCCAATGCGGCCGGCGAGGCGCCGGCCGAGAAGAAGGCGCCGGCCCGCAAGAAGGCCGCCGCAGCCTCGAAGTCGCGCAAGACGGCAGAGCCCGCCCGGCGCCGCAAGACGGGTTAGAGCATTCTCCGATCAAAAGGAGTTTCCCCCAATCGCCTCTCGTCATTCCCGCGGACGCGGGAATCTCAGCCGTAGCGATGAGATCCCCGCCTGCGCGGGGATGACGGCCGCCGGTCGTTCAAGTCGCTCCGGTCCGAGACCGCTCTAGCTCGGCGGTCGACCAGGCGGCCGTGCGCACCGTTGTGCACGCGTGCACACTCTCGCAAGTCATTGATTTGACTAAAGAGTCATCTCAGAATTAACCACCTGGAAAGGTCGTGCTGGCCTTGCAGCACGAACTTCGCCGGGGCGATCCGATCCGTTATCTCGACGGACCGGATATCTTGATGGGCATCTCCCGGACTGCACCGTCGCACAGCGCAGCCGTATCAGAGAGGGCCGCGCCTCAGCGACCCTTCTTCGCGCCCTTTTCCTGCGAGATCGACTTGCGCAGCGCGTCCATGATGCTGACGACGTTGGCTGCGGGCTCCGGCTCCGCGCCCTTCCGGCCCTTCGGTCTCGCCGGCGCCTTTTTCTTCTGCTTGCTGGCAATGATCTTCTTCAGCTGCTCCTGGACGGGATCGCGCACCATCGAGGGATCCCAGGCCTGGGTCATGTCGCCAATCAGCTTCTGCAGCATCGTCAGAAGCTTCGGCTCGGCCTTGGTCTCGCCGATCCGGCCGAAGACTTCGGCCGGGTCGCGCACCTCGTCGCCATAGCGCAGCGTCCAGAGGATGATGCCCCTGCCGCGCGGCTCGAGCAGCACGGCCCGTTCGCGGCGCGACAGGACCAGGCGCGAGATGCCGACCGTTCCGGTCGCCGCCATCGCCTCGCGGATCACGGCGAAGGCCTCCTGCGCCACCTCGTCGTTGGGGACCAGGAAATACGGGCTGTCGTACCAGATCCACTCGATGCTGTCGGCCGGCACGAACTGCGAGATGTCGATCGTCCGCGTGCTCTCGGGCCCGACGGCCTCGACCTCCTCGTCCTCGATCAGGACGTGCCGCCCGCCTTCGGTCTCGTAGCCCCTGACCTCGTCCTCGTCCGACACGGGGCTGCCCGTCTCGGCGTCGACATAGCGGCTGCGGACGCGGTGACCGGTGGCGGCGTTGATTGTGTGGAAGCGCACCTTCTCCCGCTCGGTCGTCGCCGGCGTCAGCGACACCGGGCACGTCACGAGCGACAGCTTCAGATAGCCTCTCCAGTACGGCCTGGGCGCCATGCCGACTCCCCCGCGAGTACCGGAATACGCCCAGCCGCTGCCGTTCGTTCCAGCGGGGCGCCTTTGACCCATGCAGGCACGCGGCCGGGTCGACCGGCGACGGCCGCGTGGGTTCCCTGCACGAAGCCCTGCCCGTCATCCAAGCCCATCAGGAAGGTCCGCAGCGGAAAGCGGCCAGCCGCCCGGCCAGCCAGCGATAGGCGCGCGGGTCGCCGTCATTGGTCAGATCGCCCGAAATGACGCAGAAGGCCGCGTCGGCGTGCAGCCGCCCGATGTCGTCGAGCACGCGGCCCAGCCGCTCGCAGCGGGTCGAGACCCCAGACCGGCTCGCCGGGCGCCGACAGATGCGGGTCCGTCAGGTGGATGATCTTCGACCGCGCGGATCGCCATGCCTCGAGCGGACCCTAAGGCATCGCCGAGACGCCGGTCACGCGACCTCAGCCCCGCAGCCGAGCCCGGCGCCGGCAAAGCGGCCGTCCCCATGTCACCGCCGCGCGGCCCGGTCAGCGGTCGCGCGGTAGAACCAGTCGAGCCCGTCCTCGGTCCGGCCGGCCGGGCGGTACTCGCAGCCGACCCAGCCGTCATAGCCCAGCCGGTCGAGCGTCGCGAACAGATGGCCGGCGTTCAGCTCGCCCCTGTCCGGTTCGTGCCGGTCGGGCACGCCGGCGACCTGCACATGGCCGATATGGGCGATCAGCTTCTCCAGCCGGCGCGTCAGGTCGCCCTCCATGATCTGCACGTGGTAGAAGTCGAACTGCAGCCGCAGATTGGAGGCGCCGACCGCTTCGATGATCCGCAGCGCCTCGTCCGAGCGATTCAGGAAGTATCCGGGGATGTCGCGGTTGTTGATCGGCTCGATCACCAGGATCCGGTCCGGCACGCGGTCGCAGGCCCAGCGCAGGTTGTCGATGAAGGTGGCGCGCGCCCAGGAGCCGCTGGTGATCCCGGCCATGATGTGGATCCGGTCGGGCCCGATCGTCTCGGCATAGCGCACCGCCTGCTCGAACGCGTCGCGGAACAGCCGGCCGCGGCCGGGTATGGCGGCGAGGCCGCGCTCGCCCGCCGCCCAGTCGCCAGGGGGCGCGTTGAAGAGCGCCTGCTTCAGCCCCGCCGCATCGAGCGCCCGGCGCAACTCCTGCGCGTCGTGCTCGTAGGGAAAGAGGTACTCGACCGCCTCGAACCCCGCGGCCGCGGCGGCGGCGAAGCGCTCGAGGAACGGGCGCTCGGTGAACAGCATCGACAGATTGGCGGCAAAGCGGGGCATGTGACTCTCCTCGGGGGAAGCGCCATGCTGACGGGCGATCGGCACGGCGTAAAGGCCCCGCGTGCCGCAGGACGGCCGCCGGCGCGCCCCACCCGCGTGTTCGCCGTTACGCTCCCGCCGATCGGGTCGCCTGAACGCGATTTAACCCCGCGGCAATCCGGCCAATACCGACGCGGCGCACCATTCTGCCTGGCCATGCGGCCCCGGTCCGCCGGTGAGCCGCGATGGCCAGATCCCGGAGCGGGCGAGTGCCCGCTTCCGCGAACCCAAGGAGCGCACAGATGCGACCCATCCTCATCCCGGCCCTTGTCGCGGCCATGCTCGCCACCCCGGTCCTCGCGGTCACGACCGCGCAGCACGAGGCGATCGGCACCGTGAAGTCCTGGAACTCGAACGCCCGATACCTCACGCTCGACAGCGGCGCGACCTACACGCTGCCGGCCGGCACCAGGACCGAGTTCCAGCCCGGCGAACGGGTCAGGCTGACCTACCAGTTCAGGGACGGCCGCAACATCGCGAGCGACGCCAAAGTCATGCGCTGACCCTCGTCTCTGACGCCGGCGGGCGGGCGCGACGGCCCGCCCGCCGGGAAGACCGGGTCGCTGCTGTCCGGAACCGTTCTAGTGCACGGCGCGGGTGCCCGTCGGATGCGCGGCGGGCTTCGGGCGCGGGCAGCCGCGGTGTCCGCGGCCGCCGCCTCAGGCGAGCAGGATGTAGAGAAGCATCCCGACGCCCGCATACTTGACCGCGTAGTAAAGCTGGCGGTTCGCCTTCTTCAGCGCCTTGAACTGCTTGCGCACGGGGTAGATGACGCCGAACAGACGGTTCAGCGCGCCGACCTTCTCGCCTTCGCGGTTCTTGGTCGCGGCCAGCGTCAGCAGGCGCCGGGCGATGAAGCGATTGACCGACCGGGCCCAGCCATAGCGCAGCGGCCGCTCGATGTCGCAGAACAGGATGAAGCGATCCGTCTCGGCGGTGTTCTCGGCCCAGTGGATGTAGGTCTCGTCGAAAACCACGTCCTCGCCGTCGCGCCAGCTGTAGCGCTCGCCATCGACCTCGATGAAGCAGCGGTCGTCGTTCGGCGTGACCAGGCCGAGGTGATAGCGCAGCGAGCCCGCATAAGGGTCGCGGTGCCTGACCAGGCTGCCGCCGGGCGGCAGCAGCGCGAACATCGCCGCCTGCAGCCCCGGCACCTGCTCGAAAAGCGCGACGGTGCGCGGACAGGCCTGGCGCGCGGACGGCAGCGGGTCGTCGTACCATTTCAGGTAGAACCGCTTCCAGCCGCGCCGGAAGAAAGAGTTGAAGCCGACATCGTCGTAGCGCTCTGACGCCTTGATGTCGCCGCCCGCGTTCAGCGCCACCACCTCGTCGCGGATCACCCGCCAGTTGTCGCGCAGGACGTCGAGCCCTGGGATGCAGCGCGGATCGAGGTAAGGCCGGTTCGGAACCGCCGACACGGCGTACATCAGCGCATTGACCGGCGCGAGGAAGGTCGAATGGTCCGTCAACTGGCGCGCGAAGCGATGCCGCACCCGGCCGCGGAAGTGCACCCAGGTCGCGGATGAAACGAACAGCCCGATGATCAGGACCTTGAGCGTCTGCGCCCCCCTCGGCCCACCCGCGGCCGCGGAAGAGGTGTCCCGCATCCTGCGGGGCATGACAAGCCGCGAGGCGCCGACCGGCAACCACCTGGGCGTGCATTTTCGCGCACTGGAGCCGCTGGGATCAGAGCGCGATCGCGGCGACCAGCCGGCCGTAATCCGGCTCGCCGGCATGGCAGGCGCGGCGATAGGAGTAGAACCGGCTCGGGTCCGAATAGGTGCAGTGCCCGGTCCACTCGGCGGCGCCGACGCCTGCCGCGCGCAGCCGCGCCAGGCAGTAGCCGGGCAGGTCGAACATCGCGCGATCGCCCTCGCCGGCTCTGCCCGCCCGCGAAGAAGCGGCGCATTCTCCGGGTCGTCGTCCAGGAAGCGCTCGACGAACTCCGGCCCGACCTCGTAGGCGCGCTGCGAGATGACGGGGCCGATCGCCGCCACGATCCGGTCGCGCTCGGCGCCGAGCGCCGCATCGCCTCGACGGTCGCCTCGAGCACGCCCGCCAGCGCCCCCTTCCAGCCGGCATGCGCCGCGCCCACCACGCCCGCCTGCGCATCGGCGAACAGCACCGGGGCGCAGTCGGCCGTCAGCACGCCGAGCGCCAGCCCGGGCCGGTCCGTCACCATCGCGTCGGCGCGCGGCCGCGCGCCTTGCCACGGCGCGCTCACGGCGACCACGTCCGGGCTGTGCACCTGGTGGAGCGAGACGAGATGCGCCGCGCCCAGCCGCCCGGCGATGCGCCGGCGGTTCTCGGCGACCGCGCCGCCTCGTCGCCCGAGCCGAGGCCGCCGTTCAGGCTGGCATAGATGCCGCCCGAGACGCCGCCCTCGCGCGTGAAGAAGCCGTGCGCGACGCCGCGAAGGCCCTCGGCCGTGATCGGGTTCATGCCTGCTCCTCGAACTACCGGCTCGAAGCCGGCGGCAGCGGCAGCCCGGCCGAGACGGCGCCCGCCACCTTGAACAGCGTCCCCATCGCCTCGGCCCCCGTCAACCGCTCGAGCGCGTCGGCGATCTCGTCCGCCCGGGCCGGCGCCGCCCGCGCCAGCGCCGCCGCCCGCGCGCCGATGCCGAGCCGGGCCAGAAAGGCCCCCTGCGTCGTCACGCGCGACGCGCGCGCCCTGCGCGCCGAGCCCGCGCGCCAGCGCGTCGAAGTCGATCAGCCAGGTCAGGTCCGCCTCGCCCGGCGCCGCCAGCGGCGTCGGCGCGCGCATGCCGGCGCACGGCCTGCAGCGTCGGCCCCGGCGGCCGGTCCGCCGCGCGGTAGCCATAGTCGATCACCAGCGCCGCCCCCGCCGCCGGCCCCGCCGCGAGCCGCCGGGCGATCTCGGCGACCACCCGATCGGCGGCCGGCGACGACCTCGCGCCAGGCGCCGACCGGCGCCGCGTCGCGCCCCGGCAGCGCGTCCGAGAGGCCCCAGCGCAGCGCGCCCGCCGCGTCGCCCGGGCCGGTCCCGCCACCCGCGCGGCCGAGCCCGACGACCCGCTCGCGCCAGCCCTCCGGCGTCTTGCAGGAACTGGCGCACCGGCAGCGCGTCGAGAAACTCGTTGGCACAGCACGATGACCGGCCCCTCCGGCACCTCCTCCAGCCGAGCGGCCCAGCGGGCGCCCGGCACGCGGCGCGCCTGCTCGGCCCGCAGCGGCGCCGAGGCCTCGACGAACCAGACCTCGGCCGCCTCCGGCCGCCCGCGGCCGCGCGCAGGACGCGCAGCGCGTCGGCCATCAGCGTGCCGCGGCCGGGGCCGAGCTCGACCAGCCGGAAGGCCGGCGCGGCCCATCGCCTGCCAGATCGCGGCGACCCAGGCGCCGATCATCTCGCCGAACATCTGGCTGATCTCGGGCGCGGTGACGAAGTCGCCCGCCGCGCCCAGCGGATCGCGCGTCGCATAGATACCCGTGCGCGGGATGGAAATGGCAGAGCTCCATGAAGCGGGCGACCGTCATCGGCCCGGTCTGCGCGATCTCGGCCGCGGATCAGCCGCTCGAGCCGGTTGCCGCAGCCCCGCTCACAACGCCCTCGTCACGGCCCCATCACCATGTGCCTCACGCCGGGGCGTGCCGGCGCGCCGGCGCGCCGACAGCACGACCAGCGCCGAGGCCGACCGCGATCATCGGCAGCGACAGGATCTGGCCCATCGTCAGCCCGAATGCGTCCGGGCTCTCGCCAAAGCGCAGGAAGTGGCCGTAGGGGTTGCTGGGGCTGACGAACTGCGAATCGCCCTGGCGGAAGTTCTCGACGAAGGCGCGCGCCGCGCCATAGCCGGTCAGGAAGGCGCCGCTGATGGCGCCCGGCCGCTTCAGCCAGCCGCGCCTCAGCGCCAGCCACCAGAGCACGGCGAACAGCACGACCCCTTCGAGCCCCGCCTCGTAGAGCTGGCTCGGATGGCGCGGCTCGGTCAGCAGGGACCAGTCGCGCACGCCCGTCGCGGGATTGATCATCGGGAACTGCATGGCCCAGGGCAGGTCAGTCGGCCGCCCCCAGAGCTCGCCATTGATGAAGTTGGCGAGCCGCCCGAAGAACAGTCCTGACGGCACGGCCATGCAGATGGCGTCGGCCACCTGCAGCATCGGCAGGCCGTGCCGCAGCGAATAGGCGACGATGGCGAAGATCACGCCCAGCATCCCGCCATGGAACGACATGCCGCCGTTCCAGACCTGCAGGATCTCGAGCGGGTGCGCGAAGTAGTAGCCGGGGTTGTAGAACAGCACGAAGCCGAGCCGACCGCCCAGGACCACGCCCAGCGTCATCCAGGTCAGCAGCTCGTCCGGCTGCTCGGGCTTGAGCGGCGCGCGGCCGCCCGGCCAGAGCTCGCCGTGCCGCATCAGCCAGACGACCATGCGCCAGCCCAGCACGAGCGCCGCGATATAGGCCAGCGCATACCAGCGCAGCGAGAACTGAAAGTCGCCGAGGTGCAGCGTGAAAATCGCCGGATCGATGTCCGGATACGGGATCACGAACGGCACCGGGCACTCCTCAAATGCTTCGCGCGCGGTGTGCGCGGCCGGCGCATGGAAGTCAAGAAAGCGAGGCCGATCAACCTGTGCCAGCTCGCGGAGCGGCTCACCGCGGGCGAGCTGTCACACGCCCGATCCGGTGAACGCGCCCCCCCCCGCGGGGCGGCACAGACCTAGCCAGCACCTGCGCCAGGCGGTAGGGTCGATGTCGCGGAGTAGGAGACCATTCGAGGCGGATGTCTGACAGTTCGGCCGCGAGGGCAGGCGAGACGTCGATCGTTGACGGTGGGGTGCATGGTCGTGCCGCCCGCCCGCCCGTGCCGCCCTCCGGGACCAGGATGGTCATGCTGGTCGGCGTGGCGGGCTTGCTCCTGCTGCTGGCGATCTTCGCCTTGGCCGGCTGGCTTCTCTGGCAATCGCTGAGGGCGGAGCGGCTGAGCGATGTGCAGCGCGCGGCGCAGACGATGGAGGAGCATGCCGAAAAGATCATCGGCGGGCATCTCGCAGCGCTCGGCCAGGTCGAATGGGTGGTGCGCGACATCGGCATGTCGGCCGCGCGCGGCAGCCCGACGCTGCACGAGCGCCTGCTGGCCGTGGAGGAGGCGCGCCCCGAGGTCCAGTCGGTCTGGCTCTTCGACCCCCGCGGCGATGTCCTGGCGACCAGCATCGGCTTTCCCCCGCCGAAGACGAACTTTGCGGATCGGGACTACTTCCAGGCCGCCGCCTCCGGTCAGGACGCGTTCATCGGCGCCGTGCTTCGGGGCCGCCTCACGGAGGAGCTGAACTTCAACCTCGCAAAGCGCCTCGAGGACGCCGAGGGCAATTTCCTGGGCGTCATCGTCGTCTCGCTCTATCCGCAGGCCTTCGAGGAGTTCTACGCCGGGCTGAGCCGGCCGGGCGACCTTGCGCTGCTGCTGCGCGCGAACGGCGACGTCTTGGCGTCGTACCCGCCGCCGGATCTCGACCCGGTGGGATTGCGGGTCGCCTCGGCCTTGGTGCCGGCGATCCAGCCCAGCGAGCCGGGGATGCTGGCCATCGATCCCGATGCGTACCGCTTCGCGACCAGGCAAGTCGGAGCGATGCCGATCTATGTGGCCTATGGCGCTTCCAAGGAGAAGATTTTCCAGGAATGGCTCGACCTTCTCGGGCTTTCGGCGCTGTTCGCCGGGCCGGCCTTTCTGGCGCTGGCGGGGCTGCTGGTCGTGGCGCATGGCCAGGCCGGCCGCATCGACAGCGCTCAAGAAGAGCTCAAGCGGCTGAACCGCGGCCTCGAGGCGCGCGTCGCCGAGCGCACGGCGGCGCTGAACGAATCCGATGCGCGCCAGCGGATCGCGACCTACGCGGCGGGGCTCGGCGTCTTCGACTGGTCGATCCGAAAGGACGAGGCGGTCTGGGAGAACGACCGCATGTACGAGATCTTCGGCCGGGACCGGTCCGACGGACCGCTGACCAGGGCAGAGTTCCGCGACAAATGCCTGCATCCCGATGACCGCGACATCGCCGAGGCGGCATTCACGACCCGGCCTGCAGGCGGAGAACCCTTTCGACTCGCCTGCCGCATGCACCGCCTCTCGGACGGCATGCTGCGCTGGATCGAGGTGACCGGTCGGCTCTCGTTCGAGAACGGCACTCCCGATCGCCTGGTCGGGGTGGTGGCCGACGTGACCGAGCGAAAGCAGGAGGAGGGACGCCGCAATCTGCTCGTCGGCGAGCTCGACCACCGGGTCAAGAACACGCTCTCGGTCGTCCAGGCGCTGGCGCGCCAGACCTTTTCCGACGGCACGGAGCTTGCCGCGGCGCGGGTCGCCTTCGAGGGCCGCCTGTCCGCGCTGGCGGCGGCCAACGGCCAGCTCGCCCACGGCGACTGGCAGAGCGGGACCTTGCCCGAGATCGCGGCCGAGGCGGTGCGTGCCTGCGGCGTCCCCGACGATCGCGTGGCGATCTCCGGTCCGCGCGTCGTCCTCCGCGCGAAGGCCGCTCTCGCGATCGCCATGGCGCTCCACGAGCTCTGCACGAACGCGATCAAGTACGGCGCGCTGTCGAACGACACCGGCCGCATTGCCCTCGGCTGGACCGTCTCGCCGGCAAGACATCTCGCGCTGACCTGGCAGGAAACAGGCGGGCCGCCGGTCACCCCGCCGTCGCGGCAGGGCTTCGGATCCATCGTGATCCGCCAGATCGCAGAGCGCGAGCTCGGCGGCAGATCCACGCTCGACTACCGGCCAGAGGGCCTCGTCTGCACGCTGACGGCGGATCTCTGACGCGCCTCGGCCAGCCCTGCCGCCCATTCGGCCGAGACGTCGGGGTCAGGGTCGTCGCGCCGGGCGGCCGCGAACTCGGCCTCGCCGACCAGCCGCGACAGCGCCCACGCGGCGGCGCCCCGCACCAGCGGGTCGGGGTCGCCGGTCAAGGCCTTGGCCGTCATGGCCAGATCCGGATCGTGCGAGTTGCCGATCGCGATCAGCACGTTGCGCACGAAACGCCCTCGCCCGATCCGCTTGATCGGCGAGCCGCGGAACCGCGCCCGGAATCCGGCATCGTCGAGCGCCGCGAGCTCGGCCAGCGGCGGCGCCTGGGAGTCCGGCCGGGCGACGTCGTGCTCAGCCAGGTTTTCGGCGGCGGCACGCGCGTATTTGTTCCAGGGGCAGACCGCCAGGCAGTCGTCGCAGCCGTAAATGCGGTTGCCGATCGCGGGCCGCAGCGCGCGCGGGATCGGCCCCTTCAGCTCGATCGTCAGATAGCTGATGCAGCGCGTCGCATCGAGCTGGTAAGGCGCCGGAAAGGCCGCCGTCGGGCAGATGTCGAGGCAGCGCCGGCAGCTGCCGCAATGGTCCGTCTCGGGCCTCGCGGCCGGCAGCTCCAGCGTCGTGAAGATCGCACCGATGAAGAACCACGAGCCCAGCCGCCGCGAGACGAGGTTCGTGTGCTTGCCCTGCCAGCCCAGCCCCGCCCGCTCGGCAAGCGGCTTCTCCATCACCGGCGCCGTGTCGACGAAGACCTTTATTTCGCCGCCCGCCCGGTCGATCAGCCAGCGGCCGAGGCGCTTCAGCCGCTTCTTGACCGTGTCGTGGTAGTCGGCGCCGTGCGCATAGACGCTGATCGCCCCGCGGTCGCGCCGCCCCAGCACCTCCAGCGGATCGGAGGCTGGAGCATAGCTGTCGGCCAGCATGACGACCGAGCGCGCCGCCGGCCAGAGCGCGGCCGGGTCGGCCCGCCACTCCAGCCGGTCGGCCATCCAGCCCATCTGCCCATGCCGCCCCTCGGCGACCCAGTGGCGCAACCGCTCGCCCGCCGCACCCACCGCCGGCCGCGCGACGCCGACATCGGCAAAGCCGAGCGCCAGCGCCTCGGCCGCCAGCTCGTCGCGAAGGGCCGCCATGTCCGCCATGCTCGCCGTGCTCATGGGACGGAGCTAATGTGCGTTGCGCCCGACCACCAGCGCCGAGGGATTGTCGGCGGACGAACGCCCTGCATGCGGTAAGGACGTTCCCGATCAGCTCACCCGCAGCGCCACCCCGTCATGCCCCGGGTCGGCGCCCCCCGTCAGCCGGCCGCCATCGATGCGGATGCCATGCACCGCGGCGATGCCGAAGGTCAGCGCCGAGCGGATCACCTCGTAGCCCTCGGCCTGCAGCGGCTCGACCGCATAGCCAGGGATGCGGTTGGTGATGTCGATCGCGTCCGATGTGGCCGAAAAGCGCGGGACCGACACCGCGTCCGACATGCTCATGTCGAAATCCAGGACATTCAGAATGGCCTGCAGCACGCCCATGGCGATCTGCGTGCCCCCCGGCGCGCCGATCACCAGGCGCGGCTCGCCGTCGCGGAAGACGATGGTCGGGCAGATCGACGAGAACCGCCCCTTGCCCGGCGCGATCGAGCCCGCCCGGCCCGGACGCGGGTCGAAGACCGCCATGCAGCCGTTGTACATGAAGCCCAAGCCCGTCCGTGATGACGCCCGAGGGCATGCCGAGCGAATGGGTCATCGTCACGCAGGTGCCGTCCTTGTCGACCACCGCGACATGCGTCGTGTGCGGCGCCTCCGGCTGTCCGTAGCGGGGCACCCGGATGCGCTCGCCCGCCCGGATCTGCCCGGCGATATCGGCGGCATAGGCCTTGTCCGTCAGAAAGCCCGGAATCTCGACAAAGGCCGGGTCGCCGACATGCGCGTCCTTGTCGCGCGTCGCCGCGCGCATCGCCTCGCAGACCGTGCGGATATAGCCGGTCGAGTTGTGGCCGAGGCCGCCGAGATCGAAATTCTCCAGGATGTTCAGCATCTCGACCAGCATGATGCCGCCGCCCGGCGGATGGTTCGTCGCGATCTCCCAGCCGCGATAGCTGCCGCGCAGCGGCTCGCGCCGGGTCGTGCGATACGCTTCGAGATCGGCCATGCGCATCAGCCCGCCATGCGCGCGGAAATCGGCGTCGATCCGGTCGGCGATCTCGCCCTTGTAGAAGACGTCCGCGCCCTCGCGCCCGATCAGCGCCAGCGTGCGCGCCAGATCCGGGTTCTCGACCCGCTCGCCGATCTTCTTGGGGCTGCCGTCCGGGCGCAGGTAGATGCGCCGGCCCGTCTCGGAAAAGCCCAGCCGCTCGACGACTTGCACGCGCCCCAGATCCGCGCCGTGGGTCCACCAGTAGTGCACGTGCGGGCGGACGGCAAAGCCCCGCTCGGCCTGCGCGACAGCTGGCGCGACCACGTCGGCCCAGTCCCAGGTCCCGAATTCGTCGACCGCCTCGGCATAGGCCTTGAGCGAGCCCGGCGTCGTCACCGAGCCATAGCCGAGATCGTTGACATTGCCGCGCAGCACGAAGCCAAAGCCGTCGCGCGTCTCGCCCTCGAGCAGGTCGGCCCACATCTCGGGCGTCGCCGCCAGCGGCGTTCGGCCGTGGAAGTCGATGCAGGTGTGAACGCCCTGTTTCGGCGCGTAGATCTGGCACGAGCCGAACCCGGCGATGCCGCACATCTGCGGATCGACAACGCCCTGCACCAGCGCCGCCGCCATCGCCGCGTCGACCGCGTTGCCGCCGGCCATCAGCACGCGGGCGCCGGCCTCGGAGGCCTCGGGCTGGGCGGTCACGATCATCTGCTCGGGCATCATCGACTCCAGTCTCGCGGCGCTCGTCCGGAGGGCGGGTTCCCCGGTGCTGGGGTATCCGCAATCCGCGCTCGGCGTAAAGATCATAAGGTGCTACGCCAGGGCACTGGCACGCTGCGAGAGCCCCAGGGCCCGAAGCGGCCGGAACCGGAAAATCGGGGAGGGGAGAAACGCGATGCGCATCATCACCGGCGCGGCAGTCGTTCTGCTGCTGGCGGGAACGTCGATCGTTCATGCCGCCGAGGCCAAGAGCGAAATCACCGTCAATGCCGGGGCCGCCGAGGTCTGGGATCAGGTCGGGCCGTTCTGCTCGATCTCCGACTGGTATCCCGGGATCACCAGCTGCAAGGAGGAGACGAGGGACGGAGCGACGCATCGCCGATTGGAGACCGCGGACGGCGCAGTCTTCCTCGAGAAGCTGCTCGGCCACGACGACAACAAGATGACCTACAGCTACGCCATCATCGAGGGGCCGCTGCCGGTCTCGAACTACAGCGCCGTCTTCCACGTCACGGATGCCGGCGGCAAGGCACTCATCTCGTGGGAGAGCACCTTCGAGCCGGTGGGCGTCTCCGAGGAAGAGGCGGTCGGCGTCGTGACAGGCGTCTACGATATGGGGCTCGGCGCGCTGAGGGAGCGCTTCGGCAACTAGCGTTCGGCCCTCAAGGTATGGCTGCCGGCGCTCGACAGGCGCCGGCAGGCACGCCTGCTGCTCAGTGCGTGGTACCGATCAGGCCGAGGCCTTCCAGCTTCAGCAGGACCTGGTGCGCGCAGTGATCGGGGTCGACGCTCTCGGTGTCGAGGCGCAGCTCGGGGCTCTCAGGCGCCTCGTAAGGGTCGGAGATGCCGGTGAACTCCTTGATCTTGCCCTCGCGGGCCAGCCGGTAGAGGCCCTTGCGGTCGCGCCGCTCGCATTCCTCGAGGCTGGTCGCGACGTGCACCTCGACGAAGGCGCCGTGCTCCTCGATCATCTCGCGCACCGCGCGCCGGGTGGCGGAATAGGGCGCGATCGGAGCACAGAGCGCGATGCCGCCGTTCTTGGTGATCTCCGAGGCGACATAGCCGATCCGACGGATGTTGATGTCGCGGTGCTCCTTCGAGAAGCCCAGCTCGGAGGAGAGGTGCTTGCGCACGACGTCGCCGTCGAGCAGCGTCACGGGGCGGCCGCCCTGCTCCATCAGCTTGACCATCATCGCGTTGGCGATGGTCGACTTGCCCGAGCCCGAGAGGCCGGTGAAGAAGACGGTGAAGCCCTGCTTCGCGCGCGGCGGCTTGGTGCGGCGCAGCTCGGCGACGACCTCGGGGAACGAGAACCAGTCGGGGATCTCGAGCCCCTCCTGCAGCCGGCGCCGAAGCTCGGTGCCCGAGATGTCGAGCACGGTCCAGCCCTCCTCGATCTCGTCGCGCCGGGAAGTACTGCGCCTTCTCCTGGACGTAGACCATCTGCTTGAAGGGCACCATCTCGACGCCGATCTCCTCGGCGTATCTCGCGACGGCCTCCTGCGCGTCATAGGGCCCGTAGAAATCCTTGCCCTGGCTGTCCTTGCCGGGGCCGGCATGGTCGCGCCCGACGATGAAATGCGTGCAGCCGTGGTTGCGCCGGATCAGCGCGTGCCAGACGGCCTCGCGCGGGCCGCCCATCCGCATGGCGAGGTTCAGCAGCGACAGGTGCGTCGTCGCGGCCGGGTATTTGTCGAGCACCGCCTCGTAGCAGCGCACGCGCGTGAAATGGTCGATGTCGCCGGGCTTGGTCATGCCGACGACGGGGTGGATCAGCAGGTTCGCCTGCGCCTCGCGCGCGGCGCGGAAGGTCAGCTCCTGGTGCGCCCGGTGCAGCGGGTTGCGCGTCTGGAAGGCGACGATCCGGCGCCAGCCGAGCTTGCGGAAATAGGCGCGCAGCTCGTTCGGCGTGTCGCGGCGCGACTTGTAGTCGTAATGCGTCGGCGGCTGGATGCCGGTGACCGGGCCGCCGAGATAGACGGGGCCAGCGATGTTCATCAGATAGTTGACCGCGGGGTGGCGCAGATCGGTCGAGCCGAAGACCCCGCGCGCCTCGCGTCGCCTTGTCCGGCGTCCACTTGTCCGTGACCGACAGGATGGCGAGGATCACGCCCTCCTGGTCGCGCAGCGCGATGTCCTGGCCTGGCGCGATCCCCTCGGCGAACTTCTCCGTGACGTCGAGCGTGACCGGCATCGGCCAGAGCGTGCCGTCCGCCAGCCGCCAGTCGGCGACGACGCGGTCATAGTCGGCCTGGCCGAGAAAGCCCTTCAGCGGGTGGAAGCCGCCGTTCATCAGAAGCTCGAGATCGCAGATCTGGCGCGGCGTGAGATCCCAGGACGGCAGGTCGCCGGCCGTCGTTCTTCAGCTTGGCGGCGCTCTCGGCCGAAACGTAGAGCTCGGGGATCGGCTGCGTGTTCGCGTTCATCCGGATTACCTTCATCGAAAAGCGCTGCAGCGAGCGGCGGCGGGGCTGCCGTAGCGGAGCGGCGCGAAGCCGTCCAGCCTCTGCGCTGTTTTGACCCTTCCCGACGCGCGTGTTAGGGCCGTGGACATGAAAATTCCGCTATCGGCCTTCGTGATCGCCCGCAACGAGGAGGCGCGGATCGGCCGCACGCTGGCGGCGCTCGCCTGGGCCGACCAGGTCGTCGTCGTCGAATTCGGGCTCGACCGACAGGACGCGCGAGATCGCTCGCGCCGCCGGCGCAGAGGTGCACCAGCGCACCTGGGAGGGCTATGGCCAGCAGAAGGCGTTCGCCGAGTCGCTCTGCCGGCACGACTGGCTGCTCAACGTCGACGCCGACGAGGTGGTGACCCCTGCGCTGGCCGCCGAAATCGCGGAGCTGATCGCCGCCGGCCCGCCGCCCGGCGCCTATCGGGTGCGGATCCTCAACGTCTATCCCGGCCGCGACCGGCCGCGCTGGCTGGCGGACGACTACAACGTCGTGCGCTTCTATCACCGCGCCGTCGCCCGCTATCGGGTGCACGAGCTCTTCGACCGGGTCGAGTCGGACGTCGCCCCCGGCCAGCTGCACGGGCCGCTTCACCATTTCTCGCTCGTCTCCTGGGCGCACTTCATCGACAAGGAGAACCGGTACTCGACCTACGCCGCCGACACAGCGCGCCTTCGCTCGCGCCCTGCCCTGCTGCTCCGTCTGCCGTTCGAGCTGCCGCTCGCCTTCCTGCGCTTCTACCTGCTGCGGCGGCACATCACGGGCGGCTGGCAGGGATACATGTTCGCGCTGTCGGCTGCCTTTGCCCGGACGCTGCGCGTCGCCAAGATGCTCGAGCGCAGCGAGGCCGAGCGGCCCGTCGCGGCCAGCGAGCGGCCGGATCGGGCGGCTGAAATCCCGACGGCAGAACGTGACGATTTCGCGAAAGCCTCTGTTGACAGTGCCGGCCGAGGGGCTTAATTAGGCGGCTCCGGCGCATCGTCGTCGGGTTTCAGGCGAAACGAGCAGCGACCGGCTGGGAGACCAGATGGGGAGGCTCTTTCGCCCCGCTCTTTGACATGTGAGATGAGAGAAGGGATATGCGGGCGGTTGGTTTCGTCTGACGACGAGACGGACCGGAGCATATCGGCGCCTGAGGGGTTTCGGCCTCGATGACGGCGTAGTCAGCTTCATCGCTTGGTGGGATCCGGTTCCGCGAGGGATCTGGTCGCATCGAGTGAATGACGAGATGTGCGAAGGTTCGAACGTCAAGAAGGGGTTCGGGCTTGTGCGTTGCTGGCGATGCGGTTGTTTGGGGCGTTCTGACGTCCTCAAGCAGCGAGCGGAGCGAGCGATAGGACAAGCGGAGACTTCCTTTCAACTTGAGAGTTTGATCCTGGCTCAGAACGAACGCTGGCGGCAGGCTTAACACATGCAAGTCGAGCGCTCTCTTCGGAGGGAGCGGCGGACGGGTGAGTAACGCGTGGGAACGTGCCCTGGGGTACGGAACAACAGCTGGAAACGGCTGCTAATACCGTATGATGTCCCCTATAGAGATATGGGGGACCAAAGATTTATCGCCCCAGGATCGGCCCGCGTCGGATTAGGTAGTTGGTGGGGTAACGGCCCACCAAGCCGACGATCCGTAGCTGGTTTGAGAGGATGATCAGCCACACTGGGACTGAGACACGGCCCAGACTCCTACGGGAGGCAGCAGTGGGGAATCTTGGACAATGGGGGCAACCCTGATCCAGCCATGCCGCGTGAGCGATGAAGGCCCTAGGGTTGTAAAGCTCTTTCACCCGCGAAGATAATGACGGTAGCGGGAGAAGAAGCCCCGGCTAACTCCGTGCCAGCAGCCGCGGTAATACGGAGGGGGCTAGCGTTGTTCGGAATTACTGGGCGTAAAGCGCGCGTAGGCGGATGTTCAAGTCGGGGGTGAAATCCCGGGGCTCAACCCCGGAACTGCCTCCGATACTGGACGTCTGGAGGACGGGAGAGGCGAGTGGAATGCCGAGTGTAGAGGTGAAATTCGTAGATATTCGGCGGAACACCCGTGGCGAAGGCGGCTCGCTGGTCCGTTTCTGACGCTGAGGCGCGAAAGCGTGGGGAGCAAACAGGATTAGATACCCTGGTAGTCCACGCCGTAAACGATGAGTGCCAGACGTCGGGGGGCATGCCCTTCGGTGTCGCAGCTAACGCAGTAAGCACTCCGCCTGGGGAGTACGGCCGCAAGGTTAAAACTCAAAGGAATTGACGGGGGCCCGCACAAGCGGTGGAGCATGTGGTTTAATTCGAAGCAACGCGCAGAACCTTACCATCCCTTGACATCCCCAACGCGGGCACCGGAGACGGAGCCCTTCAGTTCGGCTGGTTGGGTGACAGGTGCTGCATGGCTGTCGTCAGCTCGTGTCGTGAGATGTTGGGTTAAGTCCCGCAACGAGCGCAACCCTCGTTCCTAGTTGCCAGCGGTCCGGCCGGGCACTCTAGGAAAACCGCCGGTGATAAGCCGGAGGAAGGTGGGGATGACGTCAAGTCCTCATGGCCCTTACGGGATGGGCTACACACGTGCTACAATGGCGGTGACAGTGGGTTAATCCCCAAAAGCCGCCTCAGTTCGGATTGTCCTCTGCAACTCGAGGGCATGAAGTCGGAATCGCTAGTAATCGCGGAACAGCATGCCGCGGTGAATACGTTCCCGGGCCTTGTACACACCGCCCGTCACACCATGGGAGTTGGGTCTACCCGAAGACGGTGCGCCAACCTCGCAAGAGGGGGCAGCCGGCCACGGTAGGCTCAGCGACTGGGGTGAAGTCGTAACAAGGTAGCCGTAGGGGAACCTGCGGCTGGATCACCTCCTTTCTAAGGACGGCCTCCATCGGGAGTGCCCGCACGCCCGTATCCTGGCGGCCACTTAGCAGGGTGCCGCGGCTCGAGCTCGGCCGCTAGCGAGGCCCACGTCCTCAAGAGCGAGCGAAGCGAGCGGTAGGACACCCAAAAACAGACGGGGCCGACCGTCCTCATATCCCTTCGCCCAGCGCCGAGCGGCAGATGCCGCGCCAGGGTCTTCCGGCTGACGGATTACCCTGGCCGGGGCCTCTGCTATCCGGCCTCGTGCGGGTCGGTAGCTCAGGTGGTTAGAGCGTACGCCTGATAAGCGTAAGGTCGGAGGTTCAAGTCCTCCTCGACCCACC
>CAVXNU010000003.1:0-247151 GCA_963763245.1 uncultured Bacillaceae bacterium
ATGCGCACCGACATGACAGTGACCGACACCGACACGCAGTCCGCGACGGTTGCCGCGCCCGCGCTGATCGAGCCCACGCCCGGCCAGCTGCTGCGCCGGCGCATCTTCGGCCATGCCGGGCTGATCGTCGGCGGCGCGGTGCTGGCCACCATCGTGCTGGTGGCGATCTTCGCGCCGTGGCTCGCGCCGCACGACCCCTATGACCAGGTGCTGTCGCGCAAGCTGATTCCGCCCGTCTGGTACGACAATCCCAAGGCGACCTGGGACCACATTCTCGGCACCGACCAGCTGGGCCGCGACTATCTCTCGCGGCTGATCTACGGCGCGCGCATCTCGCTGATGATCGGCTTCGCGGCGATGCTGATCTCGGGCGTGATCGGCACGACGATCGGCGTGCTCGCCGGCTATTTCGGCGGCCGCGTCGACATGGTGGCGAACTTCATCATCACGACGCGCCTCTCGATGCCGGTGGTGCTGGTGGCGCTGGCCGTCGTCAGCCTGGTCGGCTCGTCGCTGACGATCGTCATCTTGGTGCTGGGCCTGCTGATCTGGGACCGCTTCGCCGTCGTCATGCGCAGCGCCACGATGCAGGTGCGCAGCCTCGACTTCGTCGCCTCGGCCCGCGCGCTCGGCTGCTCGACGCCGCGCATCCTGCTGACCGAGATCATGCCGAACATCCTCAACAGTCTGATCGTGGTCGCCACCGTCGAGATGGCGCACGCCATCATCCTCGAGGCGGCGCTCTCCTTCCTCGGCATGGGCGTCCAGCCGCCCGAGCCGAGCTGGGGCCTGATGATCTCGGAGGCCCGCGGCATGATCTTCTTCGAAGCCTGGCTGATCATGATCCCGGGCCTTGCCCTGTTCAGCCTGGTGCTGGCGATCAACCTGCTCGGCGACGGCATCCGCGACGTCACCGCACCCGACGGACGGAGCTGACGGCATGGCCCGCATCATCGAGGTCGAGGCCCTCAACGTCGAGATCCCCGTGCCGGCGGGCATCCTCCACCCGGTCCAGAACGTCTCGTTCCACGTCGACCGCGGCGAGACGCTGGCGATCGTCGGCGAATCCGGCTGCGGCAAGTCACTGACCTCGCTCGCCATCATGGACCTGCTGCCGTCGAGGGCGCAGCGCAGCGCGCGCAAGCTCGAGCTCGACGGGCAGGACATGACCCGCCTCTCCGAGCGGCAGATGTCCGATATCCGCGGCGACCGGATGAGCATGATCTTCCAGGAGCCGATGACCTCGCTCAACCCCGCCTACACGATCGGCGACCAGCTGACCGAGGCGCTGCGCCGGCACAGCTCGGCCGGCCATGCCGAGGCCCGCGAGCGCGCCGTCTGGCTGCTCGAGAAGGTCGGCATCACCGGCGCCGCGGGCCGGCTGCGCCAATACCCGCACCAGCTCTCGGGCGGCCTGCGCCAGCGCGTCATGATCGCCATGGCGCTGATGTGCGGCCCCGACCTCCTCATCGCCGACGAACCCACCACCGCCCTCGACGTCACCATCCAGGCGCAGATCCTGCACCTGCTCGCCGACCTCCAGCGCGAGTTCCACACGGGGCTGATCCTCATCACCCACGACCTCGGCGTCGTCAGCCGGGTCGCCGACCGCATCGCCGTGATGTACGCCGGCGAGATCGTCGAGGAGGGCACGGCGCGCCAGATCTTCCGCGCGCCCTCGCACCCCTACACGCAGGGCCTGCTCGCGTGCATCCCGATCCCCGGCAAGACGCCGCGCGGCGCGCATCTGGGCTCCATCCCGGGCATCGTCCCCTCGCTCGTCGGCGAGTTCCGGGGCTGCCACTTCGCCGACCGCTGCCCGCACGCGATGGACATCTGCCGCGAGAGCCCGATCGCGCTGCGCGACGGCGCCGAGGACGGCCACCGCTATCGCTGCGTGCTGAACCCGGACGAGACCGCCGCGAACATGGCCCGCCAGGAAGAGGCGCGCGAGCGAGAGCTGACGCCGTGACGGACACGATCATCGAGGCCAAGGGCGTCACCCGCACCTTCATGATCTCGTCGGGCTTCATGCGCGGCAAGCGGCCGCTGCACGCGGTCAACGGCGTCGACCTGCGCATCGAGCGCGGCGAGGTCATGGCGCTGGTCGGCGAATCCGGCTGCGGCAAGACCACGCTCGCCAAGATGATGATGGGCCTGCTGCCGCCCTCGCGGGGCACCATCCTGCTCGAAGGCCAGCCGATCACGCAAGCCGACCGGATCACCGTCGCGCGCACCGTCCAGCCGGTCTTCCAGGACCCCTATTCCTCGCTCAACCCGCGCAAGACGATCGGCTCGATCATCACCCTGCCGCTCCGCGTCCAGGGCGACCCGGACCCGACGAGCTGGCGCCGCCGCGCCGAAGAAATCATGGAGCTGGTCGGCCTCGCCGCGCGCTTCTTCAACAGCTATCCCAGCCAGCTTTCCGGCGGCCAGCGCCAGCGCGTCGCCATCGCCCGCGCGCTGATCAACCGCCCGCGCATGGTGATCTGCGACGAGCCGACCTCCGCCCTCGACGTCTCCGTCCAGTCGCAGATCCTGAACCTGCTGCAGGACCTGCGCGCCGAGCTCGGCCTGACCTACCTGCTGATCAGCCACAACCTCGCCGTGGTCGAGCACATCGCGACCCGCGTCGCCGTCATGTATCTCGGCCGCATCGTCGAGCAGACGGACACCGCCTCGCTCTTCGAGCGCCCGCGCCACCCTTACACGCGCGCGCTCCTTGGCTCCGTGCTCACGCCCGACCCTGACCAAGGCGTGCCCGACACCCAGCTCGGCGCCGCCTACCCCAACCCGCTCGACATCCCCTCGGGCTGCAGCTTCCATCCGCGCTGCCCGGACATGATGGAGCACTGCCCCCGGATCGACCCGCGCCCGGTGGCCATCCCCGGCGGCCATGTCGAATGCCACCTCTACGACGAACAGCCGAAAGGAGCCCCGGCCCATGCCGAGCCGTGATGACGCGATCGCCCGCGCCACCGCCTATTTCGACGACGGCACCTTCGAGGCCGAGATGGCGCGCCGCGTCGCCATCCCCTCCGAGAGCCAGACGCGCGAGGGCCTGCCGCACTGCCGCCGCTATCTCGACGAGGAGATGATCCCCGCCTTCGAGGCCATGGGCTTCGAGACCCGCATCTTCGAGAACCCGGTCGAGACCTGCGGCCCGATCCTGCTCGCGACCCGCACCGAGGATCCCTCGCTCCCGACCGTGCTCGGCTATGGCCATGGCGACGTCATCCGCGGCCTGGACGATCTGTGGACCAGGGGCGCGGGCCCCTGGGCGACGGCGAAGGACGGCGAGCGCCTCTACGGCCGGGGCACGGCCGACAACAAGGGCCAGCACACGATCAACATGGCGGCGATGAGCGCCGTCCTGCAGGCCCGCGGCAGCCTCGGCTTCAACGCCAAGTTCATGATCGAGACGGGCGAGGAGAACGGCTCGGCCGGCGTCCAGGACGTGGTGGCGCAGAACCTCGACGCCTTCCGCGCCGACGTCTTCATCGCCTCGGACGGCCCCCGCAGCCGTCCCGAGCGCCCGACGATGAGCCTCGGCGCCCGCGGCGCCATGAACTTCGAGCTGGTCTGCCGGCTGCGCGATGGCGGCGGCAATCACTCCGGCAACTGGGGCGGCGCGCTGGCCGACCCGGCGGCCATCCTGTGCCAGGCCATCGCCACGATCGCCCCGAACGGCGAGATCCGCGTTCCCGAATGGCGGCCGCGATCGCTGCGCCCTGAGTGGCGCGAGGCGCTGGCCGATGTCGTCCTCGACGGCGGCCCGGGCGGCCCCGAGGTGAACGAGGACTGGGGCGAGCCCGGCCTGACCCCGGCCGAGCGCGTGCACGCCTGGAACTCCTTCGCCGTGCTGGCGATGATCTCCGGCAATCCGGCGAGCCCCGTCAACGCCATCGCGCCGCACGCGCGGGCGCACTGCCAGCTCCGCTACATTGCCGGCACGGATGTCGACGACGTCCTGCCGGCGCTCCGGCGCCACCTGGAAGCGAACGGGATCACCAGGGTCGAGGTCAACCCGCCGCCGCCGGAGAACGCCGGCGGCTTCGCCGCCAGCCGCACCGAGCTGGACGCGCCCTGGGCCGGCTGGACGCGCGAGGCGCTGACGCGCGCCACCGGGCAGAAGCCCGCCATCATCCCGCAGATGGGCGGCTCGATCTGCAACGAGGTCTTCACCGAAACACTCGGCATCCCGGCGATCTGGATCCCGCACTCCTACCGCGGCTGCTCGCAGCACGCGCCGGACGAGCACTTGCTCCTGCCGCAGTGCCGCGAGGCGCTGCAGATCATGGCCGGGCTCTACTGGGACCTGGGCGACCCGTCCGTGCCGCACCCCTGAGAGGCGACTTGAAAGGTGTCCCGCGCCATCCCGCGCCACTGTCGCCCGCGAAAATGCAGCGGCGGCAGGGCTGAAGGCGCAATTCGCAGTTGATTTGTCGGCGCTCGCGTGAAAACTCCCGCAGAGGCATCCGGGCAGCAGAGGGACTGGAGACTTGAACAAAAAGGAACTCATCGAGGCGCTGGAGGGCGCTTCCGGTCAGTCGAAATCCGCGTGCGAAGCCGTCATCGACGCGCTTCCGAAGGTCTTGCTCGACGCCGTTAAGGACGGCGGCAGCGCGACCCTTCCGGGCTTCGTCAAGGTCGACGCGAAAAAGCGCGAGGCGCGCGAGGTGCGCAATCCGGCCACGGGCGGCACGCTGCAAAAGCCGGCGCAGATGGTCCCGGCGATCAAGCCGACCAAGCCGTTCAAGGACGCCATCGCCGGCATGCCGCTCTCGCGCTGAGCGCGGCCAGGCGGCCAGCCGCCGTCACCTCGGGGGGTGAGCGTCGGCGGCTGCTGCCCCAGAGCGCGCGGGGCGCGGTCCCACGGGCCCTTTCGAGGACTTCTCATGAGCCGTTCGGCATACCGGATGAGACGCCGGCAATTACCGCGTCAGCGAATGCTCCCAACGCAGGCGCGCTAGGCCAGGCGTTGCAATATCGACGCGCATCATCTGCTCGGATCGGCGGCGGGATCAACTCGGTCGGACCGGCGTTATCGAGCCATGCAGAGCAGGATACCAGGCAGCACCGATGGCGGGCGACGCGGCCATCGGGAGATGAGGGCGACCGACCAGTTTGACGGCGCCTCCGGCCTTCTTTTCGAGCAGGCGATGGCGCAGACGCGCATGGCGGTCTGCCTGACCGATCCCTCGCGCCCGGATAACCCGATCATCTTCGCCAACCGCGCCTTCTTCGCGCTGACGGGCTACGGCCCGGAGGAGGTGATGGGCAGGAACTGTCGCTTCCTCCAGGGCACTGACACCGATCCCGAGGCCATCGATCGGCTGCGCCGCGGGATCGAGGACGAGGATGTCTGCATCGTCGAGATCCTGAACTATCGCAAGGACGGCACCTCGTTCTGGAACGCGCTGCACCTCGGCCCGATCTACCGCGACGACGGCCAGCTCCTGTACTATTTCGGCTCGCAATGGAATGTCAGCGACGTCTACGCCGCCCGCGCCGAGGAGCAGCACGCCCGTCTTCTCGCGCGCGAGCTGTCGCATCGCGTCAAGAACATGTTCTCGGTCATCAACGCCGTCGTCTCGCTCACGGCACGGCACGAGCGCACGCCCTGGATCGCCGCCAAGGTCAACGATCGGATCAGCGCTCTGGGGCGCGCCTACGAGGCGACGCTCGAGGATCCGCATCGTCGCCGGGTGGTGCTGTCGGACGTGATCGGCATGGTGCTCGCACCCTACGCGACGCCCGACGAGCCCGACCGCATCCGGATTGACGGCCCCGAGGTCGTGCTCGACCCGAACACGGTCTCGATGCTGGGCCTGACGCTGCACGAGCTCGCCACCAGCTCGATCCGGCAGGGGGCGCTCGGCGACGAGGCCGGCCGCGTTTCGATCGGCTGGGCCATGTCGGGCGAACGCCCGAGCCACGGGGCTCGTCCTCAACTGGCGGGAGCGCGGCGGGCCGAATGGCGCGACGGCGGCGGCCGAGTTCGGCTCGGGCATCGTCGACGTGCTGATCCGGGGCGCCAATGGCGAGATCGAGACGGAGCGCACGATCGACGGCCTCTCGGCGATGATCCGCATCCCGGTCGACGCCCAGGAGGAACCCGCGCCCGGCGGCCAGCAGGGCGGCGGCGCGATCGCGCGCGGCGATCTCAAGGGACGCAGGATCCTCGTGCTCGAGGACGAGGCGCTGATCGCGCTCGAGCTGCAGATCGCGCTGGAGGAGGCCGGATCGGCCGTCGAGCTGGCGATGACCGCCGAGAACGCGCTCGCGCTGCTCGAGCAGCACGTCTTCGACGCCGCCGTGCTCGACGTCAACCTCGGCCACAACCGCACCTGTGCCGATGTCGCCGAGCGGCTGCGCGAGATGGGCGCGCCCTTCGTCGTCCACTCGGGCGATCTGCGACGGCATGGGGAGCTGGTCGAGACGCTGTCAGCGCCCGTCGTGGCAAAGCCCGCGCCGACGGGCGAGATCACCCGCAGGCTGACCGAGCTGCTGCGCGACAGGCGGACGAACGGCGGCTGAGACGCGCCGGAACGCGCCTCAGCCGAGCTTCACCATGACGTGGCGGACGACCGTGTAGTCCTCGAGCGCGTACATGCTCATGTCCTTGCCATAGCCGGACTGCTTCAGCCCGCCATGCGGCATCTCGTTGACCAGCATGAAATGCGTGTTGACCCAGGTGCAGCCATAGCGCAGCCGCGCCGCCGTCGCCATGCCGCGGCCGATGTCCTTCGTCCAGACCGAGGAGGCGAGGCCATACGGGCTGTCGTTCGCCCACTCGACCGCCTGCTCGACATCCGAGAACGGCGTGACCGAGATCACCGGGCCGAACACCTCGCGCCGCACGATCTCGTCCTCCTGGCGCGCGCCGGCGATGACCGTCGGCTGGAAGTAGAAGCCATGGCCGCCGGCCGCGCCGCCCGTGGTGACCTGAACGTGCTTCAGCGCCCGCGCGCGGTCGACGAACCCCGCCACGCGCTCGCGCTGCCTGGCCGAGATCAGCGGCCCGATCTCGTTGACGCCGTCGTCCTCCTGGTCATAGCGGATCGACCCCGCCGCCGAGGTCAGCTCGGCGACCAGCCGATCATAGACCTTGGACCCGGCATAGACCCGGCAGGCCGCCGTGCAGTCCTGCCCGGCATTGTAGTAGCCGAACATCTTCAGCCCCGCGACGACCTCGCCCAGATCGGCGTCGTCGAAGACCACCACCGGCGCCTTGCCGCCCAGCTCCAGATGCGTCCGCTTGACGCTGGTCGCCGCGGCCTCGAGGATCTTCTTGCCGGTCCCGACATCGCCCGTCAGCGAGAGCATGTCGACGCGGGGATGCGTCACCAGCGCATGGCCAACCGTCGCCCCGCGCCCGGTGACGAGGTTGAAGACCCCCTCCGGCAACTCGTCGGCCAGGATCCGCGCCAGCTTCAGCGCCGTCAGCGGCGTCTGCTCGCTGGGCTTGAAGACCACCGTGTTGCCGCCGCCGAGCGCCGGGGCGAGCTTCCAGGCCATCATCATCAGCGGATAGTTCCACGGCGCGATCGAGCCGACCACGCCGACCGGGTCGCGGCGGATCATCGAGGTGAACCCCGCCATGTACTCGCCCGCCGCAGGCCCGTGCTGGCAGCGCACCGCGCCGGCGAAGAAGCGGTAGCAGTCGATGATCGCCGGCATCTCGTCGCCCTTGACCGCGCCGATCGGCTTGCCGCAGTTCAGCGCCTCGAGCCGGGCGAACTCGTCGGCCTCGGCCTCGATCCGGTCGGCGATGCGGTGCAGCGCCGCCGAGCGCTCGGCCGGCGTCGTCCGCGACCAGCCGTGGAAGGCCGCGGCCGCCGCCTGCACCGCGCGGTCGACCTGCCCGTCATCGGCCGAGGGCACATCGACGATCGCCTCGCCGGTGCGCGGGTTCAGGATCGTCTCCGCCTCGCCCCGCCCGGCCTCGGACCGCTCGCCGATCAGCAGGTTGGTGTCCAGGTCCAGCATCGGTCTCCTCCTCATTTGCCTGGCCCGGCCGTCTCCTCGCCGGCGCGGGTCAGGTAATAGGCGGCGATGATCGCCGGCAGCGTCACCAGCACGACGACCATCGCGACGACGTTCGTCACCGGCCGCTGGCGCGGGCGCACCAGCTCCTCCAGCATCCAGATCGGCAGCGTCTGCTGGTTGCCGGCGGTGAACGTGGTGACGATCACCTCGTCGAAGCTGAGCGCGAAGGCCAGCATGCCGCCCGCCAGCAGCGCCGTGCCGATGTTCGGCAGCAGCACGTAGCGGAAGGTCTGGAAGGCGTCGGCGCCGAGGTCGGACGAGGCCTCGATCAGCGACCCCGAGATGCGCCGGAACCGGGCGATGGCGTTGTTGTAGACGACGACGATGCAGAAGGTCGCGTGCCCCAGCACGATCGTGAAGGTCGAGAACGGGATGTCGAGGATGTTGAAGGCCGAGCGCAGCGAGATGCCGGTGATGATCCCCGGCAGCGCGATCGGCAGGATGACCAGCAGCGTGATCGCCTCGCGCCCGAAGAAGCGCGTCCGCGCCAGCGCCGCGGCGCAGAGCGTGCCGAGAAGGATGGCCAGCGCCGTCGAGGCCGCCGCGACCTTCAGCGACAGCCACAGCGCGGCCCACACATCCGGCCGGTTCCACGTCACCGCGAACCAGCGCAGCGTCAGCCCGGGCGGCGGGAAGACTGATAGGACTTGTCCTCGGTGGTGAAGGCGTAGAGGAAGATCAGCAGGATCGGCAGGTGCAGGAAGGCCAGCCCCGCCGCGGCGGCGAGGCGTCAGGCCGAGCGGCGCGCGACCCTCAGAGCGCATCGAAGGCCCCCTGCCGCTTGGCCATCCAGAGATAGAGCATCATGATCAGGATCGGCACGACCGCGAAGGCGGCGGCCAGCGGGATGTTGCCGGCCGTCCCCTGCTGGGCATAGACCGCCTGCCCGATGAACAGCCGCGACGAGCCGATGATCTGCGGGATGATGTAGTCGCCGAGCGTCAGCGAGAAGGTGAAGATCGAGCCCGGCGAACACGCCCGGCAGCGCCAGCGGCAGGATGACGTGCCGGAAGGTCTGGCCGCGCCGACGCGCCGAGGTCGGCGGAAGCCTCGAGCAGCGATGCCCGGCACGCGCTCGAGCGCCGCCTGGATCGGCAGGATCATGAAGGGCGACCAGACGTAGAGGAAGACCAGGAAGGTGCCGATATAGCTGATCGAGAGCGACGTGCCGCCGATCACCGGGATCGCCAGCACGGCGTCGAGCAGCCGGCGTCAGCCCCAGCCGGTCGAGCCCCCAGGCGAGGATGCCCTCCTTGGCCAGGATCAGCTTCCACGCATAGACCTTGACCAGATAGCTCGACCAGAGCGGCATCAGCACGGCGATGTAGAACAGCGCCTTCAACCGCCCGCGGGCATAGCGCGCGGCGTAGTAGGCGATCGGGAACGAGATGGCCGCCGCCGCCAGCGTCACCGCCGCGGCCATCGTCACGGTGCGCACGATGATGTCGGCGTTCGACGGGCCGCAGCAGCTCGGCATAGGTGGCCAGCGTCGGCTCGTAGCGGATCAGCCCGGTGAAGTGGTCGATGGAGAAGAAGCTCTGCGCCAGCAGCGCGAAGAGCGAGCCGACATAGATGACCCCCAGCCACAGCAGCGGCGGCACCAGCAGCAGGACCAGCAGCAGCGCGCGGCCGGCGCCAGAACAGGTCCGAGAGCCGGCGCGCGCAGCCCGACGCTCGGCCCGACGCTGGCGCCGGTGCTGGCGCGTGCGAGCTGTGCCGCGGAGCCGGCCATCACGCGTCCGCCATGACGTGCAGCGCGCCCGGGTCCCAGGCCAGCCCGACCGCCGCGCCCTCTGCCGGCGCCCGGGCGCCCGGCAGCATCGCGGCGATCTCGGCGCCGTCGACCGCCGACGGTCACCGCGCGTGGCGGCGCCGAGATAGCGCACGCCCGTCGACGTGGCCGCGCAGCCGCGCCGTCGCCGATCCGCACATGCTCGGGGCGCAGGCTCGCCCAGGCGCGCGGGCCGCCGAGCCGCGCCGGTCAGCTCGGGCGGCAGCACGTTCGAGCCGCCGACGAAATCAGCGACGAAGCGGGTCGCGCGGCCGGGCATAGAGCTCCTGCGGCGCGCCGGTCTGGACGATCCGCCCCTCGTTGAAGACGGCGATCCGGTCGGCCATGCTCAGCGCCTCGGTCTGGTCGTGCGTGACGAAGACGAAGGTCACGCCCAGCCGGCGCTGCAGGTGCTTCAGCTCGTCCTGCATCTGCTCGCGCAGCTTGAGGTCGAGCGCGCCCAGCGGCTCGTCGAGCAGCAGCACGCGCGGCCGGTTGACCAGCGCGCGCGCCAGCGCCACCCGCTGGCGCTGCCCGCCCGAGAGCTGGCCGGGCCGCCGGCCGCCATAGCCGGCCAGCTGGACCAGCGCCAGCGCCTCCTCGGCCTGCGCCGTGCCGCTCGGCCCGCCCGACGCCCTTGACCATCAGGCCATAGGCGACGTTGTCGAGCACCGACATGTGCGGGAACAGCGCATAGTCCTGGAAGACGGTGTTGACCGCCCGCCGGTTCGGCGGCACGCCCTCGGCGGTCTCGCCGAAGATCTCGATATGCCCGGCCGTCGGCTGCTCGAAGCCCGCGATCAGGCGCAGGCAGGTCGTCTTGCCCGAGCCGGACGGCCCGAGCACGGCGAAGAACTCGCCCTCGGCGATCTCGAGGTCGACCGCGTCGACGGCCCGGACGGGCCCGTAATGGCGCGAGACGCCGCGGAAGAGGACTGCCGTCGCCATCGTCGAGGCGGGCGCGCCGCCAGGCGCGCCCGCTGATCCCTCAGCGGCCGCCGATCACGCCGATATAGTCGCTGACCCAGCGGTAATAGGGCACGCATTCCTCCTGGCTCTCGCAGTCGGCGACGGGCGTGCGCCAGAACTGGATCCGGTCGAAATCGTCGAAGCCGTTGGTCGCGCAGCCCTCGTCGCCCAGCAGCTCGTTGCCCTTGCAGGCGGCAGGCACGACCGGCACCGAGCCGAACCAGGCGGCCAGGTCGCCCTGCACCTTCGGATCGAGCGAATGCTCCATCCACAGATAGGCGCAGTTCGGGTGCTGGGCGTCGGCCGCCATCATGGTGGTGTCGGCCCAGCCGGTCGCCCCCTCCTCGGGGATCGTCGAGCCGACCGGCTGGTCCTCGGACTTCAGCAGGTTGACCTGGAAGGGCCACGAGCCCGAGGCGACGACGCCCTCGTTCTTGAAGTCGTCGATCTGCATCAACGCGTCGTGCCAGTAGCGGCTGACCAGCTTGCGCTGCTGGCGCAGCAGGTCCAGCGCCGCGGCGTACTGGTCCGCGTTCAGCTCGTAGGGCGACTTGATCCCCAGCTCGGGCTTGTGCGCCATCAGGTACATCGCGGCATCGGCGATGTGGATCGGCCCGTCATAGGCCTGCACCCGGCCCTCGTTCGGCTTGCCGTCGGGCAGGTCCATCGGCTCGAAGACGACGTTCCAGCTCTCGGGCGCCTCGGGAAGACCTCGGTGTTGTACATCAGCACGTTCGGCCCCCACTGATAGGGCGTGCCGTAATGCTTGCCGTCGACCGTGTGCCAGGGCGCGCTCTGCAGCCGCTCGTCGATGCGTCGACCAGGACGGGATCAGGTCGGGGTTGATCGGCTGGACCCGCTTGCCGGCGACGAGCCGCAGCGAGGCGTCGCCCGAGGCGGTGACGAGGTCGAAGCCGCCCTCGTTCATCAGCGCCACCATCTCGTCCGAGGTGTTGGCCGATCTTGACCTGCACCTTGCAGCCGGTCTTGTCCTCGAACGCCGTCACCCAGTCATAGGCCGGGTCGGTCTCGCCCCGCTCGATATAGCCGGGCCAGGCGACGATGCTGACCTCGCCCTCGGGCTGGCCCAGCGCGGTCATCTGCGCCGTGGCGCCGGTCGCGGCCAGCATCGCCGCCGCGATGATCGGAAACGCCTTCATGTCTCTCCCCCTGCTCGCGCCCGGTGCCCGGGCGTCGCGACTGCGAAGGTTTCTGCGCGCCGGGCAGTTTCGCAACTGGAATTTTGATCGCGCGCGACAAAGCGGGGGCTTGCGGCGCCGCTTCCGGCGTTGGACCATGCGGCAGCGCAGCATACCGCGGGTGCGGGGGGCAATGGCCAGGAACAAACCGTCGCGGCGCACCGCGCGCCAAGCGAAGAGCATCAACATCGCGCTGCAGGGCGGCGGCGCGCATGGCGCCTTCACCTGGGGCGTGCTCGACAAGCTGTTCGAGGACGACCGGCTGTGGATCGAGGCGATCTCGGGCACCTCGGCCGGCGCCATGAACGCCGTCGTCGCGGCGCAGGGCATGTACGAGGACGGCGCCGATGGCGCACGCCGCCGCCTGCACGAGTTCTGGGAGGCGACGAGCTGCGCGGCGCGGTCGAGCCCGATCCAGCGCTCGATCTGGGCGCATCTGACCGGCTCCTGGTCGCTCGAGACCTCGCCCGGCTACCTCTTCTTCGACATGCTGCAGCGGGTCGCCTCGCCCTATGACCTCAACCTGCTCGACCTGAACCCGCTGCGCGAGCTGGTCGACAAGATCGTGGATTTCGACAAGGTGCGCGACTGCACCGACATGGGCCTCTTCGTCGCTGCGACCAATGTGGAAACCGGCCGCGTCCACGTCTTCGAGCGCGACGAGATCACCATCGACGTGGTGATGGCCTCGGCCTGCCTGCCCTACATCTACAAGGCCGTCGAGATCGACGGAAAGCCCTACTGGGACGGCGGCTTTGCCGGCAACCCGCCGCTCTTTCCGTTCTTCTACAACAGCCCCTCGAACGACATCGTCATCGTCCAGATCAACCCGATCGTCCGCCCCGGCACGCCGCGCAGCGCGCAAGAGATCCTGAACCGCGTCAACGAGATCACCTTCAACAGTGCGCTGCTGCACGAGCTGCGCGCCATCGACTTCGTCCGGCGCCTGCTCGACAACGGCAAGCTGCAGGAGCACGAGTACCGCCGGATGCACATCCACATGATCGACGCGCGCAAACGAATGCGCCCGCTCGACGCCTCGTCCAAGCTGAACGCCGAATGGCCCTTCCTGCGCTATCTGTTCGACGTCGGGCGCGGCGCCGCCGAGCGCTGGCTGCGCCGGCACTACGACAGCCTCGGCCAGCGCTCGACCGTCGACATCCGCAAGATGTTCCAGGGCTTCGGCGAGCTGCCCGTCAGCTGAGGGCGGCCGCTCAGCGCCGCCGCAGAACCTGGCGACCGCCGACCCAGACGCCGCGCACCTCCGGCCAGTCGCCGGCCGGGTCGACGAGCACGATGTCGGCCCGCAGCCCCGGCGCGAGGCGGCCCCGGTCCTCCAGCCCCGCCACCGCCGCCGGATGCGTCGAGACCAGCGCCCAGGCAAAGGCGAGGTCGACCCCGTAGCGCCGGGCCAGCACGAAGGGCGCGAGCAGCGGCGCGGGGTAGTAATAGTCCGAGGTCAGCACGGTGCAGTCGCCCGCCAGCACCGCCTCGGCCGCCCCGATCGCGTTGTTGTGGCTGCCGCCGCGCACGACGTTCGGCGCGCCCAGGACGACGTGCTCGCCCGCGGCGCGCGCCGCCTGCGCCGTCTCGACCGTCATCGGGAACTCGGACGCGCGGGCGCCGAGCGCCCGATAGGCCGCCCGCATCTCGGGCGAGGTCTCGTCATGCGCCAGCAGCACGGCCCCGGCCTGCCGCGCGAGGCCTGCCACGCGGACGATGTCGCCCCAGACCGCGTCCCGCCGCCGCCATAGGCCGTCCGCCAGCGCGCGATAGGCCTCGGGCGTGACGCCGGCGCGCGCCGACAACTTGCCGATCTTGCGGGCCATGAAGCCGCCATCCATCAGCGGCGTCAGATGGTCGTTGAAGGCGAGGATCGCACCCGGCTCCTCGACCAGCCACGCGGCGATCGCGTCGATCGCCTCGGCCATGAACGGCTCCCAGCGGATGTGCAGACGCGTGTCGGCCGCCAGGCGCGGCCGCACGGCGCGCAGCGCCCGCACGAAGTCGTGCGCCGCATCCAGGCTGCGCAGCCCCGGCTCCCAGCTGACCGAAAGGCCGTGAAAGGCCGTGGTGATGCCGTTGGCGACGAGCTGGCGGTCCGTCTCGAGCAGCGCGAGGCCCAGCTCGAAGCCCACGCCGGGCCGCGGCATGATCTGCCGCTCGAAGGCGTCGCCATGGATGTCCACGATCCCGGGCAGGACCAGCAGCCCGCTTGCGTCGACGGTCTCGGCCGCCGACACGCCCTCGACGATCGCTCCGTCCGCCAGGCAGAGGTCGCGCGCCTCGAAGCCGCACGGCCCCAGCACCTCGCCCTTCGCGATGCGCGTCGCTGCCATCCGGTCTTGCTCCGCCCCCGCCTCGTCCTCGACCCCCGCCTAGAGCGGCTTTTCAGGGCATACAATGGGCAATTTCGCTCCCTTGCGCGCGTGCAGGGCTCCCAAGCCATTGTTATGGCTTCCACAAGTTTCAGCTTTGTCCTTGCACGATGAGCGGAACGCAGCCGATCGGGACTTGCTCTCAGCTGCCTCGCCCCTGGCAGGCCGGCTTCAAGCCGCGCGGGGCCGAGGCGGCGAGGTCGAGGACGCCGGCCGCGCGCCGAAGCGCTCGACATAGGGCTGCCACCGCTCGCCCAGATCTGCCGGGGCGGCGGGGTCGGCCACGCTGCGCACGCGGTGCCCCGCCACGCTCGGCAGATAGCGCCCGATCGCATCCAGCGACGCGTCGCGCTCGGGCAGGCGCAGCCGGTCCCACACCTCGCCCAGCGCGCCGAGCGGATCGTCGACCAGCCGCTCGAAGGCGACCTCGGCGAAGCGGTCGGGCGCGAACAGCCGGGCCTCGCGCAGGACCCGATCCATCACCTGCGGATAGGCCTCGAGGACGGTCGCGTCGACGTCCTCGGGCACGCGCTGCAGCGCCAGTTCGCGCAACGCGATGCGCAGCGCCCGGGCATTCGAGGCAAGCACCGCCCGCGGATCACGGTGGATGTGGACGACGCGGGCCTCGGGGAACAGCCGGCGCAGCCAGCCGAGCTGCGCGGTGTAGGCCGGGTTCTTCAGAAGCGGCGCCCGCCCATCGCGGCCTCTGACGGCCGCGACATAGCGGGCCAGGGCGCGCCCCCTGCCCGCGACGCGCCGCGGCGGCACGCCCGCGAAGGTCAGGGCGCGGACATAGTCGCGCCGCAGCCGCCGCGGGAAATAGATCGCCTGGAAGTAGGACAGGTCGCACATGTTGGCGAGCGCCACCTCGTCCTCGGTGGGCAAATCGGGCGCCAGCCGGACCTCGTCGATCAGCCGCGTCTTGGGCAGATAGGGATTGACGAACGGGCGCAGCACGCGGGCGAGGCTGCGCGCCTCCCACGGCATGCCGGCCAGGACAGGGGGCACGGTCGCGAACCGGCCCGACGCCGCCATCAGATTGTGCAGATGCGTCGTGCCGCTGCGCGGATAGCCGACGATGAAGACGGGCGGCGGCCCGCCTGGTTGCGCCACCGCGGTCCAGGCCGCCTCGCCCAGCGTGAACGGCAGCCTCAGCACCCCGCAGGCGAAGGCGAGCGCCACCGGCACCGCGCCCCCGGGCCCCGGCAGGCCGCAGCGGGCAACCAGTCGCGCCAGCGTCACGGGATCGGCGCCGCAGAGCGGGTGAAAAACGCGATGCCAGCGGATCCGGGTCATATGTCAAAGCGCCGGCCGCGCCACTCCGCCTGCCGGCCGCGCCGGGCCGCCAGCAGCGCCTGCCACTGGATCGCCAGCACGATCGCCATGCCGACGGGATGCAGCAGGACGCCCAGCGGCAACTGTCCGACCCGCGCGGCCAGCAGCGCCCGCGCGCTCCAGACCAGCGCCACCGCCCACCCGGCAAGACCGGCGGCCGCTGCATCGCCCGCCAGCACCGCTGCGGGCAGCAGGACAAAGGGCAGCACGTGGCCGCCGCCCAGCAGCACTGTCCAGACCGGCAGGGCGATCGGCGTCGCCATGCCCTCGGTCGCGTTCTTGGTGAAGCCGCGCCAGACTTCGTCCCAGCCGGCATACATGCGGCAGCTCGCGAGCATCGAGGCGTCGTAGAGATCCGTGCGGTGGCCCGCGCGCCGGAACAGGCGCGGCAGCATGATCCCGTCATGCCGGGTCCGGCGGATCGCCGCATGCCCGCCGGCCGCCCGATAGGCCTCGCGCCGCACGGCGATCAGCTGGCCGCATCCCGCCGCAAAGCCCGGCACCCGCGAAAACAGCCGCGCCAGAGGGAAGGGCAGATAGCCCATCAGCAACACGTGGATCTGCGGGATCACCAGCGTCTCGGCCAGCGTCTCGGTGTCCTGGCGCGGGAAGCCGCTCGCCAGCGCCAGATCGCGCCGCTCCAGCGCCGCCGCCAGCCGGGCCAGCGCCGCCGGGCGCAGCCGGACGTCGGCGTCGACGAAGACCATCACCTCGTTCCGGGCGTGCTGCGACAGCACCCAGCAGGCATGCTGCTTGCCGTTCCAGCCGGCCGGCAGCCCGGGACCCCGCAGCAGCCGCACGCGTCGGTCGCGCGCGGCCCAGGCGGCAACCGCGGCGTCGGTGCCGTCGGTCGAGCCGTCGTCGAGCACCAGCACTTCGAGCTCGACGCCCTCGCTCGCCAGGGCCGCCCGGATCGCGCCATCGATGTTGGCCGCCTCGTCGCGCGCCGGAATCAGCAGCGACACGCCCGGTCGCGCCGCTCGGGCGGGCCGGGGCGGCGCCCGGAAGGCAAAAAGGTTGATCACCGTCAGCAATGCGTAAAGCCCCGCCAGCACGACCGCCGCATAAGAAAGCGCATAAAGCACTATCGTTCCTCGGCCCGGCTCTCGGGCATGTGTTCGGATCGGAAACGCTCGCCGCGCGCCGCCGCGCCCGCACGACGCCACAGATCATAAAGGCCGCCGATCCCGGCGCTGCCCTCCAGAATCGTCTCGAACCGCGCCGGCTCACGCGCGAGCGCGTCCTCGGCCAGCCGGTCCATCGTCTGCTGCAACGCCGCCTCCAAGCCGTCGGCATCGCGCTGCGGCCGGCCGAAGCGGGCCAGCGCCTCGGGCGACTTCTCCGTCCAGAACGGATATTCGATCGCGAGCGGGAGCGCCACCGCGCCAGGCACGCGCCGCAGCAGCCGCGCGACGCCCGGCCGCAGCCCCAGGGGGCGCTCTCGCGGGTCCGAGAACCGCCCTTGCGCCGTCACCCACAGCATCCGCCTGGGCTCGGCGAGGATGGCCGCGCCGATCCGCAGGAACTCGGTCGCGCCCTGGCGCGTGCCGGGCTCGATGCCGAAGATGCCGATGCGCCGCATGAAGCGGTACTTCTCCAGCATCCTGGCCTCGATCGGCCCGTAGTGCTCGCGATCGCCGAACAGGCGCGCCCCCAGCACGGCGATGAAGGCCGGGTCCCACCAGGACGGATGGTTCGTGTAGACGATCAGCGGCGCGCCTTCGGGCAGGGCCGGCACGCCAGGGCGCGCGAGCCGCAGCTTGTGGAAGCTGCGCTGCATCTGCCGCCGCATCATCCGCTCGAAAAAGCGGCAGAGCGTCGGCGACCGCGCCCGGACGATCTCGGGCGCGGCGGGCTCGGGCTCGGCGCGCCCTGCCGGCATCTCAGGCGAAGGCTTTGCGCGGCGGTGCGGTCTCGACCTCCGCCGGCGCGGCGCCGCCCGCATCGCGGTCGAGCGTGTCGGCGGCGATCCAGCCCGACATCAGCGCCATCGGCATGCCGGGCCCCGGATGCGCCGAGCCGCCCGCCAGATAGAGCCCCCGCACCTGCCGGCTGCGGTTGCCCGGCTTGAACGCGCCGTGCACCCGCCCGTGGCTGACGAGCCCATAGATCGCCCCATCCAGCACCTTGTAGCGGTCGTGGATGCCCTGCGGCGTCAGCGCCCGCTCGACCCGGATGCGCTCCTCGATGTCATCCATGCCGGCGGTGCGCTTCAGCTTGTCCAGGATCGTCTGCCGATAGCCGGGCAGCATGCGCGACCAATCGTGCCCCTGGCGCAGGTAAGGCGTGTGCACGAGCACGTAGAGCGCCTCGCCGCCCTCTGGCGCGACGCCCGGCTCGGTGCGCGCCGGCGCCGCCAGATAGGCGGTCGGGTCCGGCGCCGGCTCGCCGCGCTTGTAGATGGCGTCGAACTCCTCCTCGGGGTCGCGCGAAAAGACGAAGTTGTGGTGCGCGATGTGCTCATAGGCCCGGTCGAGCCCCAGATAGAGCACCACGCCCGAACAGGCCGCTTCGCGCTTGCGGCCCCGCCGGAAGCTCTCCCAGGCCGGGCCGCCGACCAGCTCGCGATAGGTGCGTACCGAGTCCATGTTCGAGACGATCTGGTCGAAGGACTGCCGCTCGCCACCCGCGAGCTCGACGCCCGTCGCGCGCCCGCGCTCGACGATGATCCGCGTCACGTCAGTGCCGGGCCGGACGCGGACGCCCAGAGCTTCCGCCAGTCGCGCCAGCGCCTGCGGCACGGCGCGCGTGCCGCCCATCGGGTACCAGACGCCCTCGCCCACCTGCATGTGCGCGATGCCGCACAGCACGGCCGGCGAGGCGAAGGGCGACGAGCCGACATACTGGATGAAATGCTCCAGCATCTGCGCCACGCGGCCGTCGCGCACGCTGGCGCGGACCTGCCCGGCGACGCTGCGGTGCATGCGCAGCGCCAGCACGTCCTTCAGCGTCGCCCAGGACATCTTGCCGTCCATCGTGTCCCTGAGGTCCTCGACCGACTTCCAGAAGAAGAACCGGTCCGAGATGCCGCTCAAGCGCTCGGCGACCTGCAGGAACTCGGCATAGCCCTGCCCGCTGCCCGGCGCGAACCGCTCCAGCTCGCGCCGCATCGCGCCAGGTTCCTCGCAGAGGTCGAGCACCGAGCCGTCCTCGAAGAAGCAGCGCCATTGCGGGTCGAGGCGCACCAGCTCGAGCTCGTCCTGCAGCCGCCGACCCGCCTCGCCGAAGATGCGCTCGAGCACGCGCGGCACCGTCAGGATGGTCGGCCCCATGTCGAAGCGATAGCCGCCCTCCTCCAGCACCGCGGCCTTGCCGCCGAGCCAGGCGTTCTTCTCGAACAGCGTCACCTCGTGCCCGCGCGCCGCCAGCGTGCAGGCCGCCGCCAGCCCGCCCAGGCCGCCCCCTATGATGCCAACGCCGCTCACTCTGCCGCCTCCACCAAGTTCGGCTCCGGGACGCGCCGCGGGTCGAGCCCCAGATCCTCTGCAACAAGCTTGCTTGCGATATCGGCAGACAGGAAGATCGTCGGCAGCCCGCTGCCCGGATGCGTGCCGCCGCCCGTCAGGTAGACGCCGTCGAGATCCTCGAACCGGTTGCGCGGCCGATTGTGCAGCATCTGGCCGAGATTGTGCGCCAGGTTGAAGGTCGCGCCCCGATAGATCGAGAGATCCCGCTCCCAATCCTTGGGCGTGACCATCTTCTCCGTCCTGATCCGGCGCTCGACCCCCTCGATCCCCATCTGCTCGAGCCGCTGCAGGATGCGCGCGCGATAGGCCGGCGCGATCGTGTCCCAGTCGACGCCGCCTTCCAAATTGCCCACCGGCGCCAACACGTAGAGCGTGCTGCACCCCTCCGGCGCCAGCGTCGGGTCGGTGACGCTTGCGTTCTGCACATAGATCGTCGGGTCCTCGGGCGCGAGCCCCGCATCGATCTCGGCGATGTTCTTGGCATAGTCCTGGGTCAGGAAGATCGTGTGGTGGTGCAGGTGGTCGAACCGCCCCTCCAGCCCCAGGAACAGCATGAAGGTCGAGCACGAGAACCGCTTCTTCTCGATCCGAGCATCGGTCCAGCGCCGCCGCAGCCGGTCAGGAACCAGGTTCCGCATCGCATGCGCGAAATCGGCGTTCACCACCACCGCGTCGGCGTAATAGTCGCCCTGCGCCGTCCGCGCGCCGATGGCGCGCCGGCCCTCGAACATCAGCTCCTCGATCGGCTCGGACAGCTTGATCTCGACGCCCACCTCGCGTGCCACCCGCGCCATCGCGCGGGTCAGGGCGTTGCAGCCGCCCGTCGGGTGGAAGACGCCGTGGCCGTATTCGATATGGGCCACGATCGTGAAGAGGCTCGGGCACTTGAACGGCGACATGCCGAGGTATTTCGACTGGAACGAGAAGGCGAGCCGCACGTCGGGATGCTTGAACCAGCGCTTCAGGTCCTGGTCCACCGTCAGCCACGGCCGGAACAGCGGCAGCGCCCGGAAGATGTCGCGCGCCACCATCGACTGCGGGCCGAAGAACGGCCGCTGCAGGATCGGGCTGAACACCTCGAACTTCGCGCGGTTCTCGGCGATATAGCCCGGCACGTTGCGCGCATCCTCGGGCGAGATCTTGGCCACCTCGGCCTGCAGGCGCTCCAGGTCCGGCGTCGCCTCGAAGGTGACGCCGTCCTCGAACTGCAGCCGGTACATCGGGTCGAGCCGCGTCAGCTCGACCTCGTCCTCCAGCCGCCGCCCGCAGGCTCGGAAGATGTCGTCCAGCACCTGCGGGTAGAGGAAGAAGGTCGGCCCCAAGTCGAAGGTGAACCCGTCCTGCACCACCGCCGACGACCGACCGCCCACCTGGTCGCGCCGTTCCAGCACCGTCACCTCGGCCCCGGCCGCCGACAGCAGCATCGCCGAGGCGAGCCCGCCCGGCCCCGCCCCCGCCACGACGACATGCGGCCTCTCGCCCCCGAGCCGCCGCGAGCGGCCGAAGCGTGGCATCTTGTTCATCCGTCCTCCCAGGCTTCAGAAATATCGCATGGACATCGTCAGCGACGCGCCGCTCTCGCCGATCTCGACCGCAGCGTCCGAGAACCGCGGCGGCCCCATCCGCATCGGCGCATCGCGGCTGAAGGCCATGCCCTCGCGCGGCATGCCGATGAAGTTCCGGTCCAGCTCGGAATTGTCGTTCTCGTCGTGAAACGCCTGCAGCGCGTATTGCCCTGGCGGCACATCGCCGACCAGGACGTCGGCGGCGCCGGCATGCGCCTTGGCGCGCGCGTTGTGCCGGCAGTGCGCGCTGAGGAAATCGTCCGCCGTGCAGACGGCCACCAGCACGCTCCCCTGGTCATTGCGCAAGTTCTCGACGTGCACGACCACGTCCTCGGCGGAAGCGGGAGCAGCGGCCAGCAGCGCAGCCAAGCCAACTCCGCCCCATCCCACGCACTTCGCCATCTTTTTTCGTTTCCTTCACTGTCCGGTCGGTGGACATAGAGCACGGGCAATCCAAGTCGAGGCCCGAAACTTCGAACGCCCTCATTGTCCTGCACGTCCGCGCAGCGGGGGCAAGAGCGCCATGGGAGGTCAGCGTGCGGCAGAACCGCTTCGCTCCGCGAAAGTCGAGCAGCACGCCGCACGGCGCGCGGAGACGGCCGTGCGGCTGACCGTCAACGGCGTCGTGCACGAGGTCACCTCGGACCCCGAGACGCCGCTTCTCTGGGTGCTGCGCGACGAACTCGGCCTGACCGGCACCAAGTTCGGCTGCGGCATCGCCGCCTGCGGCGCCTGCACGGTGCAGATCGACGGCGAGGCCCAACCCTCATGCACGCTCCCGATCGGCGCCGTGGCGGGCGCCGTGACCACGATCGAGGGCGTCGGCGCCAGCCCGGCGGGTGCCGCCGTGCAGCGCGCCTGGATCGAGGGCCAGGTTGCCCAATGCGGCTATTGCCAGCCTGGCCAGGTGCTGGCCGCGACGGCCTTGCTCGAGGCCACCCCCGCGCCGAGCGATGCCGCGATCGACGCCGCCATGTCCGGCAATCTCTGCCGCTGCGGCACCTACCCCCGCATCCGCGCGGCGATCCATGCCGCCGCGGTCCGGCTTCGCGACGTCTGAGCATGCGCCGCCGCAGTTTCATCATCGGCTCGGCCGCCATCGCCGGCGGCATCGCCCTGGGCACCGTCACCGGCTGGTGGGCGACCCGGCCCCCCGGCAACCCGCTGCGCCCCGGGCCTGGCGAGGCGACGCTCAATCCCTATGTGCTCGTCACGCGCGAGGGTGTCTCGATCGTGACCCCCCGGGCCGAGATGGGCCAGGGCGTGCAGACGACGCTCGCGGCGCTGGTTGCCGAAGAGATGGACCTCGGCTGGGATCAGGTTCGCGCGATACACGGGCCAGCCTCGGTCGCCTACGCCAACGCGATGGTCATCACCGAGGGCCTGCCCTTCCCGAGCTGGCAGCAGAGCTTCGCCAGGACAGCGGCGACCGAGGCGATGCAGATCGGGGCGCGGCTGATGCGCATGCAGCTGACCGGCGGCTCGACCTCGGTCAGGGACGGCTTCGAGCGGATGCGCCAGGCCGGCGCCGCCGCCCGCGCGGTGCTGCTCGCGGCGGCGGCGCAACGTCTCGGCGTCCCCGCCGCCCGCCTGCGCACCGAGGCTGGCGCCGTCGTCGCGCCCGACGGGACCCGCATCCCCTATGCCGAGCTCGCCGAAGCGGCCGCGTCGTTCGAGCCGCCCGCCGACCCGGTCCTCAAGCCGCAATCCGAGTGGCGCCTGCTCGGGCGCTCTCTGCCGCGCCTCGACATGGCGGCCAAGGTCGAGGGCACGGCCACCTTCGGCATCGACGTCCGCCTGCCCGGCATGGTCCACGCCGCCGTCCGGGCCAACCCGCATCTCGGCGGCGGGCTCATCTCCTTCGACGCCACCGCCGCCGAGCGCGTGCCGGGCGTCGAGCGCGTGCTCCGCATCGGTGACGCCGTCGCGGCCGTCGCGCGCAACACATGGGCGGCCATGCAGGCCGTCGAGGCGGTCGAGGTCGACTGGGGCCCCGCGCCCTACCCGCCCGACACCGGCGCGATCTTCGCCCGCATCGCCGCGGCCTTCGACCAGGCGCCGCAGACGGCGCTGCGCGACGACGGCGACGCGCAGGCGGCGCTCGGCGGCCCTGAGGTCATTCGCGCCGAGTACCGTGCGCCCTATCTCGCCCACGCGACCATGGAGCCGATGTCGGCCACCGCGCTCCTGCGCGACGGCCGGCTGGCCATCTGGACCGGCACCCAGGCGCCGACCAATCTGCGCGACCAGGCGGCCCAGCTCGCCGGGATCGGCACGGAGGCGGTGACGGTCGAGACGACGCTGCTCGGCGGCGGCTTCGGCCGGCGCTTCGAGACCGATGCGCCCCTGCAGGCCGTGGCCCTCGCCCTCGCCATGCCGGACACGCCCGTCAAGCTGACCTGGAGCCGGGAAGAGGACATCCGGCACGACTTCTACCGCCCCGGCGCCATCGCCCGCATGGCCGGGCTGCCCGGCCCCGTCGTGCCGCAGGCGCTCGGCGTGGCCGTCGCCGGCGCCTCGCTGAGTGCCACCCAGCTCAAGCGCCAGGCAGGCATCGCCCCGCCGGGGCCCGACCGCTTTCTCGTCGAGGGCGCCTTCGACGCGCCTTACGCCATCCCGCATTTCCGCGTCGCCGGCCATGTCAGCGACGTCGAGGTGCCGGTCGGCTTCTGGCGATCCGTCGGCTACTCGCACAACACCTTCTTCCTGGAGAGCTTCCTCGACGAGCTCGCCCATGCCGCCGGCCTCGACCCGGTCGAGACGCGCCTCCGCCTGCTGCGCGACGCGCACCCGCCCTCGGCCGCCGTCGTCGAGGCGGTGGCCGGAATGGCTGGCTGGGGCGAGCCGCTGCCGCCCGACCGCGCGCAAGGCGTCGCCTTCTGCCTCAGCTATGGCACGCCGACGGCGCAGGTCGTGCAAATCGCCCGGACGGGCGACGGCATCGCGGTCGAAAAGGTCTGGTGCGCCCAGGACGTCGGCACGGCGCTCGATCCCGGCAACATCGAGGCGCAGATCCAGTCAGGGATCGTCTTCGGCCTCTCGGCCGCGATCATGGGCGAGATCACCTTCGCCGGCGGCGCCGTCGAGCAGTCGAACTTCCACGATTACGAGGCGCTGCGGATGAACCGGTGCCCGGCGATCGAGACCCGCATCCTGCAGAGCGGCGGCCTCGGCGGCGTCGGCGAGCCAGGGACGCCGCCCGTCGCGCCGGCGCTCGGCAACGCCATCTTCGCCCTGACCGGCCAGCGGATCCGAGAGCTCCCCTTCCGCCGGTCCGTCGACTTCGCCGCGTGAGACGGATCGGATTGCACAAGTGCAGATCAAGTTAAGCAAAGATGAGCCAAGGATCCTTGCCGAACCTTCTTCGTCGAACGCTTTCACGAACAATCCAAAATCAGCCGCCCGTAGGGTGGGTGCCAACCCACCACTGTCCGGGAGCCCCCGTCACAGCGTCTTCAGATACTCGACCAGAGCGTTCTTCTCCTCGTCGGGCAGCTCGGTGCCGTAGAGGTGCCCGCCATTGCCCTCGCCGCGCAGGCCCGTGTCGAACCGGTACAGCCGCTGCTCCGGGCAATCATCGTCCGGGGCCGTGCTGCGGAAGCCCACGCCGGCCGGGTCATAGATGTCGCAGCCGCGCCAGAACGTCGTCGGCCGCTGCGCCGGCGGCATCAGCAGCGCCCTCAGGCTCGGCACCGAGCCGTTGTGCAGATAGGGCGCGCGCAGCCAGATGCCGTCGAGCGGCTGGCTGGCGTAGCCCACATCCTTGACCATGTACTTGCGCTTGACCCCGATCTCCTCGGCCCGCGCATTCGTCGCGTCGGCATGCGCTTGGCTCCACGTGTCGAAACGCTCGCGGTCCGTGCCGATCTCGTCGATCGGGACCGTCTTTCCGAAATATGCGCCGCCCGGCTCGTGGCAGGCGGCGCACTCGGCCTGCCAGACCGCTTTGCCCTGCTCGGCCAATGCGGCGTCGATCGGGAAGGGATAGGGCGGCGGCTGCTTGGCGCGCAGGTATTCGCGCGTCTCCTCCATCAGCGCGACCACCTGATCGGGCGGCGCGCCGAGGCCCAGCGCCGAGTCGACGTAGACGGCCAGCGGGTCCTGCGTCTCGCCCGCCCAGTTCATCGAGGTGTTCTCGCGCAGATTGGCGTTCCAGATCGAGGGGAAGTCGGCATTGTCGACGGTGCCGTCATCCGGCAGCCGGATCAGGTTGAACTTGGTCAGGTTGAACGGCCCGTCGCGGCCCGGCCCCCAGGGCGGGCGATCGTGCGCATGCATCCAGGCAAAGTCCGCCGCCTGCTCCAGCACGCGCTTTTTCGCAATCGGAATGATGAGATAGCTGTAGATCAGCTTGTCGTCCCAGCCGAGGTCGAAATTGCGCTCCATCTCCGGCAGCATCCCGTCGCCCGACCAGCGCGGGTCGTTGGCCGCCGCCTCGAGAAAGTCGAGGAAAGCCATGACGTTGGTCGTGTGCGAGGGCCCCGTCGGCACGATCACGGGGTCGGCATCTGGCGCCACGCGATAGCTTGTGGCATGGCAGACGGCGCAGGTCTGCGTCACGCGCGGAAAGCCGACGGTCTTTTTCGAAAAGCCGACCGGCATCTCGCGCCCTTCCTCCCAGGGGATGCCGAAGGCGCGATAGCCGCCCGGGCCCGGCATCAGGTCGGCGAAGACGCGCGGCAGGACGTGGAACATCGGATAGGGGACGCCCAGCTCCCACTCGGCGCCGAGCGAGCCGTATTTGAAGCGCTCCTCGGCATCGTCGGCGCAGAGCGCCGCGCGGCGCGCCGGCTCGACATCGCCGCAGATCTCCTGCGGCACCTCGCGGAAGAACTTGTTCCAGGCATAGGCGCCGCCGGCGGCGCCTATCACCAGCACCACCACGAGCCCGACGGCCAGCTTGCGCAGCAGGCCCGACCGGGGCTTCTTCGGCGCGCTCTCGAGCATTGGCGGGCCTCCCTAGAAGGTCTTGAGGTACTCGATCAGCGCCAGCTTGTCGGCCTCGGGCAGGTCGGTGCCGTAGAGGTGGCCCTGGTTGCCGTTGCCGGGGCAGAGGCCGGCGGGACAGGTGCCGTTCATCTCCGGCACGCCGGCCGGGCACTCGGCCGCGCCGTCAGCATGCGCGAGGTAGCAGAAGAGGCGCGCTTGCTCGGAGGGCGCGATCCGCGCCGGCTCCCAGACGAAGCCGAGCGCGTCCGGGTCATAGACGTCATAGCCGCGCAGAAATGCCTTCGGCCGCTCCTCGGGCGGGCTCAGCAGCGCCCGGATCGTCGGCACCGAGCCGTTGTGCAGATAGGGCGCGCGCAGCCAGAGCCCGTCGAGCGGCGCATTGGCATAGCCGTCCGTCTTGCGGAACGCCTGGAACCGCTCCGTCCCGAACTCGGCGTAGAGCATGTTCTGATTGACCGCCACGTCGTGGGTGTAGTTGTCGAGCCGGGCCCGGTCCGTCCCGATCCGGTCGATATGCGTCACCTTGCCGACCTGGGCGCCGGTGAAGTCGCGCCCGCTCGCGCCGTGGCAGTAGGCGCAGGCCGCGACGTAGATCGCGGCGCCTCTCTCGGCCAGGCCCGCATCGAAGTGGTCGGGGAAGAGCTGGGTGAAGAGCGGCGGCTCGGCGGTGTCGATCCAGGCCTCGATCCGCGCCAGCGACGCGCGGTCGAGCAGCGGCGGCGTCGCGCCGGTGCCGAAGGCGGCCGAGCGGTTGCGCTCCTCGACCTTGTCGTTGTTGCCGTCCCAATGCAGCTGCATGCCGCGCTTGGGCGCCTGCATCCACACCGAGGGGAAGTCGACGACGCCGATCCGCTCGCGCTCGGGCAGGCTGTCGAAATCCCAGTTCAGGAGCGCCTTGGCCGGGTTGAAGGTGTCGAAGCGCCCAGGGCCGAAGGTCGGCTCGTGCGCGACAAAGTCGAAGCGGTCGACGATCGACAGCAGCCGCTCGCGCACGATGGCGACGCCGAAGAGCTTGAGCGCCAGCCGGTTGATCCAGTCGATGTCGATGCCGCGCGCGTCCATCTCGGCGACGAAGCGCTGGCCGTTGAAGCGCTCGTCCACCGCCGCGGCGGCCAGGAAGTCCTGGAACGCCGAGAGGTCGACCGTGTTCGAGGGCATGCCGGCGATGACGATCGGCGCGGCGCCCGGGGCGGCGCGCACCTGCCCGGCATGGCAGCCGGCGCAGTTCAGGAAGATCCGGTCGATCCCCATGTGGTTGCGCAGCGAGGTTCCCACCGGCCGGGCGCGGCGCAGCTCGGCCGGCCGCGCCTCCGGCGGCTCGTAGATGAAGCCGAAGGCCGCCCAGCCCTCGTCCTCGCGCCCCTTCGGCATGAGGTCACGGAAGAGCGTCGGCATCGCCTGCCACATCGGATAGGGAATGCCGAAATTGCGGTCGCCCCCGGTCGAGCCGTACTTGAACTGCGCCACCGGGCTTGCGAACGCCTCGGCCTCGTCCGACGACAGCCGCCAGGCGAAGTAGACGGCGCCGACGATCAGCACGATGACGAGCGCGACGCTGAGGCGGACGAATTGCCGGCCCAGCCAGCCCAGGATGCGGCGCGCGCTAGCCATTCTCGCCCCCGAGCACCTCGGCCATCAGCGACAACAGGGCGCGACGGCGGAACGGCCCCGCCTCGAAGGCTGCGCTGCCGGCGCGCGCGCGTTCGTCGAGCGCGGCGAGCAGGGGCGACAGGTCGTCGACGAGCTCGACGCGGAGCGCCGTCCCCTCGAGCGCCAGCGCGGCGATCCGCCGGCCATCGGGCAGGCGCGGCGATGGCCCTTGCGGGACGAGAGCGCCCTGCCCGCCCGCGGCGACGGCGATCCGCGCGGGCGCACTGCCGCCCCCGATCGTCAGGGTGTCGAGCCGCCCGCTGCCGTCCGAGCGCAGGAAGCCCTCGGCGCGATCCCGGTCGCTGCCGCACTCGAAGCGCGTCTCGGCATCTGCCCCGATCGGAACGCTCCGCAGCGTGCACGGCAGCGACACGGCCGTCACCGGCGCACCGCGAGCTTGCAGGAGCGCGTCAAGCCAAACGAAGTCACCTGGCGCGAGCATCGCCGCGATCTGGGCCGCAGCCGACTCGAACGCGCCCTCGCCAGGGCGCCACAGCACGACAAAGGCGCGAGGGGTCTCGGGGTCCAGGGCGCCCGCCGGCTCGAGCACGGCCTCCGGGTGCGACCGGCTGAAGGCGACCAGCGGGTCACGGTTCGGCAGGTCGGGCGACACGGCCGAAAGACCGTCCGGCCAGCGCTGGCCGGCATGATCGGCGAAAGTGAGCGCCGCCTCCGCCTCGGGCGACCGCCATTCGGCGCGCGCACCGTTCAGGCCAAAGCGCAGGGCGGCCGAGAGCAGCGCCGCCCGGCATGGCGCATCGGGGCAGCCCTCGGCCCAGAGCCGGTTGGCGACCGCGATCAGCGCCGCGCGGTCGGTCGCCGCGTCGAAGGCCTCGAGCTCATCGACGGTCTGGCGCACCGGCACGCCCTCGAAGACGGCGCCGAGCGCGGCGAGCCGCGCGGCGATGGCCGGGTTGGCGTTCGTCTCGCTCCACAGCGGCCGGGCGAAGATCGGCCCTTCCGCCTGATGGCAGCGGAGGCAGATGTCGCGCGGAGCGGCGTCCGTCCGCCAGCCACGGCTGGCGCCATAGCCGACGATTTCGCGAAAGACGAAGCGGCCGGCCGCCTCGTCGTAGCTGATGGCCTCGATGACCGCGGCGGCGGGCACATAGCCAATGTAGAGGCGGTCGGCGAGCCGCGGCATCTCCGGGCCACGCGCCCGGTCGGCCGAGACCGCGACGACGATCCGCGGCGAGCCGAAATAGTCGGGCGCCGCCGAATAGCGCTGCAGCGACCGGCCGAGCGGGATCAGCGCTGTCTGGACCGCGTCCGCCCCCGCCTCGGCGCGCAGCCGCTCGAGCACGCGCTCGAAGGGAAATGGCAGGCCGTCGGGAAACACCTCGTCGAGGACAGAGCCCGCGGACGCCTCCGACTCGGCGGCGACCGCAGCCCCGCCCGCGGTCGCCACCAGGGCGAGCAGGGCGAGGGCGGCAAGGCGTCTCATTGCAGGGCGGCTTGGCGCAGCTGCTCGCCGGCCCAGCAGTCCTCGGCGACCGGCTCGCCCGCGGCAAAGGCCTCGAGCCCCGCCTCGGCGACCTCCGGGTTGTAGAGCATGAAGTTGAGCAGGAAGACCTTCTTCACATAGGCCCGGCCGAGATAGAAGCCGGGCCGGATCATCCGGATCTCGTCCCTGATCTGCAGGCCGTTGCGCCCGACCAGCGCGTCGGGGTGCTCCTGATAGCCGGGCAGCGTCTCGTTGTAGGCATAGTCGATGATGATCGACTCGCGCCGGCCGTCGAGCAGGCTCTGCCCGCAATAGAGCTTGGCCGGGAACAGCAGCCAGACATCCGTCGTGGGCAGGATGAAGGAGAGCAGCCCCTCGCGCGGCACCTCGGCCCGGCCGAGGGCCGCTGGGTCGTCGATGAGGTGCCGAAGCGGCCGGAAGTCTTCGATGAAGTTCCGAAGCTGCCGGTCGTCGCGGTAGAACATCTTGCCCTTCCAGATCGCCCGGCCGGCCGCCTCGGCGGCCTCGACCTTGGCGCCGGCGACCCGTCCCTCGATGCCGCCGAGGATCTCGGACAGCCGCGGCGCCATGCTGTCGCCGCGCGCGAAGACGAGGTCGCCCTGGTAGGGGCCGTCAGGGATCGGCCCGGCGGTCAGGCGGGCATAGAGCTGGTCGATCTTCTCCTGGCTGAGCGACAGGATGTTCGCCGGCGTCAGCGAGGCGAGCTGGGCGCGCGTCAGGGGAAAGTCCTGCTCGACGCGCGCCAGGTCGACCCGGAAGACCTTGGTCGGGTCATCGGGATCGGCGAGGCCTTGCGCCACCTCCGGCGCAAAGGGGATGTCGGTCGCGACGGGCTCGGGCCGTTCCTGCGAGATGGCCAGGAGATAGCCATAGCCGGCCAGCTTGATGCCCCAGAGGGCGGCGACGGCGAGCAGCGCCAGCAGGACAACAGCGGCGACGATCCGGAGGAGGGTTTCCATGGCCCGACCTCAGAGCGTCGCGACGAAGGCGATGAGCGCCTTCTTCTCGCGTTCGCTCAGGCCCTCGCCGAAGCGATGCCCGGCATTTTCGACCCGCCCCAGAACATTGGAGTAGAAGCGCTGGATGAAGCTGTCGCTGACCTCGAGCGTGCGGCCCTGGATACGCTCGACCACCTCATCCTCGCGCCCCACCGCCAGCTGGATCACCGAGACCGGCACGTCGCCGAGCAGCGCCGAGCGCATCTTCGTAAGCCCGGCCCTGAGCTCGGTGCGCTGCTCCGGCGTCATGCGCGTCTGGTATTTGGCGTCGAGCCTGTCGGGGTCGCGCGCGACGAGCACCAGGTCCTGGATGAGGTCCTTGTAGCGCAGCGAGTTCACGTCGACGGCCGGGAAGCCCGCCGGGATCCGCAGCTGCAGGCCGAGGTCGCGGTCGAGCAGCGTCACCTTGGGCGCGATGTCGATGACGATGTCCTGGTCGAGGACGAACATCTTGGGCACGCGCTTGTCGGGGTTGAGCAGCTCCTCCATCGATGCCTTGTAGAGCTCGTAGCGGCCTTTGACGCTCGGGTCATAGGCCCAGCAGTCGGGCGCGCCCTCGCTCAGCGGCTTGCCGTTCGCATCGACATAGGGCGAGGAGTAGAAATCGAGCGTCGCATCGGCAGGCTTGCCGCAGATCTCCGGACCGATGGCGTTGTTGTGCATGAAGGGCGCGTGCGCCCAGGCACTGAGCAGCGAGATGTTGCGGTAATAGCCGCGACCGCCGTCCTTATCGACCTCGGGCAGCACGGCATCCACGGGCCTGGCGTGCTGCGTCAGCGAGGCGTACTCGGCCCAGACGCGGCTCTGCATGTGATTGGAGTGCAGGGCACGGGCGACATAGGTGCCGATCTCCGAGGCGGGGATCACCTCGTCATTGCCCATCCAATCGAGGCGCAAAGTCGGGTCGGCCGGGTCGGTCGCGAGGAAATCGGCGTTCTCGTATGGCCCCGGCTGGCTCGAATGGCAGCGGGCGCAGGTCTCGGCAAAGACGCGGCGGCCCTCTTCGACGGCGCCATCACCGAACTCCTGATCGAGCTCGATCTCCAGATCGCGCGGCGTGGCAAGCCCGCGGGCCTGCCAGAGATCGGTCGGGCGCGCCGTCAGGAAGAAGTGCCTGACGTCGTCGAGCCTGTCCTCGATGGCGCGGAAGGCCGCGCAGTCGCGCCGGCACTGGCCGACATCCATGGGGGTCTGCCCGAAATTCCGCTGCGCCGGGTCGACCGCGCGCAGATCGGTCAGATGGTTGATCCAGCACTGCTCGGCGCAGGAGCCGATGTTGAAATAGACGCGCTGGATCGCCTCGTTGTAGCCGACCGAATCCTCGCCGCCCTTCAGCACGTGCGGCACCATCTCGGTCTTGACGCTGCGCTCCCAGCATTTGCCTTCGCGCCCCGGCTCGCACCAGCATTCATCCGGGTTGGCCCCGGGCGCGCAGGCGGCGGCCTTGCGCCATTTGAGCACTTCGTGCTCGTGCAGCGGCCGGCGGGCAAAGTTGATGATCGCGTTCATCGTGCCCGGGTTCGAGACGAAGTCCATGGGCAGCGCCGAGGTGTCGACCACTCCGGGCCTGGCCCGCGCGATCAGCTGCCATTCCAGCCGGTGCTGGGACATGCCGCTGCCGAGCAGGTTCGAGATGCGGCTGTACTGGTTGCCCACCAGCGCGTCGATGTTCTCCCAGCCCGGCTTGTTGACGTTCGCCGGCGGGTTCAGCGGGTCATAGGCGATGTGGCAGGCGCCACAGGCCATGCCGATCCGGAAAGGCGGCTCGACCGAGCCGTCGAACAGTCGGTTGACCCGGCTCTCGGGGTCGTCAGGCGCCTCGGCCAGAAAGGCCGCGATGCCCTCCCAGCCGCCCGCCGCGTCCCAGGCCGCCTTGTCGAAGCGCGGGTTGGGGAACTTGCGCAGCCCCAGCGCGCCCGTCGAGGTTCCGAAATAAAGATCGCAGGTGCTCTGCCGCTGGTCGGCCGCGCCGTGCGGGGTCGAAATGTCGAAGGGCGCGTCTTCGAAATCGCAGGCGGGGTCCCGGTAGCCCTGCTGGCCCACGAACTTCAGCAAGCTCGTCGTCGCCGGGGCACCACTGCAGGCCATAGGTCTCGTCGGCCGATTTCGCCGGGCAGCCCTCGGCGCCGGGGATGCAGCAGTCAGGGTCGGGGATCGCGCCCCACGCGCTGAAGAGCAGGTCGCGGCGGTCGGCGCGCAGGATCTTGTACCAGTCGATGGCGCCGCCCAGCCGCTGCGGGAACGTGTAGGTGAAGAAGCGGTCGTTGTAAGCGGTCGCGAACATCCAGATTTCGCGGCCGGCCCGCTCGGACGCCGAGTAGCGTTCATTGGTCGTGGCAAAGGCCGGACTGAGCACGCTCTGCGCGCGGGCGCCGGAGGTGTCGAATTCGACGGCAACAACACTGACAAGCACGAGGACAAGCTGCACGAACCGACGCATGGCCCCCCCGAAATCTGAAAAACCGCCCGAAGGAAAAGCTTCAGAAATCAATCCCGAGCGTGAACCGGATGGTTAACAATGACGGAATCATGCCACCTGAAAGCGAGTCCGTCAAACGCGAACGGTGGAGCGATCCCGCGGGCCTGCGTTTGCTCCCGCCCTCTCTAGGAGGCGAGCCCGTCCGTCCGCAGCCGAAGCGCCCCTCCGCTCTCGCCGTCGCGCTGCTCGGCCGTCCGGCGCAGCATGGCGCCCGAAGGGCCGGCGCCCGGCCAGTCGAGCCTCGACAGCCGGTCCCAGATCTCGAGCGCCTGGCGGACCCGCCCTGACTCGGCCAGCCGGCGGGCGCGGGCGTATTCCTCGATCAGGGCACGCAGCGTCACGCTCGCCGCGGCGATCGGCACCAGCGGCGCATAGACCTCGTGGGTCTCGCCGATCCCCTCGAGGCGGACGGCGGCGACCGGCAGGATCACGAACTCGTCCGCCACGGCGCGCATCGTCCCCGCGCCCAGCACGACGGGCGTGGCAAAGATGCGCGGCAGATCCTCCATGCGCGCCGCAACGTTCACGGCCGAGCCGATCACCGTGTAATTCATGCGATCGCGCGAGCCGACATTGCCGACGATGGCGGTGCCGGTGTTGATCGAGATCTTGATCGTCAGTCCGGGCTGGCCGGCCGCGACATTGGCGGCGTGGATCTCGTCGACCGCTCGGGTGATCTTCATGCCCGCCAGCACCGCCTCGCGCGCATGGTTCTGCACGTCGGCCGGCGCGTTCCAGATCGCCATCACCGCGTCGCCGATGAACTTGTCGACATAGCCGCCGGACGCTTGGATGATGCCGGCGCAGCGGTCGAGATATTCGTTCAGCACCTGCATCAGCTGCTTTTCCGGGATCTCGGTCGACAGCCGGGTGAAGCCCGAGAGGTCGGCGAACATGACGGTGACCTCGCGCAACTCGCCGCCGAGCTCGGGCAGGCTGCGCTGGTCGATCATGCGCTCGATCAGCGCGGGCGAAAGATATTTGCCGAACTCGCGGCGGATGGCGCGCGCCTGCCGGTCGAGCAGCGTGATGCGCGCGGCCCAGCCGACCGCGAACGCGGCGGGGGCGGCCAGGACCGGATCGGAGGACGGCAGCAGGATGCCGAGCTCGAGCATCAGCACGCCGCCCGCAAAGACCGCGACGGTCAGCAGCAGCACGCGCGGGATCGCCCATCTGAGGCCGCCGAACAGCGCCAGGCCCGCCGCGAAGGCCGCCGTCGCTCCGGTCAGCAGCAGCCGCAGCGGCTCGTGCAGCAGCTTGGGCGCCCAGCCGGACAGCACCGCGTCGGCCGCGGCGGCGTGCAGGAAGACACCGGGGACCGAATGGCCGATCGTGGCGCGCGTCCGGGTGGGCGCCAGCGCGCACGGATCATCGGGGGTCGCGGCGGCCGCCGGGTCGCGCGCCATGTCGCGTTCCGTGTCGCGCGCCACGTCCGGGATCAGGTGATCGGCGCCCTTCAGCCGATCCTCGCCGGCGAGCGTCGAGCCCACGAACACCACGCGGCCGTCGAAGACCTCGGCCAGCCGCTGCGGATCGCCGCAGCGCAGCACGTCGATCAGCTCGACATTGGGGATCGTGTCGAAGGGCCCCGTGGGTATCATGTAGACCAGGTCGGGCGGCTCCACGCCGGCGCTGCGCAGCGACAGCGCGGCGAGCGTCTGCAGCTCCGTGCCGTCAGTCGCCTCGAGCGCGAAGCGCACGCCGCGCACGACGTTGCCGGGCCCGAGCGGCGCCTCGACCAGCCCGAGCTGCCCCGCGCCGGCAACCTGCTGAAAGCGCCGCGCGGGCAACAAGGCTCCCGAACGACCAAGGATGACGCGGCCCTGACGGCCCTCGGCGTGCAGCAGCCGCAGGAAGTCGCGATCATAGTCCTTGAGCGGCGTCGCGCCGTCGACCGCCAGCCGCGCCGCGTCGAAGTCGAAGATGAAGTCGAAGGCGACCGAATGCGCTCCGGCCCCGAGCGCCTTGGCGGTGACCGCCGTCCAGACGGGCGAGAACAGCGCCCGCGGCAGGTCGACCAGCTCCGGAGCCGCGAGGCTCCGATCGCCCAGGGTGACGACGACGACCTTGTCGGTCTCGATCGGCCGCGGACCCAGGATCAGGGCACGCGCCGCCGCGGTCGCGTCGATGACCCAGCCCTGCACCAGATGCCGCTGCGGCAGGGCCCACGAGACCGCAGCGGCCACGACGCCGGCGAAGAGCGCGATGGCGATCTGCCTGGCGATCCTCCGCCCGGAGCCCGGAGCAGGGCCCAGTGAGGTCAGTTCCCCTTGAGGACGGTCATGCCCTGCGGGTCGCCCGTGACCGCGATCCGGGCGGCGTATTGCTGGGCGCCGGGGCCGTTCAGGATCACGATATAGTTCTCGCCGACCGTCAGCGGCGCCGCGTCCGACGGCCACGAGGCCCGCCCGTCGTCGACCGTCATGGTCGCCATCCGGCCCGCCTTGCTGTGCACGTCGAGCCGGTCGAACTGCTTGCCCCACTTGCCGGCGAGCACGAAATCGGGCTTGGGCGTCATGACCCGCGCCTGCTTGGCCGAGCGTAGCGTGACGGACATGTTCACCAGGTCAGCCGCCGACATGACGATTGTGTCGGGGCACTGGACGCGGGTCCGCAACTCGACCTGCGAGCCGTCGAGGTCGAGTTTCGCCTTGCCGACCGAGACGGTGCCGCCGACGACCGCGACCTCTTCGCAAATGCCATAGTGGCTCAGCGTCAGATGCGCGTCCTTGCCAAGCTTGAGCACAGTCCCGTCGGTGACCTCGTCGAAGACGCGCGACCTCGGGATCGACCGGACCCGAGACGTCGAGCACCAGCGCCGCCGGCTCGGCCGCCATGGCAACAACCGGGAAAAGGGCCGAGAGAATGACGCCTCTGAAATAACTCATCGATCGCCTCCAAGAGCTCGCGCGCGGCATACTGCAACCCTGCTTCCCCGCGCAATGCGCGCGTATTTTACGGCAAGCCGGGGCATTTGTCCCCATTTTCCTCGCAAGGCGCGGGCCGAGCGGGGCCGAGCGCCGCCCGTCAGAGCCGCCGCTCAACCTCGACGAGACTGGAGTCCTCCGGCGACGACCGGATCGTGAAGCCGAGCTCGCGCATCAGTTGCAGCATCGGCGCGTTCTCGGCCAGAACGACCCCGACCATCGTCGACAGCCCCTGCGCGCGCGCCGCGCCGATCAGCGCGTTCATCAGTCGCGAGCCGATGCCCTGGCCGCGCAGCTTGTCGCCGACCACGATGGCGAACTCGCAGCTGCGCCCGTCGGGGTTGATGATGTAGCGCGCGACGCCGACCTGCTCCTCGACGCCTTCGGTCTCGACGGTCGCGACCAGCGCCATCTCGCGCGCATAGTCGATCTGGGTGAACTGGGCCAGCATCGCCGGCGACAGCTCCTTGATCGCCTGCAGAAAGCGCAGGCGCCGCGCCTCGGGCGACAGGCCGCGCACGAAGGCCTGTTCGCGCTCGGCATCCTCGGGCCGGATGGGCCGCAGCGTCAGCGCCCGGCCGTCGGCCAGAATGGCGTGCTCGACGAGGTGCCGCGGATAGGGCGCGATGGCCAGATGCCCGTAAGGATCGCCCGTGCCCGTCGGCCGCGCGATCGCGATCCGCGCATCGACCGCCAGGACGCCTTCGGGCCCGGCGAAAAGCGGGTTGATGTCCAGCTCGACGATCTCGGGCAGCTCGCTGACCATGTCCGAGACGCGCAGCAGCACCGCGGCCAGCGCTCCGCGGTTCGCCGCCGGCGCATTGCGGTGCGCCTCAAGCTGGCGAGAGACGCGCGTCTTGTCGATCAGCCGCTCGGCCAGCACGCTCGTCAGCGGCGGCAGCGCGACGGCCGCGTCATCGACCAGCTCGGCCTTCGTGCCGCCCGCCCCGAAGGCGATGACCGGCCCGAAGACCGGGTCGCGCACGACGCCGACCAGGAGCTCGCGAGCCTGCGCCATGCCCGCCATCTTCTCGACGGTCACGCCGAGGATCTCGGCATCCGGTCGCGCGGCGCGGACCGCGGCCGTCATCTCGACGAAGGCCGGGTGCACCTCTGCCGCCGCCGCGATCCCGGTGCGGACGCCGCCGACGTCCGATTTGTGCGTGATCTGGGGGGAATTGACCTTCAGGACGACAGGGAATCCCAGCGTCTGGGCGGCGATCAGCGCCTTTGCGGGCGTGTCGGCCTCGACCGTCGCGACGGTCGGGATGCCGAACGCCCGCAGGATGGCCTTCGATTCCGTATCGGACAGCATCGACCGGCCCGCGGCGAGCGCCTCCTCCAGGATCATGCGCGCGCCGGACAGATCGCAACCCGCCGAGAACAGCTGCGAGCCGGGCAGCTCGAGCGAGAGCCGGCGGTTGCGCTCGTGCGCCGCGAGGTGCGAGAACGCCTCGACGGCGCGCTCGGGCGTGGTGAAGTCCGGCAGGCCCGAGCTCGACAGAAGTTCGCGCGCCGCGGCGACGGACGCCTGGCCCATCCAGCAGGCGAGCACGGGCTTTCGGCCACCGGCGCGCTGCGCCGCCAGCACCTCGCGGGCGCAGTCGACGGGCTGCGTCATCGCCTGCGGCGTCAGCATCACCAGCACGCCGTCGAAGCCGGGATCGGCCAGGCAGGCCGCCGTGGCGCGGCCGAAGGCCTCCGGCGGCGCCTCGCCGCCGATGTCGATCGGGTTCCGCAGCGATCGGCCGGCCGGCAGGAGCTTGTCGAGCGCCTCGCGCGTCGCGGCCGACGGCGCGGGCAGGTTCAGCCCCAGATCCCTGGCGGCGTCGGCCGCCAGCACGCCCGCGCCGCCGCCATTGGTGACGATGCAGATCCGGTCGCCGCCGGCGCGCCGGTGCGCCGACAGCATCTCGGCCGCGGCAAAGAGCTGGCCGAAGGCCCTGGCCCGCACGGCCCCGGCGCGCTCGAGGGCGGCATCGAAGGCGGCGTTCGAGCCGACGAGCGCGCCCGTGTGCGTGTCCGCCGCGCCCGGGCTTTGATGATAGCGCCCGCCCTTCAGCACCACCACGGGCTTGATCCGCGCGGCGGCGCGCATCTCGCTGATGAACGAACGCGCATGCCGCACGCCCTCGACATAGACCAGGATCGCCTCGGTCTGCTGGTCGTTCGCAAGAAAGCTCAGCACATCGCTGACGTCGATATCGACCGAGGTGCCGAGCGCGACCAGCGCCGAAAAGCCGAGATGGTTGGGGCCCGCCCAATCTGAGATGGCGGCGCAGAGCGCGCCGGACTGCGAGACCAGCGCCAGCTTGCCGGCCGGCGTCTCGGCCGTCATGGCCGAGGCGTTCATGCGGCGCCAGGGCCTGACCAGGGCGACGCAGTCCGGGCCCAGCAGCCGGATGCCATGCCGCCGGGCGGTCTCGACCGCCTTGCATTCGATGCGCCCTGCCCCTGCGCCGGGCTCATCGAGCTCCGCGGTCACGATCATGGCATGGCGGACGCCCGCCGCCGCGCACTGATCGAGGATGGCGGAAAACGTCCGCGCCGGCGTCGCGATCACCGCAAGCTCGACCGGCCCGGGCAGGTCGGCCAGTGACCGGTAGCAGGGCCGACCCAGCACGCTCTCGTGCTTGGGGTTGAGGGCGAAGACGGGCGCCTCGAACCCGCCGGCGATCAGGTTCTTTAACACTCGGCCGGCGATCGACTCCCGCTCGCTCGCGCCGAAGACGGCGACCGAGCGCGGGTCGAACATCGGCGAAAGCTGATGCGGTCCCATGTCTGCAACCCGGCATCGTCGAAATGGCCGGGTCTGAGTGGCTGCAACGGTGGCCGGCGTCAATGTGGCATACGAGGCGGCGGCGCTGAAGCTCAGGCCGTGCTGTCGGACATCCGGTCGGTCAGTCGCCGCGCCGCGACGTCGATGGCGGCGTGCAGCAGGACGGTGAAGACCGCCAGCACGAAGAGTGCTGCGAACATCAGGTCCACCTTGGCGCGGCCGTTCGCCAGCAGCATCAGGTGCCCGAGCCCCTGGCTCGCGCCGACCCACTCGCCGATCACGGCGCCGATCGGCGCGTAGACGGCGGCGAGCCGGAGGCCGGAGGCCAGCGACGGGATCGCCGCCGGGATCCGCACGCGCCACATGATGCGGCCAGGCGAGGCACCCATGGTGCGCGCGAGGTCCAGGAACCCCTGCGGCGTGCGCGTCAGCCCGTCATAGAAGGCCGAGGTGACGGGAAAGTAGATGATCAGGACCGCCATCGCGATCTTGGACCAGAGCCCATAGCCGAACCACAGCGTCAGCACGGGCGCGAGCGCGAAGACCGGCACCGCCTGGGTGAAGACGAGGATCGGGCGCACGACGGCGCGCGCCGAGGCCGAGGCGGCGAGCTGCACGGCCGTGGCCGCGCCGAGCAGCGCCCCGAGGACCAGCCCGACCAGCACCTCGCCGATCGTGACGAGCGCGTTCTGCGCGATCGCCAGGCGGTTCTGCCACAGCGCCTCGACGACGCGCGCCGGCCCCGGCAGGATGAAGGGCGGCAGCTCGCCCAGCCAGACGACCGCCTGCCAGAGCGCGATCGCAAGGACAGCCGCGAGCGCCGGGCTGCCCATCCCTGCCAGCGGGCGGCGCATCACGCGGCCTGGCCGATCGCGCGGTAAAGCGCCGTCTGGCAGGCAAAGGCCTGCGGGTCGCCGACCGGACGCACGGGCGGGCTGCCGGGCGGCGGCACGTCGGCCAGGCCGGTCTCGGTCAGCACACAGATGCGGTGGCCGAGCCGCGCCGCCTCGGCCGGGTCGTGGGTGACCAGCAGGACGGTGCGCCCGGCCAGCAGCTCGGCGGCCAGCGCCTGCATCTCGGCCCGCGTGCGCGCATCGAGCGCCGAGAAGGGCTCGTCGAGCAGCACGACGGGACGATCCTCCATCAGCGTCCGCGCCAGCGCCACGCGCTGCCGCTCGCCGCCGGAGAGGTGGCGCGTCCGCGCCGCCTCTCGGCCCTTCAGGCCGACGCGGGCGACCATCGCCAGCGCGCGGTCGCGATCCGGCGCGCTCGCCCCGCAGCCGGGCGCCGAGGAGCACGTTGCCCTGCACGTCGAGCCAGGGAAACAGGAGGTCGCTCTGCGCCATATAGGCGATGCGTCCCGGCCAGCGGCCGGGCGTCGGTCGCGCCGCACGTCGCCGTCGAAGCCGACGCCCGTCGGCAGGCCGGCGATCAGGCGCAGGATCGTCGACTTGCCGACGCCCGACGGCCCGAGCAGGCAGGTCCACTCGGCCCCGCCGATCGTCAGCGCGATCGGCCCGAAGACGGGGACGCCGTCGATCGAGGCGCGGCCGGTCAGCTCGACGCCCGGCGGGCTCATGCCGCGCTCACGCCCTCGTCCGTGTCGCTGGCGCTCATTGCGCCGTGACGTCGACGGCGAGCTTCGAGACGTCGTTGACGCTGTCGATCAGCCCGGCCTCGTGCAGGAACGCCTCGAACCGCCGGTAGCGTCCCTCGCCGAGCGCCGCCGGCCGCAGCGCAAAGCGCGGGACGGTGTCGGCCCAGGCCTTCTCGTTCAGCTCGTCGTTCAGCTCGGCCGAGGTCGCGGCGAAGACCTCCCAGCTCTCGTCGGGGTGGTTGACGATGTACTGCGACCGCCTTCTCCGTCGCCGCCAGGAAGCGGGCGATCTTGTCCTTGTCCATCGTCTCCGGGTTGGCGACGTAGATCAGCTCGTCATAGGCGGCAGGCCCTCCTCCTCGAGGTAGAAGCAGCGCCCCGGCACGCCCTCGATCTCCATCTGGTTCAGCTCGAAATTGCGGAAGGCGCCGATCACGGCGTCGACCTGGCCCGACATCAGCGCCGGGCGAGAGCGACCAGTTGACGTTGACCAGCTCGACATCGTCGAGCGTCAACCGGCCCTGCTCGAGCATGCGCCGTCAGCAGCGCCTCCTCGACGCCGGCGACCGAGAAGCCGATCTTCTTGCCCTTGAGGTCGGCGATCTGCTTGACCGGCCCGTCCTCCAGCACCAGCAGGCAGTTCAGCGGCGTCGCGATCAGCGTGCCGACGCGCACCAGCGGCAGCCCCTCGTGGATCTGCAGGTGCAGCTGCGGCTGGTAGCTGACGGCGATGTCCGCCTGCCCGGCGGCGACCATCTTCGGCGGGTCGGCGGGGTCGGCGGGCGCGACGATCTCGACGTCGAGGCCCTGCTCGGCGAAGAAGCCCTTCTCCTGGGCGATGACGATGGGCCCGTGGTCGGGGTTGACGAACCAGTCGAGGATGACCGTCATCTTGTCCTGGCGCGGCTGCCGGCAGGGCGCAGCGCGGCGAGCGAGAGCGGCGAGGATGGCGAGGCGCATGCGGGTGGTCCTTTCAGGCTTCGGCAGGGGCGGTGACGGGTCGCCGCGATCCACTCGCGGGTGCGCGCCTCGGGGTCGGGGTTCAGGGTGATGTCGGTGACGACCGAGACGATGTCCGCGCCGGCGTCCAGGCAGGCACGGCCGCGCTCGGGCGTCAGGCCGCCGATGGCGAAGAGCGGCGTCGCGCCGACCAGCCGCTTCCACTCGGCAACGCGGTCGAGGCCCTGCGGCGCCCATTTCATCTTCTTCAGCACGCGTCGGCCAGACGGGGCCGAGGGCGACATAGTCCGGCGCGGCCGACAGCGCCCTGTCCAGCTCGGCATGGTCATGCGTGCTGACGCCCAGCCTCAGGCCCGGCGCGGCGGATCGCGGGCAGATCCGCGTCGGCGAGGTCCTCCTGGCCCAGGTGGACCCAGTCGCAGCCCTCGCTCGATGGCGATGCCGCCAGTGGTCGTTGACGACCAACGCGGCGCCGTGCCGCCGGCAGAGGTCGCGCGACGGCCGCGATCTCGGCCCGAAGCGCGTCGCCCTCGCAGCTCCTTGATCCGGAGCTGGACGAAGCGGACGCCGAGCGGCAGCAGGCGGCGCAGCCAGTCGGCCGAGTCGACGATCGGGTAGAACGGGTCGAGCCTCATGCCGGTCATTCCAGCAACGCCTTGCCGATGACGGGGGTGGAGGGCGCCGCCATGTCGCGCGGCTCCATCGGGTCGGCCGCGAAGGCGAGCGGCGCCGGCCTCGACCGCCAGCGCGAAGGCGCGGGCCATCGCCGGCCGGATCGCCGGCCTGGGCGACGGCGGTGTTCAGCAGCACGGCGTCCATGCCGATCTCCATGGCGCGCGCCGCATGGCTGGGCAGGCCGATGCCCGCATCGACCACCAGCGGCACGTCGGGGAAATGCGCGCGCAGCGAGCGCAGCCCATACTCGTTGTTCAGCCCCCGGCCCGAGCCGATCGGCGCGCCCCAGGGCATCAGCACCTCGCAGCCGGCATCGAGCAGCCTGTCGGCGACGACCAGGTCCTCGGTCGTGTAGGGGAAGACCTGGAAGCCGTCGGCGCGTCAGCACGCGCGCCGCCTCGACCAGCGCGAAGACGTCGGGCTGCAGCGTGTCGGCGTGGCCGATGACCTCGAGCTTGATCCAGGGGGTGCCGAAGACCTCGCGCGCCATCTGCGCGGTGGTGACCGCCTCCTTGACCGAATGGCAGCCGGCGGTGTTCGGCAGGACGCGCACGCCCAGCTCGCGGACCAGCTCCCAGAAGCCCTGCCCGGCGCGCGTCGCCGCCCGATTCGCGGCGGAGCGAGACGGTCGCGACGGCGGCGCCCGAGGCGCGGAAGGCGTCGGCCAGCATGGCCGGCGAGGGATATTGCGCCGTGCCCAGCATCAGGCGGCGCCGAAGCTCGACGCCGTAGAAGGTCTTCATGCTCATCCTCCCTGCTGGGGTGCGACGACCTCGAGGCGGTCGCCCTCGGCCAGCTCCATGCGCGGCGCGGCGACGGCGCGGGCACGAACTCGCCGTTCACCGCCGTCGCGACCTGCGCGTCGGCGAAGCCGAGCTCGGCCAGCACGTCGGACAGGCGCGGTGGCGCGCACCTCACGCGGCTCCCCGTTCAGCGAGATCTTCATCGCAGAACTCCGGTATCTTGCCCTCGAACAGCAGGTCGGCGACCTGCATGGCCAGCGCCGGCCCCAGCAGGAAGCCGTGCCGGAAAAGGCCGTTGGCGTGGATCGTGTCGCCGACCCGGCGGACGCGCGGCAGGTTGTCCGGGAACGCCGGGCGGGCGTCGACGCCGATCTCCAGCACCTCGGCCTCGCCGAAGGCCGGGTGCAGCGCGTAGGCGGCGCTGAGGAGCTCGAGCAGCGAGCGGGCGGTGACGCGGCCGCGCTCGGCCGTCTCGATGACGGTGGCGCCCAGCATGTAGACGCCCTCGCCGCGCGGCACGATGTAGAGCGGGATGCGCGGGTGCAGCAGCCGCACGGGCCGCGCGAGGCGTCACCTCCGGGCAGCGCAGCACGACCATCTCGCCCTTGACGCCGCGCAGGTCGCGCAGCGCGTCGCGGCGCGGCGAGGCCGCGGCAGTCGATGACGGTCCGGCCCGCCGCGGCGCGTCGCAGCCTCCGGCGCAACCTCCGTCTCGACGGCGATCCCCTGCCCCGCCAGCCGCTCGGCCAAGCGTCGCCGAGCGCCCGCCGCGGGTCGAGATGCGCCTCGTCGCGCGAAGAACAGCGCCCGCGCCGAAGCGCCCGGCCAGGTCGGGCTCGAGCTCGGCGATCCGGTCGGGGCCCACGCGTCTCGTGCGCCTGCGTCCGGCGCGCGAAGCGGTCGAGCTCCGCCCGGTCGCGCGCCGAGCGCCACGACCAGCGTGCCGGCCGGCGACACGCCGCCGGCATGCCGCTCCCACCAGTCGGCGGCTTGCTGGCCGAGACGGGCCACCGGCTCCTCGGCGCGCTCGCCCTCGCAGAAAGGCGCCAGCATGCCGCCGGCCCACCACGAGCAGCCATGCGGGCCCGGCCCGCCGCCGCGGTCGACCAGGCGCACCTCGCCGCCCCGCGCGCGCGATCTCGGTCGCGACGCAGAGCCCGGCGACGCCGGCGCCGATGACGTGCACGCTACCATGCGGGCGCTCGCATGGAAATGATGCACCGGCCCGTGGCCCGCTGGCCGACGCACAGCCTGTCGGCCGCCCGCGATCGCGCGCTGCAGGTAGCGATGCGCCGCCCGGACCGCGGCATCGCAGCGCCAGGCCCCTCGCCAGCCCCGCCGCGATCGCGGCGGAGAGCGTGCAGCCCGTGCCATGCGTGTTGCGCGTCGCGATCCGCTCGGCCGAGAGCAGCACGGGATCGGCGCCGGGCACCACCAGCACGTCGGTGCAGGTCGCGCCCTCGGCATGCCCGCCTTTCATCAGCACCGCGCCGGCCCCGCGCGCCACCAGCGCCTCGCCCTGCCGCACCATCTCGTCGATGCCCTGCGCCGGCCCGGTCCCGAGCAGGCGCGCCGCCTCGGGCAGATTCGGCGTGAGCACGGCCGCGCGGGGCAGCAACGTCTCGGCAAGCGCCGCCACGGCGTCGTCCTGCAACAGCGCGTCGCCCGATTTCGCCACCATCACGGGATCGAGGACGACCGGCACCTCGCCTGGCAGCCGCTCGGCGACCGCCCAGATGATCGGCGCCGAGAACAGCATGCCGATCTTGATCGCCCCGACGGCCAGGTCGTCGAGCACGGCGTCGATCTGCGCGCCGACCATCGCCGGCGAGACCGCCTCGACCGCCGTGACCTCGCGCGTGTTCTGTGCGGTGATCGCGGTGACGACGCTCGCGCCATAGACGCCCAGCGCCGAAAAGGTCTTGAGATCCGCCTGGATCCCGGCGCCGCCGCCGCTGTCGGATCCTGCTATCGTGAGCGCGATCGGCGTCATGCGGCCCTACCGTTCAGATGCTGTGCAAACAGTGCCTGACGCCGTGATCCTGGCATGCCAGGATCACGGCGCGGCGGCGGTGTCGGGATGGTTTTCATGCTGGCTGCCCTGGATGGCTCGGGAGGTAGATCCCCCGGCATCGCCAAACCGCCTCGACCGCTGATTAGGCTCTGCGATCCATCGCTGTGTAGGGTGAAGACGGCGCGGGCGGGATGCCGAACCTTCAACGGCCGGGGAGCGCCATGCGGATCAGCGTCGGAATCGACATCGCCAAGGAGATACACTGGGTCACGGCCCTCGACGCCAACGGCGCCGTGCAGATCGACCGCGAACTGGTCAACTCCCCGAGCGAGATCGCAAGCCTCGCCGACCAGCTCGTCGCGCTCGGCGGAACGGTCCGTATCGGCATCGACGTCATCGGCGGCATCGCCGGCCTCGCCGCGGCGATGCTGGCCGAGGCGGGCTTCGCTCTCGTCCACGTGCCGGGGATCGCCGTCAACCGGGCCCGCCAGGGCAGCGTCGGCGGCGAGAACAAATCCGACCCGCGCGACGCCCGCACCATCGCCGACCAGGTCCGCATCCGCACCGACCTGCGCCCGGTCGAGCCGGCGAGCGAGATCGATCTCGAGATCAGATTGCTGGCCGGCCGGAGACGCGACCTGGTCGACGCGCAGACCCAACGCCTGGCGCGCATGCATGACCTGCTTGTCGGCATTTTTCCTGGCCTGGAAGCCTGCCTCGACCTCAGGACCAAAGGACCGTTGCACCTCCTGACGCGCTACGTCACGCCAGCCGAGCTGCGCGCTGCCGGCAAGAAGCGCCTCGTGCGCCACCTTCGCGCCGCCGGCAAACTGCCCAACGTGGACGCGCTCGCCGATCGCGCGCTCGCGGCGGCCGCCGAACAGACCATCATCGTCCCGGCCGAGCGCATGACCGCGCGCCTGATCCGCGAACTTGCAGCGGAGGCGTTGGCGAGCCGGTCCCGGCTCCTCGAGATCGACCATGAGCTGGAGGCCCTGCTCGAACGCCACCCTGACGCGGCCCTCATCCGCAGCCTGCCCGGCATGGGGGTCGTGCTTACAGCCGAACTCATCGCCGAGGCAGGCAACCTCTCCCGTTTCCGCTCCGCCGACGCCCTCGCCTCTGCCGCCGGCATGGCCCCCGTGCTGCGCCAATCCGGCCGAACGCGCTTCCTTCGAAGGCCCAACGGCGGCAACAAGGGGCTCAAGCGCGTCTTCTATCAGTCGGCGTTCTGCTCGCTCGGCCAGGACGACAGCCGCGCCTTCTACGACCGCAAGCGGCAAGAGGGAAAACGTCACCATCAAGCCGTCATCGCCCTTGCCAGAAGACGCGTGAACGTCCTCTGGGCCATCCTCACTTCCAGGAAGCCATTTCAGCCTGGATTCAAAACAGCCGCTTGACTCACCCATTAGGCTGCCTCCCGGATGCACCACGGGCGCCGCTTCAGGTTCGGTGTCGCTCGATGACCGTTCCCTACGCCGGCATTGCCCGGATCAGGTTCGACGGGTTGGCTTGTCGCCTCTCAGCCCCGAGCAGGGCACCCCGACGGACATGCCAGAGATAGGGCCGACATGGTCGCGCCGCAACGGCAATCTCGCGGCGCCGCCCGCCCGTGCCCGCTGCGTGCCCGCCCTGCGCGCCCGCCCTTGCGCGCCGGCCCGCGCCCCGCGATGATCGGGCGGGCCGAACGGGGCGGGCTGAACGGGGCGGGCCGAACGGGGCGGGCGGAAACGGGGCGGGCGCATGGCGACGACGGAAACGAAGACGATCGGTGAGATGTACGGTGCAGGGGCGGTCGAGACCTTCATGGGCCTGCCCGCCTGCCCCGACCTCGCGAAACTTGACGCGAAGGGCGCCATCCTCGGCGTCCCTGGCGTGACCCCCTACGGCTCGGTCGGTGCCTATTGCGCGGACGGGCCTGCGGCGATGCGCGCGGCGCTCGCCGGCTATGCGCCCAACCTGCACCATGTCGATTTCGACATCGGCGAGCCGATCTTCGAAGGCGCGCCCAACGTCGTCGACTGCGGCGACCTGCCCTTCGACCCCGGCAACTTCGCCGCCAACCGTGCGCGCCTGCGCGAGGCCGTCGGCCGGATGCTCGATGCGGGCGCCGTGCCGATCCTGCTCGGCGGCGACGATTCGCTGCCGATCCCGATGCTCGAGGCCTATGCCGATCGCGGTCGCTACACGATCCTGCAGATCGACGCGCATATCGACTGGCGCGACGAGGTGCAGGGCGAGCGCTATGGCCTGTCCTCCGGCATGCGCCGCGCCTCGGAGATGGCGCATATCGAGCGCATCATCCAGGTGGGCCAGCGCGGCATCGGCTCGGCGCGGCCCTCGGACCTCGCCGACGCGTCCGACTGGGGCGTGGCGTTCTTCCCCGCCCGCGGCATCGCCCAGGCCGGCATCAGCTCGGTGCTCGAGCTGATCCCCGAGGGGGTCGAGATCATCGTGGCGCTCGACGCCGACGCGCTCGATCCCTCGATCCTGCCAGCCGTCATCGGCCGGGCGCCGGGCGGGCTCGGCTACTGGGACGTGGTGAACCTGATCGAGGGCGCCGCCTCGCGCGGCCGGCTCGCGGGCTTCGAGATCGCCGAGCTCATGCCCGCCCGCGACGTCGACGGGCTCGGCGCCGAGATCGCCGCCCGCATCGTCGCCAATGTCGTGCGCATCGTCGCCCGGCAGGAGGTCGGCTGATGGCGCATCACCGCCTGCCCGCCTCGGTCGAGACCTGCCACTGGGGCTATTTCGACGCGACCCAGCGCCCCGTGCTGACGATCGCCCCCGGCGACACGGTCGAGATCGAGACGGTCTCGGGCAACGACTGGAACCTGCCCGGCGAGGGCTTCCACGTGCCCCCCGAACTCATCGACATCCATGCGCGGGCCGAGCGCATGCTGCCGGGACACATCATGACGGGGCCGATCGCCGTCGAGGGCGCCCGCGCCGGCGACGTGCTCGAGGTGCGCATCGGCGAAATCCAGCTGCGCCAGAACTGGGGCTACAACTTCATCAGGCCGCTGGTCGGCACGCTGCCCGACGAGTTCCACGACCCCTACCAGCTCATCATCCCGCTCGACGCCGACAGCATGACCGCGCGCCTGCCCTGGGGCCTCGAGCTGCCGCTGCGCCCCTTCTTCGGCTGCCTGGGCGTGGCCCCGCCGCATGCCTGGGGCCGCATCACCTCGATCGTGCCGCGCGCTCATGGCGGCAACCTCGACCTGAAGGAGCTCGTCGCCGGCGCGACGCTCTATCTGCCCGTCTTCGTTGACGGCGCGCTTTTCTCGGCGGGCGACGGGCACGGGGCGCAGGGCGACGGCGAGGTCAACGTGACCGCCATCGAGACGGCGCTCTGCGGCCGGTTCGAGTTCCGGCTCCATCGCGGCGCCGCTGCCAGCGACTGGCCGCGCGCCGAGACGCCCGACCACTACATCACGCTCGGCCTCCACCCTGACCTCGACCGCTGTGCGGAGCAGGCGCTGCGCGGGATGATCGCGCTTCTCGGCGAGCGGGCGGGGCTGTCGCGCGAGGATGCCTACGTGCTCTGCTCGCTTGCCGCCGACCTGCGCGTCACGCAGACGGTCAACGGCTCCAAGGGCGTGCACTGCATGATCGAGAAGCGGCATGTCGACCGATGAGCTCGCGGGCGGCTGCGCCTGCGGCGCCGTGCGCTACCGCCTCGCCTCGGCGCCGATCTGGGTCCACTGCTGCCATTGCACGTCCTGCCAGCGCGAAACGGGGTCGGGCTTCGCCGTCAACGCGATGATCGAGGCCGACCGTGTCGAGCTCGCCTCCGGTCGCCCCGTGCCGATCGCGACGCCGTCCGAAAGCGGCCGAGGCCAGACCGTCTGGCGCTGCCCCGCCTGCCAGGTCGCGCTCTGGAGCAATTACGGCGGCCGCAGCGCGATCCATTTCCTGCGCGCGGGCACGCTCGACCGGCCGGGACGCATCGTTCCAGACATCCACATCTACACGGCCTCGAAGCTGCCCTGGGTGGCGATCCCGCCGGGCGCCCGCGCCGTCGCCCGCTTCTACGACTACGAGACCACGTGGCCGCCGGAGGCGTGGGCGCGCCGGCAGGCGGCGCTTGCCCGCGAGCCGAGCTGATCGGGCCGGGCTGAGTCGGGCCGGGCTGATCGGGCCGGGCTGAGGGGGCGTCCCAAAGTCTGAACTCGATTTAATCGGCGGGTCAGCTCCCGGTGCTGGCGCCTGCGGTACATTGCCGCTAGGGTGCCCCGGGCGTGATGGCAGAGTGATGGCGGGCCGCCCGCGTCCGCCTCTCGGGCTGACAGCGGAGAGAGAGAGCATGAAGGTTTCCGACATCCTCAAAATCAAGGGCACCGACGTCATGACGGTGAAGCCCGGCGAGACGGTGGGCACGCTGTCCCACCGGCTGCGCATGGCCCGCGTCGGCGCGCTGATCGTCAGCGAGAACGGCCGCACGATCGACGGGATCGTCTCGGAACGCGACATCGTCCACTGCCTGGCCGAACGGGGCACCGAGTGCCTGGGCGTCCGCGTCGACGCGGTGATGACCAAGCGCGTGATCACCTGCACGCCCGACAGCAAGCTCGCCGAGGTCGCCAAGACCATGACGGCGAACCGCATCCGCCACCTGCCGGTGGTCGAAGGCGACCGTCTGGCCGGCATCGTCAGCGTCGGCGACGTCATCAAGGCGCGGCTCGACGAGATGGAGCTCGAGGCGGGCGTCCTGCGCGACCTCGCCATGGCGCACTGACCGGCCCCCCGACCCACCCCCGCGCCGACGTAGGCTGCGGCTCCACCTCACCCCTTGCCGCAACCGCACTCCCTTCCGGTTGCGGCCCACCCGCGCCGCAGCTAGGTTCGGGCGCGAGAGGAGCCGCCGGATGCAGTGCTTTTTCGTCCAGTTCAGGTGCCAGCTCGGCCGCGCCTACGACGTGGCGACGGCGCTCGCCGATTCCGAGCTGGCCTCGGAGATCTATTCCACCAGCGGCGACTACGACCTGATCGCGAAGTTCTATGTCGACAAGGAGGTCGACATCGGCCGCTTCGTCAACGGCGAGATCCACACGATCGACGGCGTCGAGCGAACGCTGACCACACTGACGTTCAAGGCGTTCTGAGCGCCCCCGCGGCCGCGGGCAAGCAACCCTGCCATAGGGTGGGTGCAACCCACCATCCCACGCCCTCGATCAGATCCGCGCCGCCCGCAGCCCGAGCGCGTTGGTGATCACCGAGACCGAGGACAGGCTCATCGCCGCCGCCGCCAGCATCGGCGACAGCAGCACGCCGAAGAACGGGAACAAGATACCGGCCGCGATCGGCACGCCCGCCGCGTTATGGACCGGCGCGAAGAAAAGGTTCTGCCGGATGTTGCGCATCGTCGCCAGCGCCAGTCGCCGCGCCCGCACGATGCCGCCGAGGTCGCCCTTGACCAGCGTCAGCCGGCGCTCTCGATTGTCACGTCGGCCCCCGGGCAGCGCGCGTCCGTTCGCGTGCCCGCAGTTCGAGGACCTGCCCTATCAGGACGAGAACCACGATGACGGCGGCTGCCTCGAAATAGACGCCGACCTGGCCATGATGGTCGCGGGAGCCCGCCGGAAGAGTCCGGGCGCCAGCACGGCCACCACGCTGAAGGCATAGGCCGCGCTGACGCCGAGCGCGATCGGGCTGAACATTTTGAGGTTCATGCTGCGAAAGGACCGCCAGCCGCGCACCAGGAACGGCCAGCCTAACCAGAGCACGACCGGCGTCTTGAGTTCCAGCTCGGCCCAGCGGGCGGCGCGCGCGCCGTTCCAGCCGCTGGCCCAGCCGCTGGCCCAGCCGCTGGCCCAGCCGCTGGCATCGATACCGACCATCGGCGCCATCGCGATGACCAGCAGCGGCACGGTCAGCGCCACGCCGATGCGGAAGCGGCGCCCGAAATCCACGAGCTCCGGGTTCGGGCCCTGGTCCGCCGCCGGGATGCCCTTCGGCTCCAGCGCCATGCCGCAGATCGGGGCAGTCGCCCGGGCCGACCTGCTCGATTTCCGGGTGCATCGGACAGGTGTAGACGGTACCCTCGGGCATCGGCTCGGGCGCGGCTGCCTCGCCCAGGAACGCCTCCGGCTCGGCTTCGAACCGGTCGCGGCAGCGCGCCGAGCAGAAATAGAAGCGCTGCCCCGCATGCTTTGCCAGATGCTCCGCGCTCGCCCGGTCGACGGTCATGCCGCAGACGGGATCCTTGGCCACCAGGTACGTCGCAGGCTCGGCGGCGAATCTGGCGCGGCACCCTTCGCTGCAGAAGTGGAAGGTGCGGCCGTCGTGCCGATGCGACGGCTTGCCGGCATGTGGATCGACCTCATCCCGCAGACCGGGTCGCGGACAATGACGGTCCGCTCCTGCGCTCCGCTCGCATCCATCTCAGGCTCCGTCGTTCTGCGGTGTCGTTCTGCGGTCTCGGCAGAGATAGGGCTTCCAGTTGATGGAAGGTCAACCCGTCGCAGTCACGGCGCCGGGTGCAGCCGATCAGCGCAATAGGCGTTCGTCCAATGGCCGGCGCGGACGCCGCAGTCCCGTACCGCAGCAGCCGGCCGCTTCTTGGAGGAGTAGAGAAATGTCGAAGCTCTCAACGATTGCCGCGGCGGTTGCGCTGACGCTCGCCGCGGGAGCCGCCGGCGCCCAGCAGGGCGCGTCAGGAACCGCAGCCCCGCAACAGCCTGGGCCGGCGGCCGGATCCGCGGGCCAGCCCATGGCGGGGGGTCCGCAGGGCATGGGTCCGCAGGGCATGGGTCCGCAGGGCATGGGTCCGCAGGGCATGGGTCGCGGCATGGGTCCCGGGATGGGCCAGGGCATGGGCCCTGGGATGGGCCCTGGGATGAGCTACGGGATGGGCTACGGCATGGGTTCCGGCATGGGAATGATGCACGGCTATGGCGAGGGCGGCCCGTGCGGCGAGGAGCACGCCGGGCGTGGCCCAGGCCCGCAGGGGCATCACGGCAGGATGCCGCCGCAGATGATGCTGATGATCATGGCGATGGTCGACAGCAACGGGAACGGCACGCTCTCGCTCGACGAGGTCCAGGCGGTGCATGCGCGGCTGTTCAAATATGCCGATGCGAATTCGGACGGCGAGCTGTCGATCGACGAGATCCGCGGCTTCATGTCGGGGAACGCAGCGCAGCCGGCGCAATAGCCGGCAGCCAGTTGAGGCGCGGCGGCAGGGCGCCGCCGCGCCCTCAGCTGTCGCGGTGCACCTTCTCGCGCCGCTCGTGCATCTCCTGCGCCTCGAGCGACAGGGTCGCGATCGGCCGGGCATCGAGCCTCCGCACCGAGATCGGCTCGCCGGTCACCTCGCAATAGCCATAGGTGCCTTCGTCGATGCGCCTGATCGCGGCTTCGATCTTGGCGATCAGCTTGCGCTGCCGGTCGCGGGTGCGCAGCTCGAGCGCCCGGTCGGTCTCGGCGCTCGCCCGGTCGGCCAGGTCGGGGATATTGGTGGTGTCCTCTTGCATCATCGCGACGGTGCCGCGGCTCTGATCGAGGATCGAGGACTTCCACTCGATCAGCTTGCGGCGGAAATAGTCCTTCTGCCGCTCGTTCATGAAAGGTTCGGTGTCGGAAGGTACGTAGTCGGCCTTGACCCTAGCTTCCATCTTCATTCCCGAACCCCGCACTATCCATGCCTTTTTCGGCTATGGCGTCCCTTCCCTTGGTGGCGCTTCTATAGTCCCGGCGCCGACCGATGTCACGCCTTAAAGAGTCGATTTGATTACGTTATAAGCGCCCGATTCTCCGCGCCCCGCGAGGGCACGAAAGGCATCCGGGACAGGTGGTTATGCGCTTCGAGGGAACGGCCGACTACGTCGCGACCGAGGATCTGAGGGTCGCCGTCAACGCGGCCATCCGGCTCGAGCGGCCGCTGCTGGTCAAGGGCGAGCCCGGCACCGGCAAGACCGAGCTGGCGCGCCAGGTCGCGGGCGCCCTGGGGCTGCGCCTGATCGAGTGGCACGTCAAGTCGACGACCCGGGCGCATCAGGGCCTCTACGAGTACGACGCCGTCTCGCGCCTGCGCGACAGCCAGCTCGGCGACGAGCGCGTCCACGAGATCCGCAACTACATCAAGCCCGGCAAGCTGTGGGAGGCGTTCGCGGCGGACGAGAAGGTCGTCCTGCTGATCGACGAGATCGACAAGGCCGACATCGAGTTCCCGAACGACCTGCTGCAGGAGCTCGACCGCATGGAGTTCCACGTCTACGAGACCGGCGAGACGATCCGCGCCCGGCACCGCCCGATCGTCATCATCACGTCCAACAACGAGAAGGAGCTGCCCGACGCCTTCCTGCGCCGCTGCTTCTTCCACTTCATCGCCTTCCCGGACACGGAGACGATGCTGAAGATCGTCGACGTGCACTTCCCCGGAATCAAGAAAAAGCTCGTGCGCGAGGCGCTTACGCGCTTTTACGACATCCGCGACACACCCGGCCTGAAGAAAAAGCCCTCGACCTCGGAGGTGCTCGACTGGCTGAAGCTGCTGGTCGCCGACGACGTCGGGCCCGAGACGCTGCGTGCCGATCCGCGCAGCGCCATCCCGCCGCTGCACGGTGCGCTGCTCAAGAACGAGCAGGACGTCCACCTGTTCGAGCGCCTCGCCTTCCTCGCCCGCCGTCAGGGGGGCTGACCCCGCACAGCGGGCATGCAGAATCGCGGACCCCCAGCGAGCGTCGAGCGGTTCTCAGTGCTGTCCGCCCGCCCGCCGCCGCGGCTTCTCGGCCGGCTCCTCCGGCGAGGGGCTCGGCGTCGCGCGCGAAGATGTCGTGCGCGCACGTCCGGCCGGTCCTCCATCAGCTCCAGCAGCCGCTGGGCCGGGCCGTCCGGGATACGGCGCCGCTGCTCCCAGTTCCGCAGCGTGCCGACCGAGATGCCCAGCCGTTCGGCAAAGGCCTGCTGCGTCAGCCGATAGCGCCTCCGCAGTTTCGGGATGTCGACGACGCGGCGGTAGTACACTTCGGTGTTCGGCAGCGGCGTGCCGGTGCGCAAATGCTCGGCGAGCTGCTGCAATGCCTCCTCGTAACGGGTCTGCGCGTCGGGGAAGTCGCTCATGGCATCACCACCATTTCAATCCGCTCCACAACCGGACGACGTCGAGCACGATCCGCCACACCGTGCCAGCGCGCGGCACCGACAGGCTCGGGGTGCCGGCCCTGTGCCGCAGCGTCATCAGCACGATATGCCGCTGCTGCGGCACAACGATGTAGCGGATCACGAGATCGCCGACCGGGTAGTCGTACTCTCCAATCCCTGTCCCGCCCTCGGCGGGCTGGCCGATCATCGGGTCGCGCTGGATGTTGTCGCGCCATGACCTGAGCGATGCCTCCGGCGGGCTGGTAGTGGAGCACGTCGTCGCGGAACCGAGGTGTCTCGGATATGCCCCACAGCTCCACGATCATATTGCGGCTCCGAGGCACTACGTCAATGGCGCAGTCGGCTCGGCGCGATCGCGCCGGCCGCCACCTGTCCCGAAATCATCCTTGCAACCGCGTATCGGGCGGTCAACCGTGGGAAAAATGGCGGCGAGGTTTAAACAACCGGGGGGCGGCATAGGAATGGAGACGACGATCAGGCCGATCGAGGCGCGTGACGAACCCGAATGGCGCGTGCTGTGGACGGGTTATCTGAGGTTCTACAAGACCTCGGTCCCCGAGGAAGTCTACCGCACCACTTTCGCGCGCCTGCTCTCGGGCGACAGCCACGAGTTCCACGGGCTGGTCGCCGAGCGCGGCGGCACGCTGATCGGCATCACCCATTACCTGTTCCACCGGCACTGCTGGCGGATCGAGAACGTCGTCTACCTGCAGGACCTCTTCGTCAGCCCCGACGCGCGCGGCACCGGCGCAGGGCGCAAGCTCATCGAGGCGGTCTACGCCGCCGCAGATGCCGCAGGCTGCCCGAACGTCTACTGGCTGACGCAGGAGTTCAACGCCACGGCCCGGCAGCTCTACGATCGCATAGCCGTGGTGACGCCGTTCATCCGCTACAATCGGCGATGAGGGCGGCCGCCCTCGCCGGTGCGCTGGCGCTGGCGCTGGCGCTGGCCGCCTCGGCGCCTGGCGCCGCGACGACGCGCCCGCCCGCCGGGGATCTCCCGTCCACCTCTTTCGGCGGAGGCCTGCCGGCCGGGCACACCGCTTATTCGAACGAGAGCCTGGCGGACCTGTTCGTCGCGTTGACGCATGATCTGGAATGGGGCGGTCACCGGCCGAACCTGGTGCGCTACGAAGCCCCGGTGCGCGTCGGCCTGGCGGGGCACGGCGCCGAGCGCTATCGCGACTTTCTCGACGGATACCTCGCCGAGCTCCGCATCCGCGCCGGCGTGCCGATCACGCTGGGCGCGGCGCCGCACAATCTGCTGGTCAGCTTCGTTCCTGACGCGGCCTTTCGCGCCAGCGTGCCGCGCCATTTCTGCGTGGTCGTCCCCGGCGCACCCGATTGGGCGGAGTTCGCCCGCGCTCCGGCACGCTTCGGCAAGCGGCCCTTCGAGACGGAGACGGCCATCGCCGCGATGACGGTCTTCATCCCCGACCGGGCCGCGCCCTATCTCGCGCGCGCCTGCCTGGTGGAAGAGATCGCCCAGGCGCTGGGCCCGGCCGATGATCTCTACGGCCTCGGCCCCTCGATCTTCAACGACGACGCCGCGCACCTGTGGCCGACGCGTCTCGATTTCCTCATGCTCCAGGTGCTTTACGCGCCCGAGCTGCACACCGGACTCAACCGCGCAGAAACCCGAACGGCGGCGCGGGCGGCGCTCACGCGCCTGAACCCGGAGGGGCGGCATGCCCCGCCGCTGGCGCTGCCGCGCGATCGCGAGATGGCCGATTGGGTCGAGGCGTTGCGCGCTGCCTTCGACCGCGGCCGGCCGGCCGCGCGGCGCCTGGCTTCGGCCCGGCGGGCGCTGGCGATCGCGGCCGGGCGCGCGCCGCTGTCCGTCTATCACTGCCACAGCCTGGTGGCGCTGGCCCGCGCCAGCGGTGACGACCCCGGCGATGCGCTGGCCGCGCTGCGGCAGGCCGAAAGGGTCTGCGCGACGGCGCACGGGCCGGACGACATCCGCATCGCGCAGATCCGCCTCGACCGGGCGCGCCTCGAGTACCGGCTGGGCGATCCTGGCGCCGCCATGCGGCTGACCGACGGCCTCGAGGCGATCTTCGCCGCGCTGGGCCAGGACGAGCGGCTGGCAGCGCTCTACGACTTGCGGGCGGCGGCGCTGCAGGCCATACAGCCCTCGGCAAGCGTCGAGGCCCGGCGCGGCGCGCTCGCCTGGCACGCCTATGCCATCGGCACCGCCACAAGTGCGCATTGGGTCGGCAATTAGGGTTTTGGGCAGCTTATGATCGTGGCGCTGATCCTCTTTGCCATCTTCGCGCTCATCGGCTGGCGCCGCGCCGAGCGGCGCGGCGGCAAAACGGCCGACAAGCTGCAATACGCGATGGCGCACGGCATCCCGGCCTTCCTCGTGGGCCTGATCCTGGTCGTGGCCGGCCTGAATTTCGGCTGGTTCGGCTGAGGCGCTCGACCGTGTTCCTGAATCTCTTTTTCAAGCTGCGCGAGGCCAAGGTCCCCGTCAGCCTGCGCGAGCATCTGACGCTGATCGAGGCGATGGACGCGGGCCTCGCCCTCTATGATGTGGAGGAATTCTACTTCCTCGCGCGCGCCGCGCTGGTGAAGGACGAGCGCCATCTCGACCGCTTCGACCGCGTCTTCGCCGAGGTCTTCAAGGGGCTCGAGGCCGTCGCCGGCGGCGAGGAGGTGGTCGAGGCCCGCGCCTTGCCCGAGGAATGGCTCCGCAGGATGGCGGAGAAGTACCTCACCGACGAGGAGAAGGCCCAAGTCGAGGCGCTCGGCGGCTGGGACAAGCTGATGGAGACGCTGCGCCAGCGGCTGGCCGAGCAGAAGGGGCGCCACCAGGGCGGCTCGAAGTGGATCGGCACGGCCGGCACCTCGCCCTTCGGCGCCTATGGCTACAACCCCGAGGGCGTGCGCATCGGCCAGCACGAATCGCGCCACCGCCGCGCGGTCAAGGTCTGGGACAAGCGCCAGTTCCGCGACCTCGCCGGCGATGTCGAGCTCGGCACGCGCAACATCAAGGTGGCGCTGCGCCGCCTGCGCCGCTGGGCGCGCGAGGGCGCCGTCGAGGAGCTCGACCTCGACGGCACCATCCGGCGCACGGCCGAGCACGGCTATCTCGACGTGCAGATGCGGCCCGAGCGGCACAATGCCGTCAAGGTGCTGATGCTGTTCGACGTGGGCGGCAGCATGGACGACCACATCAAGGTGGTCGAGGAGCTGTTCTCGGCGGCGCGCGCCGAGTTCAAGCACCTGGAATACTGGTATTTCCACAACTGCCTCTACGAGGGCGTCTGGCGCGAGAGCCGCCGGCGCTGGGACAAGCAGACGCCGACCTGGGAGGTGCTGAATACCTACGGGCCGGACTGGAAGCTGGTCCTGGTCGGCGACGCCTCGATGTCGCCCTACGAGATCGTCTATCCCGGCGGCGCCAGCGAGCACTGGAACGCCGAGCCGGGCGAGGTCTGGCTGCGCCGCGCGCTCGAGAAATGGCCGCACGCCGCCTGGATCAACCCGGTGCCCGAGCGGCAGTGGCGATACACCCAGTCGATCGGGATGATCGGCCAGATCATGGGCGGCCGGATGTTCCCCATGACGCTGGCGGGCATCGAATCGGCGACGCGCGAGCTGAGCCGATAGCGCGGAGGCCGATCAGGTAGGCGCGAGCGCACACGTGTGCACGCTTGTGCACGCGTGCACAAAACTGCAAGTCATTGGAAAACAACGGGAAGAGAAATTCCGTTAACCACCTGGAAAGGCGTTGGCGCTTGCAGGACGCCGAGCGGCGCGCCCGGCAGGAAGGCGCGGCGGCGCCATGGGCTTCGTACGGCCCGTCCGTCGGCCGCCTCGGAGGTCAGGGCCGCCGCGCGGCGGCGCCGACCGCGACCAGGAAGACGGCCAGCGTCCCCGCGAGCAGAACGGCGGCCGCCGCTTGCGCAGGCGCCAAGGCATGGACCCCTGCGGCCAGCGCCACCACCGCCAAGAGCGCGAGCGACAGCCGCGCATCCGCCAGGAACATCTTGCGCAGCTCGGCCAGGACGGCGCGCAGGATCGTCACGGCCGCGCCTCGACCAGCCGGCGCGCCATCGCCGCGGCACCGAGCCCCGCCGCCAGGAAGACGCCCGCCAAGGCGAGCAGCGCCAGGTCGTGCGCCCGGCCACTCGACGCCGATCCCCTCGCCCGTCCAGAAGACGCCGAAGGCCGAGAGCATGACGCCGACCGCGAACTTCAGCGTGTTCTCGGGCACCTGGGCCAGCGGCCGGTGCACGGCCGCGCCGACGGCGAAGACCAGCGCGCAGGCGGCGAGCGCGCCGATGCCCGCCGGGACGAGGTGCCCGCCCGCGCCGACCGCGATGACGATGAAGATCACCTCGAGCCCTTCCAGCAGCACGGCCTTGAAGGCGGCGAGCCCGGCGATCCAGTCCTGCGAGGCGCCGTGCAGCCGCATCTCTCGCGGTCAGCTCGGCGGTCTCGGCGGCATAGGCGGCGGTCTCGTCATGCAGCGGGATGGCGCCCGCCGCCCGCAGCGCCGCCTTGCGCAGCCAGCCGATGCCGAAGAGCAGCAGCAGGACGCCGACGACGAGCTGCAGGATCCAGAGCGGCACCGCGCCGAGCAGCGGCCCGAGCGCCAGGACCACGGCCAGCAGAACCGCCAGAGCCGCCAGCGTGCCCAGCACGGCCGGGCGCAGCCCGCGCACGGCAGCGACGGCCAGCACGATGGTGAACGCCTCGACCACCTCGACGAGCGAGGCGAGGAAGGCGGCCGAGACGGCCGGGGCGGCTTCGGTCCAGTTCATCAGGCCTCGCTCTCGCCGCGCGCCTCGAAGACGCGCTTGGCATAGTCGTCGAGGATCGCCTCGCAGCGCTGCAGCCGCGCCTCGGCCTCGTCGGCGCGCGCCGCGCCGTAGAAGTCGAGCGCGCGGATCTTGGCCAGCCAGCCCTGCAGCTTCTTCAGGTCGAGGTCGTTCTCCTCGAGCTCGGCATAGGTGTAGTGATTGGCCGTGACCTCCTTGGCGACCTCGCGCTCGAAGTCGTCGCACTTGTCGAGCAGCTCTTCATAGGCGTCGTCGCGATCGGCGCGGAAGCGCGCGACGACCTTGTCGCGCTGTCCCTGGTCGAGCGCCACCGTCTCGAGGATCACGCACTCGCCCGACGCGGCGGCGATGTCGTTCTCGAGCATCTTCAGACGCCGGACATGATCGTCCGTCTTCGGCAGCAGGCAGACGCCGCCCTGCAGGTAGACGGCGCCCATGCCCTTGAGCTTGCGCCAGACCGCCATGCGCTTGGCGGCCGGCTCGGCGGGCACCTTGTAGGTCATCAGCAGCCAACTCGGATCAATCATCGTCGCACTCTTACCGTAGCGGCCGCTACATTGCAAGTGTAGCAATGCCCGCCAGCCCGAGGGTCAGCGACAGCCGCTAGCGGCGCCGCGTCGTCATGGAGCGCGCCGGGCAGCCGGGCCGAGCGATCGCGGTGAAGGCCGAGCACCCGGGCCGCCTCCTCGGGCGTCGCCACGACCCAGAATTCCACGCCTGGCAGCCGATGGCTGTCCCAGATCGCCTTGTAGAGCTCGGCGATCGGGCGGTGAAACGGCGATGGCGTCACCAGGACCGAGCGGAAGGCCGGGGCCCCCGCCGGACTGCTCCGCTCCAGCATGCGTTCCTGGATGCGGTGCAGGACCTCGGCGTCGAGCGCCCGCAGATCGGCCGTGGGCTCGACGAGGACGATCCGGTCGATCCCGTCCGGAAGGCGGGCCAGGTCGAAGGAAAAGTCGATCGCCTCGTGGATCTCCGACTCCAGCACCTGGCCGTCGCAGTGCGCCACGGCCAGGCGCCGCGCCTCGTCGAGCTTGATCGCAAAGGCCATGCTCCCCTCCGTCGCCGCCGCCGGAGGTTAGCACCGATCGCAGGCCGCGACTGCCTCCGCGCCGCGCCGCCGCTGGTTTTCCCGGGGCACTCGGCCCGCACCCGGCCTGCGCCATGGGATCTGGCGCGGCCCTGCAGGCCCGGATACGGGAGTTGGGCGCGGCCCCGTCCGCAAGCCCCGAGGTTCTCCATGGCCGTCTCCGACGCAACCGTGCCGAGCGATGTCCGCAAGGGCATCGGCTTCATCCTGCTCGGCATGCTGTGCGTCTCGGTCAACGACGTGATGATCAAGCAGCTGTCGGGCGACTATCCGCTGCACGAGCTGATGTTCGTCCGCTCAGGGATCGCCCTCCTGTTCACGCTGGTCATCGTCCGCATCGAGGGCGGCCTGCGCATCCTGCGCACCGACAGGCCCCTCCTGCACGCCCTGCGCGGCATGCTGGTCGTGCTCGCCAATCTCACCTACTTCGCGGCGCTGGCGGCGCTGCCGCTGGCCGAGGCGACGGCGCTGTGGTTCGTCGCGCCGCTCTTCATCACGCTCCTGTCGGTGCCGTTCCTGGGCGAGCGCGTCGGGCCCTGGCGGATCGGCGCCGTCTGCGTCGGCTTTCTGGGCGTGCTCCTGATGCTGCGCCCGGCCGGCGGCGCGGACGGCGCGGCGCCGGACCGGCTTGTCCTGATGCTGCCGATCATGTCGGCCTTCTTCTACGCCTGCATGCAGATGCTGACCCGCCGGCTCGGCGTCACGGCCAAGGCCTCGGCCATGGCGGTCTACATCCACGGCAGCTTCATCGTCGTCAGCCTCGCCTTCTTCGCGATTGCCGGAGACGGGCGATTTGCGACGGGCATCCAGGACGAGAGCCTGCGCTTCGTCCTGCGCGCCTGGGTCTGGCCCGCGCCCGAGGACCGGGTCCTGTTCTGTGCCGTCGGCGCCGTCTCGGCGGTCGTCGGCTATGCGCTCAGCCAGGCCTATCGCTCGGCCGAGGCCGCGGTGGTCGCGCCCTTCGAATACAGCGCCCTGCCGCTCGCCATGTTCTGGGGCTGGGCGATCTTCGGCTACCTGCCGGGGCCCTGGGTGGTCGGCGGCATCACCCTGATCGTCGGCTCGGGCCTGACGGTCTTCCTGCGCGAGCGCCGCCGCGCCCGCCCGCCGGCAAGCCGCCTGCCCCGCCGCTGGTAAAGCTCCGGCGGCGGCGACCGCCGAGGCCCGCAGAGACGCTCCCCGACCTCTGACCGACGAAAGCCGGGGGCCCGGTCAGGCGGCGGCGAGCAGCGCCTCGAGGTCGAGCCGCGCATTGACCATGGCGAGCCGGCCCTGCGCATCGACCGGCCACTCCGCCTGCGGCTTGTCGCGGTAAAGCTCGATGCCGTTGCCGTCGGGGTCGTCGAGATAGACCGCCTCCGAGACGCCGTGGTCCGCCATGCCGGTCAGGGGCACGCCGGCCTCGAGCACCCGGCGCACGGCGCGGCCGAGCGATGGCCGGTCCGGGTAGACGAACGCCGTGTGATAGAGCCCGGTGTGACCCGGCGGCGGCGGCGTGCCGCCGGCGCTTTCCCACACGTTCAGGCCGATGTGGTGGTGGTAACCGCCGGCCGACAGGAAGGCGGCCTTGGCCCCGAAGGTCTGCATGACGTCGAGACCGAGCACGCCGGAATAGAAGCCGATCGCGCGCTGAAGATCGGCGACCTTCAGATGGACGTGGCCGATGCGGACCGCGGGCGCGGTCGGCTCGGCGGCGGGCGAAAGCGGCTGCATGTGGGCCCTCCTCGATCGTTGCCCGGCGAATGTGCGACCCTGCGAGCCCACGGCGCCATGGCCCGCGGCGCGAAGACATCCTTGCGCAATCCGGAAGAGAGGCAGCCCGGCCGGCGACGAGAACCTGCGCGCCAGCCGCTCGCCGGCGGCCGGCGGTGATGACGAAGCCGCACCCTGCCGTCTATATCTTGCGCCATGCTCAAGCTTTTGCTTCCCGTTCTGATCGTCGCCGTCGCGGTCTTCATGTTCAAGCTGCGCGCCCAGATGTCGGGCGCGGGCCTGCGCGCGCGCTCGCGCCCGCTGCAGAACGACCAGGTCGACGCGCTGCTCGGCCGGCTGGCGCGCGCGGCGGGCATCGACAAGGTCGAGGTGCGCCTCCTGCCCGACCGGTCGATCAACGGGCTCGCGACGGACACGGGCGAGATCTACGTCACCCAGGGGCTCGTTCGACGCCTTTCGCGCCGGCAAGGTCAGCGCGCGCGAGCTCGCCTCGGTGGCGGCGCACGAGCTCGGCCACCTGGCGCTCGGCCATATGCGGCGGCGCATGGTCGAGGTCGCGGGCCGGCAGGCCGCGATGCTGGTGCTGGGCGGGCTGCTGGCACGCGTCGTGCCCTATTTCGGCTGGATGGTCTCGGCCTGGCTGCTCGGCGCGCTGGCCGCGCGCCTGTCGCGCCGCGACGAGTTCGAGGCCGACGCCTACGCCACGGCGCTGATGGTGCGCTCGGGCGTCGGCGCCGAGCACCAGGCGCGGATGCTGGAAAAGCTGCCGCGCCTGATCCCCGGCGCCGCCGCGATGGCGACGAGCTGGCTCGCCAGCCACCCGCCCGTCGAGGAGCGCGCCGCCGCCATCCGCGAGAACGCCCGCCGCTGGCGCGACCACGCCCCCCAAGTGTCCGAATGAGGAGCCGAGCATGACGACGCTACCGCAGGAGCTGCGCGACGCCGGCTGGAGCCTGGCCGACGATGGCGCGTCGATCTCCAAGACGTTCCGGTTCAAGAACTTTCGCGATGCGCTCGCCTGGATGGTGCGCGCCGGCTTCGAGGCCGAGGCGATGGACCACCATCCGGAGTGGACGAACGTCTACAACCGCGTCGAGGTGCGGCTGACGACGCACGACACCGGCGGGCTGACGCCCAAGGACATCGAGCTCGCCGGCCGCCTGGAGAAGCTGGCCGTCGCGCCGCGGCGGGCCTAGCCCGTTTCCGCGAGCTGCATGGACGGCGCCGCCCGGCCGGCATGCGCCCAGATCGCGGCGACCAGCGCGGCCCTGTCGAGGGGCTTGCTGAGGAAGTCGTCCATCTCCGCCGCGAGACAGCGGGCGCGGTCCTCGGGCCCGGCGCAGGCGGTCAGCGCGATGACCGGCGTGCGCGGCATCCCTTGATCGGCCTCGATCCGCCGGATCGTGGCCGTGGCGGCAAAGCCGTCCATCTCGGGCATGTAGAGGTCCATCAGCACGATGTCGGGCCGCGCTTTCTGGAAGGCCCCGACGGCCTCTGACCCGCTCTGTGCGACAGAGAGCTCGACGGGCTCGTCCGCCAGCATGCCGCCGACGACGGCCTGGTTCGTCCGGTTGTCCTCGACCAGCAGCACCTTCAGCCGGTGCCCGGGCGCAACCGGGGCCGGCCTGGACGGCGCGGTTTCCGCCGATGGGCGCGCGGGGCTCGCCTGCAGCTGCGCCTCGGCCACGGGCAGCGCGAGGCGCAGCGTGAAGGTCGAGCCCGCCCCCGGCTGCGACTTGACGCCGATCTCGCCCTGCATCAGCTCGACCAGCTTGCGGCTGATGGCCAGCCCCAGCCCTGTGCCCTCGAAGCGCCGCGCCCCGTCGCCCTCGACGCGGGCGAACTCGCCCCAGATGCGGCCGAGATCCTCGCCGGCGATGCCGACGCCCGTGTCGACGACGGCGATCTCCAGCGCCGTGCGCTTGCCCAATGCCCGGCCGCGCACGCGGACGCGCACGCTGCCCTCGAGCGTGAACTTCACCGCGTTGCCCAGCAGGTTGATCAGCACCTGGCGCAGCCGCTGCTGGTCGCCGACGAAGCGATGGGCCAGCTCGCTGTCGTAGTCCAGCAGCACGGCGAGCCCGTGCTCGCGGGCCCTGGGCTGGACGAGGCGCAGCACGCCCTCGATCGTCGCGCGCAGGTCGAAGGGCGCGCAGTCGAGCGTCATCCGCCCCGCCTCGATCTTGGCGAGGTCGAGGACCTCGTTGATGAGACCGAGCAGCGAGTCGCAGGACTGCCGGATCGTCGCGACATCGGCCGGCCTGCTCGCCCGTCAGCCCGGAATCGGCCAGGATCTCGCACATGCCGAGGATGCCGGTCATCGGCGTCCGGATCTCGTGGCTGATCGCCGTCAGGAAGGACGACTTGGCCTCGCTGGCGGCCTCGGCCGCGCGGGCCAGCCCTTGCGCGCGCGCCTCGCTCTGCTCGAGTTCGGCCTTGGCGCACAGGATCGCGCGCCGCTGCTCTTCGTGCTGGGTGATGTCCGTGCAGGTCAGCACCCAGCCCCCGCGCGGCAGCTCGGAGGCGGCGAACGAGACCACCCGGCCATGCGGCGTCTCGGCGCAGAGCTCGCCGAAGGCCGCCGAGCGGAAGAAGTCGGGATCGATCGGGTGCCCGCGCGGCAGGCGCTTCCCGAAATCGCCGCGGTCGGCGAGCTCGCTCAGGATCGCGGTGATGGTAAGCCCCGTCGGATCCCAGTCGGGCAGCATGCCGAGCATGTCGCGGAGCCGGTCGGTCAGCGAGACGCAGACCCGCGCGCTGTCGAGGACGAGCAGGCCCGGCTGCACGGCGCCCAGCATATCGGCGAGCTCTTCGGCCCGCCGCCGCAGGTCGCCGATCCAGACGCCGAAGATCATCACGGCCAGGGCGATCAGCCCCAGCGGCATCAGAACGGCCGCGGCCGCCTGGCCGCCGCCTTTGATCGCCGCAGTGGCGAGCGCGCCACCGACCACCGCGCCGCACAGGAAGGCCCGGACCGCCACCCGCCGGCGGATCCGGCCGATCCTGGTCCTCGCGATCAGCATCCGGACGCTCCCCGGCCTGATGTCGCGCGGTTCAGAGCCACCGCTCGAGGAACAGCAGGTTGCGATTTGCCGTCCGGACGGCGCTGACGCCGTCGAGCGCCTCGCGGACCAGGAGCCAACCCCAGCCGCAATCGCCAGACGTCCCCTGGCCCTCGGGCTCCTGGCCGCGGTCCCAGCTGGACAGCAGCGCGGCGGGCAGCGGCGGCCCGGCGAAGCTGACGGCGATCATGGCGAGCCGGGGCTCGGTCCAGAGCGCGGCCGTGCCCGAAGACCCGCCGCGCCGGTGGGCGGCGTGTTCGACGATCGTGTGCAGGACTTCCATCACCGCCAGCCCGACGAGATCGAGCGTGCGCGGCGTCGCCTGGCGAATCGCGCCGGCGAGCCCGCGCGGCCCGATCAGCGCCTCGACGGCGTCAGGAATGCTGTGCGCGCCGTCGAATGGCACCTCCAGCAGCGGCGCAGACCGGCGGAGAAGGATCACGGCCGGCCTCGCCGATCGACCGAATCGCCCTTCAAGCGGACCATGACACCTCTCCCACACCACGAAAACGAGCTCCAAGCTTGTAAGGACGGGGGGTAAAGAAAGGGCTGAGGAGCGCCGATCGAGAGGAAAGTTCCCGGCCCGGCCGGCCCGGAGGCCCGGACGGCCCGGACGGCCCGGATGCGGCATGTCGGCGGCCGGGCGCCCGCGCGTACTGCGCCCACGCGATCGACCGAAGGCCGCGGTCCTTTGGGCTTGGCTCGCCGCGTCCTGCCGGGCATTCATGGCGCCGAGAGCATACGCGGGAGACTTCCATGCCCTTCGACGACAAGGCGCGCGAGACGCTGCTCGGCGTCACGACGGCGACGATCACGACGATCCTGCTCAAGAAAGGCCTGCGCAATGTCTGGCTGCGGGGCACGCTGCCGCTGCGGCCAAAGCAGGCGCGCGTCGTCGGCCCGGCCTTCACGCTGCGTTTCGTGCCCGCCCGCGAGGACCTGGCCACGCCGGCCGCCTGGGCCTCGCCCATCTCGACCCGGGCCGCCATCGAGGCGATGCCGGCAGGCTGCATCGCGGTCGTCGACGCCATGGGCGTGCGCGATGCCGGCATCTTCGGCGACATCCTCTGCGCGCGGATGGCGCAGCGCGGCGTGGCGGCGCTGGTCACCGACGGCGTCCTGCGCGACCTTGAGGGCGTGCTCTCGACCGGGCTGCCCGTCTTCGCCTCGGGCGCCGCGGCGCCCCCCTCGGTCGCGGGGCTCACCTTCGTCGGCTGGGGCGAGCCCGTGGCCTGCGGCGGCGTCGCCGTCTACCCCGACGACATCGTTGTCGCCGACCGCGACGGCGCCGTGCTGATCCCCGCAGCCTTTCTCGACCAGGTGCTCGACGAGGCGCCCGAGCAGGAGCGGATGGAGGGCTGGATCATGGACCAGGTGACCCGGCACGACGCGGCCTTGCCCGGCCTCTATCCGATGAACGACGCGACCCGCGCCCGCTACGAGGCCTGGAAGCGCGGCTGACCGCGCGCCAGGCCACGGCCCGCGGCTCGGAACGGCCCGCCCGCCGCAAGGGTTCAATGCCCGGCGCTGACGACGGGCAGGCTCTGCATACGCGTTCAAGCGCCGCCCAGGGCGACCGAGATCAACGGAACGGGTATGCAGCACACGCTCTTCGAGCTCTCGCCCACGCATGTGTTCATGGCGGCGGTGGGTGCCGCGATCTTCCTCGCGCACTGGGCGCCGCGGCTGCTGTTCCGGCGCGCGGTCGTCGTCGGCGCCGCTCCTCATGGTGCTCGGGCTCGCCGCTTTCGCGCTGATCCCGGGGATGCCCGACACCCTCGACCCGCGCAGCTCGCCCAGGCTCTGGGAGATCTCGAGCGAGATCGTGCTGATCGTCGTGCTGTTCGCCACCGGCCTGCGCATCGACAGCGTCGGCAGCTGGTGCCTGTGGCAGCCGGCCGCGCGGCTGCTGGCCATCACCATGCCGCTGACGATCGCCGCCGTCGCCCTGCTCGGCTGGGGGCTGGCGGGAATGACGCTGGCCGGGTCGGTGCTGCTCGGCGCGGCGCTGGCACCGACCGACCCGGTGCTCGCCGGCGACGCCCAGGTCGGGCCGCCGCTCGAAGGCGGCGAGCACCCGGTCCGCATCGCCCTGACCGCCGAGGCGGGGCTGAACGACGGCCTGGCCTTTCCCTTCGTCTATCTGGGGCTTCTGATCGCGGCGCTCGGGCCCGACTCCTCCGGCTGGTTCGCCGACTGGCTGGTGCGCGACGTCCTCTACCGCATCGCGGTCGGCGTGCTGCTGGGCGCCGGCGTCGGCTGGGTGCTCGGCAAGAGCCTCTTCCACATGCGGGGCGGCGAGACGCTCGGCCAGTCGGGGCCCGGCGTCATCGCGCTCGCCGCCGTGCTGCTCTGCTACGGCGTCGTCGAACTCGCCGAGGGCTATGGCTTCATCGGCGTCTTCGTGGCCGGCCTCGTCTGCCGGCGCGTCGAGGCGCGGCACCAGTTCCATCGCCGGCTGCACACCTTCAGCGAGTCGATCGAGCACGCCGTCACCGCGGTGCTGCTGGTCATGCTCGGCAGCACCCTGCCCTCGCTCTGGCCGGCGCTCGACTGGCGGCATGCGGTGATCGGCTTCGGCCTGCTGCTGGTGATCCGTCCGCTGGCCGGCTGGATCGGCCTGCTCGGCACCGACCTGGCGCCGCGCGAGCGCTGGACGGTCGCCTTCTTCGGCGTGCGCGGCGTCGGCTCGGTCTATTACCTCGCCTATGCGTCCAGCCATGTCGAGTTCATCAACGAGGACCAGCTCTGGGCGCTGGTCGCCTTCACGATCTTCGCCTCGACGGTGCTGCACGGCGCGACCGGCTTCGTGATCGAGCGCGTCGCGCCGAGCAAGGGGCGCTCGCCCGCCCGCCAGCCCTGCGGGTGAGCGCCCGGCCGCGCGTCATGGGCCGCTCGTCATGGGCCGCTCGTCATGGGCCGCTCGTCATGGACGGGGCGGCGCCGATCGGCTAGCCTCCGCACGGGCCACGGGGCCGATGCACGCAGAGGGGAAGGCATGGCGCACGGACCACGCGAGAGCGGCGACCACGACCAGGTCCGGCGCATCGCGTCGCTCGCCGCCGATCGCGACACGGTCTGGGCGGCGATCGGCGGCTTTGGCAGCATCGCCGACTGGCATCCGCTGATCGCGAGCGTCGAGCTGACCGAGATCGAGGGCGCGATCTACCGGCACCTGCGCACCACCGACGGCGGGCTCTTCCTCGAGCGGCTGATGGAGACAGGCCCGCACCACCTGACCTATGCGACCGAGGACGGGCCGCTGCCCGTCTCGGACCACCGCGCCACGCTCAGCTGCGTCGCCGAGGCTGGCGGCTGCCATGTCCACTGGTCGGCCTATTTCGTGCCGACCGGCAGCGACGAGCACCTCGCCACCGAGATCGTCGGCGCCTTCTACGAGATCGGGCTGCAGGCCCTGCAGGACCGCTTCGGCACGTCCGCCGGCCCGGCGACGGGCTGACGCGGCGGGCTGACGGCAAGCTGACAGCGGTGCCCCGCCCTGACCTCGGGGCGGGCGCCCGCGCGGTTCCGCGCCGGCCGCCCTCAGGCGAAGGCCAGCACCCCGAACAGCACCAGAAGGGCGATTCCGACCAGCACGATGATCGCCAGCACCGAGGCGCCGGTCCAGGCGGCCCCGGCGATGCGCGGAAAGCCCAGCAACCCGGCGATGGCTGCGACGATCACCAGAATCGAAATCCATTCAAGCACGAGCCTACCTCCTTGCAATCTTTGACGAACAACGGCCCGTAGAACGCGGCGCGCGGCGGTTGGTTGCCGATCAGGCGGCCGCCGCCACGGCGTCGGCGATGGCCTGGCCAAGCTCGGCCGTGCTCGCCCGGCCGCCGAGATCGCGGGTCTTGGGCCCGGCCGCGTCGCCCAGCACCCGCTCGATCGCGGCGACGATCAGCCCGGCCGCCTCGGGTTCGCCCAGATGCTCCAGCAGCATGGCGCCCGACCAGATCTGCCCGACCGGGTTGGCGATGCCCTGCCCGGCGATGTCGGGGGCGCTCCCATGCACCGGCTCGAACATGCTGGGGAAACGCCGCTCGGGGTTGATGTTGGCCGAAGGCGCGACAGCGATCGTGCCCGTCACGCCCGGGCCGAGATCCGAGAGGATGTCGCCGAAAAGGTTCGTCGCCACGATCACGCGGAACTGCTCGGGCGCCATCACCAGCCGGGCGGCAAGAATGTCGATGTGGTGCTCGCGCGTCTCGATCGCGGGATAGGCCTTGGCCACCTCGCGAAACCGGCTGTCCCAATAGGGCATCGAGACGAAGATGCCGTTCGATTTCGTCGCCATGTCAACGCGCTGGGCACCGATCTTCCGGGCGAGCTCGAAGGCATAGCGGCTGATCCTGTCGCAGCCCTGCCGGCTGAAGATCGCCACCTGGCTGACGAATTCGCGCTCGGTGCCGGCGAACATCTTGCCGCCGATCTGGCTGTACTCGCCTTCCGTGTTCTCGCGCACCACCCAGAAGTCGATGTCGCCCGGCTTCTTGCCGGCCAGCGGGCACGGCACGCCCGGCAAGAGCCGCACGGGGCGCAGGTTGACGTACTGGTCGAACTCGCGCCGGATCGGCACCAGCAGGCCCCAGAGCGAGATATGGTCCGGCACGCCGGGGTAGCCCACGGCGCCGAGGAAGACCGCATCCGACTCCGCGAGCTGGGAGATGCCGTCCTCCGGCATCATCGACCCGGTCGCCTTGTAGCGCTCGCAGGACCAGTCGTAATCGGAGGTCTCGATCCGGAACTGCCCCGCCGCGGCGGCGGCGTGCAGCACGCGCAGCCCCTCGGGCATCACTTCGTTGCCGATGCCATCACCCGGGATGCAGGCCAGCCGATAGGTCTTCATCGTCCCCTCACCTCGCTCTCGTCCGCCAGCAGCGCGTCGAGCCTGTCGTTCCAGTCGCCGAGCTCGGGCCCCAGCCGGTCGATCCGCCCGGGCGTGCGGCTCAGCCGCGGCAAAGTCGTCGGCACGGCGATCTCGCCGAGCTTGGGGTGCTCGACGCGTTCGATCGTGCCGCGCGCGGCGTAATGCGGATCGGCGAAGATGTCGGCGATGGAGTTGACCGGCCCGCAGGGCACGTCGCCCTCGGTGCAGAGCCGCACCACCTCTGCCATCGGATGCGCCAGCGTGAACGTCTCGACCACGCCGTCGATCAGGTCGCGGTCGGCCAGCCCGTTGGGCCGTGCGCGGATGGCTGTCGGCCAGGTCCGCCCGGTGCAGCACCCGGCGCGCCAGCCTGTCCCACATCCGGTCGCTGGTGCAGGCGATGGCGACCCACTTGCCGTCGCCGCACTCGAAATGGCCGTGCGGGCACACCTGCCGCGTCATCCGGCCCTCGCGGCCGCGCACGATGCCGAATTTCGCATAGGCCGGCGTGGTCTCGTCGAGGATCCTGAAGATCAACTCGTAGAGCGCGACGTCGATCGACTGGCCCTCGCCGGTGCGCTCGGCGACGCGCAGCGCCAGCAGGACGCCCAGCGCCCCGTACATGCCGGAGAAATAATCGGCGAGCGAGGAGGAGCCGGGCGTCACCGGCGGCCCGTCAGCCATGCCGGCCAGATGCGTCAGCCCGCCGATCGCATGCGCGATGCGGGCGAATCCCGGCCGGTCGCGATAGGGCCCGTCCTGGCCATAGCCGGTGATCCGGCAGATGACGAGCGCCGGGTTGGCGTCCTGCAGCACGTCGGGCCCCAGGCCCCATTTCTCCAGCGTGCCCGGCCGGAAGTTCTCGATCAGCGCATCCGAGCGGCGGGCGAGCTCGATCAGCTTGGCCCGGTCCTCCGGCGCCTTGAGGTCCAGCGTCACCGAGACCTTGTTGCGGTTGTCGTTCTGAAAGCTGAGCGACAGCTCGGGGATCTCCGTCGGCGTCCCGAAGCGCCGCCCCGGATCGCCGCCCCCGGGCTGCTCGACCTTGATCACCTCGGCGCCGAACTCGCCCAGGATCGCGCCGGCGAACGGCCCCGCGATGAAGGTCGAGAGGTCGAGGACCCGGATGCCGTCCAGCGGCCTCATCCGCAGGGTCCGATTGCCGGCGCGCCCATCCGAGCCGCCGTTCATCCTTGCGCCTCGCCCTCGGCCTCGGCCAGCACCTCGCGGGCGACCCGGAAGGCGTCGAGCGCCGCCGGCGCCCCGCAATAGACGGCGGTCTGCAGCAGGCATTCGCGGATCTCGTCGCGCGTCACGCCGTTCCTCAGCGCGCCGCGCAGATGCAGCCGCAGCTCGCGCGGCCGGTTCAGCGCCACCAGCATGCCGATGTTCAGGATCGACCGGTCGCGCCGCGCCAGCCCCGGCCGGTTCCAGACATCGCCCCAGGCATAGCGCGTCACCCAGTCCTGCAAGGGCGCGGTGAGATCGTCCATGCGCGCCAGCGCGTCGGCGACATAGTCCTCGCCGACGACGGCACGGCGGGTGGCAAGCCCCGCCTCCCAGAGCGCGTCCTTGCGCGGAGTCTTGGGGCGCGGGCTCTCGGGCGCGTCGCTCACGCCAGCACCCGGACCGGGTCGCCGGCCAGCCAGCGCTCGATCAACTCGACCATCTGGCCGTAGAAGGCGTGGTAGCAGCCGTCAGTGACGTAGCCCAGATGCGGCGTCAGCAGCGTCCGCGGCATGTGGCGCAGCGGGTGGTCCATCGGCAGCGGCTCTTCGTCATAGACGTCGATGCCTGCACCGGCGATCTGGCTGCGCCCCAGCGCCGAGATGAGCGCGTTGGTGTCGACGATCGGCCCGCGCGATGTGTTCACCAGATAGGCTGACCGCTTCATCAGGTCGAGCTCGCGCTCGCCCACGAGCCCGCGCGAGCGCTCGCCGAGCTTGTAGTGGATGGTGAGGAAATCCGCCCGGCGGAACAGCTCGTCCTTCTCGACCCGCTCGGCGCCCACCTCGGCGGCGGCCTCGGCCGTCAGGTTATGGCTCCAGGCGATCACCTCCATGCGGAAGGCGCGGCCGATCTCGGCCATGCGCCGGCCGAGCCGGCCGAGGCCCAGGATGCCCAGCGTCTTGCCGCTGAGGTCGAGCCCCAGCGTCGTGATCCACCGCCCCTCGCGCATGCGCTGGTTCTCGGTGTGGATGTTGCGCGCCAGGCTGATGATGTGGCCCCAGGCGAGCTCGGGCGTGGCGTCGGCCGAATTGTCCGTGCCGCAGACGGCGATGCCGCGCTCCGCGCAATAGTCGAGGTCGATCGCCGCGTTGCGCATCCCGGCCGTTGCGATCAGCTTGAGGTCGGGCAGCCGCTCGAGCAGGTCGCGCCCGATGGGCGAGCGCTCGCGCATCACGCCCAGCACCTCATAGCCCTGCAGACGCCGGGCAAAGCCCTCCAGCCCCTCATAGGCGTCGTGGAAGAACGTCACCTCGTGCTGCGCCTCGAGCCGCGACCAATCGGCCATGTCGCGCGCGACGCTCTGGTAATCGTCGAGAACGGCGATCCGCATCGTTTCCCCTCTCACTCGATCCGATAGTGGTCGAGGAATTCCCGGTCCGGCGCAACCCCGAGCCCCGGCCCCGGCGGCAGGCCGATCGTGCCGCCGCTGGCCCGCACTTGCGCGGCGATGCCCAGCGGCTGCTCAAGCAGATCGTCGCGGAAACGGTTCGGCGTCGTGTCGAACTCCAGCATCGGCTCCCAGGGGTGCAGCCCGCCCGGCAGATCGGGCATCGCGGCCAGCAGGTGCATGTTGGCCGCGACCGCGACCGCCGAGCCCCAGACATGGTTGATGACGGGCACGAAGTCCGCATGGCAGAGCGCCAGCACCTTGAGGTACTCGGAGATGCCGCCGAGGCCGCAGACCTCCGGCTGCGCCAGCCCGACGGCGCGAACCGCCAGCAGGTCGCGCCAGCCCCAGCGGGTGAACTCGGCCTCGCCGCCGGCGATGGTGGTGCGCGAGCGCGCGCCGCAGCTCGGCATAGCCGGCACGGTCCTCGGGGGCGACCGGCTCCTCGAACCAGTAGGCGCCGAGCTCGTCGAGCGCGCGGCCGACGCGCATCGCATCCGCCAGCGTGTAGCAGTGGTTGGCGTCGACCGCGAAGCGGAAGCCGTCGCCGACGCCCTCGCGCACGGCCGTCGCCAGGCGGATGTCCTCCTCCGGCCCCAGCCCGACCTTCATCTTTGTCGCCGCGAAGCCCGCCTCGCGGATCGCCGCCGCCTCCTCGCGGAAGGCGCCAGCCAGCTCGGGCACGCGGCGCAGCATCATGCCGTAGCCATAGACGGGGATGCGCTCGCGCGTCGGCCCGCCGAGCAGGCGGTAGAGCGGCAGCCCGGCGACCTTGCCGGCAATGTCCCAGAGCGCGATGTCGAGGCCCGACAGCGCCTGGATCGGCATGCCCTTCTGCCCGTGGTCGCGCAGCGCGTTGTAGCAATGCTGCCAGATCGCCTCGCGCGCCAGCGGGTCGCGCCCCAGCACCATCGGCTGCAGCACCCGCTCGACGATCGCCTTGTTGCCGAGCGCCACCGGCGCCGGGGCCGAAGCACTCGCCCCAGCCGGTGACGCCCTCGTCCGTCTCGACCTCGACCAGGTGCGCCGTGCGGCGGCGGTAGTATTGCTGCGAGTAGCCGAGCTCCTCGTCCAGCTCGCAGGACAGCACGTGACTGGTGACGCGGGTGATGCGCATGAGCGTCAGGCCCGGCCGTGGAAATCGAGCAGCAGCCGGTTCACCGCCTCCGGCGCCTCGTACATCGCCCAGTGGCCGCACGCCGGGATGATCCGGGCCGCGAGGTCGGGGCGCGCCGCCCGGCAGCGCTCGATCCGTTCGCCGATCGGCGGGATCGCGGCGGCGTCGTGCTCGCCATAGACGACCAGCACCGGGCATTTCAGGCGCCCGATCAGCGCCGGCGTGCCGTCGGCCCAGCTGAGCCGGCGCGAGTCGAAGCGCGTGCGCGCGACGTTGCGGTGCTGCATGCCGACCGCCCAGTCGTCGATCTTCGTCGCGATCCCAGATCATCAGCTTGGCGAGGTTCTCGGCGTGCATGGCGCGCAGCTCGGCCTCGGTCGGCGCGCGCCCCAGCCGCCGGGCCAGCCGGCGCTTGGAGTCGAGCGTGAAGGGCCGCCCCTCGGGCGCACCATAGCCGGCGCCGCCCGTCATCGAGAGCGAGCCGGTGCGCTCGCCCAGGCGGACGGCGAGCTGCGCCGCGACATAGCCGCCGAACGAGAAGCCGGCCAGGTGGATGCGCCGCGCCTCGCCGGCCATCTCCTCGACCGCCGCGCGAAAGAGCTCGAGATATTCCTCGTCCGTGATGTCGCCCGGCACCGCCGCCGAATCGCCATAGGCCGGCGCGTCGACGGCCAGCACGCGAAAGCGCGTCGCCAGCGCGTCGACATTGCGCACCCAGTGCAGCCACGACCCCGCGCCGCCATGCAGCAGGACCAGCGGCTCGGCGCCTGGCTTGTCGGGGCCGAAGACGCGGTACGCGACGCCGGCCGAGGTCCGGCGGCAGGGCGGCTCGCCGAGGGTTGCCGTCGGGCCGGCGGTCGGCGAGCTGGTCCATCAGTCCCAGCGCTTCTCGTCGTCCCAGACGTTCTTCGGCATCGGCAGGCCGGCGAAGTCGGCCTCGGTCAGCTTGCCCTCGGGCGCGCGCCCCAGCTTTTCCAGCAGCAGCGCCAGCTGGCGCGTGTGCTGGCCGGAATGCCAGGCGGTGCGCTCGAGATAGTCGTGCAGCGTCTGCTGGCCGTAATAGACCTGCGCCGGGCGCTGCCAGTCGTGCCCGCCCGCCTGCCACCAGCTCTCGAAGCGGGCGCGGATGCGCTGGCCGAAGGCGACGATCTCGGCGGGCCGGCGGACATGGTCGGGCGCCGGCGCGAGGTACTTGTCCTCGGTCAGCGGGTCGCCCTCGGTCTCGGCGACGAAGGCCTCGACGATCATGAAGATATGGCAGGCGAGGTCGCGATAGCTGCGCGGCCGGTTCGGCAGCATGGTCGAGAGCACCGCGTCGTCATCCGGCAGCTGGGCCGAATAGCGCAGCGCCGCGGCCAGGATCGTGTCGATGCGGGCCTTGAGATCCTCGGGCGGCAGCACCTGGCGGCCGTACTCGATGCCGGCGATGCGGGCCACGTCCGAAAGGATCTGGCCCGACACCCACTCGCGCCCCTTGACCACCAGCGGGATCATGCGGACGCCCAGCGCCTGCAGGTCGCGGAAGCCCTGCGGGTCGGCCAGCACGTCGATCGACGTGAAGGGCACCCCGTGCTCGGAGAGGAACTCCTTGGTGCGCAGGCAGCTGCGAGCAGCCCGGCTGCCAGTAGACCCTGATGGTCTGGTCGCCCGTCGCGGGGCTGGTGTCCTGGATCGCGGCCATCGCTTCCTCCCATCACGGCGCGCGGCTGGCGCGTCCCGGCCCCGTTCTATCAAGCCGGGCCGGGGTTTCCCAAGGCCGCCGCATCGCCTATGGGATTTGTGATGGAGGTCGGAAGCGAGCCGGAGGAAGGGTTGGCGCGGGCGCTGTTCGCGCCGCGCTCGGTGGCGTTGATCGGGCTCTCGAACGACCCGTCGCGGCCGACCGGCCGGGTGCTGCGCTATCTCCGGCACGGCGGGTTCCGCGGCCGGGTGCATGTCGTCAACCCGCGGCGCGACACGGTGCAGGGCGTGCCGGCGGCGCCCTCGGTCGCCGCCCTGCCCGAGGTGCCCGAGCACGCCTATGTGCTGCTCGGCACCGAGCTTGCCGAGCAGGCGGTGGCCGACTGCGCCGCGCGCGGCGTGCCCGTGGTGACGGTGCTGGCGGACGGTTTCGCCGAGGCCGGGGCCGAAGGCCGCGCGCGCCAGGCGCGGCTCGTCGCGCTGGCGCGCGCCGGGGGGACGCGCCTGCTCGGCCCGAACTCGATGGGCGTCGCCGACCTGCACGGCGGCTGCTGGCTGACCGTGAACGCCGTCTATGACGAGCCCGACCAGCCGAAGGGGCGCACGGCCCTGCTCTCGCAGTCGGGCTCGATGATGGGCGGCCTCATCAGCCGGGCGCGGGCGCTCGGCACGGGGTTCAGCCGGGTGGCGGCCGTGGGCAACGAGGCGGACCTCGGCATCGCCGAGATCGGCCGGGCCTGCCTCGACGACCCTCACACGGACGTGGTCGCCCTCTTCCTCGAGACGATCCGCGATGCCGACGCGCTGGCGCGCTTTGCGGCAGCCGCGCAGGAACGCGGCAAGCCGGTCATCGCGCTCAAGCTCGGGCGCTCGGCGCTGGGGGCGCAGATGGCGGTGGCGCACACGGGCGCGCTCCTGGCCGAGGACGCGGTGGTCGACGCCTATCTGCGCGAGGTCGGCATCGCCAGGGTGTCGACGCTCGAGGGGCTGATCGAGGCGCCGCCCCTCTTCAGCGGCCGCGCGCCGATGGGCCGGCGGCTCGCCATCGGCGTGGTCACGACGACGGGCGGCGGCGGCGCGGTCGTCGCCGACCGGCTGGCGATCGAGGGCGTGGCCATCCGGCCGCCCTCCGAGGCGACGCTGGCGGCCGTGCGCGCGACGGGCCTGGCCCCGGTCGCCGGGCCGATCCTCGACCTGACCATGGCGGGCGCCGGCCCGGACTTCGTCGGTCCGGCGCTGGCCGCGCTGGCCGCCGACCCTGGCGTGGACGTCATCGTCTCGATCACCGGCTCGTCGGCCCGCGCCGCGCCCGGGCGCACGGTGCCGCCGCTGGCCGAGGCGGCGCGCGGGGCGAAGCCCCTCGCCGCCTTCCTCACGCCCGACGCGCCCGAGGCGCTGCGCGGCCTGGCGCAGGCCGGCGTGCCGGTCTTCCGCACGCCCGAGAGCTGCGCCGACGCCGTCGGCGCCTTCTGCCGCTGGCGGCGCCCGCGGGTGCGCGCGCTCGCCCGCCCGCCCGCCGCGGGTCCTGCCGCTGTCACCGGCCGCACGCTCGACGAGGCGGCCTCGCTCGCCCTGCTGGCCGGCGCCGGCGTGCCGGTGGTGGAGACGATCGCGATCACGGCCGGCGAGGCGCCCGCCCTGCCCTTCCCCTATCCCGTGGTCGCCAAGGTCCTGTCCGACGCCGTGCCGCACAAGACCGAGGCGGGCGGCGTCGTCACGGGCATCGCCGGGCCCGAGGCGCTGGCCGAGGCCGGCCGCCGCATCGCCGAGACGGTGCGGCAGCGCACCGGCGTCGCCGTCGACCGTTTGCTGGTCGCGCCGATGGTCCCGGCGCTGGCGGAAGTGCTGATCGGCTATCGGCTCGACGGCCAGGTCGGCCCCGTGGTGACGCTGGCGCCGGGCGGCGTGCTGGTCGGCCTCTACGACGACAAGGCGGTGCGCCTCGCCCCGGTCGACGAGGCGGTGGCGCGCGAGATGATCGACGAGGTGACGGGCCTGGCGCCGCTGCGCGGCCATCGCGGCCTGCCGCGGGGCGACCTCGACGCGCTGGCCCGCGCCGTCGCCGCGCTGTCGCGGCTCGCGGCGCACGAAGCGACGGTCTTGGAAGCCGAGGCGAATCCCGTCATGGTGCGCGCCGACAGGGTTGGCGGCGTCGTCGCCGTCGACGCCCTGGTGACGCTGGCGGAGGGAGGCAGCCCATGAACCTGCAATCGACGATCCGCGAGCAGTGCACCGAGGCCGAGTGGCGGGCGCGCGTCGACCTGGCCGCCGCCTATCGGCTGGTCGACCTCTTCGGCTGGTCGGACCTCCTGGGCACGCACATCTCGGCCCGCGTGCCGGGCGAGGAGGACGCGTTCCTGATCAACCCCTACGGGATCCTCTTCGACGAGATGACCGCGTCCTCGCTGGTCAAGGTGGACGAGGCGGGCACCATCCTCTCGGCCACAGACCGGCACATCAACCCGGCGGGCTTCGTCATCCACTCGGCCATCCACATGGCCAAGCCGGAGCTCGCCTGCGCGCTGCACACGCACACGCCGGCGGGGACCGCGGTCGCCACGTCGAAAGCGGGCCTCAAGCCGTTGACGCAGCACGCGCTCGCCATCATCGCGCATGTCGCCTATCACGGCTATGAGGGCATCGCCACCGACCTGAGCGAGCGCGAGCGGCTGGTCGCCGATCTGGGCGACGCGAACGTGCTGATCCTGCGCAACCATGGCCTGCTGACGGTCGGCCGGACCATCGCCGAGGCCTTCGTCTGGATGTACCGCGCCGAGCGCGCCTGCCGCATGCAGGTCGCCTTCGAGGGCACCGGCGAGGCGCCGGTCGAGATTCCCGACGAGGTGCAGCGCGTCACCATCGAGCGCAACCGCAAGGCAAATTCGCCCGAGGGCCACCGCCCCATCGGCGTGCACGAATGGCCGGCGCTGCTGCGCCGGCTCGACCGGATCAACCCCGGCTACCAGGACTGACCCGCCGCACCATGACCGAACTGATGAACGACTTTCCGCCGGCGCCCGGCGCCCAGGTGACGCTCGAGAACTGGCGCGATGCGCCCTTCAACCGCTGGTCCTTCCACCACGTCCGCGAGCTGTTGCCGACGGCCGAGATCGCCAACGATCCGCGCCGCGCCCGGCCGCTCGCCGTCGCGCCGCGCGACCTCTCGGGCGTCAGGATCGCGGGCGACGGGGGCCGGCTGGACCTGCCCGGCTTCTTCGAGGCGGCCGCGGTCGACGGCTTTGTCGTGCTCTTCCGCGGCGAGCTGATCCACGAGAGCTATTTCAACGGCATGAACGGGCGGCGGCAGCACATCTGCATGTCCGTGTCGAAGTCGCTGCTGGGCCTTCTGGCCGGCATCCTGGTCGAGCGCGGACTGCTCGACCTCGGTGCGCCGGCGAGCCAGTACGTGCCCGAATTGGCAAAGACCGCGTTCAAGGGCGCCACGGTGCGCGACCTGCTCGACATGCGCACCGGCCTGCATTTCCCCGAGGACTACACCGAGACCCAAGGCCTTTACGTGCGCTACCGCAAGTCGATGGGGTGGCTGCCGCGCGACCCCGGCGACGAGCTGTCCGACCAGCGCGCGTTCCTCCTGCAGCTCGGCGAGCGCGACGGCCCGCATGGCGGCCCTTTCCGCTATCGTCTCGCCCTGCACCGACCTGCTCGGCTGGATCATCGAGCGGGCCACCGGCACCGCGCTACGCCGAGCTGATGAGCGAGCTGCTGTGGAAGCCGCTCGGCGCCGAGACGCCCGCCTACATCACCCTCGACCGGCTCGGCGCGCCGCGCGCGGCCGGCGGCGCCTGCGTGACGACGCGCGACCTCGCCCGCGTCGGCCAGCTGATCGTCGAGGGCGGGCGCGACGTCGTCTCGGCCGACTGGATCGAGGACATCGCGACGATGGGCGACGCCGAGGCGTGGAGCCAGGGCGACTTCGGCCCGGACTATCCCGGCATGCCGATGCACTACCGTTCGCAATGGTACGTCATCCGCGACCGCGGCCCGCTGATCATGGCGATGGGCATCCACGGCCAGAACCTGCTGATCGACCGCGGCACCGAGCTGGTGATGGCCAAGCACGCCTCGGCCGCGAGCCCGACCGACCCCGCGGGCGAGCGCCTGACGCTGCGGATGTTCGAGGCGATCCGCGACCTGCTCTGCTGAGACGGGCGTTCGCGGCGTCCCCCAATCCCCACGTGCGGAAGGGGGCACGCCGCGAACGGCGCGCAAGCACGTCCGGGCCGATGCGCCCTACTTCTTCTTGCCCGCCTTTTCGCCCTTCGCCGACTTCCTCCCGCTCTTCGCACCGCCCTTGCCCTTCCCCGCCTTCGCGGCCTTCCTGGCCGCGCCGGCGGCCGGGTACCAGGCGGGCTCGCGCTTCTCGAGAAAGCTCGCGAGACCTTCGCCGGCCTCGTCGGACAGGCGCTTGAGGCCGTGCGGCCGGGCCATCTCGAGCAGCTCCTGCTGGGTGTAGTAGAGCCCGGCATATTTCAGCACCGACTCCTTCGACTCCGCCAGCGCCTGCGGGGGCACGTGCAGCAGCGCGTCGATGATCGGCGCGGCCAGCGCGTCGAGCCCGCCCTCCTCGCAGACCTCGTCGACGAGCCCGATCTCGAGCGCGCGCTGCGCGCCGAAGCGCTCGCACGAGAGCGCGTAGCGGCGCAGCCGACCCGGGCCGATGCGGCTGAGCAGCTGCGGGATGATCGGCACCGCCGTCAGCCCCCAGCGCGCCTCGGAGATCGAGAAGATCGCCGTCGCGTCGGCCAGCACGATGTCGCAGGCCGAGGCGATGCCCGTGCCGCCGCCGAAGCAGCCGCCATGCACCAGCGCGATCACCGGCTTGGGCAGCGCCGTCAGCGCGTGGATGGCGCGCGCCGTCCGCTCGGAGATGGCGATGTTCGCCGCCACGCTCTGCGTCCGGATCGACTGCACCCAGGCGAGGTCGGCGCCCGCCTGGAAATGCCGGCCGGCGCCGCGCAGCACGATCACGCGCGCCCGGTCGTCGCCGGCGAGATCGCCCAGGGCGGCGGCGAGCTGGGCGATCATCTCGCCGTCATAGGCGTTGTTCCTCTCCGGTCGCGACAGGGTGACGGTCGCGACCCCCCGCTTGTCGACGGCGCTCTCGACGGTCCTGGCCGGCATTCGCGTTCTCCTCCCCAAGTTCGGCACGCAACCCTAGGGCGGCGAAAGGAGAAAATCCATTCGCAGTTGTGACCGGCCGGCGGGCGAGGAACCGGCGCTTAACGCTTGCGCAGGGTAAGAATCTCGGCCAAACAGACAACATAATTGCCCGTCCGGCATGGAACCGGATCGATCCGCAAAAGCGGACGAGGACGGGAGCGGAGGAAACACACAGTAAGGGGGCGCGGGGCCAAATCCCGCGCGGGCCGAGCGATTGGCGAACGTTATCGAGATCCGAAACCTCCGGACGCAGTTCTTCACGTCGTCCGGCGTCGTGCAGGCGGTCAACGGCATCTCCTATGACGTCGCCGAAGGCGAGACGGTGGCCATCGTCGGCGAGTCCGGCTGCGGCAAGTCGGTCGGCGCCATGTCGATCCTGCGGCTGATCCCCGACCCGCCCGGCAAGATCGTCGATGGCTCGATCATCTTCGGCGGGCGCGACCTGCTGAAGCTGCCGATGGACAAGATGCGCGAGGTGCGCGGCCGCGACATCGGCATGATCTTCCAGGAGCCGATGACCTCGCTGAACCCGGTCCTGACGATCGAGCGCCAGCTGACCGAGACGCTGGAGGAGCATCTCGGCACCCCGCGCGAGAAGAACCACGAGCGGGCGGTCGAGCTCTTGGGCCTCGTCGGCATCTCCGAGCCGCAGCGGCGGCTGAAGCAGTACCCGCACCATCTGTCGGGCGGCATGCGCCAGCGCGTGATGATCGCCATGGCGCTCGCCTGCAACCCCAAGCTGATCATCGCCGACGAGCCGACGACCGCGCTCGACGTGACGATCCAGGCGCAGATCCTCGAGCTGATGAAGAACCTGACGCGCGAGCTCGGCGTCGCCATGATCATCATCACGCACAACCTGGGCGTGGTGGCCCGCTATGCCGACCGGGTCAACGTGATGTATGCCGGCTATATCGTCGAGAGCGGCACGGCGCGCGAGATCTACCACAACCCGCGGCATCCCTACACGCTGGCGCTGCTGCAATCGGTGCCGCGCATGGATCGCGCGCGGCCAGAAGCTGCGCCCCGTGCACGGCCAGCCGCCGGACCTGACCAAGCTCGACCGGGGCTGCCCGTTCCGGCCGCGCTGCCCGTTCGCGGTCGAGCGCTGCGCCGAGGAGATGCCGCCGCTGATGGATGCCGGGCCCGGCCATGTCGCGGCCTGCTGGGAGAAGGAGCGCGTCGGCCTGGCGGAGACGGCCGCATGAACGCGCCGATGCACAAGGCCGACACGCTGGTCGAGGTCAAGAACCTCAAGATGCACTTCCCCGTCACCGAGGGCGCGCTGGTCCCCCGCGTCGTCGCGCACGTCAAGGCGGTCGACGGCATCAGCTTTTCCATCCGGCGCGGCGAGACGCTGGGGCTGGTGGGCGAATCCGGCTGCGGCAAGACCACCACGGGGCGCTGCATCCTGCAGCTCGAGCGGCCGACCTCGGGCGAGATCTTCTTCGAGGGGCGCGACCTCACCAAGCTCTCGAAGAAGGAGATGCGGCCGCTGCGCCAGCAGATCCAGGTGATCTTCCAGGACCCCTATTCCAGCCTGAACCCGCGCATGAAGATCGGCGACATCATCGCCGAGCCGATGATGGTGCACGGCATCATCAAGGACTCGGCCGGGCGCGCCCGGCGCACGCGCGAGCTGCTGGAGAAGTGCGGCCTGCCCGGCAAGTTCGCCGACCGCTACCCGCACGAGATGTCGGGCGGCCAGCGCCAGCGCGTCGGCATCGCGCGGGCGCTCGCGGTCAACCCCGAGTTCATCATCTGCGACGAGGCGGTCTCGGCGCTCGACGTCTCGATCCAGGCGCAGGTCATCAACCTGCTCGAGGATCTGCGCGACGAGTTCGGGCTGACCTACCTCTTCATCAGCCACGATCTCTCCGTCGTGCACCACCTCTGCAACCGCGTGGCGGTCATGTATCTCGGCCACATCGTCGAGCTGGCCGAGACCGAGGAGCTGTTCCGCAACCCGCTGCACCCCTACACCCAGGCGCTGCTCGAGGCGGTGCCGATCCCCGACCCGGTGGTCGAGGCCGAGCGCGCGCACAAGATCATCATGGGCGAGATCCCCTCGCCGATGAACCCGCCGCCGGGCTGCGTCTTCCACCCCCGCTGCCCGCTGGCGGTCGAGAGCTGCAAGCGCGACTTTCCCGCCTTCCGCGAGCTCAAGCCCGGCCACTGGGTCGCCTGCACCGAGACCGACCGGTCGGCCGCGAGGCTGCCGAGATGCGCGCGGAGACCGCCGCGCCCACCAGGTCGCGGAGGCCGAAGCCGCTGCGGCGGCGCTGGCTCGCGACGCCTGACGCCGAGGAGACACGCGAGAACGCGGCACTCGATCACGTTCGAAACCAAGGGAGGTATCAAGGGAATGCATATGAAGCTTTGGAAATTCGCGCTGGGTGCGGTGGCGGCGACCGCCATCGCCACCGCCGCGCTGGCCCAGGACGGCGAGCCGAAATACGGCGGCACGCTGACCTTCGTCGTCGCCTCCGAGGCGCCCTCCTGGGACGGCCACATCGAGACCACCTTCGGCACGATCCACCCGATCGCGCCCTTCTACAGCCTGCTCGTCCGCGTCGACCCCGAGAACCCGGGCGACCCGACGGCCATCCAGTGCGACGTCTGCTCGAGCTGGGAGACCAGCGACGACGGCAAGACCTGGACGTTCCACATCCGCGACGACATCCAGTTCCATGACGGCCAGCACCTGACGGCGCAGGACGTCAAGGCGACCTACGACAAGATCATCACCCCGCCCGAAGGCATCCCGTCCGCCTACAAGGACTTCTACGTGATGGTCGATTCCGTCACGGCCCCGGACGACAAGACGGTGGTGTTCCAGCTGAAGTATCCGTCGGGCGCGTTCCTGCCGGCGCTCGCCAATCCGTTCAATTTCATCTATTCAAAGAAGGATTTGGACGAGCACGGCTACGAGTGGCACAAGACGAACATCAACGGCACCGGGCCATTCAAGTTCCAGTCCTATGACCCGGGCGCGTCCGTCAGCGGGGTGAAGTACGAGAACTATCACCACAAGGGCAAGCCGTACCTCGACGGCTTCAAGGCGATCGTCGCGACCGACATGTCGGCGCGCGTCCAGGCGATCGAGGGCGGCCAGGCGGACATCGAGTTCCGCGGCTTCCCGCCCAAGCAGCGCGACGAGCTGGTCTCGAGCCTCGGCGACAAGATCACCGTGCAGGAGAGCGACTGGAACTGCGTGCTGATCACCACGCCGAACCACCGCCGCAAGCCGATGAGCGACCCGCGCGTGCGCCGGGCGCTGACGCTGGCCGTCGACCGCTGGGGCGGCTCGGAGTACCTGTCGCGCATCGCCATCGTGAAGACGGTGGGCGGCATCGTCTTCCCGGGCCACCCGCTGGCCGCGACCCCGGAGGAGCTGGAACAGCTGGCCGGCTATTCCAAGGACCTCGAGGCCAGCCGCGCAGAGGCGAAAAAGCTGCTCGCCGAGGCCGGCTATCCCGACGGCGTCGACATCGTCTTCAACAACCGTGGCGTCGACCAGCCCTACAAGGTCGTCGGCACCTGGCTGGTCGACCAATGGAAGTCGGTCGGCATCAACGCCGAGCAGCAGGTCAACCCGACGCCGCTGTTCTACGACATCCTGCGCAACACGCACGAATACGACGTCTCGATCGACTTCAACTGCCAGTCGCTGATCAACCCGATCGCCGACGTCTCGTTCTTCGTGCCGGGCGGCGGCTCGCAGCACTCGGGCTATGACAACCCGAAGGCCCGCGATCTCTACGAGCAGCTGTCGCAGGCGCCGACCGAGGAAGAGCAGCGCAAGATCATGCGCGAATACGAGAAGCTGATCCTGGACGAGGACGCCAGCCAGCAGATCACGCTGTGGTGGTACAAGATCAACCCGTACCGCTCCTACGTGAAGGGCTGGAAGATCCCGCCCAGCCACTACCTGGCGCAGCAGCTCGACCAGATCTGGCTCGACGGCAAGCCGAGCTGAGCCCCGGCCGCAAGCACTCCGGGGCGGCCTGACGGGCCGCCCCACTCCCCGCTCCCGATCGCCGACATCCGAGAACCCGGTCCCATGTGGCAGTACGTCCTGAAGCGCCTGGTGATGATGATCCCGACAGTGATCGGGGCCGCGATCGTCATCTTCTTCCTGCTCCGGCTGATGCCGGGCGACGTCTGCGAGATGAAGGTCGGCGCCGATGGCGGCAACTACGACCCGGCGGCCGTCGCGCTCTGCCAGAAGAACCTCGGCCTCGACCGGCCGCTCTTCGTCCAGTTCGGCGAGTTCCTCGTCGGCATCGCCACCTTCGACTACGGCAACTCGATGTGGACCGGGCGGCCGATCACCCACGAGATCGGCTTGCGCTTCGAGCTCTCTCTGCAGATCGCGCTGATGGCGACCGCCGTCGCGATCCTGCTGGCGATCCCGCTCGGCACGCTCTCGGCCGTCTACCAGAACACATGGATCGACTTCGTCGTCCGAACGGTCTCGATCGCCGGCATCGCCATCCCGTCCTTCTGGCTCGGCATCCTGATCATCATGGCGATCCTGAACGTGTCCGAGATGCTGACCGGCACGCGCTGGTCGCCGCCGATCGAGTATGTCGCGATCTGGAAGGACCCCTGGTACAATCTGTCCATGCTGATCTGGCCGGCGCTCGCCACCGGCTATCGCTATTCCGCCGTCGCCACCCGCATGACGCGCTCGTCGCTGCTCGAGGTGCTGCGCGAGGACTATGTCCGCACGGCGCGCGCCAAGGGGCTGATGGAAAAGCTGATCATCAACCGCCACGCGCTCGGCAACGCGCTGCTGCCGGTCATCACCATCATCGGCATCGAGTTCGCCTTCCTGATGGGCGGTCTCGTCGTCACCGAGCAGGTCTTCAACCTCAACGGGCTCGGGCGCCTGCTCGTCCAGGCGGTGACGCTCAACGACTACACGCTGACGCAGGCGATCGTGATGATCATCGTGCTGGTCTTCGTCTTCACGAACTTCCTCGTCGACATCCTCTATGCGTGGCTCGACCCGCGCATCCGCTACAGCTGAGGGCGCGCGCATGGCCACGACATCCGAGGTCCGGACCGAGGCCGCCTTCGGCGAGCTCGAGGAGCTGCGCGACCGCCCGTCGGTCTGGAAGCGCTTCCGCGGCTTCGTCCGCAAGCAGCCGCTCGGCACGGCGGGCGGCGCGGTGGTGCTCGCCTACATCTTGCTGGCGATCTTCGCGCCCTGGATCACCCCGTACGCGCCGATGGACAACGACTATTCGGCGATGTTCACCCCGCCCGGCTGGCCTTATCTCTTCGGCACCGACGAGTACGGCCGCGACATCCTCAGCCGCGTCATCGCCGGCTCGCGCACGGCGCTCTTCGTCGGCTTCACCTGCGCCATCGTCGGCGCCACGGTCGGCCTCGTGCTCGGCGTCGCCAGCGCCTATTGGGGCGGCACCACGGATCTGGTCTTCCAGCGGGTGATGGACGTCTTTCTCGCGTTCCCGCTGATCGTCCTGGCGCTGGCGATCGTCTCGATCAGCCGCGCCTACCAGGTCTCGGCCGAGGACTCGGTCTATTTCGTCATCATCGCCATCACCATCCCGTTCATCCCGCGCTGCGCCCGCGTCGTGCGCTCGTCGGCGCTCTCGATCCGCGAGATCCCCTACATCGACGCGGCGCGGGCCAACGGCTATTCGGACACCCGCATCATCCTGCGCCACATGGTGCCGAACGTCATGGCGCCCTACCTGATCATGATCACCGCCTTCGTCGGCCAGGCGATCCTGCTCGAGGCGTCGCTCTCCTTCCTCGGCCTCGGCGTGCAGGACCCGCTGCCGGCCTGGGGGCTGATGCTGCGCAACGCGCAGGAGTTCATCCGCACCGAGCCCTGGATCGCCATCTGGCCGGGCGTCGCCATCTCGCTCGGCGTCTTCGGGTTCAACCTCTTCGGCGACGCCGTGCGCGACGCCCTCGACCCGCGGCTGCGCTCGCAATAGCGCCGGCGCTCGGCGCCCGGCGCGCGCAAGCGCGGCGGCGATCCTCGTGGCGTCCGTCCGTCGGGGTGTCTCGTGCGGGAGGGAGTGCCAGGCGGCAGGTCCCTCGGGTCTAGCGGGCCGGGGCACCCGCCTGTCGCGGGACCGGGAGCCCAAGAGCACGGCCGGCCGGCCGCGACTGCCCCTTTCGGGGCCTTGGTGGCGCCTCCGATGGTTGCCAGCCATCCGGCGCCCGGCAGTTCGCGAACAGGGAGGGCCGGCGTCACCCGGGACCTCCTGCCGCGGTCGGATACGCGTCGAGGGTTAAGATCGGGTGGCCGGGACGGTCGCCCCGGCGTCCGGAGGGATCACGTCTCCGCGCCGCCGTTCACCTGGAGCAGCTGGCCGTTGATGAAGGCGCCGCGCTCCGAGGCCAGCAGGGCGACGACGGCGGCCACCTCCTCCGGCGTGCCGAGCCGCCCGACGGGAATGCGCCCCGCCTGCGCCTTGATGTGCTCGGTCATCGCCCTGTCGGCGTGCTCCGAGGCGATCGGCCCCGGCGAGACGATGTTCACGGTTACGCCCTTCGGCCCGAACTCCTTGGCGAGCGCCTTGGCCAGCCCCCAGTTGCCGTGCTTGGAGACCGAGACATGCGCCCGGCCGCTATAGCCGTGGATCGCGTTCATGCCGGCGAAGAGCACGATGCGCCCCCAGCCGGCCTCGACCATGCCGGGCAGGCAGGCGCGCGCCAGCCAGAAGGACGCCGTCAGGTTCACGTCCATGACCTCGCGCCACTCGGCCTCGTCCATATCGAGGAACGGCACCGAGGGCCTGATCGCGGCGTTGTGCACCAGCGCGTCGATCCGGCCGAAGCGCTCGATCCCGGCCTCGGCCACCGCGCGGCACGCGGCCGCGTCTCCGACATTGCCCATCGCGACCAGCGCCTCGCGCCCTGCCTCGGCGACCTTGGCGGCCGTCTCCTCGCAGGCGGCGCGGTTGCTCCGGCCATTGACGACGATGTCGAAGCCTTCGGCCGCCAGCGCCAGCGCGACGGCGCGGCCGATGTTCTGGCCGGCGCCGGTGACAAGCGCGGTCCTGTTCATTCGGCGGCCCGCGCCGGCGCGGCGAAGGCGTCGCGCAGCCGGTCCCAGTCATCGGCGCCGACGCGGTCGAAGAGGTCGCGCACCGTCAGCCCCGAGCCCTGGTCGGGCAGCCGGCCATCGGCCAGCCGCGTCAGCATGGCCTCGGCGGCCGCGACCATCTCGCGCCACAGCACGTCCGGCAGGATGGTCAGCGCATAGCCGGCAGCCGCGAGCGATCGGAGGTCGACCGGCGGCGATTTCCCGCGCACCACCAGGTTGAAGAGGCAGGGGCCATTGACGCTTCGGGGCACGGCGGCGACCTCGTCGGGCGTCTTCGGTGCCTCGACGAAGGCGATGTCGGCGCCGGCGGCGAGCGCGGCGTTGGCGCGCGCCACCGCCTCGTCGAAACCGAGGTCGGCGTTCGCATCCGTCCGGGCGATGATCTTGAAGTCCGCGTCCTGACGCGCCGCGGCGGCGGCGCGGATCTTGGCGAGCCATTCGGGCGCCGGCACGATGACCTTGCCGTCGAGATGGCCGCACTTCTTCGGAAACCCCTGGTCCTCGATGTGGATCGCGGCGACCCCGGCGCGCTCGTACTGCTGCACCGCGCGCGTGACGTTCAGCTCGTTGCCGAAGCCCGTGTCGGCATCGGCGATCACGGGAATGCCGACGGCGCCGGCGATCCGCCCGGCGTTCGCCACCATCTCGCTCATGGTGAGCAGCCCGTAATCGGGCAGGCCGTGCGACGCCGCGGTCCCCGCCCCCGTCATGTAGCAGGCGCCGAAGCCCGCGCGCTCGATCAGCTTGGCCGTCATCGCGTCATAGCAGCCGGGCGCGATGACCATGTCGCCGCCGGCGAGCGCGGCGGCAAAGCGCTGGCGCGGTGTCATAAGCGTTCTCCCTTTTCGTCCTGCCGCAGACTATCGCGCGCGCTTGGCCCCAGACAAGGCACGTGCCGCCGCCGTCGGCGATCACATCCGATGCGGGATGCGGCGCCGCGCGGCATCGCTCGCGCCCGGCCAGGACGCGCATGCGCCGGCGAAGCGCTTCCCTGCAGCGCCCGCATGCTCGCGTCGCAGCGTCTACAAGGCCGGAGACCGCCGCCGAGGCGCGCGCCCCGACCGGCGACGCCGGGCGGCTCGGCCGAAAGCGGCGCCTCGGCGCCGCGCCAGGCCGAGCGCAAGACCGCATGCGCGGCGACCAGCCGCGCATTCCGCTAACCTCGCCCTGGCTCAATAGCTGCGCGGCAGCCCAAGAACGTGCTGGCCGATATAGGCGAGGATCATGTTGGTCGAGATCGGCGCCGTCTGGTAGAGCCGCGCCTCGCGCCATTTCCGCTCGATGCCGTATTCGCGGGCGAAGGCGAAGCCGCCAAAGGTCTGCATCGCCGCCTCGCCGGCCGCCCAGGCGGCCTCGGAGGCCAGCATCTTGCCGGTGTTCGCCTCGGCCCCGCAGGGGCGGCCGGCGTCGAACAGCGCTGCCGCCTTCAGCACCATCAGCCGCGCCGCCTCGCGTCTGCGCCCAGGCCCGCGCGATCGGGAACTGCACGCCCTGGTTCTGGCCGATCGGCCGGCCGAAGACGACGCGCTCGTTGGCGTACTCCGTCGCCCGGCGCAGGAAATAGGCGGCATCGCCGAGCGATTCATGCGCGATCAGGATGCGCTCGGCGTTCATGCCGTCGAGGATGTAGTGGAAGCCCCTGCCCTCCTCGCCGATCAGGCATTCGGGCGGCACCTCGAGCCCGTCGATGAAGACCTCGCAGCGTGTTGTGGTTGATCATCGCGTCGAGCTTGCGCAGCTCGATCCCGTTGCCGACCGCCTCGCGCAGGTCGACGAGGAAGCACGAGATGCCCTCCGACCGCCGCTTGACCTGGTCGGCCGGCGTCGTGCGCGCCAGCAGCAGCATGAGGTCCGACTGCATGGCCCGGCTGGTCCAGACCTTCTGGCCGTTGACGACATAGCGGTTGCCGCGTGAGCTCGGCGCGCGTCTTCAGCTGGGTGGTGTCGGAGCCCGTCGTCGGCTCGGTCACGCCGAAGGCCTGCATGCGCAGCTCGCCGCTGGCGATCCCCGGCAGCCATTTGCGCTTCTGCTCGGCCGAGCCGTGCCGCAGCAGCGTGCCCATCGTGTACATCTGCGCATGGCAGGCGGCGGCGTTGCAGCCCGCGCCATGGATCGTCTCGAGGATGGCGCCCGCGGCCGCGATCGGCAGCCCGGCGCCGCCATACTCCTCCGGGATCAGCGCGGCCAGGTAGCCGGCCTCGGTCAGCGCGTCGACGAACTCGTGCGGGTATTCGGAGGCGGCGTCGAGCCGGTTCCAGTAGGCGTTGTCAAAGGGCTCGCACAGCCTTGCCACGCCGTCGCGGATGTCGGCCCACGGATCGTCGAGGGGCATGGAGAGACCGTCAGCGTCCGTCATCCGCAAAGCTCCGCCCCGCCCCCCTCCCTGACCCTCCCCCCGGCGGGGGTAGGGGACGCCAGCGGCGACCGGGCGGCGCGCGCCTTCATGCCGCGTGCGCGGCGGGCCAGCCCTTGGGCAGGCCGGCGCGCAGCACCTGGCCATATTTCGGCTCGTCGGGCAGCGCCCGCTCGACGATCGCGCGGGCTGCGCGGAGCCTCTCCAGGTCGACGCCCGTGCGCAGCCCCTCGGATTCGAGCAGGAAGACGAGGTCCTCGAGCACGATGTTGCCCGTCGCGCCAGGCGCGAAGGGGCAGCCGCCGAGCCCCGCCAGCGAGGCATCGAACCGCGTGCACCCTGCCTCGAGCGCCGCCAGCGCGTTGGCGAGCCCCAGCCCGCGCGTGTCGTGGAAATGCGACCAGACCGGCACCGGCGCCGGCGATCTGGATCCCCTGCCGGAACAGCGAGCGCACCTGGCGACGGCGAGGCATAGCCGACCGTGTCGGGCAGCATCACCTCGTCCGCCCCGCGCCGCGAGCACCTGCTCGAGCAGCCGCAGGGTCTCGGCCTCGGGCACCCTGCCCTCGATCGTGCAGCCGAGCGCGGTGGCGAGCCCGATGCCGATCTTCACCCCCGGCGCCCGCTCGTTGCGCGCCGCGACGATGGCGCGGAAGCCGTCGAGCGACTCGGCCCGGCTGCGGCGCACGTTCTGCCGGTTGTGGCTCTCGCTCACCGACATGACGTAGTTGATCTTGGGCAGCCCGGTGCCGAAGCCGATCTCGGCGCCCTTGAGGTTCGGCGTCAGCGCCGAGGGCGCATAGCCCGGCGACTTCGCCGCCTCCGTCGCGACCTCGACCGCATCGGCGAACTGGGCGATGACATGCGCCGGCACGAAGGAGCAGACCTCGATCTCGGGCACGCCGGCGGCGACGTCCGCCCGGATCCAGTCGAGCTTCACCTCGGTCGGCAGCATGGCCTTGACGAGCTGCAGCCCGTCGCGCGGGCCGACATCGCGGACAAGAACGTCGCGCTCCATCACCACCTCCTAAACCGCTTCCCGCGCCAGCCGCCCCGTCGCCGCCCGTCCGCCGCCCGGCCGGCCTCGCGCCGCGCGGCACAGAGCCCCCGGGCACGACCGATCCGCATCAGCGCCCCTTGAAGACGGGCTTGCGCTTCTCGTTGAAGGCGCGCACGCCCTCGAGCCGGTCCTCGGTCGGGATCGTCGCGCCGTAGACGGCGATCTCGAAATCGTAGCCGGTGGCCCGGTCGAGCTCGGTCGCCTTGTCGAGCGCCGCCTTGGCCGAGCGCACGCCGATCGGCGCGTTGGCGGCGATGGTGCGCGCCGTCTCGAGCGCCGCCGGCATCAGCTCGGCCAGCGGCAGGACGCGGTTGACCATGCCCCAGTCGAACGCCTCCTGCGCGGTGAAGGGGCGGCCGGTCAGCACGATCTCCTTGGCCCGGCGCACGCCGACCGCGCGCGGCAGGTTCTGCGGGCCGGCGGCGCCCGGCATGATGCCGCGCGTCACCTCCGGGAAGGCGAAGCGGGCATGGTCGGCCGCGTAGATGAAGTCGCAGGCCAGCGCGATCTCGGCCCCGCCGCCCATCGCGACGCCGTTGACGGCGGCAATGAGCGGCACCGGGCAGACATGCATCGCCCGGATGAACTGCTCGACGATGGCGTGCTGCCGGCGCCAGACGGCGTCGGTCATGCCGTCGCGCTCCTTGAGGTCGGCGCCGGGGCAGAAGCCGCGCTCGCCCGCGCCCGTCAGCACGACCACGCGCGCCTGGTCAGGCTCGACATAGAGCGAAGTGAAGAGCGCGCGCAGATCCTCCATCATGGCCGTGTTCATGGCGTTGAGGACGTCGGGCCGGTTCAGCGTCACCACCGTGACGCCGTCTGTCTCGGCGATCTGCAGCGTGCGGTACTCCATGCGCCGACCATAGCGGCACGCCGCGCGCGGCGCCACTGGCGGCTGCATCAGAAGGACGATAGCCTGAGGCATGGGCGCCAAAGTCACCATTCGCCCGGCGACGCCCGGGCGCTGGCCGGATGTCGAGGCCGTCTTGCGCGACTGCGCCGATGCGGCCCGCTGCTGGTGCGCCTATTGGTACCTGCCGAACCGCGACTTCAAGGCGGGGTGGGGCGAGGCCAACCGCCAGCTGCTGGCCGACCGCGTGGCCGCGCGGCCTCGAGCCCGGCGTGCTCGCCTATATCGATGACGAGCCCGCGGGCTGGGCCGGCGTCGCGCCGCGCGCCGATTTCGACCGGCTGCGCCGCTCCAAGCCGCTGGCGCCCGGTCGACGACGGGCCGGACACCCAGGCCGTGTGGGCGCTGAACTGCTTTGTCGTGCGCAAGGCGTATCGCCGAGGCGGGCTCATGCGCCCGCTGATCGAGGGCGCCGTCGCGCATGCGGTGGCGCACGGCGCCGCGGCCGTCGAGGCGTATCCGGTCGACAGCGACAAGGTCAGCTCGTGGGACCTGTTCCTCGGCTCGATCGCCGCCTTCCGCGAGGCCGGCTTCGTCGAGGTCGCCCGCCGCCTGCCGCGCCGCCCGATCCTGCGCTATACCGCGCCGGCCGGCTGAGCGACGCGAGCCTGCGCGAGGACCGGCCGGGCGCGGCCGAACCGGCCCGCATGAGCCTCGCCGCGTCGGGTGCGTCCGGCGGCGGGCGTTCCGCTATGCAGCAGCCGGGCTCCGGCAGGCGAGGGGGCCGCTCGACCGATCACGTCCGTGGCTTGACCCTGGCCTGACCTGGCTTGACCCTGGCTTGACCCTGGCCCGCGCGCCGCGGAGAAGCCGGGCAGGAGGACGGACCATGCAGCTACCCCTCGACGGCATCCGCGTGATCGAGATCGGCCACTCGGTCGCGGCGCCCTATGCGGCGCTGGTGCTGGCCGAGCTCGGCGCCGAGGTCGTCAAGATCGAGCGCCCGGGTGCCGGCGACGACGCGCGCCTCTGGGGCGACCCGGTCCCTGAGGCGGGCGCCGCCGCCTCGCCGACCTTCCACGCGCTCAACCGGCTCAAGCGCTCGGTGACGCTCGACCTCAAGTCGCCGGGCGACCGGGACAAGCTCTGCCGGCTCGCGGTTCTCTCGGATGTGGTCATCCAGAACCAGAAGCCGGGCCTGGCCGCCCAGCTCGGCTTCGACGCCGCAGCTCTGCGGGCGCTCAACCCGCGGCTCGTCTACGCCAACATCCACGCCTTCGGCGACCGCGGCCCGCTGGCGCAGAAGCCGGGCTACGACCCGCTGATGCAGGCCTTCGGCGGGCTGATGAGCGTCACCGGCCACCCGGACCAGCCATCGATCAGGATCGGGCCCTCGATCATCGACTGCGGCACCGGCATGTGGGTGGTCATCGGCGTCCTCGCCGCCCTGCTGCGCCGCGCGCAGACGGGCGAGGGCGCGACGGTCGACACCGCGCTCTTCGAGACGGCGCTCGGCTGGATGGTCTATTTCGTGGCGATCCTGTCGGCGACCGGCCGGGCACCCGGCAAGGCGGGGTCGGGCACGGTGATGATCTGCCCCTACCAGATCTTTCAATGCGCCGATGGCGAGCTGATGATCGCCGCGGGCAACGACACGCTCTTCGCCAAGCTCTGCCGCGTGCTCGGCCATCCCGGCTGGGCGACCGACCCGCGCTTCCTGCACAACCCCGAGCGCGTGCAGAACCGGCGCATCCTGATCCCGCTGCTCGAGGGCCAGACGGCGCAGCGGCCGCTGGCCGAGCTCGCCGCGGCGCTCGACGCCGCCGGCGTGCCGCACGCGCCGGTGCAGGACACCGCCGAGGTGCTGGCGCATCCGCAGACCCAGGCGGTCGGCATCACGCGGCGCGAGGGCAGGCTCGACTTCTTCGGCCTGCCGCTGCGGCTGGAGGGCACGCGCCCGGAGCGCAGCGGCCCTGCCCCGGCGCTCGGCGAGGCGAACGCCTGGCTCGACCAGCTCCTCGACGAGGGCGCCGCAAAGGCCTGATCCGAGCCTTCAGCCCTACTGGACGAGCCGCGTCTCGACCCGGCGGTTCTCGGGCGCCTCGGGGTCGGCGGCGTTGCGCGGGCGGGTCTCGCCATAGCCATGCGCGTCCAGCCGGGCGAGGTCGACGCCATGCGCGACGAGATAGTCGACGACCGCCACCGCGCGCCGCTCGCTCAACCTTTGGTTGTAGTTATCGGAGCCCTTGGCGTCCGTGTGGCCATCGACCGCAAAGCGATGCGGCTGCAGCGCCTGGCTCTGCAGCGCGGCGACGAAGGCGTCGAGGTTCTCGCGCGCCTGCGGGGTCAGCGTCGCCGAGTCGAAGTCGAAGGTGATGAGAAGGTCATAGTTGCCGGGATCCGAACTGGCGGGCGGCGGCGGGGCGGCCAGCGCCACGGGGCCGACCGCCCCCACGCTGCTTGTCGCCTGCGCGGCGAGCCCCGCCTTGGCGCCGGTCATCGGAATGGCGGGCGGCTCGCCGCCGCCGGCCTCGGCCGCCGCCGTGGCAGACCGTGGCAGCTCGTGGCAGAGCCCGTGGCAGCGGCCGCGCCGCTTGCCCCCTGCGACGCTGCCGCACTCGCCCCGGCCTCGCTGCCGAAGCCGGCCGCGCCGATGAAGACGCCGCGCGTCACGGGCTTGGCGCTCGTGTTGCCGGCCGCAGGCGCATGCGAGAAATGCTCGATTATCTCCTCGGCCGTGTATTGCGGCCCGGCAAGCGCCGAGACGGGGGCCGCGGCGGGGGCGAGTCCGGCAATCACGAGCAGGGCGGTCCAGGATGGCTTCATCATGAATTCGTCTTTCGCGCGAAAAAATGGCTGCACCACACTATGAAGCTGCGGCCCTTCGCGGTCAATCGGCTGGCCCACGGCTGGCCCCGGGGCGTGCGCGGCGCTATCATCGCTCGGGTGCGACGGATGCGTGTTCCCTGGCTGCTCGGTGCGGTGCTGACCACCACCACGGCGATGGCGGAGCCGCCCGCATCCGAGCTTTTCGGCGCCCGGCCGGTCCCGACCTCGTCGGCGCCGGCGCCCTATGGCACCTATGCCAAGGGCTGCATCGCCGGCGCCATGCAGCTGCCCGAGACGGCGCCCGGCTGGCAGGCCATGCGGCTGAGCCGCAACCGCAACTGGGGCCATCCCGAGATGATCGCCTTCATCGACCGGCTGTCGGCGCGGGCGCGCGAGATCGGCTGGCCCAGGCTCTATATCGGCGACATCGGCCAGCCGCGCGGCGGTCCGATGCGCTCGGGCCACCGCTCGCACCAGATCGGGCTGGACGTCGACGTCTGGATGCTGCGTCCCGCGAAGCGCGATCTCGACCGCGCCGAACGCGAGGCGATCGGCTCCTACACCGTGGTCGCGGCGAACGGCGTCGACGTGAACGACAACTGGACGCCCGAGCACCAGGCGATCATCCGCGCCGCCGCCGAGGACCCGGCCGTGGCGCGCATCTTCGTCAACGCCGCGATCAAGCGCGCCATGTGCCTGGCCGAGGAGCGCGCCGGCAACGCCGACGCGCCCTGGTTGCGCAAGGTCCGGCCGTGGAAGGGGCACGACCACCACTTCCACGTGCGCCTCGCCTGTCCGCGCGACGCGCCGGGCTGCGTCGACCAGCCGCCGCCTGCCCCCGGCGACGGCTGCGGCGCCGAGCTCGCGCACTGGTTCCCGCAGGGCACGCTGGCGCCTGACGCCACCGCCGGCCGCATCGCCGAGGAGGCGCCCGAGGCAGCGGCCACCCGCAGCATCGCCGGCGAGCTGACGCTGACCGACTTGCCAGAGGCCTGCCGCGCCGTGCTGGACGACGACGCCGCGGCGCTCGCCGACATGGCGGTCTACGTGCCGCAGGCTGCCGTCGACGCCGCGCCCGTCTTCTTCGACGCGCGGGTCCTCGCGAACACCGGCTTCCTCGGCACCCGCTATTTCTGGCTGCCGCCGGTCGACCTCAACGCGGCCCAGCAGCGCCGCGTGGCGCTGAGGGTCGAGGGCGAGCTGCCGCCCGGCCTCGAGTTTCAGGACCGCGGCGGCGGGAACGCGGTCATCACCGGCACGCCCGAGCGCGAGGGCGCCTGGATCTTCGACCTGGTCGCCGAGGACCGCGGCGAGGAGCAGGGTCGGCTTGTCGTCGACCTGCCCGTCGAGCAGCTGAACGCCGCGACCGCCGCGGCGGCGCAGCTGCCCTCGCTCGAGGCCCAGGTTCGCGACTTCGTCACCAATTTCACCGGTGACGAGTGCTTCCTGGCCACGCCCGTCCGCGTCGCCGAGGCGCGCATCGAGATCGAGGCCTTCGCCGACGAGGCCGCGCCCTTCTACGATTTCGACGAAGCCTTCAAGACCGCGCTCGGCAGCGAGGCGCAGGTCGGCGGCCGCCTGGTCTCGCGTCGCCAGTGCGAGGCGCTGGCCTTCGCCCGCGCCTTCCCGCATGGCGCGCCGCCGCGGATCACGCTGTCCGACCCCGACAACGTGCTCGCCCCCGGCCAGCCGATGGAGGCCGTGATCACCGGCGAGGCGGTGCGCTACATCACGCTGCTGCTGGTCCGCCCCGACGGCAGCGTCTTCGACCTCTCGGACTATCTCAAGCGCGAGGGGCCCGAGCTGAAGATCGCCGTCATCGTCCAGGGCCGCGGGCCGCACCTGCTGGTCGCCGTCGACACGATCTTCCCGCTGGTCAAGCCCGACTTCCTGGTGCCCGGCAAGGTCAACGACATCTTCGCCAATCTGCGCGCCGGCAACACCGCGCGGAACTACGACATGAAGACGTCGCTGGCCTACTTCGTGCTCGAGTGAGCCGAGGCCTCGACGTCCTCCGCCCAGCTGTAGCGAAAGTCGCAATGCGGTGCGCCCTGCATGATCGTCTGCGTCCGCTCGAGCCTGATCCGCGGGTCATAGCCCGTGCAGAAGGTGCCGTCGCGGCCGCAGCTCAGCAGGTGCCCGATCTCGGCCAGCCCCATCGCCCGGTACATCTCGGCATAGCGGCAGCGGGTGACGTTGTAGTGCACCTCGAGCTCGGTCTCCTTCAGCATCTCGACCTCGAGCGCGCCATCCGCCGTCCACTGCGGCAGGAGCGCGTGAAAGCCGGCAAGGCTCGTCTCGCCGGCCCCCTCCTCGCGGGCCGCCTCGGCATAGGCGCGGCCCTGCGCGATGGCGTCGCGGCGGATCGCCCGGCCGATGATCTCCTGCGCCCAGGGCGCGCCGAGCTCGGCCGACATCTCCTCGTAGACCGTCTTCAGCACGCTCGCCTCGATGCGCCGCCGCTCGAGGATGGGCATGTCCGTCTTCATCGTCGCCTCCGCTTCCGACCATGCCGAAACGCCTCGCCCGCCCGTCAGCCCATGCGTCAGACCCTTCGCCAGCCCATGTGTCACTCCCTGCGACGGCCCAGCGTCAGCGCCTGCCCCAGGCCCTGCGTCACACCGTGCGTCAGATCGCCTGGGCGAGGACCTCTCTGAACCGGACGGCGACCTTGGCGAAGCCCGCCGAGGTGCCGTGGATCTCGTCGTTCCAGTCGCTCACATGCGGCATGGCGTTGCGGCAGTCGACGACGTAGACCCGCGTCACGGCCGAGTTGGCGGCCAGCTCGTGCATCAGGTCGTAGAGCGCGTCGAGCAGCAGCTTGATGATGCCCCGCCGCAGATCCTTGTCCATGATGCCGCGCTCCGACAGCGGCTGTCCGAGCCACTCGTCGTTCGCCGCATAGCTCGGGTGGCGCGGGTCGTCGGCCCCCCACGGATAGGGGAACGGATAGTCATAGCCGTGGATCAGGATCGGCAGGCGCTCGAGCCCCGGCTCGGCGCGGATCTCGGCGATCACCCTGGCATAGGCGCTCTTGAGGAATGCCAGCGTCTCGGCCAGGCGCGACTGGTTCACATGCGCCGCCGCATCGCCGCCGGGCTGGAAGTTCTTGAGCATGTGCAACAGCACGGGCACGCCGTTCTCGTCCTCGCCGATGACGTCGTTGCCGGCTGCCGAGAGCAGGAAGGCCTTTGCCCGGCCCTTCTCCTCGCGCAGCGCGCTCATGTACTCGGTCTTCTTCGTGCCAGGTTTGCCGATCAGCATGTTGGCCGCCGTGTCGCCGGCCGCCGACAGGTCATAGATCAGGAAGTCGCGATCCAGTTGGTCGATGACCTCGTCGATGACCAGCGGGAACTGGAACCAGCTGTCGCCCTCCGAGATCAGCATCGGCCGCGTGTCGCCCTCCTGCACGTTGCGGCGAAAGCGCAGATGCCGGCGGAAGCGCGCCAGCGTATTGCCGATCTTGAGCGCATTCTCGGCCTCGACGTCCTCGAAGGTCATCTCGACCTTGGTCGGGTCGGGCGCGATCTCCGGCGCGAAGGCGCCGCCCGGGCTCTTGCGCACGATCGAATAGCGCATGATCTCGGCGTCGCTGACGTCCGGATCGCGCAACATCGCCAGGTACTGGTCGTATGTGATCTTTTCCATCGGTTCCCCCTGAGGCGCGACAACGGCGATTAGAGCTACGCGGCTCGCGCTTTCGTTGATACCATTGACGAGGGTACACCGGGAAGACGTCCCGAGCGGGAGGAGCGGCGAATGCGCATCGAGGACCTGGCCGAGCTGAGGCCGACATACAAGCCGCAGATCGACCGGATCATCGCCGCCTCGGACCGCTATGCGAAGTATTCGGACAAGATCCGGCGGGTGCGCAACGACATCGACAAGGGCCGGATGGACAAGGTCGAGAGCCCCGAGCGGCAGAAGAAGTTCATGGCGCGCGAGGTGGAGCTCGCGGTCAGCAAGGGCCGGCTGCCGGACACGACCACCGGGGCCGCGGCGCCCGAACTTTCCGGCCTGGGGCTCGAGCGCCTGATGGGCGGGACCAACGACTTCCTGTCGATCGAGTTCTTCGAGGCCGGCCTCATCGCCGCGCGCGCGGTCGGGCGGCTGCAGACGCCCTTTGCCATCGGCACCGGGTTCCTCGTCGCGCCGGACATCCTGTTGACCAACAACCACGTGCTGCCGGACGCGGACACCGCCGAGGGCACGGTGCTCGAGATGGACGCCGAGGAAAACCGCATCGGCGCGCCGAAGCCGATCAACACCTTCCGCCTCGAGCCGAGCCGGTTCTTCGCCACGGACCAGGCGCTCGACTTCACCTTCGTCGCCGTCAGCGCCGTGTCCGAGAGCGGGGTCAAGATCACCGACTATGGCTGCCACCCGCTGATCGCCGGCGAGGGCAAGATCCTGGTCGGCCTCAGCGTCAACATCGTCCAGCACCCGGCCGGGCGCCCGAAGGCCGTCGTCGTGCACAACTCGAAGCTGATCTTCCTGTCGAACGACATCAAGACGGACGAGTTTTGCTATTACACCTCCGACACCGACGAGGGCAGCTCGGGCTCGCCGGTCTTCAACGACCACTGGGAGGTGATCGCGCTGCACCATTCGTCCGTGCCCAAGATGAACGCGCAAGGGCAGCTGCTCGATCGCAACGGGCGCGTGCTGGGCATCGACCGGGCGCGCGAAAATCCGGGCGAGATCGTTTGGATCGCCAACGAGGGGGTGCGCGTCTCGCGGCTCGTCAAGCGCTTTCGCGAAATGGAGCTGAGCGAAAACCATGACGCCGCCCGGACGGAGCTGCTGGAAAAATGGAAGACGCCGCAGCGCCCGATCGACGCCTTCCAGGAGGCGATGCGCCGGTCCGGGAACGGCGGCGATCCGGTCGTCGTCCAGCATCTGGCCGAGTTTGGCGGAGCCGAGGTGACGATCCCGGTCAACATCGTCGTGCAGGTCGGGCAGGCAGCGCTGCGGACCCGCGGTAGATGAGGGCGCGGCCCGGCCATTTGGCGGGCTGGGCGGCGTGGGCGAGCATGGCAGTCAGGGCCGCGCTGCTCTTTGCGCTCGTCGGGCTGCCCGCGGCGGCCCAGACCCAAGCCGACCCCGAGTCGGCGACCGGCTTCGCGCCGAAGCCGCTCAGGACGGCCGAGGAGTGGCGGGACACGGGGGCGAGGACTTCACCGGCGGGGCGGGGAATTCCCCGGCCTCGGCTCGGTCAGGGGCACCGAAGCCGCCCGGCCGTCAACAGGCTCAGAGGCGGTCGGTGATGAAGCGGTCCACCTCGGCGCGATAGTCGCGCGCGATCTCCAGGTCGAACATGTCGAAGCCGTGCACGCCGCCCGGATAGACCGCGAGCCGCGCCGCATTGCCTGCCGCGTGCCAGCGCTGCGCCATGAAGAGCGTGTCGTCGAGCAGCGGGTCCTCGGTCCCGACCGAGAACAGCGCCGGCGGCAGGTCGCGCAGATCGCCCTTGAGCGGCGATGCGTCCGCCGTCTGCCGCGCCGTACCGCCGGGATCGACATGATCGAAGAACCAGCGCATCAGCGGCGTCGACAGCACCAGATAGCGCTCGCCCCAGTTCAGGCAGGACGGCGTGCCCGCCAGGTCGAAGACGCCATAGGTCGGCACCAGCCCGGCGACCCGCCCGCTCAGGCCCGCATCGCGCAGGCCGATCGCCGTGACCACGGCCAGGTGCCCGCCCGCCAACTCGCCGCCGATGAAGAGCGGCCCCTCGAACGCCGCGAGCGCCCAGCGCGCGGCCGCGAGGCAGTCCTGCTTCGCCGCCGGCCAGGGATGCTCGGGCGCCAGCCGGTACTGCGCCGAGACGACGCGCAGGCGGGTCCGCCTCGCCAGCGCCTGGTTCGGCTCGTCGTACTGGTCCGGCGCGCCGATCACCCAGCCGCCGCCATGAATGTGCAGATAGGTGCCGCGCGGCCGCCCGTCAGGCTCCGAGATCCGCACGCGGCCCGGCCCCTCCGCCGCGCCGGTCTCCTGCCAGTGCGAGCCCTCGCGCGGGCCCAGCAGCGGCAGGGCGCCCTTGCCCTCGGCCCGCGCCGCCCGGACGGTTTCCGGCGGAAAGGTCCACGGCCTCGGCAGCTCGGCCAGCTGCGCCTCCAGCCGGGCGTTGAAGGCGGCCGTCTCCTCGCTGACGCCGCGCGGGTCGTAGAGGTTGGACAGATCGCTGGTCATGGGGAGGCACCCTCTTCGGTCGCCGCCAGCATAGCCGGCGGCGCCGACCGGGCAAGCCCGAGCGCCCGCGCTCAGCTTCGCCGCAGCAGGCGGGCGCGCGATTCCGGCACGCGGGCGATCTCGATGCCGGTGAAGACGTGCAGCGTGTTCAGCTTCTCGTCGATGACGGCATGGTCCGAGACCCAGCCGCCCATCAGCAGGTAGGTGCGCAGCAGCGGCGGCATGCGGCGCAGCGCGACCGACATGTCGGGCCGGCGCAGGCGCAGGATGCGGGCAAAGCGGAAGACCTTGGGCGCCTTGACGCGGGGCAGCCAGCGCTTGGGCGCCAGGTGCTTCTCCTTCAGCAGCGCGAAGGCATCCATATAGGCCTCGGCGTCGACGCCGTAGAAGCTCGAGCAGCCGAACAGCAGCCCGATGCCCTGCTGGTCGACATAGCGCGTCATGGCGTTCCAGGCGACGCGCAGGATGGCCGGGTCCTTGTGGGCGGGATGGATGCAGAACCGCCCCATCTCGACCAGCCGCCCCGGATAGCGCTTCAGCCGGTCGAGCCCGTACCACTTTGCCGAGTAGGTGCGGACGATCTCGGCCCCGCTCTCGAGCGGCATCATGCGGAAGCAGCAGACGAGCTGGCCCGTGCGCGCCTCCTCGACCATCATGTGCCGGCAGTGCGCGTCGAACTCGTCCTCGTCGCGCGAAGTCGGCCCCCGGGGCGGCGGCCAGCCCGCGCGCCTCGATGAAGGCCAGGTATCGCAAGCGCTGGCAGGCCAGCACGTCGTCGCGGGCCTCGGCAAGCCTCGCCCGATAGCGTCCACCGATCAGCATACCCTACCACCGGCCTTGTGTCGCAACGCGTCGCAGCATGTTGGTCGCCGCGATCGCGGCACTACATATAGCGACGTGCGTTACGCGATGATGACGATCGCGCGAAACTTGATGACGATCGCGCGCAACTTCAAGACAGCGCGAAACTGCCGATGCCGCAGTTGCCCGGAGGGACCGCAATGGCCGAAAAATCCGCCGAGAAGTCGCAGGGAATCCCTGACAAGGTCATGAAATCGGACGCCGAGTGGAAAGCGCAGCTCTCGCCCGAGGCGTATCGCGTCACCCGCAAGCACGGGACGGAGCGGCCCTGGACGCATGACAGCTTTCCGAAGGAGCCCGGCACCTATGCCTGCACCTGCTGCGGCGCGCCGCTCTTCGAGCAGTCGACCAAGTTCGAATCGGGGACCGGCTGGCCCAGCTTCTACCGGCCGCTGGACGGGGCGGTCGAAGAGCAGGACGACCGCAGCTGGCTGATGCGCCGCACCGAGGTGCACTGCGCGCGCTGCGAGGCGCATCTCGGCCACGTCTTTCCCGACGGGCCCGAGCCCACGGGGCTGCGCTACTGCATGAACGGCGTGGCGCTGGACTTCAAGTCGAAGAACGCGCCGCAAGAATGAGGCGACGCCGGCACCCCTGAGCTCGGGGCACCCTCGGCATCCCTGAGGCCGGGGCCGCTCCGCCCCGCCTCAGGCCCGCGCCTCGATGATCCACGCCGAGGCGAGCAGCCTGACCGCTCCGTCATCTACATGGCGCGCGGCGTGGCGGCGCAGCCGCTTGCGCAGGAATTCCATCGCCTCGCGGCGCGCGCTTTCGGGCGCCTCGCGCAGCCGGCGCGCCAGCGGGCCGACATGCGTCATGAACTGCACGGCGCGCTCGACGGGATCGGGGTCGTCGCCGTCCGCGATCTCGGCCATGAACTCGTGCGTGCTGCAGCGGACGTCGCGAAACCCGGCGCCCTCCAGCAGCGGCCGGAAGACGGCCGGATCGGCCCAGGCGAAGGGCCCCGGCCCGCCGGTCGAGATCGCCGCGCCAAGCCCCTCCTGCGCATAGGTCATCGGCACCGCGGCCCATTGGTTGCGCGCCACCTCGCGCCAGGCGACGAAGACGGCACGCGCGCCAGGCTGCAGCGCCCCGCGCAGGTTCTCGAAGGCGGCCGGCGGGTCCTCGAAGAACATCGCGCCGAAGCGCGAGAACAGGGCGTCGTGGCGTGCGGCGAAGGCATGCCGCTGCGCGTCGCCCTCGATCAGCTCGACATGGGCGTGCCCGGCCAGCCGCTCGCGCGCCAGCGCCACCAGGTCCGGCGAGACATCGATTCCCGTCACCCGCCCCTCGGGCCCGACCGCCTCGGCGAGCGCCAGGGTGCTGCCGCCCGCGCCGCAGCCGAGATCGAGCACGCGCTCGCCCGGTCGGGCGCCCAACGCGGCAAGCCCGGCAGCGCCCGCCGGCCCGAGCAGCCCTTCGAGCGCCGCGCCCCGCCGCGCCCATTCCTGCCCGACCCGTCCGATCCACTCCTCACGTGTCGCCATTCTTTTTCACCTGCTGGCCCGGGCCACTCCCCGACATTCTACCCGAGCGCGCAGCCTCGGAGGAAGGCTTCAGCAGCTGCCGCCGATCGCGCGGAGATAGCGCGCGATCGAACGCTCCACAGCCCCCTTGGCGCCGGCTGCGATGGTTCGCCCGGGGAAGGCGCCGTGGATCCTGTCGAAGGCGAACGGCTCGACGGCCGCGGCGACCCGGCGCAGCGTCGGCGCGTCGACGGGGATCAGGTTAGGATAGCTCCGCATCACGCTGACCATGCGGTCGGGCGTCACCTGCAGGATGTCGCCCGAGAACAGCGTCCCTGCGCCCTGCTCGGAATGCAGCACCGTTCCGCCCGAGAAGTGGCCGCCGGCGCGGATCAGCGTCAGCCCGGGGCCGAGCGCCATCGTCTCGCCCGTCCAATGGCGCAGCCGCGGATGCGGCCGCTGCACCCAGCCGGCATCGTCGGCGTGCAGCCAGACCGGGCAGTCGAAGGCCTCGGCCCAAGCGCGGTTGGTCGTGTAGTAATGCGGATGCGAGATGGCGATGGCCGAAAGCCCGCCCATGCCCGCGATCCGCGCCGTCGTCGCCGCGTCGAGCAGCGCGATCAGGTCCCACAGGACATTGCCGGCCGGGGTCTCGATCAGCAGCGCCCGCTGGCCGATCGCGAAGTGCGGGGAGATGACCAGCTGGTGCAGCCCTGGCTCGAGCTCGGTCCACTCGACGCGATGATCGCGCGCGAGCGCGTCCATCGATGTCCAGCGCTGACCGCCGGGCGGGACGAACTGGCGCTCGTCCTGGCAGATCGCGCAAGCCGGCGGCGGCGGCCCCGCCGGCTGCTCGGTGCCGCAGGCGACGCAGATCGGGCCGGCGACCTCGGTCACCGGTGCGCTGCCGCCTGATGCCCGCCCGTCGGGGACATGGCTACCACCAGCTCTCCGGCCGGGCGTCGAAGCCGGCGCGCGCCTCGAGCGCGGCGGCCAGCGCCAGCAACTCGCCCTCCTCCCAGGGCCGGCCGATCAGCTGCAGGCCCAACGGCAACCCGTTGCCGGCCAGCCCGACCGGCACCGAGATGCCGGGCAGCCCGGCCAGGTTCACCGTCACCGTGTAGATGTCGTTGAGGTACATGGCGACCGGGTCCGAGACCTCGCCGAGGCCGAAGCCCGGCTCGGGCGTCGTCGGCGTCAGGATCGCATCGCAGCGCCCCCAAGCCTCCTCGAAATCGCGCAGGATCAGCCGACGCACCTTCTGCGCGCGCAGGTAATAGGCGTCGTAATAGCCGGCGCTCAGCACATAGGTGCCGATCAGGATCCGCCGGCGCACCTCGGCGCCAAAGCCCTCGGCGCGGGTCTTCTCGTACATCTCGGTGACGCCGTCGCCCTGGGACAGCTTGGCGCGGTGGCCATAGCGCACGCCGTCATAGCGGGCGAGGTTCGACGAGGCCTCGGCCGGCGCGATGATGTAATAGGCCGGCAGCGCGTACTTCGTGTGCGGCAAGCTGATCTCGACGATCTCGCAGCCAGCCTCGCGCAGCATGGCGATGCCGTCCTGCCAATAGCCTGCCATCTCGGCGCCCAGGCCCTCGCGGTATTCGGCCGGCACGCCGATGCGCTTGCCGCGGATGTCCTGGCCGAGCAGCGCCTCGAAGTCCGGCACCTCGCGCTCGGCCGAGGTCGAAATCCATCGGGTCGTGCCCGGCGATCGCGCCGAGCAGGATCGCCGTGTCCCGCACCGTGCGCGTCAGCGGCCCCGCCTGGTCGAGCGACGAGGCGAAGGCGACGATCCCCCAGCGCGAGCAGCGCCCATAGGTGGGCTTGCATCCGACGATCCCCGTCACGGCAGCCGGCTGGCGGATCGAGCCGCCCGTGTCGGTGCCGAGCGCGCAAGGCACCAGCCCCGCCGCCACCACGGCCGACGAGCCGCCCGACGAGCCGCCGGGCGTGATCGCCACATCGCTGCCCTGCCGCCGCCAGGGGCTGATGCACGGGCCATAGCACGCCGTCTCGGTCGAGCTGCCCATGGCGAACTCGTCCATGGAGAGCTTGGCCGCCAGCACGGCGCCCGCCTCCCACAGCTTGCGCGTCACCGTGGACTCGTAGGGTGGGCGAAAGCCCTCCAGGATGCGCGAGCCCGCCTGCGTCTCGACCCCTTCGGTGCAGAAGAGGTCCTTGACCCCGACCGGGATGCCCAGCATCGGCGCCCGCTCGCCCGCCGCCAGCCGCCGGTCGGCCGCATCGGCCATGGCGAGCGCCCGCTCGTCGGTGCGGTGGCAGACGGCGTTCAGCGCGCCGGCCCCGGCCAGCGCCCCGAGACACGCCTCGGTCAGCGCGCGCGAGGTCAGCTCGCCCGCGTCCAGCCGGGCGCGCGCCTCGGCGACCGTCAGTCCGGCGAGATCGGCGGCGCTCACTCGACCACCTTCGGCACCGTGTAGAAGCCCGCCCGCGCGTCCGGCGCGTTCAGCAGCACGTCGTCGCGCCGGTTGCCGTCCGTCACCTCGTCGGGCCGGCGCCGCAGCCGCATCGGCGTCACCGAGGTCATCGGCTCGACGCCCTCGACATCGACCTCGTTCAGCTGCTCGATCCAGCCGAGGATGCCGCTCAGCTCGCCGGCCAGCGGCGCCAGCTCGACCTCGCCGACGGCGATGCGGGCGAGCCGCGCGACGCGGCGGACAGTCTCTGTGTCGACGGCCATGGCGCTCCAAGCCTCGTGAGATCCGGGGCGGGATCCGGGGCGGGATCCGGGATCGGCGCCGGTTTAGCGACGGCGTCTCCCTGCCGCAAGGCCCGAGCCGGCGCCGAGTTGGCGCCGAGTTGGCGCGGACGCGGGCCTCCCGCACCCGGCGCAACGCTCAGCTCGGGCAGGGTCTTCGCCCTGCAGCGAGCAGCGGACCGAGCGTGCGCAGCAGCTCCCGCCGTCGCAAGGGCTTTGGCAGGATCAGCGTGCCGCGCAGCCCCGCATCGTCGAGCAACTCACGCGTGTAGCCGGTCACCAGCACCACCGGCACATCCATCGCGCGCAGCGCGTCGGCGACGGGCGCCGAGCTCGCGTCCCTGCAGATTGACGTCGAGCACGGCCGCATGAGGCGTCTCGGCCGCGATCGCCGCCATCGCGGCGCGCACGGTCGGCACGGGGCCGAGCACCTGCGCCCCTTCCAGAGCCAGCACGTCGCGAATCTCGTCGGCGATGAACGGGTCGTCCTCGGCGACCAGCACCGTCTGGCCCGCCAAGGGCCTGCCCGTCAGATGACCCTCGCCGACAGCCACTTTGAACCCTCAGCCGCCCCGCGTCGAGAAAGTCAACGCGTAGTGCAAACCGCTCGACCTATGGTCGAGTTCCGCTCGCCCATCCAACTCGTATTCCGACAACGTGGTCAGCAGCTTCGTCCCAAAGCCGTCCCGGGCGGGCGGGGTCAAGCCCGGTCCGCCGCTTTCGTCCCAGAGCAGCGCCACCTTGACCTCCGCCCCTGCCGCGTCGCCGGCGGGCTCGGCGGTCCAAGACAGCCGGACGCGGCCGTCCGGCACCGAGAGCGCGCCGTACTTCGTGGCGTTCGCGGCCAGCTCGTGCAGCACGAGCGCCAACATCCGGCCGCTGCGCGCCGGCAGGTCGACGGCGGGCCCCGCGGCCTCCATCCGCCCGGCGCCGACCTCGAACGGTCCGAGCGCGCGACGGGCCAGCTCGCCCAGCTCGACGACCCGGCCATGGTCGTGGAACAGCAGCTCTTCGGCGCCGGCCAGGGCCTGCAGCCGGCCGAGCAGGACCTCGCGCAGATCCCGCGCCGCCGGCTCCTCGGCGGCCGCCTGCTTGATCAGCGCCTGGACGAGGCCGAGCGTGTTCTTGACGCGGTGGGCGAGCTCCTGGGCGAGCACGCGCTGCTCGCGGGCCGACTGCTCCAGCGCATCTTGGACCTTCTGCCGGTCGATGGCGGCGGCCAGCAAGTTGGCGCAGTTCTCCAGAAAGGCGATGTCGTCCTCGTCGAAGGTGCGCATCCGCGTCGCGTCGATCTCCAGCACGCCGAACGGCGCCCCTTCGCCGGCGATGATCACGTTGACCATGCTCTCGACGCCATGCTCGGCCAGGACCGGCGGAATGCGAAAGCGGCCTTCGGCGCCGGTGTCCGGCGAGACGACAGGCGCGTCGTGTCGACAAGCGCGTGGCCCGCCGGCGAGCCCTGGTCGGCCCCGAGCGTCACGACGCCGACCACCCCCGGCTTCCAGCCGGTTCCGGCGCGCACCAGCAGACTGTCGCCGTCCGGCAGCAGCTCGAGCACCTTGGCAAGCTTGACGCCGATCGCCCCGGCGACGAGCTCGCAGGCACGACGTCAGGATCCGTCGAGGTCGCGCGAGCGGAATGCGTCGAGCCCGAATTCGGCGAGCGCCTGTTGCTGCCTGCGCAGCCGATCCGCCGCCGTCTCATCCTGGGCTTGCATTCGCCTCGCCTGTTGTCCGCGACGCACCCTCCCCGCACGCCTGCCCGTTCATGCCGCATCCCCGGCAGCCGAATCCGGACCGGCGCGGCGCCACGCCTAACGCGGCGGTCCGGCGATCGGTGCCGCGCCGAGCCTGCGCAACTGCGCACGGGCGTGCGCGCGGGCCTGCGTTCGGGCCTGCGCGAAAGCCATCCCGCACGCCTCGCGCGCAGCGGGCGCTCCGGCATGGACGCGGCCGTGCCGAGGCGGCATGGTGGCCATCTGAATCGCAGGCAGGAGAACGGACCATGCGCGTTGTCTGGTTGGGCCATGGCAGCTTTCGGATCGAGGTCGCCGGCCAGGTGCTGCTGCTCGATCCCTGGGTCACGGGCAATCCCGCCTTTCCCGAGGAGCGAGCGGACGAGGCGCTGGACGGCGGCACGGCCATCCTGCTGACGCACGGGCATTTCGACCACACCAAGGACTGCGCCGACATCGCCAAGCAGCGCGGCCTGAAGCTCTACGGCATGTACGAGCTGGTGAACTGGTTCACGGCGATCCCGGGCGTCGAGGGCACGGGCTTCAACCGCGGCGGCCGCGTGATGATCGGCGATGTCGGGGTGACGCTGGTGCAGGCGTCGCACTCGTCATCGGTGCAAGGCAATGGCGGCCCGGCCTATGTCGGCCAGGAATGCGGCTTCATGATCGAGGCCGAGGGCAAGACGCTCTACGCCATGGGCGACACCGACATCATGGCCGACTGGGCCTGGATGGCCGAGCTGCACAAGCCCGACTTCGCCATCGTGCCGATCGGCGGGCACTTCACCATGGACGGCAAGCGCGCCGGCTGGGGCGTGCGCAAGTACTTCCCGGACCTCAAGGCGGCGATCCCCGGGCACTACCGGACGTTCCCGCTGCTCGCCCAGTCGGCCGACGACTTCGTCGAGGCGATGAGCCCGGTGAAGGTGCACGTCCTCGACGTCCTCGGCGGCGTGGACCTCTGAAGGCGCCACCCCGTAGGGTGGGTGTCAACCCACCCCTGCCCGACCGCCAGACCTTCCCCGACCGCCGACTCCCTGCCGAACTGGCCGCCTCGTCTCAGAGCAGCTCGAGATCGCTCGCCGACTGGCGGCCGTCGCGGCCCTCGCGCAGCTCGTAGGCGACCTTCTGGTTGTCGGCCAGCGACTCGAGCCCGGCCCGCTGCACGGCCGTGATGTGGACGAAGATGTCCTTGCCGCCATCGTCAGGCGCAATGAAGCCGTAACCCTTGGTCGTGTTGAACCACTTCACGGTGCCTGTCGGCATGTCATTCCCCTTGCACGTCATCTCAGGCTTGTCTTCGGCGCGCGGCCGAGACCCCGATTGCTTCAGGCGTGGACTGGTGGACTGTCCGCGCCTTCTTAGACGTGCGCAGGAAGTATAGTGCCAGGCCAGGCATCCGCCCCACCGGGACGGATAGGGCGAAGAATTAACCCAGCCCGCGATTCTCGGCAATCCCGATCGCTGTCGACACGGGCCTCCCCCATCGGGGGAGGGCTGAAGGGGAGGACACCATGGGGCGACCGCCGAAAGGTCAGGCAGTGCGTCGCGCGGAACGTTCGCACCGCGACGAATAACGAGGCGTTAACTGCAGCTCAGGCTGCCTCACCCATCCATCTTCAGCGCATTGATGAACGCTTCCTGCGGGATGTCCACCTTGCCGAACTGGCGCATGCGCTTCTTGCCGGCCTTCTGCTTGTCCAGCAGCTTGCGCTTGCGGGTGATGTCGCCGCCATAGCACTTGGCGGTCACGTCCTTGCGCAGCGCCGAGATCGTCTCGCGGGCGATGACCCGGCCGCCGATCGCCGCCTGGATCGGGATCTTGAACAGATGCTGCGGGATCAGCTCCTTCAGCTTCTCGCACATGACCCGGCCGCGCGCCTCGGCCTTGTCGCGGTGCACGATGACCGAGAGCGCGTCGACCGGCTCCTCGTTCACCAGGATCTGCATCTTCACCAGGTTGCCGGCCTCGTAGCCGTCCATCTGGTAGTCGAAGCTGGCATAGCCCTTCGAGACCGATTTCAGCCGGTCGTAGAAGTCGAAGACCACCTCGTTCAGCGGCAGGCGGTAGACCACCATGGCGCGGCTGCCGGCATAGGTCAGGTCCAGCTGCACGCCCCGCCGGTCCTGGCACAGCTTCAGGATGTCGCCGAGGAAATCGTCGGGGACCAGGATGGTCGCCTTGATCCACGGCTCCTCGATGCGGTCGATCTTGACCAGCTCGGGCATGTCGGCCGGGTTGTGCATCTCGCGCATCTCGCCGTCGGTCAGGTGCAGGTGGTAGACGACCGAGGGCGCCGTGGTGATCAGGTCGATGTCGTATTCCCGCTCCAGCCGGTCGCGCACGACCTCGAGGTGCAGCAGGCCGAGGAAGCCGCAGCGAAAGCCGAAGCCCAGCGCCGCCGAGGTCTCCATCTCGTGGCTGAACGAGGCATCGTTCAGCGCCAGCTTGTCGATGGCGTCGCGCAGATCCTCGAACTCGGCGTTGTCGACCGGGAAAAGGCCGCAGAAGACGACCGGCTGCGCCGGCTTGAAGCCCGGCAGCGGCCATGTCGGCGCCGCGCTTCTCGGTCGTGATCGTGTCGCCGACGCGGGTGTCGCGCACCTGCTTGATCGAGGCGGTGAGGAAACCCAGCTCGCCGGGCCCGAGCTCGTCGGTCGGCAGCATCTTGGGCGTGAAGACGCCGACCCGGTCGACCGGGTAGACGGCGCCCGTCTGCATCATGCGGATGCGGTCGCCCTTCTTCAGCACGCCGTCCATGACGCGCACCAGCACGACGACGCCCAGATAGGCGTCGTACCAGCTGTCGACCAGCATCGCCTTCAGCGGCGCGTCGCGCTCGCCCGTCGGCGGCGGCAGGCGGCGGACGATCGCCTCGAGCACGTCCTCGATCCCCTGCCCCGTCTTGGCCGAGATCAGCACGGCCTCGGAGGCGTCGATGCCGATGACGTCCTCGATCTGCTGCTTGACCCGCTCGGGCTCGGCCGCCGGCAGGTCGATCTTGTTGAGGACGGGCACGATCTCGTGGTTGGCGTCGATCGCCTGGTAGACGTTGGCCAGCGTCTGCGCCTCGACGCCCTGCGTCACGTCGACGACCAGCAGCGAGCCCTCGACGGCGCGCATCGACCGGCTGACCTCGTAGGCGAAGTCGACATGGCCGGGCGTGTCGATCAGGTTCAGCGTGTAGCGCTTGCCGTCGCGCGCGGTGTAGAGCAGCCGCACGGTCTGCGCCTTGATCGTGATGCCGCGCTCGCGCTCGATGTCCATGGTATCGAGCATCTGCTCCTTCATCTCGCGCTCGGTCACGGTGCCGGTCGACTGGATCAGCCGGTCGGCCAGCGTCGACTTGCCGTGGTCGATGTGCGCGACGATCGAGAAGTTGCGGATGTGCGAGAGGTCTGTCATGGCGGGGCTTATGGGGCCGCGCCCCTGGGCCGTCAAGGCGACCCGGGCCGGGACGGCGCCGGCTTCGGGCCGGACGCAAGTGGCTGAAATTGCTTGAGGTGCGCGATGCGGATCGTCGTCCTGACCGGCGCGGGCATCTCGGCCGAATCCGGGCTCGGCACCTTCCGCGACAAGGACGGGCTCTGGACCCGGGTGGACCTCAACGAGGTGGCGACGCCCGAGGGCTATGCCCGCAACCCGCAAAAGGTGCTCGACTTCTACAACATGCGCCGGCAGGGCGTGCGCGAGGCGCAGCCGAACGCCGCGCATCGGGCGCTCGCGCGGCTGGAGGAGCGTCTCGGCGACAGGCTGACGCTCGTCACCCAGAACGTCGACGACCTGCACGAGCGGGCCGGATCGGCCCGGGTCATCCATATGCATGGCGAGCTGCTCTCGGCGCTGTGCGCCGCCTGCGCGCATCGGTGGCCCTGGCCCGGGCCGATGCGCCTCGAGGACGCCTGCCCCGCCTGCGCGGCGCCGGGGCGCGTGCGCCCTGACGTCGTCTGGTTCGGCGAGATGCCCTACCGCATGGACGAGATCTACGCGCGCGTCGCCGAGGCGGACCTCTTCGCCGCCATCGGCACCTCGGGGCAGGTCTATCCGGCCGCGGGGTTCGTCATGGACGCCAGGCAGGCCGGCGCGGAGACGGTCGAGATCAACCTCGAGCAGACGGACAGCTCGGGCCGCTTCGACCGCCACGTGCTGGGGCCGGCCTCGGCGGCCGTGCCCCGCTGGGTCGACGAGGTGATGGGCGCGGCCGGCTGAGCCGCGCCTCAAGCCCTCAGAGCTCGCGACCGACGATCCGGTCGAGCGAGAACCGTCCGCCGCCCTTGACGACGAAGAACAGCGCCACCGCGGCCCAGAGCACCGGGTACTCCCAGCCGCCGGCCGTCCAGAAGAAGCCGTTCGGCAGATGCAGGGTCATGGCGACCAGCAGCAGCGCCGCAATCGCCGCCGCGGCCGGCCGGGTCAGCAGCCCCAGCGCCAGAAGGAGGCCGCCGAAGGTTTCGACCGAACCTGCCGCCAGGGCAGCGAGAAAGCCGTTGGCGAAACCGAGCTGCGTCTGGAAGAACTGGCCGGTGGCTTCGAGGCCGTATCCGCCGAAGAGGCCGAAGAGCTTCTGCGCCCCGTGCGGCACCAGAAACAGGCCGGCGGCGATGCGCAAGCCCGCCTCGGCAAGCCCGCCCGTCGCAGCATAGACCCGGCCGAGCGCCGGGAACAACATAGGCACGTTCAGAGGTGGTCGCAGTCGTCAGCGTGGACATCGGGTATCTCCCCTCGAAGTGATGCGGGAGAGATAACGGCGCCGGCCTGGCGCGATAATCCGGGCTGACTGGAAAGGATTATGCAGGATGCGGCAACAATCCTGGCGGCCCTTGCCGGGCCGGCGAGATCAGGCCTCGGCGCCCGTCGAGGCCGCCGCCACGTCCTTCTTCACCTTCAGCGCGCGCGGCGAAAGCTGCTCGTCGCGGGCCGCCATCAGGAAGGCGTCGAGCCCGCCGCGATGGTCCACGGTCCGCAGCGCCGAGGTGGCGATCCGGAAGCGGAACGACCGCTTCAGCGCCTCGCTCTCCAGCGTCACGCGCTGCAGATTCGGCAGATAGCGCCGATTGGTCTTGATGTTCGAGTGGCTGACGCGGTGGCCCGTCAGCACACCCTTGCCGGTCAGTTCGCAACGCCGCGACATGACAGTCTCCCGAGAGTACGGCCGCGCGCCACGAAGGGCTCGCGCAAGCCCGGAAATCCGAAGACGCGCTAGCTACGCCGCGGCGGGACGGCCGTCAACCCTCTTTGGTCCGCCGGGCCGCGCGCGGGGCCGCGGGGGGCCGCCGGCACGCGCTGTGCAAGCCGGCCGACACCGCACCACCACCGGCACCACCTCGCACCGGGCCCGTCGCCGTTAAATCTCCCTTAACCAATTCGCGGCGGATGTGTCTTAGATTAAACCGCTGCACAACAGGTCGCGGGAACGGCAATGGACATCGTCGAGGCGGAGAACCGCTGGCGTGCAATCGGGCTTCTCTATGCGACGGGCTTTTGCAGCATCGTGCTGATCGCCTTCTCGATCCAGCATCTGCTGTTCGGCGACCCGGTCTCCGCGGCGATCGCGATCTCCGGGCTGCCGTTCATGGCGGCGACGCTCGCCTGGTCCAACACCAAGCCGGTGATGCCGGCGTGGACGCCCTATCCGGCGATCGGGTTTCTCTTCGCCATGCTGATCTACACGCTGCAGCTTCCCGAGGTCTTCGAGGGCGCCCCACTGATGTGGTTCTGCGCCGTCCCGCCGACGACAATGCTGGCGCTGCGCGCGACGGCGGGCCTGGCAGCGAGCGCACTGGCCTTCCTCGTTCTTCTCGCCGGGCTCGCCTTCGGGGATCACAGTCTCGACGAGTCCCATGCCGTGCGGCTCTCGGTCACCTACCTGTTCATCACGGGCCTGATGTTCACCTACGAACGGGCCCGGGAGAGCGTGATCCGCGATCTGATCGAGGCGCAGCAGCGCATCAGGACGCTCGAGGGCATGCTTCGGATCTGCGGCTGGTGCCACGGGCAAATCCGGGACGAGGCAGGCAGCTGGACGCGGACGGACAGGTTCATCCAGGCCCGCGCCAATGTCGAGTTCAGCCATGGCATCTGTCCCGACTGCCAGCGTCGCGTCGAGCGCTCGCTCGCCGCACCCGCAGCCTGAAGCTCGCAGCCGCACCGGGCGGCTTCGCGTGCCCGGGTCAGCGCCGCGCCTCGGCGTGCGGGAACAGCGCCAGCAGCTCTGCCGCGGCATCCTCCGGGGCGATATCGCCCGTCGCGACGGCGCGGGTGATGTCGCCGAGGCGCCGCTTGACGGCAGGACAGGCGTAGAACGCGTCGAGCGCCCCCTGCTCCAGCGCCCGGCGCATCGCCTGGACGGCCTGCTCGCCGCGCCTGCGGGCGAGCCATCCCTCGGCCTGGCGCCAGCGCCAGAGCCGGTCGACGGCCTGCCACAGCCGGTCGAGCCCCGCCCCCGTGCGTGCCGAGACGGTCAGCGCGGTCGGCACGCCGTCCGGGTCGCCTTCGCGGCGGCGCAGCAGGCCGAGCGCCGAGGCGTATTCGGCGCGCGTCGCCTCGGCGACGGGCACCAGCGCGCCGTCGGCCTTGTTGACGACGACGAGGTCGGCGATCTCCATGACGCCGCGCTTCACGCCCTGCAGCTCGTCGCCGCCGCCAGGCGCGAGCAGCAGGAGAAAGATGTCGGTCATCTCGGCGACCATCGTCTCGGACTGGCCGACGCCCACGGTCTCGACCAGCACGGTGTCGTAGCCAGCGGCCTCGACCAGGCGGATCGTCTCGCGCGTGCGCCTGGTGACGCCGCCGAGCGCGCCGCGGGCGGGCGACGGCCTGACGAAGGCGCCTGGCTGGCGCGACAGCCGCTCCATCCGGGTCTTGTCGCCGAGAATCGAGCCGCCCGAGCGCGCCGAGCTTGGATCGACCGCCAGCACCGCGATGCGGTGGCCGGCCTCGACGAGGCGCATGCCCAACGTCTCGATGAAGGTCGACTTGCCGACCCCGGGCGTGCCGGTGAGGCCGATGCGGCGCGCCATGTCGGGAGCGGTGCCGGAAGCCTGGCCCAGCCGGTCGAGCACCGCCGCGGCGGCCGAACGGTGTTCCGGCCGCGTCGACTCGACGAGCGTGATCGCGCGGCCGAGCGCCCGGCGCTCGCCCGAGGCGATGCGGCGGGCGAGGTCGTCTGGGTCTGTGCTCGGCTCGGGCATGGCATCTCGTGCGCTGGCGGCTATGTCTGGTAGAATGCACGCCGGGCCGCCGCAACCGCCGGCAGGGTGCCGCAGGAACGGAGGAGCGATGAAGTCCTGGCCAGTTGCCCTTGCGATGCTCCTGATCTCGGCGAGCTCGGCCGCGCCGGCGCCGAGCGTGACCTTGCACCGGCCGCTCAGCACCGTCTACGACCTCTATCTCGGCGGCATTCTCGCAGGCGAGCTGGCGATCAGCGCGGACGTCGAGGGCGATCGCTATCACGCGAGCTCGGTGATGCGGACGGCGGGCATCGTCGGCGCCATCTATGCCGCGAGCTTCGAGGCCGAGACCGAGGGGCGGATGGCCGCCCAGGGGCTGGAGCCCCAGCGCTTCGAGGCGGTCGGCCGCATGTACCGCAAGACGCAGAATGTCGAGATGACCTACCGCGACGCGGCGCCCGAGGCCGTCCACGCCGAGCCCGCCTTCGACCCCAAGCCCTGGCAGATCGAGCCGACCGAGCAGTCGGGCACGCTCGACCCGATCTCGGGGGCGCTGACCGCGATGGCGCCGGCGCCGGCCGGCACGATCTGCAATCGCAGCGTCGAGATCTTCGACGGGCGGCGGCGCTATGCGCTGGACTTGGGCAAACCCCAAGCGGACGGCGAGCGGATCAGATGCGCCGCGCACTACCGCCGGGTGGCCGGCTACAAGCCCAAGGAGCTGAAGGAGACGATCGACTTCAGCGTCTGGTTCGAGGAGCGGGCCGACGGGCTCGCGCACCTGGTGCGCGCGGCCGGCGACAGCCTGATCGGCCTGGCCGTCGTGCTGCTGCGCGAGTGATCGGCCGCTCCCCGAGCGGCCGCCATTGGCAACAGCCTGATCGGACGCGATAACCCGCGGGCATGGACGTCCTGCCGATCGACGCCGTCCTGCCGCGGCTGCTCGCGGCGCTCGCCGCCCGGCCATCGGCCGTGCTGTCGGCGCCGCCCGGGGCCGGCAAGACCACGCGGGTGCCGCTGGCGCTGCTGGACGCGCCCTGGCTCGCGGGCCGCGTCCTGGTGCTGGAGCCGCGCCGGATGGCGGCGCGCGCGGCGGCCGAGCGGCTGGCGGCGGGCCTGGCAGAGCCCGTCGGGCGCAGCGTCGGCTATCGCATCAGGGGCGAGGCGCGGGCCGGCGCCCGGATCGAGGTGGTGACCGAGGGCATCCTGACGCGGATGCTGCAATCGGCGCCCGACCTGCCGGGCGTGGGCGCGATCCTCTTCGACGAGGTGCACGAGCGCTCGATCCACGGCGATCTGGGCCTGGCGCTGACGCTCGAGGTGCAGGAGGCGCTGCGGCCCGAGCTGCGCCTGCTGGCGATGTCGGCGACGCTCGACGTCGAAGGCTTCGCCCGGCTGATGCACGACGCGCCGGTGATCGAGAGCGCGGGGCGCGCTGCATCCCGTCGAGACGCGGTGGCTCGAGCGACCCTGGCGCCGGCCGGGCGAGGGGCGGCGCGGGCATCTCGACGCCGCCGTGGCGCTGATCGGGCGGGCGCTGGACGAGACGGCCGGTGACACCCTCGATGGTGCTTCCGGCGAGACCGGCGGCGACGTGCTGGCCTTCCTGCCCGGCGCGGGCGAGATCGGCCGGGCGGCGGCCCGGCTGCGCTCCGAGCGGCCCGGCCTCGAGCTGGCCGAGCTGCACGGCTCGCTGCCGTTCGCGCGGCAGCGGGCGGTGCTCGCGCCCCGCCGGGGGCGGCGGCGGGTGGTGCTGGCCACCTCGATCGCCGAGACCTCGCTGACCGTGCCGGGCGTGCGCGTGGTCGTCGACACGGGCCTGGCGCGGCGCGCGCGCACCGACCCGGGCACGGGACTGTCGCGCCTCGTCACGGTGCCGGTCAGCCGGGCCGAGGCCGATCAGCGGCGCGGCCGGGCCGGACGGCTGGGGCCGGGGGTCTGCTACCGGATGTGGACCAAAGGCGAGGAAGGCGGGCTGCCGGCCTTTGCGCCGCCCGAGATCCTCGAGGCCGACCTCGCGCCCCTGGCGCTGGAGCTGGCGCTCTGGGGGGCGGCGCCCGAGGCCCTTCGCTGGCTCGACCCGCCGCCGGCCGCGGCCTTCGAGGCGGCACGAGGGCTACTGGCGGATCTCGGGGCGCTCGACGACGCGGGGCGCATCACGGCGCATGGGCGCGCGCTGGCGGCCGAGCCGCTGCATCCTCGGCTCGCCCACATGGTCGTGCGTGCGAGGGGCCGCGGCGAGGGCACCGAGGCCGCGCTGCTCGCGGCGCTCCTGTCCGAGCGCGACCCGCTGCGCGCGGCCGGCGCCGACCTGCGCGACCGGCTGCGCGCGGTGAGCCGGGGCGATCCGGCCGCCGACGCGGCCACGATCGCCAGGATCCGCGCCGAGGCAGCGCGGATCGCCGGCGGGGCTGCGATGCCACACAGGGGCGCGAGCAACCGGGAGGGCGGACGGGCCGAGCGGCTGGCGGGGGCGTTGGCGGCCGCGGCCTATCCGGACCGGGTCGCCCTGCGGCGGCCGGGCGGCGAGGCGCGCTATCTGCTCTCCGGCGGGCGGGGCGCCTGGCTCGATGCGGGCGACCCGCTGGCCGGCGAGCGGCTGCTCGTCGCCACCGATCTCGAGGATGGGCCGGAGGCGCGCATCCGGGTCGCGGCGCCGATCGCCGAGGCCGAGCTGCGCGAGGTCTTGAGCGATCGCCTCCGCTGGGCGGAGACGGTCGAGCTGGTCCGCCCGGGCGGGGCGCGTCGAGGCGCGCCGGCGCGAGATGCTGGGGGCGATCGCGCTGTCGGACGAGCCCTGGGAGGCGCCGCCCGACCGGCTCGGCGCCGCGCTCGCCGATGGCGTGCGCAGCGCCGGCATCGCCGCCCTGCCCTGGCCGAAATCCGCGCTGGCCCTGCGCGCCCGGGTCGGCTGGCTGCGCCGGCAAGGCGGGCCGCTCGCCGCCACCCTGCCCGACTGGTCGGATGCCGGGCTGCTGGCGAGCCTCGACGACTGGCTGACGCCGCATCTCGCGGGCCTGCGGCGGCTCGACGAGATCGGCCGGCTCGACCTCGGCGCTATCCTGCGCGCCGGGCTCGACTGGGCCTCCCTCAGCGAGATCGACCGACGGGCGCCCGCGCGCGTCGAGCTGCCGCTCGGGCACGGCCGAGGTGGACTATGCCGGCGAGCAGCCGGCCATCGCGGTGCGCGTGCAGGAGCTCTTCGGCCTGACGCGGCACCCGACCGTGGGCGAGCCGCCGGTGCCGCTGCTGATCGAACTGCTCTCGCCTGCGCGGCGCCCGGTGCAGACCACGGCCGACCTGCCGGGCTTCTGGGCGGGCTCCTATGCCGATGTCCGCCGCGAGATGCGGGCGCGCTATCCCAAGCACCCCTGGCCCGAGGATCCGGCCCGGGCCCAGCCGACGCGGCGCAGCAAGCGCGCCGGCGACTGAGGCGTCACGGCAGCGTCATAGTTGCGCCGACACCCGCCCTGCCGCGCACCCTGCCGCGCGCGGCAGGTTGACCGCGGCGCCCGGCCGGGCGCAGGGTCGGGCCAGACAAACAAGGAAGAGGACGTCCCATGAGCGTCACGGTGCACCAAAGCCACACGGAGCCGAGCTTCCGCGACAGCGTCGACATGATGTTCGCGCAGGCCGCGAAGCTGATCGAGATGCCCGAAGGGCTCGAGGAGAAGATCAGGGTCTGCAACTCGACCTATACGGTCCGCTTCGGCGTCAAGCTGCGCGGCCGGATCTTCACCTTCACCGGCTATCGCTCCGTGCATTCCGAGCACATGGAGCCCGTGAAGGGCGGCATCCGCTATGCCGAGACCGTGCACCAGGACGAGGTCGAGGCGCTGGCGGCGCTGATGACCTACAAATGCGCGGTGGTCGAGGTGCCGTTCGGCGGCTCGAAGGGCGGTCTGCGCATCAACCCGCGCGAATGGTCGGCCGACGAGCTGGAACGCATCACCCGCCGCTTCGCCTACGAGCTGATCAAGCGGGACCTCATCAACCCCAGCCAGAACGTGCCGGCGCCGGACATGGGAACGGGCGAGCGCGAGATGGCCTGGATCGCCGACCAGTACAAGCGCATGCACACGACCGATATCGACGGCAATGCCTGCGTCACCGGCAAGCCGCGCAATTCGGGCGGCATCGCCGGACGCGTCGAGGCGACCGGGCGCGGCGTGCAGTTCGCGCTGCGCGAGTTCTTCCGCCATCCCGGCGACGTGCAGCGCGCCAATCTCTCAGGGCACCTCGCCGGCAAGCGCGTCATCGTCCAGGGCCTCGGCAATGTCGGCTACCATGCCGCGAAGTTCCTCGAGGAGGAGGATGGCTGCCGCATCGTCGGCATCGGCGAGCGCGACGGGGCGATCGTCAACCCGGACGGGCTGCACGTCGAGGCGGTGCGCGCGCATATGGCCGAACATGGCGGCGTGCGCGGCTTCCCCGGCGGCGCCTATGCCGAGAACGGCCAGTCGGTGCTGGAGGAGGAGTGCGACATCCTGGTGCCGGCCGCGCTCGAGGGGGTCATCAACCTCGGCAATGCGCGCCGGATCAGGGCGCCCCTGATCATCGAGGCGGCGAACGGGCCGGTGACGGCGGGCGCCAACGACATCCTGCGCGAGGCGGGCTGCGTCATCATACCCGACATGTACGCCAATGCCGGCGGCGTCACGGTCAGCTATTTCGAGTGGGTGAAGAACCTCAGCCACATCCGCTTCGGCCGCATGCAGCGCCGGCAGGAGGAGGCGCGCCACCAGCTGGTCGTCGACGAGCTCGAGCGGCTCACCGGCAACACGGTCAGCCAGGACTTCCGCGACCGCTACCTGCGCGGCGCCGACGAGCTCGAGCTGGTGCGCTCGGGGCTCGACGACACCATGCGCATCGCCTACCAGAACATCGCTGCCGTCTGGCGCGACCGCTCCGACGTGCCGGACATGCGCACGGCCGCCTACATCATCGCGATCACGCGGGTGGCCGAGACCTATCAGGCAAAGGGGCTCTGACGCTGGCGGCGGACCCGCGTCAAGCGGACTTGCGTCAGGCGGCCGCGCGCTCGCGGCCGCGCGGGGGCCGGCGCGACGCCGAGACGGCAGCCTTTGCGGCAACCTCGGTGCCCGGCGCGTGGGCCGTGACCTCGCCGCCCTCGGGCGACGGTACGAGGCGTGCGACGCCAGCCGAGGCCGCGGCCTCGCGACGCTTGCGGGCGGCGCCGGCAACGGGCGGCTCGGCCATCAATTCGCTGATGTCGGACGAGTGCAAAAGCTCCGCCGTCTTGGCGATTTCGCCAAACAGGAACATGGCTCTCTCCCTCCTGATCTCGTCGTGAAAACATATCGGTGCGACGTGGCGCTTGGTCAAATCCGGGGGCCGGCGACAAGTGACCGCACCCTCTTTCTAGCATGGCTGGCGGCGGTAAGGGTAAACCGCGGCCCCGTATCGGAGCGCACGGATCTCGGGAACTCCTGCGCTCGCGCGAGGTTGGGTCAGGGGGAGCCGGAGCGAGAGGGGCAAGCCCCCGTGTCCAAACCAGAGCTGAGATTGCGCCCGAACGCGCCGTTCGACCTGCGACCGCTCGCCAGGATGCTGGCGGCGCCCGAGGATCTGGCGCGGGCAAACCCCAGCGCCAAGCACCCCTTCGACCCGCTCGAATGGCAGGAGAAGTGGCTGAACGAGCCTGACGACGCCTCGTTCTACCTCGTCGACGAGACGGGGCGCGAGGTCGGGTTCTTCGCGCTGCGCGTCGGCGTCGGGCCCGAGGTGCGCCACCTGGTCTATGTCTTTGTCGAGGAGGCGGCGCGGGGCGGCGCCGGGCACCGCCTGACCGAGCTGGCCGAGACGGCGGCGCGCGACCTCGGCGCCCTCTCGATCACGCTGAAAGCCGAGACCGACAACGCGCCGGCAATGCGCGTCTACGAGCGCGCAGGTTTCGAGGAGCTGGGCCGGCGCAACGACATGGCGACCATGCGCAAGGACCTGGACTGAACCCGGCGACCGCGCCCGGCGCGACGCTGGAACGGTGCCCGGATCGAACCGGCGAGGCATGCCGCAAGCGCTGCCAAGACCTTTCGATGCGATGATGTCGCTCTTCAAAGGCAACAGACTTTTTTCAATGGCTTAGCGAAGCGTCCGCACGTGGACGCCAGGCGCAGGCGCGCCTAAACCGCCGCTGGGCGGGCGCGCGTTTCGGCGACCAGCCGCGCCACCAGCTCGCCCGGGCGCAGCGGCTTTTGCACCAAGGGCAGGTGGCGCAGCTTGGGCGACAGGAGCTCGAGGTCACGATAGCCGCTGACGAAGATGACCGGCACCCCTCGGGCGAGCAGCGCCTCGGCCAGCGGGCTGACGTTCTCGCCGCTGACGTTGATGTCGAGCACGGCGGCATCCGGCAGCGGCAACGGAGCGGTCTGGCTTCGGGCCTCGTTGATCGCCGCCATGCCCTCGGCCAGCGTCGCGGCCGGGCCGATGACGCGGGCGCCGGCATCCTCGAGCTGGCCCGCCACCTCGAGGCGCACGATCGGCTCGTCCTCGACCAGAAGGACCGCAAGGCCGGCGAGCGCGCCAGGCTCGGCCGGCAGCGGCGCCGAGGGCGCGGCCGGCGCCAGCGGGCGCCAGGCGGGCCCGTCGCGCAGCGGCAGTCGGATCTCGCAAACCACGCCTTCGGGCTCGTGGCGCAGGTCGACGCCCGTCCCTGCGCTCTGGAAGGCGCTGCGGATCAGCGTCGTGCCGAAGCCCACGCGCTGCGGCGGGCGGACGGCCGGGCCGCCCCGCTCGCGCCAGAGCACCCGGACGCGCGCGCCGCCGTCGCTGTTCTCGAGCGACCAGCTCACCTCGACGACCCCGCCCCCACCCGACCAGGCGCCATATTTTGCGGCATTGGTCGCCAGCTCGTGGATGACCAGCGCGAAATCGACGGCGTCCTTCGGCGGCAGCACCACCTCGTCACGGCCGCGCAGCACCAGCCGGTCGGGGCTGGCATAGGGCTGGACCTCGTCGGTCACGACCTCGCGCAGCAGGGCGCCGCGCCAGCTGTTCCGGGTGAGCAGGTTGTGCGTGCGCGACATCGCGGCGATGCGGCCGCCGAGCGTCTCGACGAGATCGTCCTTGTCTCTGGCGCCGCGGCTGCTGAGGCGCACCATGGCGTTGATGGTCGCCAGGATGTTGCGGACGCGGTGGTCGAGCTCGTTGGTCAGAAGCCGCCGGCGATCTTCGTTGGTCTTCTCCACGGTGACGTCGGCAAAGGTCAGCACGCCGCCGACGGGCCGGCCGCGCGCATCGGCGATCGGCGCCCCGGTGAAGCGGCAGATGATCGGCGCGCCGGCCTCGGCCAGAAGCAGGCACAGATCGTGCTGGGCCAGCGTCTCGCCGCGCATGAGCCGCGCGACGGGCGTCGTCGCCTCGTCGAGCGGCGTGTCGTCGAGCCCGCGGACCCGCCCCTCGCGCGCCATCAGGTCAAAGGCCGGGACGGCGTCCTCGCCGATGCCGAGGATCCGCCGGCTGGCGTCGTTGCAGTAGATCACCCGGCCGTCGGGCCCATAGGCCACGACGCCTTCGAGCATGCTGTCGAGGATGGCCCGACGCTGCGCCGTGGCGGCGCCCAGCTCGAGCAGCAGCTGCTGCTTCTCGGCGACGAGATCCTCGGCCTTTTCGCGCCGGTCGACCTCGGCGCTCAGCCGGCCGGCCGTCTCGCGCCACGAGGCCATCGCCACGGCGAGCCGGCCGGCCTGGCGCATCGCAAGCAGGGACAGGCCGAAAAGCAGCGCCGCCGCACACAGCGCGACGATGCCGTGCCAGACCATGTCCGCCCGCCAGGGCGCCAGCACGTCAGCCCGGTCGACCCCGAAGGCCACATAGATCGGGTAGTCGCCCACCTGCGAATAGCCGTAGATCCGTTCGACCCCGTCGACGCTCGAGGTGGCGCTGAAGACGCCGCTGTTCTCGCGCGCGATCGCCTGCATCAGCGGCGAGGAGGCGGGCAGCGGCGGGGGAAGGCTGTCGACCAGCGGATGGCGCGCGAGGATCGAGCCGTCGGGCCGCACGAGCGCCACGACGTGGTGCGGGAACGAGGACACACGCCTCCAGAAATCAGCGAGGTAGCTGCTGCTGGCCGTCACCAGGATCAGGCCGTCGAACTGCTCGCGCGGCGAGCGCCGGGCGCCGAGATTGAACTCGAGATTGCCCTTCATCCGGCCGACGATCATCTCGCCGAAATGCAGAACGTCGGCGGCGGCCAGCGCCTGGAAGTACTCGCGATCGCGCACGTCGACCGACGACAAGGGGAAGAAGTCGGCGCTGTTGGCCGATTTGCCGTCCGGCCCGACCAGCCAGATCCCGTCCACATGCGGGCTGGCGCTGGCGGCGTGCTGGAGAAAACTGTGCAGGGCCGCCGACGTGGCGATCTCGTCCCAGCTCATGCCCTGGATGCGCTGGTCGATCCGATCGATGATCAGCTGCTGGGCCTCGAAGACGCGCAGCGCGTGCTCCTCGAGAACCATGATCGTCTGGCGGACATTCGCCTTGCCCTCGCGCAGGCGCTCGCCATGGAGATAGGCGCTGACCGCGAGGTAGAGCGCCAGCGGGATTGCGACCGAGATGACCAGCAGGGCCCACATCGAGCGGGTCGCCCGCGCCGCTTCCGGCATCCTTTTGAGAGCTCCTTTTCGCGCGGGACGCACCGTAGCAGCTTCCGACCCGCGCTCAAGCATCGGCGGCGGCGTCCGGCGTGCCGAAGGGCGCGCCGCTCAGCGCACGGCCGCGGCGGCGGACGGCAGGCGGGCGCCCTGCGCCAGCCGGTCGGCGAGCGCGGCCATGCGCCCGATCGCGTCGGCGAGCGCCGCCTCGGGCACCGTCAGCGCGACGCGGACATGGCCGGCGGCGGCCGCGCCGAAGCTCTCGCCCGGCATGACGGCGATCGCCTCGTCCTCGAGCAGCCGGCGCGCGAAGCCGATGCCGTCGAGCCCGGTCGCGCGCACGTCCAGCATCAGGTACATGCCGCCTTGCGGCGGCACGGGCCTGAGCGTCGCCCCGTTGCCGAGCGCCGCGACGGCGGCGTCGCGCCGCTGGCGATAGCGGTCGGCGACCTCGGCCTCCTGCGCCGGCACGGTCGGTCAGCGCATGCACCGCGGCGTCCTGGATGAAGCCCGGCAGGCCATAGGTGGTGGCGAGCGCCAGGTCGGTCAGCCGCGCGATCGCGTCCGCCGGGGCGACCAGCCAGCCGAGCCGCGCGCCCGTCATGGCGAAGCCCTTGGACATCGAGCCGACAGCAAGGTGCGCTCGGCCATGCCGGGCAGGTCGCGCGGGCTCAGATGCGCGCCGTCATGCACCTGGCTGTCATAGAGCTCGTCCGAGATCAGCCAGAGGTCGCGGCGGATGCAGAGCTCGGCCAGCCGCTCGAGCCGGTCGCGGGCGTAGACGGCGCCCGTCGGGTTGTTCGGCGTGTTGATCAGGATCGCGCGCGTCGCCGGCGTCAGCGCCGCCTCGATGGCGGCCGCATCGGGCTGGAAGCCGTCCTCGGGCCGGGTCGCGACGACCACGGGTTCGGCCGAGACGGCGCGGACGGTCACGCAGAAGCTCGGCGTAATAGGGGTCGAGCACGATGCAGGCCTGCCCGGGTCGAGCGCCGCCATCATCGCGGCGAAGAGCGCGCCCTGCCCGCCCGCGGTGACCATGCACGTTCTCGGGCTCGGTCGCCGCGCCGGCACGCCCGCGGGGCGCTGCCGCGCGCCGACGCCGCGCGGCGATGGCGCGGCGCAGCGCCGGCGATGCCCGGCACGGGCGTGTAGCCGAGATGGCCCGCATCCATGCTGCGCTTCATCGCGTCGAGGATGCCGGGCGCCGTCGGGATGTCATGGTCGCCGATGCAGAGCATCGTCACCTGCCGCCCGGTCGCCTGCATCCGGCGGCGCGCGCGTAGTAGATCTCCCACCCGTCCCCGCGCCTCCGGGACCAGGGCCCGGATGCGGCGAAGCGAGCCATAGCTCCTGCCATAGCGGCTCTCCGTTCGCCCGCCGGCCGGCTAGCCTTTGTCCGCCAGCGTCAGCGGCACGAAGCGCAGGTCGCCCTTGCTGTGGATCAGGAACAGCACCGACTTGCGGCCGGCATCGACCGCCTTGGTCGACCTGCGCCTCGACCTCGGTCGGGCGTCCTGACCGGCTCCTGCGCCGACCTCGACGATGACGTCGCCGGGGCGCGATGCCCTTCTCGGCGGCGGGGCCGGTGTCCGCGACGGCCGACGACCAGCACGCCCTCGACGTCATCGGCGATGCCGTATTCGACGCGCGCCGACTGCGAAAGCGGGCGCAGGCGTCAGGCCGAGCGCGGCAGCTCGGTCGCCGGCGCCGGCATCGTCGTCGGGGCACGGGCGCGGCGGCCGCCGTAGCCTCCTCCTCCTCGCTGAGCAGGCCGACCGTCGCCTTCAGCGTCTTGCGTCTTGCCCTTGCGGAAGACGGTGACGCGAACGGTCTTGCCGACCGGCGTGTCGGCGACGATGCCGCGGCAGGTCGCGCATCTCGGTCACGTCCTTGCCGTCGAAGCTGAGGATGACGTCGCCCGCCTCGATGCCGGCCATCGGCGGCAGGGCCGCCCGGCGTCACCTCGGCGACCAGCGCGCCCGTCGGCTTCTCGAGGCCGAGCGCCTCGGCCAGCTCGTCGTTGACCGGTCTGGATGCGCACGCCGAGCCAGCCGCGGCGCGTGCTCGCCGTACTGCTGCGAGCTGCTCGACCACCTTGCGGGCGAGGTTCGACGGCACGGCAGAAGCCGATGCCGATCGAGCCGCCGGTCGGCGAGATGATCGCGGTGTTCACGCCGATGACCTCGCCGTCCATGTTGAAAAGCGGCCCGCCCGAATTGCCGCGGTTGATGGCGGCGTCGGTCTGGATGAAGTCGTCGTAGCGCCCGGCGTTGATGTCGCGGTTGCGCGCCGAGATGATGCCGGCCGAGACCGAGCCCGCGAACCCGAACGGGTTGCCGATGGCGAGCACCCAGTCGCCGACGCGGACGACGTCGCTGTCGCCGAAGATGACGAAGGGCAAGGGCGCGCTGTGAGCTCGACCTTGAGCACGGCGAGGTCGGTCTGCGTGTCGCTGCCGACACCTCGGCCTTGAGCGAAAGGCCGTTCGGGAAGTTGACGGTGATCTCGTCGGCGTCCTCGATGACGTGGTTGTTCGTGACGACGATGCCGTCCGGGACTGATGACGAAGCCCGAGCCCAGCGACTGGACGCGCCGCGGCCCCGGCGCCACCTTCGGGGTAGAGGTCGCGGAACAGGTCTTCGAGCGGCGAGCCCTCGCCCCCGCCGGGGCGCCCGTCCAGCATCTGCGCCGTCGAGATGTTGACGACGGCGGGGCTCAGGCGGTCCGTCAGGTCGGCGAAGCTGCCCGGAATGGCGGCGCGTCGCCGGCGAGAAAGAGGGCGCGCCCGAGACGAGCGCCGCTGCCAGCATCGTCGCCGCGGCGATCCGCGAGGTCAGGCGCCGGGGCGACCAGGACGGCACAGGCACCCAGCACGCGAGTTTCGTCAGCATCGTCCCTCCTTCATCTCTCCGCCGGGTCGCGCTTGGCTCGTGGCCGCGGCCCTCGTGCAACCGCGCCTGCCGCATTCTGGCAGAGGCGCTTCCGCTTGTCAGCCGCCCGGACCGCCCCGGACCAGCAGGTAGATCGCCGTGCCGAGGGCGATGCTGACGATGCCGGCGCGGCGCAACGCGCGCGGATCGAGCCGCTCGATCTCGGCCAGAAGCGCCGGCACCGAGCGCGCGAAGATCGCCAGTGCCAGCCCTTCGAGGATCAGCATGAGCGCGAGCGCCGCGATCAGGTCCATCTCTGCCCGCGCCGCCGCGGCCGTCCCGAGCCTGTCGACATGCTACTCCTGGACCGTGGCCGGGGCGCTGCTGTCGGCGGCCGCCGGCTCGATGGCGACCTCGTCAGACCCGATCACCTGGCCCGGCGCCGAGAGCTGGCCCTGCGGTGCGGGCAGCGCCTGCTGCTGGGGCGCCATGCCCTGGCCGCTCGCCGAGGGCTGCGACGCCGCCGACTGCGGCGCAGCGCGCTCCCGCGGCGACACCGATTTGAGGTACTCGAAGAACTCCGAGTTCGGCGTGATGACCAGCGTGGAGTTGTTGCCCTTCAGCGCCCGCTCATAGGCCTCGAGCGAGCGGTAGAAGGCGAAGAACTCCTTATCGCGGCCGAATGCCTCGGCGTAGATCGCGTTGCGCTCGGCATCGGCCTTGCCGCGGATGATGGCGGCCTGGCGCTCGGCGTCCGAGACGAGCTCGACCGCCTGGCGGTCGGCGGTGGCGCGGATCTCCTGCGCCCGCTCCTTGCCGCGCGCCCGCTCGTCGGCCGCCTCGCGCTCGCGCTCGGCGTTCATGCGCTCGAAGGTAGCGTTCAGGTTCTGCTCGGGCAGGTCGGCGCGGCGGATGCGCACGTCGATGATCTCGACGCCCAGGCCTTTCGCGGCCTGCCGCGCGGAATCGCGGATGCGCGTCATCAGCACGGTGCGCTCGGGGCTGAGCACATCGGCCGAAGGCACCGAGCCCAGCACCTCGCGCAGGCTGGCGTTCAGGATGCGCTCGAGCCGCAGCTCGGCCGCCTCCTCGGTCTGCACGGCCTGGCGGAACTCGACCGGATCGGTGATCCGCCAGCGCGCGAACGCATCGACGACCAGCCGACGCTCGTCGAGCGGGGTGACCTCGAGGGGCTGCGTGTCGAGCGGCAGGATGCGGCCCTCATAATAGATGACGTCCTGGATGAACGGCAGCTTGAAGCCGATGCCCGGGATCGGTCTTGACCTGCCTGACTTGGCCGAACTGCAGGACGAGAGCCTGCTTGCGCTCGTCCACGATGATAGATCGACGACAGCGCGACGATCAGCAGGACGACGATGACGCCGACGATGATGGGCAGACGCCGCATCACTGGGCCTCCCTGGTGGCGGTGTTCGGACGCAATTCGTTGAGCGGCAGGTACGGCACCACGCCCTGGCCGCCCGGCCCGCCGGCGTCCTCGTCGATGATGACCTTGTTGACGTCGCCGAGCACGCGCTCGATCGTCTCGAGATAGAGCCGCTTGCGCGTCACCTCGGGCGCCTGCGCGTATTGCGTGTAGATCGACTCGAAGCGCGACGCCTCGCCCTTGGCCTGGTTGACGACCTGGGCGCTGTAGCCCTCGGCATTCTGCAGGATCTCGGCGGCGTCGCCGCGGGCCGCGGCCAACTTCTGGTTGGCATAGGCCTCGGCCCGCTTCTCCTCGGTGTCGCGGTCCTGCTCGGCCGCCTGCACGTCGCGGAAGGAATCGATCACCTCGCGCGGCGGGTCAGCGCCGTCGAAGTTCACGCGGACGATGTTGACGCCCGAGTCATAGCTCTCCAGCGTCGACTGGATCAGCTCCTCGACCTCCTGGCTGATCACGGCGCGGTCGCGGCTGAGGATCGGTTTCAGCTCGGACCGGGCGATGACCTCGCGCATCGCCAACTCCGAGACGGCGCGGATGCTCTGCTCGGGCTGGGCCAGGTTGAAGAGGTACTTGGCCGGGTCGCTGATGTTCCAGACGACCTGGAAGTCGATGTCGACGATGTTCTCGTCGCCGGTCAGCATCAGGCCCTGGTCGCCGCGGCTGGCGTTGCCGGCCCGCGCCGTGCCGATGTCCACGGTGTTCTCGCGCGTCACGGGCAGGATGTCGTAGGTGACGATCGGCCAGGGCGCAAAGTTCAGCCCGGGCTCGCCGATCGAGGAAAACTCGCCGAGGAAGAGCTCGACCGAGCGCTCCTCGGGCTTGACCGAATAGACCGACTGGAACAGCCAGGCGCCGAGCAGCAGCACTGGGATGGCGATCGGCAGGATGCGCTCGAAGCCGCCGCCATCGCCGCCGCCGCGCCGGCCGCCACCGCCCGTGCCCCGGCCCTTGCCGCCGAGCACGACGCGCAGCTGGTCGCGCCCGCGCCGGATCAGGTCGTCGAGGTCGGGCCCCTGCTGGTTTCCGCCGCCGCCTCCGCCGCCGCCGCTCCAGGGGCTCTTGCCGCGATCGCCGCGGCCTCCGCCGCCTCCCCACGGGCCGCCGGAGCCGTTATTGCTGTTGAATGGCATTCAAGCCTCGTGCTGGGTTCGAGAAATTTCGCGCTCGTATACCGCCCCGGTTCCTTAGTCTGCCACTTATTTCGGGGGCGTTGCTCGCTCGCATCAGGTGGGCGCGACAGCAGTGAATTCAAGTGCGGGCAACTCCCTCAACGACGGGGCGAGCGGAGTGTCACAAGCTCCTCGGCGGCAGTCGGATGCACCGCGACGGTGCGATCGAAATCCGCCTTGGTGGCGCCCATCTTCACGGCGACCGCAGCCATCTGAATCATCTCGGCCGCGCCATGGCCGACGATGTGCAGGGCGAGCACCCGCTGATTGCCTTTGTCGACGATCATCTTCATCAGCATGCGCTCGTCGCGGCCGCTGAGTGTGGCCTGCATCGGGCGGAATGTCGAGGCATAGACCTCGACCTCATGACGCGCCCGCGCCTCGGCCTCGGTCGGCCCGATTGTGCCGATCTCGGGCTGGGTGAAGACCGCCGTCGGCACCAGCGCATGATCGGCCTGGGTCGGGGTCGCGCCGAAGACGGTGTCGGCGAAGGCGTGGCCCTCACGGATGGCGACGGGCGTCAGCGCCAGCCGGTCGGTGACGTCGCCGACGGCGAAGATCGAGGGCACGTTCGACTGGGACCAGTCGTCGACGCGGACCTCGCCTCGCCGGCCGAGCTTCACGCCGATCTCCTCGAGCCCCAGCCCCTCGGTGTTCGGATGCCGGCCGGTGGCGTAGAGCACGCAGTCGGCGTCGATCTCGGCGCCGTCCGTGCAGACCACCTGCAGCCCGTCCCCGCTGCGGCGGATCCGCGACACGGTGGCCCCGCAATGGATGGCGACGCCTTTCTTGACGGCCTCGGCCGTGACGTGGCGGCGCACCTCGTCGTCGAAGCCGCGCAGGATCATGTCGCCGCGGTAGAGCTGCGTCACGTGCGAGCCGAGCCCGTTCATTATGCAGGCGAACTCGCAGGCGATGTAGCCGCCGCCGACGATGACGATGCGGCGCGGAAACTCTTCAAGGTGGAAGATCTCGTTCGACGTGATGGCGAGCTCGGAGCCCTCGAAGGCGGGCACGAAGGGGTAGGCGCCGGTGGCGATCAGTATGTGCTTGGCCGAGACGGCGCGCTCCTGCGCGACCAGGCGCACCGTGTGCGGGTCGGCGACCGTCGCACGGGTGCGCAGCACCTCGACGCCGGGCGCCTCGAGGTTCCGGACATAGATGCCTTCGAGCCGGTCGATCTCCTTGTCCTTGTTGGCGATCAGCGTCTTCCAGTCGAAGCTCGGCTCCGGCACGGACCAGCCGAAGCCGCGGGCGTCCTCGAAGTGCTCCTTGTAGAGCGAGGCGTAGACGAGCAGCTTCTTCGGCACGCAGCCGCGGATGACGCAGGTGCCGCCATAGCGGTACTCTTCGGCTATGCCGACGCGGGCGCCATGCTGGGCCGCGATCCGCGCCGCCCGGACCCCGCCCGAGCCGCCGCCGATGACGAAGAGGTCGTAGTCGAACGCGCTCATGCCACCGCTCGTTCGGGGCTCTGCAGGATGCGCGTCGTGCCGTCGGGCTCGCCGAGGATCGCCTGCGACGCCATGCCGAGGAAAAGCCCGGTCTCGACGACGCCCGGGATGGCGCGCAGCGCGCGGTCGAGCGCGCCCGGATCGGCGATCCGGCCGAGCGCCAGGTCGAGGATATGGTGCCCCTCGTCGGTCACCATGGGCGCGCCTCCCCGGTCGCGCAGGCGCCAGGCGCGGCCGCCGACCTGCTGGCCTTCGAGGCAGCGGGCGATATGGCCGGCGGTGGTGCGCCACCCGAAGCGCACGACCTCGACCGGCAGGTCGAAGGCGCCGAGCGCGTCGACCTGCTTCGTGGCGTCGGCGATGACGACGAAGCGCCGGCTGGCAGCGGCGACGATCTTTTCCTGCAACAGCGCGCCGCCGCCGCCCTTGATGAGGGCGAGGCTGCCGTCGATCTCGTCGGCGCCGTCGACGGCGAGGTCCAGCTCGCCGAGCTCGTCCAGCGTGCTGAGCGGGATCGCCAGCGCCTCGGCCTGGTCACGGGTGGCGCCCGAGGTGGGGACGCCGACGACCGTCTTGCCGGTCTCGGCCAGATGCGCGGCCAGGAGCTCGACGAACCATTTCGCCGTCGAGCCGGTCCCGAGGCCGAGGCGCATGCCGTCCTCGACCAGTCCGACGGCGCGGGCGGCGGCGGCGCGCTTGGCGCGATCGGCTGGCGACAGGTCGGTCATGGCGCTCCCGGCAGAATCGGCGCCACTATAGCCGCGAGGGCAAGCCGCGCCAGCGACGGCTCGCGCAGGGCGGCGATCTGCCCTAGTTTCATCGGCAGCCCGCAGGGAGGCGACGATGTTCCTCAGCGTCTTCGATATCTTCAAGATCGGCATCGGCCCGTCGAGCAGCCACACCATGGGGCCCATGGTCGCGGCGGCGCGCTTTCTCGACGAGCTGCGCGCCGGCGAACGCATCCCCGGCGCCGGCGCGCCGGCCGCCGTGCGCTGCCGGCTGCACGGCTCGCTCGCCTTCACCGGCCAGGGGCATGCGACCGACCGGGCGGTGCTGCTGGGGCTGGCAGGGTTCCGGCCGGACACGCTCGACGCAGGGCAGGCCGAGGCGGCGCTGAAACGGATCGCCGAGGAAAAGGTGGTGCAGCCCGACGGGCTGGAGCTCGCCTTCGACCCCGCCCGCGACCTCGTCTTCGACTATGGCCCGCCGCTGCCGCAGCACAGCAATGCGCTGGTGCTCGAGGCTGACGACGCGCGGGGCAACCTGGCGCACCGGCAGGTCTTTTTCTCCATCGGCGGCGGCTTTGTGAAGACCGAGGCCGAGATGCGCGCCTCCGACCGGATCGTCGAGCCGGAGGGCGGCGCCGTCCCCTACCCCTTCGCCTCCGCGCGCCGAGATGCTGGCGATGGCGCGCCGCTCGGGAATGTCCGTCGCCGCGATGAAGCGCGCGAACGAGGAGGCGCGAATGCCGCGGGCCGAGCTCGATGCGGGGCTCGACCGGCTGCTGGCCGTGATGGACGCGACGATCGACCGGGGCATCGCGGCCGAGGGCATCCTGCCGGGCGGGCTGAACGTGCGCCGGCGGGCGCCGAACATCCACCGGCAGCTGGTCGAGGAGCGCGGGCGCAACCTGGTCGTGCCGCATGTCGCGAACGACTGGCTCTCGATGTATGCCATGGCGGTCAACGAGGAGAACGCCGCCGGCGGCCAGGTGGTGACCGCGCCGACGAACGGCGCGGCCGGCGTCGTTCCGGCCGTGCTGCGCTATTACCGCGACCACATCGTCGGCTCGACCGGCGAGGGCTTGCGCGGCATGCTGCTGACCGCGGCGGCGATCGGCGGGCTCGTCAAGCACAACGCCTCGATCTCGGGCGCCGAGTGCGGCTGCCAGGCCGAAGTCGGCTCGGCCTCGGCCATGGCGGCGGGTGCCCTCTGCGGCGCCCTGGGCGGCAGCCCGGCGCAGGTCGAGAACGCCGCCGAGATCGCGCTCGAGCACCATCTGGGCATGACCTGCGACCCGATCCGCGGGCTGGTTCAGGTGCCCTGCATCGAGCGCAACGGCCTCGGCGCGATCAAGGCCGTCTCTGCCGCCTCGCTGGCGCTGCGCGGCGACGGCGAGCACCTCGTCTCGCTCGACGCCTGCATCCGCACGATGAAGGAGACCGGCCGCGACATGAGCGAGAAGTACAAGGAGACCTCGCTCGGCGGCCTGGCCGTCAACGTCCCCGAGTGCTGAGCCCGGCCGAACCGGGCGCGGGCAGCGCCGCGTCGGCGCCCCTCATCCGGTCGAGGCTCCAGGCGCCTCCGCCAGCGGCCGCCAGATAGAGGAAGACGAAGCAGTAGAGGACGGCCAGCTCGCCACCGTTCAGCAGCGGAAAGAAGCCCTGCGGCGCGTGCGCGTAGAAATACGCGACCGCCGTCATGCCGGAGAGCAGGAAGGCGACGGGCCGGGTGAAGAGCCCGATCACGATGAGGATGCCGCCGACGAGTTCGAGAACCCCGGCGAAGCCGCCCATGGTGAACGGAGAGGCGCCGTTCATCGGCCCCTCGGGGAAGCCCAGATACTTCGTCGTGCCATGCTGCAGGAGCAACAGCCCCCGACATGATGCGCAGAACCGAAAGAAGTTGATGGGTCAAAGGTTCGAGAAAGGTCATTGCGTCTCCAGGCGTCCGAGTGGTCGAGCTGTCAGACTGCCCTCGTGCCATGGCTTTTCGATTCTGATCACGTCGTCAGGCTCAAAACTGCGTGAGCTGTCGCGGGGCGCCGTGTGCCGTCGGGCGATCAGATCAACCCTTGGCTGCGGAAGCTCGCATCGCTGGCGCGGCCGACGATGACGTGGTCGTGCAGCACGATCCCGACCGATCTCAGCGCCTGGTCGACCGCGCCTGTCATGTCGATGTCGGCCTGGGACGGGGTCGGGTCGCCGGAGGGATGGTTGTGCACGAGGATGACCGCCGAGGCGTCGAGCTCGAGCGCGCGCTTGACGACCTCGCGCGGATAGACGGGCACATGGTCGACGGTGCCGCGCGCCTGCTCCTCGTCCGCGATCAGCACGTTCTTGCGGTCGAGGAAGAGCACGCGGAAGCGCTCGGTCGGGCTGTGCGCCATCGCGGTCTTGCAATAATCCATCAGCGCCGCCCAGGACGACAGCGCCGGCCGGTTCATCACCCGGGCGCGCGCCAGGCGGTGCGCGGAGGCCTCGACGATCTTCAGCTCGCAGATGACGGCCGGGCCGATGCCCTCCACCTCGGCGAGCCGCGCCGGCGGCGCCGAGAGCGCGCCGCTGAAATCGCCGAAGGTGGCGATGAGCCGCTTGGCGAGCGGCTTCACGTCGCGCTGCGGGATCGCGCGGAAGAGCACCAGCTCGAGCAGCTCGTAATCGGCGACGCTCTGCGGGCCGCCCTCGAGGAAGCGCTGGCGAAGTCGCGCGCGGTGCCCGTGCGCGTCGTCGCGCGACTGATCGGCGGCCACAGATGGTGCAGGCGCCGCGGAGAGATCCCGCCCGGTCTGCTCGCGAAAGCCCCGGGCCGCGGCGCCACGCTTGCTCGGTCGCTCCCCTGGCACCTGCGGCTCCCTGCGACTTGGACGCGGATGGGCCCTGATGGCGCCCCGCCCGGATGGAAGCTGCGCACGGTTAATGGCGGCTTAGCGCGCGCGGGCGTCGCAGCCGATGCGGGTCTGCGCGCCCAGCAGCACAGATCACCCGGCGCCCGAAAGCAGCCGATGCGTGGTCACGGATGGCCTCCGAGCCCCCGGCGGCGCTCAGGCGCGGCGGCGCCGTCTCACCGCCCCGAGCCCCGCCAGTCCGCCGAGCAGCAGCAGCGCCGTGGCCGGCAACGGAACCGGGGTGGTCCCTGTCACAAGATCGAAGCTGAGAAATCCGTTCTCGCCGAAGGTCAGGTCGCTGAGGTCGACCGTGACCCGGTGCGGGCCGAACGACACCACCGACGCGGCCGCGCCCGTGCTCGTCGTGAAGTTGCTGATGCCGAGGATGACAGCGGTGGGCTGATCCACCCAGTCCAGATCGGACAGCGTCACGCCATCGCCTGCGAAGAAGTTGACCGAGCCCGGAAGCGTGTTTCGGATCGTCACCGACGCTGCGCCGGGATCGACGTCCACGAGGTTGAAGACCATCGAGCCTTCGACGGACTGCAGGACGAATTCGACGCCGTCTGAGGTCACCACGGCAGAGCCCGGGCTGCAGGTCAGCGGAAACTCTTCCGACGCGAACTCCGCGTTGCAGGAAATCGTGTCGCCGACGAGCGACGCGCGCGCCTGCGGCGCAATCGCCGCCGCGAGAAGCGCCACGAACAATCCCAAGTTGAACCTAAGCATTAACCACCGCCTACAGTTGTTCGACACTAACGAATCGTCTTTCACTTGATGGACATTGTTAATTCATGCGGCGAACGTCAAGGAGATATCCACAAAACCCCTGGGCGCCGACGATGGTGCGGGCGGGGGGAATCGAACCCCCACTCCCATTCGGGAAACGGATTTTCTTACCAGCTTCGGCTTTCGCCGCCCGGGGGAACAAGCCGCCCCCGGTTCGTGGTCTGGACTATCCCTTCACCATAGCGCCTGACCGAGCCATGGCCCGCGCGCCGCAGGTGCCGCCCGTCTAGTCTCTACACCTTCCGGGGCCGCTCAGACCCCGGCTTGGCTCGGGATTCCCAGCCAAGGGTTCCCCGAATTTGAGCGGTTCTACGTCCCGGGTTTCCCCGGGCGCACTCAATGTCTCAAGTCCGTTGCGTCTACCGGTTCCGCCACGCCCGCACATGGGGGCTGGGCATAGCAGGGCCGGCGCCGCGATCCAAGCCGGTCGCCGCGGCCCTCCGCGGCCCTGCCCAGGCCCGCGACGGTGCCGCAAGAAAGCGGCCGCTTGCGCGGTCAGGCGATGAGAATGGCGCGGAAATCGTTGACGTTGGTCAATGTCGGTCCGGTGACGATCCCGTCGCCGAGCGCTGCGAAAAAATTGTGGCTGTCGTGCTCGGCCAGCGCCTCGGCCGGGTCGAGCCCCGCGGCGCGGGCGCGCGCCAGCGTCTCGGGGCCGATCCTCGCCCCGGCGATCTCGGCCGCTCCATCGACCCCGTCCGTGTCGCAGGCGATCAGATGGATGCCGGGCCGCCCGTCGAGGGCGAGCGCGGCGGCGAGCGCGTATTCCGCGTTCGGGCCGCCGGTCCCGGTGCCGGAGCCCGTTACCGTCACCTCGCCGCCGCTCAGCAGCACCAGGGGCGGGTCACCGGGCGCACGCGCGTCCTGCCGGCGCACCGCCTCCGCGACGTGCTCGGCCGCGACCTCGCGCGCCTCGCCTTCGATTGCGTCGCCGAGGGTCACGGGCGTCACGCCGGCGCGGCGGGCGATGTCGGCAGCCGCCTCGAGCGACTGGATGGGCGCGGCGATCACCACGTTCTCGGTGCGCGCCAGCCGCGGGTCATCGGGCAGCACTGGCATGCCGCCCTTGGCCAGGAACGACGCCACCGCCGGCGGCATCTCCACCCCGCGGCGGCGCAGGATGGCGAGCGCCCGCTCGGCCGTGCCGTTGTCGCCGACCGTCGGGCCGCTGGCGATGTCGGCCGGATCGTCGCCCGGCACGTCCGAGATCAGCAGCGCCAGCGTCCGGGCCGGGAAGGCGGCGGCGGCGAGCCGGCCGCCCTTGACGGCGCTGAGCTGCTTGCGGACCGAGTTGATCTCGCCGATCGGCGCGCCGCTCGCGAGCAGCCGGCGCACCAGGGCCTGCTTGTCCTCGAGCGTCAGCCCCCTGCCGGGCGCGCAGAGGAGCGCCGAACCGCCGCCCGAGATCAGCGCCAGCACCAGGTCGCCCTCGCCCGCGCGCGAGACGAGATCGAGCATCCGCCGTGTCGCCGCGACGCCTGCTGCGTCCGGGCACGGGATGCGCCGCCTCGACGATCTCGACACCACGGCATGGGCGCGCATGACCATAGCGGGTGACGACGAGCCCTTCGCAGGGGCCCCAGGCCGCCTCGACCGCCTCGGCCATCCGGGCAGAGGCCTTGCCGCCGCCCACCACCAGCACGCGGCCCGCCGGCCGCTCGGGCAGGAAGGCCGGCACGCGCAACAGCGGGTCGGCCGCAGCGACGGCGGCATCGAACAGCGTGCGGAGGAAACTGTCTGGGTCGAGTGTCATGGTCAGCGACAATCGCCGCCCCGGCCGCCTGGCGGAATGCGCCCGGTTGCCCCAGTCTGCCGGCAACCTTGCAGGACAACTGCCAGCGCAGCCTGCACCGCCTCGCCCTGCAGCGGTTGCCGCGCGCAGCCTCGAGGGATAGATGGTCGCCCGTGAGCGAAATCACCGAGAGGCTGCGTGTGAAATCCTCCGTCGGACTGCGGCAAATCGCCATCTCTCTGGTCATGCTTGCGCTGATGCTCGCGCCCCTGGCTGGCGCGGCTCAGCCGGCGTTGGCGCCCGGAGTGCCGGCCGCGGCGACGCAGGCAGACACGCCGCCCGAGACCAACCTGCCCGAGACCAACCTGACCGCAGCGCAGACGCAGGCAATCGCCGATCTGCTGCGCGACCCGGCGACGCGCGAGGCGCTGATCGCCGAGCTCGACCGGCTCGCGGCCGAACGCGCGGTGGCCACGTCGGACGAGGCAGCCGCGCCCGTTCCCGCAGCCGCGAGCGACGAGTCCTTCGGCAAGAGGCTGGCCCAGCAGACGCAGGAGATCGCCGGGCTCGTCGCCGCGCGGGTGGCTGCGGGCTGGCAGCAGCTCGGCGCGGCGCGCAGCGTCTTTTCCGGCCTGCGCGCCTTCGATGCGGATCTCATCATCGACGCGCTGATCGACCTCGCCTTGGTGATCGTGGCCACGGCCGGCCTGTTCCTCGTGCTGCGGCTCGGCGCCATGCGCATCTACAGCTGGATGGGCCGCAAGGCGCATCCGCTCGGCGTCTTGGGCACGGGCCTCGTGATCGTCGCGGGCATCGTCGTCGACGCGCTCGTCGTCCTTCTCGCCTGGGCGGGCGGCTATGTGCTCGCCACGGTGGTCTTCGGCGAATTCGGCGAGATCGGCATCCGGCAGAGCCTGTACCTGAATGCCTTCCTGGCGGTCGAGATGGTCAAGGTCGGCATCCGCGGCGTGCTCTCGCCCGCGGTCAGCGAGCTGCGGCCGGTGCACATACCCGATCGCGGCGCGCGCAGGATGTGGGTGATGCTCGACATCGTCGTCAGCCTCATCGGCTACGGCCAGTTCCTGGTCGTGCCCATCGTCAACACCGAGCTCGGTTTCACCGTCGGACGCAGCGTGTCTGCCTTCCTGCTGCTGATCGCGCTGTTGGTGCTGACGATCTCGATCCTGCGCAATCGGCGCGCCGTCGCCGCCTGGCTGCTGGGCGAGCGCGACGGCGAGGAGCGCCAGGGCGCGCTGCGCGGCCTCGTCCGGTTCTGGCACGTGCCGGTGCTGCTCTACCTCGCCGGGCTCTTCGTCATCGTGGTCACGCGCCCCGGCGACATGCTGCTGCCGGTGCTGATGGCCTCGGCCAAGGTGCTGATCGCCAGCACGGTCGGCTGGATGATCGCGGGGCTGCTCGGCCGCGCGATCGCCCGCGGCATCCGGCTGCCCGGCTGGCTCAACACGCGCCTGCCGCTGCTCGAGCGGCGGCTGAACGCCTTTGTCCCGCGCGCCCTCCTGGTGCTGCGCCTCCTCGTCCTGCTTGCCGTGATCGGCTATGCGATCGACACGCTCGGCCTGCTCGCCGTCGCCGAGTGGGTCAACAGCCCTGGCGGCGTGATCTTCACGACGACGCTGTTCACCATCCTCTTCGTCCTGCTGATCGCCTTCGCAATCTGGCTGGCGGTGAGCAGCTGGGTGGAGTACCGGCTGAACCCGCAATGGGGCTCGATCCCGACGGCGCGCGAGAACACGCTGCTGACCCTCTTGCGCAACGCCGTGACCGTGGCGCTGATCGTCATCACGCTGATGTTCGTGCTGAGCGAGGTTGGCATCGACATTGCGCCGCTGATCGCCTCGGCCGGCGTCATCGGCCTCGCCATCGGCTTCGGCGCTCAGAAGCTGGTGCAGGACATCATCGGCGGCATCTTCATCCAGCTCGAGAACGCCATGAACGTCGGCGACGTCGTCACGGCGGGCGGCACCACGGGCGTGGTCGAGCGGCTGACGGTGCGCTCGGTCAGCTTGCGCGACCTGTCGGGCGTCTACCACATCATCCCGTTCTCGTCCGTCGACATGGTGTCGAACTTCATGCGCGAGTTCTCGTTCGTCGTCGCCGACATCGGCATCGCCTATCGCGAGAGCGTCGACGAGGCCAAGCAGGCGATGTTCGACGCCTTCGATCAGCTCAAGGACAATCCCGATGTCGGCCCGGCGATCATCGGCGACCTGCAGTGGATGGGCGTGAACTCGTTCGGCGAAAGCTCGGTCGACCTGCGCGCCCGCATCAAGACCCTGCCGGGCCAGCAATGGACCGTCGGCCGCGCCTATAACGAGGTCGTCAAGCGCGTCTTCGACGAGCGCGGCATCGAGATCCCGTTCCCGCACCGCACGCTCTATTTCGGCGAAAGCAAGGATGGCGAGGCGCCGCGGGCGCACATCGCGATCAGCACCGACGCGCACGGGACCGAGCATCGGGCGGAAGCCGCCGAGTAGCCCGGCCCGCGGGTCAGGCGGATTCGTCGAGGCCGTGATCCGGGGCGCCGGCCGAGCGCGCCTCCCAAGGCCGCGTCAGATCGAACAGGCGCGCCTCGATGCACTCGACCTCGAGCGCGACCTCGCCGCCGCCGGCGAGCGAAAGGGTGACGATGCCGCCCGCTCCGCCCTCGCGCGGCTCGGGCGCGAAGTCGATCCTCAGCAGTGACAGCGCCCGGTCGCGCTCCCGCGGATCAACGCCGCGGGCGCGGACCGCGATCACGTTGTCGAAGTGCAGGCAGGCGCGGACGCGCTCGAACGGACGCCCGGCGCGCTCGGCCGCCGCCCGATCCTCCCAGCGGAAGCGGTTGAGCACGAGCGCGAACCGGCGTCGCCGCGGCATCCAAGCGGCATCGCCGGCGCGCCCGACGGCATCCTGCACCAGCGCCGAGACGACGCCCAGATCCTCGGCGGTGTCGGCGCTCAGCCGAAGCGGCCGGTCGGCCGGATCGGCGTCCTCGCCGTTCGGGATCGTGTCGCGAAAGCGGGCGTCCGACATGAGCTCCTCAGTTCCGGTTCCAGTTTCCCGAAACCTCAATCCCCGATCCGTTCGACTTCGGCCCCGCAGAGCCCGAGCTTGGCCTCGAGCCGCTCATAGCCGCGGTCGAGGTGGTAGACCCTGCTTATCACCGTCTCGCCCTCGGCGGCGAGCGCCGCCAGGATCAGGCTGACCGAGGCGCGCAGGTCGGTGGCCATCACGGGCGCGCCGCGCAGCTGCTCCACGCCTGTCACCGTCGCCGTGCCGCCATGCACCTCGATACGCGCGCCCATCCGGGCGAGTTCCGGCACGTGCATGAAACGGTTCTCGAAGATGCGCTCGTGGATCGTGCTGGTGCCGGTCGCCAGCGTCAGCAGCGCCATCATCTGCGCCTGCAGGTCGGTCGGGAAGCCGGGAAAGGGCTCGGTCGTAATCTCGGCCGGCAGGACGACGCCGTTGCGCCGGCGCACCTTGAGCCCGCCAGGCACGTCGTCGACGACGACGTCGCAGGCCTCGAGCGTCTCGGCCAGCGCACCGACGAGCTCGCGCGTGCCGCCCTTGACCGTGACCTCGCCGCCGGCGATGGCGGGCGCGATCATGTAGGTGCCCATCTCGACCCGGTCCGGCAGCACGCGATGCGTCGCGCCGCCAAGCGACGTCACGCCCTCGACGGTGATCTCGGGCGTCCCCGCGCCGTCGATCCGGGCGCCCATCGCCGCGAGGCAACGGGCGAGGTCGACGATCTCGGGCTCGCGCGCGGCATTCCGCAGCACGGTTGTGCCGCGCGCCAGGGTCGCGGCCATCAGCAGGTTCTCGGTGGCGCCGACCGAGACGGCCGGGAACTCGATGACGGCGCCCTTCAGCCCGTCGGGCGCCGCGGCGTTGACATAGCCGTCCGACAGCTCGAGCTCGGCGCCCATCTTCTCGAGCCCCGCGAGATGCAGGTCCACGGGCCGCGCGCCGATGGCGCAGCCGCCCGGCAGCGAGACGCGGGCATACCCGTCGCGCGCGAGCATGGGCCCGAGCACAAGGATCGAGGCGCGCATCTTGCGCACGATGTCGTAATGCGCCGTGTGCTGGCCGATCGATTTGGCCGACAGCGCCAGCACGTTGCCGTCCTGCAGCGACGCGACCTCGGCGCCGAGCGAGGTCAGCAGCGTCGTCATCGTGCGGATGTCTTCCAGCCGCGGCGCATTCGTCAGCGTCAGCGGCTGGTCGGTCAGCAGCACCGCCGGCATCAGCGCAAGGCACGCATTCTTGGCGCCGGCGATCTCGATCTCGCCCCTCAGCGGCCGGCCACCGGCCACCCTGATCTTGTCCATTCCTGTCCCACTGCCTGCCCCCGGCGTGCCGCCAGTTCCCGCAAGTCCCAGTCAATCCTGCGGGCGGTCCGTGCCGTCCCGTCTCGCTGTCTTCTCCGCCGCGGCCGTCTCGGATCGCGCCGTCCCCGTTCCGCGTCCGCCCGCCCGCGTCCCCGTCGCTCGGCAGCAGGCTCTCTGCGGGCCCGGGCCTGAACCTTCCGTTTACGCAGGTTCTCGCGCAGCGCCTCGGCCAGCCGCGCGGCCCGTCGATCGTCCGTTCGGTGCGGCGTTCTGTCCGGGCTGTCCGGGCGGCTCATGACGGCGATGTAACGATTCGGCAAGCCTCGGTCCAGAGCGGCGGCAACGCCCCCGGCCCTGCCCGATGCGCATTCGGTCCAGCCTGGTCCCGCCTGCGTCCGCCTGCGTCCGGCGGGGTCTTGCAATCGGCCGGGGATCGGTTATTCCCGCCTCGCCCGTACGCAACCTTCGGGCCGTCGGGCGAAGAGAAGGAGCAATGCTGCCGTAGCTCAGTGGTAGAGCACTCCCTTGGTGAGTCATTTGCCTCCCCGATCGGAAACGCTCGGGTGCAAACCGCCCAAATTCGGGGAAAGCTGACGGCCGGTTGGCCGATGCCGATCCCGAGCCAAGCCCGGATCTCCGGGAAGGTGTAGAGGCCAGACGGGCGGCACCTACGGGCCTTCGGGCTCATGGTGAAGGGATGGTCCAGCCCGCAAACCCGCATAGGGGCCGCGAAAGCGGTGGCGGGATGAAGGGAGAGGTCGTCAGTTCAATCCTGACCGGCAGCACCATCCTTTTCGGGATTGCGACGCAGCCGAGTGGCAACAGCGCGATGTGGCCACTTGGCGCTTGCGGTGCCGCAGGATTAACTATAACTCGATCACGGTCCGGATTGCTTGTTTCAATCCGATCACTTATTAAGGTTTCGGGAACCAACCCGCCAGTCAAAGCGTTTACAATTACAAGTTGTGTCAGCAGGGAGCTCCACTTGATGAAGACAGTACTCGGATCCATTGTCGCCGCTGCCCTCGGGCTGGCGGCGTCGGCGTCGCAGGCCGTGACGGTGACGCACAGCATCGACCTGCCTGAGCAGATCACGAATCCCGGCGATCTCCCGGATCCGATCGTCGTCTCGGGGTTCGTCCGAATTGATTTCTCTGGGAACAATTACGATTATGTCACGCCCAGCGCATTGTCGCCTTATTCTGGGAACACCGTTCGCAGAGACAGCGCTTTATCACTCCGTTTCAGCGAACTCTGAAGCGAAGTACCTGTTCGACGATACGCAGGGCAAGTTCAGCCTCGTCTTCGGTTCGCCGGACGCCTACAATCGCTTGAGCTTCTGGTTGAACGGCATGGAAGTGTTCGGTCTTACCGGTGACACGCTGGTGTCTGCCGACGAACTCGGGACTGGCGCGCTTCTGGTGATGATCAGCGACATTGCTTTCGACGAGGTCCGCTTTGCCTCCTCGGGCGATGCGTTCGAGTTCACCAACATCGCGAGTTATGCGCTCGCAGCGATTCCGATCCCGGCGCCGATCGCCATGCTTCTAGGCTCGTTGGCTGGGCTGGCCGTGCTGAGACGGCGCCGCTCCGCTTATGAAGCCTGAACCCGCGACGCGGGCGGCGGCGCTGCCCTAATGCAACTTCCAGCTCCCACTCAGGGAGCGTCTTTGCGCGTGGCTGTTTTCAAAGCGAGCTCGGAAAACTGCCGGTCGGCATACGCGCCTCAAGCTGGCAATGCCTCTCGTCCGCCGATGCCTCTCGTTCCGCAGGGAACGCGCACTAAAACGCCGCTCCCCGCGGGAACGGCGCGTTTTGTGCGCGTCTTGTGATCGAAACTGCGTTCGATCCTCGAGGGAGCCGCATCGGCTGCCGCCTCAAGCGGCGCGCTTGGCCTCGAGCACCTGTCCCACTTTCTGGGCGGCGTTCTTTTCATCCAGGCGCTCGACCGCAGCAACCTCGCGCGTCAGCCGCTCGAGCGCGGCCTCGTAGAGCTGGCGCTCGGAATAGGACTGCTCGGGCTGGTCCTCGGCGCGGTGCAGGTCGCGAACCACCTCGGCGATCGAGATAAGGTCGCCCGAGTTGATCTTCTGCTCGTACTCCTGCGCCCGGCGCGACCACATGGCCCGCTTGACCTTGGCCTTGCCCTTGAGCGTCTTCAGCGCCTGCTCGACCAGGTCGGGGCTCGACAGCGAGCGCATGCCGACCGACGTCGCCTTGGCGGTCGGGACGCGCAGCGTCATCTTGTCCTTCTCGAACGAGATCACGAACAGCTCGAGCCTCGTGCCGGCGATCTCCTGCTCCTCGATGGTCAGGATCTTGCCCACGCCATGCGCGGGATAGACGACATAGTCGTTGGCGCGAAACTCCAGGGCTTGGGTTGATTTCTTCGACATCTTCTCTCCTGGTCAGTCGGCCAGCTGCCCCGCACCTTGCTGGCGCTTGGGCGAAAAAAAGCCGCCGTCCCGGGGTCCCCGATTGGCAGCCCATTGGTTCAGCGTCCGCAAGCGCAGGATCTATCGACGTCCGCTCACGCCTTCCTGCAGGACACGGCTTTGATGACACATAAATAACACAAATGCCGCTGATTCTCCAGTGCCGCCGCCGATCCGGCTTGGCGCAACGTCAGCTCCAGCGCTCTCGGCCGAACTTTCAGGCAAACTCGGGCCTGCTGTTCCACGGGTCGGCGGAGCCGCCAGCGACGCGCGATCAGTCGCCCGGGCCCGGCTTCTCGGAAAAGTACTTCTCCAGCTTGTTCTCCTCGCCGTCGAACTGTCTCGGCATCCGGCGGCTGCTCGCGCTTGGTCGTGATGTTCGGCCAGAGCTTCGGCGAATTTCTGGTTCAGCTCGATCCACTGCTCGAGCCCCGATTCCGTATCGGGGCGGATCGCGTCGGCCGGGCATTCCGGCTCGCAGACGCCGCAGTCGATGCATTCGTCGGGGTGGATCACCAGCATGTTCTCGCCCTCGTAGAAGCAGTCGACGGGGCAGACCTCGACGCAATCGGTGTACTTGCACCGGATGCAGTTGTCCGTCACCACATAGGTCATATCGGCTCCCGAGGGTTTTCCGGCGGTCCGCGTGTACTTTGGCATGCGGCCCGCTCGGTGAGGGGTAATAAGGCGGCGCCGCGCCGCTTCAAGGGTCCGCGACGGCGCAGCGCGCATGATCTCGCGCGCGCTCGCGCTTGCCCGGCCGCCCAGCCGCTTCGCCCGGATCGGCGCGGTCTCAGTCGCAGCGGTCGAGGCTCTCGCGGCCGCGGCGCCGGCGGGTCGAGATCGTCATAAAGCGCCTGCGCCTCGGGCGCGGGGCCGCGCCGCGTGCCGAGCGCCGAGGATGCGGATCACCCGGATGTGGCCGGCCTGCGGAAAGGTCAGCACGTCGCCCGCGCCGAACGCCGTGCGCCGCCTTGGCGATCCGCTCGCCGTTGACGCGGACGGCGCCCGAGCCGGCGACCTCGCCCGCCAGGCCGCGCGACTTGAAGAACCGCGCATGCCACAGCCACTTGTCGATCCGGATCTTGCCCGGCTGGCGCGTCTGACCTGCGTCAACGGTTCTTGAGCTGCTGGAGGATGGCGAACGGGCTGTCCGGGTCGACCGGCTTCTCCTGCCGCGGCGGCTTGGCCTCGAAGCGGCGGGGCTGCTCCTCGCCCTTGTCGCGCCTGCCCTTGTCCTTCGGCCCCTTGCCGCGGCGCGGGCCCTTGCCGTCGCCAGGCTCCGGCCGCTTGCCGCCCTGGCGCGCCGGCGCCCTCGGCCCGCTCGCCCCGGCCCTCGGCCGCCTGCGGCGCTCCGTCGCCCTTCGGCGCCGCGCTCGCCGCCAAACCGACGGCGGCGAACGCCGCCGCTCGCCCTGCCCCTCGCCGGCATCGCCTGCCCGAGTGCGGCGCGCCCCGGCGCGGCCGGCTCCGCGGGCGCGTGCGGAAGATCCAGTACGTCTCGAGCTCGACCTCGCCGGCCGGTGGCTGCTCGCCCGTCTCGGCAACGGCGCTCCGCCTCGGCTGCCGCCTCGCCCTCGACCGCGGGCTCGGGGGCCGGCCCGGCGCCCTTCGGGCGCCGTCGTTCCCGCGGGCGTCGCCGTCCGCCGCCTCCGGCGGGCGTGCCCTGCTCGAGCGCCGGCGTCGGGCGGCGGCATGCCCGCCTCGGCGCCTGCCGGCTGGCCGGCGAGCTGCTCGCCATCGCCCTGCCGATCGCCCGCCGTGCCTGCCCCTTCAGGCGCGGCCTGGCGCGCCGCGGCCGCGGGATCGGCCGTCTGCCGCCTCGGGCGGCGTCACGATGGTGCCGGCCGTCTCGGGCCCGCCTTCCGGCGATGGCGCATCCGTGCCAGCCTGGGCGCGTGGCCTCGCGCGCGGCGTCCTCGGCGGCGAGCGCGTCCGGCTCGGCGAGCGCCTCGATCCCCTGCCCGGCCGCATCGCGGGCGGCTGCCTCGGCCGCGGCCGCAACCGCCGCCCCACCCGCCGCTACGTCGGCCGTCACGTCCGCCGCCGCGTCCTCGGGCGTCCCGGCCGTGGCCGCGTCATCCGCCGGCTGCGCTTCTGCGTGCGCGCCGCTCGCCGCATCGCTCTGCTGCACGCCGCCAGTGCGGCCGCGCCGGCGACCTCGGCGACGGCGGCCGAGCTGGCGTCCGCGGCCACGGCGGCTTCGGTCCGGGCGGGCTTCGGCTGCTTCGGCCGCTCGCCCTTCTCGACCTGGAAGCCGAGGCCGGCCATCAGCTCGGCGAACTGCTCGTGCGTGCAGCCGGTGATCGACAGCATGTCCTGCGTCGCCTCGAAGCCGGCGCGCGCGTCCAGCGGGCGGATCAGGTCGGCCAGCCGCTCGAGCATGTCGATGCGCAGCGCCCGCGCCCCGCACGGCCGGTAGCCGGCCATGTGGTAATAGCCCTCGGGCGCGCCGGGCGAGACCGGCACGGTGACATGCCCCGGCGGCGGCGCGTCGGGAAAGATCGTCGAGGTCCTGCGCCAGGCTCCACAGCAGCAGCCGCAGCCGCGTCGGCGCGGGCTTCAGCAGCGCCGGCATGAAGACGAAGTGCTGGCCGAAGCGCACGCCGTGCTTGCGCAGCAGCGCGCGGTCCTCCTGCGCCAGCGCCTTCAGATCGTCCGAGATCTCGCGCCGCGGCACGATGCCGAAGTTCTCGGCCAGCCGGAAGGCGACGCCGCGCGCCAGCCCGGTGATCGCCTCGTCGTCGCGCATCGCCAGCATCGGCTCGAAGAGCGCGTTGACGCGCCGGCCGAGCCAGTGCCGCAGCCGCCGCTCGACCTTCTCGGCGACCGCCGGCTCGGCCGTGTCGTCGACGAAGACGGTGATCTTGGGCGCCAGCGGGTCGTCGCCCTTCGAGACGCGGCCGATCGCGTCCGTGCCCCACATGAGGCCGCCCTGATCGGTCAGGTCGATCTCGCTGTCCGGGCTGAGATACAGCCTGTCGGCCCGCCGCGCGAGCTCGGCGCCGAGCGCCGAGAGGCTGGCCGAGCGCAGCGTCTGCAGCTCGTCGCCGCTGGCGGTCTCGTCGACGGTGAAGCGGAAACCGTCGAGCCTGCCGAGGAAATGCCCCTCGGCGCTCACCTCGCCCTTGTCGTTCACCTCGGCCACGAGGCGCTCCTTCTGCTTCAGCCGGCGCATCAGGACCGAAGTCCGCCGGTCGACGAATCGCTGCGTCAGCCGCTCGTGCAGGGCATCGGAGAGGCGGTCCTCGACGGCGCGGGTCTCGCCGCGCCAGTGCTCCGCGTCCTCGACCCAGCCCGGGCGGTTGGCGACATAGGTCCAGGTCCGGATAAATGCCAGCCTTTTCGAGAGGACATCGATGTCGCCATGCACCCGGTCGAGCCGCCCGATCTGGCCCGCCAGCCAGTCGGAAGGTATACAATGCGCGTCAGTCGAGCAGGAAGCGGTAAATCCGGCCGACCAGCGTCGCGTGCTCGGCGGGCGAAACCTTGCGGAAGTCCGGGATCTGGCAGACAGTCCCACAGCAGCCGGACGCGGTCGCCGCGGTCGGCGAGCGCGCGCATGCCCGGCTCCTCCCACAGCGTGCGCAGCACGGCCTGGTCCTCGGCCTCGCGGGCGCGCACCAGGTCGGGGTGCGGCGGGCGTGGCGTCGAGCGAGGCGAGCAGCGCGTCGACCGAGTGGAACCGCAGGTCGGTGTTGCGCCAGATCAGCTTGCGCGATCGGGCCGGAAGCGGTGCTCCTCGATCGCCTCGACGGTCTCGGGCAGCAGCAGCGGCGCCTCGCCGGTGACGCCGAACGTGCCGTCCTTGGTATAGCGCCCGGCGCGCCCGGCGATCTGCGCCAGCTCGTTCGGCTCGAGCGCGCGGTGCCGCCAGCCGTCGAACTTGGCAGTGCCGGCGAAGGCGACATGGTCGACATCCATGTTCAGCCCCATGCCGATCGCGTCGGTGGCGACCATGTAGTCGACATCGCCCTCCTGGTAGAGCGCGACCTGGGCGTTGCGCGTCCGCGGGCTCAGCGCGCCCATGACGACCGCCGCGCCGCCGCGCTGGCGGCGGATCAGCTCGGCGATGGCATAGACCTGGTCGGCCGAGAAGGCGACGACCGCCGTCCGCGGCTTCAGCCGCGAAAGCTTTTTCGAGCCCGTCCAGGCGAGCGTCGAGAATCGCGTCCGGCCCTGATAGCGGACGCCCGGCACCAGCGCCGGCGATGCGCGACCTCATGGTGTCCGAGCCCAGGAACAGCGTCTCGTAGCGGCCGCGCGCGTGCAGCAGCCGGTCGGTGAAGACGTGGCCGCGGTCCGGGATCGGCGCAGAGCTGGATCTCGTCGACGGCGACGAAGTCGACCGGAACGCCCAGCGGCATCGCCTCGACCGTGCAGACGTGATAGCGGGCGCGCGGCGGCGCGATCTTCTCCTCGCCGGTGATCAGCGAGACCGCCTGCGCACCGCGCAGCGCGACGATCCGGTCATAGACCTCGCGCGCCAGCAGGCGCAGCGGCAGGCCGATGATGCCGCTCTCGCGGGCCAGCATGCGCTCGATCGCGTAGTGCGTCTTGCCGGTGTTGGTCGGGCCGAGGACGGCGGTGACCGTCCCGGCCTGCAGCGTCGGACATCACGTGATGGGAACTCCGTTCGGCGTGCCCGGGCCCTCGGCGATTCGTCGCCGATTCCGCGGCCGCCTGGCCCAGAGAGGCGGCTAGAGGCGTTCGCCTTCGACCTCGCGCGTCAGCTTCTTGATGCCCTCGGCGGCGCCCGGCAAATGCGGGTGGATGGCGACCGCGCGCCGATACGCCTCGAGCGCGCCCTTCTTGTCGCCCAGCCGGTCGAGGATGATGCCGAGCCCCGAATAGGCGCCGAAATGCCGCGGCTCCAGCGCCAGCACCCGCGCGATGTCGCTCGAGCGAGCGGCCGTACTCGTCCGCAGGAAGTAGACGGTCGCGCGCTTGTTCCAGCCCTCGGCATAGTCCGGCGCCAGCCGCGTCAGGTCGTTCAGGAAGGCGAGCGCCGCGTCATAGTCCTGCGTCGGCCACGGCCTTGTCCGCCCGCTGCGCGCAGAAAATCCATCGACGGCGAGCCGCTGTGGTTCCAGGCGGCAGTAGATCTGCGCCTGCGTCCGCTCCCAATTGTCGTTGTCGGGATCGGCGAGCTTTTCGAACAGCGATTCGAGGTGCGCCGCGCGCGCGGCCTCGCTGCTGTCCTCGCCCGGCGGCGGCAGGGTCCTCGGTCCGGCAGGCGACGATCGCAGGATGCGCCCTCCGGCAGCTCCGGCATGGTCTGTGCAACAGCGAAGCGGACTGGCGACGCCAGCACGGCGGCGGTCAGCAGCGCGAGGGTGGCGGCATTGAGCTGCATTGCCTGTAGATAGTCGGCCGGCGTTAGCCCTGCAAAGGGATTCGGGAACGCGCTGACGGGAGATGCGGATGAGCGAGAAGCTGCAGGCGGCGGCAGAGGCGCTGCGCCTCAAGATGGAAGGCAGCGGATTCCAGGGATCGGTCAAGTTCGACGTGGCCGATGCGGGCGTGATCCGGGTCGAGGACGAGCAGGTCATGACCGAGGACGGGCCCGCCGATTGCACCATCTCGGCCGCGATGGACACCTTCGAGGAGATGTTCAAGGGCGAGCTCGACCCGACCTCGGCGTTCATGACCGGCAAGATCCGGATCGACGGTGACATGGGCGCGGCGATGCGGCTGGCCCAGGTCCTCTAGGTCGCGCTTGAAGGACACGGCTTGAAGGACACGGGCGAGCCCGAGGCGGCCCCCTTCCTGGCCCTGCCGCCGGGCGGGAGGCCGCCAGACATCAGCTGGTGGCTTCGCGCCGCCGACGGCATCCGTCTGCGCGCCGGCCTCTGGCGCGCGAAAGCGCCGCGTGGCCAGGTCATGCTGATGCCCGGGCGGACCGAGTATCTCGAGCAGCAGGCGCTGCCGGCCGCCGAGTTCCTGCGGCGCGGCCTCGACGTCGCTTTCGCTCGACTGGCGGGGCCAGGGGCTCTCGGACCGGCTGTCGAGGCATTCGCCGCTGCGCGGGCATATCGCGGATTTCGCGGACTTCCATGCCGACATCGACGCGCTCCTTGCCGAGCCGCTGGCTGACACGAACGGGCTGCCGCGGATCGTGCTCGGCAATTCGATGGGCGGCGCCATCGCCTGCGCGGCGCTCGGCCAGCGCCGGGCCGGCACGGTGCGCGCCGCGATCCTGACGGCGCCGATGTTCGGCATCGCCATGGGCGGGCCCGCCCGGCTGACGGCGCGGACGATCATCGCCGCCGCCCGGCTGCTGGGCTTCGCCGAGCACTGGCCGCCGGGCCTGCAGGGCCACATCCCGTTCGTGCTGCGCCCCTTCGAGCAGAACCTCGTGACGCAGGACCGCGCCTACTGGGACTGGATGGCGGGAATGGCGCACAGCCACCCCGCGCTGACGCTGGGGCTGCCGACCTTCGGCTGGCTGGCGGCGGCGGGCCGGGCGATGGACGAGCTTCGCCATGCCCCTGCCCCCGAGTGCCCGGTGCTCTGCATCGTCGGCACGCGAGGAGCGCGTCGTCGACGTCGCGGCGATCCGCCGGGGCGCGGCGCGGATCGGCGCGCGCCTGGCCGAGATCGAAGGCGCGCGCCACCTGCTGCTGGCCGAGGCCGAGCCGATGCGCGCCGCCGCCTGGGCGGCGATCGACGATTTCCTCGCCGAGGTCCTGGCCGAAGGCGATTAGAGCGGCATGCGATCAGAGGCGAGGCGTTCACACCCCGTGCACGCGTGCACGGATTTGCAAGTCATTGCGATCATTGGAAAAACCGTCCGCCGTTAACCAGATTGAAAGGGCTCGGCGACGCCCTGAGGTGCGCTGCGGCGCGGAATTTCCTAGTCCATCACCCGCGACAGGATCTGCAGCGCGGTCGCGTGCACCTCGGCCGAGCCCGCGGCGAGCACCCGCCCGCCCCAGCGGCAATCGCCGCCCTGCCAGTCGGTGACGCGGCCGCCGGCCGCCTCGATGATCGGGATATGCGCCGCCACGTCATAGGCGGCCAGGCCCGACTCGACCACCAGGTCGACATGGCCGAGCGCGAGCAGCGCATAGGCATAGCAATCCGTGCCATAGCGGGCCAGCCGGACACTGTTGCGCAGATCGCGGAAGGCAAGCGCCTCGGGACCGCTGAACAGGAACGGATCGGTCGTGAACAGCGTCGCGTCCTCCAGCCCGCAGCAGGGCCGCGTGCGCAGGGGCACGCGCCCGGCCGGGCCCCGCATCCAGGCCTCGACGCGGGCATTGCCGATGACGCCGACGAAGCGCTCGCCGATATAGGGCTGGTCGACGACGCCGATCCGCCCGCGGCTGCCGTCGTCGAGCGCGATCAGCGTGCCCCAGACCGGCAGGCCCGAGATGAAGGCGCGCGTACCGTCGATCGGGTCGAGCACCCAGGTCAGGCCCGAGGTGCCGGGGGTGCGCGCCTCTTCCTCGCCGAAGACGGCATCCTGCGGCCGGCGGGCGGCAAGCAGGTCGCGCATCGCCCGCTCGGCGGCGCGGTCCGCGGCCGTGACGGGGTCGAACCGGGGGCCCGCACCCTGCGCCGCCTTGTTCTGAGCCGAAAGACCACGGCTGCGAAAATGCGGCAGCGCGGCCGCGCCAGCGCAATCGGCGAGAGTTTCCGCCAGCTCGGTCAGCTCTCCGAGGCAGTTGTCGGACAGCAGGGCCAGGCGAATTCTCCCTCGTTCAGGCTCGACGCAGTTACCTGTATCGCGAATTTGCGGTCCCTAATCGAGAGGCCCTAATCGAGAGGGCGAATTTCTTTCGCTGAAACTGCAGCAGATGCTCAGGCGGCGGCGTCGCTGAGGACGCGGGCCAGGTCGAACAGGCGGCGGCGCTGCGTCTCGGGGATCAAGTAATAGGCGCGCACGAGCTCGAGCGCTTCCTTGTCGGTCAGGATGTCGCCATACGCCTCGACGCCGATCTCCTGCGTGCTGAGCCCCTCGAAGAAGAACGACACCGGGACGTCGAGCGCGCCCGCGATGTCCCAGAGCCGGGAGGCCGAAATCCGGTTGGTGCCGGTCTCGTACTTCTGGATCTGCTGGAACTTGATGCCGACGCGGTTGCCGAGCTGCTGCTGGGTCATGCCGACCATCCACCGCCGCTGGCGGACCCGCTGGCCGACGTGAACGTCCACGGGATGTTTCATGAAAAGAGCCTCCGGTTGAGATGCCTGATCAGATACCCCGCTCCCCGCAAGGAGCGGGCCAGATTGTACCGCACGCGCGGAGGCGCCGCGAGCGGCGAGTTAACGGAAAGAAAACGTAACAAATACAGAATGTTATGCGCTGCCACAGCGTTAACCATAATGCGGCGGTTCTGCGGCAAATGCGGCGCTGCCGTGACGCGAACGCAAAATGCAATTCACAAGCTGCGGTTGCGAATTGCATTTCGCAACCTGATCGCAACCTGCAAGCGCTGTTAGCCCGTCTCGGCTCGCGCCTGGCGTTTGCGCTCATGCGGGTCGAGATGGCGCTTGCGCAGCCGGATGGCGCGCGGCGTCACCTCGACGAGCTCGTCGTCGTCGACATAGGCGATCGCCTCCTCGAGCCCGAAGCGCACCGGCGGCGTCAGGATGACGGCCTCGTCCTTGCCGGCGGCGCGGACGTTGGTCAGCTTCTTGCCCTTCAGCGGGTTCACCTCGAGATCGTTGTCGCGGGAATGCTCGCCGATGACCATGCCCCTGATAGACCTGATCGCCGGGCGAGACGAAGATCCGGCCGCGCTCCTCGAGGTTCCAGAGCGCATAGGCGACCGCTTCGCCATCCTCCATCGAGATCAGCACGCCGCGCCGCCGCCCCGGGATCGCGCCCTTGTAGGGCGCCCAGGCGTGGAAGACGCGGTTCAGCACGCCGGTGCCGCGCGTGTCGGTCAGGAATTCGCCGTGATAGCCGATCAGCCCGCGCGAGGGCACCTGGGCGACGATGCGGGTCTTGCCGGCGCCCGTCGAGCGCATCTCGACGACCTCGCCCTTGCGGCCGGCCAGCTTCTGCACGACGACGCCGGTGTAGTCGTCGTCGACGTCGACCGTGACCTCCTCGATCGGCTCGAGCCGCTGGCCGCCCTCCTCGCGGTAGAGCACGCGCGGGCGCGAGACCGAGAGCTCGAAGCCCTCGCGGCGCATGTTCTCGATCAGCACGCCCATCTGCAGCTCGCCGCGGCCGTGCACCTCGAAGGCCTCGCCGCCCGGCGTGTCGGTCACGTGGATGGCGACGTTCGACTCGGCCTCGCGCATCAGGCGGGCGCGGATGACGCGGCTCTGCACCTTGTCGCCGTCGCGGCCCGCCAGCGGGCTGTCGTTGATGCCGAAGGTGACCGAGATCGTCGGCGGGTCGATCGGCTGCGCCGGCAGCGGCGTCTCGACCGACAGCGCGCAGAGCGTGTCGGCGACGGTCGGCCGCGTCATGCCCGCGACCGCGACGATGTCGCCGGCCAGCGCCTCGTCGACCGGCTGGCGCGCGAGGCCGCGGAAGGCCAGGATCTTCGAGACGCGGAACCGCTCGATCTCCTCGCCGTCGCGGCGCAGCGCCTTGAGGTGCGCGCCGGCCCTCAGCGTGCCCTCCTCGATGCGGCCCGGTCAGCAGCCGGCCGAGATAGGGGTCGGCCTCGAGCGTCGTCGCCAGCATCCGCAGCGGCGCATCAGCGTTGGCCGCCTGCTTCGGCGGCGGCACATGCGCCAGGATCAGCTCGAAAAGCGGCGCCAGGTTCTCGCGCGGCCCGTCGAGCTCGGTCGAGGCCCAGCCGTCGCGGCCCGAGGCGTAGAGCGTCGGGAAATCCAGCTGGTGCTCGTCGGCGCCGAGCAGCGCGAAGAGGTCGAACACCTCGTTCAGCGCCCGGTCGGGCTCGGCGTCGGCCTTGTCGACCTTGTTCAGCACGACGATCGGGCGCAGCCCCAGCGCCAGCGCCTTGGCGGTGACGAACTTGGTCTGCGGCATCGGCCCCTCGGCGGCGTCGACCAGCAGCACGACGCCGTCGACCATCGAGAGGATGCGCTCGACCTCGCCGCCGAAATCGGCGTGGCCGGGCGTGTCGACGATGTTGATGCGCGTGCCCTTCCACTCGACCGAGGTGCACTTGGCGAGGATGGTGATGCCCCGCTCGCGCTCGATGTCGTTCGGAGTCCATCGCCCGCTCGGCGACGGCCTGGCCGGCGCGGAAGGCGCCGGACTGTTTCAGCAGCTCGTCGACCAGCGTCGTCTTGCCGTGGTCGACATGGGCGATGATCGCGATGTTGCGCAGGTCCATGACCGGGCCGGTGTCCTTCGGGGATCGGGAATCGCGCGCCTTCTAGCCCAGCCGGCGGAAATAGCCAGCGGCGCCTTAGGGGGCAGCGCGGTAACGTGATCGTCAGGGGCCCGCCCACTCGGCCCAGCGCCCATGCCAGTCGCCGCGCCCGAGCACCCGCCGGCTTCCACCGGGCCAGAGGTCAAGCAGGATGGCGGGCAGGTCCGCCAGGCTGTCGGATTCGAGCCGCAGCCAGGCCAGAGGCGCGTCGTCCGTCGCCGCGGCCCCGGCTTGCTCCATCGCGGCCTCGATCCGCTGCCTGCGTGGCCGCGGGCAGGTACTGCCACATGATCGAATGCATCAGCAGCCCGCGCCCGGCCCGGCGTCGCCGGCCGGCGCAGCAGCGCCTCGACCCAGTCGGCCGCATCGGCCCGCTCGACGCGGATGCCTTCGCGCGCGGCGAGCGCCGAGCGCCGCCTCGATCCTCGCCAGCCGCTCGGGCTGGTCCGGCCAGATATAGGCGAGCAGCCGCAGGCGGGCCGCCGGATCGGCCGGGTCGATCGGCGCCAGGTCCGAGCCCCGCCGCGCAGCGACGCGCAGCGGCACATCGAGAGGCGGCGCGCGCCCCGCGCCAGTCGCAGGAGAGCCTGACCGGCGAGGCCGCGTCGCCCCACGCCCGCCCCTCGCCGAGGCTGTAGGCATAGCGGTCGGGCAACAGGTTCAGCCCGGCGCTGCTGCCGATCTCGAAGAGCTCGAGGGCCAGGCCGGTGCGTGCGGCGATGGTCAGCAGGCCGCCCAGCAGGATGCCCGAGCGCGCCACCTCGTTCGTCTGCGGCGCGCTGTCGAGAAAGGCCGCGAGCCGGCCGTCATGCATGCCGATCGCCGTCGCGAGCGCGTGCGTCGAAGCCCGGAGCGGCGACCGGCGCCGGCGGATAGACCGCCGCCAGCTCCGGCGCGTCGCCGCTGCGGGCCAGCGCGTGCAGCCCGCCGCAAAGCCGCAGCGCCAGCGCGTCGGCACGCGGATCGCCCGGCCAGCCCTGCACGCGGCGCCCGACGCCAGTGCCGCCATCGAGCAGCGCCACCAGCCGCTCGCACAGATGCGCCGTGAAGGGCGAGCCGAGCCGCGCGCATGCCGTCGCCTGCGTGCGGAAATGATCGGCGATGGCTCCGCTCAGCGGCATCGGTCGCGTCCAGCCGAGGCCGCGCGCATGGGGACGTCTACCGGTCCGGCGCCCCGCCGGGGACGCGGCGCAGCGGGCGCCGGCGCAGCGCGTGTTTCGCGCAGCCGCCGCAGGCGCAGCATCGCCGCGAGCGAGGCGATCCCGATGCCGCAGGTACTCGATCAGATCGCCCCATGTGAACGGCCCTGCAGTGAGATGGTAGACCTTCTCGAGATCGTCGAGGGCCGTGCCCCTGACCAGCGTGAACGCCACCGTGATCGCCACGCCGAGAACGAGCAGCGCGTTCGCGCTGATGCTGCGCCACCACGCGATCGTGGCGGCGGCCACCACGACCAGGGTGACCGTCGCGATCACGATGAGGCCGAGCACCCTCACCTGGCCCCGGCTCTCGTACCAGCCTTGCGCGCGCGAGACGCAGTGGCCGATGGCGCCGGGCACGGCGTGCAGATCGAGATGCGTGTTCACGACCTGGAAGAAGAACAGGAACGCGCAGAGCATCCACAGCCGCCGGTCGGTCGAGTCGGTGCGGCGCGCGACCCGGAGAAGCAGCAGCCCGCCGATGCCGTAGAGCAGCATCGTCACCGTGCCCGTCAGCCACGGATCTCCCCACATGACCGTCCAGCGGTGGATGATGCAGTGATAGAGCGCGCCTGGGTTCATCGACTGGTCCATCGCGGCCCGTGGTCCGCCTCCTGCCCCGCCGCCTGCACAGTGCGGCGCGCGCCGGTCTAGTGAAGGCCGCGCGAGCCATCACCGTGTCACGCGGCCGCGGCGGCCAGGCCGCGATACGCCTGGCGCACGATCTCGGCCAGTGCCTCGACGGGTTCGCCGGTCGAGGCGCGGTTGCGGTACATGTTGATCCGGACCGATGGCAGCCCCGGCAGCTCGCCGCCATGGCTGACGACCTCGTAGATCGAGCTGACGGCGCTCTCGAGCATCGCATGGATCGCCAGGTCGGCCGAGACGGTCGCCTCGACGGTCCGCGTCGAGCCGGTGTCGACCGCCATCTCCCAGGGCAGGTCGGCTCGGTCGAGCGCCGCCAGCGCCCAGGGGCGGAACAGGCAGGCCCGCTCGAAGGCGAGCCGCAGCGGCCGCTGGCGCCAGGCGCTGCCGCCGGGCGCGCCGACCCAGACCAGCCGCTGGCTCATCAGGAACTCGGCGTCGGGCGGCGTCTCGTTCTCGGTCGTCAGCATCAGGTCGACCTCGCCGGCCGCCAGCAGCTCGCGCAGCTTCAGCGTGTAGGACGAGATCAGCTTCACCTTCATGCGCGGGTATTCGCGGTCCATCCGGCGCAGGATGCCGGGGATGTTCGGATAGATGATGTCCGACGGCACGCCGAAGATCAGCTCGCCCTCGAAGGCGCTGTCGCTCATGCGCGCCCAGACCTCGTCGTTCAGCGCCAGGATGCGCCGGCCATAGGCCAGCAGCTGCTCGCCCTGCGCCGTCGGCGCGACGCCGCGGCCGGCCCGGTTCAGAAGCGGCTGGCCCAGCACGTCCTCCAGCCGCTTGAGCTGCATCGAGACGGCCGACTGCGTCAGGTGCAGCTGGTTGGCGGCGCGCGTCACGCCGCCCGGCCTCGATGACGGTGACGAAGCTGCGCAGCGCGGTGAGGTCCAGATTGCGCGGCATGGGCATCACTCCTTTTGATTGTTCAGCTCAAAAACATTCATTTGGCTTATACGACGCAATCCCCATATATGATCAACAGCCAAGATGGAAGGCCAAATTCTATCACGCAAATGAATGGAGGCCATCATGAAAGCCCATGGGAGTTGCAGCGCTGAGCCAGGTTGCCGACCTGCACCCGGCCAGTGCATTCGCCCCGTCACGGCAAGCGGACGGCACCGGCCAGGCCATCGCTCTGGCAGCGCGTCTTGTCACCTGGCACCGGGTCGCGCAGCGAGCGGCGGCGCCTGCTCGAGCTCGACGACCACATGCTGAAGGACATCGGGCTGACCCGCGAGGATGCCCATCGCGAGGCGATCGCGGGCCTTCTGGGACAACAATCAGCTTCGCTGAGGGCGCGGCGCTACGCCACGGCGCCGGCCGGCGGTCCGTTCAGCGGGTACTCGGCCAGCGCCTCGTAGATCGGGCCGGCCCGGCCCAGATGCGAGCGGTAGAGCATGAAGCTCTCCACCGCGAAGGGCCCGGCCCGCAAGCCGACCCGCCGGGCGACAAAGGCCTGCATCTCGGCCGCGTCCTCGCCGCGCAGCCCATCGCCGAAGCGGGCGAGAGTGACGTGCGGGTGAAACCGCTCGCGCGCCAGCTCGATGCCCGCCTCGTGCACGGCGCGCAGCACCTTGCGGCGCAGCCGGCTCAGCCCGGGCTCGGCCGCCACCTCGGCGAACAGCACGCGCGGCCGCGCGCCGCCGAACATGCCCAAGCCCTCGATCCGCAGCGAGAACCCCGGCGCGCGCACGCCGTCGAGCGCATCGTGCGCATCCTCCAGCACCGGCCGCGGCTGCTCGCCCAGAAAGGCGAGCGTCACGTGGAAGTTCTCGTGCGGCACCACCCGGCCCGCCGGGATGCCGGCCTGCGCCGCCTCCAGCGCGCCCGCCACCTCGCCGGGCAGCGGGATGCCGACAAAGGCGCGGATCACGATGCCCGCCCGCTCCAGCAGCTCCAGCACCTTCGGGCCGATCGCCTCGACGATCACGGCGACGCCCTCGGCATTGGGATGGATGCCGTCCGGCTGCATCATCTGCGGGCCGAAAGGCCGCCCAGGAAGGACGGGTAGAGGATCGCGCCGTGCTTCTGCGGCGAGGTCCGCATACATCGCCTCGAACGCCGCCTTGTAGTCCGGCCCATAGTTCAGCGGCGCCTCGAGCCCCGCCAGCAGCACGGGGATCCGCCGCGCATCCAGCTCCGTCAGCATGGCGTCGAGATTGGCGCGGCTCGTCGCCGGGTCGATGCCGCGCAGGAGGTCGTTGCCGCCGAGCTCCAGGATCACCGCGTCGGCGCCGTCGGCCAGCGCCCAGTCGAGCCGCGCCCGCCCGCCCGTCGTCGTGTCGCCCGAGACGCCCATGTTGACGACGGTGACATCCGCCCCGTGCCCCGTCAGCCAGCGCCTGCAGCTGCGGCACGAAGCCTTCGTCCTGCGCCAGGCCATAGCCATGCGTCAGGCTGTCGCCCAGCGCCACCAGGCGCAGCGTCTCGGCCAGCGGCCGGCGCGGCCGCGAGGACCGATGCCAAGGCCAGGCACAGCGCCGCCGCCGCAACCTTGCGCGCTGCGGCGACCGCCACATATCTGGCGCTGGCAAGAACTCGGGCGGGGGTCATGGGCGAACCGGTTGTGCGGCTGGACGAGGTGGGCCTGACCTTGCCAAGCGCGGCCGGCGATGTCGAGATTCTCCGGGCCGTCACGCTTTCGATCGAGGCTGGCGAGCGGGTCGCGATCACCGGGCCGTCGGGCTCGGGCAAATCCTCGCTGCTGATGGTGATGGGCGGGCTCGAGCGGGCGACCGGGGGCCGGGCCCAGGTGCTCGGCACCGATCTCGGCGCCGCCGGCGAGGACGAGCTGGCGCGGCTGCGCCGGGCGCGCATCGGCGTCGTCTTCCAGAGCTTCCACCTGATCCCGACGATGACGGCGCTCGAGAACGTCGCCGTGCCCCTCGAGATCGCCGCGCCGCGACGACGCCTTCGAACGCGCCGCCCGAGATGCTGGACGCGGTCGGCCTCTCGGCCCGCGCCGGGCACTATCCGGCCCAGCTCTCGGGCGGCGAGCAGCAGCGCGTCGCGCTCGCCCGCGCGCTGGCGCCCGGCCCGCGGCTCCTGCTCGCCGACGAGCCGACCGGCAATCTCGACGGCGCGCACCGGCGCGCAGGTCACGGAGCTGCTGTTCCGGCTGGCCGACGAGCAGGACGTGACGCTGGTCCTGGTCACGCACGAGGACGCGCTCGCCGCGCGCTGCGAGCGGCAGGTCCGGCTCGACAGCGGACGGATCGTCGCCGAGCCCGTCCATTGAGCCCCCGGACGAGGCCCCGCGCCTGGAGGCCGGCGCGTTGAGCGGCTTCGCCTGGGCGCTGGCGCTGCGCGAGCTGCGCGGCGGGCTGGCCGGGTTCCGCATCTTCCTGACCTGCCTGATCCTCGGCGTCGGCGGCATCGCCGCCGTCGGCTCGCTGACCGAGTCGATCGAGCGGGGGCTGGCCGCCGAGGGCCAGGCCATCCTGGGCGGCGATGCCGAGATCGAGCTGCACCTACCGCCGCGGCCGACGAGGCCGAGCTCGCCTGGATGCGGGCGGCGGGCGCGGTCGGCGAGACCGTCTCCTTCCGCTCGATGCTGGCCCGCGGCGACGAGCGCGCGCTGGTCGAGGTCAAGGGCGTCGACGACGCCTATCCGCTCTATGGGCAGGCCGAGGTCGAGGGCGTCGACGAGCCTGGCCGAGGCGCTTGCGCCCCGCGACGGCATGCTACGGGCTCGTGACCGAGCGCGTCGCTCGCCGACCGGCTGCGGCTCCGACCCGGCGACCAGGTCAGGCTCGGCGCCGGCACCTTCGAGTTCCGCGGCGTGCTGGTCGCCGAGCCGGACCGCGCCTCGGCCACGCTTCGGCTTCGGGCCGCGCGTCATGGCCTCGGTCGAGGGGCTGGCGCGATGCCGGCATGCTGGCGCCGGGCGTCGTCTACGAGACCGAGTACCGCCTGCGCTTGGCCGCCCGAGGCCGACCTTACGGCCCTGAAGCAGAGTTTCGAGAGCGCCTTTCCCGCCGCCGGGGCGCGCTGGCGCGACCGGCGCGACGCGTCGCCCGGCGTGCGCCGCTTCGTCGAACGGCTGGGCGCCTTCCTGACCATCGTCGGCATCGCCTCGCTCGGCGTCGGCGGCGTCGGCATCGGCGCGGCCGTGCGCGGCTATCTCGCGCGCAAGGTGCCGGTCATCGCCGCGCTGCGCACGCTCGGCGCCACCGCGGGCACGGTCTTCGCCGGCTATTCGATCCAGATCGGCATCATTGCTGCCGCGGGCCTTGCCGCCGGCCTGCTGATCGGCGGCGGGATCGTCGCCTGGGGCGGCCCGCTGCTGGCGCGCGAGCTGCCCGTGCCGGCCGTGTTCGGCTTCTACGCCGCGCCGCTGGCCAAGGCCGCGCTCTTCGGGGCGCTCGCCGCCCTGCTCTTTACCCTGTGGCCGCTGGCCTGGCTGCGCAGCGTCCGCCCGGCCGAGCTCTTCCGCGACGGCGCGGGCCCGGCGCGCGGCTGGCCCGGCTGGCCGCTGGTCGCGCTGCTGGCGGCGGTCGCCGCGGCGCTGGCCGGCGCCATCATCGGGCTCTCGGCCACGCCAGCGCTCGCCGCCTGGTGCCTCGGCGGCATCGCGGTCGCCTTCGTCATGCTGCGCGGCCTCGGGCTGGTCGGCGCGCGGCTCGCCCGGCGCGTCTCGCACACCGCGCTCGGCCGCCGCCGGCCGCAGCTGCGCCTGGCCCTCGGCGCCATCGGCGCGCCTGGCGCCGGCACGCCGGGCGTCGTGCTGGCGCTCGGGCTCGGCCTCGGCGTGCTCTCGGCGATCGGCCAGATCGACGCCAACATGCAGCGCCTGGTGACCAGCGAGCTGCCCAAGGACAGCCCGGCCTTCTTCTTCGTCGACGTCCAGCCCGACCAGCTCGACGCGCTCGGCGAGATCGTCGGCGCCATCGAGGGCACGGGAAAGCTGCAGGCCGCGCCGATGCTGCGCGGCATGATCACGCATCTCGACGGCGTGCCGGTCGGCCGAGACCGCCGTCGCCAAGCACTGGGCGCTGCGCGGCGACCGCGGCGTCACCTATGCGACCAAGATGCCCCCGAACGTCACGCTGACGGACGGCGAATGGTGGGACGAGGGCTATGACGGCCCGCCGGTCGTCAGCTTCGCCGCCGAGGAGGGGCGCGAGCTCGGCCTGCGGCTCGGCTCCACGCTCACGGTCAACATCCTCGGCCGCCCGATCACGGCGACCGTCACCAGCTTTCGCGAGATCGAGTGGCGCGGCCTCGGCATCAACTTTCTGATGATCATGAACCCGGGCGCGCTCGCCGGCGCGCCGCACACGCTGATCGCGACGCTGCATGCCGAGCCGCGCGCCGAGGCCGCCGTGATGCGCGCCGTCGCCGACGCCATGCCGAACGTCACGCCCGTGCTGGTGCGCGACCAGATCGAGCGCGTCGCCGACGGTCTCGAGCAGATCGGCGCCGCGACCCGCTGGGGGGCGCTCGCCGTGCTGCTGACGGGCCTCGCCGTGCTGATCGGCGCGGCGGCGGCGGGCGAGGAGCGGCGGACGGCCGAGGCGGCGATCCTCAAGGTGCTGGGCGCCAGCCGGGGCGCGATCCTGCTCTCGTTCGCGCTGCGCGCCGCGCTGATCGGGGCGCTCGCCGCCATCGTCGCGCTCGCCTGGGGCACGCTCGCCGCCTGGGCGGTGCAGACCTTCGTCTTCGAGGCGGACTACTTCCTGCCGCTCGGCCAGACGCTGGCGATCGTGGCCGGCGGGATCGGCATCAGCCTGGCCGCGGGCCTGGCCTTCGCGCTCGGCCCGCTCGTCGCGCCGGCCTGCCGCTACGTTAAGAAGCGCCGCCGGCTGACCGATTGCGCTTGAAAGATGACGCATGCGCGCCGATATTTTTGCAGGGAGGTGCACGGCCAAGCGGCACATCGCCCGTTAGACTGTCGCACAAGCAAAGGGTGAGAGATGGCACAGAGAGAATACTTGCGCAGCCCGACGGTAGCGCGGCGCGAGGCCGCGGTCATCGACCGCGGGTTGCAGGGCTATATGAGCAAGGTCTACGCGCTGATGACCGGCGCGATGATCCTCACGGGCCTGGTGGCCTATGTCGTGGGCATGGACTTCCGCGCCGTCCTCGAGGCGGCGCAGGCTGGCCTCACCCCCGCGCAGGCCGACACGACCGTCTTCCCCGGCGGCGTGATCGCGGCGATGTTCGCGTCGCCGCTCGCTATGGTGATCATGTTCGCGCCGCTGCTGTTCGTGTTCCTGTTCAGCGCCACGATCAACCGGATGTCGTCGCAGATGGCGCAGACGGTCTTCTGGATCTTCGGCGCCGTGATGGGGCTGTCGATCGCCTGGATCTTCGCCGTCTTCACCGGCATGTCGATCGCCCAGACCTTCTTCGCCACGGCCGCCGGCTTCGGCGCGCTGTCGCTCTGGGGCTACACGACCGGCAAGGATCTCAGCGGGATGGGCAGCTTCCTGCTGATGGGGCTGATCGGCCTGATCGTCGCCATGGTGCTGAACATCTTCCTCGCATCCGAGGCGCTGCAGTGGGCGATCTCGATCATCGGCGTCCTGCTCTTCGCCGGGCTGACCGCCTATGACACGCAGTCGATCAAGAACGAGTACCTCGCAATGCGCTCGACCGCGGGCAGCGAGGAGTATCTCGGCCGCAGCGCCGTCATGGGCGCCCTGCGGCTCTACCTCGACTTCCTGAACATGTTCATGTTCCTGCTGCAGTTCATGGGCAACCGGAACTAAGCCGAGAAGCCCTGCCGACGTAGAAACGGCCCCGGCATCGCCGGGGCCGTTTTCTTTTTTTCGGTGCCGGCCTCGGCATGCGGCGGCGCGTGTCTGTTCACAGCCCCAGCCTTCACAGCCCAGCCTTCACAGCCCACGCGGCAGGCGGCGCCAAAACAAAAGGGCGGCCAGAGGCCGCCCTGCCCTGCCCGGCCGATCAGGCCAAGGTCACTTGATCTTGCCTTCCTTGTACTCGACGTGCTTGCGCGCCACCGGATCGTACTTCCGGACCGACATCTTGTCGGTCATGGTGCGCGAGTTCTTCTTGGTCACGTAGAAGTGACCCGTGCCAGCGGTCGAGTTCAGCCGGATCTTGACGGTCGTCGGCTTCGCCATCGTTGTGCTCCTGCGCGCCCCGGGCCGCAGCGCGGACCCGCGAAAATCGGAAACCCGTTACCTACGCGGAACGCGGCGCAAGTCAAGGCCTGCAGTCAGGGCCCGCGCTGCGCGCGGCTGATCCGCACAACCGCCAGCCCGACATAGGCGAGCGCCGCGCCCGCCGCCAGAAACAGGAGCCCGTCGGGCGGCACCAGCTCCATCGCCGTGCCAAAGCCGATCGGCGAGACCAGCGCGCCGATGCCATAGGCGAGGATCACCGCCGCATTGCCCTCGGCGAGATCGGCGCCACGATAGCGCGCGCCGAGCTCGGTCAGCGCCAGGGTGTAGAGCGCGACCGCGGTGCCGCCCCACAGAACCGCGCCCGCCGCGACCAGCGGATAGGCCGGGCTCAGCGCCACCATGGCCAGCGGCGCCGCGACCGAGAACGCGCCCGCCAGCGCCAGCAACCGCCGCCGCTCGAACCGGTCGGCCGCCCAGCCGATCGGCAGCTGGAAGCCGAGCGAGCCCAGCGCCAGCCAGAAGACCAGCGTCACCGCCGCCGTCTCGGCAAAGCCGCTGCGCAAGCCCCAGTTGGTGAGCAGCGCCATGCCGCCGAACTCGATCATGCCGAAAAGGACCACGCCCCAGAGGATCAGCGGGTCGCTGCGGAAAAACCGCAGCGGCGCCAGCGCATGCGCCGATGCCTCGCGCCGCGGCGCCGGCGCGCCATGCCGCCCCAGCCAGACCGGCAGCGCCGCGGTCAAGACGATCGCCGTCGGCAGGGCGAAGGTCAGCCAGCCGTCAGGCCCGGTCGCGGTCAAGAGCAGCGGCCCGAGCATGTAGGAGCCGGCCAGCACCATCGAGTAGATCGCGATCAGCCGCCCGCGCAGCGCATCGGGCGCCACCGCTACCAGCCAGAACTCCGAGGAGAAGAACATCACAGTCGCGGCGATGCCCCAGACGAAGCGCAGGAGCGCCCACCACCAGATCGACGGCCAGAGCGGGATCGCGATGATCGCCACCGCCAGCGTCGCGATCGCGCCCAGCATCAGGGCGACGATCCCGATCCGCGCCATGATCAGCGGCAGCAGCGGCGCGCTCAGCACCATGGCGACCGAGGCCGCCGTGGTGTTCAGCCCGATGATCGTGCCGCTCGCCCCGCTGCGCTCGAGCAGGATCGCATAGAGCGGCACGCCCCAGGACAGCGACACCGACAGGGTCGAGATGGCGGCGATCGGCGCCGCCCAGGCCAGCACCTCCGACCGCGACGGCATGAGGGTCGGCTCAGAGCTGGTCGACGAAGGACTTGCCGTCCTGATGGTAGAAGAAGGGCACGGGCCGGGCCGTGTCGGGCGCCCGCAGCCGCGCCTCGATCTCGGCCAGCACCACCTCGGTGATGAAGGGCAGGTCGAGCCCGCGCGCCTGGCCGATCGTCAGCCAGCTCAGATGGCTGAGCTCGTCAGCGGCACGGTCGAAATCGTCAGGGTCGCCGGCCAGCGCCGCCGCATCGGCGACGAAGAAGCGGGCATCGAACCGCCGCGGCCGCCCCGGCGGCGTGATCGCGCGAAAGACAAAGCGCAGCGCCTCGGCATTCGGCCGGTGGCCGGCGGCGAAGAAGCTCTCCCATTCGCTCGGCGGCGCGGCGGGCGCTGCACCCTCGCCAAGGCCGAGCGCCAGCCCGGCCTCCTCCCACAGCTCGCGGATCGCCGTCATGGCAAGCACGGGGCCGAGGGCCGGATCGGCGCGGTGCGCCAGGCGCGAGAGCTCGTGATCGGGCAGCGCCCGCGCCGGCGCGACCTCGCGGTCTTGCGGGTCGATCGCGCCGCCGGGAAAGACGAACTTCGACGGCATGAACGCCGCGTCGCGGCCGCGCTGCCCCATCAGCACGCGCGGCGAATCGCCGTCGCGGCGCACAAGGATCACGGTCGCCGCGTCGCGGATCGCGTCCTTGCGCGGCTCGCCGCTTTCCGGCCGGCCACCCTGCCCGCCAGACTGGCAGACCCCCCGCCAGACCCGTCGTCGCTCATGCCCTGTCCCTGCAGCTTGCGTCAGGGACCTATACGGGCGGGCGCGGGCTGTCCAGCCGAGCGGCCGCAGCCATCAGCCCGTTCGAGAGGTCTCGTCGTCGCCGAAGCCGTGCATGCGCGTCGCCCACTGGAAGCCGACGATCGCCCCCTTGACGCGGGGCAAGAGCCACAGCGCCAGCATCAGCGTCAGCGCCGGCCAGACCGCCCAGTGCACCCAGACGGGCGGCGCAAAGGCCAGCTCGACCGCGACCAGCCCCGCGATCAGCACCTTGCCGACGACCAGGATGACCGCCCAGGCCGGCATGTCGTCGGCCCGGTGGTGATGCAGCGCCTCGCCGCAGGACGCGCAACTGCGGCGCACGGTCAGATAGCCGTCGAGCATCGGCCCGCCGCCGCAATTCGGACACCGCGTACGCCACCCGCGGATCAGTGCCGGCCAGAGCGGACGCTCCGCCACTTCCGGCGCGAAATACACCTCATGCCTCATGCGGATAAAATTGGGGCCGGAATCCTTCCAAAGCACCTGCGCAGACTGTCTTGCGGCACCATGTCGCGAATGTGACACCCGGATGCATCGCTCGCGCAACGGTGGCGCCCGCGCCATCTCCCGTTGTGTCGACCCTCGGCGACGGAATGCGGTTCGCCCCGCGTATCTGCTGACGGACAGGCAAGGTCCCCACGGGCAGCAAGAGCAGGAGAGCAGGGGATGGGCAGGATGCTGACGGGCGGGGCGGCCGCGGTCGGACTGCTGCTGGCGGTGGCCAGCGGCGCCGCCGCGGCCGATTGGGCCATGCGGATCTTCGACGGGGTCGACGCTGACGGCGACGGCGTGATCACGATCGTCGAGGCCGAGGCCGCGCGCGACGCCCGCTTCACGCGGATGGACGCAGACGGCGACGGCCGGATCAGCTCCGACGAGATGGCCGCGGCGGCGCAGGCGCGCGCCACCGCTCGGGCGGCAAAACGGTTTGAATCGCTCGATGCGAACGGCGATGGTGCGGTCGAGCGCGCCGAGTTCGACGCCCGCGCCCAGCAGCGCTTCGAGCGACTGGACACCGATGGCGACGGCACGGTGACGCGCGACGAGGTCGAGCGTGCGGCCGGACACTCGGTTGGAAGCGCGGCCGGAAGCGCGGCCGGAAGCGCGGCCGGATGCGCGACGGAGCAACGCGGCGGCTGAGTCGACCGCCAGGGCCTGTGGGATGCGAGGGGAAGCCGGTTGCGGGGAGCGGCGATGCCGGACGGCACGAGCATCGACGAGGACGCGGCGCTGCTCGCCCGCTTCGCGGCCGGCGACCAGAGCGCGGCGCGGGCGCTGACCGAGCTGTTGCTGCCGGGCGCGCTGCGCCAGGCCTGGCGGATGCTGGGCGACCAGGCCGAGGCCGAGGACGTGGCGCAGGACGCCATGCTGCGGCTGTGGCGGCAGGCGGCCGACTGGCGGGCCGGCGAGGCGCGCATCTCGACCTGGCTCTACCGGGTGGTGCACAACCTCTGCATCGACCGGATGCGGCGGCGCCGCCCGCAGGTGCCCGTCGAGGACGCGCCCGAGCCGGTCGACCCCGACCCCGGCGTGCTGACGCGGATGGCCCGATCCGAGACGGGCCGGGCCGTCGCCGCCGCCATCGGCGAGCTGCCCGAGCGGCAGCGCCAGGCGGTGATGCTGCGGCACTTCGAGGGCTGGTCGAACCCGCAGATCGGCGCGGCGCTCGACTGCTCGGTCGAGGCGGTCGAGAGCCTGCTGGCCCGCGCCCGCCGCCAACTGGCGCAGCGCCTGGGCGACGAGAGAGAGGCGTATGGTGATGACGAGCAAGGCTGACGGCGACCTGGACGCGGCGCTTTCGGCGCTGGCGCGCGAGGTCGGGGCCGCGCCGCCCCGCCCCGGCCCGGCGCTGACCGCGGCCGTGCTCGCCGACGCGGCGGTGGCGACGCTCGCGCGCGAGGTGGACGCCGGCGCGCCCCGGCCGAGCGACACGCTCGTCGCCCGCGTGCTGGCCGACGCGGCCACCGTGGCCGCCGAGCGGCCGCAACGCCCCGCGCCGCAGGCCGGTCGGGTGCGCGGCGCAGCGGCGCGGCCCCCGAAGCTGTCGAAATGGGCGCTGTCGAAATGGCTCTTCGGCTGGAAGGGCGGCGCCGTCGCCGCCATGGTGCTCGGCCTCGCCGTCGGCGTCGGCCTCGGGCTCGAGGCCGGCCCGGGCGCCCTGCCCCTGCTCGACGCCGCCGATGCCGACCCGTTTTCGCTGGCCGCGGCCGACTCGGCCATGCCCTTCGCGGAGGGGCTATGAGCCGCCAAACGCGCGCGGGCAGGCCGCGATGAGCACCGACGGCACCGCGCCGCACCGACGGCCCCGTGCCCGGTCGCAGCCCGCACTGGATGAAGCTGCTGCTCGTCCTGTCGTTGACCGCGAACCTGGTCGTCGTCGGCATCATTGCCGGCCGCGAGCTGCGCGAGGACGACCGGCGCGGCTCCAGCCGTGCCGTGACGTGGATCCTCGACATGGTGCCCGAGGATCGCCGCGCCATGGCCGAGGCGCACTTCGCCGAGGCGCGCGCCAAGCTCGACACGCCCGACGACGATCGCGGCGCCGATCTCGCGGTCGTCCTCGCGGCGATCCGCGCCGAGCCTTACGATCCCGCCGAGCTGCAGAGCGCGATGGCCGCGCTGGGCGCGTCGCGCGCCGAGCGCTGGGCCGTCCTGCGCGAGCGGCTGGCGAGCCTGCTCGGCCAGTTCACGCCGGCCGAGCGCGCCGCCTTCGCCGAGAATTTCGAGGACCGGATGAACCGCTGGCGCAAGCGCCGGAGCGAGTGAACGCGACATTGCGCCGGCATCGTCATCGCCCGGACCTCCGCCCCGCGTCGAGCGCGACGATGCAGCCTTCGTGCGGGCGCAGGGCCAGCGTCTCGCCGCCCGCCTCGCCGTCTCGACCGGGGAGGGTCGAGAGCAGCACCGCACCGGAAGTCGCCCGGATCTCGGCCGGGCCGTCGCTCATGTTGAGCGCGACGAGCAGGCGCCTCTCCCCGTCCGCGCGCGCATAGGCCAGCACCTGCTCGGTCGCGGCGACCTCCGCGACGCTGCCGATGGCCAGGGCCGGCTCGGCCCGGCGCAGCCGCAGCAGGGCGCGGTAGAGCGCGAGCATCGACCCCGGCTCCTCCGCCTCTGCCGCCACGTTCGCCCGCAGGTTGGCCTCGCCGAGCGGCAGCCAGGGCCGGCCGGTGGTGAACCCGCCGCCGGGCTCGCCGATCCACGGCATCGGCGTGCGCACCGGGTCGCGGCCGAGCCCCAGGCCCGGCACGTTCCGCTCCCAAGGGTCCTGCACCAGCTCGGGCGGGACGGCGACGTCGGTCAGCCCGAGCTCCTCGCCCTGATAGATCGTCGGCGTGCCGCGCAGGCTCAGCAGCAGCATGGCGGCGACCCGCGCCTGCTCCGGGCCGATCCGGCTCGCCACCCGCGACCGGTCGTGATTGCCGAGCACCCAGTTCGGCCAGGCGCCGGGCGGCAGCGCCGCCTCGTAGGCTTCGATCAGCGCCGCGACCGCCGTCGGCTGCCAGGGCGTCGAGAGCAGGTGGAAGTTGAACGGCAGCTGGAAGCCCGTCAGGTCGGCCCCGTAATAAGCCATCATCCGGTCGATCGGCAGGTAGGCCTCGCCGATCATCACCTTGTCCCCGAATTCATCCGCGGCGGCCCGCATGGCGGCGATCGCGTCGTGCACCTCGGGCTGGTCCATGGTGCGCAGCCGGATGACGCTGCGCGCCGGCGACATGCCGGGGCGCCAATCCCGGTTGGGCGGGTTGTCGCGCAGCTCGGCGTCTTCGATCAGGTGGTGGATGGCGTCGACCCGGAACCCGTCGACGCCGCGGCGGAACCAGAAGCGGAGCACGTCGAGCATGGCGGCGCGGACCGCCGGGTTGCGCCAGTTCAGGTCCGGCTGCCCGGGCAGATAGGCGTGGTAGTAGAACTGCCCCGTCGCCCGGTCGAAGGTCCAGGCCGGCCCGCCGAATTCGCTCAGCCAGTTGTTGGGCGGCCCGCCATCCGGGCGGGGGTCGCGCCAGACATACCAGTCGCGCCGCGGGTCGTCGCGCGAGCGCCGGCTCTCGACGAACCAGGGGTGCCGGTCCGAGGTGTGGTTCGGCACGAAGTCGAGGATGACCTTCAGCCCGCGCGCATGGATCGCCGCGAGCATCCGGTCGAAATCGTCGATCGTGCCGAAGACCGGATCGACCCCGCAATGGTCCGAGACGTCATAGCCGAAATCGGCCATCGGCGAGGGGTAGATCGGCGAGATCCAGACCGCGTCGACGCCGAGCTCCACCAGGTGGTCGAGCCGCGCGGCGATCCCGTTCAGGTCGCCGATCCCGTCGCCGTCCGAGTCCTGAAACGAGCGCGGGTAGATCTGGTAGATCACGCCGCGCTGCCACCAGGCCCAGCCGTCGTGCCCGTCCTGCATCCGGGGCGAACCGGCCCGGCCCCGATCCGGTTCCGCGCTCAGGCGCCGCTATAGGTCTCGTCGAGCGCGTAGCCGGCGGCGCGGACGGTGCGGATCGGGTCGCGCTCGCCGCGGCGGTTCAGCGCCTTGCGCAGCCGGCCGATATGGACGTCGACCGTGCGCACCTCGACATAGACGTCGCGGCCCCAGACGAGGTCCAGCAGCTGCTCGCGGCTGTAGACGCGGCCCGGCCGCTGCAGCAGGCAGTCGAGCAGGCGGAACTCGGTCGGCCCGAGATGCACCTCGCGGGCGGCGCGGTGGACGCGGCGCGTCTCGCGGTCGAGGATCAGGTCGCCGAAGGTCGCGACCTCGGACGAGATGGTCGGCCGCGCCCGGCGCAGCAGCGCCCGCACCCGCGCGATCAGCTCGGGGATCGAGAAGGGCTTGGTCAGATAGTCGTCGGCGCCGGTGTCGAGGCCGCGGATGCGGTCGGCCTCCTCGCCGCGCGCGGTCAGCATGATGACGGGCATGTCGCGCAGCTCGGCGCGCGCGCGGATGCGCCGGCAGATCTCGATCCCGGACAGGCCCGGCAGCATCCAGTCGAGCACGACGAGGTCCGGCCGTTCCTCCTCGATGGCCATCAGCGCGTCGTCGCCATCGGCGCTGCCGCGCACCTCGAAGCCCTCGCGCGTCAGGTTGTATTCGAGCAATGCCGAACAGCGCTTCCTCGTCCTCGACGACCAGAATCCGTGCTCCCATCAGTCAGCGCTCCCGCCCTGCCCTTCCCTCGGCCCGTCCCTCGGCCCGTCCCCGGCCGCCCTCGGCTCGCCCTTGCTCGAGAGAATCTCGTCCCAGTCGCTGCTCTTCGGCCGGTCGTCGCCCAGCGGCCGGCCCTCGACGGCGTAGTAGGTCATCTCGGCGATGAAGGTCGTGTGGTCGCCGATGCGCTCGAAGTTCTTGACGACGAACAGAAGCTGCGAGCAGAGGCTGATCGTGCGCGGATCCTCCATCATGTAGGTGATCAGCTCGCGGAAGATCGAGTTGTGGATCTCGTCGATCTCGACGTCGCGCTTCCAGACCGACACCGAGAGCGCGGCGTCGCGCGCCGTGTAGGCGTCGAGCGCCTCGGCCATCAGCGTGCGCGTCTGCTTGCCCATGCGCACGACCGAGGACATGACGCGCAGCGGGCGCGCGACTGGTTGAGGATCAGCGTCCGCTTCGAGACGTTCTTGGCGAGGTCGCCGATGCGCTCGAGCGCCGAGGCGATCTTCAGCGCCGCGATCACCTCGCGCAGGTCCTGCGCCATCGGGCTGGCGCAGCGCCATGACCTCGACGGCGGTCTTCTCGAGCGTCCGCCTCCATCCGGTCGAGGCGCTTGTCCGACTGGATCACCTCGGCGGCGAGCTCGGAATCGCGCGTCTGCAGCGCCTCGATCGCCGAGCCGAGCTGCTCCTCGGCCAGGCCGCCCATCTCGGCGATCCGCGACGAGATGGCCAGAAGATCCGCGTCGAAGGCGGTGACGATGTGTCTGCTCATGTGCCCGTCTCTATAGCCTCCGGCTGCCTCAGCCGAACCGCCCGGTGATGTAGTGCTGCGTCTTTTCGTGGTCGGGATTGGTGAAGATCTTGCAGGTCTCGCCGAACTCCAGCAGCTTGCCGAGGTGGAAGAACGCGGTCTTCTGGCTGACGCGCGCCGCCTGCTGCATCGAGTGGGTGACGATCACGACCGAATAGTCGCGCCGCAGCTCGTCGATCAGCTCCTCGATCTGGGCGGTGGCGATCGGGTCGAGCGCCGAGCAGGGCTCGTCCATCAGCAGCACCTCGGGGCTGGTGGCGATGGCCCGCGCGATGCAGAGGCGCTGCTGCTGGCCGCCCGACAGGCCGGTGCCGGGCTCCTGCAGCCGGTCCTTGGCCTCGTCCCAGAGGGCGGCGCGGCGCAGCGACTGCTCGACGATCTCGTCGAGCTCGGCCCTGTTGCGCGTCAGGCCGTGGATGCGCGGCCCGTAGGCGACGTTCTCGTAGATCGACTTCGGGAACGGGTTCGGCTTCTGGAAGACCATGCCGACCTTGGCGCGCAGCTGCACCGGGTCGATCTCCCTGTCGTAGATGTCCTCGCCGTCGAGCAGGATCTCGCCGGTGACGCGGCAGCTGTCGATCGTGTCGTTCATCCGGTTCAGGCAGCGCAGGAAGGTCGACTTGCCGCAGCCCGACGGGCCGATGAAGGCCGTGACCGCCTTGTCCTCGATGTCGACGTCGACGTCCTTGATGGCGTGCGCCTCGCCGTAGTAGACGTTGACCTCGCGCGCCGAGATCTTCAGGTTCTCGACCGCAGCCGGCTTCTCGATCGCAGCCGGCATCTCGATCGTCTGCATCTTGGCCATTTCTTGGTCCATCCTGTCCCGGCTCACCACCGCCGCTCGAAGCGCTTGCGCAGGATGATGGCGGCCACGTTCATGCACAGCATCACGATCAGCAGCACGATGATCGCGCCCGAGGCGCGCTCGACAAAGCCCGGATCGGCGCGCTGCGTCCAGTTGAAGACCTGGACCGGCAGCGCCGAGGCCGGGTCGAAGAACCCCTCGGGCGGCGCCGCGGGAAAGTCGACGACGAAGGCCACCATGCCGATCAGCAGCAGCGGCGCGGTCTCGCCCAGCGCCTGCGCCAGACCGATGATCGTGCCGGTCAGGATGCCGGGCATCGCCAGCGGCAGGACGTGGTGGAAGACCGACTGCATCTTCGACGCGCCGATCCCCAGCGCCGCCTGGCGGATCGAGGGCGGCACGGCGCGCAGCGCCGCGCGCGTCGCGATGATGATCGTCGGCAGCGTCATCAGCGTCAGCACCAGCCCGCCGACGATGGGCGAGGACTGCGGCAGGCCCGGCGAAGTTGATGAAGATGGCGAGGCCCGAGGATGCCGAAGACGATCGACGGCACCGCGGCCAGATTGTTGATGTTGACCTCGATCAGGTCGGTGAACCAGTTCTTCGGCGCGAACTCCTCGAGATAGATCGAGGCGGCGACGCCGATCGGCAGCGCCAGCACCAGCACGATCAGCATCATGTAGATCGAGCCGAGGATGGCGACGCCCACGCCCGCCGCCTCGGGCCGCTGGTCGGAGGCGTCGGGCGCGGTGAGGAAGTTCCAGTTGAACTCGGTCCGCAGCACGCCGAGCTCCTTGCAGCCGGTCGGCGAGGTCGAGCTGCTCGGGCGAGGTCTTCGAGTCGAGCGCCGCGCTCTCCATCGTCACCCGGCCCTTGAAGTAGCCGTCGATGCGGCCGTCGGCCAGGACCTTGACGTCGATCGTCTGGCCGATCAGCGCCGGGATCGGCCAGCACCTGGTCGCGCAGATTGGCGGCGGCGCTCTTCGAGATCATGCCGGCGAGCAGCTTGGGCTGAGCGAGCTCGGCGTGCCCCGTCTCGGCCAGATAGCTCTCCAGCGCCTTCGCGATCAGCGGCCCGTAGGAGAAGGTCGTGACCGCCTGCATCTCGGTCGGGGCTGCGATTGCCCTTGGGGTCGAGCATCTGCGGCGTCGAGCGTGACCGGAAAGGTCAGATAGGTCTGCCAGAAGGCGGACAGGCCCGATGACAGGATCGAGGCCAGCAGGATCGGCCAGGAAGGTGATCGAGAGCGCGATGGCCCCGATGCCGTAGAGCTTGAACCGCGCCTCGGCGGCGCGGCGGCGGCGCGTCAGCGCGGAGTGCACGTGCAGCGAGCCGCGGCGGACGCCCGAGTCGCGCCGGCGTGCGCGCCGGGAGCGGTGCGATGTCGCGTCATTCGTACTGCTCCCGGTATCTGCGGACGATGTACTGGGCGAAGATGTTCAGCCCCAGCGTCGCGGTGAAGAGCGTCAGGCCGAGCGCGAAGGCGACCAGCGTCTCGGGCGAGTTGAAGTCGGTGTCGCCGGTCAGCTGGCTGACGATCTTGACGGTGATCGTCGTCATCGCCTCGAACGGGTTGAGGTCCAGCTGCGCCGCGGCGCCGGCGCCCAGCACCACGATCATCGTCTCGCCGATGGCGCGCGAGGTGGCGAGCAGCACGGCGCCGACGATGCCGGGCAGCGCCGCCGGCAGGACGACGCGCTTGATCGTCTCGGACGGCGTGGCGCCGAGGCCGAGCGAGCCGTCGCGCATCGACTGCGGCACGGCCGTGATGATGTCGTCCGACAGCGACGAGACGAACGGGATCAGCATGATCCCCATCACCAGGCCCGCCGTCATGACGCTCGACCCGCTCTCGGCCAGGCCGAGCGGCTGGGCGAAATAGTCGCGCAGCATCGGGCCGACCGTGATCAGCGCGAAGAGGCCGTAGACGATGGTCGGGATGCCGGCCAGCACCTCGAGCAGCGGCTTGGCGATCGCGCGCACGCGGGGCGCCGCATACTCGGCCATGTAGATCGGCAGCGAAAAGCCCGATCGGCACGGCGACGAGCAGCGCGATCAGCGAGACGTAGAGCGTGCCCCAGACCAGCGGGATGATGCCGAGCTGGCTGTTGCCGCGGAACTCCGGGCTCCAGATCAGGCCGAAGAAGAAGTCGAGGATCGGGTACTGCCCGAAGAAGCGGATCGTCTCGAACAGCATCGAGGCGACGATGCCGAACGTCGTCAGGATGGCGATGGTCGAGGCGCCGATCAGCAGGACGACGATCGAGCTCTCGACGCGGTTGCGGGCGCGCATCTGCGGCCGGATCGTGCCCACCGAGTAGGACGAAGCCGGCGACCGCCAGCAGGGCGACCACGCCGGTCATCAGCCAGCGGGCCGATCCCGGCGATCGGCGCGGTACTGCTTCGCCGCGTTCAGCACGGACGGATCGACCGCCGAGCCGAGCGCCACGCCGACCTCGGCCAGCCGGCGCGCGGACATCCGTCGACTGCACGCTGAATGTCGCGCGCCATCGTCCTCGGTCATCGCGCCGCGCGCGACGGCGATGTCGAGGCCCTCGGCGACGCGGCGAACATCGCTCATCGCCAGGCTGCGCGGCGGCCGCATCCGCGCAGCAGCGCCGGCGAGAGGTTGCTCTCGACCATGCGGTCGACGACCAACGGCTGCGCCAGCTGCCAGACGCAGCAGCGACGAGCAGCGCGGGCACGGCGGTCGAAGATGAAGGCGTTGGTCCCGTAGTAGGACAGGCGCGAATGCAGGCGCCGCGTGTCGCCGCCGACCGACGCGCTGGCCCGCCGGACCGCGACGAAGAAGGCCAGGAGCGCGAGCGCGAGCGACGGCGATTGCCAGCCAGAGGCCGCTCATCGGATCGTCTCCCCATGCGCGGCGCGGGCCGCGACCGGCGGCGCGCGCAGCCGGCGCGAGAGCGGCTCGCCCGAGCCGTCTTCCGGCTCGCACGACGATCAGTTCGTCGCGGCTCATCGTCTGCTCTTGCTCGAGCATCTGCTGGATCTTGGCGAGCTCGGGTCCGGCACCAGGCCGTAATTCGACAGCGGGCCGTCCGGGCCGGCGATCGGGTCCGAGACGAAGAAGGTCGCATACTCCTTCAGGCCCGGGATGACGCCGATATGCGCCTTCTTCACGTAGAAGAACAGCGGCCGCGACACCGGGTACTCGCCCGATGCGATGGTCTCCTGCGAGGGCTCGACGCCGTTCATCGTCGCGACCTGCAGCTTGTCCTGGTTGTTCTCGTAGAAGGACAGGCCGAAGACGCCGATGCCCTTGGGGTTCGAGGCGATGCGGGCCAGCGTCTCGGTGTAGTCGCCGTCGATGTCGACCGCCACGCCGTCCGTGCGCAGCTTGGTGCAGGCCTTCTCGGCCTCCTTCTTGTCGACGCCCTGGATCTGCATGATCTGCTCGAGCGCGCCCGATTCCTCGCAGCCGGCCAGGATCACCTTCTCCTCGAAGACCTCGCGCGTGCCGTGCTTGGTGCCCGGGAACGAAGGCGGTGATCTTCTCGGCCGGGAAAGTCCGGGTTCACGTCCTTCCAGGTCGTGTTCGGGTTCGACGACCATCTTGCCGTCCGGCCGGCACCTCGGCGGCCAGCGCCTTGTACCAGTCGGCCGGGCGTGAACTCATAAGCTCGGGCCGCCGCGCTGCGAGGCGAAGACGATGCCGTCATAGCCGATGCGGACCTCGATGATGTCGCTTACGCCGGCGTCGGCGCAGGCCTTGATCTCGCTGTCGCGGATCTTGCGCGACGCGTTGGCGATGTCGATCGTGTTCTCGCCGACGCCTTCGCAGAACTTCTTCAGGCCGGCCGACGAGCCGCCCGACTCGACCACGGGCGTCGGGAAGTCGAAGTTCTCGCCGAACGCCTCGGCGACGATGCTGGCATAGGGCAGCACGGTCGAGGAGCCGGCGATCTGGATCTGGTCGCGGGCCGAGGCGGTGCCGGCCACGCGAACGCGGCGATCGCAGTGACCGCAGTGACCGCGGCGGTGGTGAGATGTCTCACTGTGCTTCTCCAGTTGATTGTTGCTGGTCCGATGCGGCGCGGAGGCGCCGCGCCGGGCTGCCCGACGGGCGGGGCGTCGGTCGGCAGAGCAGAGAGCCCGCGATGCCTCGCCGTAGTCCGAAATCCGAGGATCCGACCGACGTGCTCGCAGCACACAAAGTCGAATCGCCTGGGCATTCGCAGCGTCCTCCGTCCCGTTGGACAGGCGGGCCCCTCATAGCGTCGGGTCCGACACGGTTTCCTGACAGCTCGATGAACGTTTGGTGACGCTCGCGGCGCGCAGGCTGCGGTGCAGTCTGACCTGCTTGCGCGAGGACGCCTTCAGCTTCACAATCTCGTGCGCGACGAGCGTGCGCGCGATACGGCGTGGGCTCGCCGGAGCGCCACGCCCTTTCGGGAGGGTGCCATGCCGGACCGGCTGTTCTCCGCCGAGGTGACCGATGCCATCGCCGCGGCGCGCCTGGCCGCGCGCAGGGGCGAGGCGCGCGGATGTGCTTGTCGACGGGCAGGAGCGTCGCGTGCCGGTGCCCTACCCCTCGCCCGGCGACTGGCGCGCGCTGCCGATCTATTTCCTGATGCTCGACCGCTTCAACAACCCCGACCGGCCGCCGAACGGGCCCTGGGACCGGCGCTTCGACTTCCGCCAGGGCGGCACGTTCAGCGGCGTGCAGGCCCAGCTCGGCTATCTGCAGGAGCTCGGCGCGCGGGCGCGATCTGGCTCTCGCCCGTGCTCAAGAACGCGCGGCCCGAGGGGCGCTGGAACTATCACGGCTATGGCCAGCAGGATTTCCTGAACCTCGACGAGCGCTTCGCCTCGGACGGCACGCTGCCGACGGCCGAGCGCGAGCTGCGCGGCGCTGGTCGACGAGGCGCATGCGCGCGGCATCCGCGTCATCCTCGACGTCGTGCTGAACCATGCCGCGCGCGTCTTCGACTATGTGCGCGACGGCCAGGCCGTCGGCGGCTTCGCCGACCCGGCGCGTGATGGACGGCCCGCTCGGCAGCGAGCCCGACATCCGCTGGCGCGACGGCGCGGGCGACGGCGCGGCCGAGTGGCAGAACCGGCTCGAGCCGCCGGTCGGTCCCGACGACGCGATCTGGCCGGCGGACCTGCAGAACCACCTGTTCTTCCGCCGCCGCGGCGCGAAAGCTGACCGACGATCCGGGCGAGCGACAGCTTCGTGCGCGGCGATTTCGGCGACATGCGCCAGTTCGTCGTCGAATACGACGCAGGCGTTCCCGGCCAGGAGGGCCTGCGCGATCGCTATGGCGTGCGGCCGGTCCTCTCCATGCTGATCATGGCGCACCAGTACCTCGTCGCCCGCTACGACTTCGACGGCTTCCGCATCGACACGGCGAAATACGTCGATCCCGAGGCGGTCGAGATCTTCGGCAACGCCATGCGCGAGTTCGCGCTGACGCTCGGCAAGGCGAACTTCTTCACCTTCGGCGAGATCTATGACGACGAGGCGACGATCGCCGAGTTCGTCGGCCGCAACGGCGGCTCGGGCGACGGCTACGGCATCGACGCGGCGCTCGACTTTCCGCTGTTCTTCCGGCTGCCGGCGGTCGCCAAAGGGTTCGCCGATGTCGGCGGCCTGCGCGACGTCTTCCAGCGAGCGCAAGGAGCAGGAGGCCAACCTGCTCAGCACGCATGGCGAGGCGGGGCGCTTTTTCGTCAGCTTCCTCGACAACCACGACCAGCACGAGCGCATCCGCCACCCGCTGACGGCGGACGAGCAGGTGACGCTGGCCATCGCGCTGCTCTTCACGCTGCAGGGCATCCCCTGCCTCTACTACGGCACCGAGCAGGGCCTGAGCGGCACCGTCGACGAGAGCGGGCAACCCCGACCTCTCGGCCAACGAATCCGCCCGCGAGGCGCTCTGGGGCAAGCCCGGCGCCTTCGACACCGCGACGGCGGCCTTCGCCCAGGTCCGCGACATCGCCCGGCTGCGCGCGGACGAGCCGGCGCTGGCCTTCGGCCGGCTCTACTTCCGCGAGGTGGCGGGCTCGGGCGACGATTTCGGCCATTCCTCCGGCCCGGGCGGGCATCGTCGCCTTTTCGCGCATCCTGTCCGAGCGCGAGGTGCTGGTCGTCGCCAACACCGGCCAGCAGCCCTTCTCGGGCAGCGTCATCCTCGACCGCGACCTGCATGCCGGCGCGAGCCCGCTGACCATCGCCTACAGCAATCTCGGGAGCCGCGGGCGCGGCCGCCGTCCGCCGCATCGCGAACGCGCCCGCTTCCACCGCGACGGCCAGGTCTCGGCCGGGCCCGCCGCCGCGGCCGCGGTCGCGCTGCGCCCGCGCGAGGTGCAGGTGCTCGTGCCCTGAGCCGTTGCGGCGCTCCGCCTCGCGCCCTGCTTGCCCCGTGCTGGCGAAACCACAGGCCCGGCCCGATCGTTGTCAGAGCGGCAGGGCGCGCAGCGGCCCTCCGGCGGTCCTTGTGGCGCGCCCTGCGCGGCCCCTACTGCGTGCGAACCGATCGAGGGCAAGGTGACGATGCTGGACGCGACCAGAGCGGCAATGAGTTTGGCTGCCCGGCCGGCGCGCCGCGATGACGGCATAGGGCCGGCATGGGTCTCGTCGAGGGGTTCTCCTGGTTCGGTCTGCTGCAGATCATCGGCATCGACATCATCCTCAGCGGCGACAACGCGCTGGTCGATCGCGCTGGCCTGCCGCTCGCTGCCGCCGCAGCAGCGCAGGCTGGGCATCTGGCTGGGCACGGGCGCGGCGGTGGTGCTGCGCATCGCCTTCGCCGCGGCCATCGTCTACTGCTGATGGTGCCGCTCCTGAAGCTCGCCGGCAGCCTGCTGCTGCTCTGGATCGCCATCAAGCTGCTGATCCCCGAGGGCGAGGGCGGCGGGCATGGCGGCGACGGGTCGGCCAGCGGCTCGCTCTGGAACGCCGTCAGGACGATCGTCGTCGCCGATGCGGTGATGAGCTTCGACAACGTCGATCAGCGTCGCCGCCGCGGCCAAGGGCAGCGTCGGCCTGCTCGCGCTCGGCATCGCCGATCTCGATCCCGCTGATGGTGATCGGCGCGCAGATGATGCTGTGGCTGCTCGACCGCTTCCCCTGGCTGCTGGTCGCCGGCAGCGGCCTGCTCGGCTGGGTCGCCGGCGAACTCGCCGATCTCCGACCCGATCGTCGCCGACGCGCTCGGCCATCCGGGGCCGCTCGTCCATTACGGCGTCGCTGCGGCGAGCGCCGTCAGCGTGATGCTGATAGGCTCGTGGCTGGCGCGGCGGCAGGCAGGCCAGCTGCGCGCGACCTCGTCCTCGGAGGGCTGACATGACGCGGATTCTGGTGCCGATGGACGGATCGGACCTGCGCCCTGCGGGCGCTCGACACGGCGCTCGGCAGGCTCGGACCCGGCGACGAGATCCGCCTCCTGAACGTCCAGACGCCGATCCCCGCCTCGGTCGGCGACTTCGTCGGCGCCGACGTGGTCCATCGCTATCACCAGGACGAGGCCGAGGCGGCCATGCGCGCAGCCAAGGAACGCCTCGCCGCTTCCGGCGTGCCGCATGACAGCGTCGTCGAGATCGGCAATGTCGCCGAGACGGTCGCCGCCTATGCGGCCAAGAACGGCTGCGACGAGATCGTGATGGGCAGCCGCGGGCTTGGCGGCATCGCCGGCATGATCCTCGGCTCGGTCGCCTCGCGCGTGCTGCACGCGGCCAGCGTGCCGGTGACGATCGTCAAGTGACGGCGCCGCCGACGGTGCTGCGGCGGGCGACCACCTGATCTTTACCTTTGCGGCCTATCACGCCGCCCCAGGAGGGCCGGGTGAGAGACGGCCGTCCCTGTTGCGCAACAGCCAGGCGCCGGATGGGCTGACAACCATCGGAGGGCGCCACCAAGGCCCCGGCATCGGGGCAGTCGCGGCCGGCCGGCCGTGCTCTTGGCTGACCGGTGCCCCCTCTCACATGCGGGGGCGCGTACCGGTCGTCGTGAGGGACGGGCAAAGTGCCCAAGCTCCCTCCCCTGCGAGACCTCTTCCCATCTCGGCAACAGCGCATGAAGGCAGCCGCGCCTCTCGGCGCGCCCGGCTCACGCGACGTTGTTGCTCGGCCGGCCCGCGCGATAGTTCTCGATGTGCTCGATCACCTGGTGCCACAGCGTTTGCTGCGCCTCCTGGCTCGCCCAGGCGACGTGCGGCGTGACGATGACGTTCGGCCGGTCGAGCACCTTCAGCAGCGGGTTGTCGGGCTTGGGCGGCTCCGAGGTCAGGCAGTCGAAGCCGATGCCGGCGATCTGGCCCTTCTCCAGCGCCTCGACGAGGTCGGCCTCGTTCGCCAGCCCGCCGCGGCCGCAGTTGATCAAGAGCGGCTTGCGCTTCATGCGGGCGAACTCGGGCGCCGCCAGCATGTCGCGCGTGGCCGGCATCAGCGGCGCGTGCAGCGTGATGACGTCCGACTCCTCCAGCACCTGCTCCCACGGCGCGTAGAGCGGCCCCAGGCCCTGCACGCCCTTGTGCGCGGCGAACAGCACGCGCATGCCGAAGGCGCGGGCGAGGTCGGCGACCCCCTGCCCCAGCGCGCCCTCGCCCATGATGCCGATCGTCGAGCCGCGCAGGTCGCGGATCGGATAGTCGTGGAAGCAGAACTGCGCCGCCTCCTCCCAGCGGCCGTCCATCACCGCCTGGCGATAGCCGATGATGTTCCGGCGCAGCGCCAGGATCAGCGCGAAGGTGTGCTCGGGGACGGTGGTCGTCGCATAGCCGCGGATGTTCGAGACGACGATGCCGCGCTCGCGGCAGGCCGCGATGTCGAAGGCATCGAAGCCCGTCGCCGGGATGCAGATCATCTTCAGGTCCGGCAGCTGGTCCAGATGCTCGCGCCGGATGCCGACCTTGTTCGAGACGGCGATCTCCGCGCCCTGCAGCCGCTCGACGATCTGGTCGGGCGCCGTCCGGTCGTGGTCGATCCATTCGTGCTCGAAGCCGGGCTTGGTCAGCTCGACGGCCGGCGCCATCGTGCTGCGGTCGAGAAAGACGATGCGCGTCATGTCCCCCCTCATGCAAACGCCCCGCAGCGCGGGGCGTTCACGTTAAGTCGGCGTCGGCCGTGCCGGCAAGCGCTCACTCGGCGGCGATGCGCGCGGCCTGCGGCGCCTGGGAGAAGACGCGCACCGCGGCGCCGACGCCCGCGCCCGGCTCGAAGGGGATGCCGGCGTCGCGCATGGCGAGCTCGGCGCCGCCCAGATAGGACAGCACCATCAGCTCGTTCAGCGAGCCGAGATGCCCGATCCGGAAGACCTTGCCGGCGACCTTGGAGAGCCCGGCGCCGAGCGACAGGCCATAGCGGTGATAGGCGGTCTTGATGACCTCGTTGGCGTCGTGGCCCTCGGGCACCATGATGGCGGTGACGGTGTCGGACTGCCACTCCGGCCCCTTGGCACAGGTGCGCAGGCCCCAGCCCTCGACGGCGGCGCGGACGCCCGAGGCGAGGCGGTGATGGCGGGCGAAGACGTTCTCGAGCCCCTCTTCCAGCAGCATGTCGACCGAGGCGCGCAGGCCGCGCAGCAGCGTCACCGCCGGCGTGTAGGGGAAATAGCCTTGCGCGTTCGTCTTGATCTGGTCGTCCCAGTCGAAGAAGCAGCGCGGCAGCTTGGCCGATGTGCGCCGCTCCAGCGCCTTCTGGCTGACGCAGGTGATGGCGAGCCCCGTCGGCAGCATGAAGCCCTTCTGCGAGCCCGAGACGGCGACGTCGACGCCCCACTCGTCCATGCGGAAGTCGATCGAGGCGATCGAGCTGACGCCGTCGACGAAGAGCAGCGCCGGGTGGCCGGCGGCGTCGAGCGCGCGGCGCACGGCCGCGACGTCAGAGGTGACGCCGGTCGCCGTCTCGTTCTGGCAGACCAGCACGGCCTTGATCTTGTGCGCCTTGTCGGCGGCGAGGCGGCGCTCGTACTCGTCGGCGGGCGCTCCCTTGCCCCATTCGACGTCGATCACCTCGACCTCGAGGCCGAAGCGCTGGCAGAGGTCGACCCACAGGTGCGAGAACTGGCCGAAGACCGCCGCCAGCACCTTGTCGCCGGGCGACAGCGTGTTGGCGACGGCCGATTCCCAACCGCCGGTGCCCGAGCCCGGGAAGATGAAGACCTGGCCGGTCTCGGTGCGGAAGATCTTCTTCAGATCCTGGAACAGCGGCCTGGTGAACTCGGGGAAATCAGGCGCGCGGTGGTCCTCCAGCGCGACGTCCATCGCCTGGCGGATGCGGAAGGGCATGTTCGTCGGGCCGGGAACGGCCAGTCCTTTGAAGCCGGGCATGGGAGTCTCCCTTGGATTTTGCGTTTTCGTGCCGGCCGGGTCAGGCGACCCGGACCTGGTTCGTTCGCGAGCGCGCGGTCGACGGTCGCGACGACCTCGTCGATCGCCGGATGGTCGAGGCCGAGCTGCCGGCCGACCAGCTGCACGAGGCGGTCGACGCGCTCGATGACCGGCGCGCCGGCCGCGACCGCGCGCGCCGCCGAGGACGGCTTCTGCAGGCCTTCGGCGGCCCTGGCGTACTTGTCGAACGGCACCTGCGCATCGGGCTCGGCGCCGAGCTTTCGGGCGATGGCGTCGACATGCTCGTAGATGGCGCGCGAGAGCTCCGGATCCTGGTGCACCGCGTCGCGGATCGACCGGGTGCCGCCCGGCCAGGATGCAGCGATAGTTGCCGGTCAGCAGCATGCTCCACTTGGCGAGCGGCACGAAGAGCGACTCGTGCACCTTGAGCTTCACGGGCACGTCCTTGCCGTCGAGCGTGACCGCCTCGATGTCGGCCTCGATCTCGCGCAGCATCGCGGTGTGCTCGGGGTCCTCGAAGGCCGCGGCCTTGAAGTTGGTGGGCAGGCCGACATGCAGCACGTTGGCGGGCTCGTCGGCCGGCCGGAACGCCTGCGGGTCGGGCGAGCAGAGCGTCACGAGGCCGGGCTCGAAGCGGTCCCAGATGCGGGCATTGGTGAAGGACGGCTCGAGCTTTGCGACGTCGAGCCCCGGCAGGCGCGCCAGGAACGGCGCCGGCGGCATGTTCATGATCGAGAGGCAGGGGACGCCCGCCAGAGCGATGCGCACCAGCAGCGTGCGGATCGCATGGGCGCAGTACTGCGGCTCCTGCATCGCCAGCGCGACGAGGTCGTACTCGGCCGGGTTGACGCCTTCCGGCACGGCGGCGTCGACGCGGCCGGTCAGGTCGGCCGAGCGGATCGTCCGGTGCTCGTCCTCGTCCTTCAGCTTGATCCGGACGGCGGTGCCCTCGGCGTTGATGAGAGCGGCCGTGGCCTGCCGGCAGACCAGCGTCACGTCATGGCCGGCCATCGCCAGTTTCGTTCCGAGGAGCGAGCCGTAGGACGCGCCCAGAATCAGAACCCGATACGTCATGTCTTTCTCCCCGGAGGTCAGCGGCTGATTGGCCCTTAACGCCGACACCAAGGAGTCGTAGCAGGACGAGCGGCCGGCGGCATTGCAAACCGGGTTGATGTGTTGCCGGTACTCACAACGTTCTCGTCTGGATGTTGTGTTGTAAACATCCGGCCCTGGCGAGGCGCCGTCGGGAGCCCTGCGGGCCGAGCGGCCGCGCGCGCCGCTCGGATCGTCCTGCGCGAGGCGTTGATCCGCTCTCGGGCCGGTTTACCTGACCCCGCAGGCCGGGCCCCGTGCGTGGCCAGGTGAGCCAGATGAGCGGGAGCGACCGGATGGGCGAAGACGACTACGATCTCGACCGCGCCTACGAAATCAACGGGCCCGACGAGGCGCGCCGGCACTATGGCGCCTGGGCCGAGACCTATGACGCCCAATTCGGCGCCGGCTGGGGCTATGTCGCGCCGCGCGAGATCGCCGGGCTGTTCCGCGCCGAGATGCGGCCCGACAATGAGCCGGTGCTGGACGCCGGCGGCGGCACCGGCCTGCTGGCCGAGCACCTGCGCGACCTGACGATCGACGCCATCGACATCACGGCCGAGATGCTGGCCAGGGCCGAGGCCAAGGGGCTCTACCGCCACCGCATGCTGGGCGACCTGACCAAGCCGCTGGAGATCGACGACGGGACTTACGGCGGCGTGATCTCGTGCGGCACCTTCACGCATGGCCATGTCGGCCCGGAATGCCTGCCCGAGCTTTTGCGCGTGACGCGCCCGGGGGCGCTGTTTTGCTGCGGCACGATCCCGGCGGTGCTCGACGGCGCGGGTTTCGGCTCGGCGCTGGCCCAGCTGGTCGCACGCGGGACGATCGAGCCCGTGCGCTTCCGCGAGATCGCGATCTACGAGGGCGCCGACCACCCGCATGCCGGCGACCGCGGGCTGGTGATGATGTTCCGCCGTCTCTGAGCGCAGGCTGGGACGCCATGCCTGGGACGCCTCCGGGCCTTGACGCGGGGGGCGGGCCGCGTGCGACAAGGCGGTTCCGTTCCGCTGAGGAGTGCCCGATGATCTCGCACAGGACCATCGAGGAGGCGGCCTACGAGATCACGACGCGGGCCGCGATCGACATCCCCGAGGATTACCTGACCGGAATCAAGGGGATGATCGACCTCGAGAAAGGCGACCTGTCGGCCTTCGTGCTGCAGTCGATGGTCGAGAACTGGGAGGCGGCGACCGAGGACCGCCGGCCGATGTGCGCCGACACCGGCCTGCCCCGCTTTTACGTCAAGGTCGGCGACGAGGCGCCGCTGCGCGGCTTCACGGGGCTCGAGGCGGCGCTGCGGCGCGCCACGGCGCGGGCGACGCGCGAAGTGCCGCTGCGGCCGAACCGGGTCCACCCGCTGTGGCGCACCGACCATGACAACAATTGCGGCATCAACGCGCCGGAAGTGGAATGGTCCTTCGAGCCCGCGGCCGACTGGATCGACATCACCACGGTGCACAAGGGCGGGCTCTTCGGCACCGATTACCGGATGCTGTTCCCCGGCGACGGCATCGACGGGATCAAGCGCTTTTTCCTCGACACGCTGGTCGCCTTCGGCAAGCGCGGGCTGGCCTGCCAGCCGGCCATCGTCGGCGTGGGCCTCGGCGGGTCGAAGGACTGGGCGATGGTTCTCGGCAAGCAGGCGGCCTGCCTGCGCACCGTCGGCGACCGCAACCCCGACCCCAAGATCGCCGCGCTGGAGATGGAGCTGAAGGAGCTCGGCAACTCGATCGGCATGGGCGCGATGGGGTTCGTCGGCTCGTCCATGTGCGTCGATGTCCACATCGAGGTCGGCTACACGCACACCGGCGGCATGCCGATGTCGGTGCACACCTTCTGCCTGTCGTCGCGCCGGGCGACGGCGCGCATCCACGCCGACGGCCGGGTCGAGTACCGCACCGACCCGCGCTGGTTCACCCCCTATATGCGCCGGGAGGGCGTCGAATGGCCGAGCGACGAGAGCTCCGCAAGGTCGGCATAGACCTGCCGGCGACGCCCGAGGCGATCGCCGGGCTGCAGCTCGGCGACGTCGCCTTCCTGAACGGCGTCGTCTACACGGCGCGCGAGCGCGTCTACGAGAAGGTGCTGGCCGAGGGCGCCGCGCTGCCTGGCGGTTTGACCGAGATCAGCAACGTCAACTTCCACTGCTCGCCGGCGGCGGCGCGGGGGCCGGATGGCGGCTACCGCATCGGCGGCGTGACGGCGACGGCGTCCTTCCGGTTCTCGAAGTATCTCGGCCGCTGGCTGGACCTGACGGGCACGAAGATCGTGATCGGCAAAGGCGGCATGCCGCGGCGCGACTATGCCGAGATCCTGGCGCCGCGCGGCGCCGTCTACCTGACGACCGTCGGCTATGGCACCGGCGCGCTGCTCGGGCGCGGCGTCGAGCGGGTGCGCGAGGTGCACTGGCTGGACGAGCTGGGTCTGGCCCAGGCGCTGCTGGCTGTTCCAGGTGCGCAACTTCGGCCCGTTCATCGTCAACTCTGACCTGCAGGGCAACTCGCTCTTCGCCCAGCAGGGCGACCTGGTGAACGAGCGCCTCGCCGGCCTCTACCAGGGGTTGAAGCCGCCGGCGCTGCATCGCTTCGGCGAGACCGACGATCGCCGCGACGAGGTGATGTAGCGGCCTCACCCAGCGGCCGAATCGGCGATTCCGGGACGATTTCGGGGCGCCGGACAGGAACCGACTCGGTCATCCGCGGGTATTCGGCGGAGGTAACCGAGGAGTGTCCGATATGCATCGGAATGTAACTGCAATGTACCGCACCCGCGAGGTCGCCGACATGGTGCGACGCGGCCTCGAGGATGCAGGCGTGTCTGCGCGCGACATCCACGTCATTCCCGAGCCGACCCTGGACACCCCCGCCGACAGATCGGTGGAGACGTCCGGCACGATGACCGGCATGGGGGCCGGCGCCGCGCCGGCCGGCACGATGACCGCCGGCGCCAGGACCGGCGGGATGCCCAGCGCCGCCGCGGCCGAGCCCGCTGCCGGTCGCGAGGCTCACGAGCATCCGCTGCATGGTTCGTCGTTCCTGGAGGATCCGGCGCACAGCGACCGGCTGCACGCCCTCCACCTGCCGGAGGAGGACCTGCGCACCTACCAGCACGCGGTGCGTCGCGGCGACTATGTCGTCTCGGTCGAGGCCGAGGATGCGGGTATCGAGCGGATCAAGCAGATCATGCGCCGGCCTGAAGCGGAGAGCCACCGCCTGGACGACCGGGACGCCGAGTTCAGCGGCCAGACGGTCGTTGCGCACAGCCTCGGCGATGGCCACATGCTGAACGAGGACGCGCGGGCGCGGCGGATGACGTCGAACGACGACCCGTTCGCGCGCGTCTACGAGCGCGACGCGCCGCTGCGTGACACGCAGCGGCGGCCTTGAGCCAGAACAGAAAAGGACATCAGTCATGGCAGACTACCGTGATCCGAAGGTCACCACGACCCGGGGCAGCACCGGCCGCGGCATGGGCACCTGGATCGGCATCGTCATCGCCGCCCTGATCATCATCGCACTGATCTGGTGGTGGTGGGGCGCCGGCTACGACCAGACGGCTGTCGTCGCTCCGACGACGGGCACCGTGACGGAGCAGCCGGCCACCACGCAGGAGCCGGCGACGGTCCCGGCTGCGCCGGCCCAGCAATAAGCTTCAAGGGAGCGGCCGGGACTCGTCTCGGCCGCTTCCGCTCCGGTCAGGCAAGACGGCGGGGTCGCGCCCTGAACCCTGGCGCGGTCGCCGCAATAGCGCGACGGCCGACCAGGTGATTTGACGGATCGGTCGAGGCGGGCGATGACGGTGCACCCCGACCCGCCCGACGGACCGTCCCCACGTGACCCTCGCCGACCCGCCCGAGTTCCTGGCCCTCATCCTGGCCGTCTATTTCTTCGCGGGGTTCATCAAGGGCGCGCTCGGCTTCGGCCTGCCCGTGGTCGCGATCACGCTGCTGCCATTTTTGGTGCCGGTCGAGACCGCGCTGGCGCTGAACGCGTTGGTCATCATGACGACGAACGTGCAGCAGATCTTCCAGGCCGGAGGTGCGCGCGAGGGCTTTCGCGCGGCTTGGCCGATGATGCTGGGCATGGCGTTGATGGTGCCGGTCGGCGCGCACTTCACCGCCGGCATCCCGACCAGCGCGCTGATGATCATCCTCGGCTGCTTCGTGCTGCTTTTCGTAATCACGAGCTTTCTCAATCCGGCGCTGCAGGTGCCGCTCGGCTGGCGGCGGCGGATCGGCTTCGGCATGGGGCTGCTCTCGGGCTTTGTCGGCGCGCTGACCTCGTCGCCGGGGCCGATCTTCGTGATGTACGTGGTTGCGCTGCATCTGAGCCGGCCGGTCTATCTGGCGGCGCTCGGCTTCATCATGACGCTGTTCGGCTTTGTCGTGACGGCGTCCTACATCTGGGTCGGCGTCGTTCGGTGGGAGCACGTGCCGCCGGGCGTGCTCGCGACCGTGCCGGCGGTGCTCGGCATGGCGCTCGGCAATGCGACCGGCAAGCGGCTGGGCGTGGACGCGTTCCGCAAGATCGTGCTGATGCTGCTGGGGGGGCTGGCCGTGCTGATGATCGAGAGGGCGCTGACATGACGGTCCGAGACGCGCTGCAGGCCCGCTTCGGCGATGCGCCCGAGGTGCCGGCCGAGGCCGAGGGGCTCGAGGACATGGCGGCGCGCGGCGTCTGCCGGCTCTATCGGCCGGATCCGGTCGAGCCGGCGCTGGTCAGGACGCTGTGCGCGGTGGCGCTGTCGAGCCCGACGAAGTCCGACCTGCAGCAGCGCGACATCGTCATCGTCACCGATGCCGCGATCAGGGCGCGCCTCGACGCGATCACCGGTTTCGACTGGCAGCCCGCCGCGCCCGTCCTGCTGGTCTTCTGCGCCAACCATGCGCGCCAGCGCCTCTGCCACGAGATGGCGGGCGTGCCGTTCGCGAACGATCATCTGGACGGGTTCTTCAACGCCGCCGTCGATGCCGGGATCGCGCTCGCCGCCTTCGTGGCGGCGGCCGAGCGGGTCGGGCTCGGCTGCTGCCCGCTCAGCGTCATCCGCAACCGCGCGGCCGACGTCTCCGAGCTTTTGGGCCTGCCCGACCGGGTGGTGCCCGTCGCCGGGCTGACGATCGGCTGGCCGGCGCGCCCGCCTCGGATCAGCCCACGCCTGTCGCTGGCGGCGACGGTGCACGAGAACCGCTTCGGCGCCGACATGGCCGCGGGCATTCGAGAATACGACGCCCGCCGGGCGCAGGCCGCAGCCTTTCGCCCGGCAGCGCGACACCGGACGGTGGGGCGAGAAGGCCGGATATGGCTGGTCCGACGACAAAGCCCGCCAGTATGCGGAGGCGCAGCGCGCCGATTGGGGCGCCTTCGTCCGCGCCAAGGGATTCTCGCTCGACTGAGCGGCCGTCGCCCCGCCGCCGGCCGAGCTGGCGCCGGCGCAGGACCCTTACCGTTTCGTAACAGAACTGAGATCATATCCGCCGCGCCGGATCATTTGCGGCAAAGGGGTCAAGGGCGACCGTTCCGGAGCCGGCGATCCCGACAGCGAGCGTGCGCCCGATGCCGGCCCCCAGGGTGCCCCAGGGTCCCCCGGGCTCCCCCGGAGGGCGGTCCACGGAGAGGCGAAGCGCCTTCGAGCAGGAGACCGCCCATGCGTTCGCGCCTCGCATGCCTGTCGGCCGTTGCTCTCGGCGCCGCCGCGCCGGCGCTCGCCGATCCCGAGATCCGCGAGAACACCTGCGCGGCGCATGGCGACGTCGTCCGCGCGCTTTCGCTCCGCTTTGGCGAGCTGCGGCGCGACGGTCGCGTCTCCGGCGTCGACTACGATCTCGAGCTCTGGAGCTCGGTGTTCGGCGGCTGGACGACGCTGATGATCCTGCCGGACGGGCTGACCTGCGTGACGACGGACGGCGATCTCTGGCAGGAGCGCCCGTCCGAGGTCTCGCCCGACCCTGAGTGGACGCCCGCAGCGCCGCCGGCCACGCCGGCCGAATTCGGAGCGGCCTGGTAACTGAGGCGGCGCAGCGGCCCGGCCACTGACCTTAAACGTGCGTGGAGCGCACCCGCGACGGGCGCAGACCGTTTGGAAGCACGGCCTCGTTGCTTCGTAACCGATGGGGTGGACGCCCCCGACGGCATCGCTCGCCGAGGGGCCACCTTTAGCCTCAGGCTGCCGTCTTTGCGCGCGATCGCCTGGCCTTCGGCTGCGGCGCGGGCTCGTCCTCGACGATGCGCGGCTTGCGTCCGAGCCCGATCTTCTTGGCGAGCTCCTGCCGCTTCCTCGCATAGGCGGGCGCCACCATCGGATAGTCGTGCGGCAGGCTCCACTTCGCCCGGTACTGCTCGGGCGTCATGTCGTAGGCCGTCGAGAGGTGGCGCTTCAGCATCTTCAGCTTCTTTCCGTCCTCGAGGCAGACGATGTATTCGTCGGTCACCGACTTCTTCGGATTGACGGCGGGCTTCAGCTCGACCTCTGGCTCGGGAGCCGGGGCGCTCAGCCCCGTGAGCGTCGAATAAACTGTCTGGATCAGGCCGGGCAGCTCTCCCAGCGGCACCGGATTGTTCGACACATGCGCGCTGACGATGTCCGAGGTGATCTGCAGCAGGTCGTCGTGATCGATGACACGATCGGTCATTAAGATTTTGCTCCTTCTTTCCGGGATGCGGATGGTAGATCCGGGTACTCGGGCCGACTTCTGTGGCACCAGACTTCGGCGCGCCGGTGGGTTTTCGTTCTTCTCGCGCGTCTCTACCAGTCTGCGCAAAAGTTGCAATGACTATGTGCCGCTCCTTTACAGTGCGCGAGCGAAGAACTCGGACGTGCAGTGCGGAGCAGCGACGTGGCGGCGACACGACTGAGGCGGGAGGACTGGACGCGCCCCGGAATTCTCCCGTCAGCTTGTGCTTGAGGCGGTCGCGTGCGCCCGTGCCTGCTCCGCAGTCAGGACAATCAATCGTCCGCATTCGCCCCCTCCGGCCTGCGGATGCCCCGGAACGCATGTCATAGGCGCGGTCTGGAGAAAATGCCGATCGCGCAGGACTGACGGACCAAGGGGCTGCAGAAGAAGCCCTGCGCCGCCTCGGCCATCGGCGGCCCCGCGCTCTCGGGATCTGTTCCGTCGGTGATGAACGACGTCGGCACTGACCGCAGTTGTCATCTTCGCGTAGAGGGAGGCGGCCGGCAGCAGCCGGTATACCGCCGACACCCGCTATTCGGCCGACATGAAGCTCTGACCCACGTCGCCATTCAGCGAGCCGGCGCGACCTATACTTCAACTGCTGATGTCATCGGCGAAGTTGTCGTTCCCCAGCCCTGTACGGCAGCACGCAGACCCCGAGATCGACCAAGGATCAGGCTATCCGGTTTCGAACTATCTCGATCGCTCGAGCGGCAATGTCCGGCAGCGCAGTTTCGCACTCGCTCATGCGCTTGCCTTCGGTGCAGAGGACAAGGGTGAACGGCGGCACACCCGGCACCTCGACGCGGGCGGCGTCGTGGCGGCGGTAGCTCGCGCGCGCATCCCCCGTCCAGCCGGTCCAGCCGGCCTTCGACCACAGTCGCGCCGCCGGCGGCAGGCCCGCGCCGAAATAGCCGCGGACCTGGGCGGCCGGGTGGGAATCGACCCATTCGGGGTCGTGCCGCCGCGCCAGCAGCCGCTGCATGCGGTCCTGGCTCGCCGTCGAGAAGGCGCGCCCCCCGAAGATCTCGTGCAGCAGGCGTGCCGTCGCCTCGGTCGTCAAGCTGTTGTGGCCGAGGGCCTCGACCAGCTGCCGCTCGCGGCCGTAGCGGTCATCGTCCATGTTCTTCTGGCAGACGTTGATGGCCTCGAACTCCGGGATCTCCAGCGAGCGCAGCCATTTGTTCGCCCAGGAGCGCCGGGCGATCCAGCCCGCGAGCTCGTCGCCCTCGAGCAGGGTGTCACCCGTCGTTCCGGTCACCTGGTCGATGACGTAGTTCGTCGCCGTGTTGCTCGACCAAGCGATCATGTCGTGCAGGGCGCGGTCGAGCTCGTCATGCGGCCGAACTGCTCCCTGCTCGATGCGCGCGAGACAGGCGGCCATCCAGAACATCTTGACCACGCTGCACGGATAGAACGGCCGGTCGCCATTGTGCGCAAAGCCCTCCGGTCCCGAACCGTCGCGATAGACGACCAGCGTCAGCCCGAACGCGTCCCGCCCGAGCTCTTGCGACGCGCACGCGTGCAGGATCGCCTCGACCAGCTCGCGCCCGGCCGTGCCGGCGCGATCGGTTGTCTTGTAGAACGGCACGGATCGCCTCCTTGAACGATGCTGCGAGAGGGGAGCACTCCGCTTGAGTTTGCAAGGGGCGACTGTCATCCTCGGCTTGCCTGACGGCGGAATCGATGGCGTTCGCGGGCGCGGGCCGCGTGCGACGCGGGGGAGGATCTCAATGCACATCACCATGCGCGGTCTCGGCCGCGTGGCAGTTCTGGGCGCCGTTCTGACGGCGACCGCGCCGATTGCGGTACCTGCGGCGGAGTCGGGCGTGTTCCGGCTGGGCGTCACCACCGACGCGCAGTCGTTGGACCCGATCGCCACGAGCGACAATGGCTCGATCTGGGCGCAGCTGCTGATCTACGACCAGCTCATCCGGCCAACCAAGGACGGCACGGGCCTTGAGCCCGGCCTGGCCGAGTCCTGGACGGCGAACGACGATGGGACGGAGTACACCTTCAAGCTGCGCGACGCTAAGTTCTCGGATGGCACGCCGGTGACCGCCGACGACGTCATCGCCTCTCTCAGGCGCGCCCAGGGCGAGGGCTCGAACTGGCAGCGGTTCTTCAAGCCGATCACGCGGATGGAGAAGGTCGACGACCATACGGTCAGGCTCGGGCTCGATCAGCCTTTCACGCCGCTCGTGAACAACCTCGCGCTGTTCAGCGCGTCGATCCTGCCCGCCAAGGCTTTGCAGGCGCAGGGCGAGGCCTTCTTCGAGCACCCGGTCGGCTCGGGACCCTTCGTGCTCAAGAGCTGGGACCGCGGCAGCCGCATGGTGCTTGAGGCGAACCCGCAGTACTGGCAAAGCGGCAAGCCCGCCGTGAAACAGGCCGAGCTGATCGTCGTCGGTGAGGACAACAGCCGCGTGCTCCAGCTCCGGGCCGGCGACATCGACGCCATGATCGACGTGCCGCTGAACCAGATGCAATCGCTCGATTCTGCCGACGGAATCGCCGCCAAAACCGCTGACGTCTACCGCGTCGACTTCGTCCAGCTGAACACGCGCGAGGAACCGCTGGGCGACCAGAAGGTCCGCCAGGCGCTGAACCACGCCGTCGACAAGGAGGGCATCATAAAGGGCATCCTGTTCGGCAATGCGCAACCGGCCGTCTCTTCGATGCCGGTGATGCGCTATCACAATGAGGAGTTGAAGCCCTATGCCTACGATCCGGAGAAGGCGAAGTCGCTGCTGGCCGAGGCGGGCCTGAAGGACGGCTTCAAGACCTCGATGCTGGTTTCCTCGGGCGACACCACGGCCCAGCAGGTCGCGGCGGCCATCCAGGCCAATCTCCGGGACGTCGGCGTCGACGTGGACCTGCAGCTGATCGAGTCGGGCGCCCAGTGGGACACGACCAAGAGCGGCAAGTACCAGACCTCGCTCAGCTATGCGACGAGCGACACCGTCGACCCCGACCAGCTCATCGGCTTCACCGCCGTCAACCCGGAGCGGGCGAACGCCTATCACACCGAGTGGAAGAGCGAGCGCCTCAACGCGCTCTACGAGCAGGAGCGCCGGACGCCGGACGGCCCGGAGCGCAGCGCGATGTTCAAGGAGATGGAGCAGCTGGTGCATGACGGTGCGCCCTACATCTTCCTCTACAATCCGGGTGCGACCTACGCCTATCGGGACAATGTCGAGGGCTTCCAGGTGCTGCCGACCTCGAACTGGCGCCTCGAGGATGTGGTGGTGAAATAATCCCGTGGCGGACGAGGTTATCCGCCCCGTCCGCCACGCTCGAGCGACGGTGCCCGCTTACCGATGACGCTGATCCGCTTCCTGCTGCGCCGGCTGATCCAACTCGCCCCGGCGCTGGTCGGGATCACGCTCGTCGCCTTCGTGCTGCTCCGGATCCTGCCCGGTGACCCTGCCTCGCTCATGATCGGCGCGCGCGGGTCCGAGGCGGAGGTGGCGGCGCTGCGCCACCAGCTCGGCCTCGATGCCCCGCTCTGGCAGCAATACGTGACCTTCCTGGGCGACATCCTGAACGGCTCCTTCGGTCAGTCGCTCGTGCAGCGCCGCCCGGTCTCGCTGGCGATCCTCGAGCGCATCGGGCCGACGATCGCGCTGGTCGCCTACGCGACGGCGCTCGCCGTGGTCATCACGCTGCCACTGGCGACGATCGCGGCGATCCGGCGCGGATCGTTCGCCGATCTGACGATCCAGGGCGTCTTCGTCGCGGTGATGTCGATGCCGCAGTTCTGGCTCGGCATCCTTCTGATCCTGCTGTTCGGCCTAAAGCTCGGGATCTTCCCGGTCTCTGGCTATGGCACCGGCTTCGTCGACCGGCTCTGGCACCTCTTCCTGCCGGCGTTCGTGATCGCGCTCGGCACCTCGGCGTTGACGATCCGCAGCCTGCGGAGCTCGCTGATCGCCGTCCGGTCCGCCGAGTTCGTCGACACGGCGCGCGCCAAGGGCCTGAGCGAGGGCGAGGTGCTGCGCCGGCACATCATGCGCAATTCGCTGATCAGCACCGTCTCGGTGCTGAGCGTCCACACCAGCTGGGTCATCGGCGGCACGGTCGTGATCGAGGCGGTCTTCGGCCTGCCCGGTCTCGGCAACCTGCTGGTCAGCTCGATTTTCGCGCGCGACTATCCCGTCGTTCAGGGGCTGACCGTCACCTTCGCAGTCATGGTCATGGCGATCAGCATCCTGACCGATCTCGCCTATGCGGCGATCGACCCGCGGATCCGCCTGCAATGACCGAGACGGCCATCGACGCCGCCCCAGAGTTGCCGGCTGGCGCGGCGCGGCAGCGCCAGCGGATGAACAAGCCGCTGGCGGCCGGGCTCGCCATGCTCGCCCTGCTGCTCGCCGCCACGTTCGTGGCGCCCCCGCTCCTGCCCTTCGACCCACTGCGCGTCGATTTCGGCAGCGCGCTCCAGCCGCCGAACCCGACGCACTGGTTCGGCACCGACAATCTCGGTCGCGACGTCATGGCCCGCGTGCTTGTTGCCGGGCGGGTCGACCTGCAGATCGCGCTTGTCTGCGTCGCGCTGCCCTTCCTGCTCGGCTCGGTCGCAGGCGCCGTCGCCGGCTATTTCGGCGGCATCGTCGACCGGCTGATCTCGGGCGTGGTCGACATCCTCTGGGCGTTCCCCTTCTACGTGCTGGTCATCGCCATCGTCGGCACGCTGGGCCCGTCGACGGGCAACCTCTATCTCGCCTTCACCCTGGTCGTCTGGATCTCCTTCGCCCGCATCGTGCGCGGCGAGGTGCTGGTCGTGCGCGAGATGGAGTACGTCCAGGCGGCGCGGATGCTCGGCTTCGGCCACGCCCGCATCATTCTCGGCCACGTGCTGCCGAACGCCATCGCGCCGGCGCTGGTCTTCGCCATGGCCGACGTCGTGCTGACCATTCTGGGCGTCACGGCGCTCAGCTTCCTTGGCCTCGGCGTGCAGCCGCCGACGCCTGAATGGGGCATCATGATCGCCGACGGGCGGAACTTCATCTTCGACGCCTGGTGGATCTCCACCTTCCCCGGCCTCGCCATCGTCTACACCGGCATCGCCTTCACCCTGATCGGCGACGGTCTCGACACCCTGCTGCGACCGAAGGGCTGAGGTGGAGACGCTTCTCGCCATTCGCGACCTGGTGACCGTCTACGGCCGCGGGCCCGGCGCCGTCACCGCCGTCGACGGCGTCTCGCTGGAAATCCGGCGTGGCGAGGTCTTCGGGCTGGTCGGCAAATCCGGCTGCGGCAAGAGCGCGACCTGCCGCTCGATCGTGCGTCTCTTCGGCGGCGCCCGCGCCCGTGTCTCGGGCGAGATCCTGTTCGGGGAACGAAACCTCGTCGCCCTCGACGACCGCGCCCTCGCCGGCATCCGCGGCGCGGGCATCGCGATGATCTTCCAGGACCCGATGAGCTCGCTGAACCCGACCATGCGGATCGGACGCCAGATCGACGAGGCCGTCCGGCGCAACCAGGGCCTCGCCGGGGCGGCCGTCCGCGCCGAGACGCTCCGGCTGCTCGACCGCGTCGGCGTGCCCTCGGCGCACAGCCGGGCCGAGGCCTGGCCGCACGAGTTCTCGGGCGGCATGCGCCAGCGCGTGATGATCGCGATGGCGCTGGCCGGCCGTCCCAGGCTCCTGATCGCCGACGAGCCGACCACGGCCCTCGACGTCACGATCCAGGACCAGATCCTGAAGCTGATCCTCGAGCTCCGGCGCGAGTACGCGATGAGCGTCCTCCTGGTCACGCACGACCTCGGCGTCGTGGCGCAGACCTGCGACCGGGTTGCCGTGATGTATGCCGGCCGGATCGCCGAGCTGGCCGAGACGCCCGCCCTCTTCGCCCGGCCGAGCCACCCCTACACCGAGGCCTTGCTGGCGGCCCTGCCGGCCCGGCACCGCCGGCGCGAGCCGCTGCGGGCGATCGCGGGCGCGCCGCCCGACCTATCGCGCCCGCCGCCGGGGTGCCGCTTTCACCCCCGCTGTTCACATGCGCTGCCGGTCTGTCGCCAATCCGTTCCGGCGCTCGACGCCGCCGCGCCGGACCACTGGACGGCATGCCTCAGGCACCGCGAGCTTGCATGACCCCGCATCCGCTCCTCGAGGTTCGCGACATCGTCAAGACCTTCGAGCGCCCCCGCTCGCTGGCCGACCTGGTGCTCGGGGTCCCGGCGCACCGGCTGCAGGCTGTGCGCGGCGTCTCGCTGGAACTCCGCCGCGGCGAGACCCTCGGCCTCGTCGGCGAGAGCGGCTGTGGCAAGAGCACGCTCGGGCGCTGTATCGCGGGCTTTCACGCGCCGAGCTCGGGCGAAGTCCGCCTCGCCGGTCGTCCCGTCGCCAGCCTCGGCCGCGTCGCGCTGGCCCGGCAGGTCCAGATGATCTTCCAGGACCCGTACGCTTCTCTGAACCCGCGCAAGACCGTCGGCCGTGCCCTTGCCGAGGTGCTGCGCGTGCACAGGCTGCGGAGCGGTCCGGCCGTCGGACCGCGTGTGGCCGAGCTGCTCGATCTCGTCGGCCTGCCGGCGCAGGCGGCCGGCAGGCTGCCGCACGAGTTCAGTGGCGGCCAGCGCCAGCGCATCAGCATCGCCCGCGCGCTCGCCGCCGAGCCCGAGCTCGTCATCGCCGACGAGCCCGTCTCGGCGCTCGACGTCTCGATCCAGGCGCAGATCCTGAACCTCTTCGAGGAGTTGCAGAAGAGCCTCGGGCTGACGCTGCTGTTCATCGCGCACGACCTGAACGTGGTGCGCCATATCAGCGACCGCATCGCCGTTATGTATCTGGGCGAGATCGTCGAACTGTCGGATGCCGACACCATTTTCCGGGAGCCGCGCCATCCCTACACCCGCGCGCTGCTCTCGGCGATCGCTGTGCCAGATCCCGCGCGGCGGACCGAGGCGGTGAGCCTGGTCGGGGAACTGCCGGATCCCGCGGACCCGCCGAGAGGCTGCGGATTCGTGACCCGATGCCCGATCGCCATCGATCGCTGCTCCAGCGATCATCCACCACTCGTGTGCCGAGACAATACCGAGGTGCGTTGTCTGCGCGTCTGACTCGGCGTGCTCGTGGCGCCGTGAAGTCGAACAGCGCTTCGCGCCGATAGTCGAACTCGATCGCCACCCGCGGTTAGCTTTTGCGCGTGGTGGAGGCAGCGCGTTTGTTCTGAATGCGCAGCGCCGGATCTGGCGCATGCGCGACGTCGAAGAGGCCGCCGACGAGCAGCCGGTGTACTGCCGGAACCTGCCGTAGGGCTATCCGCGGGGCGTGACCCAACGCAGTCATTCAGTTCGGCTTCACGGAGCCAGAAAACGGACCAGATCTGGGTGCGTCCGGATCTCTTCAGAAGTGCCGCAGAGCGCCACAGTACCACGGTCGAGCACGTAGGCCTTTCCAGCCACTCGGAGCGCCAGCTCGACATGCTGCTCGACGATCACGAGGCTGATCTCTCGCGAGAGGAGCTGTAGGCGCTCGGCGATCTCCTCGATCACGCCGACCCAGACGCCCTCGGTGGGCTCGTCGAGCAGCAGGAGGCGCGGCTTCCCGAGGATAGCGCGCCCGATCGCGAGCATCTTGCGCTCGCCGCCCGACAGCGTACCCGCTTGCTGCGAGAGGCGCGCCCCGAGCTTGGGGAAGAAGTCGAGCGCAATGTCGAAGGCCGCCTTGCCCGACTGCGCCATGGCGCCGAGTGCCAGGTTCTCGCGCACCGTGAGCGTGCCGAAGATCGCCTGCTCCTGCGGCACATAACCGAGCCCGCGGCGCACCCGGCTCTCGGTCGCCTCGCCGGCGCAGTCGCGCCCGTCGAAGACGACCGCGCCGCCGAGCGGGGCGATCTCGCCGACGATGGCCTTGAGGAGCGTCGATTTGCCCGCGCCGTTGCGGCCGAGAACGGCGATGCCGCCGACCCGGGGCGCATCGAGGGACAGACCGAACAGGACGCGGCCGAAGCCATACCCGGCCGCGAGGTCCCTGATCGATAGGAGCGGCTCAGACACGCGTCGTGTAAACCTCCTGGACGCGGGCCGAGCGCTCGATCTCGGCCGGCGTTCCGTCGTCGAGCACGCGGCCGTTGTCGAGCACCGTGAGGCGGTCGCAGATGTCCTTGATGAAGTCGAGGTCGTGCTCGACGATCACCAGCGAGCAACGGGCGCGGATCGGCTCGAGCAGCGCCCCCGTCGCGCGCCGCTCCTCGGGGCTCATGCCGCCCGTCGGCTCGTCAAGCAGCAGGAGCTTCGGCCGGCGGGTCAGTGCCATCGCGATCTCGAGCCACTGCTGCTGGCCGTGGCTGAGCTCGCCCGCCAGATCGTCGGCGCGGTCGGCCAGCCGGAAGCGAACCAGCGCCTCCATCACTTCGTCGTGCAGCCCCCGGCGGCTCCCCGAGCGCAGGAGCGCCCAGGGCGAGTCATGCGCTTGCAGTGCGAGCAGCACGTTGTCGTAAGCCGAGAGCTCGGGCAGCACGGCGGTGATCTGGAACTTGAGGCTGAGGCCCAGCCGCGAACGGTCGGGCGGACGCATCTCGGTGACGTCGCGGCCGGCGAACACGATCGTACCCTGGTCGGCGAAATGCGCCCCGGCGATCGCCTTTAGCAGCGTGCTCTTGCCCGAGCCGTTCGGGCCGATGAGGCCGTGGAAGCTGTTTTCGCCGACCGTCACATCGACCCCGTCCAGCGCCTGGAGGGCGCCGAACCGCTTGCGGATGCCGCGCGCCTCAAGCAGCGCCACGCCGGTCTCCGGCCGGATCGGCGGTGCGGACGCGTGGCGCCGTCGCCCGGCCGACGCCGAACGAGCCGATCCGCTCGCGCCGCGACAGCACGAGGCCCATGATGCCGCTGGGCCAGAGCGTGACAACGACCAGCATGATGACGCCGAGGATCACCGGCCAGAAGCCCTGCACCGCCTTCACATCCGAGAGCGTGAACGAGATCGTCTCGATCGCCGCGACGCCGAGCACCGGGCCGATGAGCGTGCCAATCCCGCCGAAGAGGCCGTAGAGCACGGCGAAGGTCGAGAGTTGGATCCCCATGCTGGCGGGCCCGACGAAGCCCTCGTGGAAGGTGTAGAGCCCGCCGGCCAGGCCCGCGATCATGCCGGCGAAGGAGAAGACCAGCGCCTTAAGACCTGCACGCGATAGCCGAGGAAGGCGAGCCGGTCTTCGTTCTGCCGCATGCCTGCCAGCACCAGCCCGAACTGCGAGCGCACGACCCATCGGCTGGACAGATAGCAGACGAGCAGGAAGCCGAGGATGGTGTAGTAGAAGACCGCGCCCGGCTCGAACTCGTAGGAGCCGGCCTTCATGAAGGCCCAGACCGAGAGGCCGTTTGCCGCGCCGACATACTGCCATCCCGCCACCAGCCGCTCGGCGGCGTAGGAGGCGGTCAGGGTGCCGAGCGCGACGAAGATGACGGTGGGCGTCCGGCGGCCCAGCAACAGGAACCAGCCCGATCAGGAAAGCACAGGTCAGGCCGGCCAGCATGGTGATCGGCACGATTCCCCAGATCTGCGAGAACTCGGCGTTATTCGCCAACAGCGCCGCGACATAGCCCGCCACGCCGAAGAACAGCGCCTGACCGAAAGTCATGATGCCGGAAAAGCCCCAGCACAGATCGAAGCTGATCGCCAGCATCGCCAGCAGCATCATGCGCGAGGCGATGATCACGTGGAAGTCGCTGACGAAAACGGGCAGGACGGCGAGGCAGACCAGCACCGCCGCCTCGATCAGCGGCAGGACGGGGATTGTCCGCCGGTGCCCTCGGCGCCCCGCTCGTCTCCGGCCCACCGGGGCCGCGGTCGGCCGCGGGTCCCGTTCCGCTCAGGATTCGCACTCCTTCGGCGGCACCATCGACTCGGCCGAGATGATGTCCCATTTGCCGCCATGTTGCTGGGCGATGTACATGTTCATCTCGCAGTGCCCGGTTCCCGGAACCATCTTGGCCGGACCGCCGGGACCCTCGTCGATCGCCGCGCTGTCGAGCGCCGCGGCGACCGCGTCGCGCGCGACGTCGCCGTTCGTCGCCTCCACCGCCTTCTGGTAGAGCATGATGCCCCGATACATGCCGGTCGCCGCCGTTCCGGCGGTGAACTGGTACTTGGTGTCCGGCAACATCATGTTGTAGTCGGCCAGCAGCTTCTGTGTGAACGTGTCGTCGACTGTGTGGAACATGTCGAGGCAGGAGTACACGCCCTCGAGCTCGCGCGGCGCCACGTAGTTCACCGAGTTCTCGTCGAAGTAGACGCAGCTGAGCGTGCCCTTGTCGTAATAGCCGGCTTCGTAGAGCTGCTTGGTGAACGCCTGCAGCCCGGGCGGGATCACGGTGTTGAAGACGTGGTCGACGTTCTCGTACATGATCTTCGACACGACGGCCGAGTACTCGAGCTGGTCGAGCGGGAAGTACTCCTCGTAGACGACCTCGGCCGCCGTTCTCCTCGATCACCTTGCGCGCCCACTTGTTGAGGACCTGCGGCCAGATGTAGTTGGCGGACGGGATGGCGAAGCGCTTGTGGCCCTTTTCCTTGATCAGGTAGGGCAGAAGCGGCCGCATTGCTGGAAGGGGGTCGGGCCCGGTGCAGAACAGGTCCTCGGTGCACTCCTTGCCCTCGTAGAGCTGCGGGTAGATGTAGAGCGTCTTGCCGCGGCGCACGATCGGGTTCTTGATCGCCTCGCGCATCGCCGAGGTGATGCCGCCCAGCACGACGTCGACCTGGTCCTCCTGGATCAGGCGCCGGACGTTGCCGACCGCGATGCCGGGGTCCGAGGCAGTGTCCTCCAGGAACAGCTCGACCGGCCGGCCGAGCGATGCCGCCGGCATCGTTGATCTGCTTCACGGCGAACTGCGCCGTCTGCCAGTTGGCGTTGCCGCTCGGCGCGATCGCCCCGGTGATGTCGGTGGCGATGCCCATCTTGATCGGACCTCGGCGGCGTGCGCCCAGTCGGGCGGAGCACCCAGCCGCCGGCGACGGCGAGCCAGCCGGCGGCCGCCAGCGCGCCCGACCCCTGCAGCAGCCCGCGGCGCGTCGATCCTGTCGTTCACCGTCATACTTCTCCCCTTGCTGATCAGGCCCGCAGGCCGGAATTTCACGATCACCAGCGCGGTGACGAACACCAGCACCTCGGCGAAGACCGGGCTGACCGCGTCGGCGACGCCCGGAATCTCGCGCAGCCACTGGAAGCCGGGCACCATGGCGCCGATGATGGCGGCGCCCAGCAGCGGCCCCTCGAAGGTGCCGATGCCGCCCAGCATCACCGAGAGGAAGGCCTGCACCAGGAAGCGCACGCCCAGATCGGCCGACAGCGAGAACAGCGGCACCATCAGCGCCCCGGCGAGCCCGGCCAGCGCCGCCCCAAGCGCGAAGGTCAGCGCGTAGAGCCTGGCGCGTGGAGATGCCCGAGGCGCGCGCCAGCGCCGGGTTCTCGAGCGCGCCGCGGATCTGCAGCCCGAGTTCGGCTGCGCGTCAGGAACAGCCAGGCCAGCGCCATGACGGCGAGCGTCGCCAGGATGATGACGCCGCGCCAGATCGAGAGGCTGAGGCCGCCGATGACGAACGCGCCCCGGATCGGCTCCTCGATCGCGTAGTACTGGCCGCCGATCAGGCCGCGCACGATCTCGCGGATGATCAGGCCGATCGCATAGGTCGCGAGCATGGCGATGACGGGCTGCGCGTAGAGCCGCCGGATCACCGTTCGCTCGACCGCCGCGCCGAACAGGCCGACCGCGAAGGGCGCGGCCACCATGCCCAGCCAGATCGGCAGCCCCCATTCCCGAAACAGGAAGACGGTGTAGGCGCCGAGCAGCACGAACTCGCCATGCCCCAGGTTGAAGATGCCCATCAGGCTGGCGATGACCGCGAGGCCCGAGACGACGAGCACCATGATCGAGGCGAACGCCGCGATGTCGAAGATCAGCTTGATCGCGTCGCCCATGGCGTGCATCCGACTCGGAAACTCTTCCCGCGCAGAGCAGCGTGTGCACGGAACCCAGGGGCGATCAAGCGCCCGGGACGGCTCATCAGCCGGCCGATACAGCGCGGCACGACCTTGCGCGGGCCTCGACGCTGGCCGCATGCTGCGCACGTCCCCGGCGAGTTCGGGAGCATCACGGAGCGAGGGCGATGAGCGAGAGCAGACGATCGATCGAGGCGGCTGATCTCTCGGTACTGGCCAAGGCGGCGCGGCTGGAGCTGAAGCCGGACCGGCACGGCGTGGTCGCGCCGGCGCTCGACGGAGTGCTGCGGCTCTTCGATGCGCTCGACAAGGTCGAGCTCGGCGAGACGCCGCCGACCAACTCGTTCGACGCGCGCTGGAGGGCCGGCAAGTGAGCGAGCTGACGCAGCTGCCGCTCCGCGAGGTCGCGAAGCTCGTCCGCGCGCGGCAGGTCTCGCCCGTGGAGGTGACTCAAGCCTGCCTCGATCGCGCCGCGGCGACCGAGGACCGGTTGCACGCGTTCTCGATCCTCCTCGGGGACAGCGCCATGCGCGAGGCGAAGCAGGCGGAGTCCGAGATCGCCGCGGGAAACTGGAAGGGCGAGCTGCACGGCATCCCTGTAGGGATCAAGGAACTCTACGACGTTGCCGGCGTGCCGACGACCTCCAGCTCGCGCGTCCGCGAGAACTGGGTGGCGAGAACGGACTCGGCCAGCGTTGCGCAGCTTCGCGCCGCTGGTGCGGTCATCCTCGGCAAGACCCATACGCACGAGTTCGCCTACGGCATCGCCACGCCGACCTCCCGCAACCCGTGGGACACTGGCCGGATACCCGGCGGGTCGTCCGGCGGTTCCGGCGCATCGGTCGCCGCGGGGAGCACGTATATGAGCCTTGGCTCGGATACCGGCGGCTCCATCCGAATCCCGGCCGCGCTGTGCGGCACGGTTGGTCTGAAGCCGACCTTCGGCCGGTGCAGCCGGGCGGGCGTCACCTCGCTCGCCTGGGGGCTGGACCATGTCGGGCCGCTGACGCGCACCGTCGCCGATGCCGCCGTCTGCCTGAACGTCATGGCGGGATATGACCCGAGGGATCCGGGCAGCGTCGACGTGCCGGCCGAGGACTACACGGCGGCGCTGGGGCAGGACGTGAAGGGCATGCGCATCGGCGTGCCGCGCAACTACTATTTCGAGAACGTCGATCCTGAGGTCGAGGCGGCCGTGCGCGCCGCCATCGAACAACTGGCGACCGCGGGCGCCGTGCTGTCCGAGGTGGAGATCCCGTATGCCGAGCAGATCATGGCGGTTGAGTTCGCCATCTGCCTGCCGGAGGCGAGCGAGTACCACCGCACGATGCTGCGCTCCAATCCCGACCTCTACACGCCGGACGTCCGTGCCTTCCTCGAGGCGGGCGAGTTCGTGCCGGCGACTCGCTACGTGCAGGCGCTGCGCGTGCGCAACCTGATGCAGCAGGCCTGGGCGCGGATGTTCGAGGGGATCGACGTCCTGATCGCCCCCGCGACCGCCGCGCCCGCCACGCAGATTGGTCAGGAGGCGATCGACTGGGGCAAGGGCGAGCCCGAGCCGGTCACGCCCGCCTTCGTCCGCCTCTCGGCGCCGGCGAACGTCATGGGCCTGCCCTCGATCGCCACGCCCTGCGGATTCACTGGCGACGGGCTGCCGATTGGCTTCCAGGCGATCGCGCGCCCCTTCGCGGAGGCGATGTCGATCCGGGTCTGCGATGCCTGGCAGCGCATGACCGACTGGCACCTTCGCCATCCGCCCATCTGATCGCAGGGGATCCGCCCGATCTTCTTCCCGGTCCCGCCCGGATTGACGCGTCACCTGGCCGAGTGTTTGATCGGCGATCCGTCCGAGCCGAAGGCGGCCTTCGAAAGGCGTCTTGATGTCTTCCCATCCCGAATCCCCGGCCGTCGTGGCCTGCCTGCAGTTCGAGCCGGCGGTCGGCCGGCTGCACGAGAACGTCCGCCTTGGCGTCGAGATGATAGAAAGGGCGGCAGGCGACGGCGCCAACCTGATCGTCCTGCCCGAGCTTTGCGACTCGGGCTATGTGTTCGAGACCAGGGACGAGGCCTACGCCCTGTCCGGCACGATCGAGGGCTCCGCCGCCGTTGGCAAATGGCGCGAGCAGGCCCTCAGACTGGGGGTCCACATCGTCGGCGGCTTCTGCGAGCGCGCCGGCGACGCGCTCTACAACAGCGCCGCAATTGTCGGCCCGGGGGGCGTTCTGGGCGTCTACCGCAAGAACCATCTCTGGGCGGCCGAGGCACTCTTCTTCGAGAGGGGCGATCTCGGCTTCCCCGTCGTCAGGACGCCGATGGGGCGGGTTGCCGCACTGATTTGCTATGATGGGTGGTTCCCGGAGTGCTGGCGCCTTTGCGCGCTCCAGGGAGCGGACATCGTCTGCGTGCCGACGAACTGGGTGCCGATGCCGAACCAGCCGGACGACCAGATGGCGATGGCAAATATCCTGTGCATGGCGGGGGCGCACAGCAACTCGGTTTTCGTCGCGGCCGCCTGCCGGACGGGAACCGAGCGCGGCCAGCCGTTCATCGGCCAGAGCATCATCGTCAGCCATACTGGCTGGCCGCTGGCCGGGCCGGCGAGCAAGACCGAGCCGGCGATCCTGATGGCCGAGTGCAATCTGGCGGATGCGCGGCGGCGGCGCACGCTGAACGACTTCAATCAGGTGCTGCGGGACCGCCGTTCGGACGTCTATGGCGAAATGCTGGGGGCAGAAGCGCGGCCCGGCTGGTACTGAAACCGTTACAACAGGGGGAAGACTCTCGATGGGCGTAAGACATCTCGACGCTGGCGACAGCGCTGGCGTTCGTTTCAGGCGCGGTCGCCATCGCCGCCGACGATCCGATCAAGATCGGCATCCCGGTCGGCCTCAGCGGCGCGAACAGCGTCGTCGCGCCCTCGGTCGTGCAGTCGTCCGAGCTGGCGGTCGAGGAAATCAACGCGCAGGGCGGCGATCCTGGGCCGCCCGCGTCGAGCTCGTCGTCGCGGACGACGAATCGGGCGCGCAGGGCGCGCAGCGCGCCTTCGACAGCCTCGTCTTCCAGGACGAGGTCGACGTGCTGATCTCGATGGAGACCAGCGCTGCGCGCAATGCCGGCCTGCCGATCGTCAACCGCTCGCAGACGCCCTACATCTACACCTCGTTCTACGAGGGACATTCCTGCTCGCCCTGGATGTACTCGAACGCCTGGGTGCCCGAGCAGCAGGTGGCGCCGGTCGTCGACTACTTCATGAACCGAAGGGCGCCAAGACCTTCTTCCTGATCGGCAGCGACTACGCCTTCGGGCGCGGCATGCTCGACTTCTCGCGCAAGTACATCGAGGAAAAGGGCGGCAAGGTCGTCGGCGAGGAGTACCTGCCGATGGACGCCTCGGACTGGACGGCGATCATCTCGAAGCTGAAGGCGGCCGACCCGGACGCGCTGATCACCTCGACCGCCGGGCGGCGCGCCCAACGTGACGCTGACCAAGCAGCTGCGTGCCGCCGGCGTGGACCTGCCCTATGGCAACCTCGCCGTCGACGAGGGGACGGCGAAGACCATGGGCGGCGATGCCGACCGGCATGTACATCGTCGGCTCCTACGTCACCGGCATCGAAAGCCCGGCGAACAAGAAGTTCCTCGCGGCCATGAAGAAGAAGTTCGGCTCTGACCTGAAGACGCCGAACGACCTGTCGGTCCCGCAATACGAGGCCATCTACCTCTACAAGGCGGCCGTCGAGAAGGCCGGCTCGACCGATGCGCAGGCGGTCATCGACGCGCTCGCCGAGGTCAGCTTCGAAGGACCGCGCGGCACCATCCAGATGAACAAGCAGCGCCACGCGCCGCTGACGATGTATCTGGGCCAGGTGAAGGACGACGGCTCGATCGAGGTCATCAAGAGCTTCGAGAACGTCGATCCCGGCGACCAGTGCCCGCAGCTCGCGAACTGACGATGCGCCGAGCGGGGAGAGACCTCCCCCTCGACTGCAGCCATCAGACCCGATGATCCTCGTTCTCGACATCGTCACGACGGCCGCGATCCTGTTCACCGTGGCCTCCGGGCTGATGATCATCCTGGGCGTCATGAAGCTCATCAACTTCGCGCACGGCGCCTTCCTGACGGTCGGCGGCTATGCCGCGTACATGACAACCGCCGCGGGCATCAGCCCGTGGCTTGCGGCGCCGCTCGCGCTCGTTCTGGGCTTCGCCGGCGGCCTTGTGATCGAGCGACTGATCGTGCGGCCGCTCTACGACCGGCCGCTCGACGCCATCCTCGCCACCTGGGGGCTCGGCATCGTAATCGGCCAGCTCATCACGCTCGGCTTCGGGCGCGAGGTCCAGTTCGCGGCGAGTCCCATGACGGGCACGATCGTCCTCGGCGCGATCGACTATTCGGCCTATCGCCTTGTGGTGATGCTGATCGGGGTCGCGATCGCCGCCGGCCTGACCGCGCTGCTCTACCTCACGCGCTTCGGGCTCAACGCCCGCGCCGTTATCATGAACGAGCAGCTGGCGCGCGGGCTCGGGATCGACAGCGGCCGCGTGCGCGCCATCACCTTCGGCATCGGCGCGGGCCTTGCATGCGCCGCGGGCGCGTTGATCACGCCGCTCTTGTCGGTTGATCCGAACATGGGCCTGCCCTGGCTGGTGAACTCGTTCATGCTGGTGCTGGTCTCGGGCGTCTCGATCCCCAGCCTGTTCGTCGCCTCGCTGCTGCTCGGCGGGGCGCAGGTCGTCGTCTCGAGCTATGTCAGCCCGATCATCGGCGGGCTGACCATCGTCGTCCTGGCTGCGGCGATCCTTCGCATTCGGCCGAAGGGGCTCGGCCTTGGCTGAGCACGGCCGCACGAACGCAGCATACCGGACGGCGGCGATCGGCGCGCTGACGGCAGCCGTCGTGATCGGCACGGCGCCGCTCTACATCGACACCTACATGACCAGCATTCTGGTGCGCGCCTTCTTCCTCGCCGCATTGACGATGACCGTCGACGTGCTCTGGGGCTACACCGGCATCCTGACCTTCGGGCAGTCCGCCTTCTTCGGCATCGGCGCCTATGCCTGCGCGCTGGTGTTCACGCATTACGGTTTCGGCGCGGGCTGGGCGGTCCTGGCTCTGGCGCTCGGCATCGTGGTCGCCATGGCGACGGCGGCGCTGATCGGCTGGCTCGCCTTCTATCACGGCGCGTCGCCGCTCTATGCCTCCATCATCACCCTCGCGCTGCCAATCGTCCTCGTCCAGCTGATCTTCGCCGGCGGCACAGTTCACCGGCTCGTCGAGCGGGCTTTCCGCCTTCCCGACCTACTACTGGAGCTACGAAACGTGGTTCTGGATCGCCGGCGGCTATCTGTCGTCGTGACGGCCGTGGGCTGGCTCTTCGTCAGGAGCGACTTCGGCCGCGTGCTGGTGGCGATCCGCGAGAACGAGGAGCGCTGCGCCTATCTCGGCGTCCCTGTCTCGCGCGATGAAGATCGGGCTGATGGTCGCGGCCGGCGCGATCGGCGCGGTGGCCGGCTTCGGCTACGCCGCCTTCGCCAACGTCGTGGCGCCCGAGCTGGCCGGCTTCCTGCTGGGCACCGAGCTGCTGATCTGGACGGCGCTCGGCGGCCGGGGCACGCTGATCGGCCCGGTGCTCGGCGCGGTCGGCATCGACGTGACCTCCTCGTACCTGTCGGGATCGCTGCCCTTCCTCTGGAAGCTGCTGGTCGGCGCGGCCTTCGTCGCGGTGATCGTGCTCCTGCCGCAGGGTCTGGCGCCGGTGGTGGCCGGGGGCGTGCGCCGGGCGGCAGGGCTGGTGCGCAGGCCCGCCGCCTCCGGCGAGGCGATGCGGCTGGGGCTGGCCCGGCCCCGGCCGGCCAGGGGCCGATGCGGGCGCGGCGCCGATCCGGACCGAGGGCCTGACCCGCATTATGGCAGCCTCAAGGTCCTGGACGGCATCGACATCGAAGGCCGCGCCGGCGAGCTGCTCAGCATCGTCGGCCCGAACGGGGCCGGCAAGACCACCTCATGCGCTGCGTCTCGGACGGCGGCGAGCGCTCGGGCGGGCGCGTCTTCGTCAACGGCGCCGAGATCGGCCGCAGCGCGCCGCAGAAGGTGTCGTCGCGCTGGGCGTCGGGCGGAGCTTCCAGAACACCAGCCTCTTCGACACGCTGACGGTCGGCGAGTGCCTCATGCTGGCGCGTCATCGCATCGACGGCGCGGCACTGTTCTCGCGCCGCTCGGAGGTGCGCCTGCCCGGCCCGGCGATCGACATCCTTCGCGCGACCGGCCTCGACCAGCGGCTCGGCACCGAGACCCGCTACCTTTCGCACGGCATGAAGCGCGGCCTCGAGCTCGCGATGGTGCTGGCGACCGAGCCGAGCGTCCTGCTCCTCGACGAGCCGACCGCCGGCCTGACCAAGGCCGAGCGCGGCGCGATCGGCGCCGTCCTGCAGGAGCTCGTCCGCGAGCACGGCCTCTGCGTGGTGCTGATCGAGCACGACCTCGATTTCGTGCGCGAGATCTCGTCGCGGATCGTCGTGCTGCACCAGGGCGCGCTGCTGATGGAGGGCACGGTCGAGGAGGTGATCTCCTCGGACCTCGTTCGCGCGGTCTATTCGGGCGAGGAGGTCGACAGCGCGGCATGACGCGGGCGCCGCATCCTCGAAGCAAAGGGGCTCTCCTCGGGCTACGGCGCCGCCATGGTCGTGCACGGCGTGTCCTTCACGCTGCAGCCGGGCGAGATCCTCGCCGTCCTCGGCAAGAACGGCATGGGCAAGACGCACGCTGCTCAAGACGATCATGGGCTTTCTGCCCGCCCGCGACGGCGCCATCCGCTTCGACGGCGGCGACGTGACCGCCGCGCCGCCGCACATGATGGCGCGGCTGGGCATCGCCTACGCGCCGCAGGAGTTCACGATCTTCCAGGACCTGACGGTCGAGGAGAACCTCCGGCTCGGCGTCGCCTCGCGACCGCCTCTTCCGCGAGCGCGTGGACCTGCTGGCGGATCTCTTTCCCCGCATCAAGGAGCGGCTGCGCCAGCGCGCCGGCACGCTGAGCGGCGGCGAGCAGAAGATGCTGCTGGTCTCGCGCGCCGTCCTGGCAAAGCCCCGCTCATGCTGATCGACGAGATATCCGAGGGGCTGCAGCCGACCATGATCCGCCGCATGAGCGAGATCCTCAAGCGCGTGCGCGCGAGGACGGGCACGGCCGTCCTGCTGGTCGAGCAGCACCTTGCCTTCGCCCTCTCCGTGGCCGATCGCTATGCCGTGCTCAAGCTCGGCGAGATCGTCGAGGAGGGGCAGGCCGGCGACCCGGGCGCCGCGCACGCCCTGGCCGAGCATCTGAAGGTCTGAGCAGGATGCAGCATGGTCCGATAAACACCTACTCGATCGTCGGCCGCTGCGCGCGGACCGGCGAGCTCGGGGCCGCCGTCGCCTCGGCCGTGCCGGCGGTCGGTGCCATCTGCCTCCACACGCGGGCGCGCGTCGGTGCCGTCAGCACCCAGTCCTGGGTGAATCCGTATCTGGCGCTCAGGCTCCTCGACGCGATGGCCGCCGGCACGACCGCCGCAGAGGCGGTCGGGCGCGCATGGCCGAGGATGCGGCGGCCGAGTTCCGCCAGCTCGGCGTCATCGGCGCGCAGGGCGACGGCGCGGCCTGGACCGGCCGGGGCTGTACCGGATGGTGCGGGCAGCGCACCGCGCCGGACCATGCCGTGCAGGGCAACATGCTGACCGGGCCGGAGGTGCTGGAGGCGATGTCGACCGCCTTCGCGGCGGCTGTCGACCACCCGCTCGACGAACGGCTGATGCGGGCGCTCGAGGCGGCGCAGGCCGTCGGCGGCGACAAGCGCGGCCGGCAGGCGGCGGCCCTGGCCGTCATCGGTGACGAGGACTATCGCCGCGTCGACCTGCGGGTCGACGAGCACGCCGATCCTGTCGCCGAGTTGCGCCGCGTGCACGGCATCGCCGCGCGCCAGCTCGCCCCGTTCGTGGCCGGCATGCCGCGCCGGGGCGAGGCCGGGTCGCCGGCCCCCGACGACGTCGTCGAGATGCTTCTCAAATCGCCGCCGGACCGGCCGGGCGGGGGCGGCGCGCGGCATCCCTGAAGCCGGCGATCCGAAGAGGTGCGAAATGCCTGACCAGCCACTGGACCCCTTCCGGGACATCATGGGCGTCGACTTCGATGCCGAGCGGCTGCGCGAAAACCTCGAGGCCTTCGCGCCCGTGCTCGACGAGATCCGTAAGCTGCGCGGCCTCGACCTCTCGCAGGTGCAGCCGGTCGTCATCTTCGACCCGGCGCAGGGCTACGACGAATGACCTCGGACCCGGACGCCCTGGCCCACCGCACGATCTCGGAGCTGTCCCGCGAGATCGCCGCCGGACGTCTCTCGCCGGTCGAGCTGACGGCGGCCATGCTCGACCGGATCGCGCGCCTCGATGCGCGGTTCGCGAGCTTCTCCCACGTCTCGGAGTCGGCGCTGGAGCAAGCCGCGCAGGCCGAGCGCGAGATACGGGCCGGCGCGCTCCGGGGCCCGCTTCACGGCGTACCGCTGGCTGTCAAGGACAACTATCTGACAGCCGACATGCCGACCACGGTCGGCACCCGGGCGCCGGGGATCGAGTTTCCCCGGCGCGACGCACACGCCGTCGCCAGGCTGCGCGAGGCAGGTGCGGTCCTGATCGGCAAGACTCGGATGCACGAGTTCGCCTGGGGCACCGTGACGCCGGGCAGCCGCAACCCCTGGGACACGGAGCGGGTCGTCGGCGGATCGAGCGGCGGATCGGCAGCAGCCGTGAGCGCCGGCCTCTGCGCCGCCGCGCTCGGGTCCGATACCGGCGGCTCGATCCGGATTCCCGCCAGCATCTGCGGCATCGTGGGGCTGAAGCCGACCTTCGGACTGGTCGGCCGCGACGGCCTGGTGCCGCACAGCTGGTCTCTGGACTGCGCCGGGCCCCTGACGGCCAGCGTTGCCGATGCCGCGCTCCTGCTGAACGTGCTGGCCGGGCACGATCCAAACGACCCGGGCAGCTGCCGGCGACCGCCTGAGGATTACGCCCGGATGCTGGGCCGGCCGGTGACGGGGCTGCGGCTCGGCATCTGCCGAAACCACTTTTTCGACCGCACGCAGGCGGCCGTGGTCGAGGCCGTCGAACGGGCAATCCGGGATCTGGCGGCGTCGGGCATGACCGTCGCCGATTTCCGGGTGCCGAACCTCGAATACGCGCTCGGCGCGATCTACGCGGTCGAGTTGCCTTCGGCCACGGCCTTCCACGACTGGTGGCTGGCCGGGCGCAGCACCACGCACTACGAGCCCGATGTCCGCACCCTCGTCGAGATCGGACGCTTCGTCACCGGTGCCGACTACCTGAAGGCCGAGCAGTTTCGCCGCGTGCTGATGGACGACTTCCGCAGGGTCTTCCAGAAGGTCGACGTCATCGCGGTGCCGACAACGGCGATCACCGGATGGAAGCACGGTGCCACCACGCTCGAGATCGGCGGGCGGCAAGAGAGCGTGCTCGCGGCCTCGTGGCGATTAACCTTTCCCTTCAACCTGACCGGCCTGCCGTCGATCTCGGTGCCCTGCGGCTTCGACCGTGACGGCATGCCGATTGGGCTGCAAATTGTCGGTCGTCCTTTTGCCGAGGCAACCGTGATGCGCGTTGCGCATGCCTACGAGCGTACGCACGACTGGATCTCCTGCCGGCCAGTTTGAGAATGATGGTCTCGGCGTGGATAACGAGGCCGGTATCGACACGGAATGACGATTGATGGTGCATGGTGCACGTCGACGCTGCCGCTCGGTTATGCCCGCATTCCTCAACTACCGAGGCGGATCGCCAATCGCTGACGCATCCACGCTATAGAGCCGCGTCGGCACAACAGTCGGATCGGCCTGACGAACAGCGGATGGCTGCAACCGTGATGAGTGGCCAGGAGATCGCGGACCGTTACGGTCATTTCGGTCGGAAGAAGCCAAGCAGATGACCGCCGTCTCGTCACTTATTAACTTATATATCATTCCGCGTCCCCGACGGCCTCGTGGTAGCGGCGGCGAATGTCGGCGAGGTCGACTCGGACCGGCGGGGTCTGCAGCTTCATCGCCTCCAGGTGGTCGGCGATGATCCGGGCGATGGCGAGGTTGCGCACCCATTTGCGGTCCGAGGGGATCACGTACCACGGAGCGTGCCGTGTCGAGCAGCGTGCGAGTGCCTCTTCATAGGCGTCGGTGTAGGCCCGCCAAGAGCCGCGTTCGGAATAGTCGGCTTCGCTGATCTTCCACTGCCGAGCGGGGTCCTCGAGCCGCTGGCGAAAGCGGTCGAGCTGCTCTTCGGGGCTCAGATGCAGGAAGAACTTGAGCACCTGCGTTCCGTTCGCGGCCAGGAGCGCCTCGAAGGCGTTGATCTGATCGTAGCGGGCGCTCCACACTGATTTCGGCGCCAACTCGTGAACCCGCACGACCAGCACGTCCTCGTAGTGCGACCTGTTGAAGATCGCGACCTCGCCCCGGCCCGGTACCGCGCCGTGCGCGCGCCAGAGGAAATCGTGCGCGGCTTCCCGGGGCGTCGGCTGCTTGAACGCGGCGACCCGAACGCCCTGCGGATTCATGCCGGTCAGCACGTGGCGGATGGTGCCGTCCTTGCCGGCCGCGTCGAGCCCCTGCAGCACGATCAGCAGCGATGCTCCGCCGTCGGCGTAGAGCAGGTACTGAAGCCGGTCGAGATCAGCGACAGCGGCCTGGGTCAGAATCGCCGCCTCGTCTCGCGACAGTCCGTCCGGCCGGTCGGCAGGATCACGGCGGTCAAGCTCCGGGGTGGAGTGCGGCGCGACGATCAGGCCCGCAATCCAACGCCGGAGCGCCTTTTCGTTCCTCTTTCGGCCCATGGCTGCCCATCTGCGGCGCGGGCAACTCCGCCCGCCGTTCAAAGCTTGGCGCGCTGCCAAGGGGCGGCGCAAGCCACGCGTGCGTGGCTGGCGCGGCAGACAGGGCCGCTGCCCGGGACACGTCCGACTTGTAATGCTGACTTCAGCAGGAGGTCAGCAAAGTTCTGCATAACTGCAGCCAGCCTCGCAGGCCTGCTGCGCCTTCATGGCCGACTTCATAGCCGACGGGGCAATTCGGCCGGTCCTCTTTCCACGCGCGTCATGGCGACGCGGCGGGTCGAGCTTGACGCCGGGCGGACGATTTGGCTTCGTGTCGAGTCGGGGGTGAGCGTCGATGACGTCGAGCGAATACTCCACCCCGATCGGGGCTGACGAGCCTTTCCGGCGTTCGGGACATCCGCGATATTGTGGCCGGCCGGGACCCTGGGGCGAAGGAGGTGACCGGCCTCCTTGGCGAGAGCCCCATCTGCAGCGCTGCGACAAGGATCGGCCGTCGGGCAGCATCGCCGGACGGGCTCGTCTGCATCGCCGCATCGAGCGGTCGCCGGCGATGCCCGGCGCGGCCTGCCGGCCCTTCCGGAGCCTGCCGGCCGACAAAGAAGAGATGCCCGCCGCGCGGACGGGGCTCGTGGCCGCGCCATCCTTTGCCGCTCGGGAGGGCGCGAGATGATCGAGACCGCCTGCCGCAAGCCCGTTCACGAGCACACCGTGCCCTGGTTCTGGCCGATGGCGGCCGCCATCGAGATGGAGGAAGAGGGCCTGCAGCTCTTCAAGGACAACATGCGGTTCATCGCGGAAGCCGCGCGCATCGAGGCGCCGCCGCCGCCGGAATGGGCGACCCCGAACCGGGTGATCCTGGACCTCGACACGATGCGGCTCCGGGACTTCTCGGCGCCCGGCGCCGCGCCGGAGGCGACGCCTGTGCTGGTCGATGCTCCTTATGCCGGCCATGCGTCGACCATCGCCGACTACGCCAGGGGGCAGAGCCTGGTCGAGACGCTGCTGGCAAATGGGCTGCCGCGCGTTCTCGTCACCGACTGGAAGAGCGCCACCCACGAGATGCGCGACTACGGCATCGACACGTACCTCGCCGACATCGACACGGCCGTAACGGCGCTCGGCGGGCGCGCGCATCTCGTCGGGCTCTGCCAGGGCGGCTGGATGTCAGCCATGTACGCCTGCCGCTTTCCGGCCAAGGTCGTCTCGCTGGTGCTCGCCGGCGCGCCGATCGACACCGATGCGGGGCATGGGCCGATCCGCGAGCTCGCCCACTCTCTTCCGCTCAGCCTCTACGAGGAAATGGTCGCCTCGGGTGAGGGCAGGATGCTCGGCCAATACATGCTCGCCGGCTGGAAGGACATGCATCCGGGCGAGCAGTACCTCGGCAAGTTCGTCGACCTCTACGAGCATATCGAGGACAAGAACTACATCCGGCGGACCGAGCAGTTCGAGCGGTGGTACGAGAACCCGATCGACCTCCCGGGCCGCTATTATCTCCAGGCCATCGATCTCCTCTTCAAGCAGAACCTGTTCGCGAGGGGCGAATTCGTGGCGCTGGGGCGCAAGCTTTCGCTGAAGTCAGTGACCTGCCCGGTCTACCTGCTGGCGGGGAAGGCCGACGACATCACGACGAAGGAACAGGTCTTCGCCGCCGAGCAGCTCGTCGGCACGCCGAAGGCCGAGATCCGCAAGAAGCTGGTTCCGGGCGGGCACATCGGGCTCTTCATGGGCAGCCGGACGCTGGAGGAGGCCTGGCCCGAGATCGCCCGCTGGATCGCCGCGGTCGGTGCAGAGAGGAGGAGACCCGCATGATCACCGTGCTCGACGGCTACCCCGACGACGTCCTCGCCGTGTCGGCCACCGGCCACGTCACCGCGGAAGACTATCGAAGCGTTCTCGTCCCGGAGGCGGACGCGCGGCTGAAGCGCCATGGCAAGCTCCGCGTGCTTTACGCGATCGGCGAAGACTTCAAGGGCTTTTCGCCGGGCGCCATGCTGGCCGATGCCGAATTCGGCTTCGGCCACCTGCGCCAACTCGGCCGGACGGCGGTCGTCACCGACGTGCCGTGGATTGCCGAGGCCGCACGCCTCTTCGCGCCGTTCTTTCGCGTGCCCTTGCGCGTCTTCCCGAACGTGGACTTCGACACGGCGCGCGACTGGGTTCTCGCCAAAGAGGCCGAGACATGAACATTGCGTCGGAGCCTCCCGTCCCGGCGGGCGGCACCGATACGGATATCGCGACCGGCCTGACCGAGGCCGAAGCCGCGGCGCGGCTGGCGCGCTTCGGCCCCAACGCCCTGGAAGAGAAGAAGACCGGCGTTCTCGACCGGCTGAAGCGGTATTTCTGGGCACCGATACCGTGGATGATCGAGGCGGCGGCGATCCTGTCCGGGGTGCTCGGGGATTGGGGAGACTTCGCCATCATCCTCACCCTTCTTCTCGTCAATGCCGGCGTCGACCACTGGCAGGAGAGGAAGGCCGGCAACGCCATCGAGGCGCTGAAGGCGCGGCTCGCGCCGAATGCGCGTGTCCTGCGCGACGGACGCTGGCAGACCGTTCCCGCCCGCGACCTCGTTCCCGGCGACGTGGCGGCCCTGAAGATCGGCGACATCACGCCCGCCGACATCCGTCTCGCCGAAGGCGACTACCTGAGTGCCGACGAGTCGGCCCTGACCGGGGAGTCGCTGCCGGTCGACAAGAAGGCGGGCGACACCGCCTATTCCGGGGCCGTGGTGAAGATGGGCGAGATGACCGGCGTCGTGACGGCGACGGGCATGAACACCTATTTCGGCAAGACCGCGCAGCTCGTGCAGACAGCCGAGACGCGCTCGCATTTCCAGCGAGCGGTCCTGAACATCGGCAACTTCCTGATCATCACGACGATCGTGCTCGTGGTGCTGATCCTGCTCGTCGCGCTGTTCCGCGATACCCCCTTCTGGCAGACGCTGAAGTTCTGCCTGATCCTGACGGTGGCGGCGATCCCGGTGGCGCTGCCCACCGTCCTCTCCGTCACGATGGCCGTCGGCGCCGAGAAGCTGGCGCGGATGAAGGCGATCGTCTCGCGCCTCGTCTCGATCGAGGAACTGGCGGGCGTCGACGTGCTCTGCGCCGACAAGACCGGCACGCTGACCGAGAACAAGCTGACCGTGGGCGATCTCAAGCCCGAGCCCGGCGTGAGGGCGGAAGAGCTGATGCTCGCGGCGAGGATCGCCAGCAACCCGAACGATCCCGACGCCATCGACCGGGCGATCCTCGGCCCGGCAGCGGAGGGCGGCGGCGCCGCGGCGGGCTTTGAGGTCACCGGTTTCACGCCCTTCGATCCGGTCTCGAAGCGGACCGAGGCGGTGGCGGCGAAGAACGGCACGACGGTGCGGTTCAGCAAGGGCGCGCCGCAGGTCATCCTCGATCTCGTGAAGCTCGCGGCACCCAATCGTAGTCGCGTCGAGGAGACGGTCGAGGCGCTCGGCCGCGACGGCTACCGCGCCCTGGGCGCCGCCCGCAAGGACGGCGATGGCGCCTGGACCTTCCTCGGCGTCATCCCGATCTTCGATCCGCCGCGCCAGGATGCGGCGGAGACGATCGCGACGGCGGCCGGCATGGGCGTGCGCGTCAAGATGATCACCGGCGACCATGAAGCCATAGCCCGCCAGATTGCCGGCAAGCTCGGGCTCGGGACCAGGATCGCCTCGGCCGACAAGATGTTCGACGGCGGCCGCGACAGCGATGTCGCCGACCGGATCGAGGCCGCGGACGGCGTCGCGCGCGTGCTGCCCGAGCACAAGTTCGCGATCGTCAAGGCGCTGCAGTCGCGCGACCACATCGTCGCAATGACCGGCGACGGAGTGAACGACGCGCCGGCGCTGAAGCAGGCCGACGCGGGCATCGCGGTCAGCGGCGCCACCGACGCCGCCCGCGCCGCGTCGGATGTCGTCCTGACCGGGACGGGCCTTTCGGTGATCGCAGCGGCGATCGAGGAGGCGCGGCGCATCTTCGAGCGGATGACGAGCTACGCCACCTTCCGCATCGCCGAGACGATCCGCGTGCTGATGTTCATGACGCTGTCGATCCTGGTCTTCGACTTCTATCCGGTGACCGCGATCATGATCGTGCTGCTGGCGCTCCTGAACGACTTCCCGATCATGATGATCGCCTATGACAACGCCACGGTCGCCGACCGCCCGCTGCGCTGGAACATGCGCCGTGTGCTGACCATCGCCAGCGTCATCGGCGTCATGGGCGTGGCGGAGACCTTCCTGCTGTTCTGGTTCGTCGACCAGGTGCTGGCGCTGCCGCGCGAGACGGTCCAGACGATCATCTTTCTAAAGCTCCTCGTCGCCGGGCACCTGACGATCTACGTCACCCGCAACCAGCGCTGGTTCTGGAACCGGCCCTGGCCCGCCGCGCGGCTCTTCTGGGCCTGCGAGGCGACGCAGGTCGCCGGCACGCTGATCGCCGTCTATGGCCTCTTCGTCACGCCGATCGGCTGGGGCTATGCGCTGGCCGTCTGGGCCTACGCATTGGCCTGGCTGCCGGTCGAGAGCGCCGTCGCGCTGGCCGTTCGGCGGGCCATCGACAGGAGCACCGAGCGTCGCACACCCGATCGTCCGTCAGAATCGCCGAAGCCGCTGCCGGCGTGACCCTTGTCCCGAAGTCGGCCGTTCGCATCCGGCCGCCCCAGGACGACGGCCGAGCTGGCGGGAGCTCCGCCGTGCGCAGTGCCTCGGCCGGAGCGCCGGTCGGCTCGTTGATCAGGATCATGGCCCCGATCGGCGGAGCCTTCGAATCTTCTCGACGGTGATGGTGACGAGAGGATGCGCGAGATGCCCCGCAAGCCGACGCCCAGCAAGGACCAGATCAACTATGGCTATCTGCTGCTCGCGCTCCTGCTGCTGCTCGCCTTCCAGGCCTGGTGGGCGGCGGAGAAGGCGGTCGAGCACATCCCCTACAGCCGCTTCGAAGAGCTTCTGGGCAAGGGCGAGGTGATCGAGGCGCAGATCGGGCCTGACACGATCGAGGGTCGCGTAAAGACGCCGCTCGACCAAGGGCGCGACAGGTTCGTGACGACCCGCGTCGATCCGGAGATCGCGGACAAGCTGACCGCGGCCGGCGTCGAGTTCGAGGGCGTCGTGCCGAGCACCATCCTGCCGACGATCCTGTCCTGGGTGATCCCTCTCGTGCTCTTCTTCGGCGTCTGGAGCTTCTTCATCCGGCGCATCGCCGACAGGCAGGGCTTGGGCGGGCTGATGTCGGTCGGCAGGTCCAAGGCCAAGATCTATGTCGAGACGGACACCAAGGTCTCCTTCGCCGACGTCGCCGGCGTCGACGAGGCCAAGGCCGAGCTGGCCGAGATCGTCGACTTCCTCAAGGAACCCCAGCGCTATCGCGCCCTCGGCGCGCGCTCGCCGAAGGGCGTGCTGCTGGTCGGGCCGCCGGGGACGGGCAAGACGCTGCTCGCCCGTGCCGTGGCGGGCGAGGCGGGGGTGCCGTTCTTCTCGATCTCCGGCTCCGAATTCGTCGAGATGTTCGTCGGCGTCGGCGCGGCGCGCGTGCGCGACCTGTTCGAACAGGCGCGCAAGCAGGCGCCGGCGATCATCTTCATCGACGAGCTGGACGCGCTCGGGCGCGTGCGTGGCGGCCCCAACATGATGGGCGGGCACGACGAGAAGGAGCAGACGCTGAACCAGCTGCTGGCCGAGCTCGACGGCTTCGATCCGGCCTCGGGCATCGTGCTGATCGGGGCCACGAACCGGCCCGAGATCCTCGACCCGGCGCTGCTGCGCGCCGGGCGCTTCGACCGCCAGGTGCTGGTCGACCGCCCGGACCGGACCGGGCGCCGGCAGATCCTTGACGTGCACGTCCGGAAGATCGTGCTCGACCCCTCGGTCGACCTCGACGCCGTCGCCGCGATGACGCCCGGCTTCACCGGGGCCGAGCTCGCCAACCTGGTGAACGAGGCGGCGATCCAGGCGGTGCGGCAGCGGCCGCAAAGCGGGTGACGACCGAGGACTTCACGGCGGCCGTCGAGCGGATCGTCGCCGGGCTCGAACGGCGGAGCCGGCTGCATGAACCCGCTCGAGCGGAAGACCGTCGCCCATCACGAGATGGGCCACGCGCTCGTCGCGCTGACGCTGCCCGGCGTCGATCCGGTGCACAAGATCTCGATCATCCCGCGCGGCGTCGGGGCGCTCGGCTACACGCTGCAGCGCCCGATCGAGGACCGCTTCCTGATGCGCCGCGACGAGCTGAGGAACCGCATGGCGGTGCTGCTCGGCGGGCGCGCGGCCGAGGAGCTGGTGTTCGGCGAGATCTCGACCGGCGCCGCCGACGACCTGCAGCGCGTCACCGAGATCGCGCGCGCCATGGTGACGCGCTACGGCATGACGGACGCCCTCGGCCAGGTGGCGCTCGAGACCGAGCGCGGCACCTTCCTCGGCCAGCCGATCGAGGGGGGTGGGCGGCGCTTCAGCGAGGCGACGGGGCGCGAGATCGACGAGGCCGTGCGCGCGCTGATCGACGAGGCCTACGCCGTGGCGACGGACGTGCTGACGCGGCGGCGCGCCGATCTCGAGCGCCTGTCCGCCATCCTGCTCCAGCGCGAGACGCTGACCGCCGCCGACCTGCCCCCGGCGACGGCCGCGGCCGCCTGAGGGCGGGGCCGGCCGGTGGGCCGGGCGGTGGGCCGGGCGGGCCGGATGGACCGGCTGAGCCCGCGATCGGCTCAGGCATCTTGCCTTATGGTGATCCCCGTCCTCTGTGCCTTCTATGTCGCCGCGTTCGAGGCCGTGAAGCACCGTTTCGCGGGTCTCCCTCCGGTGAGGACGCGCGGGCGATGACGGAGGTGCTGCAGGGTGCCCTCGACGCGGCGGCCTCGCGGCCCGCCGAGCTGCTCTTGCTGTTCCTCCTATGCTTCGTCCGCGAGGACGTCGCCATCGTCACCGGCAGCCTGCTGATCGTCGAGCATCGGCTGCCGGTCGGGCTGGCGATGGCGAGCCTCTATGCGGGCATCGTCGCGGGCGATTTCCTGCTCTTCGGCCTCGGCAGGCTCGCGCGGCGGAGCGCCCGGATGCGGCGCTTCCTGCTCCGGCCGGGCGCCGACCGGGCCGGCTGGCTCTTGCGGCACGCGGCGGCGGCCATGGTGGTCGCGCGCATCGTGCCGGGCGTGATCCTGCCCGTCTACGTCGCCTTCGGGCTGACCGGCCTGCGCCTGCGTCGTCTTCGCGCCGATCACGATGCTGACGGCGGCGGTCTACCTGCCGACGCTGCTCTGGCTCGTGACCCGGTTCGGCGACGGCGTGCTGTCCCGGCTGGGTTACTGGGCGTGGATCCTGGCGATCCTGTTGCTGGTCGCGCTGGTCGGCTGGGCGCGCAACCCGCCCTGGGGCGTGCTGCTGCGCGTCGGGCGCTCCGGTCTGGGCGGTCTCTTCGTGCGCCAGCCTGCGATGGCCGAGGGGACGGAGGCCAGTCACCGCGGCATGCCGTCGCTCAGGGGCCTCGCCTCGCGGATCGGCCTGGCCGAGCGGGTGCCGCAGAAGCTCTTCTACCTTCCGCTCGCGACGCAGTGGACGTGGCTCGCGCTCCGACATGGCAGCCTCACGCTGCCGACGCTCGCCAATCCGCTGATCGAGGTCGGCGGGCTGTGGGGCGAATCGAAGACCGTCTGTCTCGACATGGTCTCGGGAGATCAGCGGCGCTGGCTCGCACCCTACGTGACCCTGGCGCGGAAGCGCGGGGCCGATGCCGCTGAGGACGGGCCGCGCGCCGTGGCGCTGGCGCGGCAGGCCGGGCTGACCTATCCGCTTGTCGCGAAGCCCGACATCGGCTGGCAGGGCTATGGCGTGCGGCTCGTCGGGTCGGAGGCGGAGCTTCTCGCCTATGTCGCGGCCTTCCCCGAGGGCGCCGCCCTGATGCTGCAGGCGCGGGTCGACTGGGAGGGCGAGGCCGGCGTCTTCTACGCGCGCCTGCCCGGCGAGGAGACCGGCAGGGTCGACGGTCTCACCTTCCGCTACTTCCCGCACGTCGTCGGCGATGGCGAACGCTCGGTGCGCGACCTGATCCTGGCCGACCAGCGCGCCTCCTGGAAGGCGGGCGCGCATCTCGGGCTCGAGCACAAGCATGGCGGCCTGTCGCCCGAGGCGCTCGACCGCGTGCCGGCCCCGGGCGAGATCGTGCGGCTGGCCTTCATCGGCTCGGTCCGGGTCGGCGGCCTCTACCGCGATGCCGGGCAGCACATCACGCCCGCGCTGACGGCGCGGTTCGACGCCATCTCGCGCTCGATGCCCGAGTTCCACTACGGCCGCTACGACATCCGCTTCGCCTCGGTCGATCGGCTGCGCGAGGGCGAGGATTTCCGGATCATCGAGATCAACGGGGCGGGCGGCGAATCGATCAGCGTCTGGGATCCGGAGATGCCGCTCCGCGACGTCTACGCGCGGCTTTTCGCGCACCAGCGGCTGCTCTTCGAGATCGGCGCCCGCAATCGCGCCCGCGGCTGGAAGCCCGCCGGGCCGCTCGCCGTGCTACGCGCGGCCTGGCGGCAGAGCCGCCTCGTCAACCGCTATCCAACCTCGTCCTGATCTTTCCTTCCATTTCGTGCGACACCAGATCTGGAGCGGGTCCGGCACGTCCATCAGACGGCTGCAGGCGAGCCGCGATGAACCGTGGCTGATCTCGAGGGGGGCGGCTGCGCCGCGAGCCAACATGATAGCTGACAATTCCGCGCCGGCCGAGGCGCAGGCGATCTCCGCGGCGACGCCGCCGCCTGTCACGCAGGTCGTCTCCGCCGTCGAGCCCGCGACCGGCCGGGATCATCGGCTCGCCGGGCTCTGCCGGGCGGCGCGCGAGCGCTTTCAGGCCGTGACCGGCGCCGGGCTTTCGCCCGGGCCCGGCGGCGGCGCGCGGCCGCAACGGTTCAGGCTCCCCGGGCGGGGCGGCTTGCCGCCGCTCAGCTATCTCGCCTCGGGTTGGCCGGGGGGCCGCCGCGTGCTCTTCGTGCACGGGACGCCGGGCGACGCGACCGACTGGATGCCGTTCCTGAGGAATGCCCCGCAGCACCAGCAGCGGATCGCGGTGGACAGGCCGGGCTTCGGCGAGAGCGGGCCGGGTGCGGCGGTCGTCGGCCTGTCCGACCAGGCCCAGGCGATCGCGCCGGTGCTGCAGGCCGGTCCGGAGCCCGCCGTCGTCGTCGGCTCCTCCTATGGTGGACCGGTCGCCCTGCGTCTCGCCGCCGACTACCCGGATGCGGTGGCCGGCGTGCTTCTCGTCGGGGCGGCCGCCGATCCGGGGCGCGAGAAGACGCATCCCTTGCAGCGCCTGGCCGCCATCGGCGCGGTCTCGCGAATGCTGCCGCGCGCGCTCGCGCATTCCAATGCCGAGCTGCTGGCCTTGCCGGCCGAGCTCGCCGCCTTGGGCAGGAAGCTCGGGCAGATCAGGGCGCCCGTCACGGTGCTGCATGGGCTGCGCGACACGCTCGTCCCTGCCGAGAACGCCTCCTGGCTCATCGACCGGCTCGTCGGCGCGGCGCAGCGGCGGCTCCTCCTTGTCGAGGGGGCGGGCCACTTCCTTCACATCCTGGCGTCCGGGCTCGTCGAGTCGGCACTCGCGCGCGTGCTGGCCGATGCGGACGGACAAGCCGGCCGGTCGGCAAAGCATGCCGACTGATGCCTATCGTGCCGGTAAGGGAGCAGGCCGGCGCTCGTCTTTGGCATCGGACGACCAGAGCAGCTGCGCGCCATGCATGCGATGGGTACCGCAGACGAGCAACGGGCGTGCGCCCGGCCCGCGCGATCAGCCCAGCCATTCGGGCCTGAGGATCATCACTGCGCCCAGCACGAGCAGGATGCCGCCGCCGACCAGGTGGGACGAGCGGGCATAGCGGCCGACGACCGCGGCGGCGCGGAGCGTCAGCATGGCCGCCACGAAGATCAGGCATCGTTGCGAGGCGCCGAGCTCGATCTCGTCCGCCTGCACCCCAGCCACGCGCTGGCACCGTAAGCCCCGCGCGGCGCGCCTCGCCAACGGCTCGGGGCCACGTCAGGGGGCACGCTCGGCGAGATAGCCGATGGTGCTGTCGATCGTCTCCAGCCGGTCATAGTCCGCTTCGGGAATTTCGACGCCCAGCCGCTTGTGCAGCGCCGTGACCAGGTTCAGGAAATCCATCGAGTCGATGTCGAAGGCCTCGCGGATGTTCTCGCCCCGGTCGACCTCGTCGAAGGGCACCTCCGGCGCGATCCGCCCGAGCTCGTCGGCGAGAACGGTGGCGATCTCGTCTCTTGTCATAGGGCCTCCGGGGATTGCAGCAGGTCGGCGATGTCGGCGAGGAAGCGCGCGCCGGTCCGCCCGTCGCTGACGCGGTGGTCGGCAGCCAGCGTCGCGGTGACGATCGTGGCCGGCACGATCGCGTCGCCCCTGACAACGGGCTTGCGCACGGGCGTGCCGAAGCCGACCAGCGCCACCTGCGGCGGGAAAATGACGCCCTGCATCGCGTCGACGCCGCGCTCGCCGAGGCTCGAGACGGTGATCGTCGGGTCGGCGAACTCCGAGCTGCGCAGCCGTCCCGTGCGGGCGCGAGCGACGAGGTCGCGCATGCCCTGCATCAGATCGTCGAGCCCGCGGCTGTCCGCGTCGTGCAGCGCCGGCGCGACCAGGCCGCCGCCGCGGAGCGCCACCGCGACACCGGCATGGACCGCCTCGGCGGGCCGGTGCGCGGCCGTCGACGAAATGGCCGTTCACCTGCGGCGTCTTGCGTGCTGCGAGCGCGGCGGCCCGCACGAGCAGGAGCCCCATGACCAGCCGGCGCTCAGGCGGGCGCTCGGCGTTGGTCGCCGCCAGCCACTCCGTCGCGGCCTGCAGGTCGATTTCGTGCGCGAGGTAATAGTGCGGGATCTCGCGCTTGGAGCGCGACATGGCGGCGGCGATGGCGGCGCGCATGGCAGCGGCGGGATCGGCTGCAGGCGCCGCGGCGCGGCGCAGGCGGCCGAGCTGCGGACGGCTCCGTCTCGGCCGGACGCCGTCTGCCAGCGCGGCCTCGACGTCGCGGAGCAGGATGGCGCCGTCCGGCCCCGAGCCGCGGATAATCCGCCAAGTGCGATCGCCGCCTCCCGCGCCCTGACCCGCGCGGCGGGCGAGGCGGGCGGCGTCGCTCCCGGCGGTGCGCCCCGCGAGTCGGCCGGCTCGGGAACGGCTCCCGGGGACTGCCGCGCGGCTTTCTGCTCTTTCGGCGCGGCCTGGGGAGCGCCGAGCCGCGGCCGCGGTGCCTGCGAGCTTCCGGCTTTGCGCGCGCGGCGCGCCGGCGCCGATGGTTGGCGCAGGCAGCCTCTCAGCGCCGGTCGCGCGCGATCTCGGCCAGCGGCGTGCCGACCGGGACAGTCTGGCCGAGCTCGACAAGCAGGCGCGCCGATCTCGCCCTCCTCGTAGATTTCGATCTCGATCGCGCCCTTCTGCGTCTCGACCACCGCGATCGATGTCGCCGCGCTTGACGCGGTCGCCCGGCTTCACCAGCCATTCGACCAGCGTGCCGGCCTCCATGTCCGAGCCGAGCGAGGGCATGACGAACGTGCCCATCGCTCAGCCCTTCGCCATGCGCGGCCCGCGCGGCAGCCACGATCCCGGCGACGCTCGGGATCGCCGCGTCCTCGAGGTGCTTCGGATACGGGATCGGCACCTCGGCCGAGCAGACGCGGCCGACGGGCGCGTCGAGCCGCCAGAAGCACTGCTCGGTGATCCGCGCCGCGATCTCGGCCGAGAGCGAGCCCGAGCGCCAGCCCTCGTCGACGACGACCGCGCGTCGGGTCCGCCCGACCGAGGCCATGATCGTCGCGTCGTCGAGCGGGCGCAGCACGCGCAGGTCGATCACCTCGGCCTCGATCCCCTCGCTCGCCAGCGCCTCGGCCGCCTCGAGCGTCTTCCAGAGCGAGCCGCCATAGGTGATCAGCGTGAGGTCGCCCCCCTCGCGCCGGACCGCCGCCCGGTCGATGTCGACCGGGCCGGCATTGGCAGCGAGCCGGCCCGTGCGGTTGTAGAGCAGCGCGTTCTCGAAGATCAGCACCGGGTCGGGCTCCTGCAGCGCCGTCCAGAGCATCCCGCGCGCGTCCTCCAGCGTCGCGGGCGCCAGCACCCGGATGCCGGGAATGTGCGCGTACCAGCCCTCGAGGCTGTGCGAATGCTGCGCCGCCAGCTGCTTGCCCGCGCCGGTCGCCATGCGGATCACCACCGGCACGCCGAACTGGCCGCCCGACATGTGCCGCACCGTCGCCGCGGTGTTCAGGATCTGGTCGAGCGCCAGCAGGCTGAAGTTGACCGTCATCACCTCGACGATCGGCCGCATCCCCGCCATGGCCGCGCCGATGCCGGCGCCGGTGAATCCGGCCTCGGACAGCGGCGTGTCGCGGATGCGGTCGGGGCCGAACTCGTCGAGCAGGCCCTTCGAGACGGCATAGCAGCCGCCATAGGCGCCGACATCCTCGCCCATCAGGAAGACGCGATCGTCGCGGACCATCGCCTCGCGGATCGCGGCGCGCACGGCCTCGCGATAGGTCGTCTCGACCGTCTCGCCGCTCGGCGCGGCGGCGCGGGCGGCGGCGCGGGACGCTCGTCGGCGACGACATGGCGCGCCAGGGTCTCGACCGGCTCCAGCTCCGCCGCCTCGGCGAAGGCGACGGCGTCGGCGATCTCCTCGGCGATCTCCGCCTCGATGCGCTCGATCTCCTCGGCGTGGATCAGGCCGTTCTGCGTCAGCCAGGTCTGGAAGCGGATGATCGGGCCGCCCTTGCGCGCCGTCTCGACCTCCTCCTTCTGCCGGTAGAGCTGGGCGTCGAACATCGAGTGCGCGCGGAAGCGATAGGTGTGGCATTCGAGGAAGAACGGCTTGCCCGTCTCGCGGATGGCCGCGACCGCCCGGCGCGCCGCCGCCTCGACGGCGACCACGTCCATGCCGTCGACCGCCTCCGAGGCGATGCGGTAGCTCGCCGCCTTGGCGTGGATGTCGGTCTCGGCCTCGGACCGCGCGAGCGCGGTCCCCATGGCGTAGCGGTTGTTCTCGCAGACGAAGAGCACCGGCAGGTTCCACAGCGAGGCGAGGTTCAGGCTCTCGTGGAACTCGCCCTCGGCGGCCGCGCCCTCGCCGAAGAAGCAGGCGGTGACGTGACCCGAGCCTTGCATCTGGTCGGCCAGCGCCAGTCCCACCGCCATCGGCAGCCCGCCGCCGACGATCGCGTTGCCGCCATAGAAGCGCGTCGCCCGGTCGAAGAGGTGCATCGAGCCGCCGCGCCCGCCCGAGCAGCCCGCGGCCTTGCCCAGCATCTCGGCCATGATCGCCCGCATCGGCACACCGCGCACCAGCGCATGGCCGTGCTCGCGATAGGTCGCGACCAGCCGGTCGTCGGGGCCGAGCACCGGGATCACGCCGGCAGCGATCGCCTCTTCGCCGTCGTAGAGGTGCAGGAAGCCGCGGATCTTCTCCTGCGTGTAGAGCTCGGCGCATTTGTCCTCGAAGCGCCGGATGCGGATCATGTGCCGCAGCAGTTCCGTCACATGCGCATGCGTCAGGCGGGGCTTGTCGGCGACGGTCATGTCTCGTCGGTCTCCAGGGTCGAGATGTCGCCCTCGGGCAGGCCCAGCTCGCGCGCCTTCAGCAGGCGGCGCATGATCTTGCCCGAGCGCGTCTTCGGCAGCGTCTTGCGGAACACGATCTCGCGCGGCGCGACGGCGGGGCCGAGCCGCTTGCGCGCATGGCCGCGGATCTCGCGCTCCAGCTCCTCCGACGGCTCGAAGCCGGACTTGAGCGCGACGTAGGCCTTGACGACCTCGCCCGCCGTCTCGTCCGGGATGCCGATCACGCCGGCCTCGGCGACGGCCGCGTGCTCCATCAGCGCGCTCTCGACCTCGAAGGGGCCGATCAGGTGGCCCGCGCTCTTGATCAGGTCGTCGGCGCGCCCGACGAACCAGAAGTATCCCTCCGCATCCCGCATCGCGAGGTCGCCCGACAGGTACCATCCGTCGGCGAAGCATTTCTTGTAGCGCGCCTCCTCGTTCAGGTAGGCGCGCATCATCGAGGGCCAGCCGGGGCGCAGCGCCAGCTCGCCGGGCTGCCCGGGCGCGACCTCGCGCAGGCGCCCGTCCTCGCCCTTCTCGACGATGCCCGCCTCGATGCCCGGCAGCGGCTTGCCCATCGAGCCCGGCCGGACGTCCATCGAGCGGTAGTTGGCGATCATGATGCCGCCCGTCTCGGTCTGCCACCAGTTGTCGTGGAAGGGCCGGCCGAAGACCTCCTGCCCCCAGACGACGCCCTCGGGGTTGAGCGGCTCGCCGACGCTGGCCATGAAGCGCAGGCGCGAGACGTCGTGGCCCTTCGCCAGCTCCGCCCCGGACTTCATCAGCATCCGGATCGCGGTCGGCGCCGTGTACCAGACGTCGACGTTCTGTTCGTCGAGGATCCGGTACCAGCGCTCGGCGTCGAAATCGGCCTCGTCGACGATCATCGTCACGCCGTTCACCAGTGGCGAGATGATGCCGTAGGAGGTGCCCGTCACCCAGCCGGGATCGGCCGTGCACCAATAGGTGTCGCCCGGCCGAAGGTCGAGCGCCACCCGCCCCGTCTCGGCATGGGCGAGCACCGCCTCGTGCACGTGCACGGCGCCCTTCGGCTTGCCCGTGGTGCCGGAGGTGAAATGGATCAACGCCATGTCCTCGGGCCGGGTCGCGACCGTCTCGAAGCTCTCCGACGCCCGCTCCATCGCCGGGCCGAGCGCGACGCAGCCCTCGGGCGCCTCGCCCTCGCACCCGGCCAGGAGAACCAGCTTGAGGCTCGGCAGCTCGGCGCGCCAGGAGGCGACCTTGCGCCGGTAGAGCGCCTCGGCCGTCAGCAGCACGGTGGCGGAGCCAATCTCCATGCGCGAGCGGATCGGCTCGGGCCCGAAGGCCGAGAAGAGCGGCGAGAATGTCAGCCCCGCCCGCAGCGCCCCGAGCGCGCCCACGTAGAGCTCGGGCTGCCGCCCGATGAGGCAGAACAGCCGGTCCCCTCGCCCCAATCCATGCGCCGCCAGAACGTTGGCGAAGCGCGCCGACAGCGAGCTGAGCTCGGCGTAGGTGATGTCCCGCGACGCGCCGTCGCGCGCGAGCCACCGGATTGCGATCCGGCCGGCCTCGGGCCCGCCGGCATGCCGGCACACGGCTTCATGAGCGATGTTCAGGGCGCCGCCCGGCAGCCAGTCGAGCAGATTGCGCGCGTCCTCCCAGGTGAACTCGCGCCGCGCGATCTCGTAGTCTGGCATGTTCGCGGATTCCCGATCCGCCGAGCGCTTGGCGATCTTTTCCCAGGCCATGCTGCCGCACCTCGCACTGCCCCTGACCAGCGCGAAGAATGGGCTCGCTGCCGCGACTGTGCATTGATCGGCATCAAGCGGGAGGCACGCCCGCGCGGTCATTCTCACGCTCGACCGGCGTCCGGGCAGTGATGCGAAAGGTTTGGGAGCTCGGCCGCAGCTCGGCGCAGCATGCTATCCGGAGGCGCTCGCGCACCTGCTTGCACCAGCGCCGCGCACCCCGGAGAAATGGCTGCCGCTGGCCGAACGCAATCTGGTCGAGGCGGAGGCAGCCGTCGCGAGCCTCGTCCTCGCGTGGTCCTGATCCAGGCACGCCCTGGGTCTGCCGATCTTCAGCGCCGTCGCTCCGAGGACGCCTCCGCTACCTGCCTCGAGGTCCGGCGCTGATCAAGGCGCAGCCGACATGAGGCCGTCGGGGCGACTCGCGAGCTGAGCGCCAGCGACTTGGCCGCGAGCAGCGACGCCCAGCGCCGCGCCGGTTGATGCGCCGGGCGATCTGGCGTTCGAAGAGTGGCGTCCAGACATAGCCGCGGCAGACGGCGTTGACGGTGATGCCGTGCTTGGCGGCGACATAGGCCGATTTGAAGGGCGAGGCGACCAGCCCGGCCGGGCGACCGCCTCGAATGCCCCGGCCGTGGCGCACTCGATGATGATCTCTGCGAGTTCGGACAGACTCAACGGTATTAGACGTCCTCGTAACCTCTCGGCTGACCGGAGATTCACGGTGCTGAAGCGAGTCGTGAGAACGGAAGCCGCTCAGTCATAGCTGAGCTTGGTCGCCTTGCCCCTGAAGACCGCGTAGGCCATGATCGAGTATCCCACTATTGTCGGTAGCACGAAGCATGTCCCGACAAGGATGATGATCAGGCTTTCGGGGGCGCTGGCCGCCTCGTAGATCGTCAGCTTTTCGGGGACGACGTAGGGATAGAACGAATACGCCAAGCCTGCGTAGGCGGTGACCATCAGGCAGGTGACCGCTGCGAAAGGCACCCAGTCCCAGCGCCCGAGAGCCTCGGCCGGGACCCTGAGCGCGAGCCAGAGGATCAGGAAGAGGCCGGCGGCGGTAAGCGGCAGGGGCATAAGGAACAGGAATTCCGGCAGCGAGAACCAGTTGTCGAAGATCCGCTGGCTGACCAGCGGCGTGGCGATGCTGACGCTGATGGTGCCGAGCAGCGCGCCCCACTTGGCCCGTCGAGCCCAGGCCAGCGCTTTCACCTGCAGATGCCCGTCGGTTTTCAGCACAAGCCAGCAGGCGCCGATGAGGCTGTAGCCGATCGTCAGGCAGATGGCCGTGAGGCCTGCGAACAGCACCGTCCACCAGGTCTTGTCGAGCCCCATGATGTAGAGGCCCAGCATGTAGCCCTGCGCCAGCGCCGTGAGCGCCGAGCCCGCGAAGAACGCCCGGTCCCAGAGCTCACGGCTTTGTGCCGGCGCCTTGGCGCGGAACTCGAACGAGACGCCGCGCAGGATCAGCCCGACAAGCATGAGCGCGGTCGGCAGGTAGAGCGCCGTCAGGATCGCGCCGTGCGCGGCGGGGAAGGCGACGAGCAGCAAGCCGACCGCGAGGACCAGCCACGTCTCGTTGGCATCCCAGAACGGGCCGATGGAGGCGATCATCCTGTCCCGCTCCGCCGGCTCGGCCTGGGGCAGGAGGATGCTGACGCCGAGGTCGAACCCGTCGAGGACGACATAGACCAGGATCGCCAAGCCCATCAGGGCCGCGAAGGTCAGGGGCAGCCAGGTCGCGGGATCTCCGAAGAGCGTCATGTCACGTCACCCCGCAGCGATCGCCCGCGGGCCGGCGGCGCCAGACTTGGCCGGCTCCTTCACCGGCCGGGCGCCGGCGGCCCTGCGCGCCAGGTGGAAGATCACGCCGACATAGGTCAAGGTGAGAGCCAGGTAGATCGCCAGGTAGGCGAGGAGCGTGGTGAGCACCATGCCGGCGGGCACGTCCGAGACGCGCCTGCGACGTGCTCAGCACGCCGTGCACGAGCCAGGGCTGCCGGCCGATCTCGGTCGTGTACCAGCCAGCCAGCGTCGCCACCCAGCCCGAGAACGTCATCGCGACGAGGCCACGCAGCACCCACGGGCTCGTCCGGTCGAGGCCGCGGCGCCAGAGCAGGAACGCCGTCGCCCAGGAGACGGCCAGCATCAGCAGCCCGGTGCCGACCATGACCCTGAAGGACCAGAACACGGGCGCCACCGGCGGATGCAGCGCCGTGCCGTCCTCGGCGACGAAATCGTTGAGGCCCGGCACCACGCCGTCGGCGCGATGGGTCAGGATCAGGCTCGCGCCGCTCGGCACCGAGATCTCCAGCTCGTTCGAGCGCGTCTCCTCGTTCGGCAGGGCGAACAGCACCAGCGGCACGTTGCCGCGCGTCTCCCAGTTCGCCTCCATCGCGGCGACCTTCTGAGGCTGGTTCTCGAGCGTGTTCAGCCCGTGCATGTCGCCCGCCAGGAACTGCACCGGGATCAGCAAGGCGGCGATCGCCACCCCGCTGCGCAGCGCGGCGCGCACGTCCGCGCCACGGTCGCCGAGCAGCCAACGGAAAGCCGAGACGCCGGCGATCAGGAACGCCGCCGTCAGCCCCGAGGCAAGAAGCACATGCGCGAGCCGGTAAGGCATGGAGGGGTTGAAGACGATTGCCCACCAGTCGGTGGCGTGTGCGACGCCGTCGCGCAGCTCGAATCCGGCCGGTGTGTGCATCCACGAGTTCAGCACCAGGATCCAGAAGGCGCTCATCGTCGTGCCGAACGCGACGAGGAACGTCGCGAGCGTATGCGCCCAGTTGGGCACGCGGCTCATCCCGAAGAGCATGATGCCGAGGAACACCGCCTCGAGGAAAAACGCGGTCAGGATCTCGTAGGCGAGCAAAGGTCCGGCGATATTGCCCACGGTTTCCATGAAACCTGGCCAGTTCGTGCCGAACTGAAAGCTCATCGTGATGCCGGAGACGACGCCGAGCGCAAAGGTCAGTGCGAAGACCTTCACCCAGAACCCGTAGGCGTCCATCCATTTCTGGTCCCCGGTCCAATTGAACCGAAGCTTGAAGAAAAGCAGCATCCAGCCGAGCGCAATCGTGATGCTGGGGAATAGGATGTGAAACGAGATGTTCGCGCCGAACTGAATGCGCGAGAGCATCAGGGTGTCCAGAGCTGCTCCCATGGCTGCCTCCAGAGGTCTTATCTTTCTCTTCGAATGGGAAGTAGTGCGGTCAACCGGGGTGGGTAGGCGTGTCGCGAGCCAGCGTTGACGCATTCGTGGTCTCGCCGACCTGACTGGCTGCCCCAGGCCGACGCCGCGCGCGCACGCCGCATGCTGCTGCCGCCATTGTCAAAGCGAACTCCGGCGCCCGGCAATGGCCGGGCTTCCGGTACCGCCCCGGCTTCCCTTTGGCGGGCCGTCGGATTACCTCCCTTCCCGAGGGGGCCCGTGCCCGCGTCGTTGCCGTCGTCCGAACGATCGGAAATCCCCGTGTCAGACCTGCCGAGCGAGAACGTGCAATCCTATCCGCGCCCCCCGGCGCTGGAGGCGGTGTCGCAGCGGATTGTCGTGGTGCTCGGGGGCCAGACGGTCGCGGATACTTGTGGCGCCTTCCGCGTTCTCGAGACCCACCACCCGCCGACCTACTACCTGCCACCCACCGACATTCATGCGCGCCTGAGCCCGGCGGCTGGCCGGAGCCTTTGCGAGTGGAAGGGGCAAGCCCGCTATTTCGACGTGACCGCCGGCGGCGTGACCGCCCGGCGCGCGGCCTGGTGCTACGAGGAGCCGACCGAGCGGTACGCGCCGATTGCCGGCTACATCGCCTTCTATCCATCGCTGATGGAGACGTGCCGCGTCGGCGGGCTGCCGGTCCTGCCGCAGCCGGGCGACTTCTACGGCGGCTGGGTCACGCCGAACCTGACGGGCGTCCCGAAGGGCGCCCCGGGCACGATGCACTGGTAGCCGTCAGACGGGGTTCTGCGCGCCGACGAAGTACATCAGCGCGCCATCGTCGCCGTAGAGCGGCCTGATCCGCAGCCTGTTCATGAACGGTGTCCCGTCCTTGCGGAAGTTCAGAATGTCGATCGTGAACGTCGTCTGCGCGCGCAGGGCGTGGCGGATCGCCTGGACCGCGTCCGGATCCGTGCCGGGGCCCTGGAGGAAGCGGCAGTTCCGCCCGATCGCCTCTTCGGCGGAGTACCCGGTCTGCGTCTCGAACTCGTCGCTGACGAAGATCATCGGGTTGTCCGGCAGGTGGGGGTTCGAGACGACGACGCTCATCTCGCGCTCGTCATCGGCGAGGAGGTCAAGGAGCTCACTGTCTGTCGGGTCGGTGGTCATCAGGTGCCGGGCCAGGTTGTGCGAGGTCGGGTGCAGGCGTCATCTTGGCGGCCGCGGCGGCCTCGCGCAACCTGCCCGTCCCTGCGCCCGGCGCGCGCTTGGCCGCGTGCACGGCTCGTGCGCCGCCAGATCGGGCGCACCGCCAGGAAGGCGCGGTAGACCTGCTCTGCGATCCAGAGGAATGCCGGGCGGTCCAGCAGGGCGGCAACCCGGCGCAGCCGCGGCATCGTCCGCCAGACGGCGAAGAAGGCGGTCGCGCCGCTCGCCAGTTCGCCATCTGCGCGGCGGACATGGAACCGCGCCAGCAAGCCGCGCGCTCGACCCCCGCCGGCGCAGGCGCCGCATCGTCGGCGACGTCGACCCAGGCGATCGCGTCGCCGGGGACCGCGCGGCGATAGGCAGCGATCTCGCGGCGGCAGACCGGGCAGGCGCCGTCGTAGAAAACCTCGACGGCGCGGCGGTCATCGGTGTCGTTTCTCATACCATCTCTTCGAACTGCGCCCGCTTTGGTCACGCGACGAACCGGGCGAGGACGACGCCGGCCGCGGCGATGTGGACGATGGTGACCGCGACCGACACGCCGTGCAGCACGGCGAACCGACGCCGCGCACCGCTGTCGGTCGCCCGGTTGATGGCCGGCATCAGTATCTGGCGCGTCGGAATCGTGCTGAGCGCCACCGCCGCCAGGATCGCCGCCGCCAGGGCGTCCTGCGCCGCCAGAAGCGCCGCACCCGATCCCGCCGAGGCGATCACGAAGAGGTAGAAATGCGGGAAGGCGCGACGGATCGTCGGGCCGGCGGTCTCGGCCGGCAGGGCGCTGAACAGAAAGGCAGCGAAGCCGAAGGCGTAGAGCACCATCCCGCCGAACAGAAGAGCCGTGACGAGGAGCGCCATTGTCGTCATGGCGCGACCGCCTTGCCGGCCACGCCCATGTAGATGACCGACGTCAAGGGCAGGTGGCCGAAGACCGGGTCGCCCCGGCGGTCGATGCCGCGCGGCCCGAGGCCCACCATGGCGCCCGGCGACAGGCCGGCGCGCTTCATCGCCTGTTTCAGTTCGCCGGGCCTGACGAACAGCGCCGGATCGTGCGTGCCGCGCGGCAGCACGCCGAGCACCCTCTCGGCCAGCGTGATCGTGACGAAGCGCGAGAGCGCGGTCCGGTTAATCGTGTCGAACAGGAAGACGCCGCCGGGGCGCAGCACGCGTGCCACCTCGTCGACGACCCTCTGCAGATCCTCGACATGCTCCAGCACGTCGACGCAGACGACGGCATCGAAGCTCGCATCCGCATAGGGCAGGTTCTCGCCCGCGCCGACGTCGTAGGCGATCTCCCGTCCGCCGGCCTCCGCGTGAATGCGGGCGGCCGTGATCGCCTCCGCCGCCGGGTCGATCCCGGTGACCAGGGCACCGCGATCCTGCATCGCCTCTGCCATGAAACCGCCGCCGCAGCCGAGGTCGAGCACCCGCTTGCCGCGCCAGTCGATGTGGCGGTCAAACCAGCGCAGCCGGCCCGGGGCCATGTTCCTCAGCACCCGAAGCCATCGCACCTGTCCGCTCCACCAGCGGACGGCGACAAAATCATAGATCGTGAGGTCGTTGCCCTGGGTGACGGCCATGCTCTCGGTCCTGCGTAATCCGCGGCAGGACATAGGGCACCCGGGCGCGGTAGCGAGCGAACCGCCCCCTCAGATCGGTTGGCGCATCGTCTCTCCTTGATCCGATCCGCCATCGGTTACGGTGTTTCGCCGGCAGCGAATGCGCGACCTTCGGCTGACCTCCGAAAGCGCCGCAAACCCGGTCGGCCAAGCCGCGCACCGACGATCAGCGCCGTTATCGGAGCGGCCTTCGTCCGGCATCGAGCGGGTGCCGTAGGCGCTATGCTCGAGCTCGATCAATGATGTCGGTCGCTCATCGAGAGGGCCAAGGTGCCGACCCTCGTCAGGATAGTGATGCGCTCGGGCACCCAAGCGCCGCCAGGGCGGGCGAGGAACGAGAGCGTGATCGCACCCGGTTCGGACAGGCGATCCACCAGACTGCTGCGCTCGCGGTGACCCGAGAGTGCGCGGTAGCGGGTGTTGCAGGCGATGCGACCCGCCTTGGCCTCCGCGACGCCATCGAGCTCGAGCGCGAACACGACGAACCCCGTGAACACCCGAACTTCGCGATCGCAGAGCGCAGCGGGCGTCACGGGCCCCTGCTCCAGGGCAAGGGCGCTCAGCGCGCTGATGGGGTCGAGCGCGCCGATCAAATCATTGTCCTGCAGGCTCAGCCGGCCTTCTGACCACTCGGGCGGCGCGGGGGGCGTGCGCCGCCAGCGGACCGGCCCGCGCGCGGTATCGAAGTCGATCCGGATGGCCGAGGGATCGTCGTCGAGATTGCTGATCTCGAAGCGCTCCGGAGCTGGGCCCGATGCGCCGATGACGCCCTCTGCCTCGCCCTCGATCGCGCCGCTCCAGAACATGACGCGGTAGCTGCCCTCGGCACGCACTGAGTAGCGTTCGGCATCGCGCCGTATCGAGAGATCGAGGTTGCCGATGCCGACGCCGGAGATCGAGATCTCATAGGGCAGCCTTTCGCTTCGCTCATTTGCAGCGCCGGTCTGTCCCATCGGCAGGACGGCGATGCAGACGGCCGCTATGAGGCCGCGTGTCGATCCGTATCGCATGTCCTTCGCCTCTCTCATGCCGCACTGAATACTCTAAGTAGCGCGCCGCCGCTTTCCCATTGGCGCCCTCGGTCGGCAGCCCGAGGCTCCTCGGGACGCTGCTTTCGGCCGAAGCTAACAGCCGAGCGAGCTGCCGCCATGCCTTGACGCCACTGCGGCCATGAGCGCCCTCAGCTGGGCCTGCCGAGGCTACCTCCGTCAATAGTCGGCGACTGGGGTACACTTCGAAGCGGAGCTCATGACAGGGAGGGGCGGCCGAACACGTCTTTCGAGTGACTGAGTGTGGCGCGTCCTTCGCGTCCAGTTGACCCTGGCCAGCAGCCGCTTTTCCCTCGATACCCGCCAAAGGGGCGCCTGCCGGGTGTGATCCTACCCGGTCATCCCAGGTCGCTCCAGCCACGCTGGGTGCCGAGATGCAACTCGTGGCTGCGACGGCGAGCTGAGGAGCGCGCGCCTGTGGTCGCCCGGTTGGAAAGCAAACGCAGCGGAACCCTGATTGTCCCGGCGAGGCGATCCCCTCAGTTCAGCGTCACGGCCACCTGGAGCAGGCCGAGCGGCGGGAGGCGGTGCAGCCCCGAGGCACTTGCAGGAGACCATGCAGCCGTTGTCATTCTCCGGAACGTAAGCCCAGGTCGGGTGCCGGCCTGCCTCAGACTGGCCAATCGGGAGCGAAGGATGGCTCGAAAGTTCAATCAGCCGCTCGGCGGCAACGACATGCCCCGCTTCGGCGGACCTGCGACGATGATGCGGCTGCCGGCGGCCGACGACGCCGCGGGGCTCGACGCCTGCTTCGTCGGGATCCCGATGGACATCGGCACCTCGAACCGCTCGGGCACGCGGCACGGGCCGCGCCAGATCCGCGACGAGAGCCGGATGCTGCGACCCTACAACATGGCGACGGGCGCCGCGCCATTCGAGCACCTGCAGGTGGCCGACATCGGCGATGTGCCGATCAACACCTTCGACCTGAAGAAGAGCGTCGACATCATCACGGCGCATTACGACGGCATCCTGGCGCATGGCGCGGTCCCACTGACGCTGGGCGGCGACCACACGCTGACCTGGCCGATCCTGCGCGCGATGAGAAAGCGCCACGGCCCCGTGGCGCTGATTCATGTCGATGCGCATGCCGACATCAATGACGTCATGTTCGGCGAGACGGTCGCGCACGGCACGCCGTTCCGACGCGCCTGGGAGGATGGCTGCCTCCTGGGCGACAAGGTGTTCCAGATCGGCCTGCGCGGCACGGGCTACAGCCCGGAGGATTTCGACTGGGGACGGGCGAACGGCTGGAAGGTCGTCCCGGCCGAGGAGTGCTGGCACCGCTCGCTCAGCCCGCTGATGGAGGATATCCGGGCGCGCATCGGCGACGCGCCGGTCTATTTCAGCTATGACATCGATAGCCTGGACCCGGCCTTCGCGCCGGGCACCGGCACGGTCGAGATCGGCGGCTTGACGACGGTGCAGGCGCTGGAAATCGTGCGGGGCTGCGCGGGCCTCAACCTCGTGGGCGGCGACCTGGTCGAGGTCTCGCCGCCATACGACCCGTCCGGCAACACGGCGCTGATCGGCGCCAACCTGCTCTACGAGATGCTTTGCGTGCTGCCCGGCGTGGCGCAAAGGAGGTAAAGCGGCATACAACGGGAACGGCAACAGGGAGAGAACAAGGTGAAAAGACGCACGCTCATCGTCGCCGGCGCGCTCGCGGCCGGCGCGCTCGCGCTGCCCGGCGCGCTGCACGCCCAGAGCGGGCCGCTGAAGGTCGGCACCTATGGCGGCTATTTCCAGAAAAGCTTCGAGGAGCACATCTTCCCGGAGTTCACGGCCGAGACAGGCATCGCGGTGCGAGTCGATCGGCGAGCCGACGGGCGAGGCCTGGCTGGTGCAGCTCGAGCAGGCCGCCCGCGCCGGCCAGGCGCCGGCCGATGTCTCGATGATGGCGCAGGTGGCGCGACTGCGCGGAGAGAAGGCCGGCCTCTGGGCACCGCTCGACCCGGAGAAGATGCCGAACATCGAGAACCTGCCCGATCACTTCGTGCACCGCTACGAGAACGGCGACGTCTACGGCACGGGCGCGGTGTCGTGGTACATCACGCTGGTGACCAACACGGAGGAGTACCCGGAGGCGCCCAACTCGTGGACGGCGCTCTGGGACCCGGCAAACAAGGACAAGCTCGGGCTCCTGGCGCTGGCCTCCAACTCCTTCCTGCTCGAGATCACCGCGGCGACCTATTTCGGCGGCACGGACATCCTCGAGACCGAGGAGGGCGTGCTCGAAGTGATGGAGAAGCTCGCCGAGGTGAAGCCGAACGTGCGCCTCTGGTACCGCGACGAGGGCCAGTTCCAGCAGGCGCTCGAGACGGGCGAGATTCCGATGGGCCAGTACTACCACGACGTCACCGGCCTGGCGGCGAGCCAGGGCAAGCCCGTGCGGTCCACCTTCCCGGAGGAGGGGGCTGTGCTCGAACTCGGGCTCCTGGGTTGTGTCGAAGGCGTCCGACAAGCTCGACGAGGCGCAGGTCTTCATCAATTACATGGCCAGGCCGGACATCCAGGCCAAGCTCTCGCGCTTCGTCGGCACCGCGCCGACCGTGCCGCGCGAGCTGACCGACCTGACCGACGCGGAGTTCAACGCCGTCGCCTCGGACAAGAAGCCGATCCTGCCGATGTACGAGCTCTACATCGACCGCGGCGACTGGGTGAACCAGAAGTGGTCCGAGATGATCACCGGATGATGACCAGATGGTGGGTTGGCACCCACCCTACGGCGGCGTGGTAGGGTGGGTGCTGGCACCCAGCAACGACGTTCGAGCCGGGCGATGACAATCGAAGGGCCGCGAGAGCCCATGCCATGACCGAACTCGCCCTGCGCGGCCTGACCAAGCGCTTCGGCCCCGTCGCCGCGGTCGACGACGTCACGCTCGACATCCCGCATGGCAAGTTCGTCTGCCTGCTCGGGCCATCCGGCTGCGGCAAGACGACCCTGCTCCGTCTGATCTCTGGGCTGGAGGAGCCGAGCGCCGGGCAGATCCTGGTCGGCGGCGAGGACCAGTCGGCTGTCCCCGTGCACAAGCGCGATTTCGGCATGGTCTTCCAGTCGCTCGCGCTCTTCCCGCACCTGAGCGTCTGGGAGAACATCGCCTACCCGCTGGCGATCCGCGGTGCCGGCCGCGCCGAGCGGCGCCGCCGCGCCGACGAGCTGCTCGCGCTCGTCCGGCTCGAAGGTGTGGCCGACCGGCGCATCCACCAGCTCTCGGGCGGGCAGCGCCAGCGCGTGGCGATCGCCCGCGGGCTCGCCATCGATCCGCGCGTCTTCCTGCTCGACGAGCCGCTCTCGGCTCTCGACGCGAACCTGCGCGAGCACATGCAGGTCGAGCTGCGCCAGCTGCAGCAGCGCCTGGGCGTGACCACCATCGTCGTCACGCACGACCAGAAGGAGGCGCTGACCATGGCCGACCTCGTCATCGTCATGGACCGCGGCCGGGTGCAGCAGGCCGGCGCGCCGATGGAGGTCTACCGCGACCCGGCCAACGCCTTCGTCGCGGGCTTCATCGGGCATGTCGAACCTGCTGCCGGCCCGCGTGCTCGACGACCGCCGCGTCGAAGTCGCCGGTGGCACGATCCGGCTGGCCGAGGGCGACCGTCTGCGCGCCGGCCCTGGCGAGGCGATCCTCTCGGTCCGTCCCGAGGACGTCGTCCTGGCGCAAGCCGACGGCATCGAGACGCGCGTCGCCTTCATCCGTGACCTCGGCGAAAGCGTGCAGTTCGTGCTCGACGCCAAGGGGCACGAGGTCGACCGCGCTCTTCGCGCCGGCGGAACGCCCGGCAGCGGCGGTCGGCGACGCGCTCGCCATCGCCTTCAGGCCTGGACGTCGCGTCGTGCTGCCGCCATGACGGGGGCGCACCGACCCACACCCGGCTGGCTCGGCCTCGTGCCGGCGCTGGTGCTGGCGGTGTTCTTCCTGGTGCCATTCGGCATCATGCTGTCCGTCAGCGTCGCCGAGCGCGTGCCCGGCGGGTTCTTCGAGCCCGGCTTCGACCTCGGCAGCTACCGGCGTTTCCTCACGGCCTTCTTCGGCCAGATCCTCCTGGTCTCTGTCGGCATCTGCGCGGCGGCGGCGGCGATCTGCGTCACGCTCGCCTTTCCTTTCACGCTGTTCCTCACCGGCCTCAGACGGCGATGGCAGACGATCCTCCTCGTCGTTCTCATGTCGGTCCTGTCGCTCTCGGAGGTCATCATCGGCTTCTCGCTCTCGACGCTCCTGTCGCGGACGGCGGGGATCGGCAACCTGTTCGCCTGGGCCGGGCTGGCGGCCGAGCCGCAGGCCTATACGCCGAGCCTCTTCGCGTTGCTGCTCGGGCTCTGCTATCTGGGGTTCCCCTACGCGGTGCTGGTGCTCTACCCGCCGGTCTCGCGGCTCGACCCGGACCTGCCGGAGGCTGCCCGCATCATGGGCGCATCGCCGCAGCGCACCTTCTGGACGGTGACGCTGCCGCTCCTGCGCGCGCCGGTGCTGGGCGCGTTCATCCTCGTCTTCGTGTTCACGCTCGGCGCCTATCTGCTTCCGCAGATCCTTGGGCGGCCCGAGCACTGGACGCTGTCCGTGCACATCACCGACCAGGCGATCTTCCAGTCGAACCTGCCTTTCGCCGCGGCGATGGCGGTCCTGCTGCTGGTCATCACGCTGGGGCTGGTCGGGCTGACGCTGCTGTTGGCCAGGGCGGACAGGCGATGAGCGCGCTCAAATGGCTGTTCATGGCGCTGATCCTCGCCATGCTGTCAGCCCCCATCGTCGTCGTCCTCGGCGTCTCGCTCAACGGGCCCCAGACGCTGCAGTTTCCGCCACAGGACCCGTCGCTGCGCTGGTATGGCGAGCTTTTCCGGCAGGGCGAATGGCTGGTGCCTCTGCGGAACTCGCTGGTGATCGCCGCCTGCGCCAGCCTGCTCGCGGTGGTCGTGGCGCTGCCGCTGGCGCTGCACGTCTGGTCGCGCCGCGGCTGGCTCTCGGGCGCGCTCTACACGTTGGGCGTCGCGCCCTTCATGCTGCCGCCGGTGATCTCGGCGGTGGGCTTCCTGGTCTTCTGGATCTCGGCCGGACTCTACGGGCAGATGCTCACGACGATCGTCTCGCATGCCGTCTTCCTGGTGACGCTGCCGGTCGTGACGATCTCGCTCGGGCTCGGCGCCATCGACCCCGCGCTGATCGAGGCCGCGCGGACGATGGGCGCGACGCGCGGGCAGGTGCTGCGGACCGTCGATCATGCCGCTCGTCGCGCCCTACATCATCTCCGGCTACGCCTTTGCATTCGTGCTTTCGCTGAACGAGTACATCATCGCCTACATGGTGGCGGGGTTCACCGTCGAGACGCTGCCGATCAAGATCTTCAACAGCCTGCGTTATGGCTACACGCCGATCATGGGCGTGGTCTCGGTCCTGTTCGTGGCGCTGGCGGCACTGGTCTTCGGCCTGATCGGCCGGTTCGGCAATCTGCCGCGGCTGATGGGCGCGGAGCGGGCCGCCGATTGATGCGTCCGGGCGATGCGCGCGCCAGATCACGCGGCTGCCCCTCTTCGGGCCTGGCCGGCCTCGCGGGCGGGCTCTCGTGGAGGAATCCGGGCATTTCGCCCGTCACTCTGTCGGCGCCCGGTACGCGGCCGCGCCTCAACCGCCTGCTCCACCGGTCCCACGTCCTCAAGGGCCGCAGCTACCGCCTCCGCGACCTCGACGACGCGCTCAAGCTCGCCCACGCCTGACCTCAGCGCTCCGACCGATATGGGCGCGCGTAGACTTTTGCGGTCCGCGCGCCCACGCCGGCCTGCCGTCTCCCTCGTAAAGGTGGATGTCGCCTTCTCTCGTAGCAGGGGTGTCGCTTGAGACCTGCCGGTTCCGCGTCGCCAGCCGGCTCCCGATGCACAACGGGAAGCGGAGCAGGCCGATGCGGAAAAATGTTGCCCGCGGTCGGGTTTCCGTGCCCTCTTCGCCAAGGCCGCTGCCGAAAAGCGTCACGGACGCGGCTCGACATGTACCTGTCGGCGACTCTGGCATCGAACGAGAGGGTAGCGCATGGCGCAGGTTCTGTTCCGGAACTTCGAAATGCTCAATCCAGAGCACGACGAGCGAGTCGGCGGGCATGAACTGCTGGTCGACGGCAATCAGATCCGGGAGGTTTCGGACCGGGCGATCAGAGCGGAACAGGCGGACGTCGTTGATTGCGGAGGGCGGACTTTGATGCCCGGGCTCATCGATTGCCACGTCCACGTTGTGCTGAACGAGGTCTTTCTCGGCAAGCTCGAGAGCCAGCCGGTCACGCTGATGACGGCGCACGCCATGGCCTCGCTCCGGGCCTCACTTGACCGCGGCTTCACCAGCGTGCGCGACACCGGCGGCGCCGATTGGGGCCTGCGCCAGGCGGTCGAGGAGGGGCTGGTGGCCGGTCCGCGGCTCTTTATCGCGGGGCGAGCGATCGGGCCGACCGGCGGGCATTCGGACAGCCGCCGGCGCACGGATCTGGGGGTCCGCTGCCCCTGCTGCGATGCGCTGGCCTTCGCCATGTGCCTGGCCGACGGCACGGCTGAGGTTCGAAAGGCGGTGCGCGAGGAGATGCGGCAGGGCTGCGACCACGTGAAGATCATGATGTCGGGCGGCGTCGCATCGCCATTCGACCCGCTCGACTCGCTGCAGTTCTCGCCGGGCGAGGCAGGTGCGGCGGTCGAGGAAGCGCACGCCTTCGGTCGCTATGTCTGCGCCCACGCCTATTCGCCGGAAGCGATCACGCGCGCGGCGCATGCCGGGGTGCGGACGATCGAACATGGCAATCTGATCGACGAAGCCGCCGCCAGGCTGATGGCCGAAAAGGGCATGTTCCTGGTCGCCAATCTGGTCGCTTACTACGCGATGCGAGAGCGGGCGCACGAATACGGCATGTCGGGCGAGATGCTCGAGAAGAACGATCTGGTCATCGACGGCGGGCTCCGCTCGCTCGAGATCTGCCGCCGGGCCGGCGTGCCGGTGGCCTATGGCAGCGACCTGCTCGGCCAGCTCCAGGTCGATCAGAGCCGCGAGTTCGTCATCCGCGCCGAGGTGCTGCCGCCGATCGAGATCGTGCGCGCCGCGACGACGGTGGCCGCGCAGGTTCTGCGCCAGGAGGGCAGGCTCGGCTGCCTCGAGCCCGGCGCCTTCGCCGATCTGATCCTGGTCGACGGCGACCCGTTGCAGGATCTGAGCCTTCTCGGCGGACAGGGCCGGCACCTTTCGGCCATCATGAAGGACGGCCGGTTCCACAAGAACACGCTGCACTGAGGCGGAGATATGGGGGTCGCGGCCATGGGCGAGATGCTGCTGTTCCGGAACCTTCGCCTGCTCGACCCGGCCTTCGACGAGCCGCGCGGCGGGCACGAGGTGCTGATCGAGGGCGAGCGCATCCGCGAGGTGTCGGACCGGCCGATCACGTCCAATGCCGCCAGCGTCGTCGATTGCGGCGGACGCGTTCTGATGCCCGGACTGATCGACTGCCACGTCCACTCGATGCATTCCGAGGTCTACATGCGTCGCATGGAGGACGTCCCCCTGACGCTGGCGGCCGCCCGCGGGGCAAAGCGCCTCCGCAAGATGCTCGACCGCGGATTCACCACCGTGCGTGACACGGGCGGCACCGACTGGGGCATGAAGGCCGCCGTGGAAAAGGGGCTGATCCCCGGCCCGCGCCTCTTCATCGCCGCACGCTCCATCGGGCCGACGGGCGGCCACAGCGACGGGCGCGGCCGCACCAATCCCGGCTATGCCTGCCCCTGCTGCAACGGCATGGCTTACTTGCGCATCGTTGTCGACGGCGAGGACCAGGTGCGCAAGGTGGTTCGCGAGCAGATGCGCCAGGGCTGCGACCATGTAAAGATCATGGTTTCGGGTGGCGTCGCCTCGCCCTATGACCCCCTCGAATCGCTGCAGTTCTCAATCGCGGAGATCGAGACGGCGGTCGAGGAGGCTGAGGCTTTCGGGCGCTACGTGCTGGCGCATGCCTATTCAGCCGAGGCCATCACGCGCGCCGTATCCTGCGGTGTGCGCACGATCGAGCATGGCAACCTGATCGACGAGCCTGCCGCCAGGCTGATGGCGGAAAAGGGCGCCTATCTGGTGGCGAACCTCGTCGCCTATGTCGCCATGAAGGAGCGGGCGGCCGAGTACGGCATGCCGAAGGAGATGCTCGCCAAGAACGACATGGTGCTGGAAGGCGGCTATCGCAGCCTCGAGATATGCAAGGCGGCGGGTGTCAAGGTCGCCTATGGCTCGGACCTGCTGGGCGCGCTGGCCGAGGATCAGAGCCGGGAGTTCCGCATCCGCTGCGAGGTGCAGACGCCGATCGAGGTGATCCGCGCCGCCACCACGATTGCCGCCGAGGTCGTTCGGCGGCCGGGACGGCTGGGCACCGTCGCGCCCGATGCCTGGGCCGACATGATCGTGGTCGACGACGACCCGCTGAAGGACATCGGCCTGCTCGAGGGCCAGGGCGCGCACCTCGCGGCGATCGTCAAGGGCGGGCGGTTCCACAAGAACCGCCTTCGGGGCGGCGTGACGGCTCCGGCATGACAGCGGCGACGGGCGCCCTCCGCCCGACCGCGCGCCGGCTCCGCATCGACAGCCGCCGACTTGGGCGCTGGGCCCTTCTCCTCGTCGGCATCGTCGCGTTTGTCTACATACTGACGCCGCTGATCTTCATCACCTGGCTGTCCTTCTACAGCCAAGAGATCCCGTCTTTCCCGCCCGAGGGCTACACGCTGCGCTGGTACGGCGAGGCGATGCGCAATGACCGCTTCATCGACGCCTTCCTGGTCAGCCTGCAGCTCGGCCTGATCGCCACGCTGATCGGCCTGGCCGTCGCCATCCCCGCGGCGCTCGGCATCTCGCGGCTGAAGTTCCGCGGCAACGCGGCGCTGGCGAACCTGATGCTGATGCCGCTGATCACGCCCGGCATCGTGCTCGGCATCGCCATCTATGTCTTCCAGGTCGAGGTCGAGATCCGCACCGAGGCGCCGATCCTCGGATCGCTCGGCGGGCTGCTCTGGGGGCACGTACTGCTCGTCATCCCTTGGACCGTGCGCCTGGTGACGGCCAGCCTCGCCGGTTTCGACCGCACGCTGGAGGAGGCGGCGATGAACCTCGGCGCCGATCGCTGGACGACGTTCCGGCGCATCACGCTGCCAGGGATTCTTCCCGGGATCGTCGCCGCCTCGATGTTCGGCTTTGTCTCGTCCTTCGGCAATCTGGAGCTCAGCCTCTTCCTCGTCGGTCCGGGGCGGACGACGCTGCCGATCGCGATTCTCCAGTACCTGCAGTGGAAGATTGACCCGACCATCGCGGCGATCTCGGTGCTGCAGATCGGCATCATCGCGGTGGCCATGCTGGTGACGGATCGCTTCGTCCGGATCAGCCGGGTCGTCTGAGCGATGGCGCGGCTGGAACTCGAGAACCTGTCGAAGCGCTACGGCAGCTTCTATGCCGCGCGCGGCGTCAGCCTTGACGTCTCGGAAGGCGAGTTCGTCGTCCTGCTCGGGCCGTCCGGATGCGGCAAGACGACGACGCTGCGCATGATCGCGGGTTTCATCGAGCCGACCGAGGGCGCCGTCCGGATCGGCGGGCGCGACGTCACCGACTTGCCGCCCTGGAAACGGAACACCGGGCTCGTCTTCCAGAACTACGCGCTGTTCCCGCATCTGAGCGTGGCCGACAACGTCGCCTTCGGTCTCGAGATGCGCAAGGTCCCGAAGGCCGAGATCGGGACCAAGGTCGCCGACGCTCTCCGGCTCGTGCGCCTCGACCACCTCTCGGAGCGGTTGCCCCGGCAGCTCTCCGGCGGCCAGCAGCAGCGGGTCGCGCTGGCGCGGGCGCTGGTCTTCCGGCCCGACGTGCTGCTGCTCGACGAGCCGCTTTCGAACCTCGACGCCAAGCTCCGCGCCGAGGTGCGAATCGAGATCCGCAGCCTGCAGAGCAGGCTTGGCATCACCACCGTCATGGTGACGCACGACCAGGAGGAGGCGCTGACCATGGCGGACCGCCTCGTCGTCATGAGCGAGGGAGCGGTGCGCCAGGTCGGCTCGCAGCGCGACCTTTATGAACGGCCGGCAGATCGCTTTGTCGCGGGTTTCGTCGGCCGGTCGAGCTTCATCCGCGGCACGATGCGCGACAACCGGCTGGTCACGGCGGGCGGGCTCGAGGTGCGCACGGCCGGGCCGGCGACGGGCGAGGTCGTCATTGCCCTCCGACCGGAGCGGGTCTTTGTCGGGCCCGAGCCCGTGCCGGCCGAGAACAGCTTCGAGGGCACGGTCGAGTTCGTGTCCTATATGGGCGGGCTGACCGACATCCATGTGAGGCTCACCGAAGCCGACCACGTCATCGCGCAGGTGCCGAACCAGGATGGCAGCGTCCTGCCGCATGTCGGCGACCGGGTGCATGTCGGCTGGTCGGCAGGCGCTGCGGTCTTTCCGGTCAACGCCGAGGAAGCGTCTGTTTGAAGCACGCCGGCAGGAGAACCGACGAGCGGAGATCGAAACGTGCCGAACGGCACACATAGGAGGAGGGAGACAGTCGTGACCGAGCACAAGTCAAGCCTGCACCGCCGCACCGTGCTGAAGGGCGTCGCCGGCGCCCTCGGCGCAGCAGCCTTCGGCGCCCCGAACATCGTCCGCGCGCAGGCCGGCGAGGTGGTCGTCGGCACCTGGGGCGGCGACTATGCGAAGCTTCTCAACAAGAACATCGAGCAGCCTTTCCTGATCTCGGAGGGCTGGGAGGTAATCCAGGACCAGGCGGGCGACCCCGAGCGGCGCGCCAAGATGCTGGCCGAGCGCCGCCTGCCGCGCGGCACGACGGACGTGCAGGGCCTGAACGGCCCGAACATGTTCCAGGTGTACGAGCTGGGCGTCACCCAGAAGATCGACTATTCGCAGATCCCGAACGCCGAGAACCTGCTTCCTTCGATGAAGCTGGAATACGGCATCGGCCACATCTATTCGGCCATGGTGCCGGTCTACAATCCCGACATGATCGATCACGCCACCGGCGAGCTATGCTGACGTCTTCGACCCCAAATGGGGCGACAAGCTCGGGCATCATCGACATCCAGTACCAGTACACTCTCATGGCGGCGGCGCTGGCGGCCGGCGGCTCGGTGACGGACCTCGATGCCGGCAAGGAGCTGCTGCTGAAGGTGCGCAAGTCCGGCGCTCGGATCTATCCCACGCAACGAGGCCTTCGCACAGGGAATGAAGGCCGAGCGAGATCGGCATCGGCATCATGTGGAAGGCGCGGACGGTGCAGTGGCAGAACGCCGGCATTCCGGTGAAGTCGACCTGGCCCAAGGAGGGCGCGATCGCCTATGTCTCGGGCTTCGTGATCCCGAAGAACGCGCCGCACCTTGAGGGCGCCTACGCTTATCTGAACGCGATGCTCGAGCCCGAGGCCCAGCTGAACTTCGCCAAGGACATGGGCTACAACCCGACCGTGACGAACGCCGACGTGCCCGGGGACCTGAACGAGCGCATCGGCTTCAAGCCCGAGGAGGTCGACCAGCTGGTCCAGCCTGGACTACGGCTACATGACCGAGAACGACGTCTCGATGAAGGACTGGTGGGACAAGAACTTCAAGGGCTGACGGCCGGTACCCAAGCCTCGCGCCGTCGGCGCGGGGCTTGGCCCCGCTCTGAGCAGGAGCCCGCCTTGGCCGCAGCCGCTGACGAAGGACCCCGGGGACGCACGCTCTTCTCAGCGCCAGCACCCTGATCGGGCCGGCGACAATGCTGGTTGTGCTCGGCGTTCTGGCGCCGCTCCTGTTCCTGCTGCGATACAGCCTGAACAGTACGATCCGCGCTTGCTGATGATCGAGGCGACATCGCCCGAGAACTACGTCAAGTTCTTCACCGATGCCTACTATCTCGAGGTGTTCTGGACGACGCTCTGGGTGGCGCGGTGACGACGGCGATCTGTCTTTTCCTCGGGTTTCCGCTCGCCTACGTGCTGGCGCGGACGCAGACGCGCTACAAGAACCTGCTCCTGATCGGCGTCGTCATTCCGCTCTTCGTCGGCAACGCCGTGCGCGCGGCCGGCTGGATGACCCTTTTCGGCAGCCGGGGCTTTCTCAGCGTCGGCCTGATGGATCTCGGCATCACCAGCACGCCGACCGAGATCATGTTCACCGAGCGGCGCGGTGATCATCGGGATCATCGCGGTCAACCTGCCCTATATGGTGCTGACGCTGCAAAGCGTGCTGGAGGGGATCAACCGGAACCTCGAGGAGGCCGCCTACAGCCTCGGCGCGCCGCCCGATGGCGATGCTGCGTCGCGTGCTGGTGGCCGATGGCGCTGCCCGGGATCACTGCCGGGACGATCCTGACCTTCATCCTGGCGATGAACGCCTATGCGACGCCGGTTCTGCTCGGCGGGCCCGAGTTCAAGATGATGGCGCCGCTGGTCTATGGCCAGTTCCAGCTGAACAACTGGCCCTTCGCGGCAGCCGTCGCCTTCATTCTTATGTCGACGACGCTGGCGCTGACGGTCGCCGCGGGGCTTGCGACACGGCAGAGCTTCAGGGACTGACAACCCGCTCGGCGGCACTGTCCGCGGCGCAGCCTCCATGAGGGCGTCGAGCGTCAGCCGGGTCGAAGCTGCTGCGCCGGCCGATTGCGACGAGCGCGCTGCTCTCGGGCGCGGCCGCCTCCTCGTGCGTTATCTCCAGCCGCTTACCGACCAGCTGGACGACAATTCGCCCCCTGCCCTCCGCCGGCCGGACGACCCCCTTGGCGCGCAGCAGCCCCGCCGGCAGCTGGCGCAGCGCCGCCCGCAGCCGCCGCGCGTCGAGCGCCGCCGGGCTGCGCCAGTGCCAGGCGGCGAACTCGCTTTCATGATCGTGCTCATCGTCGTGCGGGTGATGAGCGTGGTGATCCGCGGCGCTCTCCGACCCGCGGCCTGCGGCCGCCCGCGACGCATCCGGCCCGAACAGCAGAGCTCGCGGCACCTGCCGCATGACTCGCCCGGATCAGGCGAAGTCGCGGCAGCGCGCCGCCGAGGGTCGCCTCGACCGCGGCGACCCTGTTGGCCGGCGCGATCTCGGCCTTGGTCAGGACGACGAGGTCCGATCCCGCGACCTGGTCGAGCGCGAGCTCCGTCGCCTCGAAGTCGAGATCGCCGAAGGCGGCTGCGTCCACCAGGCAGAAGATGCCGTCGAGCGTGACGCGCCCGTCAAGCTCCTCCGTCTCCAGCGCCGCCGCGATCGGCAGCGGGCGCGACACGCCGCTTGCCTCTATGAGGATGCGGTCGGGCCGCGGCTGCCCTTGCAGCAGCTCCGAAAGCGCGCCGACGAGATCGCCCTGGATCGAGCAGCAGACGCAGCCGTTCTCGAGTGCGACGCGTGCGGCGCTCGCCTCGACAACCAGGTCGGCATCGACATTCACGGCACCGAAATCGTTGACGAGAACTCCGAAGCGCAGCCCCTGCGGGTCGGCCAGCAGGCGGCGCAGCAGGGTCGTCTTGCCCGCACCGAGGAAGCCCGTCAGGATCGTCACGGGAAGTCCATTCTGCATGCCGCTCTCCCGCCGCAGATCAACTGAGCGTCGCGTCTGATTGCACCGAGCGTGCATCATAGATCAAGCCGACACGTTCGAAGGCGGGGGGCGAGTCTTCGCCTGAAGATGTGAAGGGTTTCGGATGCCGGCCCTGCCGTGCGGGCGCTGCTGGGCACCTGGCCGGCGTCCGAAATCCTCCAAGGAAGGAACCCGCGGGAGCGGGCTGGGCGCTGGTGCAGATCTACGTCATCTGTTTCGGGCTGCCGAAGGTGCCGTTCACGGACTGGCGGATCGGGCCGCTGGAAGGCTGCATCATGGCGCTCGCGCTCAATTCCGGCGCCTACATGGCGGAAATCATCCGCGCAGGAATTGAGG
>CAVXNU010000004.1:0-116285 GCA_963763245.1 uncultured Bacillaceae bacterium
GTCGCTGAGCCTACCGTGGCCGGCTGCCCCCTCTTGCGAGGTTGGCGCACCGTCTTCGGGTAGACCCAACTCCCATGGTGTGACGGGCGGTGTGTACAAGGCCCGGGAACGTATTCACCGCGTCATGCTGTTACGCGATTACTAGCGATTCCGACTTCATGCCCTCGAGTTGCAGAGGACAATCCGAACTGAGGCGGCTTTTGGGGATTAACCCACTGTCACCGCCATTGTAGCACGTGTGTAGCCCATCCCGTAAGGGCCATGAGGACTTGACGTCATCCCCACCTTCCTCCGGCTTATCACCGGCGGTTTTCCTAGAGTGCCCGGCCGGACCGCTGGCAACTAGGAACGAGGGTTGCGCTCGTTGCGGGACTTAACCCAACATCTCACGACACGAGCTGACGACAGCCATGCAGCACCTGTCACCCAACCAGCCGAACTGAAGGGCTCCGTCTCCGGTGCCCGCGTTGGGGATGTCAAGGGATGGTAAGGTTCTGCGCGTTGCTTCGAATTAAACCACATGCTCCACCGCTTGTGCGGGCCCCCGTCAATTCCTTTGAGTTTTAACCTTGCGGCCGTACTCCCCAGGCGGAGTGCTTACTGCGTTAGCTGCGACACCGAAGGGCATGCCCCCCGACGTCTGGCACTCATCGTTTACGGCGTGGACTACCAGGGTATCTAATCCTGTTTGCTCCCCACGCTTTCGCGCCTCAGCGTCAGAAACGGACCAGCGAGCCGCCTTCGCCACGGGTGTTCCGCCGAATATCTACGAATTTCACCTCTACACTCGGCATTCCACTCGCCTCTCCCGTCCTCCAGACGTCCAGTATCGGAGGCAGTTCCGGGGTTGAGCCCCGGGATTTCACCCCCGACTTGAACATCCGCCTACGCGCGCTTTACGCCCAGTAATTCCGAACAACGCTAGCCCCCTCCGTATTACCGCGGCTGCTGGCACGGAGTTAGCCGGGGCTTCTTCTCCCGCTACCGTCATTATCTTCGCGGGTGAAAGAGCTTTACAACCCTAGGGCCTTCATCGCTCACGCGGCATGGCTGGATCAGGGTTGCCCCCATTGTCCAAGATTCCCCACTGCTGCCTCCCGTAGGAGTCTGGGCCGTGTCTCAGTCCCAGTGTGGCTGATCATCCTCTCAAACCAGCTACGGATCGTCGGCTTGGTGGGCCGTTACCCCACCAACTACCTAATCCGACGCGGGCCGATCCTAAGGCGATAAATCTTTCCCCCATAGGGCACATACGGTATTAGCAGCCGTTTCCAGCTGTTGTTCCGTACCTTAGGGCACGTTCCCACGCGTTACTCACCCGTCCGCCGCTCCCTCCGAAGAGAGCGCTCGACTTGCATGTGTTAAGCCTGCCGCCAGCGTTCGTTCTGAGCCAGGATCAAACTCTCAAGTTGAAAGCACCAAAGGCGCTTCCCTTGACGTTCGAACCTTCGCACATCTCGTCATTCACTCGATGCGACCAGATCCCTCGCGGAACCAGATCCCACCAAGCGATGAAGCTGACTACGCCGTCATCGAGGCCGAAACCCCTCAGGCGCCGATATGCTCCGGTCCGTCTCGTCGTCAGACGAAACCAACCGCCCGCATATCCCTTCTCTCATCAAACATGTCAAAGAGCGGGGCAGATGCAGTCCGTGGCGCCCGAGGGCGCGTCCGACCCGTACCTGCCTGATTGTTCCGCCGGTAACCGTCGCCTGTCGGCGGCCGATCCGCCGGGAGGAGGTAGTTAGTCGAGGCCGTCGCGATCCGCAAGAGCAAACTTCGTGACCGTCTCGACCCCCCGGCGCCGCCGCCCCGATCTCCGCAGGACCCCGTCGCCGGTGAGCGGCGTATCTAGGGAGATTCGCCGGGCATTGCAAGCGCTTTGTTCCTGCCCGGCAGAGCGTCCGTTATTTACCGCTTCAGATCAGAATGTTACGCCTCCGCAGCAGCGCCAGGCAAAGCACGCCAGCGAGGATGCACGCCATCATCCCAAGGGGACGACCAGCGCCTGCCCATGCGGCAGGAACCCGGCGAGCTGCGTCGTCACCGAGGCCGGCCATGAACTGGCTGAAGCCGAGCAGCCCCGAGGCCGCGCCGGCCCGCCCCGGCGCCGAGGCCACGGCGCCCGCCATCGCGTTCGGCATGGCGAGCCCGGCGCCCAGCGACTGGATCATGCCCGGCAGGAAGAGCACGATCGGCACGTGCGCGCCCGCCAGCAGCAGCGTGGCCGAGAGTCGCCGGCCCCGAGAGCGACAGCAGCGCGCCGCCCATCAGCACGCGCTCGGAGCCGAAGCGGGCGCTGACCCGGCCGGCGAGGAAGTTCGTCACCATGAAGGTGGCCGGAGAGCATGATGAAGTAGAGGCCGTAGGCGGCCGGACCCTGGCCGAAGGCCTCGTGCATCACGTAAGGCGTGATCGCGACGAAATAGTAGAAACCCGCGAGCGAGCACGAGGCATAGCCCGCATAGCGCCAGAAAACCCGGCGGGCGCCCACTTCGGCGAAGCCGCGCAGCATGGCGCGCGGCCCCGTCGCCGCGCCGGCCGCAGGCGCCGTCTCGGACAGGCTGGCGCGCGCCCAGACGACGAGCGGCGGCGCAGAGCGCCGCCGACATCCAGAAGACGCCCCGCCAGCCGACCGAGGCGACGAGAAGCCCCGAGACGGTCGGCGCCACCATCGGCGCGGCCACCATGAAGGCCGTCATCTGGCCGATCACGCCGGCCGCGCGCGCGGCGCCGAACACGTCCTGGGCGACGGCGCGGGCCAGCACCATGCCGGCGGCGCCGCCGGCCGCCTGCAGCACGCGGCCGAGGATCGCGACGCCGAGCGAGGGCGCCAGCGCCGCGGTCGCCGAGCCCGCCGCGCCATGACGAGGCCCGCGATCAGCACCGGGCGGCGGCCATGCCGGTCCGAGAGCGGCCCCCAGGCCAGGGTCGAGACGGCCATCGCGACCAGCGAGAGCGACAGCAGGAGCTGCGCCGCCGCGGCCGCACGCCGAGGCCGGCCGCGATCGCCGGCAGCGCCGGGCTGAGCGCGTGCAGGGTGAAGGGGCCGATGGCCGTGACGCTGGCGAGCAGCAGGATCAGGGCGAGGTCGCGCTGCGGCTGACCCGGCGCCCCGGCGATCCCGGCAGCCTGCCTGCCGCCGGCATCCGTTACGGGCTCGTCGCGCGGGGTCACGGGCAGGACCGAGACAAGCGACCGGGGGTGCGGCGCCGGCGCGGGCCGCGGCGCATGGCCCATCGGATCAGGCCAGGACCAGCCTCGCGCATCTTTCTCCTCTCGCCGGCGTCCCGGGTTGATAAAGGGGCGGCGAGGGCGGCTCAACCCGGCTTGAACCTTCATCCGCCCGCTGGCAGAGTTGCGCGCATGGCCGACCGCTGGATTCTGACGCCGCAGTACTTCGAGCAGCCCGAGCCCGCGCTCGCGGCGGTCGTCCTGCTCGGATGCGCGCATGGTGAACGGGCCGCACGGCCTGCCCGACCGGGGGCCCGAGAGCATGGCGCGGCTGCACCGGCCCATCGCCGACTTCGTCAGCGACGCCGCCCGCGCGGGCGAGCGCGCCGTCTCGGTCGCCGGCGACTGCTGCGCGGCCGTGCCGGTGCTGGCGGGCCTGCGCGCCGGAGGCGATCGAGCCGACGCTGGTCTGGATCGACGCGCATGGCGACTTCAACACGCCCGAGACCTCGCCCTCGCAGTTCCTGGGCGGCATGCCGCTCGCCATGATCGCCGGGCGGGGCCCGGCCTGGATGCGCGAGGCGGTCGGCCTCGCCGCCCCTGCCCGAGGACGCGCATCTGGCTGATCGACGGGCGCGACCTCGACCCGCTCGAGCGCGCCGCGCTCGACGCCTCGGCCGTGCGGCGGACGGGCGTGGCGGGCCTGGGCTCGCTCCGGCTCGAGGGGCCGGTGATGCTGCACATCGACATGGACGTGCTCGACGCCGAGAAGGCGCCGGCCTTCAACTACCCCGTCAGGGGCGGCCCCAGCGTCGCCGCCGTCTCGCGCGCCTGCCGCGAGTTCGCCGCCGGCAACAGGCTCGCCGCCATCTCGGTCTGCGGCTGGACCGCGTCGCTCGACACCGACGGCCGCACGGCGGCGGCCTGCCGCCACGTCGTCGAGGCGCTGGTCGGGTAGCGCGGCGTCCAATCAGACGAGGATGTGCACACCCTGTGCACGCGTGCACACTTTGGCAAGCCATTGATATAACTGGAAAGTCACGGTCCCGTTAACCGCATGGTAAGGGCTCGGCGGCCGTTGCAGCAGGCGTCCGCCTTTTGCTGGCGGGCCAGCCTATCGGCCGATATCCGGCCCGAACGCCACCTCCAGCGCCGTGAGATCGAGGTCATCGGCGTGGTAAATGCCACGGACGCCGAGTAGGTGACCGGCCACCATCCGGATCGTGGGGTGTTCGGTGCCAAGCTGGGCCAGCTCGATCCGGTATGATCTTGGATAGAAGACGCCTCGCGTGAGGCGACTTTCCTGCGGCCGAATTCAATACGTTACGTTCGCTGCAGCCGGCCCGCCTCAGGCCAGCGGGTCGCCCTCGCTTGGCCGGCGCCGGCGGGCCAGGGGGCGTCGCGGCCCTCGCGGGCGGCCTTGACGAGGGCGCGGAAGAGGCGCTGGTCGCGGCGGGAGAAGACCAGGTATTCGGGGTGCCACTGGACGCCGAGGACGAAGCGGGCGCGTTCGGATTCGATGGCCTGCACGATTTCGGCCTCGTCCCAGGCCACCTCGCAGAGGTCCTGGCCGAGACGGTCGACCGACTGGGTGTGCAGCGCGTTGACGACGCTCGGCTCGGTGCCCGTGATGGCCGCCAGCCGGCTGCCCGGCTTGATCCGGATGCGCTTGCGCGGCAGGGGCGTGTGCAGGCGCTGGGCGGTCGGATAGATCTCGAAGATGTTCTGGTGCAGGTTGCCGCCGCGCACGACGTTGATCAGCTGCGCGCCGCGGCAGACGCCGAGGATCGGCAGCCGGCGCCCCTCGGCCTCCTTGAGCAGCGCGATCTCGAGCTCGTCGCGGGCCCGGTCGAAGGTCGACTCGGGCACGATCCGCCCGCCATAGAGCTCGACCGAGAGGTCGTCGCCGCCGCCGATGATCAGCCCGTCGAGGCCGTCGAGGGTGTACCGGTCGCGGCTGGTCTGGAAGCGCACCGCGCGGCCGCCGGCGCGCCACAGCGCCAGCCTGAAGAAGGGGAACACCCGCCAGCCGGTGCGCGCCGAGACGGTGACGCCGATCGCGGGTCTGCCCCTCGGTGCGCGGCTCACCCGAGCACGCTCTCGATCTCCTCGTAATAGCGCTGGCGCGGCATGCGCCAGCCGGTGAACTCGGCGGCGGCATGGCGCAGCCGCTCGAACGTCCCGGGGTCGTCGGCGGCGCGCTCGATCGCCTCCCACATCGCCAGGTCCTGGGCCGGCGACCAGCCCGGCAGCGCGACCAGGCTGTCCGGCAGCCGGTAATGGAAGGTCGGCCGGGCGTTCTTGATCGGCCCGTCGTGAAAGCGCCGCGCAAGCTTGGGCGCGAGATGGCCGATCAGCGGCCAGAGGTCGAGGCCGCGATTCCGGTCGGGGTTGTACTCGGCATAGAGCGCGACGAAGCGGGCCATGTCCGGCGTCCGGCCGCCCGCGAACGCCTGCGCCAGCTCCTCGACATAGCTTTCGCTGTAGGGATCGACGAAGGGGGTGACGCGGCGCATGTTGTCGGGCGGCTTCTGGTGGCGCAGCCAGCGCTCGACGAAGGCGTAGGCGGCGGCGATGCGGATGGCGCGCTCGGGCGCCGCCCTCGAGCCCCGGGTTGAGGTGCATGCCATAGGCGTAGAGCGTGCCCGACTTGGTGTCGCCGGCGCCGGCCGCGCGCAGCGCCTCGACCGCCCGGTCGAGCACGGCGAACTGGGCGCGGGTCAGCGGCTCGGTGACGATCTCGACGGGCACGGGCATCACGGCCTTGAGGAGCTCGGCCGCGTCCTCGCGCAGCTCGAGCGCGTCGAGCACCTCGTCGACCAGGCTCGGGTCGTCGCGCGGCGGCTGGGCGTAGCGCGTGTCGAGATAGACCTTGACGTCGCCGAGCTCGCTGCCGCGCACCTTGGCGGCATGGCGGCCCGTCTCATCGACGGTGCCGCCGATGGCCTTGGCGATCACGCGCGCGGCGTCATGCGCCTCCAGGCCGGAGAACTCGATCTCGACGCCGGTGCGGCGTTCTTCGCTTGGCTTCTCATTCATGCCCGCGCAAACGCGTGCGGCCGCGTCTCAGCGCTGCAGCCGCTTCATCAGCGACGATGTGTCCCAGCGGCCGCCGCCCATGTCCTGGACCTCGCCGTAGAACTGGTCGACGAGCGCGGTGACCGGCAGGCGGGCGCCGTTGCGGCGCGCCTCGTCGAGGCACATGCCGAGATCCTTGCGCATCCAGTTGACGGCGAAACCGTGGTCGTATTTGTCGGCGAGCATCGTCTTGTGGCGGTTGACCATCTGCCACGAGCCGGCGGCGCCGCCCGAGATGGCGTCGATCACCTGCTCGCCGTCGAGCCCCGCCTTGACGGCGAAGTTCAGCGCCTCGGACAGGCCCTGGACGAGGCCGGCGATGCAGATCTGGTTGACCATCTTGGTCAGCTGGCCGGCGCCGACGGGCCCGAGCCGGCGGATCGACTTGCCATAGGCCTGCATGACGGGCTCGGCGCGGGCGAACTCCTCGTCGTCGCCGCCGCACATGATGGCGAGCACGCCGTTCTCGGCGCCGGCCTGGCCGCCGGAGACGGGGGCGTCGACGAAGCCGATGCCCTTGTCCTTGCCCAAAGCGTGAAGCTCGCGCGCGACCTCGGCCGAAGCCGTGGTGTGGTCGACGAAGACGGTGCCCTGGCCCATTCCGGCGAAGGCGCCCTGGTCGCCGAGGACGACCGAGCGCAGATCGTCGTCATTGCCGACGCAGGCCATGACGAACTCGGCGCCGCGGGCCGCCTCGGCGGGCGTCGCGCCATAGCTGCCGCCGTGCTGCCTGGCCCAGGCCTCGGCCTTTGCGGCGGTGCGGTTGTAGACGGTGACCTCGTGCCCCTTGGCGACGAGGTGCCCGGCCATGGGATATCCCATTACGCCGAGACCGAGAAATGCTACCTTGGCCAACGTCAACCCTCCCGCAACCCGCTGCTGCCACATCCGGTTGAAGCGATGCCCTGCATCTGCGATGAGACCGCCCCGGTCAAGGGGCAAGGCCGGGGCCGGGGCGGCAGGCCGGCGGAGCGAGGCGCAAGCGCGCATGAACGTGCTGATCAGGTGGTTGCTGCGCATCCTCGCCGGCGTTCTGGGGCTGCTCGCGGTGGCGCTGGCGCTCGGCTGGTATCTCGTCGGCCGGTCGCTGCCCGACTATTCGGGCGAGCTGACCGTGGCCGGGCTGGACCAGCCGGTCAGGATCATCCGCGACGCGAGCGACGTGCCGCACATCCGGGCGGCGACCGACCACGACGCCTATTACGCGCTCGGCCTCGTGCACGCCCAGGACCGGCTCTGGCAGATGGAGCTGAACCGGCGCTCGGCGCAGGGGCGGCTCTCGGCGCTGTTGGGCGCGCGCACGGTCGAGGTCGACCGGCTGGTCAAGACGCTCGACCTCTATGGGCTTGCCGCCCGCTCGCTCGAGGCGCAGAGCCCGGAGACGCGCGCGGCGCTCGACGCCTATTCGGAGGGCGTGAACGCCTGGATCAGGCACGTGAACGCCGAGGCGCTGGGGCGCGGCGCGCCGGAGTTCTTCGTCTTCGGCGCCGAGCTTTCTCCGTGGACGCCGGCCGACTCGCTGGCGATCATCAAGATGATGGCGCTTCGCCTCACGGACGCGGCGCGCGCCGAAATCCGGCGCGCCCGGGCGCTCTTGGCGCTGCCGCCCGAGCGCGTCGACGACATCATCCCGGAATACCCGCTGCCGGCCCTGGTTGCACCGGCGCGGCCCGACAACGCGCTGACCGGAACGGACCGCGCGGCGCTGGCGCCGATGCCGCAAGTCCTGGCCGACGATCCGATCCTGACCGCGTTCGGCGCGGGGCTGCAGGCCGACCTGGCCGGCGCCTCGAATGTCTGGGCGGTCGACGGGACGCGGTCCTCCTCGGGCAAGCCGCTGCTCGCCAACGACCCGCATCTGTGGCTGTCGGCGCCGAGCCTGTGGTACCTGGCCGACGTCGAGGGGGAAACCTTCGGCGCGATCGGCGGCACGCTGCCGGGCGTGCCGGCCGTGCTGATCGGGCGCAACCGGGATCTCGGTTGGGGGCTGACGACCGCGAACGTCGACGACCAGGACATCTTCATCGAGGAGGTCGACCCGGCCGATCCGAGCCGCTACCGGCTGCCGGACGGCAGCTGGGCGGCCTTCGAGGAGCGGCCGATCCGGATCGAGGTCGAGGGGGCCGCGCCCGAGACCGGCACGGTGCGCTCGACGCGGCACGGGCCGGTGCTGACCGCGGACCAGTTCGGCGTGGGCACGGTGACGCCTCCTGGCCATGTCGCGGCGCTGGCCTGGACGGCGCTGGCCGAAGGCGACGTGACGATGACGGCGCTGCTCGAGCTGATGCGCGCCGAGACGCTGGAGCAGGGGATCGAGGCCGCCGAGAAGGCGGTGGCGCCGGCCCAGAACGTCGTGCTGGCGGATTCGACGGGCGTGGCCATGGTCGTCGCCGGCGCCTTGCCGCAGCGCTCGCCGTCCAGTCTCAGCCAGGGGCGCGTGCCTTCCGCTGGCACGCTCGCGGCCAATGACTGGCTTGGCATCCGGCCGGCGTCCGAGAACCCGCAGATCATCCGGCCCGAGTCAGGCGCGATCGCCAACGCCAACAATCGCACGACCGACGAGCCCTTTCCGAACAATCTCAGCTTCGACTGGGCACCGCCCTACCGCATCCAGCGGCTGAAGAAGGAGCTGTCCGCCCGGCCCTTCCACTCGCGCGAGGGCTTTGTCGCGCTGCAGAGCGACGCCGTCTCGGAGATGGCGCGCAGCGTGCTGCCGCTGATCGCGCAGGACCTTTGGTGGCGGGAGGGGACGCCCGTCATCAAGGACGAGCGGCGGCGCCGGGCGCTGGAGCTGCTCGCCAACTGGAACGGCGAGATGGACCGCCACCAGCCCGAGCCGCTGATCTTCTACGAATGGCTGCGCGCGCTGACGCGGCGGCTGGCGGCGGACGAGATGGGGCCGCTGTTCGACGAGTTCGACGGGCCGCGGCCGCTGTTCGTGGAGCGCGTCTTCCGCGACATCGACGGCGCCGGCGTCTGGTGCGACGTCGACAAGACCCCCGAGAAGGAGAGCTGCGCGCAGATGGCGTCCGAGGCGCTCGACGACGCGCTGGCGCGGCTGGCGCGCGACTATGGCGACAATCTCGAGGGCTGGCGCTGGGGCGAGGCGCATGTCGCCGTGCACCGGCACATGCCGTTCGGCTATCTCGGGCCGCTCGGCGTGCTCTTCAACATCGAGGCCGAGACCTCGGGCGGCGACGAGACGCTGCTGCGCGGCCAGACGCCGGGCCGCGGGCAACACCCGTTCCGCAACGTGCATGCCGCGGGCCTGCGCGTCGTCATGGACTTCGCCGACCTCGACCGCTCGCTGATGGTCATCGCGACCGGGCAGAGCGGGCACCCGTTCTCGCGCTATTACGACCATCTGGCCGGGCCGTGGGCGCGCGGCGACATGATCCCGATGTCGATGAGCGACGACGACGCCATGGCGGGCGCCATCGGCGTCATGACGCTGGTGCCGGCGGCGCCCGGCTAGCGCGGTTTCGGACCGGAGCGACCTGAACGACCGGCAGCCGTCGTCCCTGCGCAGGTGTTCCGTCTCGGATGACGGCGGCGGATCGTCGCGTCGATCACGGTCGCAAGACTCCAGCGCCGGAGACGACTCCCGCAGACCGGCGGTGGCCGCACCGGCCGCGCCTGGACAATGGCGCGGAGAGGCCTCGACGGCCCGGCCGGGGCGTGCTTAAGGTGCCCGGCGCCGAAGAGGGAGAGAAGCCATGGACATGGGCATCAGGGGCCGGAAGGCCATCGTCTGCGCCGCCTCGAAGGGGCTGGGGCGCGGCTGCGCCGAGGCGCTGGCGGCCGAGGGCGTCGAGCTGGTCATCGGCGCGCGCACCAAGGACGCCATCGAGAAGACGGCGCGCGAGATCGCCGACAAGCACGGCGTCAAGGTAACGCCCGTCGCCGGCGACGTGACGACCGAGGCCGGCCGCGAGGCGCTGCTGGCCGCCTGCCCCGAGCCCGACATCCTGGTAAACAACGCCGGCGGCCCTCCGCCGGGCGATTTCCGCGACTTTTCGCTCGACGACTGGCGGCGCGCGGTCGAGGGCAACATGATCACGCCGATCGCGCTGATCCGGGCGACCGTCTACGGCATGTGCGACCGCGGGTTTGGCCGGATCGTCAACATCACCTCCTATTCGGTGAAGGCGCCGATCCCGACGCTCGAGCTCTCGAACGGCGCGCGCGCCGGGCTGACCGGCGGCATCGCCGCGCTGGCGCGCAAGGTCGCGCGCCACAACGTGGCCATCAACAACATGCTGCCGGGGCCCTTCGCAACCGACCGCCTGTTCGGGACATCGCGCGCCATCGCCGAGAAGACCGGCAAGACCATGGAAGAGGTGCAGGCCGCTCGCGCCGCCGAGAACCCCACCAACCGCTTCGGCACGACCGAGGAGTTCGGCGCGATGTGCGCCTTTCTCTGCTCGGACAAGGCCGGCTATATCATCGGGCAGAATTTCGTGCTCGACGGCGGCAGTCACATGGCGATGATGTAGGGCGCACGGCAGGATGGCCGCAGGGGGCCGCAGGGTTGGGGCGACCCCACCCTGCCAGCCGCCCTGGTGGTCATGCGGCCGCGCTGCGGCCCATATCCGACGAGCCGCAGATCGCATCGATCGCGCCCGAGATCACCTGCCAGGGCCCCGGCGCCTCGGCGGCGACCGGGGCCGCCGCCCGCGCGACAAGCGTCGCCGAGACCGTCCCGGTCAGCGCCAGCCTGAGCGAGCCGTCCGGCCGGTAGACGCCTTCGATCTCGCCCCGATGGCCGCGGATGTCGTAGCCGGCGACGAACCGGTCGGGACCCATCACGCGCACACGCCGGAGCTGCGTCTCGAGGTTGCGCCCCCGCACCGTGCCAAAGCCCCTGCCGCGCAGGTCGAGCTTGATCAGGTCGAACGGCAGGGCCCCGTCCCCGCGCAGGTCCGCGACGTGCCACAGCCCCTTCTCTGGAAGCATCGCCGACATGGTGTTCTCCTCCGGTCTCGTTGATCGCGCCTTGGACGCGGCATGCCGGTTTAAAAAGCCGAAGCGGCCTAATCATTCAGTAACAAATGTTCCTAACGCGGCGCTTACCATCGCGGCCGGTGGCCGATGGATCGCAGCTCGGCAGACGCCGTGGTCAGGGCGCCTCGATCAGGTAGGGTGGCTCGAAGCGGTGTTCCTCGAGGTTCGTGCCCGGACCGATCCGGTCGATGACCGTGAACAGCCCCGGGGGGGCGAGCGGCGTCAGCACGCCGTGCCACATGCCGCGGGCATAGTTCACGCCCTGCCCCGGTGCCGTGACGAAGGCGAGCGGACGTCCCGGGCGGCCGCCCTCGTCGGGCGCGACGACGACGAGGAACGGGTCGGCCGTCATCGGCAGAAAGGCCTGGCTACCCTCCGGGTGCCGCTCCATGAGATCGAGGCTCAGCGGCAGCCGGCGCGGCTCGGCCCGGAACAGGCTGATGCCCGCACGCCCGTCGGCGAAATCGAGCCGCGCCAGATCGTGCCAGCGGCCGCAGAGCCCACGGTTGATGATCCGGTCGGGCTCGCCTGCCGCCTCGAGCACCTGGCCGAAGGGCGCGAACGCCTCGGCCGTCAGCGGCGCCGCGACGATCCGGGTCATCGCCAGGGACGCAGCCGCGGCAGCCGGTTGACGTCCTTGTAGAGAAGGTAGCGAAAGCGCCCCGGTCCGCCCGCGTAGCACGCCTGCGGGCAAAAGGCGCGCAGCCACATGAAGTCGCCGGCCTCGACCTCGACCCAGTCGCGGTTGAGCCGGTAGACCGCCTTGCCTTCGAGCACGTAGAGGCCGTGCTCCATGACGTGCGTCTCCTCGAAGGGGATGACGCCGCCCGGCTCGAAGGTGACGATGTTGACGTGCATGTCGTGGCGCAGGTCGTCGGGCTCGACGAAGCGCGTCGTCAGCCAGCGGTCGGTGCCCGGCATCCGGGTCGGGGCGATGTCGCGCTCGTCGGTGACGAACGCGTCGGGCGCAGGCACGCCATCGGCCGCCTCATAGGCCTTGCGGATCCAGTGGAGCTGGGTCGGGCCCGACGCGCGGAGCGCGTACTCGCTGCCTGCCGGCAGATAGGCGTACCCGCCGGGGCCGAGCGCGCGGGTGCCACCTGGCAGCCGCAGCTCGACATTGCCTTGCGTGACGAAGAGCACGCATTCGGCCTGCGCGTCGCTTTCCGGCCGATCGCTGCCGCCGCCCGGCTCGAGCTGCATGACGATGTGGCTGAACGTCTCGGCAAAGCCCGAGAGCGGGCGGGCCAGCACCCAGCCGCGCGCGCCCTGCCAGCCGGGGAAGAGGCTGGTCACGATGCCGCGCTGGACGCCGCGCGGGATCACCGCATAGGCCTCGGTGAAAACGGCGCGGCCCGTCATCAGCGCGTCCTGCGGCGGCAGGCCGTCCGCCGGTGCCGCCATAGCTCGCCCCCGGATCGCTCATGGCCGCATCTCCCAGCCGACCCGCATCTGGCGCGAACGGCGAATTCATTTCCGCGATGGCTCCTTTTCGGTCCGCGTGACGTTGCCCCTGCCGGTGATCCTGTGGCAAGAGCGGAGCTTACTGGCTGAGCCCGCAGCGAGGCGACATGAGCGAAGACCTCCCCCGGCTCGACTGGCGGACGCATGCCGTTTTTCTCGACGTCGACGGGACGCTGGCGCCGATCGTGCCGCGTCCCGACGAGGCGGCGATCTCGGCCGAGACGCGCGACGCCGTTGCCCGGCTGACCGAGGCGACCGGCGGCGCGCTGGCGGTGCTCTCCGGTCGCGACCTCGCCGATCTCGACCGGATGCTCGCGCCGCTGAGGCTGCCCGCGGGTGCCTCGCACGGCGTGGTCCGCCGCGACGGCCGTGGCGGCATCCGCCGCGACGAGACCGCGGCCGCGCGGCTCGCCGAGGCGGCGGGGCGAATGGAGGAATTCGCCCGTCCGCGCGATCTTTTGATCGAGCGCAAGGCGGGCGCCGTCACGGTGCACTATCGAAACAAGCCAGAGGCCGGCGATGCTGCACGCGCGCTGGTCGACGAGATCGTGGCGGGCTCGCAGGGCCTGCGGGCCATCCATGGCAACATGGTCAGCGAGGTTGCGGTGGCCGAAGCGAACAAGGGGCGGGCGCTCGACGCCTTCATGGCCGAGCCGCCCTTCGCCGGGCGCACGCCCTTCATGGCCGGCGACGACACGACGGACGAGGATGCCTTCGAGGCCGCCCAGGCCCGGGGCGGGCTGGCGCTGAAGATCGGCACGGGGCCGAGCGCCGCCCGGCTGCGGGTGCCCGAGATCGGCGTCTTTCTCGACTGGCTGCACGCCGCCGCGCGCTGACCTGTCGGTCGGCGGTGGCGAGGATAAATCATCCGGATCGGCAGCCGCGTCACGCGCGTTGCGTCGATATGGGTTACGCTGATGCCATTCATCTAGAAGGGGTTTCACAGCATGAGTCGCATCGTTCTCGCCTCGAACCGGGTTGGCGATCTCTCCAAGGGGACGCAGTCGGGCGGCCTGGTGACGGCGGTCGGCGACGTGCTGCGGGACGAGAGCGGCGTCTGGTTCGGATGGTCGGGCGACATCGTCCCGAACGACGCCGAGGTCGGCCTGCACCTCGACCGCCAGCAGACGGTGACGATCGCCACCCAGCCGCTGACCCAGGCCGACTATGACGGCTATTACCTCGGCTACTCGAACAGGGCGCTGTGGCCGGTTTTTCACTACCGGCTCGACCTTGCGAAGTTCGACAGTGCGGAGTTGGAGCGCTACCGCGCCGTCAACCAGCGCATGGCGCGCTCGCTCTCCGGACTGCTGACCGAGGACGACGCCGTCTGGATCCACGATTACCACATGATCCCGATGGGCGGCGACCTGCGCGGGCTCGGCGTGCGGAACCGGATCGGTTTTTTCCTGCACATCCCCTTCCCGCCGCCCGAGATCGTCACGGCCGTCCCCGACCACGAATGGCTGATCGATTCGCTGTTCGCCTATGACGTGGTCGGCTTCCAGACCGAGCAGGACGTGCAGAACTTCCACCGCTATGTCGAGCAGAGCGCCGGCGACGTCACCAAGGAGACGCACCCCTTTCGCGCCGCCGGGCGCGAGCCGCTGGTCAAGGCCTATCCGATCGGCATCGACGCCGACGCCTTCGCCGCCATGGCCAAGACGCCAGAGGCCGAGCAGCGCATCCGCCGCCTGATCCGCGGCTCGATCCAGAACCACATCATCGGCGTCGACAGGCTGGACTATTCCAAGGGCCTGCCCGACCGGTTCCGCGCCTTTCGCCGGCTGCTCGAGGAATACCCCGAGCACCGCAAGAGCACGGTGCTGATGCAGATCGCCCCGCCGACGCGCGAGGAGCTGACCGCCTATGCCGAGATCCGCACCGAGCTCGAGCAGCTTTCGGGCGCGATCAACGGCGCCTTCGGCGACTTCGACTGGACGCCGATCCGCTACATCCACCGCGCGGTGTCGCGCGACACGCTGGCGGCGCTGTTCCGCGGCTCGAAGGTGGGGCTTGTCACGCCGTTGCGCGACGGGATGAACCTGGTCGCCAAGGAATACATCGCGGCGCAGGACGACAACGACCCGGGCGTCCTGGTGCTGTCGCAGTTCGCCGGCGCCGCGGCCGATCTGAAGGAGGCGGTCATCGTCAACCCGCACGACCCAGACGAGGTCGCGGCCGGGATCCACCAGGCGATCCGCATGCCGCTCGAGGAACGGCTGGAGCGCTACCGGGCGCTTTTCGCCCGCGTCCGCGAGCGCGACGTGGCCGCCTGGCGGAAGGCCTTCCTGGCCGACCTGACGGCGTCGGCCGCCTGAAATGCTGCCCCGGCTGATCGCTGACATCGGCGGGACGAATGCGCGCTTCGCGCTGGCGGGTCCGGCCGGCGTCGCCGAGACATTGGTGCTGTCGGTCGCCGACTATCCCGGTTTTGGCGGTGCCCTCGACGCCTATCTGGCGGCGCGTCGTGTCGCTGCGGTCGGCTCGGTGGCGATCGCTGCTGCGGGGCCGCGGGACGGCAACGCTGTCAAGCTGACCAACGCGCCCTGGCGAATCGACGGCGCCGAGGTGTCTGCCCGGCTGGGCGGCGCGCCTGTGCGCGTGCTGAACGACCTCGAGGCGGTCGCGCTGTTTCTGCCGGTGCTTTCGCCTGGCGATGTCGAGGTGCTGGCGGCGGGTGCGCCCGGGCCTGGGCCGCTGCCGATGCTGGCCGCCAATGTCGGGACGGGATTCGGCGCGGCCGTCGCGGTGCCCTTGCCGGCAACGCCGGGCCGCGGCGGCTGGGCGGTGCTCGGCACCGAGGCCGGCCACGCCTCGCTCGCGCCGATCGGCGCCGCCGAGGCCGCGCTGCTCGATGGCGTGCGCACCGTCGAGGACGCTTTTTCCGGCCCTGCTTATGCGCGGCTCTTCGGCACGGTGACCGAAGATGGTGGCGAGAGCGTCCTCCCCGTGGGCACCGGCGGAAACGAGGCGCAGGCTGAGGAGCGGGAGGTCTATTCCCAGATCTTCGGGCGCGTTCTTGGCGACCTGGCGCTCGCCACCGGCGCCTGGGGCGGCGTTTACCTGACCGGCGGGGTGATGTCGGACCTGCACCGGATCATCGAGGTCGGCACGATGCTGAACGCATTCTGCCGGAAAGGGAAAATGGCGGACCGAATGGCGCGCATCCCGGTCTGCCGGATCACCGCCACTGCGCCGGCCTTCCGGGCGCTGGCCGACCTCGAGGTTTGTTAAACCGACCAGTGGCCGGGTGCTGGCTTCGCCTTGCTCCACGCGTCGCGCCCACGCGCATGTGCTGCCTTGACGCGCCCAGCCCCACATGCGTACTTGACTGAATAAGTCGGGATTGTTGGGGAGAGGGAGAATGGAATCCAAGCACAGGACGCCTCGCCGCGTCGCCGCGCGTCGCTGGACCGCGCTCGGCGCAGGTGTCGCGACGGCCGCGGTGCTGAGCGCACCCGCGGCCGTCGCCGGGATGGGCGAGCCCACGGCGCAAGCTGCCGCTCCTGGCCAGGAGGCCCTGCAGCTCGCCCAAGCCAGCGCGAGCGAGGGTGGCGAGGGCGCCAAGACAATGGCGGCCAGCGAGGGCGGCGAGGGGGGTGAAGGCGGTGAGGGTGGCGAGCGCGGCGCCGTGGCCAGCAACGCCGAGGCCGATTACCTGACCGCGCTCGGTCTGATCGAAGGCCATCTTCGCGCCGCGCTGGCGCTGACCGAGGCGGAGCAGCAGGCGATGGCGCGCACGCACTCCAAGCACCCCGGCGACGAGATCTACGGCGATCTGCGGCCGGCGCTCGAGAGCCGCGGCGCCGCCGAGTTCGACACCGAGCTCCAGACGCTTGCCGACGCGCTCGACTCGGGCGCCCCGCTCGCCGAGGTGCAAGCGGCGCACGCCGCCGTCGTCGAGAAGATCGCCGAGGCGCGCGAGCGCGCCGCCGGAGGACCGGGCGCGCGGCTCGACGCGGCCGTGCAGCTGGCCCGCACCGCCGCCAAGGAATACGATATCGGCGTCAAGGACGGCGCCATCGCAAATCTGCACGAATACCAGGACGCCTGGGGCTTCCTGCAGGTTGCCCGCGACGAGTTGGGCCAGGTTGCCGCCGGCGATGACCAGGCCGCCGCAGGCGCCGCTCGGGACATGCTGGTGCAGATCGAGACGACGGCGCCCCTCTTCCCGGCGATCGTTCCCCAGGGGCGGATCGAGGCCGATCCGAACCTGCTTTGGGGCGCGGCGGCGCGAATGGAGATCGCCGCCCTCAAGATCGACTGATGTTCCTCGTGATCGGCGGTGTCGTGGACGCCAACGAGGTCGCGGCGATCCGCGACCTCGTGCCCCGTATTCCCTTTGTCGACGGGCGCGCCACCGCCGGACGCTATGCCCGCGAGGTCAAGCGCAACGAGCAGGCCGCCGCCTCGTCCGACCTCGACGCCATCCTCGCCAAGGTCGAGAAGACACTGCTCGGCAACGAGCTCTTCGCGGCGGCCGCCCGTCCGCGTCGGCTCGTCCGCCTCCTGCTGTCGCGCTATTCGGTCGGGCAGGAATACGGCGCCCATGTCGACGACGCGATCATGGACGGCGCCCGCACGGATCTCTCTTTCACGCTGTTCCTCTCGGACCCCGACGGCTGCGAGGGCGGCGCGCTGGTCGTCGACGATCCGCTCGAGGAACGTGAGATCCTTCTCGGCCCGGGCGATCTCGTGCTCTACCCGTCGACGACATTGCACCGGGTCGCGCCGGTGACGCGCGGCGAGCGGCTCGCTGTCGTCGGCTGGGTGCAGAGCTGGATCCGCGACGCGGGCCAGCGCGAGATCCTGTTCGACCTCGAACGCTCGCTGCGCGAGGTGCACGGCGCGCAGGGCAAGTCGCCGCTCTTCGACACACTGGCGAAGACGCGCTCGAACCTGCTGAGGATGTGGGCCGAAGGCTGACGCTCAGCGCGACCGGGGCGTCTCGTCCGCCCTTTGGCGGCCTCCCGTCAGGCGAGCGATTCGTCGATGCCCTTGCACGCGGCGACGAGGCCGTTCACGGCATCGATGGACTTCTGCAGCATCGCCTGCTCGGACTTGTCGAGGCTGATCTCGATCACCCGCTCGATGCCGCCGGCGCCGATCACCACCGGCACGCCGATATAGATGCCGTTCTGGCCATAGGCGCCCTCGACCCAGGCGGCGCAGGGCAGCACCCGCTTCTGGTCCTTGAGATAGCTCTCGGCCATGGCGATGGCGCTGGCCGCCGGCGCGTAGAAGGCGCTGCCGGTCTTCAGCAGGCCGACAATCTCGGCGCCGCCGTCGCGGGTCCGCTGGACGATGGCCTCGAGCCGTTCCTGCGTCGTCCAGCCCATCTTGACCAGGTCGGGCAGCGGGATGCCGCCGACCGTCGAATAGCGCGTCAGCGGCACCATGGTGTCGCCATGCCCGCCGAGCACGAAGGCGCTGACGTCCTTGACCGAGACCTCGAACTCCTCGGCGAGGAAATGGCGGAAGCGCGCCGAATCGAGCACGCCGGCCATGCCGACGACCTTCGCCTTCGGCAGCCCGGAAAACCTCTGCAGCGCCCAGACCATCGCGTCGAGCGGGTTGGTGATGCAGATGACGAAGGCGTCGGGCGCGTGCGCCTTGATGCCCTCGCCGACCGCCTTCATGACCTTGAGGTTGATGCCGAGCAGGTCGTCGCGGCTCATGCCCGGCTTGCGCGCTACGCCGGCGGTCACGATGCAGACGTCCGCGCCCGCGATGTCGGAATAGTCCTGCGTGCCCTGGTAGGCCGCGTCGAAGCCGCCGACCGGCGCGCTCTCGACGATGTCGAGCGCCTTGCCCTGGGGGATGCCCTCGGCGATGTCGAAGAGCACGACGTCGCCCAGTTCCTTCAGCCCGATCAGATGCGCCAGCGTTCCGCCGATATGCCCGGCGCCGATCAGCGCGATCTTCCGTCTGCCCATGTTTTTCTCCCGGCCGCGAAGCGCGGGATGGCGTGACTCATTTCGCCGTGGAACGCAAGGGGCGGCCCGGCGCCGAGCTAGGGGTCGCGGTGCCGCATCCCGGATGCCCTGCCCGGTCGCCCTGTCGCAAGCCGCGCGGGCGCGTCAGATCGGTGTGTCGGCACCCGCGACGGTCAGCGACTCGAAGCCTTCGCCCGCCGCCATCAGGCAGGTCTTGCCGTCGGTGTTCGTCACCAGGATCGTCCACGTGCCCGTCTTGTCGGAGGCATAGACCTCGATGATGCCGCGGCCGTCCTGCACGCCGATCGAGCGGCGCGTCTCGCCGTACTTCTCCTCGAGCTGCGCGACGACCGACTTGCGCTCGCCGCACACCATCTGCGCGCCGGCCGGCCCGCCGAGCGCGGCGACAAACGCAAGCGCGAGCGGCACGAGTTTCAGAGGTGACCCAGACATGATGCCCTTTCCGGCGCTCGGGCCAGAGCGGGCGGGGAGCCAGACCCCCGCCGCCACCGGCAGAGTGCCTCGCCATAATTGCCTTCCGCGCTCCCGTTGCCTGCGGCGCCTGCCGTGGGACGCGATTCGTGCGATTATGGTGGGGGCGCGAGGTTAAGGCGCCCTGAAGCCGGCCCGCGAAACCCTGGCCCGTCAGGTCAGATGCGCCGGCCCCAGAGGTCGTACTCCGATGCCTCGTCGACCTCGACCGTGACGATGTCGCCGGCGGAAAGCGTCGCGTAGTCCTCGTCGATGAAGAGGTTGCCGTCGATCTCGGGCGCGTCGCCCTTGGTGCGGCAGACGGCGCCGTCGTCCTCGACCCGGTCGACGATCACCTGCATGCGCCGCCCGAGCTTGGCCTGGAGTTTCGCCGCCGAGATCCGGCCGGCCGCCTGCATGAAGCGCTGCCAGCGCTCCTGTTTCACCTCGGGCGGCCACGTGGTCCGGCAGGTCGTTCGCCGCGGCGCCGCGAACGTCCTCGTACTGGAAGCAGCCGACCCGGTCGAGCTGCGCCTCCTCGAGCCATTCGAGCAGATGGCGGAAATCGTCCTCGGTCTCGCCGGGAAAGCCGACGATGAAGGTCGAGCGGATGGTGATCTCGGGGCAGATCGCCCGCCACCGCGCCAGCCTCTCCAGCACCTTGGCGTCGTTGGCCGGCCGCTTCATGGCGCGCAGCACCGCAGGCGCGGCATGCTGGAACGGAATGTCGAGATAGGGCAGCACCAGCCCGTCCGCCATCAGCGGGACCAACTCGTCGACATGCGGATAGGGATAGACATAGTGCAGCCGCACCCAGGCCCCCGTGCCGCCGAGCGCGCGCGCGAGGTCCGTGATGTGGGCGCGCACGCCGCCCGACTCGGCATGGCGCAGATCCACGCCATAGGCCGAGGTGTCCTGGCTGATCACCAGGAGCTCGCGGACGCCCGCCTCGACCAGCTTCTCCGCCTCTCGCACCACCGCGCGGGCGGGCCGCGAGACCAGCCGGCCCCGCATCTGGGGAATGATGCAGAAGCGGCAGCTGTGGTTGCAGCCCTCCGAGATCTTCAGATAGGCGTAGTGCCGCGGCGTCAGCCGCACGGCGCCCGGCCGGGATCAGGTCGACCTTCGGGTCGGGCGCCGGCGGCACCGCCTGGTGCACCGCGTCGAGCACCGCCTCGTACTGGTGCGGGCCGGTGACGGCGAGCACGCCCGGATGCGCCGCGCGTATCGCGCCCTCCTCGACGCCGAGGCAGCCCGTGACGATCACCCGCCCGTTCTCGGCCAATGCCTCGCCGATCGCCTCGAGGCTTTCGGCCTTGGCCGAGTCCAGAAATCCGCAGGTGTTGACGATGACGGCATCCGCCCCGGCATAGTCGGGCGAGATCGCATAGCCCTCGGCGCGCAGGCGCGTCAGGATCCGCTCGGAATCAACCAGCGCCTTGGGGCAGCCGAGCGACACCATGCCGACGCGCGGCTGGCCGGCCCGGGCCGGATCGGAGCCGAGGCGCGGTGCGGCGCGGTCGGGCCGCAGATCGGGCGGATTGGCAAACATCGGCGCCACTTAATGCGTTGGACGCGCAGCAGCAATGCGACGCGCATGCCGCTGATGGGACGCGGCGAGATTGTCGCATTCCTTCGCGCCCACGAGTGCTAAGTAACAGGCAGTACGTGGACAGGGCGCACCGGAGCTTGACATGGAGACGGGTTGGTTCACCGGGCTGGGCGCCGTCGATCTGGCACGCATTCAGTTCGCATTCACGGTCAGCGCGCACATCACGTTTCCGGCCTTCACCATCGGACTGGCGAGCTATCTCGCTGTTCTCAAGGCGATGTGGCTGAAGACCGGGGACGACAGCTACCACAAGGCCTTCGACTACTGGAAGACGATCTTCGCGGTCGCCTTCGGCATGGGCGTCGTCTCCGGCATCGTCATGTCCTACCAGTTCGGCACCAACTGGTCGGTCTTCTCGGACAAGGTCGGACCGACGCTGGGGCCCATCATGGGCTACGAGGTGCTGACCGCCTTCTTCCTCGAGGCGGGGTTCTTGGGGATCATGCTCTTCGGGCGCGAGCGCGTCGGCGATGGGCTGCATTTCGTCGCGACGCTGATGGTGGCGGCGGGCACGGCGCTGTCGGCCTTCTGGATCCTCAGCGCCAATTCCTGGATGCACACGCCTGCCGGCTACGCCATCAACGACGTGGGACAGTTCGTGCCCGTCGACTGGTGGGCCGTCATCTTCAACCCCTCCTTCCCCTATCGCCTCGTGCACATGGTGCTGGCGGCCTATCTGACGACGGCCTTCGTCGTCGGCGCGGTCGGCGCCTGGCATCTGCTGCGCGACAACGCCAACCGCGGCGCGCGGACGATGTTCTCGATGGCGATGTGGATGGCGCTGCTGGTGGCGCCGATCCAGATCCTCGCCGGGGACATGCACGGGCTGAACACGCTGAAGTACCAGCCGGCGAAGATCGCGGCGATGGAGGGCCACTACGAGATCAACGAGGGCGCCGCGCCGCTGATCCTGTTCGGCATCCCGGACGACCAGGCGCAGCGCATCACCGACACGATCGAGATCCCGCACCTCGGCTCGCTGATCCTCACCCACAGCTGGGACGGCTCGGTGCCCTCGCTGGCGGAGTTCCCGCCTGAAGACCGCCCGCCGGCGGAGATCATCTTCTGGACCTTCCGCATCATGGTCGGACTGGGGCTCTCGATGGTGATGGTCGGGCTCTGGTCGGGCCTCGCGCGGCTGCGCGGCAAGCTCTACGAGTGGCGCTGGCTGCACAGGGTCGCGCTGTTGATGGGGCCGGCGGGCTTCGGTGCCGTCCTGGCCGGCTGGGTCACGACCGAGGTCGGGCGCCAGCCTTACGTCGTCTACGGCATGCTGCGCACGATCGATGCCGCCTCGCCGATCGCGGCGCCGGCCGTCGAGGGGTCGCTGATCGCCTTCGTGCTGATCTATTTCACGATTTTCGGCGCCGGCACGTTCTACATCCTGCGCCTGATGGCGCGCTCGCCGGATGAAGGCGGCGACGTCGAGGAGCTCGGCCCGACGCGCACGGCCGGCATCACGCCGGCGCCGAGCGTCCGGCGCCAGGCACATGCGGGGGAGTAGCCGATGGACTGGCTGACGCTGCAATTCGTCTGGGCCGGGCTGATCGCCTTTGCCGTGCTGGCCTATGTGGTGCTCGACGGCTTCGATCTCGGCATCGGCATCCTGTTCCCGTTCATGCGCGACGCCAGGCAGCGCGACACGATGATGAACACGGTCGCGCCCTTCTGGGACGGCAACGAGACCTGGCTCGTGCTGGGCGGCGGCGGGCTGCTCGCCGTCTTTCCGCTGGCCTATGCGGTCGTGCTGCCGGCGCTCTACGCGCCGCTGATCACCATGCTTCTGGCGCTGGTCTTCCGAGGCGTCGCCTTCGAGTTCAGGCACCGGACCGTGCGCTGGCGGCGCGTCTGGGACTGGTCGTTCCATGGCGGCTCGCTCCTCGCGACCTTTGCGCAAGGGATTGCGCTGGGCGCTCTGGTCCAGGGCATCCCGGTCGAGAACCGCGCCTATGCCGGCGGCTGGTGGGACTGGCTGACGCCCTTCTCGATCCTGACGGGCGTGGCCCTGGTCGTCGGCTATACCCTGCTCGGCTCGACCTGGCTGGTGATGAAGACCGATGGCGAGCTTCGCGACCGCGCGGCGCGATTTGCGCGGCTCGCCGGCATCGCGACGCTCGCCCTGATCGGCGCGGTCAGCCTGTGGACGCCCTTCCTGGTGCCGCTCTATTTCGAGCGCTGGTTCGCATGGCCGACCGTCATCTTCAGCGGCCTGGTGCCGGCGCTGATCGCCGTCTGCGCCTTTCTGCTCTTCGCGGGGCTGCAGCGCGGCCATGATCGCTGGCCGTTCCTGGCCGCGGCCGCGATCTTCGCGCTCTGCTTTGCCGGGATCGGGATCAGCTTCTATCCCTTCATCGTGCCGCCGCACCTGACGATCGCCGAGACCGCGGCGCCCAAGGACAGCCTCGTCTTCCTGCTGGTCGGCGCCGCCATCCTGGTGCCGACGATCCTCGCCTACACGGCCTATTCCTACTATCTCTTCCGCGGCAAGGTCGGCCATGACGAGGGCTATCACTGATGCCGCCGGTGGCGCGCCGCCTGTTCTGGTTCGTCGCTCTCTGGGCGGCAGGGGCGGGGACGGTCACGCTGGTCGCTTACGGGATCCGTCTGATGCTGATCTGACGCCTGGCGCAGGCCGTCAGAGCGCCGGGACCTCGCCGTTCACCCAGTCTGTCAGGATGGCGCGGGCGATCGCATCCCTGCGCGGCGACCTGATCTCGGGGTGCTCGTCCGCCAGGATCTGGCGCATGGTGGCCAGGTCCACCCAGCGCGCATCCTCGAGCTCGGTGGGATCGCGCGTGATGTCCCGCGTCTCTGCCTGGCCGATGCAGCCGAGCATCAGGCTGGCCGGAAAGGGCCAGGGCTGGCAGCCGAGATAGCCGACCGGGCCCACGCGGACGGCCGTCTCCTCCAGCGTCTCGCGGCGCACGGCGTCCTCGATCGTCTCGCCGGGCTCGACGAAGCCGGCGAGCAGCGAATAGATGCCAGGCGGAAAGGTCGACTGGCGCCCGATCAGCACCTCGTCGCCATGCAGGATCAGCATGATCACGACCGGATCGGTGCGCGGGAAATGCAGGCCCTGGCAGGTCGGGCAGCGCCGGCGCCAGCCGCCGTTCTCCATCTCCGAGGCGGCGCCGCAGCGCGAGCAGAAGCGATGCGACCGATGCCAGCCGAGCAGCGCCTTGGCGGTCGCCGCGATGGCCGCCTCCTCGGGAGAGAGCTCGCCGCAGACCGAGCGCAGATCGATGAACTTGCATGCCTCGCCGAAGCGGCTGCGCGCCGCTTCCTCGTCGAGAGACGAGACGTCGGCGGCGAAGCAGGGGCGGGCCGCGGCACAACCGAGGAAGACGGGCGCCTCGGCGGCAGCCGCAAGGTGCGCGGCGGGCGGCACCCAGCCGAGCTGCGGCGCCGGGCCGGACAGGTCGATCAGCAGCTTCTCCTGCCAGAGCGGCAGGAGCGAGGCGTCCCCGCCCGCCAGGAGGTCGCCGGCGCGATCGCGCAGATGCGCGGCACGGTCGCTGCCCGCGGCAAAGGTGACGCGCCGGGTCTCGATCATGGTCGGGGCTGGCCTTTCGGGCGGAAATGGATGCGGGCCTTGATGCACCGGGAGGACGCACGGGTAAAGCCCGCCGGCGTCACCTTCAGCCAGGCCTGCGGTCAGCGGGGCTTGAGGCACGAGCGCTTGCGGCAGGTCGCCGGGGCCTTTGCCGGGATGACGATCTCGCGGCGGCTTGCGAGGGGTCTCGCTCCCATCTATATGCGAGGGCGAGAGGTTGGCGCGGGCGGGCGCCTCGCCAATCCGGTCAGGTCCGGAAGGAAGCAGCCGTAACGAGTATCGTTCGGGTCGCTGTCCAGCCTCTCACCTCTCCCGCTTCGCCGGGAGGAGATCGCGGTGCGGCTCGGTCATGCGCCTGCCGTCCGATTGCCCATCGGCGCTGATCGATCGGCTGACCTCGATGAGCCGCCAGCCCCGGTCGCCCAAGACGCGGCTGCCTTGCTCCAGATCCGCCAGATCACCCGTGCCGACGACCGCCCGCAGATAACGCCCGGTCTCGCGCATGCGGATGCAGGAACCAGGATAGCGGGTCTCGAGGTCGCGGCGGATGCCCCGCCTGCCCGGCGGTTCCTCGACCTTGCGGGAGCGGGTGCCGCGGCACTAGGTTCGTGCAGTACCTTTGGCCGACGCATGGAGGCGACGATCGATTCCCCCGCCTACCAGGTGCTGGCGCGCAAATACCGCCCCGGCCATTTCCGCGACCTGATCGGCCAGGATGCGATGGTCCGCACGCTGACCAACGCCTTCCAGCACGACCGGATCGCGCACGCCTACATCCTGACCGGCGTGCGCGGCGTCGGCAAGACGACGACCGCGCGCATCATCGCCAAGGGGCTGAACTGCCAGCGCGGCGACCGCCCGACGATCGACCCTTGTGGCGAATGCGACGCCTGCGTGGCGATCGCCGAGGGCCGGCATGTCGATGTGCTCGAGATCGACGCGGCATCGAACAACGGCGTCGAGAACATCCGCGAGATCAACGACGCGGTGCGCTATCGCGCCGCCTCGGCACGCTACAAGGTCTACATCGTGGACGAGGTCCACATGCTGTCGAGCGCGGCCTTCAACGCGCTGCTGAAGACGCTGGAGGAGCCGCCGCCGCACGTCATCTTCATCCTGGCGACGACCGAGATCCGCAAGGTGCCGGTCACCATCCTGTCGCGCTGCCAGCGCTTCGACCTGCGCCGCATCGAGCCCGAGGCGATGATGGCGCATCTGCGCGGCATAGCCGAGCGCGAGGGCGCCCGGCTGACCGACGAGGCGCTGGGCCTGGTGACCCGGGCGGCCGAGGGGTCGGTGCGCGACGCGCTTTCGCTGCTCGACCAGGCGCTGGCGAATGGCCGCGAGGCCGAGGTCGACGGTGCGGCGGTGCGCACCATGCTGGGACTGGCCGATCGCGGCCGGGTCTTCGACCTCTTCGAGGCGATCATGCGCGGCGATGCGGGCGGCGCGCTGGCCGAGCTTGGCCGTCAATATGCCGACGGCGCGGATCCCGGGATCGTGCTGCGCGACCTGGCCGAGCTGACGCACTGGATCTCGGTGCTGAAGGTCGCCCCCGAGACAGCCGACGACCCGACTGTCTCGCTGGCCGAGCGCGACCGCGGGCGCGACCTGGCCGGCCGGCTCTCGATGCGCGTTTTGACCCGGACCTGGCAGATGCTGCTCAAGGCGCTGGAGGAGCTGGCACTGGCGCCCAGCGCCATGATGGCGGCCGAAATGGCGGTGATCCGGCTGACGCATGTCGCCGACCTGCCGCCGCCGGAGGAACTGGTGCGCAGGCTGACCGAGGAAGGCGCCGCCGCGCCGGCCCGGCCGCGCCCTGCGAGCGGCTCTGCCGGCGGCCCTGCCACCAGTCCGGCAGGGAGTCCGGCAGGGAGTCCGGCGGGCAGCCCGGCCGGGATCGCGGGCGGCGGCACCGCCGCTGCGCTTTCCCTGGTCGCGGGGGCGCCGCTGGCACCCCGGCCAGCCTCCACCGCACCCGCACCCGCGCCCGCGCCCGAGCCCGCGCCGGATGCGCTTGCCCGGTTCGCCGAGTTCGATGACGTCCTGGCGCTGATCGGCGAGGCGCGCGACCTGATCCTGCTGACCGAGGTCGAGACATATGTCCGGCTGGTCCGCTACCGGCCCGGGCTGATCGAGTTCAACCCCGGCCCTGATGCGCCCGCCGACCTGGCGGGGCGGCTCGGCCAACGATTGCGCGGGCTGACCGGGGCGCGCTGGAGCGTGCTCGTCAGCGACGCGCCGGGCGCGCCGTCCGTCGCCGAGGAGCGCCGGCGCGCCGAGGCCGCGGCGCGCGCCGAGGCCGAGAACCACCCTCTGGTCGCGGCGGCGCTCGCCACCTTCCCGGGCGCGCGGATCGGCGCGGTGCGCCCGCTCGCACCCGCGGCGCCGTCGCATGACGAGGTGCTTGCGCCGGTGGCCGAGGCAGACGACATGGAGGCCGAGCTCGTCGAGAGCTATGTGGACAGCGACGACGGCGAGGACCCGTTCGAGGAGGACGTCTGATGCTCAAGGGACTGGGCGACATGGGCAAGCTGCTCAAGCAGGCTCAGGAGATGCAGGCCAAGATGGCCGAGGTGCAGGAGCGCATGAAGTCGCTCGAGGCCGAGGGCTCGGCCGGCGCGGGCATGGTCACCGCCCGCGCCACGGCCGAGGGCGACGTGAAGGGGCTTGCCGTCGACCCGTCGCTGCTCGGCGGCGGCCAGGAGAAGGAGGTCCTCGAAGACCTGATCGTCGCCGCCGTCAACGACGCCATCCGCAAGGCGCGCGAGCTGGGCCAGGCCGAGATGGCCAAGCTGACCGAGGGGCTGGCCCTGCCTCCGGGCATGAAGCTGCCTTTCGGCTGAGCCGATGAGGGACACGCGCGCTGAAGCGCCGCCCCCGGAGCTGGTGTCCCCTCCCCCGACCCGAGGAAGGGACGGAGAGCGGGGCTGCGTGCAGGGCTTGGCCGCCTCGACTTTCGGGACCGCCGCCTATGGCGGCGCCGGCTGGTCGCCGCGGCTGGCCAGCCATGCCGAGGAGTTGGGCCGGCTCTGGTCGGGCGGCATCGACAGCGAGTGGCGCCCGCTGAAATCCGTCCTGCTGCGCCGGCCTGGGTCGGAGATCGTCGTCGACGATGTCGACGCGGCCCAGCAGCTCGAGGCGCTCGACCTGCGGTCCGCCCAGGCCGAGCACGACGAAATGGCCGCCTCGTACCGGGCGGCCGGCGTCCAGGTGCTCCAGGTGCCCGAGGTCGCCGCGCCGACGCCGAACCGGATGTTCTGCGCCGATCTCTTCGTCGATGACGCCGCAGGGCGCCATCCTCGGCCGTCCGGCCTCGACCGTGCGCGCGGGCGAAGAAGTGGCCACCGCCGCCGGCCTGGCGGCGGCCGGCGTGCCGATCCTGCGGACGCTGACGGGGCACGCCACCTTCGAGGGCGCGGACCTGATGTGGCTCGATCCGCGAACGGCGCTGCTTGGCCTGGGCCTGCGCACCAACGAGGCCGCGGCCCGGCAGATCGGCGCCACCCTGGCCGAGCTCGGCATCGACCTGATCACGGTCGACATGCCCTTCGGCACGATGCACCTGATGGGCATGCTGCGGATCGCCGACCGCGACCTGGCGATCGCCTGGCCGCGGCGGACGCCGCACCGGGCAGTCAGCGCGCTCAGGGCGCTCGGCTACGAGGTCGCCTTCCTGCCCGAGGCCGACGAGGTGCTGGCGAACCGGGCACTGAATTTCGTCACGCTCGGGCCGCGCCACATCCTGATGCCGGGCGGCAACCCGGCGGTGCGGGCCTGGTACGAGGGCCTCGGCATCGAGGTGATCGAGACGCCCGTGGCCGAGCTGCGCAAGGCCGCCGGCGCGGTCGGCTGCCTGACGGGCGTCGTCGAGCGCGAGAGGGCCTGACGGGCCCCATGTCCGGCGCGCCGGAGATCGAGCGGCTGATCGAGCTGATGGCCAAGCTGCCGGGGCTCGGCCCTCGCTCGGCCCGGCGCGCGGCGCTGCAGATGGTCAAGCGGCGCGAGCGGCTGCTGCTGCCGCTGGCCGCCGCGCTCGACGAGGTGGCGCGCACCGTGCGCACCTGCCAAGTCTGCGACAACATCACGACATCAGAGGTTTGCGCGATCTGCGCCGACCCGCGGCGGGCGACGGGCGCGCTTTGCGTGGTGGCCGATGTGGCGGATCTCTGGGCGCTGGAGCGGGCCGCCGTCTTCCGCGGGCGCTATCACGTGCTGGGCGGGCACCTGAACGCGCTGGACGGCGTCACGCCGGAGGCCCTGCGAATCCCCGAGCTCGCCGCGCGCGTCCGGGGGGATGGGATCACCGAGGTGGTGCTGGCGCTGAACGCCACGGTCGACGGCCAGACCACGGCGCATGTGATCGCGGAATATCTGGAGGGCACCGGCGCCGTGGTGACGTCGCTCGCCAAGGGCGTGCCGATCGGGGGCGAGCTCGACTATCTCGACGAGGGGACGATCTCGGCGGCGATGGCGGCGCGCAAGGCGCTGTGACACGGGCGCGTGGCGCGTGTGGAGCTGGGTGCCGCTGCGGCGGTATCGGCGGCGCCACTGTACACTGAACTCCGTCGGCGCGACGGCACGGGTGCGGAACCGTGGAACTCTGCGGCACCTTCATGCGTCCCCACCCCCAGACGGCGCGTATTTGCCGGCAAAAGCTTGCGTTTTCCCGCCAGAGCTGCCTGGAGGCCGCCGATGCCAGATCGTGCCCCCGCCTGGGTCGTGCCCGTGATGCGCGCCGGATATTCCGCGCGCGGCGTGGTCTACGTGCTCGTCGGTGCGCTCGCGATCCTTGCGGCCTGGCGAGGCGGCCAGGCCGAGGGCGCGAAGGGCGCCCTGTCGACCTTGGACGGCAGCGGATGGGGCAGCGTGCTGCTGTGGGTCATCGCGGCCGGGCTCTTCTGTTACGCGGTCTGGCGGCTGATCGCGGCCTGGATGGACCTTGAACGGCGCGGATCGCAGGCGAAGGGCATCTTCGCGCGCCTCGGGCTCGTCGCGACCGGCGTGATCCACGCGGCGCTCGGCGTCTATGTGGTCCAGCTGGCGGCGACCCGCGCCGGCGGTGGCGGTGGCGGCAGCAGCCAGCGGGAGTGGACCGCATGGCTGATGTCGAAGCCGTTCGGGCAATGGATCGTCGTCGGCATCGGCGTCGCCGTGGTCGGCGCCGGCCTCTATTATTGCTGGAAGGGCATTGCCGAGAAGTACAAGGAGAACCTGCGCTGGACGCAGACGGTCGAGCGTCTGGACTGGCTCTGCAAGCTCGGCTTCGTCTGCTATGGCCTGGTGATCGCGCTCGTCGGCTGCTTCCTGGTCTGGGCCGGCTGGACGCATGATCCCTCGCAGGCGGGCGGGCTGCAGCAGGCCTTCTCGACGGTGCACGAGGCGGCCTTCGGGCGCGTGATGCTCGGCGTCCTGGGCCTCGGGGTCCTGGGATTTGCAACCGAGAACTTCATCGAGGCGGTGTACCGGGTCGTTCCCGCGCGCGAGGGCGGCGACGTGACGACGCTGGCCAAGAGGGCGCGCCAGGCGGGCTCGCGCGCCGGAATGCAGGTGCGGGCGGGCAGGTCTTAAGCCGCCGCTGAGGCCGCCATCGGTCGGAAAATGCAGGGCGACCGAGCTCCGTCGCCCGGCGAGCTTCGCCGGCAAGTTTCGCCGTGCCGTTCCGGCATCGGGCCTCTGCACGGGATCTGCACGGCAAAACCCAAAACGACGCGCCGCAGCCTCGCGCCAATCTGCAAGCCTCGCGCCTAGTCTGCTGCGCATCAGGCACGAGGAGACCGCCCTATGACGACCATCGCCCTGTTGCTCGCCGCGATCGCCGTGGCCACGCCGGAGCCCGGTTTCACCGGTCCGACCGGGCCAGCCGCGACGGCGGTGCCGGCGGAGATGACACCGGCGCCGGGCCGCTGGGAGGTCGAGGACGCGCCCGCCTATTTCAGCGCCAGAACGGACATCAGGGGCGCGCCCGCGCCCGGCGCACCGGCCAGCGCCGGTCGCGCCGTCGAGGCTTGGGAGGGCGCCGCCCTCGTCGCCCGTCGGCGCCCCTGATGGCCCACCTTGGTGCCGGAGCGCCCATCCCCGGCCGCTCCGGCACTCTTTTTCTCCGACGCAGCTGGCGGCGCGGCAATTTCCGGCCGGATGCGGATCCTCTCCCCAGAGCGTGGTGAGTGCGGCCGCGAGTCTTGGCGCGCCGTCCACGGGTGACGAAGCCGGGTTGCGGGCGCTGGCGGGCTTTCGGCGAAGCGGCTAAAACCTCGCCCATGGCGCACTCCATTCTCGTCGTCGACGACGACCCGCACATTCGCGAGGTCGTCTGCTTTGCGCTCGGCAAGGCCGGCATGACGGCGAGGGCGGCCGAAGACGGCGCGGCGGCGCTGCGCATGGTGGGGGATGTCGCGCCCGACCTGATCGTGCTCGACATCAACATGCCCGAGATGGACGGACTCGAGCTCTGCCGGACGCTGCGGCGCGATTCGGAGGTGCCGATCCTGTTCCTGTCCTCACGCGACGACGAGATCGACCGCGTGCTGGGCCTCGAACTCGGCGCCGACGATTATGTCACCAAGCCCTTCAGCCCGCGCGAGCTGGTGGCGCGGATCAATGCCATCCTCAAGCGCGTCCGCGCAGCGCCCGCCGCAACAGGCGAGGCGGACGCGCCGGTCCGCGCCGGAGCGCTGGAGATCGACCCGGCCGAGCATCGCGTCAGCTGGGCGGGGGCGGACGTCGCGCTGACGGCGACCGAGTTCCAGCTGCTGCTGACGCTGGCGCGCCAGCCGCGCCGGGTCTTCGGCCGCGATGAGCTGATGCGGGCGGTCTATGCGCCGAACATCCATGTCAGCGACCGGACGCTCGACAGCCATATCCGGCATGTGCGCGGCAAGCTGTCGGCCGCGGGGGCCGCGGGCGTTGTCGAGACGGTGCACGGCGTCGGCTTCCGCCTTGGGCTGAAATGAGCCCGGGGGTGAGGTGGGGGTGAGGTGGGGATGAGGTTCAGGCCGCGCCTCTCGACGGTGCTGCTGATCGTCAACCTGGCCGTGATCCTGCTGCCGCTCGGCTCGATCTTCTTCTTCCGCATCTACGAGAACCAGCTGGTCCAGGAGACCGAGCGCGAGCTGATCAGCCAGGCCGCACTGATCGGCGCTGCCTTTGCCGCGGGGCTGGAGCGGCCGGATCTGGCTGACGACCTGGCCGGCGACCTGCCGGCGGCGCCGCCCGGCGCGCCGGGGGCGGCCGGCTGGACGCCCGTCGACCCGCGGCTGGACCTCGCCCGCGTCGAGACGCTGCCGGCACGGCCCGAGGGCGTGCCGCCAGCCGTGCCGCCGAGCGCGGCAGCGATGGCGGCGGGGCGCGCGCTCAGCCCCGTGCTCGACCGGGCACAGCTGACGACGCTGATCGGCGCCCGCGTGCTCGACGCGCAGGGCACCGCCGTCGGCGGCACGGCCGAGATCGGGCTGAACTTCGCGCATGTGCCCGAGGTGGCGGCGGCGCTCTCGGGCCGCTACGCCAGCGCCCTGCGCTATCGCGAGCTGCAGAACGCGCCGAGCGTGCTCGCCCGCATCTCGCGCGGAACGGGCGTGCGCGTCTTCGTCGCCCTGCCCATTGTCGCGGACGGGCGGATTCTCGGTGCCGTCTATCTCTCGCGCACGCCGAAGAGCGTGCTCCGCCACCTCTATGACGAGCGCGAGAAGGCCGTGCTGGCGGGGGCGACGATGCTGGTCCTGGCGGCGTCGCTGGCCCTGCTGACCTCGCGGACCATCTCGCGCCCCGTCGCCGAGCTCCTGGCGCGGACGCGGGCGGTGGCGAGCGGCGAGAGGGCGACGATGGCCCAGCTCGAGCGACCCGGCACGCGCGAAATGGCCGAGCTCGGGGCTGGCATCGCGCGCATGGCCACGGCGCTGAACCGGCGGGCCGAGTACATCCGGACGCTGGCGCGCCATGTCAGCCACGAGTTCAAGACGCCGCTCGCCGCCATCCAGGGCGCGGCCGAGCTGATGCAGGACCACGAGATGACGGGCGAGGAGCGGCGCCGCTTCGCCGGCAACATCGCCGCCGACGGCGCGCGGCTGAAGGCGCTGCTCGACCGGCTGATGGAGCTCGCCAAGGCCGAGAACGCGGTGCAGACCGACGCGAAGGCCACGCTGCGGCCGGTCGCCGAGCGCGCGGCGGCGCGGCTGCCCGCAGGCGTTGCCGCCGACGATCGACGTGCCCCAGGGGCTGCAGGCGCGGATCGCCGAGGATGCGCTGGCGATCGTGCTCGGCAACCTGTTCGAGAACGCCGCCCAGCACGGCGCCAGCCGGGTGGCGGTCACGGCGCAGCCCGAGGGCGAGACGGTGGTGCTGACCGTCGCCGATGACGGTCGCGGCGTCTCGGCGGCGAACCGCGAGCGGATCTTCGAGCATTTCTTCACCACGCGGCGCGAGCAGGGCGGCACGGGGCTTGGCCTCGGCATCGTCAAGGCGCTGCTGGCGGCGCATGGCGGCGGCATCGAGCTGGCGGAGACCGCTGCGCCGGGAGCGGTGTTCAGGCTGACGCTGCGCGCCTGATCGGATCAGCGAACAGGAGAGCCTCCCCCCTGCCCCCCTCCTAGGCGAAGGGGAGGGCTCGGCGACGACCGCTGGCGCCCCCCTCTCCGCTTCGGAGAGGGGTCGGGGGAGAGGCTTGCGACTGGCACCGGCGTGCGGGGTTGCTGGCGCGCCGCTTTCCTCTTGCGCGCGCGCGACCCCGGACTTCAGTGGAAGTCGCGGCTGGGGAAGAGCTGGCGCGTCTCGTCGCGCGGGTGATTGTTGCGCGGGCGGGTGCCGAGCGGGCGGTTTCCAGCCGGACGGTGGTCCATCGTCGGGCGCTTGCCCTCGTCGGCATAGGGGCTGCGGGTGTCGGGCATGCCGAGGCGGTCGAGCAAATGCGAGAGGTCCTCGATCTTCCAGGCGACGAGGTGGCGGACCGAGCCCTCGTTCTGCAGCTGCCCGGTCACGCGCAGCAGGCGTCCGGCGATGACGGCGCGCCGGTTGCGCTCGTAGACCTTGGGCCAGACGATGACGTTGGCGATGCCGGTCTCGTCCTCGAGCGTCAGGAAGATGACGCCCGAGGCGGTGCCGGGCCGCTGCCGCGTTATGACGAGCCCCGCCACGCGGGCGCGCGAGCGATCAGGGGTCAGCGCCAGCTCGGCGCAGGTGAGTGTGCGCATGGACGCCCCCAGCAAGAACACACCGGGAACATAGCTGCCGAGGCAGGCTTGGTCAAACCCGCGGGCCATAGGCGAGGCGGTAGGCCAGCGCCACGCCGCCGGCGCCGCCGACGACGTTGCCGAGCGTCACCAGCGCGATGTTCAGGGCGGCGTCCGCCAGCGTCACCGGCGCGCCCGCCAGCGCGCCGAGCGGGAAGAAGAACATGTTGGCGACCGAGTGCTCCATGCCGAGCAGCACGAACGCCGAGATGGGCGGCAGGATGGCCAGGATCTTGCCCGCGACGTCGCGCGCCGCGATCGTCAGCCAGACGGCCAGGCAGACCAGCATGTTGCAGATGACGCCCCTGGCGATCACCTCGACGGGGCCGAGCGCGGCCTTGGTCTCGGCGATGGCGACCGCCGTGGCCCCGAACGGGCCGGCGGTCAGCCCCGTCAGCCAGACCAGCACCACGAGCGCCAGCGAGCCGGCGAAGTTGCCGGCATAGACGACCGCCCAGGCGCGGGCGAGCTCGCGTCCCGAGATCAGCCGGTCGACCGCCGCCATCACCATCAGCGCATTGCCGGTGAAGAGCTCTGCGCCGGCGACGACGACGAGGATCAGGCCGAGCGAGAAAACGAGCCCGCCGAGCAGCCGCGTCGGCCCGTGGCCGGGATCGGCGCCGGTCATCGCCATGAGGTAGGCCATCGCGCCGAGGCCGATGAAGACGCCGGCGAGCACGGCCAGCGTCGCCATCCGGATCAGCGGCAGGCGCGCCTTGGCGACGCCCGCGGCGCGGACGAGGGCGGCGATCTCGGCCGGCTTGTAGGCGTCGATGCCGGTCGGGTTCGCAGGCGCGTCCGAGGGCGCCGCCCCTCCGCCGCGGACGGGCCCGCCGACGCTCTGGCGAGCGCTGACTCTGCGAGCCGTGTCGCTGATCTCATCCGCGGGCATCCGGCTGTCCTCGTCCCTTGGCCCGGGCAGGCTTGCGGGCGCCACCGGGGCCCTGCATTGACCGGGGTCAATCCATGCCGGCTGGGCCGGCCGCCAGGCAGCGGCATCGCGCAGTTGCGCGGCGGGCCGCTTCTGCTAGTGCATACAATTGCATGCGGTTCCGCACGGTCTTCTCCCCCTGGCGGCTGGGAACGCTCGCGCTGTCTGCGGCGGGGGCGGGCGCGTTCTGGTGGCTGGGGCTGCCGCTGCCGCTGCTGCTCGGGCCGATGTTCATCTGCCTCGCCGCCGCCCTGGCGGGAATGCCGCTGAAGGGCGTGCCGCCGATCTCCGAGGCGATGCGGCCCATCCTGGGCGTGGCGGTCGGCGCCTCGCTGACGCCGGCGCTGTTCGCGCGCCTTGGCGACATGGCGCTTTCGGTCTCGTTGGTCCCGGTCTTCATCCTGCTGATCGGCCTGACCGGCTATCCCTATTTCCGCCGGCTCTGCGGGTTCGACCACGCGACGAGCTATTACGCCGCGATGCCGGGCGGGCTGCAGGACATGCTGCTCTTCGGCATCGAGGCCGGCGCCAATCCGCGCGCGCTGTCGCTGATCCATACCACCCGCGTGCTGGTGATCGTCTCGTTGATGCCCTTCCTGATCCGCTGGCTCTACGAGCTGCCGCTTTCGGGGCCGCCCGGCAAGCACGCCGGCGCCATTCCTGCATACGAGTTCGTCATCATGGCCGCCTGCGGCGTGGTCGGCTGGTGGCTCGCCCGCCGCATCGGGCTGTTCGGCGCGCCGATGCTGGGGCCGATGATCGTCGCGGGCGCCGTCGCCTTTGCGGACGGGCTGCACTTTCGTCCGCCGGCCGAGGCGATGTGGGTCGCGCAGTTCTTTCTCGGCATCGGCATCGGGGTGAAATATGTCGGCATCACGCTGGGCGAGATCCGCCGCGTGGTGACTGCCTCGATCGGCTATTGCGTCGTGCTGACGGTGCTGAGCGTCCTCTTCGCCGAGACGGTGATCCAGGCCGGGATCGCGCCGCCGCTCGACGCCATCCTGGCCTTCGCGCCCGGCGGACAGGCCGAGATGGTGCTGCTGGCGATCATCGCCGGCACCGACGTCGCCTATGTCGTCACGCATCATCTGCTGCGCGTGGTGATCGTCATCCTGGGCGCTCCCTTCGCGGCGCGCTGGCTGGCGCCGCCCCGCCGGGATTGAAAGTGGCGCGGGGCTCGACAGGGCGGAATCTGGACAAACGGACGCGAGCGTGCACGCCGTGTCGGCACGGAACACTCGCTTCTAGCGGCAGGTGCGCAGGAGCGAGTACAAGCGCAGCGCCCGGCCGTCCTCGGTGGTGGCGATGAGCTTACACTACATGCGAAAGGCGAAGGGGACCTTGCTTTCGTAGAGAAATACGAGCGAGAGAAAGACAATGAACTCAGGGTAAGCGAGCAGGAGCTCGACGGACGAGGCGCCGAAGAGCGCCAGGTAGCGCCGCATCAGCGCGATGCGCGCCTCGCTGTCGCTGGTGCCGGACCACTGGATCAGGCTCCACATCAGCGGCACCCGGAAGCGCGGGGTGAGGACGGCCAGCATCAGGATGTTGACGTCCTTGGCGCCGACCTTGCACTGGGTGCGATCGAGCGCGAGCGGCCACCGCCCCTTGAGCCCGAGCAGCCGGATCACCAGCGGCGCCGACCAGTCGGGGGCGAGCCGGACGTGTTGGAAGAAGCGCTGCAGCCGCCGGTAGGTCGAGGCGATCAGCGCCTCACTCGGCCGTTCCCGCGGGTCTTGGTGTCGCCGAACAGGCACTCGATGGCCCAGCGCTGCCGGTAGGCCTCGAGTGCTGCGCGGGCCGGGGTGTTGGAGACGACGATCAGGAGCTCGCCATCCTTGAGGCGCTTGGCGGCGACATTCAGCGTCAACGGGTGGTCCGGATCGCGGGACAGATCGGCGCGGAACACTCGCTTCTTGCGGCAGGTGCGCAGGAGCGAGTGCAGGCGCAGCGCCCGGCCGTCCTCGGTGGTGACGATGAGCTTCCCCTTCATGCGAACGGCGAAGGGGACCTTGCTTTCGTTGAGAAATCCGAGCCAGCGCACGCCCATGAACTCCCGGTCCGCGAGCAGGAGCTCGACCGACGCGGCGCCGAAGAGCGCCAGGTAGCGCCGCATCAGCGCGATGCGCGCCTCGCTGTCGCTGGTGCCGGCCCGCTCGATCAGGCTCCACATCAGCGGCACCCGGAAGCGCGGGGTGAGGACGGCCAGCATCAGGATGTTGACGTCTTCACGCGTGCACAAATTCCCAACTCATTGTTTTTGCTTGATAATAGAAGGCGCATTAACCACATTGAAAGGAGTTGGCGGCTCCTGCAGGACGCGATGGCGGGTCGATCCGATCGTTCCAGGCTGCCGCCACTGCCCGAGGCTTGCGAGGCCCTATGAAGGACAGGATCGACGCCACGGGCGCGGCAGCGCTGCTCTGCTTCTCGCTGCTGATGGGCCTGAACCAAGTGCTGGTCAAGCTGGTGAATGCCGGGCTGGCGCCGGCCTTCCAGGCGGGGCTGCGGTCGGCCTGCGCGCTGCCGCTGGTGCTGCTCTTCGCCGTCGCGGCCGGTCGCAGGCTGAGCATCAGGGATGGCTCGCTGCGGACCGGGCATCATCTGCGGCCTGCTGTTCTCGGCCGAGTTCCTGCTGCTGTTCCTGGGGCTCGACCGCACGGATGTCAGCCGCGCCTCGGTGCTGTTCTACACCATGCCGGTCTGGGTGGCGCTGGGTGCGCATCTGCTGATCCCGGGCGAGCGGATGAGCCTGCGCCGGCTGGCCGGCCTCTGCCTCGCGGTCTGCGGGGTGGCGCTGGCGCTGCTCGGCCGGGCGCCGTCGGCCGGGCACGCCTCGCTGATCGGCGACCTGATGTGCCTCGGCGGCGCGGTGTGCTGGGCCGGAATCGCGCTGGTCGTGCGGACGACCGCGCTGCGCCGCGCCGAGCCGGAGATGCAGCTCGTCTACCAGCTCGCCGTCTCGGCGGTGGTGCTGCTGGCCGCGGCGCCGCTGTTCGGCGAGACCGTGCGCGCGGTGACCCCGGCGATCGGCGGGATCTTCGCCTTCCAGGTCGTGGTGATCGTCTCCTTCGGGTTCCTGATCTTCTTCTGGGTGCTCAGGCATTATCCCGCCTCGGACATGGCCGCCTTCACCTTCCTGGCGCCGCTCTTCGGCGTGCTCGCCGGCTGGGCCGTGCTGGGCGAGGCCGTCGCGCCGGCGATCATCGGCGCGCTGGCGCTGGTCGGCACCGGCATCGTGCTGGTGAACTGGAAGCCGCGGGCGAAGACGGCGCCGGTGGGCTGACGGGCGTGGGGCGCTGCCCCCTCCCCATCCCTCCACCACGAGGGGAGGGAGGTGCTCGGCGGCGGGGAGCGCGCCAAGCACAGCGTTGGATCGGCGGAGAAGGTCGCTCTATTCGGCGGCCTCGAGGCCGATCATGCCGCCCGTCTGGTGCTCCCAGAGCCGGGCGTAGATGCCGCGCTGCGCCAGCAGGTCCGCGTGCTGGCCCTCCTCGACGATCCGGCCTTCGTCCATGACGACGATGCGGTCCATGCGCCGGATGGTCGAGAGCCGGTGCGCGATGGCGAGCACGGTCCGGCCCTCCATGAACTCGTCGAGCGTCTCCTGGATCTCGGCCTCGACCTCGGAGTCGAGCGCCGAGGTCGCCTCGTCGAGCACCAGGATGGGCGCGTCCTTGAGCACGGCGCGGGCGAGCGCGATGCGCTGGCGCTGGCCGCCCGACAGCTTGACGCCGCGCTCGCCGAGATGCGCCTCGTAGCCGGTGCGGCCGCGCGGGTCGACGAGCTCGCGGATGAAGGCGTCGGCCCGCGCCTGGCGGGCGGCGGCGACGGCGGCCTCGTGGCCGGCATCCGGCCGGCCGTAGAGGATGTTGTCGAGCGCCGAGCGGTTGAACATCGCGGTGTCCTGCGTGACGACCGAGATGTGCTTGCGCAGCCCTTCCTGCGTCAGCTCGCGGATGTCGCGGCCGTCGAGCAGGATGCGGCCGCGCTCGACATCGTCGAGCCGGGCCAGCAGGCGGATGAGCGTCGACTTGCCGGCGCCGGAGCGACCGACCAGGCCGACGCGCTCGCCGGGCTCGATGCTGAGCGTCACGCCCTGCAGCCCGCCGCCGCTCCTCGCGGCCGTACCCGAAGTGCACGTCCTCGAAGCCGACGGCGCCGCAGCACGCGGGCCGGCGTCCTGGCGTCAGGCGCGTCGTTCAGCCGATGCGCCGGCGACAGCGTCCGCATGCCGTCCTCGATGACGCCGACATTGGCGAAGATCGTCATGGCGACGAAGGAGAGCCAGCCCGACATCTGGCTGAGCCGGGTCGAGATCATGGCGGCGATCGCGATCGTGCCAGGGGTTGCCCTGGCCGATCGACCAGAGCCAGATCGCCGTGCCGATCAGCACCGCCGGCAGCACGCCGCCGAGGATGGCGAGCCCCGTGCGGAAGGTCCAGGTGGCCCGGCCGAAGCCGATCGCCGCCTTGCGGTAGCGGTTGATCGAGGCGTGCGCCGCCGCCTCCTCGCGGTCGGTGTGGGCGAAGAGCTTCACCGTCGGCATGTTCGACAGCGTGTCGACGAGCTGGCCCGAGAGGCTGGCCTTGGCCTCGGCGCGCGCCGCCGAGCGGGTGCGCACGATCGGCAGCATCCAGGCGACCCAGGCGGAATAGACCAGGAACCAGACCAGCATGACCAGCATCAGCCGCCAGTCGGCGCCGAAGAGCACGACAAGCGCCCCGATCACCGCCGCCGCGCCGAAGCTGATCGAGTTGACGAACTCGGTGACGGTGTCGAGGATCGCCATCGAGGTCTGCAGCTGCTTCTGGCTGATCCGGCCGGCGAAATCGTCCTCGAAATAGCGCAGCGCCTGGCCGAGCGTGTGGCGGTGGATGCGCCAGATCGTCAGCGGGTAGAGCCCTGGCGCCAGCGTCACGCTGACGAAGCCGCTGGACATGATCATCAGGAACGGCCGGACCAGCAGGAAGAAGCCCAGCACCAGCAGCGATCTCGATCCAGTGGTCGGCGAAGAAGCTGGCGGCCGCCCCCTGCGCCGTCGCATCGACCGCCCAGCCGATCAGCGCCGCGCCCAGCACCTCGGAAAACCCGGTGAGGATCGAGGCCAGCAGCAGCAGGCCGACGGCCCGCTCCGAGCCGTACATCGACCAGCGCATATAGGCCCAGAGCGTCCGCGGCGGCGCCGAGCGGCCCGCCGGGAAGGGGTCGATCAGATTTTCAAACCAATTCAGCACGAAGACGTCCTTTGCGGCCGGCCGGCCGCCGCTTCAAAATAATGCGCTGCCTGCGCGACGCCAGAGTGTCCGTAGCGCAACGGATCAGGCGGCGCGCAACCTCTCCAGATGCCCGGCGGCGGCGCGCAGCTCGTCCTGGAAGCGCGCCGTCTCGCTCGCCTTCTGCGCAGCATCCTGCAACCTTAGCAGGTAAGAGGGATGGATCGTCAGGAAAACGGGGGCGCCGTCGGTCGTCTCCTCAAGCTGGCCGCGGCGGCTGAGGATGCCCTTGCCGCTGCCGGTCAGCGACTCGGCCGCCGTGGCGCCGAGCGCCACGATCAGGCGCGGCTTGACCAGCGCCCGCTCGGCATCGAGCCACCAGCGGCAGGCCGAGACTTCGCCGGAGTTCGGCCGCTGGTGCAGCCGGCGCTTGCCGCGCATGCTGTACTTGAAGTGCTTGACCGCGTTGGTGACGAAGACGACGCGGCGGTCGATGCCGGCGGCGAGGCACGCCTCGTCGAGCAGCTGCCCGGCGGGACCGACGAAGGGGCGGCCGGCCAGATCCTCCTTGTCGCCGGGCTGTTCGCCGACGAGCATGAGCTCGGCGTCGGCCGGGCCCTCGCCCATCACGACCTGCGTCGCGTCCTCGTAGAGCGGGCAGCGGGTGCAGGCCGCGGCCTCGTCCTTGAGGGGGCCGACGCCGCCGGGCTCGGGCCCCGTCCCGATCACAGTCGGCCGGCGCTCGGCCAGGCGCAAGGGCGCGCAGCGGCGGCGCGGTCGGCGCCGTCTCGCGCATCTCGCGCGCGCGGGCTCCGGCGCCGGCGATCAGCGCGGGGATGGACTGTGCCTCGGGCATGTTGCGCCAGTAGCGCTTGGGCATCTCGGACTGCATGGCCTTCACCTTCAACCGCGCGGGGTTGAAGATGCTACGAAAATACTCGGACCAGAGTTCCTCGGTGGCGTCCTGCGGCAAAGGCGGCCGCGCCTGGCCGGGCGCGAAGGTCAGCCGGCCGTCCTCGAAGACGGCCGCCAGCTCGGGCGTGACGATGCGCCAGTCCATGTCGGCGAAGCGCGCGGCGAAGAAGGGCGCCGTCGGCTCGAGCGTGTGGTGCAGGGGCTCGAACCAGGCAGCGAAGCTGCGCCGGGGCGCGTCGTGGCCGGCAGCGGGCGCGCCGATCTCGCGGAAGCGGACGAAGGCCTTCATCTTGTGCTGGCAGCGGCGGACCGATTTCTCCATGCCGCGCAGGCGTGCGAGCTCGGGGTCGGCGCGGTCGTTCATCAGGCCCGGGTTCCCGCGGACGCGCCAGAGCAGGGCGTAGAGGCGGGCAAAGCGCTCCGGGTCGCGGTGCCAGACGACCGTGTCGGCCAGGTCGAGGAACGTCCGTGGCACGGTGCCCGCCTGGCCGGCGGCGGGCGCGGCTTCGCCGGCAAAAAGGTCGGCCGGCGCCTCGCCATAGCTCCAGACGACCTCCTCGGGCGGCAGCCCGGCGGCGAGGCAGGCGCGCGCGGCCTCGCGCCAGGCTTTGGCGGTGCCGAGCGTGGGCAGGACGACGCTGCGCATCAGGCGGGGCGCATCAGAGCAGGCTCAGCTGCTCGGGCGGCGGGGCGAAGCGGGCGCGCAGATCGGCGCTGTCGGTCAGCGCGCCCGGCGACCAGTCGGCGGCGACGAGGAAGGGGCGCGCCTTCTTGAGCCCGGCGCCGAGGCGCTTGAGGTCGGGCAGCCCAAGCCGCCGCTCGCGCCGGGCGGCGAGGATGCGGTCGACGGACTTCACGCCGAGGCCCGGCACGCGCAGCAGCAGGGCGCGGTCGGCGCGATTGACGTCGACGGGAAAGCGGCCGCGATTGGCCAGCGCCCAGGCAAGCTTTGGGTCGACGGAAAGGTCGAGATTGCCGCCGGCCGCGGCGTCCGCGATCTCGTCGACCTCGAAACCATAGAAGCGCATGAGCCAGTCGGCCTGGTAGAGCCGGTGCTCGCGCTCGAGCGGCGGCTTGACCAGCGGCAGCTTGGCCGAGGCATCCGGGATCGGCGAGAAGGCCGAGTAGTAGACGCGCTTCAGCCGATAGCCGGCATAGAGGCGGGCCGAATTGCGCAGAATGGTCGCGTCCGTCGCGCCGTCGGCGCCGACGATCACCTGCGTGGATTGGCCGGCGGGCGCAAAGCGGCCGGGCCTGCGGCCGGTGTGGGTCGCATCGTCGGATGCCTCGCGGCGCAGGCGCACATCGGCCATCGCCTTGCGGATCGTGGCCGGGTCCTTGCCGGGGGCGAAGCGGCGGACGCTGTCGTCGGTCGGCAGCTCGATGTTGATGGACAGGCGGTCGGCATAGCGGCCGGCCTCGTCGATCAGCGCGGGGGCGGCGTCGGGGATCGTCTTGAGGTGGATGTAGCCGCGGAACTGCTCGTCCTCGCGCAGGCGGCGGGCGATGCGGACCATCTCGGCCATCGTCTCGTCCGGCGAGCGGATCACGCCCGAGGAGAGGAAGAGGCCCTCGATGTAGTTGCGCCGGTAGAACTCGATCGTCAGGCGCACGACCTCGTCGACGCGTGAAGCGGGCGCGCGGCACGTTCGACGAGACCCGGTTGATGCAATAGGCGCAGTCATAGATGCAGAAGTTCGTCAGCAGGATCTTGAGCAGCGAGATGCAGCGCCCGTCGGGCGCGTAGGCGTGGCAGATGCCGCTGCCCTCGTTCGAGCCGAGGCCCTTGCCGTCGCGGCTGTCGCGCCGGGTGCCGCCCGAAGAGGCGCAGGAGGCGTCGTATTTCGCGGCGTCGCTGAGGATGGCCAGTTTCTGGCGCAGATCGAGCTTCATGCGCCCAACATGTTCCGTTTTTGTTCGGAAGCAAGATGCTGGCCGGGCGACACGTTGAGAATTCTGGCGGGAATTCTGGCGGGCGGGCGAGGGTGGGTTGCACCCACCCTACTCGGCGGCGACGCCGATGAGGCCGCCGGCCTGGCGGTCCCAGAAGCGGGCGTAGAGGCCGCGGCGCGCCAGCAGGGCGTCGTGCGTGCCCTCCTCGACGATCCGGCCCTCGTCGAGGACGACGATCCGGTCCATGCGGCGGATGCGTCGAGAGCCGGTGGGCGATGGCGATCACCGTCTTGCCGGCCATGAACTGGTAGAGCGCCGCCTGGATGTCGGCCTCGACCTCGGAATCGAGCGCCGAGGTCGCCTCGTCGAGGATCAGGATCGGCGCGTCCTTGAGCACGGCGCGGGCGAGCGCGATCCGCTGGCGCTGGCCGCCCGAGAGGCGCACGCCGCGCTCGCCGACATAGGCCTCCATGCCGGTGCGGCCGTCCTGGTCGACGAGGTCCGGGATGAAGCCGTCGGCATGCACCTGCGCCGCGGCCCGCCAGACCTGCGTCGTCGGTCGCGTCGGGGCGGCCGTAGCGGATGTTCTCGGCGATCGAGCGGTGCAGCAGCGAGGTGTCCTGCGTCACCATCGCGACCTGCTCGCGCACGCTCTCCTGCAGGCAGTGGGCGATGTCCTGCCCGTCGATCAGCACGCGGCCCTGGTCCGGGTCGTAGAAGCGCAGCGCCAGGTTGACGAGCGTCGACTTGCCCGCGCCGGAGCGGCCGACGAGGCCGACGCGCTCGCCGCCGCGGATCGTCAGGTCGATGTCGCGCACGCCGCCGGCCTTGCTTGCCGTAGAGGTGCGTGACGCGGTCGTAGCGGATCTCGCCCTCGGTCAGCCTGCAGCGGCGACGGCGTCCGGGCCGGTCCTTGAGCCGCAGCGGCTGGCTGACCGTCTCCATGCCCTCCTGGATCGTGCCGATGTTCTGGAACAGCATCGTCACCGTCTGCATGATCCAGTCGACGAGGCCCGTCAGCCGCAGCGCCACGGCGACCGACGCCGCGACGATGCCGGCCGAGACGGCGCCCGACGGTCCACAGCCAGATCGTGTAGCCGACGACGCCGCCATAGAGCAGCACGTGCATGCCGGACATGCCCATCTGCAGCTGGCTGTAGAGCCGCGTCTGCCGCGCGAAGGTCCAGCGGAAATCGTCGATGGCCTCGCGCGCGTAATCGTCCTCGCGCTCGGCATGGCTGAAGAGCTTGACGGTCTGGATGTTGGCATAGGCGTCGACGATCCGGCCCGCCAGCCGCGAGCGCGCCTCGGCCACGTGCTTGCCGACGTCTCGATCAGCCGCGGCACGAACCAGAGCGCCAGGCCGATGAAGGCCGCAGAACCAGATGCCGAGCGGCACCAGGATGCGCAGCGTCGGCCGCCGCCCAGCACCGCCGCCGAGCCGGCGACGAAGATCAGCGCGAACCAGATCGCGTCGGTGACGAGGAACACCGAGTCGTTCAGCGCCGGCGCCAGCTGGATCTGCTTGTTGGCGATCCGGCCGGAGAAGTCGTCGGCGAAGAAGCTGAGCGACTGGCGCAGCATCTTGCGGTGCGTCCGCCAGCGGACAGCGCCCCCATATGGGGGTAGAAGCCCTGGCCCGTCACCAGCGTCCAGGCGACGTCCGCCGCCGGCCGGATCAGCAGAGCGACGACGGCCATCAGGGCCAGCGCCCAGCCATGGTCCTGCCAGAGCCGGTCGGGCGTGGTCGAGGACAGCATGTCGACGAGCTCGGCGGCGAACTTGACGACGGCCGCCTCGGCCAGCGCCGAGATCAGGCCGATCGTCATGCCGATGCCGATCACCCAGCGCGCGGGCCAGAGGAAGCGGCGCAGGAACGGGATCAGCCGGTCCGGGATCTCGGCCGATTCGTCATAGGCCTGATAGGGATCGATCAGATGCTCGAAATAGCGGAACATGGCCGCCCTCCTTCGGGCGAAGAGATTGTGCAGGATATAGGCTGCAAAGGACGCGATGCAGGTCCGGGCGGTGGCGCCCGGCGGTCAGCCGGGCTCAGGCCGCGAGAGTGTCGCTGACGTTCGTGTTGCATCGACGCCCCTCCATGTCGGGCGGCGATGTTCTTAGCTGCGAATCGCCGCCCGGTCCAGCCGTCGCGGCTTGCGGCCGCGCCGGACCCGGCGCTATTGCAACGGTCGAGGCGGGGGGAGAGACGCGGGCATGACCGACGAGATGGCCGAGCAGAAGGCGCGGGCGAGCCGCTGGTTCGGCGAGCTGCGCGATGCGATCTGCGCCGCGTTCGAGCGGCTGGAGGATGCGCAGGCGACCGGGCCGCATGCCGGGATGCCGCCCGGCCGCTTCGAGCGCCGCGAGACGCGCCGGCCCGGCGCCGGCGAGGGAGAGGGCGATCAGGGCGGCGGCGTCATGTCGGTGATGCGCGGGCGCTGCTTCGAGAAGGTCGGCGTCAACGTCTCGACGGTCTTCGGCGTGCTCGGCGCGCAGGCGCAGCGCTCGCTGACGGCGCGGCGCGAGATCCCGGGCCTGGCCGAAGACCCGCGCTTCTGGGCCTCGGGCATCAGCCTCGTCGCGCACATGCGCTCGCCGAAATGCCCGGCCGTGCACATGAACACGCGGATGTTCTGGACATCCGGCGCCTGGTGGTTCGGCGGCGGCTCGGACCTCAACCCGATGGTCGAGGTGCCTGAGGACACGGGCCTGTTCCACGAGCGGCTGCGCGCGGCCTGCGACCGGCACGACCCCGGCTATTACCCGCGCTTCAAGGAATGGGCGGACGACTATTTCATGATCCGCCACCGCGGCGAGGCGCGCGGCGTCGGCGGCATCTTCTACGACGACCATTGCACCGGCGACTGGGAGGCCGACTTCGCCTTCACCCAGGACGTCGGGCGCGCCTTCCTCGAGGCCTTCGTGCCGCTGATCGAGCGGCACATGGCCGAGCCCTGGACCGAGGAGGAGCGCGCCTGGCAGCTGGTCAAGCGCGGCCGCTATGCCGAGTTCAACCTCGTCTACGACCGGGGAACGCGCTTCGGGCTCGAGACCGGCCACAATGTCGAAGCGGTGCTGATGAGCCTGCCGCCCCTTGCCGCGTGGCCATGATCGGGGAAAGCGCTCCATGACCTCGGGCAAGCGGATCGCCATCGTGACGGGCGCCTCGTCGGGGATCGGCGCCGGCGTCGCGCGCGCATTGTCCGAAGCCGGCTGGCAGGTCCACGCCTTGGCGCGCCGGGCCGACCGGCTGGACGCGCTGGCGCGCGAGACCGGCTGCGTGCCGCATGCCGTCGACGTGCGCGACGGCGCGGCGCTCGAGCGCGTCGCTGCCGGGCTCGAGGCGGAGCTGGTCGTCAACAATGCGGGGCTCGGGCGCAGGAATCACCGGCCTTGCCGGCGCCAGCCGCGAGGACGTCGCCCAGACCATCGAGACGAACGTGACGGCGGCGCTCGAGCTCTTGCGCCTGACGTTGCCCGGCATGGTCGCGCGCCGTCGCGGCCACGTCGTCAACATCGGCTCGGTCGTGGCGCTCTATCCGACCGGCTCGGCGGTCTACGGGGCCTCGAAGGCGGCCATTCGGCTGATGAGCCAGAACCTCCGGCTCGAGCTGCGCGGGACGGGCGTCCGGGTGACCGAAATCTGCCCCGGCCGCGTCGCGACCGAGTTCTACGACGTCGCGATCACGGACGCCGAGGCGCGGCAGCGCATGAAGACGACCCGCATCCGCGAGCTAACGCCCGCCGATGTCGCCGCGGCCGTGCTCTACGCCGTCTCGGCACCGGCGCATGTCAACGTCTCGACGATCGAGCTGCAGCCGGTCGAGCAGACCTATGGCGGGGTGTCGTTCGACCCGGTCGGCTGACGCCGTCGTCGACCGAGGGCGCGGCAGGCGGTACACTCGGGCATCTGCAAAGGAGGCGCCCGATGCTTGCCGTGATCTTCGAGGTCGAGCCGCGTGACGGCATGCTCGACCCTTATCTGGACATCGCCGCCGAGCTCCGGCCGCGGCTCGAGAAGATCGACGGCTTCATCTCGGTCGAGCGCTTCGCCAGCCTGACGACGCCCGGCAAATACCTTTCGGTAAGCTTCTGGCGCGACGAAGCGGCACTCGCGGCATGGCGGCGCGAGGCGCATCACCGGATCGCGCAGCATGAAGGGGCGCAACGAGATGTTCGCCGGCTATCGCCTGCGGGTCGCGCAGGTCATCCGCGACTATGGCATGCACGAGCGCGCCGAGGCGCCCGAGGACGCGCTGGTCGTCTAGCCTGGGGGTACTCGGGATGGTGAACGGCACCTCTGCAATGCAGGCCCGCGCCGCCGCCCGGGTCGCGGGCCACCGCTGCGGCTGCTGCGGCGACGCGCTGAACGCCCACAGGGCCTTGTCCTTCGGCATCTGCGACAGAGCCGCAATGCCGCGAGTGGAAGATCGCCAGGGTCGGCGCCGAGCTGCTGGAGCGGCGCCGGCGCGAGACGCTGGAGCGGCTGTTCCAGGACCAGGCGCAGGTGGTCGCCAGGGCGGCCGCGGCCATCGGTGCCGCGCCCGAGACCGTCTTGCGCGCGACGGTGCCCTGGCAGGGCCGGGCGGTCGAGCCGCTGCCCGAGGCGCGGCGAGCCGAGTTCGCCGATCACCTGCGCGAGATCGTCGCCGAGGCGTTCTCGCGCCCCGTTCCGCAGGACGATCCCGGCAGGAACGAGGCCGAGCGGGACGTGCCGCCGCTGGTCGCAACCGCCTGCGCCGCCTGCCGCGGCCAGTGCTGCAGTCGCGGCGGCACGACGGCCTTCCTGCAGGCGACCGACATCGCCCGGTGGCGGCAGCGCGACCCGGAGGCGACCGCCGAGGAGGTGCTCGACTGGTATCTCGGCATGCTGCCGGCCGAAAGCATCGGCGACGCCTGCGTCTTCCAGGGCGCCCAAGGCTGCGCCCTGCCCCGCGACCGGCGGGGCGATCCCTGCAACGCCTATCACTGCCGCTCGCTGCGGATCCTGCGCGAGCTGATCGTCGGCGAGAGCGATCCCAAGGTGGTGCTGGTCGTCGACGATGCGGCCGAGGACGAGGCCCGCGGCGTCGTCGGCTGGAGCGCGGCGACCGGCCCCGTCGGCTTTGTCGCGATCCGCGCGGCGCCCGAGGGGCAGCCGGCGTCTGAGCGATGACCGCGCCGACGGCTGCACCGGACGCATCGGGGGACCGGGCGCACCGGGGGCACCGCCCGCCCGGCTGCGTCCGGGCCAGCCCGGCTGCCGCTTCTGCGGCGCGGCGCTGGACCCGCACCAGGCGGTGCGCGGCGTCTGCGCCGACCCGCATTGCGAGATGCTGCGCGTGCAGGAGGCCGCGCGGGCCGTCTTCCACCGCGACTGGCAGGATTATGTCGCGCGCCAGCGGCAGGGCGTGGAGAAAGCGGCCGCCGAGGTGGCCGCGGCGGTGCGCCAGCTGGGCGACGAGCCGGAGAGGATCGCGATCGGCGTCGTGCCGCGCCAGGACAGCCCGGTCGTGCCGCTGCCCGACGATCGGCGCGCCCGCTTTGCCGAGCATCTCGATGCGATCATCGCCGAGGCCTTCGGCGCGGGCGAGCCCGAAGTCGACCTGCGCGGACGAGAAGCGGAGGAGGCAGCTGAGCACGCATTGATCAAGGCGACCTGCGCCAGCTGCCAGGGGAAGTGCTGTTTTCTGGGCAACCTCCGGCATGCCTTCCTGACGGCGGAGGCGGTGCAGCTCCACCGCGCCCGCCATCCGGGGGCCCGGCCGGAGGAGATCAAGGCGCAGTACCTGGCGCGCCTGCCCGGAACGCATGTCCGGCATTCCTGCGTCTATCACGGCCCGAGCGGCTGCGTGCTGCCGCGCCGAGAGCGCGCCGACATCTGCAACCGCTACCACTGCAATCCGCAGACCGACCTGCTGCGGCGCTTCAGGGCGATGGAGGCGACCAAGGCGGTCATCGTGGCCGACGAGGACGACGTTGCGCCCGCGGTCGGCCTCTACGACGCTGGCCGAGGGCTGGCGGCCGCTGCGCCAGCGCGACGGCTTCCCTGGGCTGGCGCCCGGTGGGCCCGCGCCGGACGAGATCGCCCGCGTGCTGGCCGCCGCGATGGCGCAGGTGCCGCCCGAGCTGCCGCCGGAGCCCTGCTCGGTGCCGCCGCCGCCGCCGGCCTGCGGCTGGTGCGCGCGGCCGATCGACCGGCACAAGGCGGCGACCACCCGCTGCTGCGGCCGGCCCGCCTGCGAGCAACGCCGCGTCGCCGACATCGCCGCGACCGTCGAGCGCCAGCAGCACGACCGGCACCTGGCGCTGGTCGAGCGCGTCAAGGCGGCGGCGGCGGTCGACCTCGAGCGTGCCGCGGCCGCGCTCGGCGTCGCGCCCGCCGCGTTGCTGGTCGGCGTCGTGCCCTACCAGGGAGACGCCGTCGTGCCGCTGCCGCCCGAGCGGCGCGCCGCGTTCGAGGCGCATCTGCGCGGCATCGCCACAGACGGGTTCGCCGTGCCGACGCCCGAGGATTACGCCTCGCCCGATGGCGGCACGAGGCACGCCGAGCCCGAGCCGGGGCTGGTCGTCGCCGCCTGCTCGACATGCCAGGGCGCGTGCTGCGGGCTCGGCGGGCCGCAGATGGCGTTCCTGACCCTGCGCGACGTCTGCCGCTACCGGCTCACCGACCCGGCGCCCGACCCGGAGGCGTTCGTCGCCCGCTATCTCGGTCGCCTGCCCGCGCGCGTCGGTTCCGGATGCCTGCGTCTTCCAGGGCGACGCCGGCTGCACGCTGCCGCGGGCGGATCGCGCCGGCATCTGCAACACCTTCCGCTGCATGGGCGTGCACATGATGATGCAGGCGCGGAGGGATGCAAGCGATGCGCGCCCCGCTGCCGTCATCGCGCATGACGGGGGCGAGGTGCGCGCGATCGGCCTCTTTGACGAAGGCTCGGGCTGGCGCCCGATGCCGCCCGACGGCGCGCCGCGCGCCGTTAGCGATGGACCGTCGCCCGCCTCTTGCGTCCTACTGAGTGCTTTCCGCCGGGGCGTGTGCCGACTGGTGGTTGAGCAGGCGCCAGCGCAGCCCCTCGCGGACGAAGCCGTTCGAGGCCACGAGCTCCATCCCGCCGATCCGCTCGGTGCAGAGCACCATCGCGGTCGAGCCCGTGACGATCGCCAGCGCCTCGGTCGGCCAGATCTCGGGCGGCTCGTGCTCGGTCAGGATCACCCGCCAGCTCTCCATCACCGCCTCGCGGCCGACCAGCATGTGCCAGTCGGGATGCGTGCAGGTCACGGTCCGCCGCTCGGCCCAGAGCCGGTCCATGGCGGCATAGTCGCCCTCGCGCATCGCCTTGTAGAAGGCGTCGTTGGCGGCCAGCACCTGGCGCTTTGCTGCGTGCGCCTTGGTCATATCGGGGTCAGCCGGGCGATGCCGACCGGTTGGCCGGCGCTCGGGCTCCAGAGCCAGATCTCGTTGTAGAGACGCATGTCGAAGCCGCGCGGCACGGCATAGGCCTGCCGCCCGCTCGGCCGCAGGAGCGCGCCGAGCGAGGTGTCTGGGCGATAGCCGTCGGTGCCCAGCGCGACAACCGCATCGGCCGCGTCGGTCACGCGGAAATTCGGCTCGAAGACGACGACGGGGTATTCGTCCGACTGGTAAAGGCTGACCGTGCCGACAGTGTCGTGATCGCTCTTGCCGATCAGGACCGCGCGGTGGCTGATCCACGCGCCGTCTGGGATGCGGGCATCGCCCGGCAGCGGCGCGCAGCCGGCGACGGTGAACAGCGCCAAGGCAAAAAGGCAACAGACGCGGAGCAAACGGCACATCTTTCCCAGCCCTCCCAAACTCATGTTATAGCCGAACCGGCCTCGCGCAAGAAGGCCGGCGGCAGCAATGGCCAGAGGATCGGCGTGGCTGAGGACGCGGCGCAACATCGCTATGCGGTGCTCGGCTGGGGATCGCTGATCTGGGACCTCGAGATCCTGGCGCCGCATGTCCGGCTGCCCTGGGCGATGGAAGCGGGCCCGCGCCTGCCGATGGAGTTCAGCCGCATCAGCGCCAAGCGCCGCATGGGCCTGGTCGTCTGCCTCGACCCGGCCGGCGTGCCCTGCCCGACGCATGCGGTGCCGTCGACGCGCGCCAGCCTGGCCGAGGCGGTCAGCGACCTGGCCAGGCGCGAGCGGGCGCCCGAGGAGCGGATCGGCGGCGTCTGCCTGGCCAGCGGCGTCGCCCAGGGGCGCGAGCCCATCGCGGCCGTCGTCCGCGACTGGTGCGCCGCGGCCGGCTGGAGGGGGGCGGTCTGGACCGACCTGCTGCCGAACTATGCCGACCTGCAGGGCGAGGCGTTCACCATCGAGCGCGGCATCGCCTATCTGCGGACGCTGGCCGGCGAGAGCCTGGACGAGGCCGTCCGCTACATCGAGAACGCGCCGGCCACGACCGACACGGTCCTCAGGCGGCGTCTCGCGGCCGATCCGTGGTGGCGGGCAGAGGCGGCCCGGCTGGCGGCCCGGTCGGCGGCCCAGCTGGCGGCGGTCCCTCGGTGACGGGCGCCGCCGCCCCGCGGCGGGGCGCGATCCGCGTCAGGATGCCCGAGGCCATGAAGACGCCGACGGCGACCAGGGCAACGCCCGCGACCTTCACGCCGTCGACCTGCTCGTCGAGGAAGACCGCGCCGCCGACCAGCGCGAGGATCGGCACCAGCGCCCCGAAGGCACCCGTCTCGGCCGCCCCGAGCTGCTGGACGGCGTAGCCGTAGAGCAGAAGCGACAGGAACCCCATCAGCAGGCCCTGCAACAAGCCCATCACGACGATCTCCTGCGTTCCGGCGCCCTCGAACGGCACGCCCATCCAGAGCAGGATTGGCAGCCCGACCACCCCCGACCAGAAGAGCCCGATCGCCAGCGCGTGGATCGGGGTGAGTCCGCTCTGCCGGTAGACGACCGTGTAGACCGCCCAAAGCGCCGCCGCGGTCAGAAAGCAGAGATGGCCGCGCCATGCGCCGCTTTCGGCCTGGACGATGACCTGCCAGAGCCCGACCAGGCCGGCGCCGGCGAGGATCAGCCCCAGCCCCAGCTTGCGCCGCGGCCCGGGCACCTCGCCCAGCATCAGCGCCGCCGTCAGGGCCGTCCAAAAGGGCAGCATGCCGGGCGCCAGCGCGCCCGCATCCGAGGCCGGCGCGAACTGCAGGCCGGACATCAGGATCGCCGGAAAGCCGATGCCGGCGCCGATCACCAGCATCACGGTGCGCGGCCACGAAAGCCCGCGCGGCAGCACGCCCTCGCGCCACATCACGGGCGCGACCAGCGCGGCGGCGGGCACCAGTCGCAGCAGCAGGAGCTCGGGCACGGTGAAGCTGCCGCGGACGGCAAAGCGCGTCACGATGAGAAAGCTGCCCCAAATCATGACGGCGGCGAAGGCCGCCGCGATCCCGGCTCCGCGGCCGCCGGTCCAGGACGTCAGGCCGAGCAACGGGCGCCCCCGAGCACGCAGAACTTGGCGCAATGCGGGTGGTTCAGCGCCACCGGCCCTTCCGCCTCGGCGAGGGTGCGGCCGAGCTCGAATTGCGGGTCGTAGGCCAGGAGCGTGCAGGCCAGCACGACGGGACCGGGCGCACCGCGGCGGCGCACGACCATGCGCGCATTCGAGCACATGACGCTGTCGGGGCTCTTGCCGAGGATGCCCCAGCAGGCGGTCGTGATCTCGGGCACGTCGACCGCGGGATCCATCTCGGGGAACAGCACCAGCCGGGCCGGATCGGCCGCCTCGATCGCGAAACCCTCGCGCGCGAACAGCGCCGCAAAGCCGGCGCGGCAGGCGTCCTCGTCCTCGCCCCAGATCGAGCGGCCGGCGACGGCCATGCGAATGCCGTTGTCGCGCAGCCAGCGCATGCCGTCGAGCGTCTTGTCGAACGTGCCCTCGCCGCGCTGCTCGTCATGCTGTGCGGCCGTGTAGTGGTCGAGAGAGACGCGCAAGGTGAGCCGCTCGCCATGCGCGCGCCTCAGCGCCAGCAGCTCGTCCTGGACCGCCGGCCGCATCATCGGGCGCATGGCGTTGGTCAGGATCAGGACCTCGAAGCCGCGCGCCAGCGCCAGCCTGGTCATCCCGCCGATCTCGGGGTTCATGAAAGGCTCGCCGCCGGTGAAGCCGATCTCGCGCGTCGGCAGCCCGCGCGCCGCGATTTCATCGAGATAGCCCTCGACCTCGGCGGTGGTCAGATAGACGAGATCGTCATTGCTGGGGCTGGAGAGAATGTAGCAGTTCCTGCATTCGATGTTGCAGAGCGTGCCGGTGTTGAACCAGAGCGTGTCGAGCGCCCTGAGGCTGACCTGGGCGCGCCGTTCGCCCTTGGCCGTGACCAGCGGATCGGAGAATTTTTCGCGGACCGCTGCTCTCGCCGTGCTGCGGGTCATGCCCATCCTCCCCACGCTGTGTGCTGCGGGCTAAGAAATGCTGATCCGCCGCGATGGCAAGCGGCAGGCCGCAATGATCACGCTGGCGTGCGGGGTGGGAACGCGGCGCCCGCCAGGCGGCACTGGTCGCGGCCGTTCGCGACGCCGGGTCCATGGCGCCCGCGCCCTTTGGGCCTGCTCGCCGGCAGGCGGCTTCGAGGCTCGATCGTCGCGCGCGGTGGCGGGCTCTGCCGGCGGCCACACAGGCAACTGCCGCGCCGAAAAAGGCGGATTAACCCTTGATGAGCCGGCAAAGCCAGTGCTTGCTTGCAAATGCAATTGATCCTGCGGGTTTCTGACGCTAGCCGTCAGAGGGAGAGAGGGGATCCGGCCATGCAACGTCCGATGTTGGCAACTGTATTCTCGGCTGCTTGCGCGGTGACGCTGTTCGCGTCTCCGGCCTACGCACAGGCCGCTGGGCAGACCGCGTCGCCCGAACAAGCCGCACAGAGTCCGCAAATGCAGAACGGCTCGGCGGCACCTGCCGATGCGGCGAGCGTCGATGCGCTCTCGCGCAAGGCGGCCTCGCTTCGGCAGGTGATCGACGCGCTCGAGGCGGACGTCGCAAGCCTGGAGGAGCGCAAGGAGGCGCTGACCTCCGATGTGGGGTCGCTGCAGGAAGTGCTGAACGAACGGCGCGCCGAGGCCTACAGCGCGGTCGAGCGGCTTACCCTGCTCGGCCGGCAGATCAAGGAAATGGAGGCCAAGGCGCAATCGTCGGAGGAGGCCGTCGAGGCAGCCGGGGCAGCCGAGGCCGAGGCCCGGAGCGGGATCGAGGCCTTGCAGAGCCGGCGCGCCGAGGTCGCCGCCGAGATCGACAAGCTCGAGGCGGAGCGCGACACGCTGAAGCAGGACGTCGCGTCGGTGGACCATATGGTCACCGAGCGCATGAAGGCCTCGCGGGCGGAGATCGCCGAGGCGAAGTCGGAACTCGACGAGCTTCGCGCCAAGCTGGTGGAGCAGCGGGCGGAGGAAGCCAAGCTCGACGACCGGCTGAAGGAGCTGCGCGGCCAGGCGGCACCGATCGAGGCCGAAATGGCCGAGCAGCGTTCGACGCTGCAGAAGCTGACCGATGAGGCCGAAGCGAAGCGCGCGGCAGCGGCCGAGGCCGAAGGCCGGCTGCAGGAATTGAACGCGTCGCTCGCCACGGCGCAAAGCGAGGCCGGCGCGGCGCAGAAGCAGCGCGACGAACTGGCAAAGGAAGCCGAAGAGCTGCGTCAGCAGCTCGCAGCCGACCAGCAATCGGTGCAGGCAGCGGCCGAGCGCGGCGAGAAAGCCGCCGCCGAGGCCGAGGCCCTGGAGGCAGAGGTGGCCTCGCGCAAGAGCGCCCTCGCCGAACTTGGTCAGCAGGAGGAGGCGCGGCGCGCCGCGCTGGCCGAGCTCGAGCAGCAGGCGCAGGCGGCACAACAGAAGCTCGACGCCGGCCAGGCCGAGCTTGACGCGCTGGCCCGCCGGGAAGCCGAGCTGCACAGCACGGTCGCCTCGCTCGAGGGCCAGGTCCAGTCGGCGGATCGCCAGAAGCAGGTCACGGCGGAGCTCGACGCGGCTGAGCGCGAGCTTGCGGACCGCCGGAGCACCATCACCGAGCTCAAGGCAGAGGAAGAGGATCGCCGCGCCGAGCTGGCGGAGCTCGGGGACGAGATGACAGGCATGCGCCAGCGCCTCGACACTGGCCAGGCCGAGGTCGCATCGCTGGCGGACCGGGGCGACGAGCTGCGTACGACGCTCGGATCGCTCGAGAAGGAGAGGCAATCGGTCGAGGCAGCGGCGCAGCGCCGGGCCGAGGTCGCGGCGCAGATCGAAGCCGCCGAGGCCGAGCTGGCGGCGCGCCGAAGCGCGCTGAGCGAGCTCGAGCAGCAGGAACAGGGCCGCCGCGCCGCGATGACGACGCTCGAGCAGCGGGTCGCGGCCCTGTCGGCGCAGGCGGAAGCGCAAGCTCAAGCGGCGACGCAGGTCGAGGCGGCCGAGGCCGAGCTGGCCGAGCGGCGGAACGCGATCGCCGAGCTGGAGAAGCAGCAGTCCGCGCGGCAGGCCGAGCTGACCCAGCTCGAGCAGCAGGTCGCCGCGGCGAAGGAGCAGGCGGATGCGCAGGCCAAGGCGGCGACGCAGGTCGAGGCGGCCGAGGCCGAGCTGGCCGAGCGGCGGAACGCGATCGCCGAGCTGGAGAAGCAGCAGTCCGCGCGGCAGGCCGAGCTGACCCAGCTCGAGCAGCAGGTCGCCGCGGCGAAGGAGCAGGCGGATGCGCAGGCCCAGGCGGCGACGCAGGTCGAGGCGGCCGAGGCCGAGCTGGCCGAGCGGCGGAACGCGATCGCCGAGCTGGAGAAGCAGCAGTCCGCGCGGCAGGCCGAGCTGACCCAGCTCGAGCAGCAGGTCGCCGCGGCGAAGGAGCAGGCGGATGCGCAGGCCCAGGCGGCGACGCAGGTCGAGGCGGCCGAGGCCGAGCTGGCCGAGCGGCGGAACGCGATCGCCGAGCTGGAGAAGCAGCAGTCCGCGCGGCAGGCCGAGCTGACCCAGCTCGAGCAGCAGGTCGCCGCGGCGAAGGAGCAGGCGGATGCGCAGGCCCAGGCGGCGACGCAGGTCGAGGCGGCCGAGGCCGAGCTGGCCGAGCGGCGGAACGCGATCGCCGAGCTGGAGAAGCAGCAGTCCGCGCGGCAGGCCGAGCTGACCCAGCTCGAGCAGCAGGTCGCCGCGGCGAAGGAGCAGGCGGATGCGCAGGCCCAGGCGGCGACGCAGGTCGAGGCGGCCGAGGCCGAGTTGGCCGAGCGACGGAACGCGATCGCCGAGCTGGAAAAGCAGCAGTCCGCGCGGCAGGCCGAGCTGACCCAGCTCGAGCAGCAGGTCGCCGCGGCGAAGGAGCAGGCGGATGCGCAGGCCCAGGCGGCAACGCAGGTCGAGGCGGCCGAGGCCGAGCTGGCCGAGCGGCAGAGTGCGATGGCCGAGCTAGAGCGCGAGTTGGACGCACGGCGCTCCGAGCTGGCAGAGCTCGGCCAGGAAGCTGCGGCGATGCGCGACCGTCTCGAGGGCGGACGGGCCGAGTTGGCGTCCCTGGAGGCACGGCAGGCCGAGCTGCGCGACCTCGTGCAATCCCAGGCGGCTGCTATTCCCGTGGCCGCGCCCGCGACGGCCCAGCCCGGCGTTCAGCAGGCCCACACGGCCCAGCCCGCGGCCCAGCCCACGGCCCAGCCCACGGCCCGGTCCACGACCCAGGGCCAGACAGGCGAAGCGCAGGCCGCGAGCGGCGCCGCCGGTCCCGCCGGGGCTCGGGCACAGACCGATGTCGCGCGCGCGCTGCGGCAAGCGCCGGGGCTTTCCTCGGCGGGAGCCGGCGATTTGGCCGCGCTCGGATCACGCTTGGAGAGCGGCGCCTGCGTGACCGACGCTCTCCGCGAAGTCTTCGGCACGATCAATCGGCAAACTCTCGTCTCGCTGCGCAACGAACTTGGCGGATGCTGACGTAGAGATCGCTCGCACAATCGGGATCAGAGATGACGAAAACGATGAATTTCCTCTGTCGGGCCGCGCTTCTGTTGTGCGCGGCCTTGTTCCTCGCCGCCCCCGCGGGAGCGCAGGAGTTCGAGAAGAACATCCTGACCGGCGGGCCGACGGGCACCTACATCCAGATCGGCAACGACCTCAGCCGCGAGATGGCGCGCTGCGGCCGGACGCTGAACGTGCGCGAAAGCGCGGGGTCGCTGGAGAACTTTCTCGGGGTCAGGACGCGCCGGAACACGCAGTTCGGCATCGTGCAGAGTGATGTGCTCGAATACCTGAAGACCTTCGCGAGCGAGGATCCCGCCATCGCGCGGGCGATCCACAACGTCCGCATTGCCTTCCCGCTCTACAACGAGGAAGTGCACGTCCTGGCCAAGCAGGACATCGCCAATTTGCAGGGGCTGCAGGGCAAGCGCGTCGCGATCGGCGTCGAAGAGAGCGGGACGTTCCTGACCGCCTCGCTGGTGCTGGACCTCGTGGGCGTCCAACCGGGCGAGCGGGTGACGGTCAACCCCGACAAGGCGCTGCCGATGCTGCTGGCGGGGGAGATCGACGCGATGTTCTACGTGGCGGGCGCACCCGCCAAAGCGTTCGAATCGTCGCAGATCGATCCGCAGAAGTTCCACCTTCTGCCGATCAGCGACGAGACGCTGAGAGCCGTCTACGTGCCCTCGACGATTCCCGGCGGGCACCTATCCCTTCCAGCCCGAGCCGGTCGACCTCATCGCCGTCAAGGCGGTGCTGATGACCTATGAGTACGACCCCCAGCTCAACGCCTATCACCGCGAGAGCTGCCGCGCCGTCTCGGATCTGTCGCACGTCATCATCAGCCGGTTCCAGGATCTGCGGGAGACCGGCCATCCCAAGTGGAAGCAAGTCGACCTGAACGATCTGCCGCCAGGCTGGAACGTATCGGAATGCGTCAATGCGGGGCTCGATCCGGCCTACGATCTGCCCTGCGAAGGCGAGCAGCCCGTCGCCGATGGGCCCGGGAGCGAGGCGAACTCCGCCTATCGTCAGCGCATCTGCGCCGTCATCGGCGGCTGCTGAGGCCGACCGCGGCACGCACCGGCTCTGTCGCCAGGCCTGCTGCCGGCGGCACCCTCAGGCGGGTTTTGATCCGGGCCGGCAGCGGGCCGTTCGATAATTGGACGGGCGTTGATCGGGCGGGGGAGAACGTCACTCCTCGCCTGCTGCCAGCGTGGGAGCGGCGCGGGCAATCGCGTGCCAGTCCGACGCTGCGGAGCGCTGCCCGCTCGCGCTGAGGGCCAGCACGCGCCAATGGCTGGTCCTCGGGGCCACCGGGAGGCGGGCGGCCGAGCCGCTCACCTGAAGGATGACCGCGGCTGGGTCGCCCGGATCGGCGCTCAGCTCGATCTCGAAGGAGGCGGGGTCCGCCCCTGGCCCGCTCGCCCAGACGAAGTCGGCGTCGCCTCCGTCGGTGCGCTCCGCGAACAGGGGCAGCGGAGGCGCGAGCGTGCCGCCCTGTGGCATCGGCAGATCGGCAAGCCGCCGCTCAGCCCCCGAAAGGGCAGCCGAGGCCGTCCCGTACCAGTGGCGCGCGATCACGAAGTCGACCGGCACGCCATCGCCGGTCTCATAGATCTGGCCGAGGTAATACGCGGCGCGCGCATGCCCCAAGAGCGCAGCCCGCGCATAGTCGATCGCGGCCGCCCGCGGGTCCTCGAGCGCGCGAACCAGGGCGCGGCGGAACAGGGCTTCGGCCATATCGGCGGCGCTTGGCCTTGCCGTGACGGCCTGAAGGGGCGCGGTCGCAAGCAAAACCCCTTCCGCCGCCGCCCGGCGCCCGTCCGCCGCGCCGTCCGCGCCAGGGACGCCGGGGAGCTGGGGTGGCAAAGATGCCGAGGTCATAGGTCGGAGCGACGCCGCGATCGAAGGTGCCGTTGACGGCGGCGCCGCCGGCTCGCCGTCGAGCGCCGACGGCTTGGAGGCACGGAGACTTTCAGCGGCCGGCGGCTCCAAACCGTTCACCGCCGCGTCCGGCCGCTCGGGGGCTGCTCTGTGCCGCTGCGACGGCAGTGTCGGGCGAAAGGTGCAAAGATGGGTCGATGCGCGGAGCAGCCGGGCTTGGATTCAACGCCTCGGGACCGGGCGCAGAGGCAGCCTCGCCGACCAGCTGCGGTCCGGCCATCGCCCCGGTCGTCCGCAGCGCGAGTTCGGGCGGGGCGGCCGACTCCCGGCCATGGCCGAGCATCATTGCGACTGTGATCACAGCGGCGACCGAGCCGACGCCGAGGGTCGCTGCGGACCGCCAGCGCCCTCGCCGTCCGCCGCTCGGGGCGAAGACGCGACGGAGGTCCGCCTCGCCGCCACCTGCTCCCGTCGCCGCGGTATCTCTCGCCGAAGCCGTCCTGTGCCAATTCGCAGCGTTCACAGGCAACGGCCCGGCACAGGTCTCCGCCGGAGACGCGTCTCCGCGCGGGCTCGTCTGCGCTGCGCCCTGGTCGGCCGGGGGAACTGCCCGCGCTGCGCCGGATCGCTCTGCCGTCGCCCCGGCGGCGCCTGGTTTGGTGCGCGGATCAACCTTGGGCGAACCCCGCTCGGGCATCCCGTCGCCCGGACTGCCGCCGCCGGCGGCGGGGGTCGCCGCGGTCGAGCTTGGGCCACCGCGCGCCGACGCCCCGATCGGCGGCGGGATCATGAGCGCCGGTCGGGCCACGGCCTCCACATGCGGGCCGTCCGGGTTCTCGATGAAATCCCAGATGTCGTCAGACCAGGAGGCAAAGCCGAAGATCTCGGGAGGAACGTCGGGGTGCGCGAAACCAGAACCAGGACCGCCGTTCCGCGGCGGCGGCTCCGGGTCGCCGGCCAGCCGCCTCCCCGATATGGGTCTGCTGCCTGCCAGAAGCAGGGTACGTCGCCGCGCGGGCGTCGGTGCCGGGCGGGCGAGCGGCGCCGCCTCGGCCTCGGCCTCGTCCTCCGTCTCTTCACGAGACGCGACCTCGTTCTCGCGCTTCGCCGGGCTCCGGTCGATCCCGTGCAGGCACGCCTTTGCGGCGACGGCGCGCAGCATGTCGCGGCTCACCTGGCGGACGCGCTCGGCGCACGCCGCGGCCAGAGCCTGGTCGCAGATCCGGTCGATCTGCAGCGGCACCCCGCCCGATTGGCGATGTATCTCGTCGAGCGCCGCGGCCTCGAAGACCTCCTCCGAGACCCCGGCTTGGCTGATCATCTGGCGGACATACCGCCCCGTCTCGTCGGCCGTCATGGGTTCGAGACGATAGTCCGCGCCGATTCGCTGGCGGATCCGGCTGTTCTCGCTGCGCGCCAGCGCGGCCCGTAGCTGCGGCCGACCGACGAGGACCAGCAGCAGGATGGCATCAGTCACGTTCAGATCGCCGAGGCGCCGCAAGGTCTCGAGATCGCCGGACGACAGGGTGTGGGCATCGTCGATGACGAGGACGGAGCGGCGGCCCTGCGCGAGCTGCCCCGCGCAAAGGCGCGCGAGGCGTCGCTTCATTTCGATATCTGAGGCGGGGCTGGCGTCGGAGCCGAAGGCGGCAAGCACGTCCTGGAGCAGGTCGCGCCGCGCACCAGCACAACCAGAAAGCATCCCGAGGTCGAAACCATATCCGGCCGACTGAACCAGGTGACGGACGAGCATGGTCTTGCCTGTCCCGGCTTCGCCCGTCAGCACCGTCACTTGCGCAAGCCGCGTCAGCCCCAGTTCGATCACCGACAGGGCATTTCTGTGACCATTGGACCAGAACACGCCGCGGCGGTCCGGCTGACCCGCAAAGGGGGTATATGTGAAACCAAAGAAACTTTTGTACATGCCCAAGTCCGCCTGCCAGCAGACGAAAAACTCTTCGGAAAGGAAAGTATCACGCTGCACCTGCTTCGCCTAGAGACGGAATTTCGGCAGCTTCCTACCTCTCTCCGTCGAAACAGAGCCGCCCCTGCCGAAAAGGCAGACTTCATAAACGAGATTTCAACCAGGAGGTGCAGACCCAGGAAACCCATGATTTATCGGTTAAGATCGCAAGCTGTTCGAAACTACTTAGGCCGGGCGCCCAGCGGCGCGTGATCAGGTTCTTATGGCCGACCCTCGCTTCCTCCTTAAATGAGGCGAGGGCCGGCCAGCAGGGCACGCTCGCCCGCGTCTGGGCCCGCCGCGGCAGTCGCCCGCACGCCGTGGGCGACACCCGCTACGAATGGGTCTGCATCTTCGGAGCCACCGAAGCCGCCTCTCGGCATCAAGGTGCGGCCGCCCTCCCGAGCTGCAGCCCCTGGCGCACCTCTCTCACGGGCCCCCGCCACTCAGCACAGCGGGTTCTTCGAGGCGTCCGACGGTCGTGATCTCGCCGCTGAGCCACAGGGCGGCGCCGGCGATCAGGCCCCGGGCGAGCATGCATTCGGCGGCGGCGCTCCCCGCGGCGAGGGCGCGCGCGATCTCCACCGGCGCGAGCGGGCCCACTCCGACCGTGACGGGGCGGTCGCCGAGGTCGCTGTCGGGGGCGAGGTCGCGGGCCGGCCGGCGGCGGATCGCCGGGTGGCCGGGCAGGTCGACGGCATTGGCGATCAGCGTGGCGGCGGCGTCGGCCTCGGCGGCGCTGCGGGCCAGCACGGTGACGGCGTCGGCGATGCCGAGCGAGTGGCTGCGCCCGCGCCAGCCCGAGGTGGCGATGCCGCGCACCGGGCTCTCGGCAGTGACGTGTATGCGCGCCGAGAGGTCCGGGCCGCCGGCGGCGGTAAGCGCGGTGTCGGGCGCCAGCCAGAGGGCGGCGTCGCCGCCATTGTTGACATAGGCGCGCTCGAGACGGCGGCCGGCGGCCATGGCGGCGAGCACGTGGTCGGCGACGGCGCCAGCGACCGCCGCCATCGGCGTGAGGAAGACCGGGGCGAAGGGCACGGTGGCGCGGAGCATCCGCTCGGCGACTGAGCCGGGCGGGAAGATCGGCACCGGTTCGTCGGGCCGGTGCGGGGCAGACCCCCTCCCCATCCCTCCCCCACAAGGGGAGAGGGGGGCGCTTGGCGCCGCCGGCGTGGCCTGGCCGGCGGGCGTCTCGGAACCGTCCGGAGCGGGCGGCGCGGGGTGCGCCGCCGCCCTCGATATCGCTTCGTCCGCCAAGGGCAGGAGGGCGCTGGCGGGTGCCCAGGGGGTGCGGTCAGCGGGCGCTCTGATCGCCGGGCCGGCCGTCAGCTGCGCCACCGGTGTGCGCAAGAGGGGCAGGACGGCGACGAGCTCGTCGAGCACCGGGCGGAAGGCGGCCCAGCCTCGGGCGAAGGCAGCGGCGCGCTCGCGCTCCGGGCCGTAGGCGTCGAGGATCAGGTCGATGGGGCCGTGCTGGAGATGCAGCCGGCCGTCGGCCAAGCGGGCGGCGGCCGGGCCGCTCACAGGGCCTTTCGCGGGGCGTCGATGCGCGTGGCCGCGCCGTACTCGCCCCCGGTGGCGAGTATGTCGTCGAGCGTGCGGACGCGGCCGTCATGGCCGCCGAGGGCGCGGAAGGTCTCGCGGCGCATGGTGAACTCGATGGGCGCGACGAGCGCCGGGGTCGGCACATAGCCGAAGGCGCGGTCCGGGCAGCGGGTCACGTCGACCATCAGCGTGATGCCGCCGCCCGGCCAGACGTAAGCCGGCGCGCCGCCGATCGTGACATGCGTCTCGAGCCGGTGGACGGCGCGGGTGAGCTCGACGGGGTTCTGCGTGACCCCGGCGCGCAAGCTGCCGCCGGCGCCGCCCATGAAGAGGACCGAGCAGAGGGCGGGCTCGCAGTTGAGGTCGATGAGCTCGACCGAACGGCGGAGCGCGTCGGGCAGGGGCGCTGCGCGCGGAACGAGATCGTCGTCGAGCACGAAATAGGCCGACTGCTCGCCGGTCGTCGATACCATCAGCAGGGTGAGCCCCGGGCGCGCGCCCTTCTTCGGGTTCCAGGAGCCGAGGATCGTCAGCGGGTCCTCGACGTCGGTGCCGCCCCAGCCCTGGCCAGGCCCCGCGACCCGGAAATAACGGCCGGGGGTGGAGCGGCGGCCCTTGATGCGGATGCCGGTGTCGGGCCAGCCGAGCACCTTGCCCGCCTGGTGCTCGGAGACGACGCCGGTGATGTGGTCGTCGACGACGACGACCTCGTCGACGAGGCCATGCCACTGCGCGGCGAACATCCCGATGGCGGCCGAGCCGCAGCCGACGCGCATCCGGGTCTCGGGCGCGCCGTCGACGACGGGCGGCCGTCCGGCCTGCACGACGAGGTCGTGGCCGCCGTCGATCGTCATCTCGACGGGCTCGCGGTTGCACAAGCTGAGGAGCGCCGCGCAGGTGACCCGGCCCTCGGCCTTCTCGGCGGTCAGGTGGCGCACGCCGCCGAGCGACAGCATCTGGCTGCCGTATTCGGCCGTGGTGACATGGCCGATCGGCTCGCCCTCGACCCTGACGGTGGCCTGCTCGGGGCCGAGATGGCGGTCGGTGTCGATCTTCACCTTGACGCCGCAATAGGAGAAGATCCCCTCGGTCACCACGGTCACGAGATCCGCCCCGGCGAGCTGGCGCGAGACGATGAAGGGGGCGGGCTTGTAGTCGGGATAGGTCGTGCCGGCGCCGATGCCGGTGACGAAGCGGCCGGGTTGATGGATGGGGTTGCCGTCCCAGCCGTCCGGCCCGGCGCCGTCCAGGAAGCGGACGAGCTCGCCGCCCTGCTCCAGCGTGGTCTCGAGGATGGTGAGAGGGTCGACCCGCACGATGCGCCCGCCCTCGTTGGCATAGCGGTCGCAGGCGCCGGCCCGGCCCTCGGCGATGTAGCACATGACCGGGCAGGCATCGCAGCGGATCTTGTCGGGGCGGTGGCGGGGCTCGGTCATGCTGCGGGCCCGGGCTGCGGCTTGTCGGCGGCGACGAGGCGCCAGCGGTGGACGAAGGTGACGCGCCCCGCTCGGAGGGCGAGGTCCATGCCGGCGCCGACACCCGCCGCGGCCAGCGCGCGGAGCACGGTCGCGAGCGGGGCGGGCGCGGCGAGCTCGGCGGTGATGCCGAGCCACTCCTCGGCCTGGCGGGTCTTCTCCCAGCTCTCGGTGGCGACGATCCGCAGGCCGCGGCGCGTCGCCAGCCCGTCGAGTTCGGCGGCCGGCAGCATGCCGGGTGTGCGACGGGTCGCGCAGCGTCTCGATGGCGTTCTGCAGCGCCGCTGCCTCCGGATCGTCCGGCAGCGACGACGTCGACGATGACGGCGCGGCCGCCGGGGCGGAGCACGCGGGCCATTTCGGACAGCTGCCTTGGCCGGGGTGGCCATGTGGTGGAGCGAGAGGCGGGTGACCACGGCATCGAAGCTGGCATCGGCGAAGGGCAGCGCTTCGGCCTCGCCGGTCCGGAAGGTGACGTTCGGCAGCCCGCCCGCGCGGGCTCGGGCGCGGGCGAGCATGGCCTCGGTCGCGTCGAGCCCGGTGACCTCGGCGGCAGTGGCCGCGACGGCCGCCGTCACGGCGCCGGTGCCGCAGGCGACGTCGAGGATGCGTCCTGTGGCGCAGGGGCCGAGGGCACGGGCGAAGCGCTCGGCGGTCTCGGGATCCGCCTGCGGCGCGTAGGCGTCGAAACGGGCGGCCTGGGCCGAGAACGCGTCACGCACGCGGGCGAGCTGCGGCGTCTCAGCCATGGCGCCGCGCCTCCGGCCGGCAGGCGGCTCTGGGCAATCGCATCTGGGCTCGGTCTGCCCGTGGAATTCGGGCGCGAGCCAGGGCCCTGCTCCGAGGCGAAGGGTTCGCCGTCATTCGGCGCCGTCCTGCGCGGCGGCGCGCGCCCGGTCGGTGGCTCCCGGGCCGCCCCCTCCCCATCCCTCCCCCTCGAGGGGGGAGGGGGCCTGTCGCGCCTGGCCGCGGCCCGGGGCCTCAGCGGCAGTGGGGCGCTGCGGCCCGGCCGGGCGGCGCGCCGCCTCGATCGCCTCGACGATGCGGTGCGGCAGGGCGGGAAGGCGGGTGATCCGGGCGCCGGTGGCGTGGCGGATGGCCGAGAGGATGGCGGGGGCGGTGGGGATCAGCGCGTGCTCGCCCAGGCCGCTGCGCGCCGAAAGGGCCCTCGGGGTCGGGCTTCTCGATCAGGATGGTCTCGATCGGCGGGACGTCGCCGGTGGTCGGGATCAGGTAGTCGTGCAGGTTCTCGCTGCGGCCGGGGAGGTATTCCTCCATCAGCGCCATGCCGATGCCCTGCGCGATTCCGCCCTCGATCTGGCCGGTGGCGAGGACCGGGTTGATGCAGCGGCCGACATCGTGGGCGGCGGTGATCTTCAGCAGCGTGACCGTGCCGAGCGCGGGGTCGACCTCGAGCTCGGCCATCTGCGCGCCCCAGCCATAGACGGCATAGGGGATGCCCTGGCCATCAGCGTCGAGGGGCGTCGTCGGCGGGTCGTAGCTTTCCTCGGCGGCGAAGACGTAGCCCGCGGCGTCGGGCGGCGAGGCCGGCGAGGTCGATGCTGCCGCGGGGCCGACCGTCAGCCGGCGGGGGCCGGGCAGGATGCAGGCGTCCTCGCCGGCATTGGCATGGCGCAGGACGGCGGCCCTCAGCGCCTGGCCGGCGCGCCAGGCCGCCTTGCCCGAGACATAGGTCTGGCGCGAGGCCGAGGATTTGCCGGCGTCGGGCGTGCGGCCGGTGTCGGGCCCGACGAGGCGGATCGCGGCCAGCGGCAGGCGGGCGGCGTCGGCGAAGATCTGGGCGATGACGGTGTTGGCGCCCTGTCCCATGTCCTGCGCGCCCTGGTGGAGGACGACCTCGCCCTCGGGCGTGATGCCGGCGCGGATTGTCGAGGGATTCGGCAGCGCGGTGTTGCCGCAGCCATACCAGCAGCAGGCGATGCCGACCCCCCGATGGGCGGCCCCCGCGGAGCGCTGCCGGGCAAGCGCCGCGTCCCAGTGCGGGCGCAGCGCCTCGAGGCAGTCGGCGAGGCCGACCGCGGCGAGGCGCTGGCCGGTGGCGGTGACGTCGCCGTCACGCAGCGCGTTCACGAGGCGGAACTCGAGCCGGTCGAGGCCGGCGGCCTCGGCCAGATCGTCCATGAGCGACTCGGTGAGGAGCGCGGCCTGCGGCACGCCGAAGCCGCGGAACGCGCCGCAGACCGGCCCGTGCGTATGGATGGCGCGCGCCTCGGCCCGGTACTGCGGGACGCGGTAGGGGCCAGAGGCGTGCACGGGGACGCGGTTGGCGACGGTCGGTCCCCACGAGGCGTAGGCGCCGGTATCGAAGGTGGCGGTGAACTCGAGCGCGGCGAGCCGGCCCTGCGCGTCGCAGCCGGCGCGGGCGCGCATCCGGGCGGGGTGGCGCTTGGTCGTCGACTGCATCAACTCGGCGCGCGTGTAGACCATGCGCGCCGGGCGGCCCGTGCGCAGGGCGACGAGGCCGATCAGCGGCTGGAGCGAGAGGTCGAGCTTGGCGCCGAAGCCGCCGCCCGTCGCTGCGGGCAGGATGCGCACGCGCTCGGGCGGAAGGCCGAGCAGGGCGGCCGTGTCGGCGCGGTCCATGCCCGGCGACTGCGTGCAGGCGTGGATGACGAGGGTGTCGCCGTCCAGCCAGGCGCTGCCCGCCTCGGGCTCGATATAGGCGTGCTCGACATGGGCGGTTGCGAACTCGGCCGCCGCGGTGTGGCGGGCCTCGGCGAGGGCCCGCGCGGCGTCGCCCCGGCGCACGAGGCCGCCCGTCAGCAGGTTGCCCGGCCGGTCGCGGTGCACGAGGGGCGCGCCCGGCGCCTCTGCCTCGGCCGGGTCGAGGAGCGCGGGCAGCGGCTGCCAGTCGACTGGGAAGGCGGCGAGGTCGAGGGCGGCGAGGCGGTCGGGCTCGCCCGCGATCAGTGCGACGGCCTCGCCGCGGAAGCGAGCGCAGCCTTCGGCCAGCGCCGGCTGGTCGGCGAAGGCCGGGATGACGCCGAAGCGGTTGCGGCCGGGGATGTCTGCCGCCGTGAAGACCAGGGCGCCGTGCGTGCGCGCCCAGGCGGCGAGGTCGCCGAAGGCGAAGCGGGCGTGGTGGTGCGGCGAGCGGACGGCGCGGACGGCGAGCCAGGGCCCGAACCCGGGATCGGGCCAGAGGTCGGCGCCGAAGCGGTCGGTGCCGCGGACCTTGGGCGGCCCGTCGAGGCGCTCGGGCGAGGCGCCGACGGCCCGGCCCGGCGGGATCTCGGCGGCCGGGGGCAGGTCGCGCCAGGCATCGCAGACGGCGTCGAGGATCTTGGCATAGCCGGTGCAGCGGCAGAGCACGCCGCCGAGCGCGACCTCGGCCTCGGCCCGCGTCGGGCGCGCGGTGCGGGCGAGGAGCGCGGTCGCGGCCATCAGCATGCCGGGCGTGCAGATGCCGCATTGCGCCGCGCCGTGCCGCAGGAAGGCGCGCTGCAGGCCATCGAGACCGTCCGGCGCCAGGCCCTCGACCGTCGTGACCTCGCGGCCGATCGCAGCGGCGGCGGGCGTCAGGCAGGCGCAGACGGGCGGCGCCGTCGAGCAGCACCGTGCAGGCGCCGCAATCGCCCGCGTCGCAGCCGACCTTGGTGCCGGAAAGGCCAAGCACCTCGCGCAGCACGTCCGACAGGCGCCGGGTCGGATCGACGCGCAGCCGCGCCGGCGTGCCGTTCACGGTCAGCCGGGGGCCGGGCGCATCGAAGCTCATGCGGGCATGACCGCCGGTTGGGAAGCGGTGGAGCAGCCGGGGGCAGTGGGGAAGGCGGGCGGGGTGGCACCGCGGCCGACCGGGGCGGTGGTGCCGGCGCGGGACATCATGCGACCAGCTGCGCCACGGCCCGACGGATCAGCTCGGCGGCGGCGCGCGAGCGGTAGGCGGCCGAGCCGCGCACGTCGTCGATCGGGGCGAGGTGGGCGGCCACCGCTTCGTCCTGCACGGCCTCGGGGAGGCGACCGTCCGCGGGGCGACCGACCAGCGCCAGCTCGACCTTGCCGACCCTCTGGGCCACGGCCGAGCAGGCGCCGGCCGCAATGGCGGCTTGCGCGATGCGCCCGTCCTGAACGGCCAGCCGGACGGCCACCATCGCGATCGAGATCACGAGATGCTTGCGCGCGCCCAGCTTCACGAAGGCGGAGCGTCCCGCGGCGGCGACTTTCGGCACCAGCACGGCCGTGACGAGCTCGTCCGCCCGGCGGGCGGTCCGGCGCGGCCCGGTCAGGAACTCGTGCAGGGCGACGGTGCGCCGGCCCGTGGCGGAGGCGAGCTCCACGATCGCGTCGATGACCAACAGCGCCGGCACGCCGTCGGCGGCGGGCGAGGCGTTGCACAGGTTGCCGGCGACCGTGCCCGCGTTCTGGATCTGCACCGAGCCGACCTCGCGCGCCGCGACCTTCAGCGCGTCGAAGGCGGGCGGCAGGGAGACGTTCAGCACGTCCGTCCAGGTGGTCCGGCCGCCGATCCGCCAGTGCGTCGGCGTCTCGGCGATGCCGCGCAGCGGGTCGAGCCCGCCGATGTCGATCACGTCGCCCGAAAGCTGCTGCGCCGTCGTCGCCGGGTAGAGGTCGGTGCCGCCGGCCAGCACGGTCCACGCGTTGGGCGGCCATCAGCCGCAGCGCCTCGTCGAGCCCCGTCGGTCGCGCGTATGCCATCCTGCCCCGGCCGGCGCCTCCGGTCTTGACCGGCACCACCGAAATCGTTTGTATGCCAAGGATTACCATGGCCGAGGCCGGGCCATCAAACGGTTTCTCCGCGCTTCGGTCGCGGCGGGCCATTCCGGCATGGGGCGGGGCCGATGACGAACGTCGCCGAGAAGCTGCAGAGCTCGCACAGCGTCGGGAGTGACGTCGGCGCGTACCGCCTCGACGATCAGGTGGGCTTTCTGCTGCGCCGGGCGCAGCAGCGCCACCTGGCGGTCTTCGCGCGCGTGGTCCCCGAGCTGACGCCCACGCAGTTCGCCGCGATCGCCAAGGCCTTCGAGATGGGCCCCGTCAGCCAGGCCGAGCTGGGCCGGGCGACGGCGATGGACGCGGCGACGATCAAGGGCGTGACCGACCGGCTGGAGGCGCGCGGCCTCGTGGCGACGGCGCCCTGCGGCGCGGACCGCCGCCGGGTCCTGGTCAGGCTGACCGACGAGGGGGCGCGGCGGTTCGCCGACCTCGCCCGCCGCGCGGCGGCGATCACCGCCGAGACGCTGGCGCCGCTGAGCGCGGCCGAGCGGGCGACGCTGGTGCGCCTCCTGGGCAAGCTCGGATGACGGCCGATGCCCTGATCGCCGTCGACGTGCAGAACGATTTCTGCCCGGGCGGCGCTCTGGCCGTGCCGGAGGGCGACGCCGTCGTCCCGGTGATCAACCGCCTGCAGGGGCGGTTCGAAACCGTGGTGCTGACGCAGGACTGGCATCCGGACGAGCATCGCTCGTTCGCCTCGCATCACGGGGCGGAGCCTTTCGGCACGATCGAGCTGCATTACGGCACGCAGGTGCTGTGGCCCGACCACTGCGTGCAGGGGACGTGGGGGGCCGAGTTCCACCCCGGGCTCGACACGAGCCAGGCGCAGCTGATCCTGCGCAAGGGGTTTCGCCATCACATCGACAGCTACTCGGCTTTCTTCGAGAACGACCGGCGGACGATGACGGGCCTGGCCGGGTACCTGCGCGAGCGCGGCGTCGGGACGGTGACGCTGGCCGGGCTCGCGACCGATTTCTGCGTCGCTTATTCGGCCCTCGATGCGACGAATCTCGGCTTTCGCGTGCGCGTCGTCGAGGATGCCTGCCGGGCGATCGATCTGGAGGGGTCGCTGCTGCGGATGCTGAACGAGATGCGCGGCGTGGGCGTCGAGATCGTCCGGAGCGACGCGCTCGGGTGAGGCGGGCTTGCCGCCGCACATGCGTGCAGGCGAGGATCGGTGCGATGGCACCGGACAAGGTCGGTAAAGGAGGACCTCATGCTGACGGTTGCGAAGCCGGCGCCGGACCGGCTCGATGTGACGCTGAGCGGAGCGCTCGACGCCGACGCAATGCGGGCCGGGCTGGACCGGCTGATCGCCGAGTCTGGAGGGCATGAAGCATGGGCGGATGCTCTATCGGATCACCGATTTCGCCATGCCCACGTTCGGCGCCTTCGCCGTCGAATTCGAGCGGCTGCCGAAGCTGTTCGCGCTGGTCGGGCGGTTCGACCGCTGTGCCGTGCTGACCGACACGGCCTGGCTGCGAACCGCTGCCGAGATCGAGGGCGCGCTGATCCCGGGGCTGGAGGTCAAGGCCTTCGATCTGGGCCGGGCCGAGGCGGCCGAGGCCTGGCTGAACGAAAACGCCGCGCCGCGGGAGTGGCCGTGAGGCGCTGGTGGCGGCGCGCTCATGCGGACTCCGGATGATCGGGTAGCCGTCCTGAGCCGATTCAGACCGGCGCCCCATGACCCGGACCCGTCGTCATCGCCCGCCTCGAGCGATGCCCCAGGTCAAGCTGGGGCATCACGAGTTCAGGCCTTTTGGGCACTGCTCTCACAGCCTGATCACGCCTGCCCGCTCGAGTAAGTGTCTGAAAGCCAAGGACTACTTCCAAGCCGTTCATCAAACCGAATTAAAACGAAACCTTTGGCCGCTGACCGTTCGGGTGACCAAGCGGAAGGCTTCTCCCGCAAGCCGCATCAGAGCGCGTCGCGCAGCCTGGCGATGCAGTCGCGGTAGCGTGCCTCGACCCCGTCTCGGCCGATGTGCCGGCCTTCGCGGACGACGTGCCGGCCAGCGCTCCAGACATCGCTGACGAGGCGATCGTCGCCGGCGAAGATCCAGCCGTCGAGCAGCGCGTCGCCATCGAGCCCGGCGATGGCGAGCGCCTGGCCGTCGATGGCGACGAGGTCCGCCCAGGCGCCCGTCCGGATCGCGCCCGCCTCGCGGCCGAGCGCCTGAGCGCCACCCGCGGTCGCGCCCTCGAAGAGGGTGCGGCCGGTCGAGCGGCCGGCGCCGGCAAGGACGGCGCGCGCCTGGTCGCGCAGGCGCTGGGAGTATTCGAGCGTGCGCAGTTCGTCCGAGAGGGCGATGCGCACATTCGAGTCCGAGCCGATGCCGAAGCGGCCGCCCTCGGCGAGGTAGCGGGCGCCGTCGAAGATGCCGTCGCCGAGATTCGACTCGGTGATCGGGCAGAGCCCGGCGACCGCGCCCGAGCGGGCGAGGCCCGCGGTCTCGTCGGGCGTCATGTGCGTGCAGTGGATCAGGCACCAGCGCGAGGTCACGTCCTGGATCTCGAGCAGCCAGCGCATGGGCGTCGCGCCGTGGGTGGCCAGGACCTCAGAGACCTCGGCCTCCTGCTCGGCGATGTGCATGTGGATCGGGGCGTCGGGGCGGAGCCCGGTGGCCTCGGTCAGCGCCTCGACCGGGACGGCGCGCAAGCTGTGCGGGGCGACGCCGGTGCGGGCGTCGGGGCCGGCGGCGAGGGCGGCCCGCTCGGCACCCTCGAGCAGGCGGAGATAGCCGGGCAGGTCGGTTCCGAAGCGGCGCTGGCCGCCCTGCAGCTCGCGCCCGTCGGTGCCGCCCTGGCAGTAGAGGACGGGCAGCAGCGTCAGGCCGATGCCGGTCTCGGCGGCGGCCGCGGCAATGCGCGTCGAGAGCTCGGCAGGGTCAGCATAGGGCGCGCCGCCGACGTCGTGGTGCAGGTAGTGGAACTCGGCGACGGCGGCGAAGCCTGCTTCCAGCATCTCGACATAGACGAGGGCGGCGATCGCCTCGACGTCCTCGGGGCCGAGCCGGTCGAGGAAGCGGTACATCAGCGTGCGCCAGGTCCAGAAGCTGTCGCGGCCGCCCGGGCCCGCGGCGCCTCGGTCATGCCGGCCATGGCGCGCTGGAAGGCGTGGCTGTGCAGGTTGCCCGGTGCGGGCAGCAGGACGGAGGCGCCGGTGGCATTCTGGCCGGGGACGGCCCCGGGGGTGACGGCGACGATGCGGCCATCCTCGACGATGACGGCGACGTCGGTGGCCCAGCCTTCGGGCAGGAGGGCGCGCTCGGCGTGGATGCGGGTCATGGGGCGCGCCTACCGCGGGAGCGCTCGAAGGAGGGCGTCACCGGCCTGCGGCGCTGGCGCTGGGCGTGGGTCATGTGCTCTCCCGGCTTCCCCCGTCCGATTCCGTTTGCGGTCGGACGGGCCCTTGGGTCAACTGGGCGCCATGGATCGCCTGTTCGTCAACTGCCGGGTCGCGACGATGGCCGAGGGCGGCGCGCCCTATGGGTTGATCGAGGACGGCGCGGTCTCGGTCCGCGACGGGCGGGTGGCGGGTGTCGGGCCGCGCGCTGGCGTGCGCGGCGGGGCGGAGGAGGACCTGGGCGGCCGGCTGGTCACGCCCGCGCCGATCGACTGCCACACGCACCTGGTCTTCGGCGGCGACCGGGCGCGCGAGTTCGAGATGCGCCTGGAGGGCGCCAGCTACGAGGAGGTGGCGCGGGCCGGCGGCGGTATCGTCTCGACCGTCCGCGCGACGCGCGGGGCGTCCGAGGACGCGCTCGTGGCGGCGGCGCTGCCGCGGCTCGACGCGCTGATCGCCGAGGGGGTGGCGACGGTCGAGATCAAGTCCGGCTATGGGCTCGACCGCGAGACCGAGCTGCGCTGCCTGCGCGCGGCGCGGCGGCTGGGGCGCGAGCGGCCCGTGCGCGTGGCCACGACGTTTCTCGGCGCCCATGCCGTGCCGCCCGAGTTCGCCGGCCGGGCGGATGCCTATATCGACGAGGTCTGCCTGCCGACGCTGGACGCGGCGGCCGAGGAGGGGCTGGTCGATGCCGTCGACGGCTTCTGCGAGGGCATCGCCTTCAGCCCGGCGCAGATCGCGCGGGTCTTCGACCGCGCGGCGGCTCTCGGCCTGCCGGTGAAGCTGCACGCCGAGCAGCTCTCGAACCTCGGCGGGGCGGCGCTGGTCGCGGCGCGGGGCGGGCTCTCGGCCGACCATCTCGAATATCTGGACGGGGCGGGCGTGGCGGCAATGGCACGGGCCGGCACGGTCGCGGTGCTGCTGCCGGGCGCCTTCTACACGCTGCGCGAGGCGCAGCTGCCGCCCGTGCAGGGCCTGCGCGCGGCCGGCGTGCAGATCGCGGTGGCGACCGACGGCAACCCGGGCTCGTCGCCGATGTTCTCGATCCTGCTGGCGATCAACATGGCGTGCACGCTGTTCCGGCTGACCCCCGAGGAGGCGCTGGCGGGCGCGACGCGAGTGGCGGCGCGCGCGCTGGGCCTCGACGATGCCGGAACCATCGCGCCGGGGCGGCGCGCGGACCTGGCGGTCTGGGACGTCGAGCACCCGGCGGAACTGGCCTATCGGATCGGCTTCAACCCGCTGCATCGGCGGATCTTCGGGGGCGAGGGATGACTGTCACGCTCAGCCCCGGCGCCGTGACGCTGGCCGACTGGCGCGCGGTCCTGGGCGGCGCGCCGGCCGCGCTCGACCCGGGCTGCCGCGCGGCGGTGGCGGCGAGCGCCGACCAGGTGGCCCGCGCGGCGGCGGGCGCGGCGCCCGTCTACGGCGTCAACACCGGCTTCGGCAAGCTCGCGCATGTGCGGATCGCGCCCGGCGACGTCGAGGCGCTGCAGCGCAACCTGATCCTCAGCCACTCGGCGGGCGTGGGGGCGCCGCTGCCGCCCGAGATCGTCCGGCTGACGATGGCGCTGAAGCTGGGCTCGCTGGGGCGGGGCGCCTCGGGGGTCCGGCCGCCGACGCTGGCACTGCTCGAGGCGATGCTGGCCCGCGGCGTGCTGCCCGTGATCCCCGGCCAGGGCTCGGTCGGTGCCAGCGGCGACCTCGCGCCGCTCGCGCACATGACCGCGGTGATGATCGGCGCGGGCGAGGCGATGGTCGAGGAGCAGCGCATGCCCGGCGCTGACGCGTTGCGCGTCACCGGCCTCGGACCAGTGGCGCTCGGCCCCAAGGAGGGGCTGGCGATGATCAACGGCACGCAGGTCTCGACGGCGCTGGCGCTGGCCGGGCTTTTTGCAGCCTGGACGGCGGCCGAGTCGGCGCTGGTGACGGGGGCGCTGGCGACGGATGCCGCGATGGGATCGCCGGTGCCGTTCCGGCCGGAGATCCACGCGTTGCGCGGCCATCCCGGCCAGATCGAGGCGGCGGCCTGCCTGCAGGCGCTGCTCGACGGCTCGGAGATCCGCGAGGCGCATCGCGAGGGCGACGAGCGGGTGCAGGACCCGTACTGCATCCGCTGCCAGCCGCAGGTGATGGGGGCGTGCCTCGACCTGCTGCGCCAGGCGGCGCGGACGCTCGCCATCGAGGCGAACGCGGTCACCGACAACCCCCTCGTCATCGGCGACGATATCGTCTCGGGCGGCAACTTCCATGGCGAGCCGGTCGCGCTGGCCGCCGACCAGATCGCGCTGGCAGTGGCCGAGATCGGCTCGATCGCCCAGCGGCGGATCGCGCTTCTGGTCGACCCGACCCTCAGCTTCGGCCTGCCCGCCTTCCTGACGCCCAGGCCCGGGCTGAACTCGGGGCTGATGATCGCCGAGGTGACCTCGGCCGCGCTGATGAGCGAGAACAAGGCGCTGGCCAACCCCCGCTCGGTCGAACTCGACGCCGACGAGCGCGAGCCAGGAGGACCATGTCTCGATGTCCTGCCACGCCGCCCGCCGGCTGCTGGAGATGACGGCGAACCTTCAGCGCATCGTCGCCATCGAGGCGCTGGCGGCGGCCCAGGGGGTGGAGATGCGCGGGCCGCTGGCGACCTCGCCCAGGCTGCAGGCGGTCATCGGGACGATCCGCGCGGCCGTGCCGCCGCTGGTCGAGGACCGCTATGTCGCGACCGACATCGAGGCGGCCGCGGGGCTGGTGCGGTCCGGCGCGCTGGTCGACGCCGCGGGCCGCGAGCTGGTGCCGGCCGTGTCATGACGGCCGACGAGTTCCGCGAGGCGGCGCTTTGCCTGCCGGAAGCGGTGGAAGGCGCGCATGGCGGGCATCCCGATTTCCGGCTCCGCGGCAAGGTGTTCGCGGGACTGAGGGCGGGCGGGACGGCAGGCTCGCTCAAGCTGACGGCCGAGCAGCAGGGGGTGCTGATGGCGGCGCTGCCCGAGGTGATGAGCCCGGCGAACGGCGCCTGGGGCGCGCAGGGCTGGACGGTGGTGGCGCTGGCGCGGGCCGATGCGGCGGACGTCGCGCCGGCGCTGCGCATGGCCTGGGCGAATGTCGCGCCGGCCAGGTTGCGCGAGCTCCACGCAGGGGAAGGAGAGACGCAATGAACAACCCGCGCCACAACACGCGCGAGGTGCGCGCGCCGAGGGGGCCCGAGCTGAGCTGCCGGTCCTGGGCGACCGAGGCGCCCTTGCGGATGATGATGAACAATCTCGATCCGGAGGTCGCCGAGGCGCCGCACGAGCTGGTCGTCTATGGCGGCATCGGCCGGGCGGCGCGGACCTGGAAGGATTTCGACCTGATCGCCGAGACGCTGCGCACGCTGGGCGACGACGAGACGCTGCTGGTGCAGTCGGGCAAGCCGGTCGGCGTCTTTCGCACTCACCCGGACGCGCCGCGGGTGCTGATCGCCAACTCGAACCTGGTGCCGCACTGGGCGAGCTGGGAGCATTTCCACAAGCTCGATCGGCTGGGCCTGATGATGTACGGCCAGATGACGGCGGGGTCGTGGATCTATATCGGCACGCAGGGGATCGTTCAGGGCACCTACGAGACCTTCGCCGAAGCGGGCCGGCAGCATTATGGCGGCGATCTCAAGGGACGCTGGCTGCTGACGGCGGGCCTCGGCGGCATGGGCGGGGCGCAGCCGCTGGCCGCGGTCTTCGCCGGCGCCTGCTGCCTGGCGATCGAATGCGACCCGGAGAAGATCGAGTTCCGCCGGCGCACGCGCTATCTCGACGAGCGTGCCGACAGCATCGACGAGGCGCTCGAGATGATCCGCCGCTGGACAGCGGCGGGCGAGGCGAAGTCCGTCGGCCTGCTCGGCAATGCCGGCGAGGTCGTGCCCGAGCTGCTGCGGCGCGGGATAAAGCCCGACATCTGCTGACCGACCAGACCAGCGCGCACGATCCCCTGAACGGCTACCTGCCGATCGGCTGGAGCCTCGCCGAATGGCGGGCCAAGCGCGAGAGCGACCCTGTGGCGGTCGAGACGGCGGCGCGGGCCTCCATGCGCGCGCATGTCGAGGCGATGGTCGGCTTCTGGAACCAGGGCGTGCCGGTGCTCGACTATGGCAACAACATCCGCCAGGTCGCCAAGGAGGAGGGGCTGGAGAACGCCTTCGCCTTTCCAGGCTTCGTGCCGGCCTATATCCGGCCGCTGTTCTGCCGCGGCGTCGGCCCGTTCCGCTGGTGCGCGTTGAGCGGCGACCCGGAGGACATCTACGCCACCGACGCCAAGATGAAGGAGCTGTTCCCCGAGAACGCCCACCTCCACCAGTGGCTCGACATGGCGCGCGAGCGCATCGCCTTCCAGGGACTACCGGCGCGCATCTGCTGGATCGGGCTCGGCGAGCGGCACAAGGCGGGGCTCGCCTTCAACGAGATGGTGGCGCGCGGCGAGCTGAAGGCGCCCGTGGTGATCGGCCGCGACCACCTCGAATTCGGGCTCGGTCGCGTCGCCGAACCGCGAGACCGAGGCGATGAAGGACGGCTCGGATGCCGTTTCGGACTGGCCGCTCCTGAACGCGCTGCTGAACTGCGCCTCGGGCGCGACCTGGGTGTCGATGCACCATGGCGGCGGGGTCGGCATGGGGTTCAGCCAGCACGCCGGCATGGTGATCTGCTGCGACGGCACCCCCGAGGCGGCGCGGCGCATCGAGCGCGTGCTGTGGAACGATCCCGCCACCGGCGTCATGCGCCACGCCGACGCCGGCTATGACGAGGCAATCGACTGCGCGCGCGAGCACGAGCTGCGCCTGCCGGCCATCCTGGGCTGACGGCTCGGGCTGGCGCGGGCAATCAGAGCAGCGGCGCCCGCCAGCCGATCTGGCCCATCGCCGCATGCGGCGGCGGGGCGGTGCGGGGCACGAAGAAGTCCGGCTGGAGCTCGCCCCCGGGCGTGACCGCGTAGCGGCCGAAATCGGTGACGCCCTCGGCGGCCAGCACGAGGTCGTCGAGGCAGCACCAGCCCGAGAAGCTCACGGGCTTGGCCAGGACCACGATGGCCGCGTCGGCCATGATCTCGGGCTTGCGCGAGCGCGCGGCCATCGCCTCGCCGCCCAGCAGGTTGCGCACCGCCGCCGTGTCGATCGTCGTCCGCGGCCACAGGCAGTTGACGCCGATCCGCCCCTGGAACTCGGCCGCCCAGCCGATCGACAGGATGCTCATCGAGAACTTGGCCAGGCTGTAGGCGACGTGTGCGCGGAACCATTGCGGCGCGAAGTCGAGCGGCGGCGACAGCGTCAGCACGCGCGCATGCTCGGACCGAAGCAGATGCGGCAGGCAGGTCTTGGTCACCACGAAGGTGCCGCGGGCATTGATGCCCTGCATCAGGTCATAGCGCTTGAGATCCGTGCCCTCGGTCCCCGTCAGCTGGATCGCCGAGGCGTTGTTGACGACGATGTCGATGCCGCCGAACGCGGCCGCGGCCTGGTCGACGGCGCGCGCGACCGCGTCCTCGTCGCGGATGTCGCAGACGAGCGGCAGGGCGCGCCCGCCGGCCGCCTCGACCTCCGCCGCCGCGGTGTGGATCGTGCCCGGCAGCTTGGGGTGCGGCTCGGCCGTCTTGGCCGCGATGGCGACGTTCGCCCCCTCGGCCGCGCAGGCCTTGGCGATCGCCAGCCCGATGCCGCGGCTGCCGCCCGACAAAAAGACGCTGCGTCCCTGCAAGCGGCCCGCCATGGCTCCTCCTTACGTTCCGTGCTGCGCCCGGGCCGGCTCACGCCGGCTGAAGCCGTTCATTCCGCCGGCGAATAGAGCCAGGCGCCGTCGCGCAGCTCGCGCGTGACGCGGCCGGCGCTATAGCAGGTGATTCATGTGCGCGACCGCCTCGGCCAGCGCCAGGCCGTACTGGCTGCCGCCGATCTCGCGCTTGAAGATCGGCTCGAAGAGCTCGGCCGCCTGTGCGCGGCCCTGGCGCAGCCTGGCCAGGATGCGGTCGAGCGCGCCCTCGTGGTTCTCGATCAGCTGCGTCAGCCGGAAGGCGGCGCCGCGGAAGGGCAGCTTGTGGCCGGGCAGCACCAGCGGGTCGCGGCCCTCGGCCAGCCGGCGCAGCCGCGCGCAGCTCTCGAGCCACTCGGCGAGCGGGTCGGCCTCGGGCTCGGAGGGATAGACGCCGATATTGGACGAGATGCCCGGGATGATCTGGTCGCCGGCCAGCACCAGGCCGCCTGGCTCGTCCTCGGTCCAGAGCGTCGCGTGGTCGGGCGCGTGGCCATGGCCGAAATGCACGCGTCCAGTCGCGCCCGCCGAGGCGCAGCACCGCGCCGTCGCTGATCGCCCGGTAGCCGAGCGGGATCGGCGCCGTGCACGGTCGAGAAGTTGAAGGGCCGCTCGCGCGGCAAACTTCTCCAGCAGCTCTGCCGGCATGCCGGCGCGGCGGCGGAAGGCGATCTGCTCGGGCGGCGGCACCTCCTGGTGATCGAGCTGCAGCATGCGCGCCAGCGTCCAGCCGAGCCGCGTCGCCCAGACCTCGGCCCCGCGGCGCCGCGAACCAGCCAAGCAGGCCGACATGGTCGGGGTGGTGGTGCGTCAGCACGACCCGGCCGACCGGCTTGCCCGCCAGCGGCCCGGAAGCAGCGCGTCCCAGGCCTCGCGGCTCGAGGCGAGGTCCATGCCGGTGTCGACGATCGTCCAGTGGTCGCCCTCGTCGAGCGCATAGACGTTGACGTGGTCGAGCTTTGTCGGCAGCGGCAGGCGCAGCCAGAGGATGCCGTCGGCGACCTCGATCGCCTGGCCGGGGGCTGGCGGGCTTTCCCACGGAAAGCGCAGGGCGGGCGCGTCGGTCCCGTCCATCATCGGCTCTGTCGGCCGCGGCGCAGCGCTGCCCCGTCCCCATCCCTCCCCAACGAGGGGGGAGGGGGCAGGTCGCGCCTGGCGACCATGTCGGCCTTTCGGCACGCCATCATGCGCTCAGGGTCTCGGCGTCGACGGTCGTAGAGCGGCGCCGCGCCTTGCGTCGCGGCGACTGCCAGCGCGCCGCATTGCGGCAGGATCTGGTTGACGTGGAAGGGGGCGAGCGCGAGGCGCGTGCCCGGCGGGTCGGCCAGCGCGCCCCTGGCCGAGATAATGCGCGCCGAGCGCGTGCGCCCAGAGCCGCAGATAGGGCGTCGCTCCGGCGAAGCGGTCGTTCATGTCGGAGCGCCGCCAGCATCCACTCGGTCGCGCGCCGCACATGGCCGGCGGCATCACGCACGCGCCGGCGCCAGGTCGCGCAGGGCCACGGCGGCGTCCGCCAAGCGGCCGGCAGTCTCTTCGATCTCGGCGATCAGCCGCATCGCCGCCGCTCCGCCATCAGCGAGCTTGCGGCCGACCAGGTCCATGGCCTGAATGCCGTTGGTGCCCTCGTAGATCGCGGTGACGCGCACGTCGCGCAGGTACTGGGCGGCGCCCGTCTCCTCGATGAAGCCCATGCCGCCATGCACCTGGACGCCGAGGCCCGCCACCTCGATGCCCGGTATCGGTCCCGAAGGCCTTGGCGATCGGCGTCAGGAACGCGCCGCGCGCCGCCCAGTGCCCGTCGGGGTCGTCGTTGTCGGCCCGGGCCATGTCGAGCGAAAACGCGCAATCGTAGCAGATGGCACGCGCCGACGCGCGTCAGCGTGCGCATCGTCATCAGCATCCGGCGCACATCGGCATGACCGACGATCGAGGCCGAGCCGTCCGGCGTCTGCCCTGCTTGCGGTCCAGCGCGTAGGCGATCGCCTTCTGCGTCGCCGCCTCGGCGACGCCCAAGCCCCTCGACGCCGACGCCGAGGCGCGCGTTGTTCATCATGGTGAACATCGCCGCCATGCCGCCATGCGGCTGGCCGACCAGCCAGCCGGTCGCGCCATCATACTCCATGACGCAGGTGGGCGAGCCATGCAGCCCCATCTTGTGCTCGAGGCCGATCGGCCGCAGCCGGTTGGCGACGCCCGGCTCGCCGGCCTCGTCGGGCAGGCATTTCGGCACGAGCGAAGAGGCTGATGCCCTTGGTTCCGGGCGGGCCATCCGGCAGGCGGGCCAGCACCAGGTGGCAGATGTTCTCGGCCAGGTCGTGGTCGCCCCAGGAGATGTAGATCTTCTGCCCGGTGATCCGATAGGTGCCGTCGCCCGCCGGCTCGGCCCGCGTCGTCAGCGCGCCGACATCCAGCCCGCCTGCGGCTCGGTCAGGTTCATCGTGCCGGTCCAGTCGCCGGAGATGAGCTTGGGCAGATAGAGCGCCTTGATCTCGTCCGAGGCATGGTGCGCGAGCGCCTCGATCTGGCCCTGCGTCATCAACGGGTTGAGGCTGAGCGACAGGCAGGCCGAGGCCATCATCTCGTTGAGTCAGGGTGGCGAAGCTGACCGGCAGCCCCATGCCGCCATGCTCGGCCGGCGCCGAGATGCCGACCCAGCCGCCCTCGGCGATGGCGCGATAGGCCTCGGCAAAGCCGGGCGAGCAGCGCACGACGCCGTTCTCGAGCCGCGCCGGGTGCAGGTCGCCGCTGCGGTTGACGGGAGCCAGCGCGCCCTCGGCCATCTTGGCCGCCTCCTCGAGGATGGCGGCGCGGGTCTCGTCGGTGGCCTCGGCGAACAGGGCCGTTTGCGCCAGCCGGCCCTGGCCCGACGATCCTCTCGGCGCAGAACGCCATCTCCTCGACCGGAACGCGGTAGCTCATCGCGGCCTCCCTGGCGGGCGGTTGCACCCCGCGCCTCGGTCAACGTAATGCAGCATCGGGCGAGCGCAAAGGATGCGGGGCACGAAGCACGGGAGGCATCGCGCAGGCGATGAGCGGGACGGAACGCCTGGCATCGGACGAGGCGGGCATCGCGCGGGCGGCCGCGCTGCTGCGCGAAGGGGCGCTCGTCGCTTTCCCGACCGAGACCGTCTACGGCCTCGGCGCCGACGCCACGGAGCGCGCGCGCCGTCGCGGCGATCTTCGAGGCGAAGGGCCGACCGCGCTTCAACCCGCTGATCGTGCACGTCGCCTCGCGCCGCGGCCGCCGAGGCGCTGGTCGAGCTGCCGGAGGCCTTGCGCCGGCTGGCGGCGGCCTTCTGGCCCGGCCCGCTGACGCTGGTCGCGCCGATGCGGCCCGGCGCAGGCGTCGCCGAGCTCGCCACGGCCGGGCTGCCGACGCTGGCGGTACGCGTGCCCTCGCACCCGCTCGCGCTGGCGCTGCTCGCGCGCCGTCGGCCGCCCGCTCGCAGCGCCATCGGCCAACCCCTCGGGCCGGGTCAGCCCGACCACGGCCGAGCACGTGCTCGAGGGGCTCGGCGGCCGGATCGCCGCGGTGCTCGACGGCGGGCCCTGCCCGGTCGGGCTCGAATCGACCATCGTCGGCCTCGCCGGCGATGCCCCGGCCCTTCTGCGCCCCGGCGGCCTGCCGGCCGAGGCGATCGAGGCGGCGCTGGGCGCGCGGCTCGCGGCCGCCGGCCCGGGCATCAGCGCGCCGGGCCAGCTCGCCAGCCATTACGCGCCAAAGGCGCGGCTGCGCCTGCACGCCGAGGCGCCGCGGCACGGCGAGCTCTGGCTGGGATTCGGCCCGCGGCAGGACCCGGGCGGAGAGACGTTCGAGGGGACCGGCCTGAACCTCTCGGCGGCGGGCGACCTGCATGAGGCGGCCGCCAACCTCTTTGCACATCTGCGCGCACTCGACGCCCTTGCCGCGCCGGGCCAGACGGTCGCCGTGGCGCCGATCCCCGAGCGCGGCCTGGGCAGGGCGATCAACGACCGGCTGGCCCGCGCCGCGGCGCCGCGCGGCTGAGCGGCGGTCAGCTGCGTAACCTTCCACGGGAGCGTTCGGCCACAACGGCGGGACGGTTCCGCGCGACGCTCGACAGCGGCCCGGCGATGGCTATGGTCGCCCTCATGGACACGCGCACCGACCCCTCTGCCGACAGCCTCGCCGAGCTCGCCCGCATCGCCGGCGAGCGCCATGTCCTCCAGGGCGAGGATGCGCGCGCCTATCTGGTCGAGCCGCGCGACCTGATCCGCGGGCGCGCCGCGCTGGTGCTGCGGCCAGACACGACCGAGGCCGTGGCGGCCATCGTCCGGCACTGCGCCGAGCGGCGCATCGGCATCGTGCCCTGGGGCGGCGGCACGGGCCTGGTCGGCGGCCAGGTCTCGCCCGACGGGCCGGTGCCAGTGGTGCTCTCGCTCGAGCGCATGAGCCGCATCCGCGCCGTCGTGCCGGAGGAGAACGCGATCATCGCCGAGGCTGGCGTCATCCTGCAGGACCTGCAGACCGCCGCCGCCGAGGCGGGACGGCTCTTCCCGCTGTCGCTGGCGGCGCAGGGCTCGTGCCGGATCGGCGGAAACCTGGCGACGAATGCCGGGGGCGTGCAGGTGCTGCGCTATGGCAATGCGCGCGACCTCTGCCTCGGGATCGAGGCGGTGCTGCCGGACGGCTCGGTGCTGCATGGCCTGAAGACGCTGCGCAAGGACAACACCGGCTATGACCTGCGCCACCTGCTGATCGGCGCCGAGGGCACGCTCGGGCTGATCACGGCGGCGGCGCTGAAGCTTTACCCGCGCCCGGGCGCGACCGTCACGGCCATGCTGGCGGTGCCCGGCCCGAGCGAGGCGGTCGGCCTGCTGCGCCATCTGCAGGAGCGGCTGGGCGACAACGTCACGGCCTTCGAGCTGATCAAGGACCAGGGGATCGCCTTCCTGCGCAGCTGGCTCGACTTTGCCGACCCGCTGGCGGGCGACCCCGCCTGGCGCGTGCTGACCGAGATCACGGGACCCGCCGGCTCGGAGCTGGAGGGCCGGGCCGAGGCGGCCATGGCCGAGGCCTTCGAGAAGGGGCTTGCGACGGACGGCGTCGTCGCCGCCTCCGAGGCGCAGCGGGCCGCGATGTGGACGATCCGCGAGCACCTGCCAGAGGGCAACCGGCGCACCGGCTCGGTCTCCAGCCACGACATCGCGCTGCCGATCGGCCGGATCGCCGACTTTCTCGACCAGGCGGACGGGCGCGTCGCGGCGGTCGATCCAGCGCTGCGCATCAACTGCTTCGGCCACATGGGCGACGGCAATCTGCACTACAACGTCTTCCCGCCCGAGGGCCGGCGCCACCACGATTACGACAACATCAGGGCCCGTGTGCGCGAGACGATCCACGACCTGGTGCACGAGCTCGACGGCTCGATCAGCGCCGAGCACGGCATCGGTCGGCTGAAGACGGCGGACCTGGTCAAGTACGGCGACCCGGCGAAGATCGCGGCGATGCGCGCGATCAAGGCCGCGCTCGACCCGCATGGCATCATGAACCCCGGCGCCGTTCTCGGTTGAGACGCTGACCGCGCCGGGCGCTCCCGAGGGCCGCGCGCCAGCGCGCGGTCCGAGCGGGCGCAACCCTCAGGCGCGGAGCTCTCGCGGCGACGCAGGGCTGGCTGCGGCCTCCGGCGCCGCGAACTGCCGGGCATTGGCCAGGGCCGGGATCTTGCCTCGCGCATCGCCGACCAGCGACAGGTCGAGATCGACCAGCGTAATGCCGACGCCCTCGCCGGCATCGGCAAGCACGCGGCCCCACGGGTCGACGGCCAGAGAGTGGCCGTAGGTCTCGCGCGGCCGGCCGGCCGTGGCCGCATGCGTGCCCCATTGCGCGGCGGCGAGCACGAAGCAGCCGGTCTCGATCGCGCGGGCGCGCAGCAGCACCTCCCAATGCGCCCGGCCCGTCGGCACGGTGAAGGCCGAAGGCACCGTCAGCACCTCGGCCCCGGCCTCTGCCAGCGCCCGGTAGAGTGCCGGAAAGCGCATGTCGTAGCAGGTGGTCAGCCCCAGCCGAACGCCATCCATGTCGGCCAGGACGGCGCGCTCGCCCGGCCGGTAGCCGGCCGATTCGCGGTAGCGCTCCTCGCCGCCGAGCTCGACGTCGAACATGTGGATCTTGTCGTAGCGGGCGGCGATCCCGCCCTGCGGCGACACGAGGAACTGGCGGTTGACGAAGCGCCCGTCAGGGTCGTCGGACAGGAGCGCCAGCGAGCCGATCGAAAGCCAGGTGCCCGTCTCGACCGCCACCTCGCGCAGCCGCGCAAGCGTCCGGTCCTCTTCCTCCGGCGCGAGAACCTCGCGCTGACGCGCCCGGCTGGTCGAGACGATGTTGGTGACCTCGGGCGTCAGGACCAGCCCTGCCCCCGCCGCCGCGGCCTCGCGCACCAGCCGCTCGGTCTCGGGCAGGTTCGCCGCCGGGTCGTCCGAGGCGCAGAGCTGGACCAGCGCCGCCCGCATCAGCCCGCCCCCATCAGCTTGCCGCCATCAGCTTGCCGCCATCAGCTTGCCAGGAGCGCGTCGAGCTTGCCCGCCTGCTCGAGCGCGTAGAGGTCGTCCGACCCGCCGACATGCGTGTCGCCGATGAAGATCTGCGGCACCGTGTACCGGCCGTTCGCCCGTCGGACCATCTCGCCGCGCGCCTCGTGGTCGCCCATCACGTCGATCTCGCGGAAGGCGGCGCCCTTCTGCTCGAGCAGCCGCTTGGCCCTGATGCAATAGGGGCAGATCGGCGTGGTGTAGATCTCAATCGGCTTCGGCATTCGCGCGCATGTCCTCGGCTTCCGGTGCCGGCAGTAGATAGGCAGAGCCGTCGCGTACCACCAGAGCCAGCACGAGGACGTCGACCCCGCTCGCCCCGCCGGCAAGCGCGAGGCGCGCGGCCTCGTTCAGCGTCGCGCCCGTGGTCAGCACGTCATCGACCAGCAGCACGCGCGAGCCCGGCAGCCGCGCGGCCTCGGGCCCGAGGCAAAGCGCCCCGTCGAGATTGGCGGCACGCGCGTCCCGGTCCTTGCCGTCCTGGCTCTCGGTCCGCCTGGGCCGAAGCAGCAGGCGCGGCGCGAAGGCCGAGGGCTTGCCGGCGGCCCGTGCGAGCCAGCGGGCGAGCTCGGCCGACTGGTTGGCGCGGCGCTTCAGCCGGCGCGTCCAATGCAGCGGGACCGGCGCGATCAGATGCGCATCGTCGACCAGATCGCGACCGGCGCGCAGCGCCCAGGCGCCCAGCATCGGGACCGTGTCCAGCCGGTCGCCGTGCTTCAGCCCCAGCACCAGCCGGCGCCCGGGCCCCTCATAGCGGAAGGCGGCGCGCCCGCGGTCCCAGGCCGGGGGGTGGCGGAGGCACTCCTCGCAGACCGGGTCGGGGTCTTCGGGCGCCAGCCCGGGGATCGGCCGGCTGCAATGCCGGCAGCCGCCGGCATCGAGAAAGGCGATGTCGCGCCAGCAGGCCGCGCACAGCGTCCGCGCCGCGCCCGTCTCGGCGCCGCATGTCGGGCAGACGGGCGGGAACAGCGTCTCGCGGATCACGGCCACGGCGGATCGAACGGCCAGACGCATTGCGCGCCCTCCTCTCGTTCCCCGTCCGGGCTTCCTCTATATGCAGGGGTATGAACGGGCAAGAAACGAGACCAGGCAAACTGTTCGACGTCGATCTGCTGCCCGCCCGGCGCGACCGCGGCGCGGCGCTCGGCTTCGGCAGCGGCGCCGACTTCCTGCACCGCGAGGTCGCGGCGATGATCGCCCAGCGGCTGGCGGAGGTGACGCGCGGCTTCGCCGACGCCGCCGTGATCGGGTCGGGCGGCGGGGTCTATGCCAAGGCTCTGTCCGGCCGCGTGCCGCTCGAGGCGGTGGTGCAGGTCGAGATCTCGCCCGCGCGGGCCGCGGCGGCGGGGACGCAGCCCGTCCGCAGGCTCGAGCCGCTGCCGCTGCCGGGGGGCGCGTTCGACCTGGTGATCTCCGGGCTCGAGCTGCACTGGGCGGAGGACCCGGTCGGGCAGCTCGTGCAGATGCGCCGGGCGCTCCGGCCTGACGGGCTGATGATCGCGGCGCTTTTCGGCGGCCAAACGCTGCACGAGCTGCGCGCCGCCTTCGCCGAGGCCGAGGTCGAGACGACGGGCGGGATCAGCCCGCGCGTGGCGCCGATGGGCGAGATCCGGGATCTCGGCGCGCTGCTGCAGCGGGCCGGCTTTGCCATGCCCGTCGCGGACTCGGAGCGCTTCGAGGTCAGCTATGAGAGCCCGCTCCACCTGATGCGCGAGCTGCGTGCGATGGGCGAGACCAACATCCTGGCCGGGCGGCGCCGCGCGCCGCTGCGCCGCGCGACGCTGGCCCGGGCCTGCGAGATCTATGCCGAGGCCTTCCCGGCGCCCGACGGCCGGGTCGCCGCCACCTTCGAGGTCGTGTTCCTGACCGGATGGGCGCCGGCCGAGGGCCAGCCGCAGCCGCTGAGGCCTGGCTCGGCGGCATCACGGCTGGCGGATGCGCTCGGGACGGTCGAGACCGGCATGGGGGTCCGGGCGGGGCCGACGCGCGATGGCGCGGACGACTGACGCCGGCTTCGATCACGCACGGGCGCCGCCTCGTTCCATTCAGGCCAGGTGCGCGACAGCTTGCACGCGAGCAAGCTCGATAAAACAACTGAAGGTCAGTGCTTCTTTCAGTCCCGCGTGGCAGATGCCTGCGGGCGTTTCCCTTCGGGGATTGCGTCCTGACCTATCCCCGCTAGCCCGCCGGCGCGGCGCGAGTGCGCTCCTGTGGGGCTTGCGCCGGGTCTGGCATATTCGGCGCGGCCTGCGGAGGCTCGGCGCCAGGCATGGCGCCAGGGTTGGCGCCAGGGTTGGCGCCGGAGGCCGGCGTGCGCTCGGCTCCGGGCGGGGTAATTGCAGGAGGTGCTTCTAATTCGGGCGCAGCCGCGGCCGCCGGCTCGATCGGCGCCGGCACCCCGTCGATCTGGAAGATCTCCTCGGCCGCCTCGCGCATTTCGCGGACGCGCTGCTCGGTCGCATGCTCGGCGACCCCATAATCAAGGCGCAGCGCCTGGACGGCCAGGATCAGTTTCTCGAAGCGACCGTCGCGGCCGATGCCGCCGGCGTGCACCTGGCTGGTGCCGATTTCGCCGCCCTGCGTCGACCGGGTCGTCGCCTGCCGCGGGTGCTCCACCGGTGACGCGGCAGCGGTGATCGGGGCCGACGCGGCGCGCCCGGCCGCTGCGCTGCCATGCCCGGCGGCGATCCCCGAAACGCTGTCGATGCCGTCCATGCGGTCGCTCCCGGATCCGCGACACTCTGTTCTCGGTCTTCTGCCTCCGTGCGCCGAAGCCTTCTCCTCGCAAGCGTGCAGTTACGGCCACGAACCATTAGGATCCGGTAAACTGCCGGTTCGAGCGCTCTTTGATTGACCTCGCCGTTTGGCGCGATATCTCCGGCACGCGAAGGGAAGGCTCAAATGCTCAATCAATGTCCTATGGAGAGACCGGGGCGGGGCCGGCTGGCCGAGGCGCCATCGGACCACCCACCGGTGCCGCCGGCCCGCATCGGCGTGCTGCTTGGCAACCTCGGGACGCCCGACGGGACCGACTACTGGTCGATGCGCCGCTATCTGGACGAGTTCCTCTCGGACCGCCGCGTCATCGAGTGGTCGCCTTGGCTGTGGCAGCCGATCCTGAAGCTGATCGTGCTGTCGCGCCGGCCGTTCAGCTCGGGCGAGAACTATCGCGGAATCTGGAACAACGCGCTCGACGAGAGCCCGCTCCTGACGATCACGCGGACCCAGGCGGCCAAGCTTCGGGCGCGACTGATGGCCGTGCACGGGCCGCGGGTGCTCGTCGACTTCTGCATGCGCTATGGCAATCCCTCGACCGAGAGCGTCATCCGCCGCATGCAGGCGCAGGGCTGCGAGCGCATCCTGTTCTTCCCGCTCTACCCGCAATACGCCGCCGCCACGACCGGGACCGCCAACGACCACGCCTTCCGCGCGCTGATGAAGCTGCGCTGGCAGCCGGCGGTCCGCACCGTTCCCGCCTATTACGACGAGCCGGCCTATATCGACGCGCTGGCGGGCTCGATCGAGCGCGCCTATGCCGGGCTGCCCGAGCGGCCGACGGCGCTCGTCGCCTCGTATCATGGCCTGCCGCAAAGCTATTTCCGCAAGGGCGATCCCTATCACTGCCAGTGCCAGAAGACCTCGCGGCTGCTGGCCGAGCGGCTGGGCTGGGCGCGGGCCGCGATCCACACCACCTTCCAGTCGCGCTTTGGCGCCGGAGGAGTGGCTGCAGCCCTACACGGTCGAGTACGTGGCCGAGCTCGCCCGGCAGGGCCACAGGCGGATCGCCGTGCTGGCCCCCGGCTTCGCCGCCGACTGCGTCGAGACGCTGGAGGAGATCAACGGCGAGATCCGCGAGGCCTTCGAGCACGCCGGCGGCGAGCACTTCCACTACATCCCCTGCCTGAACACGGACGAGGCCACATCGACATGATCGAGCGGCATCGTCCTGCGCGAGACCCAGGGCTGGCTCGGGGGCACCGCCGCTCGAAAGCGAGGCGATGCGGACGGCCGCCGAGTAGCCGCCTATCCGGCTCGCGGTAGCGGCGGCGGGGGCTGACAGCGCCGCCGGCGCCGCGCCATAACGCGGCGCATGGGAAACAGTCTCAGCGTTCGTCTCTGGCGCGGGTCGCGAAGCCGGCGAGTTCCGCACCTACGAAGTGCCGGCGCGCGAGAACCAGACCGTGCTCGACGTGGTGACCGAGGTGCAGCGCCGGCACGCGCCGGACCTGGCCTATCGCTTCGCCTGCCGGGTCGGGGTCTGCGGCTCCTGCGCCATGACGGTGAACGGCGTGCCGCGCTGGACCTGCCGGACGCATGTCTCGAAGGTCGCGGCCGACGGCGCGCTGACGGTCGAGCCTTTGCGCAACCTGCCGCGCATCAAGGATCTGGTCGCGGATCTCGCGCCCTTCTTCGACAAATGGCAGGCCGCCGGTGGCCGCTTCGAAGGGACCGCGACCCGGGCCGAGCCGATGGCGGCGGTCCGGCCGGAGTCCCGCGCCCGAAGGCACGCCGACCGCGGCATCGAGTGCATCAACTGCGCCGTCTGCTATGCCGCCTGCGACGTCGTCGCCTGGAACGAGGACTATCTCGGTCCCGCCGCGCTGCTGCGCGCCTGGACCCTGGTCAACGACGAGCGGCATGCCGACCGGCGGGCGACGCTCGATCGCGCATCGGGCGCCGGCGGCTGCGGCACCTGCCATGCACAGGGCAATTGCGTGCGGCACTGTCCCGTCGGGCTGGCGCCGGCCGAGGGCGTGGCGGGCCTCAAGCGCCTGTCGCTCGCGCGGATGTTCGGCCTCGACGGGCTCGGGGCAAGCCCCCTCACCCCCTCCCCCACGAGGGGGGTGGGGAGTGCGCGCGACGTCGGCTGAGCCATGGACCGCCGGTTGTTCCTCTTGCAGCGGCTGTCGGCGCTGGCCTTGGCGCCGCTGGTTCTGGTGCACCTCGGCGTCGTGATCTACGCCATCCACGGCGGGCTGTCGGCCGAGGAGATCCTCGGCCGGACGCAAGGGTCGGCCGGGTGGCTGGCGTTCTACGCGGCTTTCGTCGTCGCGGCCTCGGTGCATGCGCCGATCGGGCTGCGCAACGTGCTGAGCGAATGGACGGCGCTGCCGCAGCGCGCAGTCGATTGGGCCTGCGTGCTCGCGGGGCTTGCCTTGCTGGCGTTGGGCCTGCGCGCCGTCTGGATCGTCACATGAGGGTCGCGCCCGCACCGCAACCACCCAGGCTATTGGGCTTTCATCGGCCACCGGCTCTCGGGGCTGGCGCTGGCGCTCTTCCTGCCCTTCCACTTCCTCGCGCTCGCCACTGTGCTGCAGGCGGCGCGCTTCGATGCGCTGATCGTCTGGACCGAGCAGCCGCTCGTCCGCGCGGCCGAATGGGGCCTGGTCGCCGCCCTGGCGCTGCACCTCGGCTTCGGCCTGCGGCTGCTCGCCATCGAGCTCTTCCCCTGGAGCGACCGCGACCCGGCGCGGGCGAGCTGGATCGTGCCGTCGGTGGTGCTGTCGGCGTTGATCGGCACGGCGTTCCTGCTGGGCTCGCTCGGCTGATGCGGGTCGAGCGGCACGCGACCGACATCCTGATCCTCGGCTCGGGCGGCGCCGGGCTCTTCGCCGCGCTGCACGCCCTGCAGGCCGACCCCGACCTCGACGTCACGCTGGCGGTCAAGGGGCTGATCGGCAAATGCGGCTGCACCCGCATGGTGCAGGGCGGCTACAACGTGGCACTCAGCCCCGAGCGATTCGATCGAGCGCCACTTCATGGACACGATCGCCGGCGGCAAGTGGCTGCCGCGCCAGGATCTCGCCTGGGTGCTGGTGACGAAGGCCGTCGAGCGCATCCGCGAGCTCGAGAACGAGGTCGGCTGCTTCTTCGACCGCAACCCCGACGGCAGCCTGCACCAGAAGGCCTTCGCCGGGCAGAGCTTCGACCGCACCGTGCACAAGGGCGACCTGACCGGCATCGAGATCATCAACCGCCTGATGGAGCAGGTGATGGCGCGGCCCGTCCGGCGGCTGGAGGAGCATCGCGCGGTCGAGCTGATCCCGGCCGCCGACGGCTCGGGCCTCGCCGGCGTGCTGCTGATCGACATGCGCACCGGCGGCTATCGGCTGGTGCGCGCCCGCGCCGTGCTGATGGCCACCGGCGCCGGGCCGACCATGTACCTCTACCACACGCCCTCGGGCGACAAGTCGTGCGACGGGCTTGCCATGGCGCTCCGCCGGGGCCTTGCCTTGCGCGACATGGAGATGGTGCAGTTCCACCCGACCGGCCTGCTCGGCGGCCCCGACACGCGCATGACCGGCACGGTGCTGGAGGAGGGGCTGAGCGGCGCCGGCGGCCACCTGCTGAACGGCGCGCGCGAGCGCTTCATGCTGGCCTACGACCCGGCCGGCGAGCGCGCCACCCGCGACGTCGTCAGCCGCGGCATCTATGCCGAGATGCGCGCCGGGCGCACGACGCCGATGGGCGGCGTCTACATCTCGATGGCGCATCTCGGGCCCGAGAGCGTCGCCAGGCGCTTCCCCGGCATGGTCAAGCGCTGCGCCGACTGCGGCTTCGACCTGGCCGGCGGGCTCGTCGAGGTGGTGCCGACGGCGCACTACATGATGGGCGGCATCGAGGTCGAGGTCGACTGCACGACCGCGCTGCCGGGCCTCTTCGTCGCCGGCGAGGACGCGGGCGGGGTGCATGGCGCCAACCGGCTCGGCGGCAACGGCGTCGCGAACTCGACCGTCTTCGGCGGCATCGCCGGCGAGGAGATGGCGCGCTTCGTGCGCGGCCGGGCGCTGCCCGACCCCGACGAGAGCGCGCTCGACCAGGGCATCGCCCGCGCCGAGGCGCCCTTCGCGAAGGCCTCCGGCGACCTGCACGGGCTGCGCGACCGGCTGGCGCGGATGATGTGGGACAAGGTCGGCATCCTGCGCGACCGCGGCGGCCTGATCGAGGCGCTGGATCACCTGGCTGATCTGCGCGAAGAGCTGGGCCGCACCGGCCTCGCCGATGGCGACCGGGCCTTCAACCTGACCTGGCACGACTGGCTGAACCTCGCGAGCCTGATCGATGTCTCCGAGGTGATCGCCCACGCGGCGCTGGCCCGCGAGGACAGCCGCGGCGCGCATTTCCGCGAGGACTTCCCCCAGACGGGCGATCTCGCCACGAGCGCCTTCACCCGGGTGCAACGGTCCGCGGAGGGGCTGGCCGTCAGATCGGTGCCCGTCACCTTCGACATCGTCCGTCCGGGCGAGAGCCTGATCGACGGCGCCGTCGGCGCGCCCACCGCCGCCGCGTGAGCGCACGCCCGCCCGCCTCGGCCGGCGCTTGACGCCGGCCGACCGCGCCCCCAGCGTCTCCCGGCGCCGATGCAGAGGAATTCCCCATGACGGATCTCGTGCCGGTCTTCGACGGCCACAACGACACGCTGCTGAAGCTCGATCTTGCCGCCCGGCGCGGGCAGCCGCTCGACTTCGGGGCGGGCGCCGAAGGGCTCGACATCGACTTGCCGCGGGCGCGCCGCGCCGGGTTCGCCGGCGGGTTCTTCGCCATGTTCACGCCCGCCCGGATCGAGCGCGGCGACGATTTCGACGCGGGCGACCCGGCGAACTTCGCCGCCGTGCCGCAGGAGCGCGCCATCGGCGTCACGCTGGCCATGTTCGCGCGGATGCGCCGCCTCGCCCGCCAGCTGCCGGACGATCTCGCGATCTGCGCGGACGCCGCTGCGATCCGGTCGGCCATGCAGGCCGGGCGCATCGCCATCCTGCCGCATATCGAGGGCGCCGAGTGCATCGACACGGATCTCGACGCGCTCGAGGTGCTGCACGCCGCCGGCCTGCGCTCGCTCGGCCTCGTCTGGTCGCGCCCGAACGCCTTCGGCCACGGGGCTCCCATGCTCGCCCAGCCCGAGCTCGACCCGGGCGAGGGGCTGACCGATGCCGGCCGCGCGCTGGTCACCGAGTGCGAGCGCCTCGGGATCATGGTCGACCTGTCGCACCTGACCGAGGCGGGGTTCTGGGACGTCCAGCGCATGGCCTCCCGGCCGCTGATCGCGACCCATTCGAATGCGCACGCGATCAGCCCGAGCGCCCGGAACCTGACCGACAGGCAGCTCGCGGCCGTCGCCGAATTGGGCGGCGTGGTCGGGCTGAACTTTCATGTGGGCTTCCTGCGCGAGGATTGCCGCGACGACCCGGACACGCCCCTGACGGTGCTGATCCGCCATCTCGACCACCTGCTCGGGATCCTCGGCGAGCGCGGCGTGGCGCTCGGCTCGGACTTCGACGGCTGCAAGCTGCCGGCCGAGATCGGCGACGTCACCGGCCTGCCCCGCCTCGTCGCGGCGATGCGACAGGCGGGCTATGGCGAGGCGCTGATCGCCCGCATCTGCCGCGAGAACTGGGTCGACGCCCTCGAGCGCGCCGGCATCGGCGGCTGACGGCGGGATCAGCCCTTCTGGTGGAGCCGGAGGGCGTGCTGCGTCACGCCGTAGGTGCGCAGCGCTCCCAGCACCGTCTGCGGCGGTTCCCAGCGGTACTCGGCGATCTCGGCGCTGGGACGGACGGTGGCGTCTCGCACCTTGGTCGCGAAGATCTGCGCGGTGTCGCGGTTGCCGAACTTGTCCGTGTAGTACTCGCCCAGATGCCGCAGCGCGCCGATCTCGATGGCGAGCTCCTCGCGGATCTCGCGGCGCGCCGCCGCTTCGGGCGATTCGGCCCCCGCGCGATAGCCGCCGCCGGGCACGTGCCAGACATCGCGCTCGCCATAGCTGTGGCGCACGACGAGGACGTCGCCCGAACGTTCGTCCTCGATGACGACCTTCACGCCGGTCGTCTCCGGGCGGAAGACCCGGTAGTAAGCCTGCCGCGCGGGAGAGAGGACGTGCCTGTAGACCAGCCGGATCACGCCTCGGCCGGGTGACCGGGCAGGGGGCGGCTGCGCCCCTCGTCGTCGATGGCGACGAAGGTGAAGACGGCTTGCGTGACCTTGATCCGCCGGTCCTCGGGCACGCGGGTGACCCAGACCTCGATCCCGATCCGCATGGAGGTGCGGCCCTCGCGCTGCATCTGGGCGTGGATCGCGACGACGTCGCCGATCTTGACGGGCTTGTGGAACTGCATGGCGTCGACGGCGACGGTGGCCACGCGGCCCGCCGCGCGGCGGCGCGCCAGCACCGAGGCGCCGAGGTCCATCTGGCTCATCAGCCAGCCGCCGAAGATATCGCCATTGGCGTTCGAATCGGCCGGCAGCGGCACCGTCTGAAGCGTGATCTCGCCCGCCGGCGTCACGGTCATGCGACCGCCTCACACGCGGAGGGCCCGCGTGCCGCAAACGCCTGACCCGCGTACCGCAAGCGTGCCCGCATCGCTTCGTTCCTCAATGCCCGTCGGCGCCGTCGGCCAGGACGAAGCGCTTGTCGCAATAGCCGCAGTCGACGAAGCCCTCGTCAGGGATCTCCATCCAGACGCGCGGATGACCGAGCGCGCCCTCGCCGCCGTCGCAGCAGACGTGCCGCTTGGTCACGACCTCGACCTCGGGCGGCTCGACCGGCGACCGGCCGGTCGGCGGGACGTCGACCTCCGAGCCTTCGCGTTCTTTCCTCAACCTCGCCCTCCCGTCCCGCGGCGCCGCACGTCCATGACGCCCCGAGCTCGTATAACGAGCCGAGGACGGCGGGCCAAGCCGGCGACGCGGCCGCAGCGACCTGCTATATGGATCGGAACGGGGAGGAGCCGACCATGAGCCTCGAGACGATCCGCCAACACCTGCGCCACGCATACCTGGAGGACGAGCCCGCCGCTCTGGCGCGCCTCAGCGCGCTGGCGGCGCTCGACGGCCCCATGCGGGCGGCGATCGGCGACCGGGCGGCAGCCCTGGTCCGGGCCGTGCGCGCGAGCTCCGATCCGGGGCTGATGGAGGAGTTCCTGGCCGAGTACGGTCTCTCGACGCGCGAGGGCGTGGCGCTGATGTGCCTGGCCGAGGCCTTGCTGCGCGTGCCGGACGCCGAGACGATCGATGACCTGATCCAGGACAAGATCGCGCCGCACGACTGGGGCGCGCATCTCGGCCGGGCCTCGTCCTCTCTCGTCAACGCGTCGACCTGGGCGCTGATGCTGACGGGCCAGGTCATCGACGAAGCGGACGAGCGCGGGCTGACCGGCGCGCTGCGCAGCGTCGTGCGGCGGCTGGGCGAGCCCGTCGTCAGGGTCGCCGTCAGCCGGGCGATGCGCGAGATGGGCGCCCAGTTCGTGCTCGGCCGCGACATCGCCGAGGCGGTGCGCCGCGGCGAGCGCGATGGAGGAGAAGGGATACACCTACTCCTACGACATGCTGGGCGAGGCGGCGAAGACGCAAGGCGACGCCGAGCGGTACCATGGCGCCTATGCGCAGGCGATCGCCACGCTGGCCGCCCGCGCCAGGTCCCGCGACATCGCCGAGAACCCCGGCATCAGCGTCAAGCTCTCGGCCCTGCACCCGCGCTATGAATTCAGCCATCGCGCCGCCATGCTGCCCGAGATGACGGCGCGCGTCCTGCAGCTCGCCCGCTCGGCGGCGCAGGCCCGCATGGGCTTCAACATCGATGCCGAGGAGTCGGACCGGCTGGACCTCAGCCTCGACGTGATCGAGGCGGTGCTCTCCGACCCATCCCTCGCCGGCTGGAACGGGTTCGGCGTCGTCGTGCAGGCCTATGGCCAGCGGGCGGCCCACGCCATCGACTGGCTCTATGCGCTGGCCGAAAAGCTTGACCGGCGAATCATGGTGCGGCTCGTCAAGGGGGCCTACTGGGATACGGAAGTGAAGCGCGCCCAGGTGCTGGGCCTCGACGGCTTTCCGGTCTTCACGCGCAAGGCGCACACCGATGTCAGCTACATCGCCTGCGCGCGAAAGCTGCTGGGGATGACGGACCGCATCTATCCGCAGTTCGCCACCCACAACGCGCACACCGTCTCGGCCGTGCTGGCGATGACGAACGACAAGTCGGCCTTCGAGTTCCAGCGCCTGCACGGTATGGGCGAGGCGCTGCACGACACGGTGATGGCGCGCGAGAGCACGCGCTGCCGCATCTATGCGCCCGTCGGCGCGCATCGCGACCTGCTCGCCTATCTGGTGCGCCGCCTGCTGGAGAACGGCGCGAATTCGAGCTTCGTGCACCAGATCGTCGACGAAAGCGTCAGCCCGGAGGAGATCGCCCGCGACCCGTTCGCGGCGCTGGAGCGCACGGACGGCAGCAGCAGCCCGGCGATCGCGCGGGGGCCGGAGATCTTCCTGCCGCTGCGGGGGAACGCCAAGGGCTGGGACATCGCCGACCCGCTGACGGTCGCCGAGCTCGAGCGGGCGCGCGGGGCTTTCCGGCACCACCACTGGACGGCGGGCAGGCCCGACCGGCCGAGCCGGCCGGTGCGCAACCCGGCCGACCAGGACGATGTGGTGGGCGTCGTGCACGAGGCGGCGCCCGACGACATCGCCGCGGCCATGGCGGCGGCCCGCGCGGCGCAGCCGGGCTGGGCCGAGGCGGGTGTCGAGGCCCGCGCCGCGGCGCTCGAGCGCGCGGCCGCGCTCTACGAGGCGCACGCGCCCGAGCTGATGGCGCTGGCCGCCCGCGAGGCCGGCAAGAACTGGGCTGACGCCGTCGCCGAGGTGCGCGAGGCCTGCGATTTCCTGCGCTACTACGCCGCCCAGGCGCGCCGGGCGGGCGAGCGCAGCCCACGCGGCGTTTTCGCCTGCATCAGCCCCTGGAACTTTCCGCTCGCCATCTTCACGGGCCAGGTCGCGGCGGCGCTGGCCACGGGCAACGCCGTGCTGGCCAAGCCCGCCGAGCAGACGCCGCTGATCGCTGCCCGCGCGGTCGCGCTGCTGCACGAGGCGGGGGTGCCGGAAGCAGTGCTGCACCTCCTGCCGGGCGACGGGCCGACCGTCGGGCGGCCGCTGACGGCGCTGCCGGGGCTCGGCGGCGTCGCCTTCACGGGCTCGGGCGAGGTGGCGCATGCGATCGACCGTCAGCTGGCCGAGACGGCGCCGGATGCGGCGCTGATCGCCGAGACGGGCGGGCTGAACGCCATGATCGTCGATTCGACGGCGCTGCCCGAGCAGGCGGTGCGCGACATCCTCGCCAGCGCCTTCCAGTCGGCGGGCCAGCGCTGCTCGGCCCTGCGCATCCTCTATATCCAGCGCGACGTCGAGGAGCGGTTCCTCGACATGCTGTTCGGCGCCATGGACGCGCTGACGGTCGGCGACCCCTGGGCGCTGTCGACCGATGTCGGGCCGCTGATCGATGCCGAGGCGCACGAGGCGATCGCCGGCTACTGCGCCGATATGGAGGGCGAAGGCCGGCTGCTGCACCGCATCGAGGCACCGGCGGCCGGGCACTTCCTCGCCCCGCACGTCTTCCGCGTGCGCGGCATCGAGGCGATGGAGCGCGAGATCTTCGGCCCGGTGCTGCACGTCGCCCGCTTCGACGCCGACGCGATCGACGGTGTGATCGAGGCCATCAACGCCAAGGGCTATGGGCTGACCTTCGGGCTGCACACGCGGGTGGATGCCCGGGTCCAGCACATCGTCGACCGGGTGCGCGCGGGCAATATCTACGTCAACCGCAACCAGATCGGCGCCGTCGTGGGCTCGCAGCCCTTCGGCGGCGAGGGCCTGAGCGGCACCGGGCCGAAGGCGGGCGGGCCGCTCTATCTCAATGCCTTCGTGCGTGGGGCGCCCCCATCCGCATCCCCTGCCCACACGGGCGAGGGTCGGCAGGGGGGCGCCAGCGTCGAGGTCGGGGTGATCCGCGCGGCGTTCGGGCAGCTGGAGGGTGCGCCGTGGGACGGGCGGCGCGACCGGGTGCAGGCGCTTCGGGCGGCCCTGCGCGGGCGGGCGGCCGAGGCGATGGCAGCGGCGGCGGCGCTCGATCCCGGGCCGATCGACCTGGCCGGGCCGACGGGCGAATCGGACCGATACATGCTCGTGCCGCGAGGACCCGTGCTCTGCCTCGGGCCGGGCGAGGCGCTGCTCGACCAGGCGGTGCAGGCGCTGGCCGCCGGCAATGCCGTCGTCGCGGTGGCGCCCGATGCGGGCCGGCGGCTCGAGCCGCTCGCCGCGAGCGGGCTGCCCTTCGCGGCGCTCGACGGCGAGATCGCGCCTGGGGACGCCGCCGCGGCCGGCGCCGCCGCGGTCGCATGGGCGGGCAACGAGGCGGCGGCGCTGGCACTGCGCCGGGCGCTTGCGGCACGAGAGGGGCCGATCGTCCGCCTGGTCCGCGAGCGGATCGCGCCCTGGGAGTACTGCCACGAGCGGTCGATCTGCATCGACACGACCGCGGCCGGGGGAAACACCGCTCTCCTGGCGCGGGCGGAGTGAGCGGGGTCTTCGCGGCGGCGGTGCCGCACCCGCCCAGGCTCGCGCCCGGCTTTCCCCGGCACCCTTCCGCGCCGCCGCATCCCGCTGCGACGGGAAAGGCGCTTCACGCGCTGCGGCCGGGGCTTGCTCGGCCGAAGCGGAGCGGCAGGCCGAGGGCATGTCGCATGCGCGGCGACCAGCCGCGCATTCCGATTACGTCGCTACGACCCGGGCGAGTTCAAAGCGTCGTGACGAACTCGCCGACGGCGGCGCCGTGCCGTGCCTCGAGGCGGCTGCGCATCTTGCGCAGCGCCTGCTCCTCCAGCTGGCGGATGCGCTCCTTCGAGAGCTTGAACTTGCGGCCGAGGCTCTCGAGCGTCTCTGGCGTCTCCTGCAGCTTGCGGGCGGCGATGATGACGCGCTCGCGCTCGTTGAGCGCGCCGAAAGCTTCCGTCAGCCAGCCGCGCAGCGTGACGGTATCGGCCTGGTGGGCGACCGTCTCGTCGGGTCGCGGCGCCTCGTCCTCGAGCGTCTCGACCCATTCGCGGCCCTCCTCGCCGCTCGACTGCTGGGCGTTGAGCGAGAAGTCCGAGCCCGAGAGGCGGCCCTCCATCATCTCGACATCGCGCAAGGGCACGCCGAGTTCCTCGGCGATCTCGCGGCGGATCTCGTGGCCCCCCAGATCGCCCCCCTCGCGCTCGATCTGGGCGCGGACCCGGCGCATGTTGAAGAAGAGCGACTTCTGGCTCGACGTCGAGCCCGTCCGCACCATGGACCAGTTGCGCATGACGAAGTCCTGGATCGACGCCTTGATCCACCAGACGGCATAGGTGGAGAATCGCACGCCGCGGTCAGGGTCGAACTTGGAGGCGGCCTTCAGGAGGCCGATGTTCGCCTCCTGCACGAGGTCGGACATCGAGGCGCCATAGCGCCGGTACTTCGCCGCCATCGCGATGGCGAGCCGAAGATAGGCGGTCACCAGGCGGTGCAGCGCCTCGTCATCACCCTCGTCGCGCCAGCGACGCGCGAGGTCACGTTCCGTCTCGGCATCCAGAAGCTCCGCCGTCATGGCGTGGCGGGCAATGGTACTCGACGTGGGAGTGTCTCTCATGCCGGGCTCCTGCAGGTGCGATCCGCTGCATATACCTCCACATAGAGCCCGGTTAGTGCCGCCAACCGGAAGTAAACTTTCCGTCAACCGCCGCGGCGCGGCGTCGCAGATGAACTCTAGGCCGGCGTCATGCCATGTAAAGGAGAGGAGAGAGAAGATGCAGTTCACGCTCTTCATAGGGGATTATGCGTATTCGAGCTGGTCGCTGCGCGGCTGGCTGCTGCTCGACGCATTCGGCATTCCGTTCAGGGCGCGCTCTGCGCACATGCGCACGCCTGGCTTCGAGGCGCTGCGGGCCGAGATGGCGCCGTCCCGGCTGGTTCCTGCGCTGGCAGTGTCGGATGGAACGACGCCGCCAGCGATGGTCTGGGAGACGCTGGCAATCGCCGAGACGGTGCACGAGTTGAACCCGCAGGCCGGGCTCTGGCCGGCGGGCGTGGCGCGGATGGCGGCGCGGAGCATCGCCGCCGAGATGCATGCGGGCTTTCGCGCGCTGCGCAATGCGTGTTCGATGAACATGCGGCGGACGTATGCCGGGTTTTCGCCGGACGCGGAGGTGCGCGCCGATCTCGACCGGCTGGCCGAGATCTGGGCCTATGCACGGACATTGCGGGTGGGCGAAGGGCCCTTCCTGTTCGGCGCTTTCGGCGCGGCGGATGCCATGTTCGCGCCGGTGGCGAGCCGGGTCGCGACCTATGACCTGAAGATGGGCGAGGCCGACATGGCCTATGTGGCGGCTTTGCTGGGCCATCCGCCCGTCAGGCGCTGGCGGGCGCTGGCGATGGCGGACGGGCATGTGCAGCCGCACTACGAGCTCGACCTGGCGACGCGCGCCGATCCGTACGCGCCGGCCGTGATCGGGCGAGCAATCGAGGATGGAGCTGCCGAGAACGCCGCCTGTCCCCTGACGGGGTGCACGCCGGCCTTCCTGGTGGAGGTCGACGGCCGGGTGCTCGGCTTCGCCGACGCGTTCGGGCGGGACAAGGTCGCGGCGGACCCGCTGGCCTGGCCGGAGGTCGAGGCGCTGCTGCGCTGAGGGGCGGGCGGCCCTCCCCCCGTTCTTCCCCGCTAGGCAGGAGGGCGTTCTGGCGTGCCCGGGCACAGCCGCGTCCCTGGAGCAGTCGGCGGCGAGCGCTGCGGCGGCTTGCGGTTCGGACGGCGCAATCGGGGAACCGGGCGGCGTGGCCGTCGGTTTGCGACTGGACAAGCCAACGGAGGAACGATGCGACCGCTGAACGAGGAGCTGTTGCGCGAGCTCGCGGCGCGCGAGGCGCCGCTTTGCCTGAGCATGTATCTCGAGGTGGCGCCTGGCGGCGGCGAGCACGACCAGATCCGGATCGCGCTGAAGAACGCCAAGGCCGCGGCCGCGAAGGCCATCGAGCTCGTCGGCGCCGAGGACGATGCCGTCCGGGCCGTGCGCGAGCGGGTCGAGGCGCTCGATTACGACGACGTCGCCGGCGGGCATGACCGGCATGTCGCCGTCTTCGTCGCGCCCGATCTGACCGAGGTCGTCGATGCCCGCTTCGACGAGACGGGCGTCCATGCCGGGACGCGGTTCCGGCTGGCGCCGCTTCTGGCCTCGCTTGAGATGACGCCCGAGCACGCGATCCTGGTCGCCAGCAAGGGACGCGCCTGCCTCTACCGCGCGCGCGGCGGGGCGCTGAGCGAGGAGTCGCTCGACGCCATGCCCGGCTCGCTGGCCGACTTCGAGAAGTTCACCGACCAGCAGGAGAAGGGCAACGTCAAGGGCCGCGAGGACGCCGGGATCTCGCACCACAGCATGGGCGGCGACGACTGGCGGCAGGACAAGGAGGACGACCTGCGGCTCTATGCCAATGCGCTGATCAACGCGGTCGGGCAGCATCTGAGCGGGCAGAACGTGCCGCTCGTGGTGGCCGCCGACGAGCGGCTCTACGGGATGATCCGCGAGAACGCCGAATACCCGTTCCTGGCCGATGAGGGCATCACCACGCATCCGGACAATCTGGAGCAGGATCGGCTGCGCACAGAGGCAGCGGCCTGCCTCGAGCGCGCCGTCGAGCGGCGCCGGGCGGACGCATGGGACAAGGTGGCGCAGTCGCTCGGCCGCGGCGACCGTGAGGCGAGCGAGGACCCCGCCGACATCGTCACATCGGCCGCGGCCGGGCGGGTGGCGCATCTTTTCGCGCGCACTGGGGCCAGGCTGCCGGGCCGCTTCGACGAGGGCAGCCTCGCCGCGACGCCGGACGAGGACGGGCCCGACGACCTGGTCGACCGGGCGATCGTCGAGACGCTGCGCAATGGCGGCGAGGTCTTCCCGCTGGGCGACCGCGCTGGCGAGGCGACGGTGCTGGCCGCCGCCTATCGTTATCCAGCGTAGTCGACAGCGTAGTCGACGGCGGTGAGGTAGAGCCCGTCCGGCGGCGCTACGGGGCCGCAGGCGGCCCGGTCGCGGGCGGCCAGCGCCTCGGCGACACGGGCCGGCGGCCACCGGCCTGCGCCGACGCGCTCGAGCGTGCCGACGATGCTGCGCACCTGGTTGTGCAGGAAGCTGCGCGCGCCGAGGCGGAAGGCGATCGCGTCGCCTTCCGGGTCGATCTCGACGGTATCGAGCGTCTTGACGGGCGAGAGCGCCTGGCATTGCGCCGAGCGGAAGGTGGTGAAGTCGTGGCGGCCGGTCAGCGCCGCCGCTGCCTCGCGCATTGCGAAGACGTCGAGCGCGTAGCCGACGCGCCAGGCGAGCCCCGCCTCCAGCGTCAGCGGCGCGCGCCGGCAGACGACGCGGTAAAGGTACTGCCGGCGCGTGGCCGAGAAGCGGGCGTGAAAGTCGTCAGCAACGGGCTCGGCGGCGAGGACGGCCACCGGGTCCGGCCGCAGATGGTGGTTCAGCGCCTCGGCCAGCCGGAAGGGCTGCCAGTCGCGGGCGAGGTCGGCATGGGCCACCTGGCCCGTCGCGTGCACGCCGGCATCGGTGCGCCCCGCGCCCGTGACGGTCGCCTGCTCGCCGAGCCGCGCCAGCGCCGCCTCGAGGGCCGCCTGCACCGATGGCCCGTTGTCCTGGCGCTGCCAGCCGACGAACGGGCCGCCATGGTATTCGATCGTCAGCTTGAAGCGCGGCATTGCGCCTGCTTTGCGACAAATGACAGCCGCGCCGCAAGGCGGAGCGTCTGTTGAGGGCCGAGGCCGAGGGGCGGATGCGCCCCTCCATGCTGCAGCCGCAGCCCGATCCCGAGTTGCCGCGCTTTGCCTGTGAGAGCATCTGGCGGCGCTGACCGGTCGCGAGCCGCACTGGCCGGAATTGACCCGGCAGATCAGCCAGCTACGCCTGTCGATGAAGGTGCAGCCGGGCGGCGTCTTTTCTTTCACTCCCCTGCGAGAGTCCGGGTCACGGAGCGCCCATATTAGTCGATTTCGAGCATCGCTGATTGCAGGTAATCTGTCGGAAACAAATTCGGCGGGAACGGTGGAGCGGGCGATCGGGATCGAACCGACGACATTCAGCATGGGAAGTTCCGTGCCGAAGGGGAAAAATCTTATAAATCAATGCTTTAGGTATTTTTGCCAGCCCCATTCGCAGGCATTCTGTAGGAATTGATCAGACCAAGTATTTTGAGCGGGCGATGGGATTCGAACCCACGACCTGCGGCTTGGGAAGCCGACGCTCTACCCCTGAGCTACGCCCGCAGTTTAATCCGCTTAGCGACTCGCGAAATTCCCGTCAACTCGATGTGAACCGCCCCTGGTTTGCCGGAGGCAGATCGGTTTGATTCACGGCTCCATAGCGAACTCGGCTGATTGGACATGGGCATGGCTTCTGCTTCTGCGGGCGGAATGTTTCCAATAGGCTTGAGCATCCGGCGATCGTTGAACCAACAGGCCCATTCGAGTCGTGAACCCGACGGCATCAAGGCTGCGCAAGGGGGCGCGCCGATCGAGCTAGATCTGCTCAGGCTCTGACGTCCCGGCGCTCCATGATCAGCTTATCTGCATCGAAAATGCCCTTCGGCAATTGTTCCGCGCTGGTCAACAGACGCAGCGCCGGCTGGGCGGCAGATGCCGCCGGGAAAGGGCTCTCCGGAGCCCTGAACAATCCTGATCGCAATCCCGGCCTGCCGTGCATCAGTGACCGGTACCGGGAAGCTGACCGCCAAGCGGTGGGTATGACCAGCCGGGAGCACGAACGAAATCGCTGTTCGCGTGACCAGCCGCGATCGGTCACGCCTGGTGAGGATGCCCTCGAGAAAGATACCAAAAGCGTCGTCGCTGCCCCCGCTGCTCGACCAGCAATGCGTTGACGTATTGGCGACCTCTACGACGTAGACGCTCGAACTCGCCTCCGTGCGCGGGGATGGGTCCCTCGACAAGCTGCAGCTTCGAGCACCGTTCCGACTGCCCGAGGGGCTCCGTCATGCGCCACTCGCCGATCTGCGCGAGCGGAACGAAGGCTTCGGCGGAACTCGGCTTGTAGTGCCTGTACCAGTGCCCGCCGGCTATCACACGTAGCAGGCCTTTGCCGCTCTCCTCCCAAGACGGCCAAGACTGCAGGGGTGTCTCGACCGTCAGGCCATAACTCCCTGCGACGAATTCCATTACCGCAACCTTCAGAGCGCTTGCAGATTCGGGTTTGAAAAAGCGCACGGTTGGCGCTCCCATTGCCGCCTCTCGGAACACTGGCAGATCGCTTGCGATCACAGGCTTGCCGAAGCGCCGAGCCTCGACGATCGGCAGACCGAAGCCCTCGCCGAGCGAGGCCGCGATCAGAGCATCGCAGTTACGATAGCTGTCCGCCAAAAGCTCATCGCCGGCATTGGCGTGCCAGAATAGCCGTTTCCCGAGAGCGGGGTGGTTCAGGATGCGTTCGATGATATGGTCGGCGCCCCACCCCGGACGCCCGACGATCGTGAGGGTCACCTCCACGCTTGCGTCCCAAAGGGCCTCGAACGCATCGAGAACCGTGATGTGGCCTTTGCGTGGCTCGACGGTGCCGACCATCAAGAACTCTGATCGAATGTCCCGGTGAGGCCTCCGGCGAGTGCTCGGCTCTTCCACAAGATCGGAGCCGAGCTGCCAGTATCCGATCTTCAGCGGCCGGGGATGCCGGATCACCTCGAGCATCGCAAAGAACTCGTCGGCAACGGCGCGAGAGATGCAGACGAACCCCGTGGCGATCTCGAGCGCCCCCCTCAGCCATGCGCTGAACTCTTCTGGAATGCCGGGATGGCAGGTTGCCGGCAGAGTTAGCGGGACGAGGTCGTAGAGGCAGAAGATGACCTTGGCTCCACGCAGCCGAGCGGCCCGCAAGAAACGCAGATGCGCCTCGCGATAGCTCCAAGAGCTGTCGAGCATGAGAACCGTGTCATCGGTTGCAGCGGTGAGTGTCAGTGGCGTCCGCCTGATCGTCCTGCGGCGGAAGGATCCATGCACTTCATACCAGAGCCCCGAGGTGGAGAATGCCAGCACAGCCTCGCTTGCTGGCCTATCGGCGATGATGGTGTCACAACTGCGCTTTACCACCCGCTGAATACCGCTTTGGGCGTCGTGGACGAGTGTCTGCGTTACATCGATGATCAGACGCCCTGGGTTCTGGGGCTGCGGAGGTTCCGCAAGGGCAAAGAGCCGAGCGGTCGCCTCAAACCCGAAGTCGCGGCGCGTCAGCATCTCTCTCGCTGCCGGGAGAGTTTGCGCCCTCGCCGCGGCACGCCGGTCGGACCATTCCGGGCGCTGCGCCGCCTTCCTGACCGCTCGAATCGCCGAAATCGCGGCGGCGGCTTTCCCGGCTAAGTCTTCCGCATCTCCTTCGGTTGGACCGTCGTCCCGACGGCATCCCCGCCGAGGCAGCGGGATCCAGGTGGTCTCGACGCCCTCGAGGCGATCCCAAGGCCCCCCGGCAGCTTTCACCGGGATCCGCAGTATATGGTCGAACTTTTGGAGTATGCTCGCGCGCCGAAGCTGCGCGGCTTTCCCCGCCTCGCTGTACAGCACAGCGGGATCGAGGCCGAGCATTCGCGCCTCGTGGACGATCGCCACGCAAGGCAGCCCCCGACCAGGCGATGGCAGGAAAGGCACGGAGCAATCGTCGATCCCGCCGAACGGGTCGGCAGACACCGCGACATCCGGTCCGAGAATGGCCACATGGTGCAACAGCGCCAGCTCGCTTGCCTGCCGTGCGACGGTGAGCCCGAGCGTCGCCTCGCCCCCCTCGGCGAGCCCATGCCACAGATGGATTGCATCCGGCGCCACCACCCCCTCGAGCGCGACCCGCGCCTGGATCGCCTCCTCGGTGAGCGCAGCGTTGAGGGAGACGTGAAGCTGTAAGTCTCGACCATGCCTTGCAATGGCTTCAACGAGGTGCCGAACGCCGCGGCCTGCGCGTGACAGCCGAATCGCCGTTTGCAGGAACTGGCCGTCGATCCAGATGCGGGTCAAGGCGGCTCGGACGCGTTGTGGAGCAACTCGCGCCACTCTCCGAGCGTCGTCGCATCCGGCTCGAGCATCCATTCACGCTTCTCGGCGCAAGACGTGGGTGCACGCGTTCCAGCCTTCGGCCACGCTGGCGGTGGCGACGCGACGAAGCGCGGCTTTGGCGGGCGCAGAAAGAGCCGCTTCCGCCCGGCAATGCCCGCAAGTCCGGAATCGATCCGGCGCAGCGCGCGCGCAATCCAGAGCCCAAGGCGCAGCTCGCGCGTCGCGCCATCAAGTCGGTACTCCGTCTGCACGCGAAGGAGCTGATCGTAGGTGTCGGACGCCGCCGTGGCGAGCACCGCCCCGTCGCGTCGCAGCCGATCGCTGTGCTGCTCGGCCTCACGCAGACGTCGGCGCAAGTCGTCGAGATCTTCGAGCAGGTCGTTGATGACCTCGGCCATCTCCTGCGCCTCGGCGACCACGGCGTCTTGATCCGCAGGAGTGGCTGCAGGAGCGGTCCATTCTCCTGTCGTGGTCGGGGCTCGAAGCGTCAAGAACGGCGTTCCCTGCCGACGGCGTCGCGGATAGACCATAAAGCAGTCGCGGCACCAACTGCGACCGTTTAGTCAACTGCCAGGAGAGGAGCAAGCACCCATCGGGTCACCACGGAAGGCGAAACCGGCCAAGCACCGCAGGCTCGTGACATCTCTGATGGTTTCGATCGATGACTGACCGGTGTCCTTGAGCTGTCCGCCGCTGCGCTGCCGTGCGCCGGTATTCCAGGTTGCGGAGCCGACTTCCGGCTTCTAGGCATCGGGGCAACTCGGTTGCGCCAGCCCGATCTGAGAACGTCTCCCATCTGCCTCACCATTAATCCGCAGACGGTCCGACCGCGTTGATACCCACCAATCGGGACCATTCCGGGATGACACGGGGCACTCTGAATGTTAAACGCATCCGTGATGCGAGCCCAACGATATTGACCTACGCGGTGACGCTTATTGGCGTCATACGTCCCCGTATATCGATCCGTCGAGCCCGGCTCCTTTTAGGGAGTCAGCCTTCCAGCATTATCTGGTGGCGACGGATAGGGGCGAGATCCCAATCAAATCCATGCTTCATAGCGCTGAGTTGGCAATTCTCTTTGGCTTGGCTAAGGATTATTGGACAGGTTCAGGGGAGATTGTGGATCTTGGGTGCTTGTATGGTTTAACAACTCGGTGTCTTGCTGAAGGGGTTCGCTTGAACCGTCGGGCGCTAGAGAAGGGCAAGCGCATTTACGCTTATGATCTGTTTTTGGCTCAGGATTACGGCTGGTGGGTTCAGGAAAGTCCGACAGTGCATGCTGGCAGCTGGTTCCCAGAGTTCTTAGACTTGAACCGAGACAGGCTTGATATGATCGCGCCGATGCCCGGCGATCTTCTCAATATGTCTTGGGGAAATAAGCCGATTGAAATTCTGGTTGTTGATGCCGCGAAATCATGGGACTTAAATTGTTGGATTGTCCGCAACATGTTTCCGCGGCTGATCCCTGGCCAGAGCGTGGTGATCCAGCAGGACTACTGTCACTTTGCAGAGTACTGGTGCGCCATCACTATGGAGCATTTTTCTGACCGCTTCGAGGCTCTTGATTTTGTCTATAGTTGCTCTGGAGTTTTCCGGTGTGTAGCCCCCATTCATGAGAGCGAGGTCGCGCTCGACATCTCCGAAGCTGAGCAGTGTCGCCTGATCGACCAAGCTATTGATTGTCGGCCTCCATCAGTTGCCGCGTGCTTAACCACGGCCAAGGCGCATATGCTGCTCGAACACGGACGCGTGGCGGAAGCGAAGGCGGCGCTCTCTACCTTTTCTCCGGTTGCTGGTCGAGATCCCGAGCACGACTTCTCAGGTATTGCTACAAGCGACGCGCAGGCTGTCGCCGAATTGATTTCCCGCCGTGAGAGAGGCACTTGAACGGGATTGCGTGCCGTGAGCCGCTTAAGTTGTCGGCTATGCATTTCCCAGTCGTAAATTGGTGTGCGTCGTTCGCCGCGCAATACCGATGACTCAAACCTAACCGACCTCAAGGCTCCAGAGCGACAGCCCGAGCGGCCGGGCATCGTCCGAGGGACCGACGTCGCGTGGCGCTGTCGGCGCGACGATGTCGATTTCCAGCCGGAAAGCGCGGCCGATGTCATGCGGCAGGGTCACAGTGACGGTGCGGAATTCCCGGGCAGCGTCGAACAGTACGCCGCCGACGCGGCGTCCCCCGGCCATGAATATCGCACCCTGCAGGCCATCCGGCCCGAAATACGCCGAGAGTTCCAGCACCAGCCGCCGCGGCGCGGTCTCGAAGGCCAGGTCCAGGGCGGCGCGCGGTCCGACGCTCCAGAGCGCGCAGCTGTCGCCGGGGTCCCATCCGCCTGCGAGAAAGTCGTTCAGTTCGCCTCGCTCGAGCCGATCGCCGGGGCGGAGCATCCGCCGGCCATCCGCGCCGGAAGGCACTGACGTACCGGCCAGGATTTCGGCAAAGAGGCCCTCTCGAATGCGAAATCGCGCAACCGCCTCATGCGCGCGAGCGCGAAGGGCCGGTGTCAGCGCGTGGGAGGGATCGGCGTAAGGTTCAGAGGTCGGCGATCCGCTTTGCGATGGCGTCAGCATAGTCCCTCCAAGTCCCGATGACCCGTCTCTCGGCCTGCCGTGCGAGGGCGTGCCGCAGGGCGGGGTCCGAGGCGAGGCGCTCCATCGCCGCCGCCACCTCTTGGACGCTCGTCATATCGATACAAACGCACCCCCCTTCGGCGGCCAGCTCCGCCATCACCCCTGCCTCGTGACAGATGCAGGGGCGCCCCATCCACAGGCTCTCCATCACCGGCAGTCCGAAGCCCTCGGCGAGCGACGGATAGACGGTGAAGGTGGCACTTTCATAGCGCTCGGCGAGCACCGAATCGGGCAGGATCCGGTGCCAGGTGATGTGATCGTCCTCGGCAACGGCCGCCAGGACGCGCGCTGCGAGCTCGCCCGCGCCGACATAGCTGTTGCCCACCAGATTGAGGCGGACCGCCAGCTCGGGCTTGCGCCGACGCAGCAGGCGAAACGCCTCAAGCAGGGTCAGGTGGTTCTTGCGCGGCTCGACCGTCGCCACGCACAATATGTCTACCGATCCATCCTCGTGATCCGCCTCCGTGCGTGCGCGCCCGCGCGGCCGGTCGCTGAATTGGCCCGGCAGCCATACGGCCTCCCGAAGGCGAGGCGGCTGCAGCGCCTCGTCGCGGGCGTAGCGCTCGAATTCGCTCTGGCTGAAGCCGGAGATCGACCACAGTGCATCGGTCTGCGTCATGGCCTCGAGGTAGCCGGTGAATGCCGCCCTGACGGACTGGTCGATGTACTCGGGCTGATAGATTGCCAGCATGTCATAGAAGACTGCCGCGATGCGGCAGCCTGTGCGCCTGCCCCAAGCGATCCGGGCGCCCGCGCTGCCGTCGAGTGCGATCTCCGGGACCAAGAGGACCGGCGGAGCCGAAGAGCGTGGATCACCGCCGGCCCGGAGCAGCGACTCGGCATCGCTGGCGAAATGCTCGAGCACAGAGCCCAACGGGTCGGTAGGACCGCCATTGCTCGCGAGATAGCCGCGATTCACCTCGGACAGCAGGCGGTATCCTCCTGATCCGCCATGCAACGAGTCGTCCCAGACGACAAAGACGACGTCCATGTCTGGCCGTTCCGACAGTCCGCGCGACAGTCTTCGCGTGACCCGGATGACGCCCGAATTTGCCGGGTCGCGCGCCGAATTGCTGACGTCGACCAGCACCAGCCGCCGCCACGGCTGCGGCTGCCGTGGAATGTCGTCCCGGGGCTGGGCTGCGATCGCCGAGCTCCAGCGCGCCAGCGTCTCTTCCCACCGGAACCGCTCGCGGAAGCGCGCGAAGCTCTCGCCGAGACACTTCGGAACGCCGTCGCTGCGCCCGAGGATCAGCGCCGCCTTGCGGGCCATTTCCTCGGCGGTCTCACACAGCAGCCAGGGGTCAGCCACGACCTCGGGATGTGCGCCCACATTGAATGCGAGTGCCGGCCGGTCGATCCACTGCATCTCGGCCAGCGGCAGGTTGAACCCCTCCCACCGCGACATCGAGAGCCCCAGCGCCGCGCGTCGCATGACCGCGACGAGGCCGGCGTCTCCGAGTGTCGGCAGCTCGTCGACCGCGTCCAACAGGTCGGCCGGGACATCAACCTTGTCCGGGCCGGCCAGAACGAGCAAGCGCGCGCGCGGCAGGCTCTTGCGCAGCCGCCGCAGCACCGAAAAGGCTTCGGGCGAGTTCTTGTAGCCCGTCTGCTCGAAGTCGGCCCAAGAGCAGGACCAGCGGTGTGCGGGCGGCGATTGACGCGTCGAGATGCTCTAAGATCGAGCGCTCTGTTGCCGGAAGCCCGGCTTCATCGAGGCCGTCGAGGTGGTCCGCACCGAGCAGGACGGTTTCGATGCCGTCTGGGGAACCGCGATCGGGCTCGCTTTGACTGCGGCGGATGAAGTCGCTGATGGGCAGCACTGCCTCGACCACGGAAAGGCAACGCTGACGCAGCCGTCGCAGTTCGTGTTGCACCGGAAGCGCAGCCTCCGGCATTGCGTCATGCGGCACTGCTCCGGCGTCGATGAAGATGCTGCGTACCCCTAGGGTCGGGGCGCGCGCGGCGAGCGAAAAGAAAGGCCATCCGCCGATCACGACCGCGTCGGGCGGATCCTCTTCCGCCCAGCGGCGCAGCACGTGCTGGCTTGCCTCGGCGTCGGCTGCGGCGAGGTCTAACCCGTTCGCCAGCGCAATCTCTTCAACCTCGAGATTTGCCGCCCTCAGCGCCTCGCGATCGGATCGAAGGCAGCTGAGCGCGACGTCATGGTGCTGCTCGGCAAGGTGGCGCGCCAGCAGCACGAGGATGCGGTCCACCCCGAATCGTGCAAGAAAGCGTTCGTTGCAGAGCAGGATCCGACGGCCGCTCACCGCGCCAGCTCCGAGGATAGATGAAAAGCGGGGCGCGGCAGCACGGCGCAAAGCATGCGCGCTGCAGTCGCGGCAGCAGGGCGAACATGCCTGCCGCTGGGCGGCAGCTCCGCCATTGCGGCGATGATGCCCAACGCATCCAGCAGCGTGTCATAGGTCGGCAGCCCGGTCAGCGTCGAAAGGCCCGCCAGGGCCGATCCCGACGGCGCGAGGATCGGTATCCCGGCGCGAAGTGCCCGCATTGCCAGGCTGGCTTCGTCAACACCAGACGCGGACCACATCCAGAGAAGAGCGGCCGCGCTCCAGCCATCCGCGCCAATCCAGCCGTGCCAGACGAAGCGAACACGGCATCTCTCAGCCTCCGCGACATGGAACCGGTGCATCATCAGGTCGAGCTGTCGGCCTGAGGGCTCACCGGCACAAATGACGAGCAGCTCCTCGCGCGATGCAGCCGACGCCGGCCTCTCGTAAAGGGCGACCAGTCGCTCCACGGTCGCTGCTTCGTCGAATGCTTCCCGCCGAGCCAGGTTGCGGTCTCCGAAGCGTCGTGCCAGATCTGGATCGCGGATGAGGCGCTCCATGGCCGCTGCGAGCCCCGGTCCATCCCCGGGCTCTACGAGCAGACCCGATTTGCCGTCCTCAACAAGATCCACGTTGCCGCCGATGCGGGTGGCGATCTGGGCGACGCCCGAGGCGATCGCCTCAAGCATCGTCACCGGTTCGTTCTCGGGCCAGATCGAGGGCAGCACCACCGCATCCGACCGGCCGAGGAGGGCGAGCATCTCTGTTCGCGAAAGCCGCCCGACATAGGTAACGCTCCCGGCAAAGCGGCCGCTGGCGATGTCGGATTCCAGCGCGCCGGCGAGATCACCGTGGCCGGCGATGGTCAGGTGCCAATGCCCCCCGAGCTCGGATATCGCGGCGAGCCGCTCGGCCGCTTCGAGCAGCTGCGGTATACCTTTGTGAACGCCGAGATAGGCGGCGCACACGAACTGCAATGGGGCTCTGGATATCCGCGCCGGCGGCACCGGCACTGCGTCGAGGTCGATCCCGTTCGAGATCGCCTCGACCGGCCGTGTCAGCAGCCCCGCGCCGTCATATGTCTCCGCCATATAGCGGCTCGGACTGATGAGGTGGTCGGCATGCCCGACACACCAGGCCACGTAGTCACGCCGAAGCCGCACCGGCAGCGCCGGCCCGTTGCCGGTCGCCATGCGGGATCGGCAGAGCGCGCAGTCCTCGAAGTCGTGGCAAAGCGCGAGATCGTTGCGCAGCCGGGTATTCTTGAAACAGAAGCCCCAGTGATCATGCAGCGTCAGCGCAACTCGGGCACCATGTGCTTTTGCCAAGGGAATCAGATTGACGCCCAGCCCGGCGACATTGTGGAAGTGAACGATCTCCGGGTCGAAATAGGCCAGCACGGCCGCAAAGCGGCGAGCGACCTCGGGACGGAAAAAATTATCTTCCGGGTCGAGCGAGATATGACCGACGCGGAAAACGGTAAAGCGCCCGTCCGGATCCTCTGCGCGTTCCAGCGCGCCTGGCTCGAGCGCATCGCCCGCTGGCGCGCCGGCGAAGACGGCGAGAAGATGGCCGGCGTCAGACAGGGCCCGCGCCTGGCGCGCCGCCACGACCTCTGCACCTCCGATTGCAGCCGGCGGGTAGAAGTTGCTGACGATGAGGATGCGCCGCCCTGCCGGCGCGTCGGACCCCGAGTCCATGCTAGCCGTGCGTCTTGGCAGTGGCGAGTATGCTCAGATCCGGCGCGCAGTGATGGAGGCACTTGATCGAGGTGGCGGCCGACTGCCGGATCTGCGGCGGGCCGCGCCGTGGCACAGGGTCTAGATAGGCAAGTCCAAGGCCGCCCCATATTTCGCCACGGCCATTGACCACCGAGTGCTCGATGATCTGGCCGGGGACGAAATCGCATTCAACGACTGCCAAGTGCGGGTTCGCCGCCCAGTCGACCGAAAGCACGCCGCGGCGCGTGTCGGGGTTGCCCGTATCGTGCATGATGACGAACATCGGCTCGGTGGGAACGTACTGCAGAACAAGCTCTAGATCGCGCCGGACGCCTTCGGCTGAATGATCGGCGTCCACCAGCACGAAGTTCACAGGTCTTTCCGCTGCTGAATGCTTCGCGAAAGCTTGGGGGATGGCCTCTGTTGAAGGGGCGATCAGGAATTCGCAGTTAGGCGGAGCGGGCACCCGACCCGGCACTTCGGGATCGATGTCGATCGCGATGATATGCTCGGCGTACTGGGAAGCGAGCGAAAGGCTGCCGCCGTGGTAGACGCCAACCTCGATCGCCCCCTTCGGTCGGACGCGCGAGAGCACGCCAGTCAGCGCGATCCGCTCCCAAGGCATCATCTGCCACTTTTCGCCCCTAACGTTCGGGAATAAGATATCCTCAAACATCGTTCCCCGTTCCGCTTTTGCGTTGCGATCGGCTATGGCCCGCGGTTGCCGCGATCCCTTGCACGCTCCCATAAAAGATGCAAGAAGCCCAGGCAACCAGTTTCGCCATCTTGAGCGTTCACGGTCGTGAAACAATTCGAAATCACCAAGAAAAGCCTGAGATCGAAGAAGAAACTCGAAAAATGACGCGGATGGACGCGCGAGAAGAAGCACAAAATGCGAGCTCATTTCTTCCGGAAATGCTCTCGTATTCTCAGAATTTCGAGGATGTCCTGCTTCGGCGGGCACTTTTAGATATACAGCGGGGCTTCTATGTCGATCTGGGCGCATTCGATCCGGTTGAGGACAGCGTTACTGCTTGGTTTTACGCTCAGGGCTGGCGCGGTCTGAACGTCGAGCCAAATCCAATCTTTCACGCGCGACTTACGGCAGAGCGGCCCCAAGACGAAACGCTGGCGCTGGCGGTGTCGGAGGGTGCCGGTCGGCGGACGCTCCACCTCCTCGACGGCCTGTCGAGCACCGTCGGCGCGATCGTCGACTATCATGCCGCTCAGGGAAGGGACGTCCACAGCACCGTCGAGGTCGATACGATCGGGCTCGAGGAACTGTTCTCACGACATGTCGGCGAGCGGGTGGTCGATTTTCTCAAGGTTGACGTCGAAGGCGCTGAGGCCGCCGTGCTGAATGCGTGTGGCTTCGATCGGGTTCGGCCGCGCATCATCGTGGTCGAAGCGACGCTGCCTGACTGTTCGGAGCCGGCCTGGGCCGACTGGGAAGAAGGCTTGCTTGGCAAAGGGTATGTGTTCGCCTGGTTTGACGGGCTCAACCGCTTCTACGTCCGACACGAGGATGAGTGGCGCGCGAGCGTCCTCGCGGCGCCTCCAAGCGTCTTTGACAATTTTCGCATAAGGGGCACGGATCGGCGCGTCGTGTTCGCGCGCGATGATGCGCCCGCGGGGCCGTTCCGCGTCCTTTCCGAAGTTCTCGCCGAACGTGACAATGCAGCGCGCCGCCAGGCTCAGGCCGAAGCCGAGGCGCAGCTGAACGAGGTGCGTTCTCTCGCGGCCGCCGAGTTCGGCCGGATTGCATGCCGAGATCGGCCGGCTGCAGGTCGAGCGGGGCGAGGCCGCGCGGCGCGCTGTGGAAGCCGAGGCACGGCTGTCGGTGCTCGATGGCGAGCGCGTACGCGCGATCGCCGAAGCGGAGCGGGTGCAGACCGATTTCGCCCGGCTCGCGGAGGAGCACGCAGCGCTGAAGCGCCAAGCGGCCATGGCCGAGGCGCGCGCCAGCTCCCTTGGAGAAGAGCGCGAAGGCATCCACAAAAAGATCGATCATCTTACCGTCGAGATCGCCCGCCTGGAGGTCAAGAATGCGGCCTATCTCGATCGTCTCGGAAAGGCCGAACCGATCGCGCCGACGGCCGTGGCGCCTCCGCAGGCCACCTTGGACAGGGTCCGCCGCGAGAAGGCCAGCCTCATCGAAGCCAACACATCCCAGGCGCAGCTCGAGCCATCCCCACTGCCCGCGCCGGACGCGGCTCGACCGAAGCGGACATTGGGCGAAGAGTTGTCGCGGATGCGCAGTCGGTTCGGACGCTCACTCCGCAAGCGTGTGCGGTGGCTCCGCGGTAAGAGTTAACGGCCGATGGCAGCAGGATGAACAAATAGTATAGATGCGGATCGCGCTCATCAGCACGCCGCGCAGCGGCAACACTTGGGTCAGGGCGTCGCTCGCGACAAGTCTCGGCTTGCGCGAGTTGGCCGTGCACAATTACCTCGATCTTCCTGCCGAGCTGCCTGAAAAGTGCGTCATTCAAATTCACTGGTACCGGGAGCCGAACTTCCAGGCTTATCTGCGTGACGCCGGGCTGCGCCCGGTCGTCGTAGCGCGCCATCCGCTGGACGTGCTGGTGTCGATCCTCCATTTCGTGCGTCATGAACCGGATACGATCCGCTGGCTGTGCGGCAATGGCGAGATCCTGCCGGCTCTGAAGGAGGCAACGCCGGTCTCCAGAGAATTCTTGGACTGGGCCATGGGCTGGGGCGCCGAGAACCTGTTGTCCATCAGCTATCAATGGTGGCACGAGCCCGCAGCCATCCGTGTGCGGTACGAGGATCTGATCTCCGATCCACAGGACGCGTTCTTGCGGCTTCTCTCGCACTTCACCGCGGCCGACGCAGCCCGTGCGGCCGCAGGGCAACTCTCGGGTCGGGCCACCTTCCAGACGCTCTCGGGGTTGCCGAACCGGCACGGATGGCAGGGGCGCTCCGACGTTTGGCGTGACCTCATCGTACCGCTTGATGCCCTCCGCCTCTATCGCCGGCACCGCGCGGTTTTCCGAACCCTCGGCTACCGCGTGCGGCCGAGGCCGCTAGGCCGTGCTGCCGCGCGACGCGCCTGGGAGGCGATGAAGCGGTGACCACAATCGCATCATCGGCTCGCGGTGGGCTTGGCGATGACACGGGGCAGCAGCAACGCTGATCAGCTCAGCGTTCCGCGCTCCTGTTGCAGCCGCCGTCGCCAGTCGTCGAGCACGTCGCGAACCGTCTGATCGAGCGGAATGCGCGGATGCCAGTCGAGCAGCGCCGCCGCGCGATCTGGTGCGCCGGATGCGCGGGGGACATCATTCGGCCTGAGCCGTTCCGGATCGACCCTGACTTCTACCGGAACGTTCGACGCGCGGACCAGCATGTCGAGAATCGAACCAATCCTCACAGGCACGCCTGTCGCGAGGTTCAGCACCGTACCTGTCGCGATCTCACGGCGCCGCGCGATGGCGGCCCCGTAGGCTGCGACCACGTCGCGAACGTCGAGGAAGTCCCGCTCGGCGTCGAGATTGCCGACCGAGATCACGGGCTCCTGCAGCCCCGCCTCGATGCGTGCGATCTGCCGAGCGAAGGACGAGATGGCATAGTCAGGCGACTGGCCCGGCCCGGTATGATTGAAGGGCCTGAAGCGGACCGCGCGCAGGCCTTCCTGCGCCATTTGGCCGACCATGATGTCGCTCGCTGCTTTCGTCGCGCCATATACCGTCCTGGGCTGGAGCGGCGCGTCCTCTGACAACGGACCGGGCGCGTCGATGAAGCTGCCGCCATAAGCCTCGGCACTGCAAACCTGGACGAAGAGTGCCTCCGGCGCGTGATCGAGGATCGCCTGGGCAATATTGAGCGTGCCGATGAGGTTCACCTCCCAAGCCTCGCGCGGAGCGCGGCGCGCTTGGGCGGGGGCAGCGACAGCGGCAAGGTGAACGACCGCGTCTGGGCGCACGTGCCGGATCGCCTCGTTCACGGCGGCCGCGTCACGGACATCTCCACCGGCGTCACGATCCAGGAGAGGGATGATCTCGACAGCCTCGCCGCCGCTCTCGACGAGGTGGCGCCGAAGCCAGCCGCCGACGAAGCCGCCGACGCCGGTTATGCCGATCCGTCCCGACAGGGCAGGCAAGGCTGGCGACACGGATGCCCGCGCTCCGGCGCTCAGACGGCACGCGCGGCGGCGTCGGCGCGAAGTCGCGCAAGATCCGCATCGACCATTTCCACGATCATGTCTTCGAGCGGAGTCGTCGCTTCCCAGCCAAGCTTCTCGCGCGCCTTGGACGGATCCCCCAGCAGCACGTCTACCTCGGCCGGTCGAAAGAGCGCAGGATCGACGATCAAATGCTCCTCCAGGTCCAAACCGGCATGCTCGAAGGCGATTCGGCACATCTCGCGCACGGTCGTCGTGCGCCCCGTCGCGACGACGTAGTCGTCGGGCGCCTCCTGCTGGAGCATGAGCCACATTGCGCGGACATAGTCACGCGCGTGGCCCCAGTCGCGCTTCGCGTCGAGATTTCCGAGGCGGAGCTCGCGCTTCAGCCCGAGCTTGATCCGCGCCACCCCGTCGGTGACCTTGCGCGTCACGAACTCGATCCCGCGAAGGGGACTCTCATGGTTGAAGAGGATCCCCGAGGAGGCGTGGAGCCCGAAGCTCTCGCGATAATTGACCGTGATCCAGTGACCGTAGAGCTTTGCCACGGCGTAGGGCGAGCGCGGATAGAACGGCGTACGCTCGGATTGCACGTCGTTCTGGATCAATCCGAACATTTCCGAGGAGGAGGCTTGGTAGAACCGCGCCTCTGGAGCGGTCAGCCGTACCGCCTCCAGTACGTTCGTCACCCCGAGCGCGGTGACATGCCCGGTCAAAATCGGTTGCTGCCAGGAGGACTTTACAAAAGACTGCGCCGCAAGGTTGTAGACCTCTACCGGACGAACGTCCCGCATGGTGCGGATCAGCCCCGAGAGGTCGAGCAGGTTGCCGTCGACGAGCGTCACCTGATCAGCGACGCCGATCCAGCGTAGCCGAACGTCGTTGACGTCGGCCGTACTCGACCGCCGCACGAGGCCGAAGACCTCGTATCCCTGCGAAAGCAGGAATTCGGCGAGGTACGCTCCGTCCTG
>CAVXNU010000005.1:0-127082 GCA_963763245.1 uncultured Bacillaceae bacterium
CCGATCTGGTACGCGCCGGCAGGATGAGAGGCGGCGGCTTCCGGCGGCGCGAGAGGGGCGAGGCGCGGGAAAGATGAAGCGTATCAAGCGCCTGTTGCGCGAACCCCTTGTTCACTTCCTGGGTCTCGGTGCCATTCTTTTTCTCGCCTACGGGTCGGTCTCCGAGAAACCCGCCGCCGAGGCGGACAACACGATCGACGTCTCGGCCGAGCGCATCGGCGCGTTGCGGGATCAGTTCCGCGCGGTCTGGCGTCGCGATCCGAGCGAGACCGAACTCGCAAGGCGTGATCCAGGACTACATCAACGAGGAGGTTCTCTATCGCACCGCGCTTGCCATGGGGCTCGACCACAACGACCCGGTGATCCGACAGCGCCTGCGCTACAAGCTCGAGTTCTTGGCCGACAGCGGCGTCGAGCTAATCGATCCGGGCGACGAGGCCCTGCAGGCATTCATGGACCAGCATTCCGACCTCTACCGGGTGGAGCCACGGATCTCGTTCCGGCAGATCTATCTCGGGGAGCGGCCCGATGCGGCCGAGATCGACGCGATCCGGACGGCCGCGGCGGACGTCGGGACCGACCCTGGCTTCGTCCAGCTTGGCGCACCCACCATGCTTCCGCCGCGCATGGAGTTCGCGGATCGCCGCGAGGTCGATCGCGTTTTCGGCAAAGGATCTTCGACGCGATCGCGGACGCCGCCCACGAGGCGTGGGCGTCGCCGGTGCGGTCGGGCTTCGGCCAGCACCTCGTGATGGTGACGGACACGAAGCCGGGGCGCGTCCCCACGCTCGCCGAGGTGCGGCCAGCCGTCCTGCGCGACTGGCGGGCCGCACGGACCGTCGAGCTGCGCGATGCCCAGCATGCGAGCTTGCGCTCGCGCTTCGAGATCACTGTCGCCGGCGAGCCGGCGCGATGAAGCTGGTTGCCATCCTTGCCGCCTTCGCCGCGGCGTTGTGGCTCGCCTGCGCCGGCCCGGCATCGGCGCACAAGCTCGATCCCGGTTTCCTGGAGATCCGCGAACTCGGCCCGGGCGCCTGGTCGGTCGTCTTCAAGGTTCCCCAGGCCGCGGGGCGTCCGCTGCACATCCGGGCGGTCTTGCCCGAGAACTGCACGCCCCGCGCGTCAGGCAAGCTGTCGCCCACCGGCACCGCCTTCGTCGCCAGATGGATCGCCGGGTGTACGGGCGGCATCAGCGGCCAGAAGATCACGGTCGAGGGTCTCGCGAGCACCCGGACAGACGTGCTCCTGCGCGTCGAGGCGGTGGACGGAAGCAGCCGGACCGCCCTGCTGACGTCAGAGGTGCCGACCTACACGGTCGAGGACCGTCCGAGCCTCGTCGAGGTGGTCCGGACATATTTCCGCCTCGGGGTCGAGCACATCCTCTTCGGGATCGATCACCTTCTTTTCATCCTCGCGATGATCCTTCTCGTGCGCGGGAACATGCGCCTCATCAAGACGGTGACCGCGTTCACCGTGGCCCATTCCATCACACTTTCTGCAGCGACGCTCGGCTATGTCCATGTTCCCGGGCCGCCGGTCGAAGCGGCGGTCGCGCTCTCGATCGTCTTCGTCGCGACCGAACTGGCGCAGCGGCGCCCGGACGCGCTGCGCTTCTCCGAGCGCTACCCTTGGATCATCGCCTTCGCTTTCGGCCTTCTGCACGGTTTCGGCTTCGCGGGCGCCCTCGCGGAGACCGGTCTGCCCAAGCATGAGATCCCGGCCGCGCTCCTGACCTTCAACCTCGGCGTCGAGGTCGGGCAACTCGTCTTCATCGCCGCGGTCCTGATCTTGCGGTCGCTCGCCGCAATGGCCACGGCAGCGGTGCCAGACAACGGGAGGGCCGACCGCCTCGCACAGATTTGCATAGTCTACGCGATCGGAGCCGTGTCAGCCTTTTGGATCATCGACCGGATCGCAGGATTCACTGCGTGAGTGCCACCGCGCGGCCACGAAATTGAGCCGCACCCGAGGAGATCGCCTGGCGCAAGGAAGCGGCTGCTCGTCGGGCCCCAATGGCGGAACTCCGACCAGGCGGTCGGGTGCGGGCTACTCGGCAGAAGATCTTGAACGGTCAGCGATCGCCGATCCGTCTACGGGTAGTCTCGAGGGTACTGCGGGCGTAACCGCCTCTGCCCCATCGGCGCGCGAGTTGCGCCATTTTCCGACCTACGGCCGGCCTACCGCGGCGGGCTTGGAGATTTCGGCTTGAACGCTGGAAACAGTGAATTTGGACGGTTTGTCAGCCGACGAGCGAAGCCACGTTGCCGACGGGTGTCAGAAGCTCGATGGTAAGCGGTGCGCAGCCCCCGTCTTCTGCGGGACCGGCTGAGCTGCGATCCATGGCCGTCATGTTCAGACGGGAGGATCGCCTTGGGAGTCCAAAGGGAGCGCCGGATGGAGTCCGGTTGCCGGATGGAGGTTCTGGCGGGGCCGACGGGTCGGCGGCGTTGGCCTGACGAGGTGAAGGGTCGGATCGTTGCCGAGACGCTGGTTGCCGGCGTGACGGTGAACGAAGTGGCGGCGCGTCACGGGCTCTCGCCGCATCACCTGTCCGAATGGCGCGGTCGGGCGCGGCGAGGAGAGCTCGCGCTGCCGGCGGAGGACGTGCCTGCGTTCGCTATGCTCGAGCTGGAGGCTCCCTCGGCGGCGCCGCCGCCCGTCGAGGACGCGCATGCCGGTGCGCCGCCGGAGCCGGACCGGGGCATCGAGATCGTCGTCGCGGGTGTGACAGTGCGCCTGCCGGCCGGGACGAGCGCCGGGCGCATCGCCGAGATCGCCGCGGCGCTGCGCGGGGCGACGTGATCGTTCCCGGCCAGGCCGTCCGCATCGTCGTGGCCACGCGGCCGGTGGACTTCCGCAAGGGACATGACGGGCTCGCCGCGGTCGTGCAGGACCAGCTCGGCTTCGACCCGCATTCGGGCCTCGTCGTGATCTTCCGCTCCAGGCGCGGCGACAGAACGAAGATCCTTTTCTGGGACGGCAGCGGCCTCGTCATGGTCTACAAGCGCCTCGAGCAGGGCAGCTTCACCTGGCCTGCGGTTCAGGACGGTGTGATGCGGCTGTCGCGGGCCCAGTTCGAGGCGCTCGTTGAGGGGCTGGACTGGCGCCGGGTGATGGCGCGGCGGGTGCCTCGGCCAACTGCGGCGGAGTGACTCGGGGGCCGAGCGCGGGGTGGCGGTGCTCGGCGATGCTGGTAGTCGTTGGCGCATGTCGACCGGCGCCGGCGATCTCGACCTGGACAGGCTGCCGCCCGAGTACCGGGCGGCCTTCGAGGCGCAGCAGGCCCGGATCGCGGCGCTCGCCGAAGCGAACGCTGGGCTCTCCGAGCGCAACCGGCGCCTCGAGCACCTCGTTCGCGAGTTCCGGCAGGCGCTGTACGGGAAGAAGTCCGAGAAGCTGGATGCGGACGAGCGCCAGCTCGCCTTCGAGGATCTCGAAGTGGCCATGGCCGAGGCGGAAGCCGCCACGCCATCGGCTCCGTCACGCGCCAGGGCCGCCGCCGGCGCCAAGCGCAATCTCGGCCGGCTGCCCAAGGAGCTGCCGCGCAGCGAGGTGGTGATCGAGCCCGACAGCACGCTCTGCCCCTGCGGCTGCGGCGAGATGGTGAAGATCGGCGAGGACCGCTCGGAGCGTCTCGACATCGTGCCGGCGCAGTTCCGGGTGATCGCGACCGTGCGGCCGCGCTATGCCTGTCCCGCCTGCCAGGGCGGGATCGTCCAGGCGCCGGCGCACCCTTGGCTGATCGAGGGCGGGCTGCCGACCGAGGGCGCCATCGCGCATGTGCTGGTCGCCAAGTACGCCGACCATGCGCCGCTCTACCGCCAGTGCCAGATCATGCGCCGGGCCGGGCTCGCCTCGACCGCTCGACGCTGGCGGGCTGGGTCGGCAAGGCGGCGTTCCACCTGGCGCCCGTGGTCGACCGCCTCGCCGTCCATCTCAAGGGCTCCGGCAAGCTCTTCATGGACGAGACCCGGGCGCCGGTGCTCGATCCCGGGCGCGGCGAGACGAAGAGCGGCTTCCTCTGGGCGCTGGCCCGCGACGACCGGGGGTGGGGCGGCGCCGATCCGCCGGGCGTCGTCTACTTCTATGCCGAGGGCCGTGGCGGCGATCATGCCGAGCGCTTCCTCGACGGCTTCCGCGGCACCCTCCAGGTGGATGCCTATCCCGGCTACAACCGGCTGACCCGGGCCGACCGTCCGGGCGGCCCGCTGGTGCTGGCGAACTGCTGGGCGCACGCCCGGCGCAAGCTGCGCGAGGTCTACGAGCGCGACGGCTCGACGATCGCGGCAGAGGGTCTGCGGCGCATCGCCGAGTTCTACCGGATCGAGGCCGAGGTCCGCGGCCGGGCGCCCGAGGCCCGCCTCGCCGCGCGGCAGCAGCGGACGGCGCCGCTGGTGCAGGCGTTCAAGCTCTGGCTGAAGCAGATGCGGGCGCGCGTCTCCGCGAAATCCCGCCTGGGCGAGAAGCTCGGCTACATCGCCCGCAACTGGGCCGGGCTGGAGGTCTTCCTGACCGACGGCCGCGTCGAGATCGACTCCAACGCCGTCGAGAATAAAATCCGCCCGCTGGCCCTGAACAGGAAGAATGCGCTCTTCGCAGGCCATGACGAGGGCGGCCGCGCCTGGGGCCGCATCGCCTCGCTGATCGAGACCGCAAAGATGAACGGCGTCGAGCCCTTCGCCTACCTCAAGGCCACCCTCGAGGCCATCGCCGGCGGACACCCGGCGTCGAAGATCGACGACCTCCTCCCTTGGGCGTTCAGCACACCGTCAAGCTGAACCCGCCACGGTGCGTCCGCACCGCTTACGCTCGATGCGGTTGACGCCGAAGTCGACCGGCCGCTCGGCGCCGGCGGTGTCGAGCATGACGACGCGCACCTCGATCCGGCCGATCCCATCGTCCGGAGAGCGCAGGCCGAGGAACGTCGACGTGCCGCCATTGGCCGTGCGCTCGATCCGGCCGGTGTGGCCGGTGTGGCCGGTGGCCAGGTCGATGACCTCGAGTTCCGCCCGGGAGCGCTCGCCCGGGATCACCGCCGGCGGCGTCGGCTCGACATCGAGGCCGACGCCGCGCACCGGCGCCTTGAAGTCGACTCGGAAAGTCCGGCCGGGGTTGTGGTTGGTCCACAGCACCAATTCGCCGGGGGTCGGCATGTGCCCATTGAAGCTGCCGCCCTGCTCCTGGCGCATCAGCGTCTGGTGGTCGGTGATGGAGCACCAGCAACGGCCCTGCGCCGAGCGCATGCGCAACCAGCGCGGCGGGAGCCCGTCCCCGGCGATGCGGATCCACGACTGAAAGTCGTTTTCGGGGTCGGCCTGCAGGGCCTGCCGGCTGGCAACGGCTGTGACGGTCAAGGGCATGGGGCGACCTCTCCGACTGGCGTCCATCAGACCGGCTTCGGACGGACGCCGCAACTGACGGCGGTCGGGACCGGCGCCGCGCCCGGCCACGGATCGAGCGGCCCGACGACAGGGCCGCCCGGCGAGGTGGTCTCGAGCGGTCCCGAGCCGAGCAGCAGGACCGGCAGGCATTCGAAACTGGACACCTCCGATAACCGTACTCTTGCCCGGGCTGAACGGCTTTCTCGGCCCTGATCCGGCTGCGTTAGTCGGGGGGTTATTTTTCGGCTGGCGTACGGGCGGAATCGGCGCCCTCACCCTGCTGCGGGGTCAGGCGGGCAGACCCCGCCTGGCGAGCCAGCCCCATCGCTTCATGTTGTAGGCCATGTTCGCGAGCATGACGGTCGCTGCGGCGCGAGCGATGCCGATGGTGCGGACGACCAGCCGCATCGGCCCCTTCTGATGCGCGAAGGGATGCTCGACGTAAGCACGCATCGCCGACTTCGCCGCGTTGGCCCGAGCGGTGCGCCTCGGCATCGGCTTTCCCTTCGGCTTGCGGCGGTGGATGCGGCTGAGCTTGCCGATGCCGGCAAGGAACCGCTCGTTCTCCGCCGACCGATAGGCGCTGTCTGCCCAGACGTCCGAGCCCGTGTTGTTCGGGTCGATCAGGCCCTCGCGCAACCGTGCGCCGTCATGCGCCGCCGCGTCGGTGACCTTCTGCCGGCGGATGATGCCGTGCCGGCGGTCGATCGAGATATGCGATTTGTAGCCGAAGCTCGGTACGGCGATGTCCACCTGCGGTTGGCCATCAGCAGCCGGTTTCGCCTTGGAGAACTTCATCGTCCAGCGCGCGTCGACGTCCTTCTGGCGCGCCTTGGCGGGCTTGTCGGGCCAGATCTCGTCGGCGCTCTCGCCCGCCTTGATGCGCGCCTTCTCGGCTTCAGTGTTGCGCTGGCGGGGCGCCGCGACCAGCGTCGCATCCACGATCTGGCCGGCCATCGGCAGATACCCCGCTTCCGTGATCGCCCGGTCGAGCCGCCCAAACAGCGCGTCGAGCGCGCCGGCCGCGATCAGCGCCTCGCGGAAGTCCCAGAGCGTGTTCGCGTCCGGTACAGCGTCGCCGGGGCCAAGCCCGCAGAACCGCATCCAGCTCAGTCGGTCCGCAACCAGGTATTCGCTCTGCGCGAGCGACAGCCCGTGCATCGCCTGCAGCACCAGCATGCGGAACTTCAGCACCGCGTCAAAGGGTGGCCGGCCGCCTTGCAAGCGGTCCCGCACCCCCAGCGCGGCCTCGAGATCTGCGCGGAAAATCTCGAAATCCACCGTCGCCGCGAGCTTCTCGAGCGGATCGCCCTGCGCGGAGAGCTCCCGCAGCCGCTCCTCGACGTCCCAGAATCCCGGCTGCCGTCCCGTCATGCTCGCCTCGCTCGCCATCGCCTCAAGCCGAGGGAATCACGGTTACGCCGTCAACGCCAGCCAGGTTTCCGGAGGTGTCCAACTGTCGGGCAGGATCGGGTCGCCGATCAGCTTGTTCTCCGGAAAAATGAACTCGCCGAATGGCGCCACGTATTGACCGGCCACGAGCCCGTGCGCGACGAGCGGCGCCTCGGGCAGCGGCTGGCCGTCGAGGTCGGCCGCGCCGGCCACTCTCGCCATCAGCTCGCGCGGCGCGCCCCGCTCGTTGCCGTCGGCGTCGAAAAGCGCGTTCGCGCGGCTGCCGAGGATCAGCCGGATGCGGCCGAGCGGCGCAGGCTGGGCGGGCACGGTGTTGAAGAGCCTGAGCCGCGCGTCGCCGGTCGCCGGGTCGACGTCGATGGCGTAGAGTTCGACACTGCGGCTCGGATTGGTGGTGACGCCCTCGATCTTCAGCCTGTCCTGAGTCTCCTGCGGCAGGATTGTGCCGGGATCGGCCGGGTCGCGCGGCACCAGCGGCCCCTGCGTGCCGATCAGCGAGCCCCCGATCGATACATAGGCGGGATCGATGCCCGGGGCCGTGTAGATCCCGACATTGGCCTCGACGATGTGCGCCGAGATATACTGGCCTGCTGCGTTCTCGACCAGCGTGCCCGCGAAAAAGATGAAGTCGCCCGGCATCAGCGGCGCCTGGCGCGTCTGGTCAACGGAACCGTGATCCGCAGCGTGGCGAGAACGATCGAGCAGTTTCTTGCGGCGGCGAGCCTCAACAATGCTCCCGGCACGGCTTCAGTCGAGCCTGCCTCGAACCTGGCGCCCGCCGCCTGAGGACCCGCGTGACGCGCCGGCCGGCTCAGCGGATGACGGCTATGCCGGCGCTGGGGGCGAGAGCCCGGACGCTCAAACTCTATTGCGCTCCGGGACGAATGCTCGCTTTCTCTCCTGCCAGCCTGGCCGGGGCCATCAAGAATCAGCTCCCGATCACACTGTTCATCCGGCGATATCGCGGGTCTTCGCGGGCTCCACGTGCCCGCGCAGGGGGCGACGCTCGGCGCTGTCGCGCGACACGCAAAACTGATCCCCCTGTTGCCTCATCCCTCAATGTTACCGAGCGCATCGGTGAGGGAGCCGTCCCCGTAGTCCTCAGGAGGGACCCGCGCGCCGCGGCGCGACCCTCACGTATCCGCCGCGGCGGCGCGCGGGAGGTCCCTGTGGACCCACGGGGGCGGCACTGGCGCGAGAGTGTCTTCGGCGACCAGCGCGCTCAACGCGGCGGTACCGCAACGGATCACCCGCTTCGCCTGGTCGGCCCGCCGGGCCCTTTACCATCCGCTGAATGGTTCTGAGATGTTTGTCGGTGAAGTGGTCGGGGTGGAGCTTCTTCAGACGCGCGAGGACATCGACCGCGGTCATGGCGGGCTCGGCGTCGAGCCAGCCATCAATTCCGGTGCGATGCGGATCCAGCCATTGATGGACGCTTCGGGATCGGCTTCACCCGGCGATACCGGCGAGGTGATGCTGGAGCCTGACGAGGTGGCAGCAATCATGCGGCTGCATCGGCTGGGCTGGGGGACGCGGCGGTTGGCCGGGGAGTTCGGGTGCAGCCGGACCAGGTGCGGCGCTACGTGTCGGCGGGCGGCTGGCGGCCCTTCGCGGTACCGCGGGACGGGCAAGCTCGACGGGCTGGAGGCCTGGCTGCGGGAGCGCTCCCCCGCCATCGAGGCAATGCCGATGTCGTGCGCCAGGATCTCGAGCGCGAGCACGGCGTCGCCGTCAGCCTGCGCACGGTCGAGCGGGCGGTGCAGCGCTATCGGCAGGAGCTCGCGGCCGAGGTGCGGGCCACGCTTCGGTTCGAGAGAGCGACGTTGGCCGAGATTGGAGGTAGCGAAGGACCAGGGGGACGGGCGCGTCCGAGCTGCAGGAGGCAGGGGCTAACTCGCCCCTTCGGTTGCACTCGGGGAGGCCGTCGGCATTTTACAAACGTCCCGTAAGTGCTTGGGGCTATTGAGGGCGTTTCGGCGTCGTTTTACAGGAAAACTCTTGTTCATCAACGGATGGACACAGACTGCAAATCCGTGCACGCTGGTTCGATTCCGGCCGTCGCCTCCAAGCACCCGATCGTCTCGCTAAAGCGGCAAGGTGCGGGCGCTGTCCAGCGCCCCGCGCCCTACTGTCGTCGGCGTCGCGGCGCCGTCGGCCGGGGCCGTTTCCTCGTCGAAGATGTCGGGAAGGTTCTCGATCGCGCCCTCCTCGCCCGCGGCCATCGCCCGGCGGCGCTGCAGATAGGCGGCGCGCAGCGTCACGTATGGATCCTCGGTGTTGTAGAAGAGCTCGTCAATCAGGTCGAAATTCTCGTTGCGGGTATCGGTGATATCGACGGCATTTACGATGGGGTTGAAGCCGTCCATGGGCGTGAACGATCCCGATATAGCTCGGCGGGTAGAACGCCCGGTCGACGACGAAGCCTGGCAAGTCGCGGGCGGTCGACGGTCCGAGCAGCGGCAGGACGAAATACGGCCCTTCGCCGAGGCCCCAGCTGGCGAGCGTGATGCCGAAATCCGTCTCCTGGCGCGGCAGGCCGAACTCCGTCGCCGGGTCGAGCATGCCGACGCCGAGCACCGTGTTGATCGTGAAGCGCCCAAGCGCCTCGAGTGAATTCTCGATCTCGCCCTGCAACAGGTAGTTGGCGAAATGAATCGGCGTCTCGAGGTAATCGAGGCCGTTGCCGATCATGAACTTGAAGGTCCGCGGCACGGCGAAATCATAGGCCTGCGCCACCGGGCGGAGCGCATAGCGGTCCAGCGTCCTGTTGACGTTCAACATCTTACGGTTGAACGGTTCATATGGATCGCTGGCCGCCAGGCCGTCGCGCGGGGCATCGCTTGCGCACCCGCCCAATATGACGCTGGCGCAGCAGAAGGCCGCCCACTTGACGGCATTGCGTGATCTCATCATGTGCTCCCGGTCGAGGCGCGCAGCGGCAGCGAGTGCTCCCGGAACCCGGGATTCGCCGTCACGATACCGCTCTAGCGTTGCAAGTTCCAGTGCGGACGCGGAAGGAGCATCATGGCAGGCACACCGAGCGGCGCGAGAATCGGACCGGTCGAGCGGTTCATCGGCGGCTGGATGCGCCTCGCCCATGCATGGCCCCGGACGGCGCTGGCCATCCTCGGGGTTCTCCTCGTCCTCTCCGGGCTGGCGATCCCCCGCATGGGCATCGACGCCGACTCCTCGAAGATGCTGTCGGCCGATTTGCCGGCGCAGCAGCGGGCCGCCGAGCTGAACGAGGCCTTTCCCGGCCTGAAGAACGCCATCGCCGTGATCATCCGGTCGCCGCAGGCCGATGCGGCCGACCTGGCCGCGGCCGATCTCGCGGCGCGGCTCGGCAAGGATTCGGCGTGGATCGACTCGGTCTTCGCCCCCTCGGTCGATCCGTTCTTCGCGGCGCACGGCTTTCTCTACCAGAGCAGCGACCGCGTCGAGACGACCTTTTCGCAGCTGTCGAAATCGGCGAACCTGCTCGCCGGCTTGCGCGCCGACCAGACCGTCGCCGGCTTTCTCGGCATCCTTGACGAGGCCGCCGCCCTGGCCGGCAGGGCCGAAGTCGGGCCCGCGGGCCTGGATCCGCTGTTCAGCGAGACGGCGGCCGTGATCGGGGCTCGGACCCAGGGGCAGGACCGCATCTTCGGCTGGGAGACGCTGATGGAGCCGGCCGCGGGCGCGGCCAGCGCAGCCGATGGCACCCAGGTGACGCGGGTGCTCACCGTGACGCCGCGCCTCGATCTGGGGCGCCTGAGCCCGGCCCGTCCGGCACTCGAGGAAATCCGCGCGGCGGTGGCCGATCTGCCGCCCGACATCGCCAGGACCGTCGAGATCGGCGTCACCGGCGAACCGGCGCTGCGCGCGGAAGAAATGGAGAGCGTCTTCGGCACGGTCGAGATCTCGACGGCGCTGTCGCTGCTCCTGGTCGCCGCCCTTCTGCGCACCGGGCTGCGGGCGTCAGGGCGGTCGGTCGTCGGCATGATCTCGCTGCTCGTCGGCATCGTGCTGACGACGGGGTTCGCGGCGATCACGGTCGGCACGCTCAATCTCGTCTCGGTGGCCTTCGTCGTCCTGATGGTCGGCATGGGGGTCGACTTCGCCATTCACATCCTGGCGCACATCGCCGAGATCCGGCGGCAGGGCGTGCCGCCCGTGGATGCCGTGGTGCAGACCGGCACCCGGACGGGCATGGCGCTGGGGCTGAACGTGGCCACCGCCGCGCTGGCCTTCCTGGCCTTCGCCACCACCGATTTCGTCGGCATGGCGCAGCTCGGCATCATCGGCAGCGGCGGCGTCGTCATCGCGCTCGCCGTGGCCATCACGCTGATCCCGGCGGTCATCGCGTTCCGGCCGCGGACCGCCGGTACCGTCGACCCGCGGCAAGAGCCCATGGTGCTGGTCGGCCGCCGCTGGCGCGCGCTGCCCTTCGTGGTCCTGGCGATCGGCGCGGCGGCGCTCTACCCGGCCCTGCAGGTGCGCTTCGATCCCGATCCGATGGCGCTGCGCAACCCCTCCGCCCCCTCGGTCGTGGCGTTCCGGATGCTGGAGCAATCGCCGCAGACGAACCCCTACCGCGCGAACGTGCTGGCCGGCTCGGAGGACGAGGCGGCCGAGATCGCGGCGCGCTTCAAGGACGTCCCCGGCGTGGCAGGCGCCGTGACGATCGCGAGCCTGATCCCGCAGGACCAGGACGCAAAGCTGATGCTGCTCGACATCGCGGCGCCCTCGATCGAGCACGCGGTCTCGGGCACGCCGACCCAACTGGTGTCGGCGCAGGGCGACGGGCCGATCATCGACCGCCTGCAGACCCGGCTGGCCCAGCTGCCCGACGACGCCGCCGCACAGCAGCTGGAATCCGCTCTTGCAGCCTACCAGAAGGTGCGCACGCCCGAGACCGACGCGGCGCTGCAGCATGATCTGTTCCGGTCCTTCCCGTTGCTCATAGGGCGGCTTCAGGCGATGCTGTCGGCCGACTACGTCACCGAAGAGACGCTGCCCGAGCAGGTGCTGAGGCGCTATGTCTCGCCCGAGGGGATCTATCGCGTCGAGGTTCTGCCCGAGGACGATCTGCAGGATCCGGCGGCGCTGGCGCGCTTCGTCGAGACGGTGCAGTCGATCGCCCCCGATGCCGCGGGAGGGCCGATGCAGCTCGCGGCGGCAGGGCAAGCGATCGGCGAGTCGATGCTGCAGGCGACGCTGCTCGCAGCGGCGTGCCGTGGCGCTGCTCGCCTTTCTGGCGACCGGGCGCCTCGTCGACACGGCCGCCATCCTCCTGCCGCTGGTGGTGGGCGGCATCGTCACCGCAGCGGCGAGCGTGCTGCTCGACATGCCCTTCAACTACGCCAACGTGATCGTCCTGCCGCTGATGCTCGGCCTCGGCGTGGCGAGCGGGGTGCACATCGCGGTGCGCGAACGGCGGGCGCCGGGCGCCGTCTTCGCCACCTCGACGCCCCGAGCCGTGCTGTTCTCGGCGCTGACCACGATCGCCGCCTTCGGCACGCTGGCGATCAGCGACCATCGCGGCACGCAGAGCATGGGCGTGCTGCTCTCGGTCTCGGTGGTCGCCGCCGTCGGCGCGGTGCTGGGGCTGACGCCGGCGCTGATGCGCTGGGCGGCGCGCTTTCGCCGCAAGGCGGCGGCGCCGAAATGAGGCGCAGCACGGGCGAAGATCGCGCAACCACTCGACGGTTTCGGGCGTAGCCCCCATTCTAACGGCAGGCAGACCCGCAGGAGCGGCCCATGATCAAGAACCTGAGACGCGTTGTCCTAGCCGGCCTTGCCGCCGGAGCCATCGCGGCAACCGCATCCGCGGCCGACAAGGAGCAGCAGGCGGTCGCGACGACGCAACAGTTGCTGGACGAGGCGCATAGCGCCCTGACGAGCAACAACAATGCCGAGCTGCGTCAGGCGATCGACAACGCGTTTGCCTTCGACGTCTGGGAACGGTTTCTGATCGAGAACCGCGCCGACAAGTTCACCGAGCAGCAGCGGGACAGGTTCCGCGAGCTTCTGCCGGGCTTTCTCGCCTATCTTTACCACAACCAGTTCGACAAGGGGCTGGACACGCCGCCCTCGGTCGGCCAGGCCAAGCCCGCGCGCAACGACGTTCTGGTCAGCGCCACCTTCAAGCGCGCGAACGGTCAGGACCTGCCCGTCGACTGGCGGTTGCGCGAGTTCCCCAACAAGGGGCCGCAGGTGATCGACGTGATGGTCGGCGGCACATCCTTTCTGCTGCTCAAGCGCGATGAATTCGCGTCGATCATCGACAAGCGCGGCGCGGACGGTCTGCTGGAGTACATGCAGCAACATTCCCTCTAAATCCGAGCATAATCGTTGGGCGCTGCCTTGACGCGGGCGCGCGCGGTGTGCTGAAGCCGCCAAATGGCGCCCCTCAGAGGCGCCGGTGACCGAGAGTGAGAATTATGGGCGTCCCCGTGCGGCAGCAGCTCGCAATTGCGCGCTACATTGCCGGCCAGAAGATGCGCGGCAACAAGCGCTACCCGCTCGTGCTGATGCTCGAGCCGTTGTTCCGTTGCAATCTGGCCTGCAAGGGCTGCGGCAAGATCGATTATCCCGACGCTATATTGAACCGGCGGTTGAGCCCCGAGGAATGCTGGCAGGCGGCCGAGGAATGCGGCGCGCCGATGGTCGCTATCCCGGGCGGCGAGCCGCTGATTCACAAGGAAATCGACAAGATCGTCGCCGGGTTGGTCGAGCGGAAGAAATACGTCTCGCTTTGTACCAACGCCCTGCTGCTCGAGAAGAAGCTGCACCTGTTCGAGCCGTCGCCCTATCTGTTCTTCTCGGTCCATCTCGACGGGCTGAAGGGTCATCACGACAAGGCCGTTGACCAGAGCGGCGTGTTCGACCGCGCCGTCCGCGCGATCAGGGCGGCGCAGGCGGCGGGACACCGCGTCAACGTCAACGCGACGATCTTCGACGGCTATCCGCCTGACCAGATGGCCGACTTCCTCGACTTTGCGACGGCGATGGGCGTCGGCATCTCGCTCTCCCCTGGCTTTGCCTATGAGCGGGCCCCCGATCAGGAGCACTTTCTGGCGCGGCGGCGCACCAAGGAATTCTTCCGCAAGCTCTGGGCGATCGGGCAGCGGCGCGGCGCGAAGTGGAGCCTCACGCACTCGAGCTTGTTCCTTGATTTCCTTATGGGAAATCAGGAGATGCGCTGCACGCCCTGGGGCATGCCGACGCGCAACGTCTTCGGCTGGCAGAAGCCCTGCTATCTGCTGGGCGAGGGCTATGCCAAGACCTATGCCGAGCTGATGGAGACGACGGATTGGGAGCTCTACGGCACGGGCAACTATGCGAAATGCAACGACTGCATGGCGCATTGCGGCTATGAGCCCACGGCGGCGGACCAGGCCTTCGGTCGACCGCTCGAGCTGCTGAAGCTGGCGGTGCGCGGCCTGCGCACGGAAGGGCCGTTCGCGCCGGAGATCGACCTCTCCCAGGCTCGCCAGCCCGAGGAGCACCACGCCCGCATCGTCGCCGAGGAGATGGCCCGCGAGAAGGCGGCCTGACACCGGCGGACCCGGCGCGTGCCGGGCGCCGGACTTGCAGGCCGTTCGGGAAGGCGTTTGTCAATCCGTCTGTCAACGACGCTTGCCGAATGATTGCGGAGTGTCACGAGACATTCGGCAAAGCCGTCCGGCCGGTCAGCTCCAGGCGGTCAGGAGCGCCAGCCAGAGGGTGATCGTGCCGACCGAGAGGATCGTGCCGATCAGCGCCGCGTTCGCCGCCGTGCCGACGGCGCGGTTGTAGAGCGTGGCGAAGATGTAGCCGTTGATGCCGGCCGGCATGGCGGCGAGGAGCACGACGGCGCGGACGAAGTCGGGCGGCGAGCCCGAAGCACGCGGCCCGGCGATGATCCAGCCGAGCGCCGGGTGCACGAAGAGCGAGAAGCACCGAGACCATCAGCGCCTCGCCGGCCTCGTCGCGCAGGCGGTAGCGCGTCAGCACGCCGCCGAGCGAGAAGAGCGCGACCGGCAGCGCCGACAGCGGCCACCATGCTCGAGCGCCGCCTCGACGCACCGCCGGGCAGGCCGGCGCCGGCGAGGTTGAAGGCCATGCCGGCGACGAGGCCGATCATCAGCGGGTTGCGGAAGGTGGTGACAAAGGCGCGGCGGAGCGCCGCGGCCAGGCTGACGCGGTCCTGCCGGACCAGCTCCATCGCGATGAAGCCGACGAAGTAGTTGTAGATCGAGTGGAAGGCGATGATGCCGAAGACGGCGCCCATCGCCTGCGCGCCGAAGGCCCGCTCGGCGATCGGGATGCCGAGCATGACGACGTTGCGGGAAGAAGGTGGCGAAGCCGACGGCGACCGACTCGCCGGGGCGCCGCCGCCAGATCCGCCGCGAGCACAGCATGGCGCCGAGAAAGCAGGCGGTGCCGGCGCCGAAGAAGGCGATCAGCGCCAGCGGGTGGACCGAGCGGGCCGAGGTCGATCCGCGGTCATCGCGAGGAAAAGCAGGCAGGGCACGGCGACCGTCACGCCATAGCGGACCAGCGCATCGACCATCGCCTCGGGCAACATAGCGCAGCCGCACGCCGACATAGCCGGCGCCGACCACGAGAAAGACCGGGACGACGATCTCGAGCAGCGCGAGCGCCGTGCCGATCATCGCCGCCGCCGCGGCTCAGAGCGGATAGTCGAGCACCAGCCCGTCATAGGCCGGATGGACGTTCGGCGGCGTCTCGGCCTCGAGCGTCGCATAATCGAGGTCGACATGCATGTTCGTCAGATAGGCCGTCGGCACCCCTGCCCGCGCGATCCAGGCGAGCGCCTCCTCGACATTGACGTGGCTGGGGTGCGGCCGGTGGCGGAGCGCGTCGAGCAGCCAGCACTCCGCATCTGCCACGGCCGCCCAGGCGGCGTCGCTCATGGCCGCGATATCGGGCGTGTAGACCAGCGGGCCGATGCGGAAGCCGAGCGCCCGCGTCTCGCCATGCGGCACTTCGAACGGCGTGCAGGTCAGCCGGCCGCCGGCGCCGTCGACATGGACGGGGCCGTCGATGCGGAAGGCGGTCGAGGATGGGCGGATAGTTCGAGCCCGGCGGCGTGTCGAAGATATAGCCGAAGCGGCGCATGAGCGTCGCCTCGGTGCGCGCATCCATCCAGCAGGGCAGCCGCTTGCGGCGGTTGAAGACGACCATGCGCAGATCGTCGATGCCGTGCACATGGTCGGCATGATCATGCGTCAGGATCAGCGCGTCGAGCCAGCCCGCGCAGGCGTCGATCAGCTGCTCGCGCAGGTCGGGGCCGGCGTCCATCAGCACGGTGGTCGTGCCCCCGGCCCCGATCCGCTGCAAAAGCAGCGCGCAGCGCCGGCGGCGGTTGCTGCGGGTTGGACGGGTCGCAGGCGCCCCAGCTCGGCCCGTCGGGGCCGATGCGCGGCACGCCGCCCGACGAGCCGCAGCCGAGCACCGTGACGCGCAGCGTGTCGGTCACGGGCGCGTGCCGCAGAGCTGGCGCGAGGTCCCCGCATTCGCGGGGACGACCGCGTGATCGCGATCGATGCCGTCTCATGCCGCCGCCTTGCTGAAGAGGCGGTCGAAATTGGCCGTCGTCGCGGCGCAGAAGGCGTCGTAGTCGAGGCCCAGCGCCTCGGCGCCGGCCTGGGCTGTCAGCGCGACATAGGCCGGCTCGCAGCGCTTGCCGCGATGCGGCGGCGGCGCGAGGTAGGGGCTGTCGGTCTCGACCAGGAGGCGGTCGAGGGGCGCGGCCGCGAAGATGGCGCGCAGCGCGTCCGATTTCGGGAAGGCGGCGATCCCCGACATGGAGAGATAGAAGCCGAGCTCCAGGGCGGCCTCGGCCAGCGCCGGCCCCGAGGAATAGCAATGCATGACGCAGGCGAAGGCGCCGGCGCGATGCTCCTCGGCCAGGATGCGGCCGATGTCGTCGTCGGCGTCGCGGGCGTGGATGATCAGCGGCAGCCCGGTGCGGCGCGCCGCCTCGATGTGGATGCGCAGCGACTGCTGCTGCTCGGCCTTGCTCTCGGCCGTGTAGTGGTAGTCGAGGCCCGTCTCGCCGATGCCGACGAATTTCGGGTGCGCGGCCAGGGCGACCAGCTCGTCGACGCTCGCCATCGGCAGCTTGGCGGCGCTCATCGGATGCGTGCCGGCGGCGTAGAAGACCTCGGGAAAGCGCTCGGCGATGGCGCGCACGCGCGGCTCGTCGCGCAGCGCGGTGCAGATCGTCACCATGCGCTCGACGCCGGCGGCGCGGGCGCGGGCGACCACGTCGGGCAGCTCGTCCCGCAGCTGCGGGAAATCGAGATGGCAATGGCTGTCGACCAGCTGAGGAGGCATGCGGGGGCCGGTTGAGGATCGGGCGCTTCGGGCCGTGCAGACAGGGATCGGGCGGTTTCAGGCAGCCGCCGCACGGACACGGCCGAGCGTGGCGTCGAGCTCGAGGAACGTATCCACCACCGTCTGCGCGGGGTCAAGGTTCACAGCCACCGCGTGCGCCTGCGCGGCCAGGAGGCGCGACAGCGCCTCGGCCCAGGGCGCGGCCTGCGCTGGCGTCGCGGGCGACGGCGGCGATCAGGCGGGCCTCGCCGGGCGCGGCCTCGGGCGGCGCCTGCCCGCTGGCGGCGGCGCGGGCGAGGCGGGCGGCGAGCGTCTGCGTCAGCTGCAGCACCAGGCGGTAGGTCTCGGCGTTGGCGCGCCCGCCGCCGCAGCGCTCGGCGAGGTCAGCCATCGGGCCGCGCGCGACCGACCGGCCGTCGCCGAAGAGCGCGACGATCCGGGCGTAGAGCGCAAGCCCGTCGCCGGCGATCAGCCGCAGCGCCTGCCCCGCCGAGCCGCCGGAGAGCTCGGCCAGCGGCGCGGCGCCGCCCGGCGGCACCTCGGCGCCGGCTTGCGAGAGCGCGCGGGCGAGGTCGTCGGGCCCGAGCGGCTCGAGGTCGAGCGTGCGGCAGCGCGAGCGGATCGTCGGCAGCAGGCCCGAGGGCGCGTGCGCGACCAGCAGGAACATCGTCAGCGACGGCGGCTCCTCGAGGAACTTGAGGAGCGCGTTCGACGAGGAGCGGTTCATCTCGTCGGCCGGGTCGACGATGACGACGCGCCAGCCGCCATCCGCGGCGGTGAGGCCCAGGAAGCTGCGCAGGCGCCGCACGTCGTCGACGGCGATCACGGTGCGCAGCCGGTTCTTGCGCTCGCCGGTCGCGTTCGGGTCAGGCGTGCGGCGGAGGACGAAAAGGCGCGGCTCGGATTGCGCGACGATGCGGGCGCGGACCGGGCAGCCCTCGGGCGCGTCGAGGCTTGCGGGCGGCGGAGCTTCGCCGAGCAGGCCGCCCGTGGCGGCGCGCGATCAGCGCACGGGCGATGCGGTAGGCGAGCGTCGCCTTGCCGATCCCCGCCGGGCCGCGCAGCAGCCAGGCGTGGTGCAGGCGCCCGGCGGACCAGGCGTCGAGAAAACGCCGCTCGGCCGGCTCCTGACCGAAGAGCGCGGGCGTCTCGCGCGGGTGCGGATGGCCCTCGACGCGGTCTGGCTCGGGCGGGGCGTCGTCCTCGGCCATCAGGCGGCCGAGCCGGTTGCTGACCGCCTGCCAGACGTCCTCGGACGACGGCCTCGACCGGGCGGGCGGCGTCGATGACGACGGCAGCGGCGCGGGCTCGGCCGCGGCGATGGCGAGGAAGGCGCCGCGCAGGCGCGACTGGAAGCCGCTGCCGCGCTGCTCGAAGCGGTCCTCGACGGATTGGCTCTGCAGGGCCCGATCCGCGGCCCTGCGGTCCGAGCGCGCGAGGCTGGCCTGCGGGTCCAGGTCGAGAACGAGGGTCAGGTCGGGGTCGAGCGCCGATCATCATCCCGTGCAGGCGGTCGACCGTGTCGCGCAGCGCGCCCTCGCCCTGATAGGCGCGCGTCGAATCGACATAGCGGTCGCAGACGACGACGGCGCCGCGCGCCAGCGCCGGGCGGATCACGCGCTCGACATGGTCGCGCCGCGCCGCGGTGAAGAGCAGGATCTCGGTCTCGGCCGACCAGCGACCGGGCGCGCCGTCGACCAGCAGGCGGCGGATCTCCTCGCCGCCGGGGCTGCCGCCGGGCTCGCGCGTCGTCACGACCTCGCGGCCGGCGGCGCGCAGGCGCTCGGCGAGCAGCCGCACCTGCGTCGACTTGCCGGCGCCGTCGATGCCCTCGAGCGTTATGAACACCCGGTCGTCAGCCCGGCTGCATGCTGGCCGGCAGCAGACCGGTCGGGATCAGCTCGCCCGGGTGGAAGTCGCCGGGGATGAGCTCGCCCAACAGCAGTTCGGCCGCCGCCTGCACGCGCGTGATGAACCCGCCGCGCTCGACGGCGGCGGTCGCGACGAGCGGCACCGAGAAGGGCGGCAGGTCCGGCACCGCGATCTCGATCGAGCCGATGCGCTGGCCGGCCTCGATCGGCGCCTCGACGGGCGAGTCGTAGCGGATCTTCAGCGTCGCCTTCTCGATGTTGCCATAGGGCGCGGTCACGATGACGTCGCGCTCGGGCGCCAGGGCGACGCGCGAGGCGGCGCCGATCCAGACCGGCGCCTCGACCAGCGCCTCGCCCTTGGCATAGAGCCGCCGCGTCTCGAAGGCGCGGAAGGCCCAGTTGATCAGCCGCTCGGCCTCGTGGCTGCGCTCGCCGACGCCGGAGAGGCCGGCGATGCGCCATGACGACGCGCCGGTCGCCGCGCTTGGCCGAGGCGACGAGGCCATAGCCCGCCTCCTCGGTGTGGCCGGTCTTCAGCCCGTCGGCGCCGATGCCGAGCGCCAGCAGCGGGTTGCGGTTCTGCTGCTTGACGCCGTCCCAGGTGAACTCGGTCTCGGCGAACATCGGATAGTACTGCGGGAACTCCTCGATCAGCAGCGTCGCGAGATGCGCGAGGTCGCGCACGCTCATATGCTGCTCGGGATCGGGCCAGCCGGTGGCGTTCGCGGAAATGCGACTGCGTCAGGCCGATGTCGGCGGCGCGCTCGTTCATGCGCTCGGCGAACGCCTCCTCGGTGCCGGCGAGCGCCTCGGCCAGCGCCACCGCCGCGTCGTTGCCCGACTGCACGATGATGCCGCGCAGCAGGTTCTCGACGCTGACGAGCTCGCCCTCGCGGATGAACATCTTCGAGCCGCCCATCGCCGCGGCGCGCGCCGAGGTGCGGAACTCGTCATCCATCGAGATCAGCCCTTTGTCGAGCGCCTCGAAAGCCATGTAGAGCGTCATCAGCTTCGACATCGACGCCGGGGGCAGCGGCTTGTCGGCCTCCTTCTCGAGAAGGGTGGCGCCGGAGCTGAGGTCGATCACGATCGCCGCGCCCGCGGGCGTGTCGTGCGTCTGGCCGAGAGCGCCGCCGAAGGCCGGGGTCAGCACGCATAAGGCAAGGCCGGCAGCGACGCAGCGCGCGCGGCGGCGGCGCCGGCGCAAGCCGGGGCCATGGTGCTCGCGGGCAGAGAGAATGCGGAGTTGTTCGATCACGTCATCTCCTTGACTTGCCTGTCGCCTCTGATGTCTCGCGGCGCTCCCGCCGTCTCTGTTGCTCATCGCGCGACCGGGGCGGCGTCGCCAAGCCCCATCGCCTGGATCCTGCGGCGGGCGGCGTCGCGCTCGGCCGCGGTCGGGAAGGGCCCGGCGAGGACGCGGGTCGCGGGTCCGGTCGCCAGCTGCGCCGGCCGGCCGACAGCCGGCATGCCCGCCGCCTGGATGCGGCCGATCAGCCGGGTGGCGTTCTCCGGAACGGAAAAGATGCCGGCCTGAATATAGGGCCGATCGAGCGACGGCGGCGAGCCTTCGGCCGCCGGTCGGGGATTAGCGGCGGCGAGCGCCGCGCCGACCGGCGGTTCGGTTTCGGCGGCCGGGGGCGCGCCGGCGGCGCTGGCGGGCGGCTCGGCTTGCAGCGAACCCTCCTGCTGCGGAAGGCCCCGTGCCGCGGCGTCGCCGTCCGGGGCGGGAGAGGCGTTGGCCCGAGCGGCAGGGGCGTCCGCCGCGACGCCTGAAGCGTCGGGCGAAGCGTCGGCCGACCCGTCGCCGGAATTGGCAGGCGCCTTCGCCGGGCTGATCGCCGCGCCGGCGAAGGCCTCGGCCGCCTCTATGGGTCGCGCGACCGTCGCAGCGGCCACGGGCCGGGAGGCCTCAACGGCAGGCGTTTTCGTGGCTGCCTGCGAACCTGTCGCCTCGATTGCTGGAGCAGGCGCCGCAGGCCGCTCGGTCGACGCCTGCGCGGCCAGCGCCGCAGCCGGCTTCGCTGCGGCCGGCTTCGGCGTGACCGGCTTTGGTGCGACCGGCTTTGGTGCAGCCCGCTTCGACGCGGCGGGCTTTGCTGCGCCGGCCAATCCAGCGGCGCGGCGCGGCGCGGCACCCGAGGCATGCGCCTGCGCCTCGGGACCGCTCTGCCCGGGCCGCGCGAGCGCGACGATGCGCAGCTCGGCTTCGACGCCGGGCGTCATGCCGAGAAGCGCCGCCGCATCCGAGGAAACGAGCACAGAGGGGCCGCCCAGCGTCGGCTCGCGGGTGAAAAGCGCGCCGTCGGCGGCAGCGCCGGTCGCGTCGTTGAAGATGCGCACGCGGCGCGTGCTGCTCGCCTGCGGGTGCGCGACCCACACGCCCTGCAGCGTTCGCCGGCCGTCCCAGCGCGCCGTGCCCGTCGCCTCGAAGACCGCCGGCTCGGGCACGAGGTCCGGCGAGACGGCCGATGGCTTCTCGGCCGCCGCACTTGGCTCGGCGCTCGGTCCGGCCGCCTCTCCGGCCCGTTCGGCGCCGAGACCGGCGCACGCGGCCAGAGGCAGCAGGCAGAGCCATGCGCCAGAGGCCGCCGCCCTCCGGCGCGATGGCCGGAGGAACCGCGCTGCCGTCATGCTGCTCCCCCAAACTCTTCTTCTGGTTGCCTGGAAAGTACCGGACTCCGCGCCCCTTGGAAAGACGCCCCGCGCCGGCCGGGTCTCACTCGTCCCACCGCGTGCGCATGCCGCCGGAGCGATGCCCGACGCCCAGCGAGGTCGTCACCCGTCGGCCGGCACTTTCCGCGCGATCAGCGGCGGCAGATGACGCCCCGGGAGCCCCAGAGCATTATCTTGAAACGATTGCCCGGCTTCGCCTACACTGGCCTGGATACATCGGGACATTTTTCAATGGCAAGAGCAGAGCGCAAAATTTTCACGATGTCGCCTCTGGAGGCATCCTGTCTTCGCGAAATTTCATGTTGGTTAAGCGATCCCGAAGATCTCTCTCTATTCGATCGAGAGTATCGGATGCCGATAGGGACCGATGTGCTATCGAAATCGCTGGCGGTTGAGGATAATAACTCGTCTCCGGACAAGCACTGGTTCTCGATCAAAGATGGTAACGGCAATCTCGCCGGCATCATCGGGCTGGAAAAAATAAGCTGGGTCAATCGCGACGCCATCGTGCCGATGTTCATGAGCAAAGCTTTCCGCGGCAAAGGCATAGGAATTCGGTCGGTGGCGCTGCTGATGGATGTCGCGTTCCGGCAGTTGAGCCTGCAACAACTCACCTCGTACCTCAGAGCAGACAACGTGGCGTCGCGATCACTGACCGAGCGGGCGGGGTTCCAACAAGAGGGCCGCATACGTCAGGCTTGGTTTTCCGACGGCGAGCATCACGATATGCTCGTCGTGGGAATACTGCGGCACGAATGGTTTGCGCGACGCGAGGTACTCGCCCGGGAGTTGCATCCGCGCACCGTCGTGACCTTTGGTGGTGACTTATCGGGAGACTGGTCATGGCCGCGAGCAACGGATCGCGTCCAGCTGCCGAATGCCTCGACGGCGTGATCTTCATCGCCTCGAGCCCGACCGGCCCGCGCCCTTCCCGCAAGCGCTCGCTGACGACAGATGCCCGCTGAATACGCGCTCACCGCCCGGCGCGAGGCCGGCGCCGTCCTGTTCGCCGACGTGGTCGGCTACAGCCGGCTGGTGGGCGAAAACGAGGCGCTGACGCTGCAGGCGGTCGACGGCTGCTTGCGGCAGTTCGAGGCGGAATGCGCCGCGTTCGGAGGCGAGCTGCTCGAGACCCGCGGCGACAGCGTTCTGCTGTTCTTCGAGAGCGCCGGCGGCGCCGTCCGCTTCGCCATCGAGATGCAGCGTCGCATCGAGCACGAGAACAAGGACTTGCCGGATGACCTGAAGATCCGGTTCCGGATCGGAATCCACTTCGGCGAGGTCGTCCGCGACCACCGCGGCGTCCACGGCGACATCGTCAACATCGCCGCCCGCCTGCAGAGCATAGCAGGCCCGGGCCAGGTCTATGTCAGCGCGCCGGTCTACGAGCAGATCCGCGAGCACCTGCGTTATGGCTATGAGTTCCTCGGCCCGCAGATCCTGAAGAACATCCGCGAGCCGGTCCCTGTCTACCGCGTGCGCAGCGAGGTCGACGGCGTCGTCATGGCGCCGAGCATCCGCCTGTCCGTCCAGACCCGCGACAAGCCGGACGGCCCGACGGTCGCGGTGCTGCCCTTCGAGAACCGCGGCGGCGGCAATGACGAAAGCTGGTTCGCCGACGGCATCACCGAAGACATCACGATCAGCCTCTCGAAGTTCAAGAACCTGTTCGTCATTGCCCGCAGCTCGGCGTTCCTGCTCGAGGCGAGCGCCGCGCGGCCGCAGAAGGCCGCCCGCGAGCTTGGCATCCGCTATCTCACGTACGGGACCGTCCGGCATGCCGGCAGCCGCGTGCGCATCACGGTCGAGCTGATCGATACCACGACCGAGCGGACGATCTGGGGCGAGAGCTACAACCGGCCGATCGACGACATCTTCGCCGTCCAGAACGAGATCACCGAGACCATCGTCGCGGCGACCGCCGTGCAGATCGAGGCGAACGAGCAGCAGTGGCTGCGTCAGGGCGGCCTGCCCTCGAACCTGGCCGCCTACAGCTACGTCCTGCAGGGTCAGCAGCATCTCTTCCGCTATACGCGGCAGGAAAATCGCGAGGCGCACGGGCTTTACCGGCAGGCGCTGGAGGCCGATCCGGAATATGCGCGCGCCTGGGCGGCGCTGTCGCGCACGGTCAATCTGAGCTGGCGGTATTCCTGGGAGGAGGAGGGCGACTCGCCTCTGGACACGGCGCTCGCCTATGCGCGCAGCGCCGTGCAGCTCGACCCCACCGACGCGCGCGGGTTCGGCGAACTCGGCTTCGTCCATCTCTGGAGAAAGGAGCACGAGGCGTCGATCAGCGCCTATCAAAGAGCCCTGGCGCTCAATCCCAACGACGCTGACCTGATGTCGGACATGGCTGACGCGCTGGTCTTTTCGGGTCGACCGTCCGAGGCGATCACGCTGCTTGAGCGGGCCATGCAGCTCAACCCGTTCTACCCTGACGAGTACCTCTGGCACCTGGCCGGTGCCCTTTACGATCTGCGCGATTACGACAGGCGATCACAGCGATCCTCAAGATGAACAACCCGACCGAGGGGCAGCGGGTGCTTGCCGCCAGCTATGCGCAGCTCGGCAGGATGGAGGACGCCCGGCGCGAGGTGGAGCGCCACAAGCGCGCGCATCCCGAGTTCTCGCTCGAGCGCTGGTCACGCGTGATCCCCGACCGATCCGACGATCACGCGCAGCATTTCCATGAAGGCCTGAAGAAAGCCGGCTTCTGAGCCGTCAGTCGCCCGAATCCCGGCCCCCGCCGCGGGCCCGGCCGCCTGCCACCCGGCCGCCCGCGACCCGACCCCCGGCGACCCGGCCCCCGGCGACGCGGCCGCCCGCGACCCGGCCGCCTGCCACCCGGCCGCCGGACAGCATCGGCGCCTCGACCTCGAAGAAGATGTCGAGCAGGATCTGCTCGAGCTGGCCCGTCATCGCGTCAAGGCGAATGCTGTAGTCCGACTTGTCGTAGACCCAGACGCGGATGTCGTCGGCGATCTGGAAATCGGCCGACGCCGCGCCGCTGAGATCGGGTGTGTTCGGGGCCCGCGCAGCCAATCTTCCGGGGGCGTTGGCTTCGATGAACTCGCCGTCGGGCTTCGAGTTCCTGCCATCGCGTCGCGCTGACGCCCTCACCGTGCACGAGGAAGATCGCAGGCGCAGGCAGTTCCTGGTAACCGCCTTCGAAGCTGAACCCATAGATCCGGGCCAGGCGCGCGTCGTCCTCGGGTTGGTCGACAAGTTGCGCGGCGAGCAATCTGTTGTAGCCAAGCCCCCTGTCGACACCGGGATGCCGGCCTTCGACAAATTTTAGATCCGCAAGTTCGCGCCCGAACAGAAGCACTTCCGATGTTGTCAATAGCGTTTCTGCCATGGCGTCCCCCCTTATGGCCAGAATGCGCGAGAATGGCCGATCGGGCCGACGCGGTACTATTTCAACCAGTTTCCCATGCCGCGGGCCCGAATCAAAGGCCGCATTTGGAAAACGGCCCTCACGAGGGCACCCGCGTTCGCACCGAGGCGCTGTGGCTGTGGGCCGAGACTGGCTCGAGCCGCGGCCCGGGAACGACCAGCCCGATGTCGCGCATGCGAAGATCGCGCCGAATGATCGACAGGAACTGGCCGCCGGTGATCTCGCGGTCCACTTCCTCGAGCGCCCGGCCAACGCCGAAATAACTGAGCATGTCGGGATCGAGCAGCCGCCAGGCATCGGCGAGATAGGTGCCGAGATAGTTGCGGGCCTCGAGCAGCGCGCGGCGGAAGACATCCGGGTTGAGTGCATAGTACTTGTCGAAGAGCGTCTGCATGATCGGGCCATAGAGCGGGCTTTGCTCCAGACGGTCGGACAAATCCTCCATCTCGGGCGGGATCGCGCCCCAGAGCAGCAGACGTTCGTGGAAGACATCGACGAGGATGTCGAACATGGCGCCCGTCAGCGGCTGGGAAAGGTCGTGCTCGTCGGTCCAGCCGGAGGCGAAATCAGAGAGCACGCTGTCATTCGACGCCAGCCGGATCTGCGCGTGCGACGAGAGCTCGGCAAACCGGTTCAGCTTGTTGAGGGTGTAGAGGTTGCCGCGCGTCGTCTCCATCAACTCGTCGATCACCGAGTCGAAGTGCATGACGGCGAGCAGCGACACCAGGTCGGCGGCGGATTCGTGGAAGCCGTAATATTCGCCATTGTCGGCGTGCTCGGGCGACGGCAGGCCGACCTCGCTGTAGATGATCGCGTGGCCGACCTCGTGCGCGACGATGTCGAAGTTCAGGCTGTAGGGCCGGTACTCGCCGTCGTACTCGTCCGTCCCGCCGGTCTCGATGAAACCCCAGCCGACATAGGCGTTGTTGAGCGACGGGAGGATGCTGAGCTCCATCCGGTCATAGTCCCGCCCGAAGTGCCAGTCGATCTCGCGGCCGAAAAAGCGCTCCCAGACATCCAGTGTGAAGCGCACCGAGCCGAAGAGATGCGCCGCCTCGAAGGTGGGGTCGTCGGGATGAATGTGGTCGAAATGACCCTCGCCGTCGGGCAAGGCCGGCGGTCTGAGGGGGCCGCGCCAGGGCGGCAGGTACATGCCCGCCTCGGGCGTGCCGCCGATGCCGTAAGGCTCGGTCTTGCCGATCGGGTAGACGGTGTACATCCGGTCGTCCGAAGGTCCCGGCCCAACGCTTCCCGCCGGCGACGAGACCTCGACCACCTCCGGCCGCTGGAACGCATCCAGGAACCAGGGTTGAGGAAACAGCAGGAACCGTGTGCCTTGCTCTGGCGGGCCGTCGAACGGCAGGCTCATCGCTGGTCCTCGGAGCTTCTAGGCCTCGGTCGGAGATGCCGCCGATGCGCGCACGCCGGTCTCGTTCTGTCGTGCAGCGAAGTATACGTATTCGCGGTCGAGAATCCGATAGAGTTCCTGCCTGTCCTGCAGACCGATCTCGCGCGCATAGGCGTCGATGTCGCCCGGGATCGCCCGGCCGAGCCGCCGCTCGAAATACCAGACCAGCAGCGCAAGGTCGTCCGGAAGGCTCCCGCGCCGCATGTGTCGAGCGCCGGACGCGTCCAGAACGCGGGCCTTGTCCTCGGCGCGCCGCTTCAGCCCGGCGAACGCCCCTGACATCTTGAGCTCGGCCAGGATCGCCCTTTGCAGCGCCTCGCTGGGGATCGCCGCGCCCGAGCGCGCCAGCCGGCCTTGCGCTGCAAGGGTCTCGTGCTGGCCCTCGCTCAGCTCGTTCTCGTCAAGCCAGTCGAGGAACTGCTGCCGGCGGACGAGGCCGTGCCGCAACCGGCTGGCGGAGATTTCCTCGTGCAATTCCTTCCGGCCGATCGCCGTCCCGTTCCGTTGTGCCTCCGCCACCGCCAGGCAGCGAAGCACCGCCCGGTCTCGCAGCGCATCGAAACGGCCGCGGTCCAGCCGCAGCTCGTCGAGCACCGACGCGAACGCGCCCGACATGATCGATTGCGAGTGGATGCGCTCGGCAAGCAGCTCCCAATTGTTGGTTCGCTCGAACGCATGGTCCACCGCCGGTGCCGGCTGTGCACCCGAGAGCTGGCCCGAGATCGCCGCAAGCATGGCGAGCGCGTCCTCGCGCTTTGCATCGACGCGGCCTTCCGTCAGCCAATCGTGCAGCGCCGATCGCTCGGCTTCGGCGATCTCGCCGTCGGCGAGCCGCTCGAAGATCGTCTGCCATCTCCGGTCGCGATAGTTCAGCGCCTTGGCGACCGCGAGCAGCGCGTCCCTGGCTCCCGAGGAAACCACTCCCTCGGCCTCCGCTTTCGCCAGTGTCGCCCGGATCGAGACCATGGGCTCGCTCAGCGGGGCGAAGCCGAGCTCGGCCGGCGCATGCAGCACGGCGACCTCGTCGTCGTCCTCCAGACGGCCGTCACGATAGTCTTCAAAGATCCGGCCGACCCCGCGCATCCCGAAGTCGCACAGCTCTGCGGCGCGGAGCGCTCCCATGCTGGCGCTGCCGAACACCGGGATGCCCTGCCCCATCGCCCACAGGATCTCCTTGTGCCAGACGGCCGGCACGCCGTCGAAATAGCCATCGATCAGCCCGATCGCCGCCGGGCGGTCGAGCGCGGCGCGATAGACGTCTCCCTGCGCCGCGGGGGGCCGGCACTCTGCATCGAGCACCGCCCTGACCTCGTCGGTGCTCAGGCTCGGGCCAACAAAGACAACGACGCTCACGAAGCTGTCCGATGAGCGGCCGCCGCCGCCCGCGGGCCCGGAAGGTACCCTTCATCGTCATGCGGTGCCTCGAGGCCCGGAACGACGATGCGCACGACCGGCACGCCGATATCTTCTCTGGTGAGGTCGACGCGAAGGACCTGATCACATCCGACCCGGCGCAGATGCGCCAGCAGCAGGCTCAGGTCGTCCTCGAAGCTATCGGCGTCCTGGTGCGGGCACCGCCGAAAATCCCGGGCGGGCCCGTCGCCATCGATCAAGGCCCTGGCGAAAGAGCACTTTTCCCGCATGGCGCTCTCGCTGAACTCCCAGGGATAGATGTCGTCTCGCGCGCCCGAGATGTAGGTCATGCGGGTCTGGACCGCCTCGGTGATGGCGCGCAGCAGCGCGATGCCCCTGTGCGGATGGCAGCCGTCGCCGATTCCGATGTGATCGAAGCGGCCGGATTGCTCGGCGATCACGCAGCGGAACGACGCAACCTCGACATCCGTCGACGTGTCCAGGATCACTTGGTCAAGACCCGCCGCGGAGATGCGCTGCATGAGATCGCGGCACGCGTCGTCGTCGATCGTCTCGGCCCGGACCCTGGTCGCCAGCTGCATCTCGGGAGAGAGATGGTGCCAGATGCTGGTCGCATCCCGCTCGATCACCTCGCAGATCGCGTGACAGGTGGCTTCGACCAGGCTGTTCCCCGAGGCGAGCCCGTTGCTGCTGCTGGGGAAACAGCCATGCCCGGGCGCGCGGGGCACGGTGTAGTCCGTGTGCACCATCTCGAAGGGCAGCCACGCCTTCTGTCGGGTCGACAGATCGGTGCCTTCGATCCAGAGCAGCTTTGTCGTCTCGGAGAACCCCAGATCCGCGAGCCGCGGCAGCCGGTCCACGTCGGCGAGAGGCACCTCACGCCGCAGATCGGCCGCGCTGCCATAGCGGACGGGCAGCGCGATCCGCTCGGCATGCCAGGTCTCCAGCGCCTCCATCACGCCCGACGCCTTCGCGGCCTCCAGCGTCAGCCCCTTGCCCTGGGACACCGAGACCGAGCGCGACCGGGGGCGCGAGACCATCACGACCGGTATGCCGAGCCGGTCGAGCCCCGTGACGTTCGCGACGCGCGTGATCCCCATCGCCGAGAGGAACGGCCGCACGCGCGCCAGCGTCTCCGAGGGCGCCACCGTTCTGTGCGTGTCGAACGTGTACCCCTTGTCGCCGTGGCGCGACATCCCCCGCCCCTCCGCAGCACGCCCGGGCGTAGTATGCCGCTCCCGCGCGCCGCTTCCTAGTGCGGCGCCGCGCGACTTCGCCGAAGCGGCCGCTTCAAGCGGCCGGGCGCCGCGTCAGTGCGCACCCGGCATGGCGAGGAGATAGGCGTGCAGCAGGCCCGCCATCCTTTCGCGTTCCTCGCCCGGCAGTCCGGGCGCCAGCGCCGGCATCGTGCTGTCCTGGCGGACGGCGCGCGGATCGAGCAGCCATGCCGAGAAGCTCGCCCCGTCCATGCCGCTTGCGAGCTCCGCAAGATCGGGCACCACCTTCGCCCCGCCATAGCCGTTGAGGTTATGGCAGTTCAGGCACTGTGCCTTTGCGATGTCCGCGCCTTCGGCCAGCGCCGCCGGCAGCCCGGCCGGACGAAGTGCATCGTCCGACATCGCGACGCGCGCGACCTGCGTCACCTGATAGGGCCAGATCGAGGGCCCGCGCGCATAGATCGCCGGATCGTCGATGTTGTCCCAGACAAGGTAGTAAGGCCCAAGGCGAATCCCCGTCTCGTGCTGCAGCAGATTGTCGACGACGAACGGCCCGCCATCGGCCAGGCCGACCGCCAGATGTGCCGAATGCTCGGTGAATGTCGCGGCAGGGATCCGGGAGACATAACCGTCGAGCGCGCGGAACTCCACGGCGTCGGCCTGCGCCTGCCAATCGGGCCCGAAAAGCGCCTCGGCCGCGTCTGCGAAGGGGAAGGCAAGGTAGCTGCGTTCGACCGGACCGGCGTCGGTCGTCAGATGCGGCTCGTAGACCGTGACCACGCCCGGCTCGGCGCCGAGCCGCTTTGCCAGTGCTTCCGGCTCGGGCAGCATTTCGGCCCGGGCGGCCGCAACCGCCAGGGCTGCCAGCGCGAGAGCGAGCGCAGCCGTCTTGCGCACCATGCGTGCCCCTCCGTCTGATCCGGCCTCCCGGCCCCGAAGTCCGACATCAGCTGCGGGCTCGCGTCAAGCGCTGGAAGAGGCCATTGGCGGATTGACACGGATTGACGGGGGACGCGCCATCCCGCTTGCATCCTAAGCAGGCGGATGCAGCTGTGCCGAGAGGCTGAGAGTGGCATGGACGAGCCCAGAATGACCGGCCGCGGTCAGCCCGGCGCCGCGCGGCTGGAGCAGGACCCGCATGGCAGTTCGGGCCGCCGGCTGCTCGAGGAGGCGATCGGCCGCGCGGTGCGGCAGTTCCGCGACAAGGCCGGGCTGACCATCCAGGACCTGTCGGTCGCCTCGGGCATTTCGGCCGGCATGCTGTCGAAGATCGAGCACGGCACGACCTCGCCGTCGCTCTCGACGCTGCAGGCGCTGTCGCGCGCGCTGAGCGTGCCGGTGACGGCGCTCTTCCGCAGCTTCGAGGAGAGCCGCGACGCGACCTTCGTCAAGGCGGGCAGCGGGCTCAAGATCGAGCGGCGCGGCACGCGGGCCGGGCACCAGTACGAGCTGCTCGGCCATGTCCCGCACGGGCCCGTCGGGGTCGAGCCCTACATGGTCACGCTGACCGAGGAGTCGGACGTCTTCCCGCTCTTCCAGCACGCCGGCCTCGAGTTCATCTACATGCTCGAGGGCGAGGTGCTCTATCGGCACGGCGCGCAAGACCTACCTGCTCGAGCCGGGCGACGCGCTCTTCTTCGACGCCGACGCGCCGCACGGGCCCGAGGAGCTGCGCCGGCTGCCGATCCGCCTGCTGTCGATCATCAGCTATGCGCGCGAGGGCTAGTTTCCTTTCAAGAAAGATTAGTTCACCCAGTTGAACGCGGCGCCCGCGCAGGCTATCCTCTGCCGCAGGTCCTAACCCCTTCGGAGCGCGCCATGTGTGGGATCGTCGGGCTTTACCTCAAGAACCCCGCGCTCGAGCCGCGGCTCGGCCGGATGTTCGGCCCGATGCTGGCGCAGATGGCCAGCCGGGGCCCGGACTCCGCCGGGGTCGCGCTCTATTCCGACGCGGTGCCGCGGGGCCGCGTGAAGTTCTCGCTCGCCCATGACGATCCGGCCTTTGACTGGAAGGCGGTCGATACCGGGCTCGAGGCGGCGCTCGGCTGCGACGCGTCGATCAGGCATGTCGACACGCACTGCATCCTCGTCACCGACGCGCCGGAGGCGGCCGCCCGCGGCTGGCTGCGAACGCACGACCCGCAGATCCGGGTCGTCGGGAGCGGCACCAGCGTCGAGATCTTCAAGGAGGTCGGGCGGCCCGAGGCCGTCTACGAGCGCTTCGGGCTGGCCGGCGCGGCCGGCAGCCACGCGATCGGCCATACCCGCATGGCGACCGAGAGCGCGGTGACGACGGCCGGCTCGCACCCCTTCGCGACGGGCGCCGATCTCTGCCTCGTGCACAACGGGTCGCTGTCGAACCACAACCGGCTGCGCGAGAACCTCCGCCGCGAGGGGCTCGAGTTCCAGACCGAGAACGACACCGAGGTCGCGGCCGCCTACATGACGTGGAAGCTGCGCCAGGGCGCGAGCGCTGACCCAGACGCTCGAGGAGGCGATGCGCGACCTCGACGGCTTCTACACCTTCTGCGTCGGCACGCGCGACGGCTTCGCCGTGCTGCGCGACCCGATCGCCTGCAAGCACGCGGTGCTCGCCGAGACCGACGACTGGGTCGCCATGGCCACCGAGTACCGGGCGATCGCGACGCTGCCGGGCTCGGAGCGGGCCACGATCTGGGAGCCGAAGCCCGCCACCATCTACGCCTGGAGCGAAAAGGCCGCCGCATGATCGAGCTCGACCTGCGGGCGATGGCGCTTGCGCGAGATCAACGCCCGCCTCAACAGCCGTCACCGAGCCCGGCAACGAGCGGCACTTCGTCATCACCAACCCGATGGGCCAGCACGCCATCGCCTGCGGGCTGCAGGGCCCGCTCGACGTCGAGATCCGCGGCCATGTCGGCTTCTACTGCGGCGGCATGAACAAGGAGGCGCAGATCACCGTGCACGGCCATGCCGGCGTCGGCGTCGCCGAGAACATGATGTCGGGCACGGTGCGCGTGAAGGGCAACGCCTCGCAAGCGGCGGGCGCGACCGGGCGCGGCGGGCTGCTGGTGATCGAGGGCGACGCCTCGTCGCGCTGCGGCATCTCGATGAAGGGGATCGACATCGTCGTCGGCGGCTCGGTCGGTCACATGTCGGCCTTCATGGCGCAGGCCGGCAACCTGGTCGTGCTGGGCGATGCCGGCGAGGCGCTGGGCGATTCGATCTACGAGGCGCGGCTCTTCGTGCGCGGCAAGGTGGCGGGCCTCGGCGCCGACTGCGTCGAGAAGGAGATGCGGCCCGAGCATGTCGAGAGCCTTGCGCGGTGCTCCTGCACCGCGCGGGCTTCGATGCCGACCCGTCCGAGTTCCGCCGCTACGGCTCGGCGCGCAAGCTCTACAATTTCGACGTCGACCACGCGGACGCGTACTGACATGGACCCGAACATCCCCCGCACCACGCCTCGCAAGTCGGCGACCTTCGACGACCACACGCTGTCCGAGATCCGCCGCGCGGCCAGCACCGGCATCTACGACATCCGCGGCGGCGGCGCGAAGCGGCGGCTGCCGCATTTCGACGACCTGCTGTTCCTCGGCGCCTCGATCTCGCGCTATCCGCTCGAAGGCTATCGCGAGCGCTGCGGGACCAACGTCGTCCTCGGCACGCGCTTCGCCAAAAAGCCGATCGAGCTGAAGATTCCCGATCACCATCGCCGGCATGAGCTTCGGCTCGCTCTCGGCGCAGGCCAAGGAGGCGCTCGGGCGCGGCGCCACCATCGCCGGCACCTCGACCACGACGGGCGACGGCGGCATGACGGACGAGGAGCGCACGCATTCGAAGACGCTCGTCTACCAGTACCTGCCCTCGCGCTACGGCATGAACCCCGACGACCTGCGCCGGGCCGACGCGATCGAGGTCGTCGTCGGCCAGGGCGCCAAGCCCGGCGGCGGCGGCATGCTGCTCGGCCAGAAGATCACCGACCGGGTCGCCGCGATGCGCTCGCTGCCCAAGGGCATCGACCAGCGCTCGGCCTGCCGGCACCCGGACTGGACCGGGCCCGACGACCTCGAGATCAAGATCCTCGAGCTGCGCGAGATCACCAACTGGGAAAAGCCGATCTACGTCAAGGTCGGCGGCGCGCGGCCCTATTACGACACGGCGCTGGCGGTGAAGTCGGGCGCCGACGTGATCGTGGTCGACGGCATGCAGGGCGGCACCGCGGCGACCCAGGAGGTCTTCATCGAGCATGTCGGCCAGCCGACGCTCGCCTGCATCCGGCCGGCGGTCGACGCGCTGAAGGAGCTCGACATGCACCGCAAGGTGCAGCTGATCGTCTCGGGCGGCATCCGCAGCGGCGCCGACGTCGCCAAGGCGCTGGCGCTCGGCGCCGACGCCGTCTCGATCGGCACGGCGGCGCTGGTCGCGCTCGGCGACAACGACCCGCACTGGGAGGACGAGTACCGCGCGCTCGGCACCACGGCCGGCGCCTATGACGACTGGCACGAGGGCCGCGACCCGGCCGGCATCTCGACGCAGGACCCCGAGCTTTCAGCGCGCCTCGACCCGGTCAAGGCCGGGCGGCGGCTCGTCGAACTACCTCAAGGTCATGACGCTCGAGGCGCAGACGGTCGCGCGCGCCTGCGGCAAGAGCCACGTCCACAACCTCGAGCCCGAGGACCTGGTCGCGCTGACCGTCGAGGCCGCCGCCATGGCGCGCGTCCCGCTCGCCGGCACGAGCTGGATCCCGGGGCGGTGAGGATCGTCCGCGCAGCGGTTGGGCGAGGCGCAGCATGCGACGGCTGCGCGCGCCCGAATTGTTGCGATCTGGTAACAGGCTTTGAGAAGGTCTGTGGAGACAACGGCTTCACTAGAGGGCGCGCGCACTGGCGGGCGTCGGGGGCGCTTGGAGGGGCACAGATGGCGACCGATCTCGAGAAAGCAGCGAAAGAACGGGGCATCGACTACTTCCTGATCTCGTTCACCGACCTCTTCGGGGTGATGCGGGCCAAGCTCGTCCCCGCCTCGGCAATCGGCGCGATGGCGCGCGACGGCGCAGGCTTCGCCGGCTTCGCGACCTGGCTCGACATGACGCCGGCCTATCCCGACCTCTTCGCCATCCCCGATCCCGACAGCCTGATCCAGCTGCCCTGGAAGCCCGAGGTCGGCTGGCTCGCCGCCGACCTGCGCATGGACGGGCGCGAGGTCGAGCAAGGCCCGCGCGACACGCTCAAGCGGATGATCGCCGCCGCCGAGGCGCAGGGCTACCGCGTCAAGACCGGCGTCGAGTGCGAGTTCATGCTGATCGCGCCCGACGGCGAGGCGATCTCCGACGCGCGCGACACCCAGTCCAAGCCCTGCTACGACGTCAGCGCCCTGATGCGCCGCTATGACGTGATCCGCGAGATCTGCGACGCCATGCAGGCGCTCGGCTGGGGCCCCTATCAGAACGACCACGAGGACGCGAACGGCCAGTTCGAGATGAACTGGCACTACGACGACGTGCTGCGCACCGCCGACCGGCACGCCTTCTTCAAGTACATGGTCAAGTCGATCGCCGAGAAGCACGGGCTGCGCGCGACCTTCATGCCAAAGCCGTTCCCGCACCTCACCGGCAACGGCTGCCACTTCCACGTCAGCGTCTGGGACGCCGACGGGCGGACGAACCTGTTCCACGACGAAGGCGGCGAGCTCGGGCTCTCGCCGCTCGGCCTATGCCTTCCTCGGCGGGCTCATGCACCACGCCCCGGCGCTCGCGGCCATCGCGACCCCGACGGTCAACAGCTACAAGCGGCTGAACGCACCGCGCACCGCCTCGGGCGCGACATGGTCGCCGAACACCGTCACCTATGGCGGCAACAACCGCACGCACATGGTCCGCATCCCGGATGCCGGGCGGCTCGAGATCCGGCTCGCCGACGGCGCCACCAACCCGTACCTCTTTGCCGCGGCGCTGATCGCGGCGGGGCTCGACGGCATCGCCGAGAAGCGCGACCCCGGCAAACGGCTCGACATCGACATGTACGCCGAGGGCCACACGGTGCCGGACGTCCGCTCGCTGCCGCTGAACCTGCTCGACGCGGTCCGCGAGCTCGAGCGCGACGAGGCACTCGCGTCCGCGCTCGGCCGACCGACGGTCGACGCCTATGTGAAGCTGAAGCGGGCCGAGTGGACCGACTACACGCGCCACTTCACGGCCTGGGAGCGCGCCAACACGCTCGACTGCTGAGCGCGCGACCGCGCATCCGGCCAGACTAGGCGCTGACGCGCTGCGTCGCCCAGCGCTCGGCCGGCGCCCTGTGGAACTTGCCGCCCTTCATGATCGCCAGCAGCCGCGAGCGGTCCTGCAGGATGCGCACGTCGCGCAGCGGGTCGCCGTCGACCAGCAGCAGATCGGCGAGATAGCCCTCGCGGATCAGGCCGAGCTCGCTGTCCATGTTCATGATCGCGCCGCCATGCATCGTCGCCGCCTGGATTGCCTCCATCGGCGTGAAGCCGAGAAGGTTGACGAAGGTCTCGATGTCCTTGGCGTTGGTTCCCTGCGGCGTCCAGGCAAAGCCGTAATCGCCGCCGATGCAGACCCGAATGCCGCGCGCATGCATCTTCTTCAGCGTCTCGACGGCCATCTCGAGCTCGCGCTCGTAGAGCAGGCTGACGGGCGAGCCGGGCTTGATCCCGTACTCGCCGGCATGCCGCGCGGTGTTGATCAGCCAGGCAAGGCCCGGCGCCACCAGGTGCCGGTCGCGCGCCGCCTCCAGCATGTCGAGCGCCTCCTCGTCGGTAAAGGACGCATGGTAGATGTTCTGGATGCCGTGCCGGACGCACTGCTTGACCGAGCCGGCCGAGCGGGCGTGCGCCGCGACGACCTTGTTCCGGCACTTGGCCTCCTTGACGGCCATGGCGACCTCTTCCTCGGCCATGGGAGTTTCCTCGGCCTTCATGCCGGTGATCTCCTCGCCCGAGAGGTTCAGCTTGATCGAGTTCGACGCCGTACTTGATCAGCGTGCGGACGACGCGCCGCACCTCCTCCGGGCCGCTGACCACGATGCCGAGGTTCAGCCCCTCGTGCGGGATGTGGCTCGGCGCGGCGTCGCCCAGGCCACCGACCGTGGTGATTTCCGGTCCCGCCGCCAAGTAGCGCGGCCCCGGAAAGCGCCCCTCGTTGATGAAGCGCTTGGCCACCACGTCGAGGCGCGGCTTGGCCGCCGCCGCCCCGCGCCCGCCGGTGATGCCGGCGTCGAGCACCAGCTTCGCCATCTCCATGGTGACGAGCATATGCTCCTCGAGCTCCATCATCTGGATGGGGTCGATGCCGGGCGCGTTGTTCCAGCTGAGGTGCAGATGCGCGTCGATCATCCCCGGCATCAGCGTCGCCCCGCCGCCGTCGATGCGCTGGCCGCCGCCCGTCGTCGGCCGGTAGACGCCGCCCCCTCGACCATCGGCGCCGCCGCCATAGGCGCCGCCGGAGAAACCGCGGGCATAGCCGCCGCGGTCGGCCCGGCGGATCTCGCGGATGCGCTCGCCCTGCACCACGACCTCGCCCGGATAGGGCGGCTGGCCCGTGGCATCGAGGACCATCACATTGGTGAAGGTGATGGCGTCCTCGCCTTCGGGCCGCGCGCCGGCCCAGGTCGTCGGCAGGGTATCGTTCATGCGCTTTCTCCCATCATTTCGCCGGTGCCGCGTGGCACTCGGCGGCGGCCTCGGCCACGAGGCGGCCCGCCGCCTCGGGCGCCTCGAGCATCGGCCAGTGCCCGATGCCGGGCACGATCTCGACGCGCGCCTCGCTCAGGCGGCCGGCCAGCTCCCGCGCCATGCCGGGCGGCGCCACCGGGTCCTCGGCGCCCGTCATCAGGCGAACGGGGCAGCGGATCCGGGCGTGGTCGGCCGGCCCAGCCTCGGCCAGCGCCCGCGCATGGGCAGCATAGCCCGAAGGCGGCTGGCGGAGGAGCGATTCGCGCACGAAGGCGATGGCGGCCGGGTTTCGCGCCCGCGTCTCCGGGCCGAGGCTTGCCGTGCTGACGGCGGCCGCGATCGCCGCCATGCCCTGCGCCTCGGCCTCCCCGGCCCGGGCTCGAAGGCTCTCCCGCGCAGCCGGCAGGGGTTCGAGGATCGCCCCGAAGAGCACGAGCCCGCGGACGAGGTCCGGGCGCGCGGCGGCGATCTCCTGGGCGACCAGCGTGCCCATGGAGTGCCCGACCAGCAGGGCAGGCCCCGCCTCTGCCGCGCGCATCAGGTCGAGCACGGCCCGCGCCAGCCCGCCGATGTCGGACCTCGACGCGGCGCCGGAACGGCCCGCTCCGGGCAAATCGGGCCGCAGGACACGAAAGCCCTGCAGCGCCGGCAGAAGCGTGCAGAAGCTCGACGAGGTGCCGCCGAGGCCGTGGATCATGACGATCGGCGGCCCGCCGCCGTCATCCTCGGCCACCATGCTGCCGAGCCGTAGGTCCATCAGGCGGCGGCCATGCGGTTCTCGAGCACGCCGATGCCGCCGATCTCGCAGCGCACGACGTCGCCGGGGCCGAGGAAGCGCGGCGGCTTGAAGCCGAGCCCGACGCCGGCCGGCGTGCCCGTCGCAATGACGTCGCCCGGCAGCAGCGTGATGCCGTTCGAGATCGCAGCGATGATCGTCGGCACGTCGAAGATCAGCAGGCGCGTGTTCGAGTTCTGCCGCAGCTCATCGTTCACAAAGCAGCGGACGGGCGTGTCGGCGAGATCGATCTCGTCGGCCGTCACGGCGCACGGTCCCATCGGGCAGAAGCCGTCCTGCGACTTGCCGATCAGCCATTGGCTGTGCCGCCCCTGCAGGTCGCGCGCCGTCACGTCGTTGACGATCGTATAGCCCCAGACATGCTCCAGCGCGCGGCCAGCCGGAATGCAGCGCCCGGGCCGGCCGATGATGACGGCGAGCTCGACCTCGTAGTCGACCGACTGCGTGACGGCCGCGTCGATCAGAACGGCCGCGCCGGGGCCGACGACGCTCTCCGGCACCTTCGAGAAGACGATCGGGTGCTCGGGCACGGCGCCCTTGGCGGCCGAGCTGTCATAGCCGGACGAGGCGAACTCGTGCGCATGGTCATGGTAGTTCTTGCCGACGCAGAAGACGTTCCGCCGCGGCCGCGGGATCGGGGCGAGCAGGCGGACCGAGCCGAGCGGCACACGCTCTCCCGTCTCGCGCGCCGCGCCGCCGATCAGGGCGGCGACGCCAAGCTCTTCGACGGGCTGGCCGGGATCGAGCAGCACCAGCTGCTCGCCTTCCACACGCCCGACCCGCGTGGCGCCGCCATGCTCGCCACCATGCTCGACCGTCGCAAACTTCATTCCAGCTCACCCTGCGTTGTGAGGATCGTCGATCCGGTGGTCGCCCGGGCCTCCAGGCGACGATGCGCTTCGGCGGCCTGTTCCAGCGGCAGCCGAAGCCCGATCTCGACCGTCATCCAGCCCCGCCTCAGCGCCTCGAAGAAGCCCTCGGCCGCCTCGGTCATGCGCGTGCGCGTGTCCGTGTAATGGGCATAGTTCGGGCGCGAGATCGTCGCCGAGCGCGAGACGAGCGCGCCGATGTCATGCGCGCCGACCGGCCCGGAGGCCTCGCCGAAGCTGACCAGATGCCCGCGCGGCGCAAGCGCGGCCAGCGAGTGTCGAAAACTGTCGCGCCCGACCGCGTCGAAGACGACGTCGGCGCCGCGCCCGCCCGTCAGCTCCAGCACCTGCGCCTCGAGGCTCTCGCCGCCAGGCACGACGACATGCGCCGCGCCGGCCGCGCGGGCGACCCGCGCCTTGTCGGGCGAACTCGTCGCGCCGATCACCAGGGCACCCATCGCGGAGCACAGCTGGACCAGCATCCGGCCGACCCCGCCCGCGGGCGCATAGACCAGCACCGTCTCGCCGCGCTGCAGCCGGTGGACGCGGTGCGTCAGGAACCATGCCGTGACGCCCTTGAGCAGCCCCGCCGCCGCCTCATCCGCCGACAGTCCACCGGGCCGGCGCAGCACCAGCTCGGCCGACATGGTGCGCACCTCGGCATAGGCGCCGGGCGGCGCGCAGGCATAGGCGACGGCGTCGCCGGGCGCGAGGTGCGAGACGCCGGGGCCGACATCGACCACCTCGCCCGCAGCCTCCATGCCGGGCACCGCCGGCGGGCTGAGCAGCGGAAAGTGCCCGGTCCGGCAATAGACGTCGATGAAATTGACGCCGACCGCGCGCTGGCGCAGGCGGACCTCGCCCCAGCCGGGCGCCGGCGCCTCGACGAGGCCAGGGCGCAGCACCTCGGGACCGCCATGCCGCTCGACGAATATTCCTCCGCCCCTGATCGCGGCCCGCCGCCCGGCAGCCGCAGCGGCTGGGCGCTCCAACAGCCGACGCACGGCCTCGAAGCCCGCCTCGTAGACCTCCTCTGCCACCAACCGGGCGAGCGACGCCTCCTGCCCCGGCGGCGTCCGGAAGCGCGAGCGCCAGCGCCAGAAGGTGCGCCCGCCATCCGTCACGGGCCTGAGCGATACCTCCGCCTCATAACCGAGCAGCGGCACCTCGCTCTCGTCGATCTGGTAGCGAAAGCTCCGCTCCGGGTCCGACAGCCGCGTCAGCCGCTCGCGCAGGCGTGCGCCCGAGCGAAGGCGAAAGCTGCGGACGGCGCCGACGGCGTCCGCCGCCCGCCCGCCCTCGATGCGGCTCTCGGCGACCGCCGGGTGCCAGCGGGCGTGGCCGTTGAAGTCGCGCAGCACCTCCCAGACGCGGGCGACCGGCGCGTCGATGACCGTTGAGCGGATCACCTCGACCATCAGGCCCGCGCGAACCGTGCTTTCAGCGCGTCGAAGGCCGCCTGGAAGACGTTGCCGCCGATGTCGGAGACCAGCGCCGCCTCGCGCTCGGGCGGGCAGTCGAAACGCGCCGTCCACTCGGCAAAACAGCGGTCGCCATCGGTCACCGGGATCAGCCGCAGCGTCGCCACATAGTTCTCGACCGCCATCGGGCTTTCCAGGATCGCATAGGTGCAGGAGTAATCGTAATCCGACAGCGCCAGCAGGCGTTCGCGCAGGCGCCCGCCATCCTTCATGCGAAAGGCGCGCACGCAGCCGACCTGGTCGCCGGCGCGCGCCTCCTCGATCCGGCTTTCCGCAACCGGGGGCACCCAGGCCGGCAGCGCGTTGAAGTCGCGGATCAGCTCCCAGACGCGCGCCGCCGGCGCCTCGATGACCGAGGAGACGTAGACCTCGGCCATCAGCCCTCCTTCTTCTTCAGCTGGCCCACATCCTTGGCCAGCGACGCCGCGTCGCGCGCCGAGCGGAAGATGTCGCCCATGCGGGCCACGCCGGCGTTCTCGACGCCGATCTCCTTCATCATCTCGTCGATCAGCGGCGCCTGGGCGCGGAAGCGCAGCGCGCTCTCGATCACCTCGTCGGTCGGGCTGCGCGCCCCGGCCGCCCCGCCGCCACCGCCGCCGAACCCGTCCATGTGAACGATCTTGATGCCCTCGATCTTTTCCAGCGGCCGCACGCTCTCGCGGACGATCCCCTCGATACGATCGAGCAGCTTCTCGCGGATCCGGCCGGCGCGGGCATCCGCGCTCAGCATGTTCTCGGCCTCGTTGTGCAGCCGCAGCGCCTCGGCCACGACCTCGGCGCGGGCGCGCTCGGCCGCGGCGGCGATGCGCGTCGTCTCGGCGTCCTTCTCCGCGATGATGCGGTCGATATGGGCGATGCGGCTCGCCACCTCGGTCTCGCGCCGGGTGGCGACCTCTTCGGCGGCCACGACCGCACGGGCGCGCGCCTCCTCGGTGTTGGCGATCGCGGCCTGCTCCTCCTCGCGCTTGGCGAGGATGGCGATGGCCTTCTCGATCTCGGCCAGCTCGACGATCCGGGCGCGCTCGAGCTCGAGCCGTCGCATGTCGCGCTCGAAGGTGATCCGCGCCTCCTCCAGCGCCCGTTCGGTGGCGATGCGGGCGCGCTCGACGCCCTCGCGGGCGGCGAGCTCGGCCTCCTGCGTCGCCTGACGCTCCTCGATCTGGGCCGAGCGCACCAGCTTCTCGCGCTCGATCCGGGCACGCTCGACGGCCAGCTCTTGCGCGATCCTGGCGCGGTCGGTCGCCTCGGCGGCAGCGATGCGTTCGGCGTCCAGCTCCTTCTGGCGGGCGATCTCGTGCGTCTCGGTCTCGCGCTCGGCGGCGATGCGGGCGGCGCGCAGCTCCTGCTCGGCGCGGATGCGCGCGGCTTCCAGCGACTGCTGCGAGTCGATCTCGGCGGCCTCGGTCGCCTGGCGCTCGGCGATGCGCTCGGCCGCGATGTCGCGCTCGCGCGCGATCCGGGCCATTTCGAGCCCGCGTTCCAGCCCGATGCGGCGCGCCTCCGTCTCCTCGCGGGCAGCGATCTCCGCCTCATCGACGGCGCGGCGCCGCTCGATCTCGCGCTCGGTCGTGGCGCGCTCGGCGCTGATCCGCGCGGCGGCCGCCTCGGCCTCGCGCTCGGCCTCGGTGCGCGCCATCTCGGCGCGCTGGGCGGCGCGGGCGGCGGCGATCTCGCGCTCCTGCGCCAGCCGCGCCGCGACGCTCTCGCGCTCGATCTCCAGCGTCTCGCGCTCGGCCGCCAGGTTGCGGGCGCGGATCGCGACCAGCGCGCCCTGCTCGATATCGTTGCGGTGCCGCCGGCGCTCCTCGATCGTCTCGATCAGATGGCTCAGGCCTTCGGCGTCGAAGCGATTGGCCGGGTTGAAGTAGTCGAGCTCGGTCTGGTCCAGATCGGTGATCGCCACCGTCTCGAGCTCGAGCCCGTTCAGCGCCAGCGCCGCCCGCGCCCGCTCCGCCACCGCGTCGACATAAGCCGCGCGCCGCTCGTGCATCTCGTCGAGCGTCATCTCGGCGGCGACCGAGCGCAGCGCGCCGACGAACTTGCCCTCGAGCAGCTCGGTCAGCCGCGTCGGGCTCGAGCGTGCGGCCTCCCAGCGTCGCCGCCGCCGCCGCGACCGCCTCGCGCGTCGGCGCGACGCGCAGGAAGAAGTCGGCCTCGATGTCGACGCGCATCCGGTCGCGCGTGATGATCGCCCGCTCCTTCTCGCGCGCGACCTGCAGGCGCAGCACGTTCATGCTGACCGGCGTCACCTCGTGCAGGATCGGCAGCACCAGCGCGCCGCCGTTGATGACCACCTTCTCGCCGCCGAAGCCGGTGCGGACGAAGGACGTCCCCTTGGTCGAGCGGTGATAGAGCCAGGAGAGCAGCCAGACGACGATCGCGACGACGATCGCCGCGACGACCAGCCAGAGCACGACGGCCCCGATCACTTCACCCATTGTTACCCCCTCGGCCCCGGATCGCCTTGAAGGCCCGGGTCTGGTCGGTCAGCGCCGTCTCGGCCGGCAGGCGCTCCATCGACGAGGCGCCGTAAAAACCGTGGCAGTTGCGCGTGTTCCTCAGCACGAATTCGGCGTCGGCCGGCATGGCGACGGGGCCGCCATGCACCAGCACCAGCACCTCCGGGTTGACGTCGAGCGCCGCCTCGGCCCAGGCATCGACCTTGGCCGGCACGTCCTGCAGCGTCAGCGCCGTTTCGGCGCCGACCGCCCCGCCCGTCGTCAGCCCCATATGGCAGACGACGATGTCGGCGCCGGCCCTCGCCATGGCGCGCGCGTCCTCCTCGTTGAAGACGTAAGGCGTCGTCAGCAGATCCTTGGCGTGCGCCGCGGCGATCATGTCGACCTCGAGGCCGTAGGACATGCCGGTCTCCTCGAGATTGGCGCGAAAGGTCCCGTCGATCAGCCCGACGGTCGGGAAGTTCTGCACGCCGCTGAAGCCGATCGCGGCCACGCGGTCGAGGAAGTGGTCCATGAGGCAGAACGGGTCTGTGCCATTGACGCCCGCCAGCACGGGCGTGCGGCGGGCCATCGGCAGGACCTCGGCCGCCATCTCCATGACGATCTCGTTGGCGTTGCCATAGGCGAGCATGCCCGACAGCGAGCCGCGCCCCGCCATGCGGTAGCGCCCCGAATTGTAGATCACGATGAGGTCGATGCCGCCCGCCTCCTCGCACTTTGCGCTGAGGCCCGTGCCGGCGCCGCCGCCGACGATGGGCTCGCCCCGCGCCTTCATCGCGCGGAAGCGCTGCATGATCTGGGCGCGGTCAAATCGCGGCACGGCGGCTCCTCTCCAGGGGCATGATCTCCTCCAGCGCCGCGACGGCCGCCGCGGCGAAGGCCGGGTCGTTGATGTGATGGGGCAGCGCGACCAGCCGGCGCGCGCCGGTCTCCCGGACCTCGCGGCGGAGCGTCTCGAAAAGCGCCTGGTCGGCCCCGGGGTCGTGGAACGGCTTGCCCGGCGCGTCCAGCGCCGAAACCCCGCCCTCCGGCAGCAGGAACCGCACCGGGCCCTCCATCTGGTTCAGGCGCCCGGCGATCCACGCGCCCATTCGCGCGTTCTCCTCGGCCGTCGTGCGCATCAGCGTGACCTGCGGATTGTGCTCGACGAAGCGGCGATCGGCATAGCGCGCGGGCACCGTGTCGCGCGGCCCGAAATTGACCATGTCGAGCGCGCCGACCGAGCCGACGTAAGGAATGCGCGTGCGGATGAAGGCGCCGAAGCGGTCCTCGTCGGCGGCGAAGACGCCGCCCATCAGCATGTCGGCCACCTCGGTCGTCGTCAGGTCCAGGGCGGCGGCGAGCAGGCCGCTGTCGGCGAGCTTTTCCATCGACCGGCCGCCGGTGCCGGTGGCGTGGAAGACAAGGCACTCGGCGCGGTCGCCGATCAGCGACGTCACCTGCTGGACCGCCTGAGTGGTGACGCCGAACATCGTCAGCCCGATGGCGGGCCTCTGCCCGGCCTCCGCCTCCTCGCGCCGCCGCTTCACCATGCCGGCCATTGCGTCGGCCGCGTTACCGAGCACGCGCCGGGTGATGCGGTTCAGCCCCTGCACATCGGCGACCGAGTACATCATCATGATGTCCGAGGCGCCGACATAGCGGGCGACGTCGCCCGAGGCGACCGTCGAGACCATGACCTTGGGCACGCCGACCGCCAGCCGCCGCATGGCCGGCGTCACCAAGGCCGTGCCGCCCGAGCCGCCCGCCGAGACGATGCCGCCGATGCCCGGATGCCCCTCGATCCAGCGCTCGAACGCCACAGCCATCGCCGCGACCGAGGCGCCGCGATCGCCGGTGAAGACAGCCGAGGCCCCCTGCGGATGATAGGCGGCCAGATGGTGCGGCGGGACATGCGCCGACGAGGGCGCACCCGAAGTCGAGAGGTCGACCAGGCGCGCGGAGACACCTTGCGCGCGAAGCCGGTCGGCGAGAAAGCGCAGCTCGGCGCCCTTGGTGTCGAAGGTGCCGGCGACGAGCACGGCGCCGGCGACCTCGGCGCGGAAGAGCGGTGCGACCTCGCGCGTGCGGGCCTCGGCGGGCGCATCAGGCGCCGGCTCGCGCTCCATCCGCTGCGACCGCTCCCTGGCCGCCCAGGCCGCGGCAGACCAGCGCGTCGGAGGCGTGTATCCGCCGCGCCGACGGGCTGCACCCTCGTCGCTCGCGCCGCCTGCCTCGTCACGCCCAGCCGCGGCCTCGGCGCCTTCGGCCGGCCGGGCATCCACCGCGATGGCGGGAAGGGCGGCTGCAGCGGGACGGCGCGTCGGCGCCTCGGCACCGCTGGCCCGGCCGACGCCCAGCAGGCGCTGCTGCAGCGACCGATCGGCGGCCAGCTCGGCCGAGGGTAGCACGGTCGATATCCGGCCATTGACCATCACGGCCACGTCCTCGGCGACATCGGTCGCGACACCGATGTTCTGCTCGACCAGCAGGATGGCGACGTCGCCCTCCTCGGCCAGCCGCTGCAGCAGCTCGGTCACCTGGCCGACGATCAGCGGCGCCAGCCCCTCGGTCGGCTCGTCCAGCACCAAGAGCTTCGGGTCGCGCAGCAGCGCCCGGCCGATCGCCAGCATCTGCTGCTCGCCGCCCGAGAGCTGGGCGCCGCCGTTGCGTCGCCGCTCGGCGAGGCGCGGGAACGTCTGGTAGACTCGGTCGACCGTCCAGGCGCTGCCCCTGCCCTCACACATGCGCAGGTGCTCGTCGACCGTCAGCGAGGGCCAGAGGCGCCGCCCCTGCGGCGTGTAGCCGACGCCGAGTCTGGCAATGCGGTGCGGGGCCAGGCCCGAGATCTCGCGCCCATCGAAGCGGATTGAGCCCGAGCGCGGCCGGACCAGCCCCAGAATGGCGTTGCAGAGCGTGGTCTTGCCCATGCCGTTGCGGCCCACCACGGCGTGGGCGCCGCGCACCATGGTCAGCTCGACGCCCTGCAGCGCATGGCTCGCCCCGTGATAGACGTGCAGGTCGCGCACGGCGAAGAGCGGACGGCCCTCAGCCATGCCGCCCCCCGCCGAGATAGAGCGCCTGCACCTCGGGGTCGCTCTCGATCTCCTCGGGCGTGCCCTCGCGGAAGATCCGGCCGTTGTGCATCATCGTCACGGCACTGACGACGCGCAGCGCCACGTCCATGTCGTGCTCGATGATGATGTAGGCGATGTGGTCAGGCAGGGCGCCGAGGATCTCGATCAGCTCGGAGCGCTCGGCTGGCGAGAGCCCGGCGGCGGGCTCGTCGAACAGGATCAGCCGCGGCGCGCCCGCCAGCGCCATGCCGATCTCGAGCTGGCGCTGCTGGCCGTGGCTGAGCTCGGCCACGGGCACGTCGCGCACCTGCGCCAGGTGCACTGCCGCCGCCAGCGTCTCCGCGGCCGCCATCGTCGCCTCGTCCGGCCGCGGCCGGCGCAGCGAGAACCGCCCGCGGGCGACGCCGCGGCAGGCGATATAGAGGTTGTCGAGCACGCTCAGCGACTTGAAGAGCAGCGAGATCTGATACGTCCGGCGCAGCCCCCGGCGGATGCGCTCCCAGGGCGGGAGGTCGGTCACGTCCTCGCCGAACAGCCGCACGCGCCCGGTCGTCGGTGGAAAGTCGCCCGTGATCGCGTTGAAGAGCGTCGTCTTGCCGGCGCCGTTCGACCCAAGCACCGCGCGCCGCTCGCCGGCGGCGACGCTGAGGTTGATGTCGGCCAGCGCCACCAGCGCGCCGAAATGCCGGCTGACCGCCTCGAGCTCGAGGGCGTTGCGCCCCGAGCTCTGCAGCAGCGTCAGCGCATCGGCGCGGCTGGTAGCGCTGGCAATCATGCGCCCATCACTCGCAGACCGGGTTCTCGCGGCTGACCGGGCCGTAGGCGAGGAACTTCTCATATGGCTCGCCCAGGGTCTGGCTGACCTGCGGGATGACCTTGATTGTCTTGTTCAGCAGGTTGCCGTCGGGCCCCTCGACGACCTCGGTCAGGAACATGTCGGCCACCGCCTGGCGCCGCTCGTCGAGGCTGACCGTGCCTGTCGGCGTGTCGAGCTCGAGCTTCGACAGCGCCTCGCGGAACTTCTTGCCGCCGTCCGACAGGTCGCCGCCCACCTCGTCGAGCGCCTCGAGCGCCGCCTTGGTGTTGATGTAATAGGCGTGCGCGAAGAGCGATGGCGACGGGAAGCCATCAGGGAACGCGGCCTTGTACTCCTTGACGAACGCGCTCCAGCGCGGGTCGTCCCAGGTGTCCGAGATCGGGCCGGCCGAAGGCGTGCCGACGACGAAGTCGCGCGTCCGCCCCTTGGACCCCAGCACCGTCTGGTCGACCGTGATCGAGCCGCCGACCAGCGGCAGGTCGCCGCCGGCCTGCTCGTACTGCGTCAGGAAGTTGACGGCGTCGGCGCCGCCGAGCGCCACGTAGATCGCGTCGACATCGGCCGGCAGCGCCGCGATGATCGACGAGAAATCCTTGTTGCCGATCGGCACCCAGAAGCGCGCATCGGCCGGCGCCTTGCCGCCCAGGCGGCAGAACGGCTCGAGCACGCCGAAGACCTGAGTGTAGGGGAAGGAGTAATCCTCCGCCACGACGGCCAGCTTGCGATAGCCCTTCTCGTTGTAGATGTACTCGCCCAGGCCCGCCATCCACTGCGCACCGTCGGTCGAGAAGCGGAAGAAGTTGTCGGCCGGCTCGCGCAAGGTCGTGTCCTGCGCGGCGGACGAGCCGTTGAGGAACGTCACGTCGGGCTGCGTCTTGGCGTAATCCTTGATCGCCAGCCCCTCCGAGCCCGAGAGCGGGCCTATCAGGATCTGCACGCCGTCCTGCTCGACCAGCTTGCGCGCCGCTCTGACGGCGCTGTCGGGCGAGGCGTCGGACGAGCCCGTGACCAGCTCGATCTTGCGGCCGCCGGCCGTATAGTCATGCTCCTGCAGCGCCAGCTTCACGCCGCGCATGCCGTCCTCGCCCAGCACGGTGAAAGCGCCCTCGAGCGTCGCCAGCGCGCCCATCTTGATCGGCTCCTGCGCCAGGCCGGGCGCCGCGAGCCCGGCCGCCAGAAGTGCCGCGACCGCGGCGGATCTCAGAAGTCTCATGCGGTTTCCTCCCTGGTTTCATTCGCCCGCGACCGGCAGGCCCTCGGCGCTCCCCCGCCGCCGCGGCATCGCCGCCCGCGCCCGGACGATCAGGCCGAGCAGCCCGTCAGGGCTGAAGAAGACGATGCCGAGAAAGGCCACTCCGATCACGGTGTTGAAGCGCTCGCGGTCGATCAGGTCGATCGCGAAATTCTGCAGCAGCACGAAGACGATCGCGCCAAGAAACGGCCCGACAGGGTGGCGCAGCCCGCCGATCACGGCCACGACCAGCACGTTGATCGCGACGTCGACGCCAACCGTCCCCGGCGAGATGCGGCCGTTGAACCAGACCAGCATCACGCCCGCGGCGCCCGCGACGAGGCCGCTGAGGAAATAGGCGAAGATCCGGTGCGCCGTGACGCTGTAGCCGAGCGCCGACATGCGCCGCGGATTGTCGCGGACCGCCTGCAGCGTCAGCCCGAAGGTCGAGCGCGCGCCGTAGAGCACCGCCAGATAGCAGGCGGCCGCCAGCGCCAACGAAAGGTAGTAGAAGGGCACCGGCTCGCGCCAGCCGACGCCGAGCACGGGCGGCGGCGCCACGCCGGCGAACCCGTTGAACCCGTTGAAGAACGCATAGTTCTGCCGCGTGAAGTAGAAGAAGGCGACGGCGATCGCCAGGGTGATCATGATCGTGTAGATGCCCTCGGTCCTGACCGCGATCGCGCCGATCAGCGCCGAGAACAGACCGGCCGTCAGGACGGCGAAGGGGATCAGCACCCACCATGGCCAGTCGAGGCCGTGCACGCCGACCGAGTTCGTGCCGAAGATCGCCATCGCATAGCCGGCGAGCCCCGCGACCGTCGCCTGCGCCAGGCTGACCATGCCGCCATATCCCGCGAGCATCATCAGCGACAGCGACAGCGTGCCGAGCAGCAGCGCATAGGCACCGATCTGGAAGGTGAAGAAATCCGAGGCGACGAGCGGGTAGAGCAGCAGCAGAACCGCAACCGCGATCGGCAGCGGCCGGGCCTGCGCGGACCAGAAGCCCGTCACGCCCGCCCCATGATGCCCTGCGGCCGCACGGCCAGCACGGCGATCATGATCAGGAAGGTGATCACGACGCCATAGGTCGGAAAGTACGCCAGCCCGAACTGCTCGGCCAACCCGATCAGGCAGGCGCCGATCGCCGCGCCGGGGATCGAGCCCATGCCGCCGACGATCACGACGACGAGCGAGGCCAGCAGGTAGCGGACGTCCTCGCCCGGCGCGACGGAAAGCGCGGTGCCGCCGATCACCCCCGCGAACCCCGCGAGCCCGGCGCCGATCGCGAAGACGACTGCGAAGACGAGCTGGACGTTGAAGCCCGACGCGTCCAGCATCGCCCGGTCGTCCACCCCCGCCCGGATCACCATGCCGAGGCGGGTCCGCGTCAGCATCAGCCACAGCCCGATGCCGATCGCGATCGCCGCCAGCAGCACTGCCAGCCGGTAGGTCGGGTATTTGAGGAAAACGAGCTCGCCCGACGAACGCCGGGCGATCGCCACCGGCAATTCGGACGCCCCGAACAGCCATTCGGGCGGCTGGAACTGGTACGTGGTCCCGGACCAGACCGCGAGCATCAGGTCCGCCGCGACGATCGAGATCCCGATCGTCACCAGCGTCTGGCGCAGATCGTCGCCCTCGAGCCGGCGGAACACCGTCACCTGCATCAGCGAGCCGACGGCCGCGAGCACCAGGAAGGCGACCGCCACGCCCAGGAACCAGTTGCCGCTCGCCTCGGCCACCTCCCAGCCGACATAGGCGCCGAGCAGGTACATCGAGCCGTGCGCCAGGTTGACGTTGCGCATCAGGCCGAAGACCAGGGTGAAGCCGGAGGCGACCAGGAAATAGAGGCCCGCCAGCGTCAGCCCGTTCAGCAGGGTCGAGACGAACAGCTTCTTCGACCCGAGTGCCGCGTCCAGCCATTCGGGCCAGAGCGACAGCGTCAGCCAGACGATCAGGGCAGCGCCGACGAGCCCGGCGAGAACGGCAATCGGACGGGCCTCGGCAAGGTTCTTCATGCCGTCGTCCACCACCGACACCGTGGGCGGCCGCCCGTGAGCGCCATCCCAATCCTCCCCGCATCCGGCACCCGTTCCCGCGGATGCTCGTTGGCCGTTCGGCCGCATCTTTACGGCGCAGGCCCGCCCCGGCAACAGATTTCGACCGCCGCTCGGATCGCCCCTCGGGCGCCGGGCCCAGGGATGGCTCGAAGACCCATCCGGCGGCCGCACGCATTGACGAAAGCGCGCTTTCGGCTGAATCGGTCCGGGCCCAATCGCTTGCGGAGGACCTGACCGTTGGCCCGATCCAGCAAAGGCGGCGAGCCCGACGAGGGCGGCCTGACGACGTCCGGGCGCTCGGGCGGCGCGCGGCAGATCTTTTTCTGGTGTCTCTACGACTGGGCGAACTCGGCCTTCGCGGCGGTCGTGCTGTCCTTCGTCTTCGCGCCCTATTTCCTCGAGCAGGTCGCGGCCGATCCCGTGCGCGGGCAGGCGCAGTGGGGCTTCGCCATTTCGGGCTCAGCCGCCGCCGTCGCCCTGCTCAGCCCGATCCTTGGCGCGTTCGCCGACCGCAGCGGTCGTCGGCGCCTCTGGCTCGGCGGCTGCAGCGCGCTGGCGATCCTGGCCACCTTCGGCCTCTGGTGGATCGTGCCCGGCGCCGGTTCGCTGATCGCGGCGCTTACCTTGCTCGCCATCGGCAACACGGCCTTCGAGGTCGGGTACGTCTTCTACAACGCGCTCTTGCCGGTCGTCGCGCCGCCCGGGCGCACCGGGCGCGTCTCGGGCCTGGGCTGGGGTGCCGGGTATTTCGGCTCGCTCGCCTCGCTCGGGGTCGTCTACGCGCTCCTGGTCGCGCCGGACCCGCCGCCCTTCGGCCTTGACCGAAGCCTGGCCGAGCCGTTGCGCCTGGCCGCCCCCGTGGCCGCGCTGTGGTTCCTGGTCTTCGCAGCGCCGATCGTGCTCTTCGGCCCGCCGGAAAGGCCCTCCGGCGAGCCGTCGCGCCGCATCGTCGCCGAGGGGCTGCGCGACCTCTGGTCCACGCTCAAGGACCTGCCGCGCATGCCCTCGGTCGCCTGGTACCTCGGCGCGCACATGCTCTACATCGACGCCGTGAACGCGCTCTTCGTGTTCGGTCCCCTGGTGGCCAAGGGGGCGTTCGGCTTCACCGACGCCGAGATGCTTGGCTTCGGCGTGACGATCATGGCCGTCGCCGGGGCGGGCGCGATCACCTTCGGCTGGGTCGAGGACCGTATCGGTGCCAAGCCCGTGATCATGCTCTCGATCGTTGCGCTGACCGTGCTGACGGTCGCGATCGCGTTCATCGAGTCAAAGGCCGCGATGTGGGTCGTCTCGGGCTTCCTGGCGCTCTTCTTCGGGCCCGTCCAGGCGTCGAGCCGCAGCCTGATGGCCCGGCTCTCGCCGCCCGAGATGCAGACCAAGCTCTTCGGCCTCTACGCGCTCGCCGGCCGCGCGACGGGTCCGGTCGCCACCCTGCTGGTCGGCTGGGCGACGCTTCAGACGGGCAGCCAGAAGGCCGGTATCGCCATCGTCGCCGTCCTCCTGGCGCTCGGGCTCGCACTGATCCTGCCCGTGCGCGAGCCGATGCGCGAGCCCGGGCGCGAGGCGGAGGTCGACCCGGCCGAAGTGTGACCGGGAGCATGGAAAGGGTGCTGAACCTGCCCGGTCACGCCGGTTCGGGCACCAGGCCCCTGCCCTGCAGCAGCGCCTCGACGCCCGGCATCCTGCCGCGGAAGCCGAGCCAGGCCTCCTCCGGCTTCTGCCGCCCGCCGGCCGAGAGGATGTGCTGGGCCAGCCGCTCGGCGGTGGCGCGGTCGAACGGGTCGCCCGTCTCCTCGAAGGCGCGGAAGGCGTCGGCGTCGAGCACCTCGGACCACATGTAGCTGTAGTAGCCGGCCGAGTAGCCGTCGCCCGAGAAGACGTGCTGGAAGTGCGGCGTGCGGTGCCGCATGACGATCGCCGCCGGCATGCCGATCCGCTCCAGCACGGCCGTCTCGAAGGCGGCGGGGTCGAAGTCCGCCGCGTCTTCGATCTCGTGCATGTCGAGGTCGACCAGCGCCGAGGCGACGTACTCGACCGTCTTGAAGCCCTGGTTGAAGGTCGCGGCCGCGCGCAGGCGCTCCGCCAGCTCGCGCGGCATGGGCGCGCCGGTGCGGTGGTGGCGGGCATGCGCTTCCAGCACCTCCGGCAGCGCCAGCCAGTGCTCGAAGAGCTGGCTCGGCAGCTCGACGAAATCGCGCGCGACCGAGGTGCCGGCGATCGACGGGTAGGTCACATCCGAGAGCAGCCCGTGCAAAGCGTGGCCGAACTCGTGGAACAGCGTCTGCGCATCGTCCCAGCCGAGCAGCGGCGGCTTGCCTTGCGCGAAGTTGCAGGTGTTGAGGATCACCGGGCGGCCCGGCTCCCACAGCTTCTGCTGGCCGCGCAGGCCGCTCGCCCAGGCGCCCGAGCGCTTTGACGGCCGGGCAAAGTAGTCGCCGATGAAGAGGCCGACATGCTGGTCGCCCCGCCGCACCTCCCAGGCGCGGGCGTCCGGGTGCGGGACGGGCGCGTCGACCGGCGCGAAGCTCAGGCCGAAGAGACGGCCGGCGACATCGAAAGCGGCCGCGATGACGTTGTCGAGCGCCAGATACGGCTTCACCTCGCCCTCGTCGAGGTCGTGCAGCCGCTTGCGCTGCTTCTCTGCGTAATGGCGCCAGTCCCAGGGCGCGAGCTCGATATTGGCGCCTTCCTCGGCGGCCAGCGCCTGGAGGGCCTGCGCCTCCTCGCCCGCGCGCCGGCGCGCCGGGCCCCAGACAGCCATCAGAAGCTCGCGCGCCCTGGCAGGCGTGGCCGCCATCTCCGTGTCGAGCTTGAAGGCGGCAAATGTCGGGAATCCGAGGAGCCGCGCCCGTTCGGCGCGCAGCCGCACGGCCTCGGCGACCAGCGGCCAGTTCTTCTCCTCGCCGCGCGCCGCCCAGGCGCGGAACGCCGCCTCGCGCAGATCGCGCCGGGCGGAGAACGTCAGGAAAGGCTCGACGGACGAGCGGGCGAGCGTGACGACATAGCCCGCCTTGCCGCGGCGCTCGGCTTCGGCGCGGGCAGCGTCGACAAAGCTTTCGGGCAGGCCGGCGAGGTCGTCGGGCCCGAGCTCGAGCGTCCAGCCGGCCTCGTCCTTCAGCACGTTCTGCGAGAAGGCCGTGCCGAGCTCGGACAGCCGCCGCATGATCGCCTGCATGCGCGCGCGCCCCGCCTCGTCCAGCCGGGCCCCCGCGCGGACATAGCGCTTGTGCGTCAGCTCGAGCACCCGCGCCTGCTCGACGCTCAGCTCTCCCGGGTCGGCGACGATCGCCTCGAGGCGGGCGAACATGCGCGGGTCGGTCAGCTGGCGCGAGAAATGCTGGCTGAGGCGCGGGCTGATCTCGCGCTCGATGGCCTGGAGCTCGTCGTTCGTGTCGCTGCCGGCGCGGTTCCAGAAGACCGCGCCGACGCGGGACAGCAGCTGCCCCGAACGCTCGATCGCCTCGATCGTGTTGGCGAAGGTGGGCCGCCCGCCATCCGTCGCGACGGCCTCGAACTCGGCCTCCTGCTCGGCCAGCGCGGCGTCGAACGCCGGCGGGAAATGCGCGGGCTCGATCAGGTCGAAGCGGGGCAGGCCGAAGGGGCCGTCCCAGGGCGCGAGAAGCGGATTGCTCACCAGGAATACCTCACAATGCGGTCGACGGCCGCGCCCGCATGCGCGCGTGCCAGGCGCGCAGCGCCGTCATCTCCTCGGGCACCTCGCGCTTCAGGATGCGCAGGAAGTCGACCGCGACCAGGCCGGTGATGTCCGCGATGGTCATGCGGTCGGCAGCGATCCACTCGCGGCCCTGCAGGCGCCGGTCGAGCTCTCCCAGCCGCTCGTCGATGCGGCCGGCGTTCACCGCGCCCCAATCGGGGCACTGGCTCTCGAGCGCCGCCATGTGCGGGTTCGTGTGCCGGAAGCAGTTGGTGATGGTCGCAAACAGCCGCAGCTCGACGCGGCGCTGCCACATCTCGATCACGGCCGCCTCGAGCGGATCGCGGCCCAGCATGTTCGGCTCGGGGCAGAGCGCCTCGACATAGCGGCAGATGGCCGGCGCCTCGACCAGCACCGTGCCGTCCGAAAGCTCGAGCGCCGGCACCTGCGGAACGCCGATCCTGGCCAGATAGTCGGCCTGCTTGTGCGCACCCTCGATCAGGTTGACGGGAACGCGCTCGACCTCGAGGTTCTTCTCGGCGAAGAAAATGTCGGTGCGCCGGGGATTTGGCGCCCGCGGCGTGTGATAATATCGGACAGGCTGCGGCAGATCCATCGCGGGCGACCTCCTCGAACGGCGCGCTCCGCAAGCTAAGCGTCCGGCGCCGCTGCGCCAAGAGCGCCGGACCTGTCCGGCCGCAAGCGTGGAACGAAGAAGCGGGCGCGCGTATATCAGGCGGAAAGCGCGTGCCGCCGACACTGCGACAGGAGACCCAGACCGATGCTGCGCACACCTCTCGTCCTCGCCTTCGTCGGCCCTGCTGTCGATCGCGGGTTGCGAGCCGACCGCGCAGAACACGCCCCAGTCGCTGGCCGCGGAGCGGGCGCAGAGCCAGCAGCTGGTCAGGCAGCTCCGCTCGCAGGACATGCTGGTCGAGGACCCGGCGCTGAACGCCTATCTCGACCAGGTCGTGGCTCGGATCGCCCGGACCCGGCCGCCCGGCGCGGTTCCGATCGAACCCTTCATCGTCAAGGACGCCGACGTGAACGCCTTCACGCCGGGCGGCGGCTACCTCTTCGTCAATGCCGGTCTGATGGCCGCGATGGAGAACGAGGCGCAGCTCGCGACCGTGGTGGCGCACGAGATCGGGCATATCGACCGCGGCCACATCCAGGCCGGCCAGGCGACGCGCACGGGCGTGCAGCTCGGCGCCGCGGCGGCGTCGATCGGCGGCGCGCTGCTCGGCATCGACCCGAACCTGACGCAGCTGGGCGTCGGGCTCGGCGCCAATGCCGCCGTCAGCGGGTTCACCCGCACGCAGGAGCGCGACGCGGATTCGACGGGCGTGCAGTACGTCGCCGCGGCCGGCTACGACGTCGACGAGGGCGCGCGCTCCTTCGAGGTGCTGCGCCGGCTCTACGGCGACGGCGGCATCCCGTTCTTCAACTCGCACCCGCCGACGGCCGAGCGCCAGCAGACGCTGACCCAGGCGGCCGTCCAGCTGAACGCGACCGAGGGCTATGTCGGCAAGGCCGAGTACGACCGCGCGACGCGCGACCTGCGCCAGGCGGTGCTGCAGTACTACGAGAAGGCGGGCCGTTCGCGCGAGGCCGCGCAGGTCCGGCAGAACCTGCGCGGCTGAGGCGGCCGGGGCCCACTTGCGGCCCCGGGCGCCGCGCCCAAGCTTCGGCTTGCGGCGAGGCGGCGGTCGGCTTTAGAAGCGGCGCCGTTCCGGGGGCCGCAATGTTCCAACACCACCATCTCTTGGGGATCGCCGCGCTGACGGCCGAGGACATCCGCAGGATCCTCGGCCGTGCCAACCACTATGTCGAGCTGAACCGCCGGCGCGCGCGGCACGAGGCGACGCTGCGTGGCCTGACGCAGATCAACCTGTTCTTCGAGGCGTCGACCCGGACGATGGCGAGCTTCGAGCTGGCCGGCAAGCGGCTCGGCGCCGACGTGATGAACATGGCGCTGCAGGCCTCCTCGATGCAGAAGGGCGAGACGCTCATCGACACCGCCCTGACGCTGAACGCGATGCGGCCCGACCTGCTGGTCGTGCGCCACCCGAGTTCGGGCGCCGTGGCCCTGCTGGCGCAAAAGGTGAACTGCTCGGTGCTGAACGCCGGCGACGGCCGGCACGAGCACCCGACCCAGGCGCTGCTCGACGCGCTGACGATCCGCCGCGCCAAGGGTCACGTGCACCGGCGAACGGTCGCCATCTGCGGCGACATCGCCAACAGCCGCGTGGCGCGCTCGAACATCCTCTGCCTGAACGCCCTCGACGCACCGCGTCCGGGTCATCGCCCCGCCGACGCTGCTGCCGACGGGCATCGAGCGCTTCGGCGTCGAGGTCTTCACCGACATGGAGCGTGGGCTGAGCGGCGTCGACGTGGTGATGATGCTGCGCATCCAGAAGGAACGGCTCGCCGGCGCCGCCATCCCGTCGCTGCGCGAGTACTTCCACCTCTACGGCCTCACGCGCGAGAAGCTGGCGCTGGCCGCGCCCGACGCGATCGTCATGCATCCGGGGCCGATGAACCGCGGCGTCGAGATCGACGCCGAGCTCGCCGACGACGTGCAGCGCAGCGTCATCCGCGACCAGGTCGAGATCGGGGTCGCCGTGCGCATGGCCTGCATGGAGCTGCTGGCCGGCAGGCACGTGGCCGCATGACCGGCGTGCGACGACCGATGCCGCGCGGACGAGCCAGGCGCTTCGGGAGCGCCGCGGCATGACGCTGCACCTCGTCAACGCGCGGCTGATCGATCCGGAGGGCTATGACGGCCCCGGCGCGCTGCGCGTCGTCGACGGGCTGATCGACGATATCGTGCGCGGCGCCTCGCCCGAGACCGGCGACAATCATGCCATCGACTGCGGCGGGCTGCCGCTTGCTCCCGGCCTCGTCGACATGCGCGTCTTCGTCGGCGAGCCAGGCGCCCGCCACCGCGAGTCGTTCCGCTCGGCCGGCGCCGCGGCGGCGGCGGGCGGCATCACCGCGGTCGTCGCCCAGCCAGACACCGCGCCGCCGCTCGACGATCCCGCGCTCGTCCAGTTCGTGCTGGCCCGCGCCCGCGAGGTCTCGCCCGTCCACGTCCACGTCATGGCTGCCCTGACCCGCGGCCTCGCCGGCGCCGAGATGACCGAGCAGCGCTTTCTGCTCGACGCCGGCGCCGTCGCGCTGACCGATGCGGACCGGGCCATCGCCGACGCGCGGCTGATGCGCGCCATCATGACCTATGCCCGGGGCCAGGGCGCGTTGGTCGTGCACCACTGCCAGGAGCCCGCGCTGTCAAGCGGCGCTTGCGCGACGACGGGCGAGTTCGCCTCGCGCCTCGGCCTGCCGGCGGTGCCCGCGGTCGCCGAGCGCATCATGCTCGAACGCGACCTCGCGCTGGTCGAGTCGACGCGCGTTCACTACCACGCCGACCAGGTGACGACCGGGGGGGCGCTGGCGCCCCTGCGCCGGGCCAAGGAGGCCGGGCTGGCCGTCACCGCGGCGACCTCGATCCACCACCTGACGCTCAACGAGTTCGACGTCGCCGACTACCGCACATTCTTCAAGCTCACCCCGCCGCTGCGGGCCGAGGCCGACCGCGAGGCGGTGGTCGAGGCCCTGTCCGACGGGCTGGTCGACATCATCGTCTCGTCGCACCTGCCGCAGGACGAGGAGGCAAAGCGCCTGCCCTTCGAGGAAGCCGCCACGGGCGCCGTCGGGCTCGAGACGTTCCTGCCCGCCTGCCTGCGGCTGGTGCATGCCGGGCAGATCGACCTGCCGACGCTTTTCCAGCGCGCCTCGCTCGCCCCCGCGAAGCTTCTCGGCCTGCCAGGCGGCAGGCTGGCGCGGGGGGCGCCGGCCGATCTGGTGCTCTTCGACCCGGACGTGCCCTTCGTGCTCGACCGCGACCGCTTGCGCTCGCGGTCGAAGAACACGCCCTTCGACCGGCGCCGGATGCAGGGCCGCGTGCTCGGCACCTGGGTGGGCGGCCGGCTTGTCCACGAAGGCGGCGATGCGGGCGAGTTGAACGGCAGGGGCGGCGATGCTGCATGAGGTCATGGCCTGGGACCGGGCGCTGCCCTGGCTCGCGCTCGCCTTCGCCTGCGGCTATCTGATCGGCTCGGTGCCGATCGGGCTCTTGGCGGCGCGCGCCTTCGGCACGGTCGACCCGCGCAAGATCGGCTCGCACAACATCGGCGCCACCAACGTGCTGCGCACCGGCAACAAGCGCGCGGCGGCGGTCACGCTGCTGCTCGACATGGCCAAGGGCGCGGTCCCGGTGCTGCTGTTCCTGCGCTGGGGCGATCTCGCCGCGCAGGCGGCCGCCATCGGCGCCGTGATCGGCCACACCCTGCCCGTCTGGCTGGGCTTTCGCGGCGGCAAGGGGGTGGCGACCTTTCTCGGCGTCGCGCTCGGCCTCTACTGGCTGGCAGGGGTGCTGGTCTGCGCCACTTGGCTCGCGGCCGCCTTTCTCAGCCGCATCTCGTCCGTCGGCGCGCTGGCCGCGACCGCCTCGGCGCCCATCTGGTTCTACCTGCTCGGCCGGCTCGAGGCGGTGGTGGTGGTGGCCGCGCTCGCCGCCTGGGTCTGGCTGCGCCACGCCGGCAACATCGGCCGACTCATGCGCGGCCAGGAGCCCCGCATCGGCGCCGGCGGACACCGCGAGGACATTTAACTGCCCCTTAACCGCGACCGCCGCTGATGGGCGCGATCCGAAGGAGGGGCCAGCATGTCCGTCGCCGAGCCATTCTCGCACCCGCACGCCCCGCTTGCGCCCCGGCCCGATCCGATCCCGTCCTCCTTCGGACCGGCCACGGACGAGGCCGAGCGGATGGCGCGCCTGCGCCTGGCGCGCAGCGGCAATGTCGGCCCGCGCACCTATGCGCATCTGATGCGCCGCTTCGGCAGCGCCGCGCGCGCCGTCGCGGCGCTGCCCGAGCTCGCTGCCCGCGGCGGCAAGCCGGACTACCGGCCCTGCCCGGCCGATGTCGCCGAAGCCGAGCGGGCGGCGGCCGACAAGGCGGGCGCCGCCATGCTGCTGGTCGGCGACCCCGGCTATCCGGCGCTGCTTGCCGCCATCGACCCGGCGCCGCCCGTCCTGTGGGTGATCGGCGACCTCGAGCTGTTCAGACGCTCGGCCGTCGCCATCGTCGGCGCCCGCAACGCCTCGGCGCTGGGGATGCGCACGGCGCGCCGGCTGGCGCGCGAGCTCGGCGCCCTCGGCCACGTCGTTGTGTCTGGGCTCGCCCGCGGCGTCGACGCGGCAGCGCACGAGGCGAGCCTTGCCACGGGCACGGTCGCCGTGCTGGCCGGCGGCCTCGACGAGCCCTACCCGCCCGAGAATGTCGAGCTGGCCAAGCGCATCGCCGAGAAGGGCGTGCTGCTCTCCGAGGCGCCCTTCGGCACCGTGCCGACGGCCCAGCACTTCCCGCGCCGCAACCGGCTGATCTCGGGCCTCGCCCGCGGCGTCGTGCTCGTCGAGGCGGCGGCGCGCTCCGGCAGCCTGATCACCGCCCGCTTCGCGCTCGAGCAGGGCCGCGAGGCGATGGCGTGCCCTGGCGCCCCCGAGGACCCGCGCGCCGCCGGCTGCAACGCCCTGATCCGCGAGGGTGCCGCGCTGATCCGCCACGGCGGCGATGTCGAGGAGGCGCTGGCCGCGCCCCGCACGCTGGCGCTGTCCGAGGGCGGGCGCGAGTTCGACTTCGACATCGACCTCTTCGAGGGCGAGGGCCTGCGCGACGAATACGAGGCGCTGGCCGATTTCGACGAGGAAGGTGCGGCTGGCGACCAGGCCCTGGCCGAGCAGATCATGGATCTGTTGGGCCCTGCGCCCGTCGACATGGACGAGCTCGCGCGGTCCTGCGGCGCCACCATGTCCGAGCTGTCGCTGGCGATCCTCGAGCTCGACCTCGCCGGGCGGATCGAGCTGCGCCCCGGCGGGGTGGTCGCCGCGTCTCCCGGCTGATCGCCCCGACACGCGCCGTTGACAGCGGCGCGAGCGCGGCCCATCTACCCTCGCTGCGCCGAGAGAAGCGCGAACCAGGCCAATCAGCAAATCGGCGCCGGGGCAGGCGAGGAGAGTAGCATGGCGGTCGTGGTGGTCGAGTCCCCGGCCAAGGCGAAGACGATCAACAGTTATCTCGGCAGCGGCTACAAGGTGTTGGCCTCCTATGGCCACGTCCGCGACCTGCCGTCCAAGGACGGCTCGGTCGACCCCGACGCCGGCTTCGAGATGACCTGGGAGATCGACCCCAAATCGCAGAAGCACGTCCGCGCCATCGCCGAGGCGCTGGCCGAGGACGACCGGCTGATCCTCGCCACCGACCCCGACCGCGAGGGCGAGGCGATCTCCTGGCACCTGCTCGAGGCGCTGCGCAAGCGCCGCGCCGTGAAGAAGGACACCGACGTCAAGCGCGTCGTCTTCAACGCCATCACCAAGGCCGCCGTCAGCAAGGCGATGGAGGCGCCGCGCGACATCGACGCGGCGCTGGTCGAGGCCTATCTCGCCCGCCGCGCGCTCGACTACCTGGTCGGCTTCACCCTCTCGCCCGTGCTCTGGCGCAAGCTGCCGGGCGCGCGCTCGGCGGGCCGCGTGCAGTCCGTCGCGCTCCGCCTGATCGTCGAGCGCGAGATGGAGATCGAGGCCTTCCGCGCCGCGCGAGTACTGGACCGTCAAGGCCGTGCTGACGACGCCCGCCGGCGCCGAGTTCGAGGCGCGGCTGGTCACGCTGGAGGGCGCCAAGCTCGACCGCTTCGACCTCGCCGACGAGGCAGCGGCACAGGCGGCCGTCGCCGCCGTCCGCGCCGCCGCCCTGCGCGTCGTCTCGGTCGAGGCCAAGCCGCAGACCCGCAACCCGGCGCCGCCCTTCATGACCTCGACGCTGCAGCAGGAGGCGAGCCGCAAGCTCGGCTTCGGCGCGCAGCAGACCATGCGCGCGGCCCAGCGGCTCTACGAGGCCGGGCACATCACCTATATGCGGACCGACGGCATCGACATGGCGCCCGAAGCCGTGCAGGCCGCCCGCGAGGCGATCGGCGCGACGCTATGGCCGCGAGTACCTGCCGGAAAAGCCGCGCTTCTACAAGAACAAGGCCAAGAACGCTCAGGAAGCGCACGAGTGCATCCGGCCGACGCATATGAACGCCGCCCCGGGCGAGCTGCGCGGGGTCGAGCGCGACGAGGCGCGGCTCTACGAGCTGGTCTGGAAGCGCGCCATCTCAAGCCAGATGGAGGCGGCCCGGTTCCGCCGCACCACCGTCGAGATCGCCGACGAGGGCGGGCAGACGGGCCTGCGCGCGACGGGCCAGGTCGTCACCTTCGACGGCTTCCTGCGCGTCTACGAGGAAGGCCGCGACGACATCGTCGACGATGACGACCGCCGCCTGCCCGAGATCCCGGAGGGCGCGGCGCTCGGCCAGCGCGCCGTGACGCCCGAGCAGCACTTCACCCAGCCGCCGCCCCGCTACACCGAGGCGACGCTGGTCAAGCGCATGGAAGAGCTCGGCATCGGCCGCCCCTCGACCTACGCCTCGATCATCACGACCATCCAGGACCGCGAATACGTCCGCAAGGACAAGGGCCGGCTGATTCCGGAGGACAAGGGCCGCCTGGTGACGGCGTTCCTGGAAAACTACTTCCGCAAATACGTCGCCTACGACTTCACGGCCGAGCTCGAGGAGGAGCTCGACGAGGTCTCGGCCGGCAAGGTCGACTGGAAGAAGGTGCTCGACGCCTTCTGGAAGGATTTCCGCGCCGCCGTCGACCAGACGCAGGACCTGCGCATCAGCGAGGTGCTCGACACCATCAACGAGGTGCTGGCGCCGCATCTCTTCCCCGACAAGGGCGACGGCAGCGACCCGCGCGCCTGCCCGAACTGCCAGGGCGGGCGGCTGGCGCTGAAGACGGCGCGCGCGGGCGGCGCCTTCGTCGGCTGCTCGAACTATCCAGCCTGCCGCTACACCCGCCCGCTCGGCGGCGAGCAGGCCGGCGACGACGCCGTGCCGCCCGAAGGCAAGCTGCTCGGCCATGACGAGAACGGCGTGCCGGTGTCGCTGCGCACGGGCCGGTTCGGCCCTTATGTCCAGCTCGGCGAGGAGGACACGGCCTCGGGTGTCAAGCCCAAGCGCAGCTCGCTGCCGCCGGACCTTTCGCCCGACCATGTGACGCTCGAGATCGCGCTCGGCCTGCTCGCTTTGCCCCGCGAGGTCGGCACGCACCCCGAGGACGGCCAGCCGGTCGAGGCCGGCATCGGCCGCTATGGCCCATATGTCCGGCACGGGCGCACCTATGCCAGCCTCGAGAAGGGCGACGACGTGCTGCGCGTCGGCATGAACCGCGCCATGGAGCTGATCGCCCGCAAGGCCACGCGCGGCGGGCGCGGCGCCGCGCAGAAACCGCTGCGCGAGCTCGGCGAGCACCCCGAGGGCGGCCCGGTCGCGGTGATGGAGGGGCGCTACGGCCCTTACGTCAAATGGGCCAAGGTCAACGCCACCCTGCCCAAGGACCTCGACGCGCAATCGATCGGCCTGGCCGAGGCGCTGGAGCTGATCCAGGCCAAGGCCGGAACGAAGAAGGCGCGCAGAAAGCCTGCGGCCGCGGCGAGCAAGGGCGCGACCAAGGGCGCGACAAAGAAGAAGGCGCCCAGGAAGACGACGAAACTGGCCAAGCCGAAGGCGAGGGCGCCGGTGGCGCGCGACGGGAGCTGAGCGCGGGCGGCGAGCGCGGGAGCTCTCCGCGCGATCCGGCCGTGGATCGGTCGAAAAGCCGTTGCGCGGCGTTGGGGATGCGTACCGGCCGGTGAACGCACCCATGAGACTGTCCGCGCTTTTGCTGATCCTGCTGCCCGCCTTGGCCCCTGCCCTTGGCTGCGCGGCCGAGGACCGGACGCTTCGCGTCGGCGGCATCGATCGGCACTACGTCGTCGAGTTCCCCGAGACGCCGGGGCCGCGGCCGGCGATCATCGCCCTGCATGGCACGGGCGGCACGGCCGAGGGCTTGCGCCGCCTCACGGATTTCAGCCTGGACCAGCATGGATGGGTCGAGGTCTATCCGGACGCGGTCGGCAGGATGTGGAGCGACGGCCTTTCGCTGCTCTCGGTCGGCGGGGTCGGGGTGGGCAACGATGTCGACTTCATCCGCGCGCTCGTGGCAGCGCTGGCGGCCGAAGGCCGGGTCGATCCCGACCGCGTCTACTTCGTCGGCTTCTCGAATGGCGGGGCAATGACGCTGTTGCTGATCTGCCAGGCACCGGAGCTTGTCGCCGGCGCCGCCATCCACGTCATGACATTGCCGGTCGGGCTCGCCTGCCCGGACGCCGGGCCGCCGGTGCCCATGATGTTCGTCCTGGGAACGCACGACCTGCTGATCCCCTTCGGCGGCGGCCGGATAAGCTGGGGCGGGGAGGACCGGATCGGCGTCCGCTCGGCCGCCGAGACGCTGGCCTTCTTCGCCCGGCGCAATCGCTGCGCGGACAGGTCAGAGCGCCAGTTGGCCGACCGCGACCCGCAGGACGGCACGCGCGTCTGGCTGGTCGACTACAGGGACTGCGCCGCGCCGCTCGTCGCCTTCATCGTCAAGGGCGGCGGGCATAGCTGGGCCGGCTCGAGCGCGCCGCCGCCGCTGGCCGGCCTGTTCGGCAGCACCAGCCAGGACATCTCGGCCACCGAGGAGACGCAAGGCTTCCTGCGCCGGCTCGCGGGTCCGAAAGGTGAATGACCGGCGCGCGGCGGCGTGCTAGGGCGCGGCGATGGCGCATTTTCCCTCCAAGGACCAGCTGCTGGATTGGATCCGCGAGAACCCCGCGGCGGCCAACAAGCGCGAGATCGCCCGCGCCTTCGGCATCAAGGGTGCCGGCCGGGTCGAGCTGAAGCGCGTGCTGCGCGAGCTGCAGGACGAGGGCCATGTCGCCAAGGAGCGCAAGCGGATGCGCCCCGCGGGCACGCTGCCGCCCGTCACCGTGCTCGAGGTGCTGGGCCCCGACGCCGATGGCGACCTCGCCGCGGCGCCGGCAAGCTGGGAGGGCGAAGGACCGGCCCCGCGCATCCTCATGGCGTCGCGCAAGAAGGGCGATCCGGCGCTCGGCCCCGGCGACCGGGTGCTCGCCAAGCTGCGCCGGATCTCTGACGGCGGCTATGCATATGAGGCGCGGCCGATCAAGAAGCTCGACTCGGGCGGCCGCCGCATCCTTGGCATCTACCGCGCCGGGCCCCAGGGCGGCCGGCTCGTGCCGATCGACAAGCGCGCCAACCGCGAATGGACGATCCCTGCCGGGCATACCGGCGGCGCCGAGGACGGCGAGCTGGTCGAGGCCGAGAGCATCGGCGGCCCCCGCCTCGGCCTGCCGAAGGGGCACGTCTTCGAGCGGCACGGCCGGCCCGGCGATGCGCGCCAGGTCTCGCTCATCGCCATGGTCGAGCACCAGATCCCCTACGAGTTCCCCGATGCGGTCATCGCCGAGGCCGGCGAGGCCAAGGCCGTCCGCAGCTTGGGCAAGCGCGAGGACCTGCGCGAGCTGCCGCTGATCACCATCGATCCGGCGGACGCGCGCGATCATGACGACGCCGTCTGCGCCATGCCCGACGAAGACGCCGGGAACCCCGGCGGCCATGTCGTCTGGGTCGCCATCGCCGACGTCGCGCACTATGTCCGGCCGGGCAGCGCGCTCGACCGCGAGGCGCTGAACCGGGGCAACTCGACCTATTTTCCCGACCGCGTCAGCCCCATGCTGCCCGAAAGGCTCTCGGCCGATCTCTGCTCGCTGGTCGAGGGCGCGGACCGTCCCTGCCTCGCCGTCCGCATGGTGCTGGACGCGGAAGGCAATAAGATCGGCCACCGCTTCACCCGCGGCCTGATGCGCTCGCCCGCCTCGCTCGCCTACGAGACGGTGCAGGAGGCCATCGACGGCCGCGCGACGCTGGACCCGGCACTGATGGAGCGCGCCGTTCGCCCGCTCTATGCCGCCTACCGCGCCGCCGCCGGCGGCCCGCGAGCGGCGCCAGCCGCTGGACCTCGACCTGCCCGAGCGGCGGATCATCCTCGATGCCGCGGGCAACGTCACCGATATCCGCTTCCGCGAGCGGCTCGACGCGCACCGGCTGATCGAGGAGTTCATGATCCTCGCCAACGTCGCCGCCGCCGAGACGCTCGAGGCGGCGCGCACGGCCCTGATCTACCGCGTGCACGAGGAGCCGGCGCCCGAGCGCCTCGATTCGCTGCGCGAGATCGTCGAGCCGCTGGGCATGCGGCTGGCCAAGGGCCAGGTGCTGAAGACCCGCCACTTCAACCAGCTGCTCGCCCAGGCGCGCGGGACCGAGGCGGCGGAGACCGTCGGCATGTCCGTGCTGCGCGCTCAGACGCAGGCCTACTATGCGCCGCAGAACCTCGGCCATTTCGGGCTGAACCTGCCGCGCTATGCGCACTTCACCTCGCCGATCCGTCGCTATGCCGACCTGATCGTCCACCGCGCCCTCATCAGCGCCGGCAAGCTCGGCAAGGACGGGCTGACGCCGGACGAGATGGAGCGGCTGCAGGCGACGGCCGAGCAAATCTCGATGACCGAGCGCCGCTCGATGGAGGCAGAGCGCGACACCGTCGACCGCTATGTCGCGGCCTACCTCTCGGACCGCATCGGCGCCGAGTTCACCGGCCGGATCGCCGGCGTCAGCCGCGCCGGCGCCTTCGTCAAGCTCGACGAGACGGGCGCCGACGGGCTCGTGCCGATCTCGACCCTCGGCAACGACTATTTCCGCCTCGAGGCGGAGCGCCACAGGCTGGTCGGCGAGCGCACGGGCCGGGTCATCGGCCTCGGCCAGCCCGTCACCGTGCGGCTGCGCGAGGCGGCCCCGATCACGGGCGGGCTGATCCTCGAGCTGCTGGCGGTCGAAGGGGCGAAGATGACCCCGCCGCGGCGCGACGGCGGCCGCAAGGCCGGGCGCGAGCGCATCCGCAAGGCCAAGGCGGCGCGCGCCCGCCGGCGCGGCTGAGGGACGGCGCCGCCCGGCGTCCGGTGACTTCAGCACCGGGAACGAACCCCTGCCCCGGCCGTTCCGGGCGAGACGATGGAGACGTTCTATCACCTGATCGGCCGCGGCACCGACCCGATCACCTGGTGGCAGATGAGCGTGCGCGCATGCATCATCTTCACCTGGGCCGTCATTCTGTATCGAGCCCTGCCGCGCCGGGCCTTCGGCAGCACCGCGATGCCCGATGTCGTCGTCGCGGTGATCCTCGGCTCGAGCCTCAGCCGCGCCCTGACCGGAAACGCGCCGCTGGTGCCCGCGGTGGTGGCGACAGCCGTCTTCGCCGTGCTCTACAGCCTCTTGGCCTGGCTCTCCCGACGCTTCGAGCCGCTCTCACGGCTCGTCAAGGGCCGGCCGATCCTCGTGATCCGCGATGGGGCGCTCGATCGCCGGGCGATGCGCAAGGCCGAGCTCGGCGAGCACGACGTCGAGGAGTACCTTCGCCTGCACGGGCTGACGAACCCCGATCGGGTGGCGCAGGGCTTTCTCGAGCGCAATGGCAAGTTCAGCGTGATCAAAAAGGAGTAGCAGAGTGTCGCGAAGCGCATCCGCGGCCTATAACGAGTTGAAAGTGGTTCTTGCCGATGATGCCCAAATGATCACCTGGTCGCGCATCCTTGAAATCCTGCGGAAGTCGACGCCGCTCGGCTATTTCATGGCGGCGCCGGATCCGCGCGATTCCGTCACCTTCACCATCGCGATGATCGCGCTGGCCGCCAAGCTGGCAAAGTCGGACGGTCGCGTGAAGCTGAGCGAGATCAACGCCTTCCGCAACATCTTCACCTTCGAGCCCGGGCAGGAGGAGGCCGTCGGCCGCGTCTTCGACCTCTGCCGCCGGGACGTCGCCGGCTACCGCGACTATGCGCAGCAGGTGGTTCGGCTGTTCGGCCGCGGCGCGTCGATCCTCGAGGACATCATGGACGCCCTCTTCCACATCGCCGTCTCGGACGGCAGCTACCACCCGGAGGAGAACGACTATCTCGAGGCGGTCGGCGAGATCTTCGAGCTTTCGCCCGCCTGCATGGCGCGGCTGAAGGCCCGCTATGTGCCGGACCACTGGGATCCGTGGAGCGTGCTCGGCATCGAGCACTCGGCCGGCCCCGACGCGATCCAGGCGCAGTACCGCCAGCTGGTGCGGCAGAACCACCCCGACGTGCTGATCGCGAACGGCCTGCCCGAGGAGATGGTCGAGCTCGCGAACCGCCGTCTCGCCGACATCAACCGGGCCTATTCCGAGATCACCGCCAAGGCGGCCTGAGGCTTCAGGGCGCCGCCTCCGGCTCGAACCAGAGCTCGCAGGCATAGCGCCGGGTCAGCTCCTCGCCCGCGCCGATGTCGCGCAGGGCGCGCAGCTCGATCATCCAGCCGACGCCGCCGCCCTGCCGAGCCGTCGTCTCGGTGTTCGGCGCATCCGAGTGGTTCAGCAGCGAGCTGACGCCCAGCACCAGCAGGCCCCTCTCCGGATCGACCGGGTGCGCGAAATAGTAATCGTCGACCGTCGTGCCGATGATCGTCTCGGTGTCGTGCCGGCTCAGCTCGACCGTCGGCACCGCCTCGAGCAGCTCGCCGGCGCGCGATCGGGCCCGCGGCGAAGACGCCCCTGCCCTTTCGGCCGACGGCGCGCACCTGCAGCTTTGACGACGCGATCGTCTCCGATGTCACGCGGTCAGCTCCTTGCGAAACAGCGCCTTGCCATCGCCCGGACGGTAGAAATCGGCCAGGTCCGCCGCCAGCGTGAAACCGTGCCCGGTGTAGAAGGCGCGCGTCTTCTCATAGGACGGCCGCGACGAGGTGTCGGCCCAGAGCGTCCGCCCGCCGGCGCGCCGGATCGCCGTCTCGGTGCGCTCGAGCAGGCGCCCGCCGAGGCCCTTGCCCTGCTGGTCCGGCGAGACCGCGATCCAGTAGAGATCCCAGCCAAGCTCGGACCCCGGGATCGGCCCATAGCAGGTATAGCCGATCAGCCGCTCGCCCTCGAAGGCCAGGATGAAGTCATAGCCCGAGATGCGGCCGCGCTCGATGCGCTCGGAGGCCAGCTCCTCGGCGATCTTCTCCTCCTCGGCCGAGAACATGCCCGTGGCGACGACCAGAGCCCGGATCTTGGGTGGATCCTCCGCCCGGACCGCGCTGCGCCAGGTTCGGCGGGCGCCGTTGGTCTTGGGCTTCGCATGGCGCACGCGGGGCGCCTGCCTCAGGCCATCCGCCAAGCCCTCGAAGAAGCTGCGCGCATTCAGCCCCAAGGTGCGCACGCGGTACCCGCCCTCCTGGATCACGGCCGTCGGATAGCCCGCCTGGCCGATCCGCCGGCCGATCAGCTTGAAATCCGCCGGCCGGTTCGCCCAGGTCCCGGTCGGGTCGCCGCGGCCGGTGTCGAAGCCGACCGAGACGACCAGATAGTCCGGCTCGTACTCGTCGATGCGGCGAAAGGCGCGCTCGAGCGCCTCGCGGTACTGCTCGGGGCTCAGCACCTCGGGCAGCGGGATGTTGAGGTTGTAGCCCGCGCCCTCGCCCCGCCCGTGCTCCTCGCGAAAGCCGGTGAAATACGGGTAGGCAAAGCTCGGGTCGCCATGGATCGACACGGTCAGCACGTCGTCGCGCGCGTAGAAGATGTCCTGCTGCCCGTTGCCGTGGTGATAGTCGATGTCGAGGATCGCCACCGTGCCGTAATGCGACAGGTAGTTCGCCGCGACCGCGCCGTTGCAGATGTAGCAGAACCCGCCAAAGGTGCCGCGCTCGGCATGGTGCCCGGGGGGGCGGATCAGGGCATAGGCGGCGGGCGCGCCGTTCAGCACCTCGTCGGCCGCCGTGATGGCGCAGTCGGCGCCGCGCCGCGCCGCCGGCCAGGCGTTCCGGTTGATCGGCGTGAAGGTGTCGATGCACCAGTAGCCGGCCAGCACCGAGCGCTCCTTGGGCTTGCGCGCCGCATTCCGCACCGGGAAGACGTAAGGGTAGACCGATGTCTTCTCCGGCGCCTCGGCGCAGGCGGTGCGCACATAGTCGATCAGCCCGCCGTCATGCACCTCGCGGATCCAGCGGTCGGGGTAGCGCCGCGGCTCGCGGCGGGCGAAAAGCCCCGTCTTGTCGATCTCGGACAGGATCGCCGAGATGCGCACGGGCGATTCGACATAGCCGCGCTCGCGGATGTGGTGGATGTCGTGCTTGTCGTTGACGATCAGCGGGATGGGCTTTTGCAGCGGGTCGACCGCGACCGCCCGCGGGTCGGGCTTGGTGTAGCGCGGCGGCCGCAGCGCATAGCCGCCGTCGCGGATCGAGTCGACCACCTTGCGGACATAGTCCTTCGAGACCAGGTGCCCGTACTTGCGGTCGAGGATCGCCGCCACGATCTTGCGCAGCCGCTCGGGCCCGGGCAGCTCGTAGCGGCCGAGCCCGTCGAACACCAGATGCGGCATGCCGAGATCGCCCGGGTTGATCGGCGCCTGGTACTCGGTGCCCACGATCGGCCGTGCGCCAAAGCGCTCGTAGAACCGCAGCCGGGCGATGTTCTGCTTGCGGTGCGCCTCGTTCGGCGCCAGCTCGGGCTGGTCCGGCAGGCATTCGAAGTAGATGCCCTTGGCGCCCAGCTCGACCGCCTCCTGCCGCAACCGCTCATAGAGCGCGCCGCCCGTGCCCGAGCCGGCGCCGACCGACGGCGCCGTCGCGATCACGTCGAGAAAGGCGAACTCCAGCGTCGGGTCGTAGAGCATCAGCGCCACGCCCCGGACATGCCCGCGCCGCTCGGCGATGAAGAGCTCGGCGATGAAGCGGTGCGCGAACGGATCGCTCAGCCGGTCGGGCAGCTTGTCGATCTCGGCCCGCTCCATGCCGGGGAACTGTGCGCGGATGATCTCCTGCGCCTCGGCCACCGCCTTGCGATTGGGCACCGTGCGCACGTCACTGACCTTGCGGATGCGGAACATCAGGCGGCTTCGGTCCGCGCGGCGAGCCCGGCATCGACGATGCGGGCGACCATGGCGTCATAGCTCAGTCCGGCCCGCTCGGCGGCGGCGAAGAAGCCAGCATCGGGCGCGATGCAGGGGTTGGTGTTCGCCTCGAGGATCCAGGGCCGGCCCGCCGCGTCGACGCGGAAATCGACCCGCGCATAGCCGGCGAGCCCGAAGAGCGTCCAGGCGCGCAGCGCCAGCGCCTCGAGCTCGTCCAGCAGCGCCCGGTCCTCGGCGGCCGAACTCGAACCGGCGCGGCGTGTTGTTGTAGGCATAGGACGCCTCGGCCCATTTCGCCTCGTAGTCGACGATCCGCGGCCGGTCGCCATAGCCGACGAACAGCGTCTCGGCCGGCGGCAGGACCTCGGGCCCCGCCCGGCCGTCGAGGACGGCGAGGTTGAACTCGCGCCCCTCGACGTATTCCTCGACGAAATGCGCCACGCCCAGCCGCGCGGCGCGGCGCACCAGCTCGGCCTCGGCCATGGCGCCCGGCACGACCGAGCCCGCATCGATGCCGAGCGAGGCGTGCTCGGCCACCGCCTTGACGATGACGCGGTCGAGCTGCGCGAGATCGCCCGCCGTGAGCGACCAGGCCGGCGTCGGCAGCCCGGCCGCCGCCAACACGCGCTTGGACTCGGGCTTGGACAGGCAGCGCTGCGTCGCCATCGCGCCGCAGCCGGTATAGGGCAGCCCCAGCCGGTCGAGATGCCCGGGCACCTCGCCGGCGAGCGCGCCGTCGCCGCCGACCGCCTCGACCAGGTTGAAGACGAGGTCCGGGCGCCGGCACGGCAGCGCCTCGAGTTCGGCCATGTCGGGGCCGAGATGCATCAGCTCGGCCGCATATCCCAGCCGCTGCAGCGCATCGCACACGGCCTCGGCCGTGCGAGCCGTGTCCACCTCGTCGGGCCGGTCGAGCGTCGCGCCATGCAGCACGGCAATTCTCAGCACTTCGGTCCTCCAGTCTCGCGCCGCCCGGCGCGCGGGGCCGCGTCGGGCGCGGGGCGCCACGCTAGGACACCGGCATCGGAAGGAAAACCCCGCGCGAATCCGGCCGCTGATATGTGCGGGCGCCCCGGCCGCGCAAGACCGCCCGCACCTTGCGGCGTTCTTCCGTCAAACTGCGTCGGGATTGCGCGCCACGCCCGGCGCGCTAGGCTCGAGACTCCGCGCACAGGGGGGACCGATGATCATCAGCGATATCCGCACGCACCTGCTCTCGGTGCCGTTTGCCGATCCGCCGAAGACCGGCTTCCTGACGCTGCCCGCCATCGACCTGCTGGTGGTCGAGGTCGAGACGCGGGACGGCGTCGTCGGCACAGGCCACCTGCACCCGCTGGCGGGCGGCATGCGCACCCTCGACAGCTGCATCCACGAGATGCTGAAGCCGCTCCTGATCGGCCAGGATGCCGCCGATCCCGCCGCCCTCTGGCGCCGCATGTGGCTCGCGACCTTCATCCAGGGCCGCATGGGGATCACCGTGATGGCCATGTCGGCGCTCGACATCGCGCTCTGGGACGCGGTCGGGCGGGCCGCAGGCCGAGCCGCTCTGGCGGCTCTGGGGCGGCAAGGGCGATCCGCTGCCCACCTATGGCTCGGGCTGCTTCCGCGGGCTCGGCCATGACGGCATGATCGACAAGGCGCACCGCTTCGTGGCTCAGGGCTTCGGCGCCATCAAGATGCAGGTCGCGCACCTCTTCACGCACGATCAGGACGTGGCCAACGTCCGCGACATGCGCCAGGCCCTCGGGGACGAGGTCGAGATCATGGTCGACGTCAACCAGGGCTGGACGGCGGACGAGGCGATCGAGGTCGGCCGCCGGCTCGACCCCTATCGCCTCCATTGGCTCGAAGAGCCCGTCATGGCCGACGACTTCGAGGGCTATGCCCGGATCGCCGCGGCGCTGCAGCACGCCTGTCGTCGGCGGCGAGAACAATTTCTGCCTGCACGACTGCAGGCACTTCTTCGGCACGGGCGTGAAGACGCTGCAGCCCGACATCATGCGCGGCGGCTATACCGGGCTCTTCGAGATCGCGCGCGCCGCCGATGGTCAGGGCATCCGGATCGCGCCGCACATGTTCCCCGAGCTCTCCTCGCACCTCGTCGCCGCGATCCCGAACCCCTCCTGGCTCGAATACATGGGCTGGTACGATCACCTCTGGGTCGAGCCGCTGGTCCCCAGGGACGGCACCATGACGCCGCCCGACCGGCCCGGCCATGGCATGGACTTCCGCCCCGAGCTCTTCAGCGACCATCCCTACCGCCCCGCCGCAGGATGACCGGCATGACCACAGGCCGTCTCGTGATCTGGCAAGACTGCGCGATCGGGGCCGAGGAGATGCTGGAGGCTTGGTACAAGTCCGAGCACCTGCCCGAGCGCCTCGGCGTGCCCGGCTTCCGCCGCGCCAGGCGCTGGCTGACGGTCAGAGGCGCGCCCGCCTTTCTCACGCTCTACGAGGTCGACTCGCCCGAGGTGCTGACCTCCGCCGCCTATCTGGCGCGGCTGAACGACCCGACGCCCCTCAGCCGGCGCATCATGCGCGAGGCCATCCGGAACATGAGCCGCACCGTCTGCCGGCTGGCCGCCGGCCATGGCCGCCTGCGCGGCGGCTGGGGCGCGGCGCTGCGCCTGCCGGCGCTGCCCCGGGAGTTCGACGCGCTGCTCGCCGAGATCGCCCGGCGGCCGTCCGTCGCCAGGGCAGAGGCCTGGACGGACGCCGTCGACGCTCCCGAAACCGAAGAATCGCGCCTGCGCGGCGGCGATGGCCGGGTCGCCGCATGCCTCTGGGTCGAGACGCTGCGCGAGGCGGATGCTCACGGCATCCTGCGCGAGCTCTCCGAACGATGTTCCGGCGACGCGCTCGTCCACCGCCTGCTCTGCGAGGCGCACCGAGCACGACCTCGACAGGTGATCCAGGCCGCGCGGCACAGGCTTCACGGCGGGAACGTCGCAGATTAGAAGCGGCCCATGACGGACAGCACAGCGCCCGCCTTTCTCACCACCCGCGAGGTCGCCGAGCTGCTGCGCGTGCGCGAGCGCAAGGTCTACGAAATGGCGGCCGACGGCGAGATCCCCTGCCGCCGCGTCACCGGCAAGCTGCTCTTTCCGCGCGCCGAGATCGACGCCTGGCTCGCCGGCGGCGGCACGGGCCCCAGCGAGCCCACGCCGAACATCGTCGCTGGCAGCCATGACCCGCTGCTCGACTGGGCAATCCGCGAGTCGGGCTCGGGCCTCGCCACCTTCTTCGACGGCTCGCTCGACGGGCTCGCGCGCGTCGCCGCGCGCCAGGCGATCGCCGGCGGCATGCACGTCTTCGAGGCCGATCGCGAGGCTTGGAACATAGGCCACGCCTCGGCCAGCGCCGCGCACGCGCCCGTCGTCCTCGTCGAATGGGCCATGCGCCAGCAGGGGCTGATCGTCGCGCCCAGCCTCGCCTCGGCGATCCGCTCGGTCGCCGACCTCTCCGGCCGGCGCGTCGCCCAGCGCCAGCCCAGCGCCGGGGCGGGCCTGCTCCTCGCCCACCTGCTCGAGCGCGCCGGCGTCCGCGACGCCACGCTCCTGCCCGAGCTCGCGCGCACCGAGACCGAGGCCGCCGCGGCCGTCGCCTCGGGCAAGGCGGACGCCGCGCCAGGGCTCGAGGCCGTCGCCCGCCAGTTCGGCCTGCCCTTCGTGCCGACGGTGCGCGAACGCTTCGACCTGCTCGTCGAGCGCCGCGCCTGGTTCGAGCCGCCGATGCAGGCGCTGTTCCGCTTCGCCCGGACCGACGCCTTCGCCGCCAAGGCGCGCGACCTCGGCGGCTACGACATCTCGGGCCTCGGCACGGTGCGCTGGAACGCCCCCTGACGCGCGCGACGCCGCGCAGGAGCGCTCTTCAGTGTTGAGGCAGGTTCATTTCGGCAAGAATCCTATCGAGCAGTCGGACGCGGCTTGACCGCGTCCGCGCCGCTCAAAGCGGCGTTTCGCGCCGCCACGGGCCGGGACCCGGCGTCAGTTCGTCTTCGCCTGCTCGGGCGCGTTCGGGAAGAACAGCTGCTGGCCGTCCACCTGATAGCTCGCGATCGCCTCCTGCCCCTCGTCCGAGAGCAGCCAGTCGGCAAAGGTCTGCGCCATGTCCGCCTTGACGCTCGGACAGTGCTCGGGGCTGACCGGGATGACGCCGTACTGGTTGAACAGCGCCGTGTCGCCCTCGACCATGACGCCGAAACTGCCCTTGTTCTCGAAAGCTGATCCAGGTCGCGCGATCGGTCAGGGAATAGGCGTCCATGCCGACGGCCGTGTTCAGCGTCTGGCCCATCCCCGAACCCGTCTCGCGGTACCAGCCGCCGCTTGCGGCCGTCGGATCGACGCCCGTCTGCTTCCACAGCGCCATCTCGGCCTTGTGCGTGCCGCTGTCGTCGCCGCGGCTCGCGAACGGGGCCTCCGCCTCGGCGATCTTCTTCAGCGCCGCCTGCACGTCCATCATGCCGGCGATCCCGGCCGGATCGCTGGCCGGGCCGACGAGGACGAAGTCATTGTACATCAGGTCCGTGCGCCCGGTGCCGTAGCCCGCCTCGACGAACGTCTGCTCGGCGGGCCTGGCGTGCACCACCAGCACGTCGCCGTCGCAGTTCTCGGCGTTCTTGATCGCCTGCCCGGTGCCGACGGCGACGACGCGCACCTCGATCCCGGTCGCGTCGGTGAACTTGGGCAGCAGGTAGTCGTAGAGGCCCGAGGCCTGGGTCGACGTCGTCGACTGCACCGTGATGAACTTGTCAGCGGCGCTCGCGCTTGCCAGCGAGCCTGCGAGCATCGCCGCCGCCAGGATCGCGCCTCCGGTCCGTTTCCTGGACATTCCTCTCTCCCTGCTATGCCTTCAGACCAGCAGCGCGCCCTTGAGGTAGCTGCGCGCCGAGGGCGACCTCGGCGCCTCGAAGAACCGGCGGGCGGGCGCCGCCTCGGCTATCCGGCCGCGGTTCAGGAACAGCACGTCCTGCGCCAGACGCGCCGCCTGGTCGCGGTCATGCGTCACGATCACGACCTTGACGCCGTCCTCGGCCGCCCGACGCACCAGCGCCTCGATGGCCGCCGTCGACTGCGGGTCGAGGCTGGCCGTCGGCTCGTCGAGCAGCAGGAAGCGCGGGCCCGCCGCCAGCGCCCGCGCCATGGCGAGCCGCTGCTGCTCGCCGCCCGAGAGCCGCCGCGCCGGCGCATCGGCCCGGCCGGCGAGATCGGTCCGCTGCAGCAGCTCCGCGACCTTGGCCGCGCGGGCGGGCCGCGGCACGCCATAGGTGGCGAGCGCGTGGCTCAGATTGGCGCGCACCGAGCGGCGCAGCAGCACGGGCTTCTGGAAGACGACGGCGAGCTCGCGCGGGGCGGGCCGGCCGCCGGCGAAGCGGATGGCGCCGGAGGTCGACGCGATCAGCCCGGCCAGCAGGCGCAGGGTCAGGCTCTTGCCGGCGCCGTTCGGCCCCATCAGCGCCGTGACCCCGTCCGAGCTCAGCTCGAAGCTCAGCCGGTCGAGCAGCGTCTGCCCGCCCAGTGCCAGCGTCACCTGCTCGAACACGACGACCGGCGGCCCCGACCGCTCCGCAGGACGCCCGTCTGGCCGCCCGTCTGGCCGACCCGTCTGGCCGCCCGTCTGGCCGACCCTCTGGCCGATCGGCAAGGGGGATCACCGCCGCTTCAGGCATAGGCCATGCGCTCGGCGGTGCGGCGCAGCGAGGTCAGCCCCGCCGTGATCAGGATCGAAAGCGTCACCAGCACGACCCCGAGCCCGAGCGCCAGGGCGAGCTCGCCCTTCGCGGTCTCGAGCGCGATCGCCGTCGTCATCACCCGCGTCACGTGGTTGATGTTGCCGCCCACGATCATCACGGCGCCGACCTCGGCCAGCGCGCGGCCCAGGCCCGCCAGCGCCGCCGTCAGCAGCGAATAGCGCGCATCCCAGAGCAGCGTTCCGACGACCGAAAGGCGGCTGGCCCCCATCGAGCGCAGCAGCTCGTCGTATTCATAGTGCATGTCCTCGACGGTCTGGCGGGTCAGCGTGGTGACGATCGGCACCACGAGGATGGTCTGCGCGATGATCATCGCCGCGGGCGTGTAGAGCAGCCCCAGGACACCGAGCGGCCCGGCCCGCGACAGCATGAGATAGACCGCGAGCCCGACGACGACGGGCGGCAGGCCCATCAGCGCGGTCACCAGAACGGCGAGCGCGCGGCGGCCGGGAAAGCGGGCGACGGCCAGCACGGCGCCGAGCGGCATGCCGATCAGGCAGGCGATCCCCACGGCACTGAACGTCACCTGCAGCGACAGCAGCACGATCTCGATGAACGCCGGGTCCATCCCGGCGATCAGCGCAAAGGCCTCGCCGAAAGCCGCCGCAAAATCCTGCATCGTCGTGGGCGCCCGCCGAAACGCTGCGTTTCAGCGCGAATTATGTCGTCCTTTCCGGTGCAGCGCAAGGCCAACCCAAAGACGGGTCAAAGCGCCGGCTTCAGCCGATCTTGCGCAGCGAATCCGGCAGGGGCGCGAGTTGCCAGCTCCGCAGAAAGCCCTCGAACTCCGCCGCCGACATCGGGCGGCCGAAATGGAACCCCTGCAGCGCATCGCAGCCGAGCTCGTGCAGAAGCGTCGCCTGGTCGCCGGTCTCGACGCCCTCGGCAATGATGCGCGTCTCGAGCGACCGGCCCATGTCGATGATCGAGCTGATCAGGCCGCGCCGCTTCTGGTCGACCGTGATCGTCGAGATCAGCTGCCGGTCGATCTTGATGGCGTCGGGCCCGAGCTTGACCAGGCTGATGATCGAGGCATGGCCGCTGCCGAAATCGTCGAGTTCGATCTCGACGCCCATCTCCTTGAGCATGTCGATGTTCCAGGCCATCGTCTCGTTGACCTCGTCAAGGAACACCGTCTCGAGCAGCTCGAACGAGATGCCGCTCTGCGGCAGGATCAGCTCGCCGACGCTGTGGATCAGGTCGCGCTCCAGCAGCCGGCGCGCCGAGACATTGACCGACAGCTTGGGCACGCTCAGGCCCGCCCGGCGCCAGCGCGCCAGGTCCGAGATCGCGATCTCCAGGATCGCCCGGTCGAGCGTCGCGACGACGCCCAGATCCTCGGCGATCTTCAGGAAGCGGTCGGGGCCGAGGATGCCCTCCTCGGGATGGTGCCAGCGCGCCAGCGCCTCGACGCCGACGATCCGCCGTGAATCGGCGCTGATCTGCGGCTGGTAATGCGGCAGGAACTCGCCGCGCTTCAGCCCGGCCAGCACGCCGTCGGCGGTTGCCTTGTAGCGGACGACCTGGCGCTGGATCTCGCCGCTGTAGAAGGCGTGGCTGCCGCGGCCCTGCTTCTTGGCCCGGTTGAGCGCGATGTCCGCATTCACCAGAAGCTCCTCGATCTTCTCGGTGCCATGCATCGCGGCGATGCCGACGCTCGCGCCACACCAGCATTCCTTGCCGTCGATGACCACGGGCCGCTCGAGCTCGGCGATCAGCCGGCGCGCGAGCGCGCCCAGCTCGTCCGCGGTGCGCCCGGAGGACAGCACGACGAACTCGTCGCCGCCGACGCGCGCGACGAAATCCGTGACGCAGACGCAGCGCAGCAGCGCGAACGCGACATGGCGCAGCACGGCATCGCCCGCGGCGTGCCCCAGCGTGTCGTTGATCTGCTTGAAGCGGTCGAGATCGACGCTCAGCGCGCCCAGCGGCAGCTGCCCTTGCCGGCAGGTCTTGATGGCCGCCGCGAACTTCTCGTCGAGATGGCGCCGGTTCGCCAGGCCGGTCAGCGCGTCGTGCAGCGCCGCGTGGTGGATGTCGGCATGCGCCTTGGCCATTTCGGCATTGCGCTGCGCCAGCAGCACGTTGGCGCGCCGCAGCTCGACCAGCGCGTCCTCGACCCGGTCATTGGCCACGCGCAGGCGGCGATTGGCCTCGAGCAGCTCTTCCTTGACGCGCTGCTGCGCCGTCAGGTCGCGCCCGACGCCGCGATAGCCGAGAAACGCGCCCTGGGCGTCGAAAAGCGGATTGCCGATCGTCGAGATATAGCGCCGAACGCCATCGAGCCCGGGGCGCCAATAACACAGCTCGAACGGCTCGCGCCGCTCCATCTGGGCCAAGTTGGCCTCGAGCTCGGGCGGAACGTCGTTGTCGCCGAAAAGCTCCGTCCGCGTCTTGCCGATATGGGCGGCCGCGTCGATGCCGATCAGCCGCTCGACCTGCTCCGAGATGTAGGTGAAGCGCAGATCCGCGCCCATCTCCCAGAACCAGTGCGAGGAAAGCTCGGCGAAGTCGGCCTGGCGCCGCTCGGCGCTGGCCCCCGCCTGGGCGGGGCCGCCGCGCTCTGCCGTGGCTGGCTGACCGGCTGCCGCAACGGCGCGCTCAATGCCGCCACGACCCTTGGACACTCTGGACATACACGCACCGAACACTGACTCGCCGTCACACCACGCAACCATCCGGCAGAAACGTCAAATTTTCCTTATCTCTGTCCATAATGGCCGCCCCGCAGCGCAGGGACCGCCGCCGCCAGCCGCGCGGGATCGGTGCTTCCGGCCGCGCGCGGCGCGCTGGAACAGGACCCGGACGCATCAACCCGGATTGCGTGCCGCAAGCGCCGCGAAGCCCTTTCCATCTGGTTAATGAAATTTGCTTCTTCTAAGTATTTCAATCAGTTGCGAAAGTGTGCACGCGTGCACGGGGTGTGCACGCGCTTCCATCCGGCGGGGTTGCACACTAGCCTGCGTCTGCCCCAGCAGATTCGCAGGCCTCGAGCGATGACCAGCCAGACCGAGCGCGCCGCGTGACCGTGACGACCGGCGAGGCGACCATCCGCCTGCTCGCCGCCTATGGCGTCGACACCGTCTTCGGCATCCCTGGCGTGCACACGCTCGACTTCTACCGCGGGCTCGGCACCGGCTCGGCCGTGCGCCACATCCAGACCCGGCACGAGCAGGGCGCCGGCCTCATGGCCGACGGCTATGCCCGGGCGACCGGCCGGCCCGGCGTGGCGCTGACGATCTCGGGCCCCGGCGTCACCAACGCCGCGACCGCGATCGGCCAGGCCTGGGCCGAATTCCGTGCCGCTCCTGCTGCTCTCGTCGGACGCCGGCAGCGCCAGCCTCGGCAAGGGCTGGGGGCTGCTGCACGAGGTGACGGATCTCGCGGCCGTGACGCGGCCGATGACCGCCTTCTCGGCCACCGCGCGCCGGCCCGAGGACGTGCCCGAACTGATGGCCCGGGCCTTCGCCGTCTTCGCGTCGCAGCGGCCGCGCCCGGTCCACATCGCGATCCCGACGGACGTCCTCGCCACGCACACCGCGGGCGACTGGCAGCCGGCTGCCCTGCCCGCCCCGCCCGAACCCGCCAGGAAGACCATCGCCGTCGCGGCCCGGCTGCTCGCCGGCGCGCGCAGGCCGGTGATGCTGCTCGGCGGCGGCGCGGTCGCGGCGGCCGCCCCGGCGGCGGCGCTCGCCGAGCGCCTCGGCGCCGTCGTCATCACCTCGAACGCCGGCAAGGGCATCGTGCCCGACAGCCACCCGCTCTGCCTCTCGGCCGCGATCCCGCGCGAGCCGGCCCGCGATCTGCATCGCCGAGGCGGACGTCATCCTCGCCGTCGGCACCGAGCTTGCCGAAACCGACAGCTATGTCGACCGGCTGGCGCTCGGCGGCCGGCTGGTCCGGGTCGACATCGATGCGCGCAAGCTGAACGACCTCTACCCGGCCGACGTGCCGGTGCTCGGCGACGCCGCGGTGGCGCTCCAGGCCCTGGCGGACGCGCTCCCTGACGCTGCGCCCGTGCCCGGCGGGGCCGAGATCGTGGCACGCACCCGGCAGGCGATAGAGGAAGGCCTCGCGCCTTCCGAGCGGACCCACCTCCGCCTGCTCGCCGCGCTGCGCCAGGCCTTGCCCGCCGACGGCCACCTCTTCGCCGATGCCTGCCAGGTCGGCTACACGGCGACCTTCGCCTGGGCCGCTGACCGCCCGCGCCGCTGGCACCACGCCGCGGGCTTCCTGACGCTCGGCCCCGCGCTGCCGGGTGCGATCGGCGCCAAGTTCGCCCGGCCCGAGGCGGCCGTGGCCGTGCTGATCGGCGATGGCGGCCTGATGTTCACGGTCGCCGAGCTGCTGACGGCGGCCGAGCACGGCCTCTCATTGCCGGTGATCGTCTGGGAGAATGGCGGCTTCAAGCAGATCCGCGACGGCATGCGCGAGTCCAACGTGCCCCGCATCGGCGTCGACGGCGTCAATCCCGATTTCGGCGCGCTCGCGCGCGCCATGCGCTGCGCCATCGCCGAGCCGGACTCCGCTCAGGCCTTCGGCAGGGCGGTCGGCGACGCGCTGGCCGCCGGCCGCCCGACCCTGATCCTGGTTCACGAAGGCGGCGGACTGGCTCGCCTGAACGGCCCCGGCGGACTGGCCCGCCTGAACGGCCCCGGCGGGCTGTCCCGCCGGCCCCTCTTGCGCCGCGGCCGGCTGCGGCCGCCGCTCGATCGGGAAATTCGTGATGAACTCGGCGTTCGCCTTGCGAAGCTCGGACGCCGCATCGTCGTAGAGGAAGGGCAGGAAGGCATAGCGGCGCCCGCGCGTCACCTGCGAGACGGCGTGCAGCAGCGAGCACGAGAAGACGACCGCGCCCCCGGCCGGCGCCTTGAAGCTGCGCGGCCCGTATTCGGGAAAGCTGACCTCGCCGCCGTCGAAATCGTCGTTGAGATTGACCGAGACGGCGAAGCGGCGGTGCGCCGTGCCGCGCGTGGTGTTGTCGCGGTGCTGGCGGAAATGCGCCTCGTCCTCGGCCGCGTAGCACGAGACGATGTAGCGCTCCATCCGCGTCGCCGTGTACTGGTGCGCCCGCTGGATCATCGGCACGATACGGCGATGGAACGTCGCCTGGCAGCGCTTGATGATCGCGGGATCGTCGATCGCATAATCCTTGCGCCGCTTGTGGCGATGGTCGTGCACGCCGACCGTCTTGCCGCCGACCTGGCGCATGAAGCCCAACTCGACGCCGCCATGCGTCTCGTAGAGGTCGATCAGCTGCCGGCAGAACTCGGGCTCGAAGACGTTCGGCAGCACCAGGATCGGCGCCTGCACCTCGATGCCCGCCGCCTGGGAGACCGACGGCAACTGCGCGAGGCGGGCCTGCAGCCGAGCGATGTCGCTCCGGTCGCGCTGGAAGTCGATGACGTCGATCACCCGCAGCGTCGGGTCGGTGATCACCCATCTGCGGCGGATGGCCCCCCGCTCCTCGGCGGGCTCCAGCTCTTTCGGCAGGACGCCGTAGAGCCGACCGACCTTGCCGTCGAAGTCCCAGAAGAAGCGATAGCCCGGCACGATGTTCTCGACCCGCTGCTCCGCCTCGTCGGCCGGATCGAAGCTGACCCCGAAAAAGCACCCCCGCTTGTCGTCGAAGAACTCCTCATGCGCCCGAGCGGCCGTCAACGCCGCCTGCGCATGCGGATCGCCCGCCGACCCGAAGAAGCAGAGGACAACATACCGCCCGCCGGCCGTGTTGAACTGGTACTCCGGGTTAGAATACGACCTCTGGATGAACCAAGGCGCCGGGTCCCCCACCGAAAGTTGTGAATAAACGGCCATAATCTTCACTCCACAACGCTGAGACCTCTAAAACGTACTGCAAAACCGCCGAAAAATCGAGAACCATCCAGAGTCGGTCCGCAAGTAGTCCAGTCCCGAACGGGCATATGCGTACCGGAACGGCCACGGGGTCGGCGCGAGCAAATGAAAAAGCGCGGATGCTTCGCACCCGCGCCTCAATGAAAACTTTCGCTATGTCAGGCGGTCTTACGACCGCGAGCGAAGAAATCCCAACCCGCCCAGAGCGCCAAGCAGCATCGAGGACGGATGCCCCGTCGCCCAGCACCGCCCCCCGTCAATGGCAATCGGGCGAAGTCCCCAACTAATTGCGGCCAAACACCCAGTCTGCACGCCAAAAGCGAAAGTCATGCCGGGAACTCGCGTTGCGCGCGTCTCCAGCGTTCTCGGAAGAGTGGCTCAGGGCCACCGTCACCGCAACCGCAGGCGCCATCCGGCACGCTTCGCGAGGGTCGGCCGAATCACGCCGAGCCCTCCGGCCCCTCGCCGCGCTCGCCCGGGCCGGCCGGCGAGCGGCTCGCCAGGAACTTCCAGATGCCGCTCGCGCGCAGGCATCGCCGCCCGCCGGCCGTCAGCTCGCATTCCATGAAGGCGACGCCGCTGACCAGGCGGCCGAGGCGGGCCGCCGCCAGCAGCGTCTGGCCCTGCTTGGCGGCTGCCAGGAAGTGCGCCTCGAAGTCGATCGTCGCGCAGGGGCGGCGGCCGCCCGCCTCGTAGGCGGCGGCGCCCATCGCGACATCGGCCAGCGTCATGTAGACGCCGCCATGGCAGACCCCGCCCATGTTCATGTGGCGCGCGTCGAGGTCGAGCGCCGCGTACCACAGGCCCTCGCCCGCCGGCGCGAAGCGCATCGGCCCGACATATTCGTTGAAGCCCGTGGGCCTGAGCTCGCGCCATTCCAGCCGCGCGATGTCCATGCGGTTCCCTTCCTCGCGCCCCTTTCCGCCGGGGCGGCGCCCGTCTAGCATGGGCCCATGCGCCAGCGCACCGGCGAAATCGCGATCGCGACCACGGGCCCGGGCCTCGTCCCGATCCACGCCGCGGTCGAGGAATGGCTGGACCGCGACCGGGTGGCCGAGGGGCTGCTGACGGCGCTGGTCCAGCACACCTCGTGCTCGCTGACGATCCAGGAGAACGCCGACCCCGACGTGCTGCGCGACCTGCAGGACGCGATGGCCGGCCTCGCCCCGCAGGGCGGGCCCGAGCGCTACCGCCACCACCAGGAGGGCCCCGACGACATGGCCTCGCACATCCGCACGGTGCTGAGCGGCGTCAACCTCGCGATCCCCATCAGCGCCGGCCGGATGATGCTCGGCACCTGGCAGGGCCTCTATCTATGGGAGCATCGCGACGGCGGCCGGCGCCGCCGCGTCGCGCTGCACCTGATCGGCACTTGAGCCGCAACCCGGGGCGCCGCAAGCCGGGGTCCCGCAACCCGGGGCGCCGCAACGAACGCCGGCGGTCCCGGCCGGCGCAAGCAGATGCCGCGGACCCGCCATGAACTCGTCACGCCCGCGCGTCACGCTGCCTTTTCGTGCAGTTAGGCCGGGGTTAACGCCGCGCGGCCACTTGATCGCAGCCAGGCGATGCCCCTAGATCCGGCCTGGCGCACGCTCGGGGGAGGGCGTATGGACCCGCGGTTCCTGTCGTTCGTCTGGCGCTATTCCAAGCGAGACCAGCTGATCATCCTGGCGCTCACCATCGCGTCCTTCCCGCTTGTCTACGTCTCGCTCGAGATCCCCAAGATCATCGTCAACGAAGCGATCAGCGGCACCGATTTCCCCAAGGACGTCTTCGGCATCCAGCTGGGCCAGGTGCCTTATCTTCTGGCGCTGTCCTTCGCCTTTCTCCTGCTCGTCGTGGCGATCAACGGCATCAAGTGGATCATGAACGTGCGCATCGGCATCACCGGCGAGCGGATGCTGCGTCGGATGCGCTTCATGCTGTTCGAGCGCGTCATGCTGTTCCGCGCCGAGCGCTTCCGCTCGACCAAGTCGGGCGAGGTGATCCAGTCGCTCCTGGGCGAGATCGAGCCGCTCGGCGGCTTCATCGGCGAGGTCATCTCGACCCCCGCCTTCCAGGGCGGGCTGCTCGTCGTCTATGTCACCTTCATCTTCGTGCAGGACTGGGTGCTCGGGCTGGCCGCGATGTCGCTCTACCCGCTGCAGGCGTTCTTCATCCCCAAGCTGCAGGCCAAGGTCGTGCGCCTCAACCGCGAGCGCGCCGGCAACACCCGCAAGCTCGCCGACACGATCGGCGAGACCGTCAACCTGATCCCGGAGATTCACACCAACAACACGGCGCGCTGGCACATGGCCCAGGTCGCCGCCCGCCTCTACGAGAACACCAAGATCCGCATCGAGATCTTCGAGCGCAAGTTCACGATCAAGATCATCAATAATTTCCTCAACCAGCTGACCCCGTTCTTCTTCTACTCGGTCGGCGGTTATCTCGTGATCAAGGGCGATCTGGACTTCGGCTCGCTGGTGGCGGTGCTGGCGGCCTACAAGGAGGTGGCGGCGCCGTGGAAGGAGGTGCTGAACTACTTCCAGCGCTGGTCGGATTTCAACAGCCGGTATTCATTCGTCGTCGAGAACTATTCGGGCGACGACGTGCGGCCGGCCTCGCGCCTCTACGCGCCGCCAGAGGAGGCAGTCCCGCTGCGGGGATCGCTTGTCTTCACCGATGCCGAGGGCGGTCCTGGCACGGGCGGGCTGCATGTCGGCCGGCTCGAGATCGCGCCCGGCGAGATGGTCGCCGTGGCGGGCGGCGGCAGCGGCGGGCGCGAGGCGCTGCTGCGGCTGGCTGCGGGCCTGCAGCCGCCGGCGGCGGGCCAGGTGACCTATGCCGGCCGGGCGCTGATCGACTGCTCGATGCCGCTGGTCGGCGCGACCGTCGGCTTCGTCGGCGCCGACCCCGGCATCGTCGCCCGCTCGATGCGCGAGAACCTGCTCTACGGCCTGATGCGCGCCCATCCCGAGCTCGCCGAGCAGACCGATGCGCGGCTCGACGACATGCTGCGCGAGGCGCGGCTGACGGGCAACACGACCGCCTGGCCGGACGGCGACTGGATCGACTATGCCTCGGCGGGCGTCGATGGGCCGGCCGAGCTCGACGGCAAGCTGCTCCACCTCATCGAGATCTGCGGCCTCTCGGGCGAGGTTTATTCCAGCGCGCTCGACATGCGGCTCGACCACAGCCACGCCGCGCTCTGGACCGAGCCGATCCTCAAGGCTCGCGCGATCCTGCACGCGTCCGGCCGCGACCTCTCTGACCTCGTCGAGGAGTGGCGCCCCGACGCCCTCAACGGCAATGGCCGGCTGCTCGGCAACGTGCTCTACGCCCTGCCGCTCTATGCCCCGGCCGAGGTCAGCGGCTATGCCGACGACCCGCAGATCATGGAGGTGCTCGACCGCTCGGGCGCGACGAGCGAGCTGCTCGCGATCGGCTGGGACATCGCGCGCGAATTCGCCGAGCTCCTCGACACCGTCGAGGGCGATTCGACCGTGCTCGACAGCTTCCAGGGCTACAGCCGGGCCGACATTCGCGCCGCCCACGAGCTCGCCACGGCCGGCATGGGCAAGTCGCCGGGCGAGCTCGGCCCCGAACAGCGCAAGCTGCTGCTCGGCCTCGGCATGTCCTTCGTGCCCATGCGCGACCGCCTCGACGTGCTCGACGACGACCGCGTCGGCCGCCTGCTCGCCTGCCGGGCCAAGGCCCGCGAGTTCGTGCGCGGCCGCGAGGACTTCGTCGGCTTCGACGAGGATCGGTTCAGCCCGGCCCGCCGCGTCGCCGACAACATCCTGCACGGCCAGCGCCGCTATGACCGCAAGACGCAATGGAAAAAGCTCGAGGAGCTGATCGAGCAGGCGATCGAGGAGGCGGGGCTGCGCGACGACCTGATCCGCCTTGGCCTCAGCACGCAGCTCGGCTCGGGCGGCGGCCTGTCCACCACCTCGCGCCGGCGCATCGGTCTCGTCCGTGCGCTGATCAAGCGGCCGAACCTGCTGGTGCTCGACGGCATCGCCGGCAGCGACACGCCGGCCGACGCGGTGCTGCGCCGGGCGGTGCGCGCCGAGCTGCCCGAGGCGACGATCCTCTACGCCGCGCTCGAGGAGGGCGCCATCGCCGGCGCCGAGAAAGTCGCGCGCATCGCCGAAACGGGCGCCGTGACCTATGAAGGCATAGCTGTTACCGACGACCTCGCCGCACCCCCTGAACGGAGCCGGAGGAGCGCCTCATGAGCCTCAATCAAGCCGTCAACGTGATGATGGAAGTGCCGATGTTCCGGAACGTCGACCCCAAACGGCTGCGGCTCTTCGCCTTCATGGGCGAGACGCTGACCTATCGCGCCGGCGAGCGCCTGTTCGAGAAGGGCGAGGAGGGCAACGCCGCCTACATCATCATCGACGGCAAGGTCGACGTGCTGGTGCCGGTCGAGGACGGCGAGACGACCGTGGCCACCCTCGGCGCCAAGGAGATCTTCGGCGAGATGGCGGTGCTCTGCGACCAGCCGCGCTCGACGGCCATCGCGGCGCGCACCGAGCTGACCGTGCTGCGCCTGCAGCGCTCAGCCTTTCTCAACCTCTTGCGCGAGTTCCCCGACATCGCGCTCGAAGTCATCCGCGTGCTGGCCTCCCGCCTCGAGTCGACCACCCGCGAACTCGCCACCGCCCGCGCGGTGCACTGAAGCGAAGTGCTGCCCGCATTGCCGCAAGCGAGCACCGCCGTTCCAAGATGAGGTGGTGGAAACTTCCAGACGGCGGAGCTGTCCGCGCTCGACAAAGACGTGGTGATGGCGGCGTCGCCTCGGCCGCGGAGAGTTCATTCGCGCCAGCGCGAAGACACCGCGTTTCGCCGATCGACTTCGACTGGCGCGACTGGAAGCACCTCTCCGAAATCATCCATCTGCGCTCACAGCACAGCGATGCGTGCTAAGAAGCGCACATGAGAGACGCCGAGAGCACGCTCGCCCCCGACCCCGGGGCCCGCGTCCACGTCGCCCGATACGGGCGCGACCTCGAGGACTTCGTGGTCGGCGACGTCTACGAGCACCGGCCGGGCCGGACCGTCACCCAGGCCGACAACATCCACTTCTCGCTGCTCACGATGAACCGGCACCCGGCGCATTGCGACGCGGCCTTCGCCGCCGGCACCGAGTTCGGGCAGGAGCTCGTCAACTCGACGCTGACGCTCGCCATCGTAACCGGGCTGACCGTCGACGACGTCTCGGCGCGGGCCATCGCCAATCTCGGCTGGGACGAGGTGCGCCTGATCGCGCCCGTCTTCGCCGGCGACACGCTCTATGCCCGCACCAAGGTGCTGGCCGTGCGGCCCTCGCGGTCGCGCCCGGGCCAGGGCATCGTCACGACCGAGACCCAAGGCTACAAGCAGGACGGTACCATCGTCCTCAGCTTCAAGCGCAACAGCCTCGTGCCCGCGCGCTCACAGGAGGAAACGCCATGAACGTCCAGACCGACATTCGCCTGCCTTTGACCGAGCAGCTCGCCGCCTTCGCGCTTGGCCTGGGGCACGCCGACGTTCCCGCCGAGGTGCGCACCCGGGCGGTCCACCACATGCTCGACGCCGCCGGCATCGCGCTCGCCTCGACGAGCTATCCCTTCGCCGAGCCCGTGCTGCGCGGCCTCAGATCGCTCGGCGGCGCCGGTGACGTGCCGGTCTTCGGCTATGCCGACCGCCTCGGCCCCCGCGACGCCGCGACCATGAACGGCTATCTCTGCCACGGCCTCGACTATGACGACACGCATGTCGCCGGCATCATCCACGCCACCGCCAGCGTCCTGCCCGCCACCCTCTCGGCCGCCGCCATGACGGGCGCCTCGGGCCGCGAGATGGTCACGGCCTACCTCGTCGGCATGGAAACGGCGACGCGCATCGGCGCTTGCGCGCGCGGTGCCTTCCACCAGGTCGGCTTCCACCCCACCGGCATGATCGGCATCTTCGGCTGCACGCTCGCCGCCGGCCGGCTCATGGGCCTTTCGACCGAGCAGCTGGCGCACGCGCAAGGCCTCGCGGTCTCGATGGCCGCGGGCTCGATGGAGTTCCTCGAGGACGGCGCCTGGAACAAGCGCTTCCACCCCGGCTGGGCCGCCTCGTCCGCGTTGACCGCCTGCGCGCTGGCCCGCGAGGGCTTCGTCGGCGCCACGCGGCCCTATGACGGCCGCTTTGGCCTCTTCAACATCTATGGCGGCAAGTTCACCGATTGGGTCGACCTGTCGAAGATGACCGCCGGCCTGGGCCAAGAGTGGGAGCTGATGCTGACCGCCATCAAACCCTACCCGACCTGCCATTTCACGCATGGCGTCATCGACTGCGCCCTCGCGCTGCGTGGACCGCGCCCCCCTCGACCGCATCGCCAGCATCGAGGCCGCCGTGCCAATGGAGGTGCACAAGACGATCTGCGAGCCCCAGGCCAACAAGCGCCGGCCGCGCAACGACTACGACGCCAAGTTCTCGACGCATTACCTGGTCGCCACCGCGCTCAAGCACGGCCGCCTCGGATTGGCCGAGCTCGAGCCCGACTATCTCGCCGACCCGCAGGTCCACGCGCTGATGGACCGCACCAGCTGTGCCGAATACGGGCCGGGCCCCTTCCCGGCCGCCTATTCCGGCCGCCTGACGATCACGCTCGATGACGGGACCACGCTGACGCATGACGAGCCCGTCAACCGGGGCGCCGCCGACCGGCCGCTGACCAATGCCGAGATCGTCGAGAAATACCGGCAGAACGCCGCCCTCGCCGCGGGCGACCGCGTCGCCGCACGGGAGGAAGCCATGCTGAACCTCGACCGGGCGCCCCGCGCGGCCGAGGCGCTGGCCGTCTTCGGCGCGGCGTGACGATGCTCGACGCGGCCGAGGAGCGCGCCGAGCAGGAGCGGCTGATCCTCGACTCGGTCGACCGCTTCCTCGCGCGCGAGGTGGCGCCGCACGCGCACAGGCTCGAGGCCGCCGACGAGTACCCCGAGGCCATCGTCGCCGCGATGAAGGAGCTCGGCCTGTTCGGCGCCATCATCCCCGAGGAATATGGCGGGCTCGGGCTCGGCCCCGTCACCTATGCCAAGATCATCGAGCGGATCGCCCGCGTCTGGATGTCGGTCTCGGGCATCATCAATTCGCACCTGATCATGGCGCACATCGTCGCGCGCATGGGGACCGAGGAGCAGAAGCGCCACTTCCTCCCCCGCTTCGCCAGCGGGGAGACGCGCGGCGGCCTGGCGCTGACCGAGCCCGATTGCGGCACCGACCTGCAGGCGATCCGCACGGCTGCCCGGCGCGAGGGCAACGAATACGTCATCAACGGCACCAAGACCTGGATCTCGAACGGCATCCACGGGCACGCCTTCGCCGTGCTGGTCAAGACCGACCCGGCCGCCCAGCCGCGCCACAAGGGCATGTCGCTCTTCATCGCCGAGAAGGGCGAGGGCTTCCGCGCCTCGAAGAAGCTGGAAAAGCTCGGCTACAAGGGCATCGATTCGGCCGAGCTGATCTTCGACGACTTCCGCCTGCCCGGCTTCAACCTGATCGGCGGCGAGGGCAACGGCATGAAGGCCGCCATCGCCGGGCTCGAGCTCGGCCGCGTCAACGTCGCCGCCCGCGGCGTCGGCGTCGCGCAGGCGGCGCTGGACGAGGCGGTGCGCTATGCGCAGACCCGCAAGACCTTCGGCAAGCCGATCGCCGAGCACCAGGCGATCGCGCTCAAGCTCGGCGACATGGCGACCCGCGTCGAGGCCGCGCGCCTGCTGACCGAGAAGGCCGCGGCCAGCGCTCGAGCGCGGCGAGCGCGCCGACATGGAAGCCGGCATGGCCAAGCTGTTCGCCACCGAGGCGGCGCTGGAGAACGCCACCGAGGCCATGCGCATCCATGGCGGCTATGGCTATTCCAAGGAGTTCCTGGTCGAGCGCCTCTACCGCGACGCCCCGCTGCTCTGCATCGGCGAGGGCACGAACGAAATGCAGCGCCTGCTGATCGCCAGGCGGCTGATCGAGAGGAACCCGGTGTGAGCCGGCCGGCGACCGGGCCGAGATGACGCAGGGCGCGCCATGCTCCCCCTGACCGGCCTGCGCATCCTCGCCGTCGAGCAGTACGGCGCCGGCCCCTTCGGCACCATGCTGCTCGCCGACATGGGCGCCGAGGTGATCAAGATCGAGAACCCGACGGACGGCGGCGACATGGCCCGCGGCGTCGGCCCGCACTTCATGCCGGACGGCAGCTCGCAGTTCTTCCACAGCTTCAACCGCAACAAGCGCTCGCTGACGCTCGACCTCAAGGCGCCCGAGGGCCGGGCGCTGTTCCTGCCGCCTCGTCGAGACCGCCGATGCCGTGCTGAACAATCTGCGCGGCAACCAGCCCGCCAAGCTCGGCCTCGACTACGCCGCGCTCGGGCCCGACGAACCCGGCAATCGTCTGCGCCCACCTCTCGGCCTATGGCCGCGACGGCCCGCGCGCCAGCTGGCCCGGCTTCGACTACCTGATGCAGGCCGAGGCCGGCTACCTCTCGCGTGACCGGAGAGCCGGACGGCCCCCCTGCCCGCTTCGGCCTCTCGGTCGTCGACATGATGACGGGCCTGATGGCCGCCTTCGGCCTCGCCTCCGCCGTGATCGGCGCCCGGGCGACGGGGCGCGGCATGGACGTCGACACCTCGCTCTTCGACACGGCGCTGCACAATCTCGGCTACCTCGCCACCTGGTACCTGCAGACCGGCCACGTCCAGGGCCGCGAGCCGCGCGGCGCCCATCCCTCGCTCGTGCCGAGCCAGCTCTACCCCACCGCCGATGGCTGGCTGTTCGTCATGTGCAACAAGGAGGTGTTCTGGCCCGTGCTGGCCGAGAAGCTGGGCCAGCCCGACTGGGCCACCGACCCGCGCTTCGCGCGCTTCCCCGATCGCCTCGCCAATCGCGACGAGATCAACCGCCTGCTCGACGCCGAGTTCGCCAAGCGCAGCACCGCCGACTGGCTGACCCATCTCGGCGGCGCGGTCCCCTGCGCGCCCGTCCTCGACGTGGCGCAGGCGTTGCAGAACCCGTTCGTCGCCCAGTCCGACCGCATCGTCGACCACGAGGGCCCGGGCGGCACCGTGCGCATGCTTCGCGGCCCCCTCCGCGTTCCCGGCGCCGAGCCGCCGCGCCGCGCCGGCCCGTCCCTCGGCGCCGACACCGACGCCCTCCTGACCGAGCTCGGCCTCGACCCCGCCGAGATCGCCGACCTCCGCGGCCGCCGGGTCGTCTGACGCGGGCGGCACCCTCCGACGCCGCGCGCCCCCTGCGGGCAGACCGCGGAGGCGCTCCGCAGCCCCTAAGGGACGTGCCGACATGCCGCACCACGCCCCCGGACCCAGCGGACGTTTTCCATAAGGAACCTGGCCGCGATGCAAATTGCGCGTCTGGCGCTTCATCAAGGGGACGATCGCCCGCACGCCTTTCGCGGCGTACGGCGAGAGCCGCCCTCAAGCCGTTTGGCGCCGTTCGGGGGCGGCCAGCAGCACCAGCATGACGATCGCGTTCAGCCCCGCCAGCCCCATCAGGGGCACAAAGTAGCCGCCCGTCAGCTCGATCAGCGCCCAGATCAGCGGGGGCGAGGCCATCCAGCCGAGCGACAGGAACCCGAACGCCCGGCCGTTCAGCTCGGCCAGATCGCCCGCTTCGACGCGAAAGCTCATCGCCGTCACGAACACCGAATTCCAGCACTGGCCCGAGATGCCGCAGCCGACCGCCAGCGGCACCAGCAGCCAATGCGGCGTCTCCGGCCCCACCTGCACCAGCGCCAGCATGGTCGCGACCGTGACCAGAGCGATGCCGGCCAGCACCCCCTGCGGGTTGCCGACCCGGTCGGTCAGCCAGCCGAGGAATGGCCGCCCGAACAGCGCCGTCAGGTGCAGGTTGGAGACGAACACCCCGGCCACCAGCGGCGAGACATGCGCAACTTCGAGCAAATAGAGGTAGGAGAAGGTCGTCACCGCCGTCTGCGTGAGCGCAAAGCTCATGCCCGCGGCCCAGAGGAAGCGCAGGCCCGGCGGCACGATGAACAGCGTCCGGAACCGCGCGATCGTGCCGGTATGTCGGGGGGGCGGCGCGGCCTCGAGCCGGAAAAGCGGCGCCGCCAGCAGGACGAAGGCCAGCGCGGCGAGGCAGAGCCCCGCGACGGACAGCACGCCCGCCTGCCAGCCGGCCCAGAGCATCAGCGGCGGCAGCACGCGGCCCAGCACGGCCGCCGCCAGGGGCACCGCCGAATGCCGCAGCGCCAGCGCCAGGCCGCGGCGTGCAGGCGGCGCGCTCTGCGTCACCAGCGTCATGCCGACAGGACCCTGCGGCGCATAGCCCAGTCCGAAGAGGAAGGCCGCGATCATCGTCGTCGTCCAGGTGCCGCCCAGGACCAGCAGCATGGTGCCCGCCATCACGGCAAAGAGCCGCGCAAGGGTCCCCGGCCCGCTCCAGCGGCGCACCATGGCGCCCGTGAACGGGCTGGCGACGAAGGCGCCAAGGAAGATGAAGGTGAAGGCGAGCCCGAAATCCCTCTCGTTCAGGCCCGTCACGACCGAGAGCTCGGGGGCGTAGAAGCCGAAGGACCAGAAGCCGGCCGCCGCCGCGACCTGGGAGGTCGAGGCGGCCAGCAACACCGGAATCGCGCGGTTTCGGCCGGTCATCGGGCCGACCCTATGGGCCGGGCGCGCGCGCCGCGACGCCCGGACGCGCCCCTCGGCCGTTTATCACCCCATTGATGGCCTTCGCGGCTTGACCGGGCCGGGAGCCCACGCCTTGATGCGTGCATGACCGAACCGTCCGGACCGCTCAGGGGCCTGCGCATCGTCGAGTTCGGCCACTTCATCGCCGCGCCGTTCGCCACGCGCGTGCTGGCCGACATGGGCGCCGAGGTGATCAAGGTCGAGCCGCCCGAGGGCGACCCCGTCCGCTCCTGGGGCGCGCAGATCGACGGCCGCTCGCTCTGGTGGTCCGTGCACGGCCGCAACAAGCGCTCGGTCACGCTGAACCTCAAGGCGCAGGGGGCGCGCGAGGTGGCCCTCGGCCTCGTCGCGCGCGCCGACGCGGTCGTCGAGAACTTCCGCCCCGGGTTGATGGAGCGCTTCGGCCTCGGCCCTGAGGATCTCGCCCGGGCGCGAGCCGGGCTGCATCCTCGTGCGCATCTCGGGCTTCGGCCAGACGGGCCCGCGCCGGCTCGACCCCTCGTTCGGCATGATCGGCGAGGCGATCGGTGGCATCCGCCACCTGACCGGCCACCCGCCGGAGCTCACCGACCTGCCGCCCGTCCGCACCGGCGTCAGCCTGGGCGACAGCGTCGCCGGCCTCTACGGCGCCATCGGGCTGCTGGCCGCGCTTTACGAGCGGCGCGCCGGCCCGCCGGCCGCGGGCACGCCCGCCCGGATCATCGACGTGGCGCTGACCGAGAGCGTGCTGAGCCTGCTCGAGGGCATGCTGCCGGAATACGGCGCGCTCGGCCGCGATCCGCGGCCCGAACGGCGCGCGCATCCCGACGGCGGCGCCCTCCAGCGCCTATCGCTGCGCCGACGGCGCCTGGGTCGTCATCGGCGGCAATTCGCAGCCGCTGTTTGAAAAGCTCTGCAGCCTGATGGACAGACCCGATCTCGCGCGCGACCCGCGCTATGCCGACAACCCGTCGCGCGTGCAGAACGTCGATGCTCTCGACGCCGAGATCGGCGCCTGGGCGGCGCAGCGGCCGTCGGAGCAGATCGTCGCCGATCTCGAGAGGACCGGGATCCCGGCCTCAAAGATCTACACCGTGGCCGACATCGTCGCCGATCCTCAATACCGCGCGCGGCAGGCTGTGCGCGCCATCGCCGACCCCGTCCTGGAGCAGGAGATCCTGCATCCGGCGCCCGTCCCCCGCTTCGGGGGGCCGGGCCCGCACGAGGGCGTCGCCTGGACCGGGCCCGCGATCGGCGCTCACAATGACGAGGTCTATGGCGGCCTGCTGGGGCTTTCGCCCGACCGGCTGCGCCGCCCTGCGCGACGCCGGAGCGATCTGAGGAGGATGCCATGACCGCGACCGGCTGGACCGGCACCCTCGATTTCATCCACGTGACCGAAGCCAAGTCGCGCCCGATGCGCCGCCTGGCCGAAGCCCGGCTGGTCGCCGGCCAAGGAATCGAGGGCGACCGCTACCTGCTCGGCACCGGAACGTACTCGGTGAAGCCGGGAGAGGACCGGCAGGTGACGCTGATCGAGTCGGAGATGCTGGCCCGGGTGGCGGCCGATTGCGGGCACGAGATCGGCGTGGACGAGCACCGGCGCAACCTGACCGTCACGGGCGTGCCGCTGCAGCATCTGGTGGGCCTGCGCTTTCGCGTGGGCCAAGCCCTGCTCGAGGGCATGCGCATCAACCAGCCCTGCAAGTACCTGAACCTGATGCTGAAGCGCGACGTCTACATGCCGCTGTGGAACCGCTCGGGGCTGAACTGCCGGATCCTCGAGGGCGGGGTGATCCGCCCCGGCGACCAGGTGATTGCGGCATGAGGTATGCCGAGGTCGATGCCGACCGCCTCTGGGCGCGCCAGGTCGCGACCGACCGGATCGGCGCGACGCCAGCCGGCGGCGTCCACCGCATGGCGCTGAGCCCGAGGACATCGAGAGCCACCGTCTGATCGCGGAATGGGCTGCGGAGCGCGGCTTTGCCGTCGAGCTCGACGACATCGGCAACATGTTCGTGACCCGCGCCGGCACCGATCCCGCGCTGCCGCCCGTCGCCGCGGGCTCGCACACCGACAGCCAGCCGATGGCGGGGCGCTTCGACGGCATGCAGGGCGTGCTCGCCGCCTTCGAGGCGCTCGAGGCCATCGACGATGCCGGCATCGCCACCCGCCACCCGCTGATGCTCGCCATCTGGAACAATGAGGAGGGCCCGCGCTTCACGCCCGCTTGCATGGGCTCGGCCGTCTATGCCGGCGTGCGGACGCTCGACGAGGTGATCGGTCAGCGCGACTCTGACGGCGTGCCGCTCGCCGAGTGCATCGAGACGCTGCGGCAGGCGCTGCAGGGCGCCGGGCGGCGCGAGCTCGGCGCGCCGCTGGCGGCGTTCCTCGAAAGCCATATCGAGCAGGGGATCGAGCTGCAGAGCTCGGGCAACGCGATCGGCATTGTCACCGGGATGCAGGGCTATCGCCGCTGGCGCGTCGATGTCACCGGCGAGGACGCGCATTCAGGCACCATGCCGGCCAGCCGCCGCCGCGACGCGTTCGTCGCCGCGACCGAGATGGCCGTGGCGCTGCGCCATGCGTTCGCCGACGAAACCGACGAGATGCGCTTCACCATCGGCCGCTTCGAGGTGCGCCCGGGCGGGATCTCGGTCGTGCCGGGGCGCGTGCATTTCACCATCGACATGCGCCACCCCTCCTCGGCCACGCTCACCCAGCAGGGCAACCGCGTGGCAGAGATCTGCCGCGAGAACGCCGGCCCATGCGCGGTCGAGGTCGAGGAGTTCATCACCTCCGAGACGCTCGAGTTTCCCGAAGCCATCCGCGCCCGCCTCAAGGCGGCGGCTGACCGGCGCGGCTATGGCAACCAGCCGATCTTCAGCCGGGCCAGCCACGATGCCCGCCACATCTCGCGGCTCTGCCCGGCCGGCATGATCTTCATTCCCTGCAAGGACGGCATCAGCCACAACGAGGCCGAAAGCGCGGAGAAAGCGCACTGCGCCGCTGCCGCGCAGGTGCTGGCCGACGTCATGCTCGAGCTTGCCGGCGGCACGTAAGGCTGGCGCGCCGCCCGAAGCGGCGCGCCTCTCGGGCACTATGTCCGAGCGGCCTTTCGCTTGCCCTGGCCCTCGTCGGCCGGCGTCCATCTCCTCGTCCGCCTCGTCGTCCTCCTCCAGCTCGATCAGGACCTCGTCGGGATCTTCTTCGTCCGCCCGCCCGATGGCGTCGTCGAGGCGTTGGTCAACCTCGTTCTCGTCGACATCCTCCAGCGCCTCGTCGATCTCGGTCTCGATGTCCTCGAGATCCCGGTCATCGGTCTGGGCACTGGGCTTCGCGTTCTGCTGCTTTGCCATGATCACACTCCGAACTCGGCCGAACGGCATCGGCCGCCCCGAGAAACGGACGAAACTCGGCGCATGTTCCGGATCGGCGTGCCGCAATTTTTTCGCGCGACGCGGGAACCGTCGCAGCGCCTCGTCGGCGAGTCGCTTCAGCCGAACTTGTTCAGCGGGATCTTCAGATAGCGGCCGCCATCCGCTTCGGGCTCGGGCAGCCGGCCGCCGCGCAGGTTGACCTGGAGCGCAGCGAGCATTCGGGCGGGCAGCGCCAGGCCGCGGTCCCGCTCGGTCCGGACGCGGACGAACTCGTCCTTCGTCGTGCCGTCCTTCAGGTGGATGTTGCGGGCGCGGTGCTCGGCGACCGTCGCCTCCCACATCGGCTCGCGACCGCCCTTGCAATAGTCGTGGCCGACGAAAAGCCGCGTGTCGGCCGGCAGCGCCAGGATGCGCTGCAGGCTGTCCCACAGCTGGTGGACGCACGCGCCCGGGAAGTCGGCGCGCGACGAGCCGCTGTCGGGATACATCAGCGTGTCGTGCACGAAGGCGGCGTCGCCCACGAGATAGCTGATCGAGCCGAGCGTGTGCCCGGGGCTGAGCCAAACCTGCGCGTCGAGCTCACCGATGCGAAATGCGTCGCCCTCGGCGAACAGCCGGTCGAAGGCGGCGTGCACGTCGAAGGCATCGGGCATGTGGTAGATGCCGCGCCAGAGCTCGGCGATCTCGGCCACCTTCGTCCCGATCGCGTTCGGCGCCCCCGTCATTTCGCGCAGCCAGGCCGCCGCCATCATGTGGTCGGCGTGCGGGTGGGTGTCGAGGACCCAGGCGACGTCCAGGCCCTCGCGCGATACCAGATCGAGCACGGCTTGCGCCGAGGCGGTCGAGGTCTTGGCCGAAGCGGGATCGTAGTTCAGCACCACGTCGATCACCGCCGCCTTGCGGCGTCCGCGGGCAGGCACAGACGTACTGGACCGAGCCCGTATCGGCCTCGTACAGGCCCCAGACATCCGGGCTGGCCGGCCCGGTCGACGGGCTGTGCCGTGTGGTCATGAGAGCCGCCTCTTCGGATTCGGACGCTCCGGCAGCCTAGCGCAGCCGCCAGGGCGATTTCTACCCCTCGGCCTTGTGAAACGCGCCCCGGGTTGAGAGGGCGTCATACGGGCTCGCGCGAGTCCTCCCTTGGACCTCCGAACGCTGGCGCTCGACGGTTTCTTTTTGATGAATTTTTCGAACGGGATCCTTTTATATCAATATGTTACGCAAGTGTGCACGCGTGCACAAGCGTGCACGGGGCCGACAAATCCGACCCACGACAGCGAACCTGACATCCGGAGATCGTATCAGTCCTTCTCGAAAAGCTTGATGACCTCGGTGTGGTCCGCGCCCTCGCCCAAAGTCTCGGCGGCGCGCGCGAAGAGCTCTTGGCAGGCTTGGAGCCCCGCCGCCGCGATCTCCATGTCCTTGGCCAGCCGCCGCGCCAGCGTCAGGTCCTTGGCCATCAGCCCCATGGTGAAGCCCGAGGCGAATTTGCGGTTGTTGATGTGCTGCTTGAGCTTGACCTCGGTGGCGTTGCTCTTGCCGGTCGAGCCGTTGAAGACGTCGGCCATGAGGTCGGGGTCGAGCCCGAAGGCGCGCCCGACCAGCACGGCTTCGCTGGCCGCCGCCGTGCTGGTGGCCGAGAGATAATTGTTGAGCAGCTTCATCGCGTGGCCGGCGCCCAGCGGTCCGCAGCGCACGACCTTGCCCATCGCCGTCAGTGCCGGCTCGACCCGGTCGATTTCCTCGGCGCGGCCCCCCGCCATGATCGTCAGCGTGCCGAGCTCCGCCCGCCAGACGCCGCCCGACACCGGCGCGTCGACGAGACCCGCATGCGCCGGCACCAGCTTGCGCAGCGCGGTCGTCTCCAGCGGGTACGAGGTCGACATGTCGATCACGACGGCACCCTCGGGCAGCGCCGGCGCGAGCGCGGTGACCACCTCGCGGACGATGCCGCCGTTCGGCAGCATGGTGACGACGGCCTCTGCCTCGCGCGCCAGCTCGGGCAGCGTCTCGGCGCGCCTCGATGCCGTCGATGCCGGCCAGCTCGGCGACCGCCGCCTCGTTGCGGTCGTGGACGGTGACCCGGTGCCCCGCCCCGGCCAGCCGCAGCGCCATGGGCTTGCCCATCTTGCCGACGCCGACGAATCCGATCCGCATTTCATCGCCTCCCTGATCGCGCGCTTCGGCAGCACTATGGAGCACGGCGAAAGCGGCGTGCTATGGAAAATCCGGCCGCCGTCGGGAGATCCGCCAGGGAATGGAACTGCTGTGGATCCCGATCAGCATCATCGCGGCACTGATGCAGGCCGTGCGCACGGCGGCGCAGAAGGCGCTGAACGCCCGGCTCTCGACATGGATGACGACCTATGTGCGCTCGCTCTACGGGCTGCCCTTCCTGCTGGTCTACCTTTGGGTGGTGACGCGCATCGAGGGCCGCGGCGCGCCGCATTTCGACCTGGAGTACATCGGCTACTGCGCCGCGGCGGCGACGAGCCAGGTGCTCGCGACCTTCCTGCTGATCCTGCTGTTCCGGCTGTCGAACTTCGCGGTCGGCACCATGCTGTCGAAGACCGACGTGATGCAGACGGCCATCATCGGCTCGCTGCTCTTCTCCGAGACGATCACGCCCGGTCGGCTGGGTCGCGATCATTCTGACGGTGCTGGGCGTCGTCCTGATCTCGGCCGGCCGCGCGCGGGCGGCGCTGCCCGGCGCCGAGCGGCTGCCGGGCGCGCTGCTCTCGCCAGCGACGCTGGTCGGGCTGGCGACGGGGTTTCTTTTCTGCCTGAGCTACCTCTTCCTGCGCGAGGCCACGCTCGTGCTCGGCGAGGGCAGCCGGCCCTGGCGCGCCGCTTGGACGGTGGTGATCGTCACGGGCATGCAGGTGCTGGGTCTCGGCCTCTGGCTCGCCGCCACCGAGGTGCGCGAGTTCACGCGGCTGCCCGGGCTGCTGCGGCCTTCGCTGTTCATCGGGCTGACCTCGGCGATCGGCTCGGTCGGCTGGTTCACCGCCATGGCGCTGCAGAACGCCAGCTACGTCAAGGCGGTCGGGCAGGTCGAGGTGATCTTCACGGTGCTGATCTCGACCCTCTATTTCCGCGAGCGCATCTCTGCACCCGAATATGTCGGCATCGCCACGATCGTCGCTGGCGTTCTCCTGTTCCTGCTGTGACCGCCAGAGGGAAGGCAATGAGCGAAATCGACCTCAAGAGCCGCGAAACCTATCGGCACTGGTCGCCGGTGACGATCCGCTTTTCGGACCAGGACTCGCTCGCCCACGTCAACAACGTGGCGCTGGCGCAGTATTTCGAGGTCGGACGCACGGCCTATGTCTACGACGTGATCCGCGCGGCGGGCTGCGAGGGGAGCATCGAGTTCATCCTCGCCCGGCTGGTGATCGATTTTCATCGCGAGCTGCACTATCCGGGGGCGGTCGAGGTCGGCTCGCGGCTCACGCGCCTCGGCCGGAAATCGCTGACGACGGGCTATGGCATCTTCCGGGGCGACGCCTGCATCGCGACCTCGGAAGCCGTGAATGTCTTCTACGACATGGGCACCCGCCGCTCGACCGAGCCGCCGGAAGATGTGCGCGCCCTGCTCGAGCGGGAGTTGGAGAACCCGGGCCTGGAGCGGCATCCGAGCGCACAGGATCCGCAGCCTCGGCTGACATGCTCGCGCGCAAGTCCCCCAGGTGACGCTGGGTCGAGCCGATCGTCGAGAATGACTTTCGTCTGACCGAAGACCGGCGACCGACTCCGGTTTGCTACTGCGCCGCGAGGCGGGGGCGGTCCGGCGGGGCGGCGACGCCCGGGAATTCCTTGCGGAACTGGAAGTATTCGCGCTCGGTCAGCTCGACCGTCAGCCGGCTCGCCTCGTCTTGCTCCTCGCGCGAAACGACCTCGCCATGGTCGTAGAGCCAGGCGACGGCGCGGCCTTCCGCGTGCCCGAGGGTGAGCGTTATGCGGTGCCGGCGCGGATAGAGCCGCGCCTCGATCGCGTGCAGAAGCGCGTCGCAGCCTTCGCCCGTCACGGCCGAAACCGCCAGGATCGCGTCCTTGCGCTCGGCCTGGTTCAGCGCCGTGAGACGCGCCTCGGCCGGGATCAGGTCGATCTTGTTCAAGACCTCGAGCATCGCCTCGCGCGCCGCCTCGTCGACCCCGAGATCGGCGAGCACCGCCTCGACATCGGCCTTCTGACGCTCGGTCTCGGCGCTGGCGATGTCGCGGACATGGACGACCAGATCGGCCTCGAGCACCTCCTCGAGCGTCGCGCGGAAAGCCGCGACCAGCTGCGTCGGCAGGTCCGAGATGAAGCCGACCGTGTCCGACAGGATCGCCACGCGCCCCGAGGGCAGCCTGATCTGCCGCATGGTCGGGTCGAGCGTCGCGAAGAGCATGTCCTCGGCCCTGACCTCGGCGGCGGTGAGCCGGTTGAAGAGCGTCGACTTGCCGGCATTGGTGTAGCCGACCAGGGCCACCACGGGGTGCGGCACCTTCTTGCGCGCCTTGCGGTGCAGCGTGCGGGTGTTGACCACTTTTTCGAGCTGCCGGCGCAGCCGGGTGATCTTCTCGTCGATCTGACGGCGGTCGGACTCGATCTGCCGCTCGCCGGGGCCGCCCATGAAGCCCGCCCCGCCGCGCTGCCGCTCGAGGTGCGTCCAGGACCGAACCAGGCGCGATTTCTGGTATTCCAGATGCGCGAGATCAACCTGCAGCACGCCCTCGCGCGTCTGCGCCCGCTCGCCGAAGATCTCGAGGATCAGCCCGGTCCGGTCGAGCACCTTGGCCTTCCATGCGCGCTCGAGATTGCGCTGCTGCACGGGCGACAGCGGCCCGTTGACGATGACGAGCGCAATCTCCTCGGCGGCGATGCGCGCCCCGATTTCCTCGACCTTGCCCGGACCGAGAAGAGTGGCGGGATGGGGCTTGGCAAGCCAGACCAGCTCGCCCGCCACCAGATCGAGCTCGAGCGCGCGGGTCAGCGCCTCGCCCTCGGCTAGCCGGGCGGCGACCTCCTCAGGCCTGCCGCCCCTGATCGCAGGATGAAGGACAAGCGTCCGTGTCAAGCGTCACCGACCGATGTGACGGTATGACCGATGCTGCTCAACTCTCGCCATCTCCTTCATAGAGGCTGAAGGGCTGGGACGGCATCACAGTCGAGATCGCGTGCTTGTAGACGAGCTGGCTCTGTCCATCGCGCCGCAGCAACACGCAAAAGTTGTCAAACCAGGTGATCACGCCCTGCAGCTTCACACCGTTCACCAGGAACACCGTGACGGGGATCTTCTGCTTTCTGACGTGATTTAGGAAAGTGTCTTGGAGGTTTTGCTTCGCTTCGCCGGCCATTCGATTCGCCTTGTTGTTCTTTCCCTGATTTCGTCAGGCTTCGCCGACGAGCCGGACAAGATGCCGGCTCACCACCTGGAGAGTGGGGTTTCGGGGGCGCTTTTTCCAGTCCTTTTTGCACCTGCGACATGGCGAGCCCAGCTTTCGGGGTGCAACAGCACAATCGCCGCCAACGTCTCGATGCGGCCCAGCACCATCGCGGCGGCGAGAACGACCTGGTGGACGCCGCTCAGCAAGGCGAAGCTGCGCTGGCCGCCCTCGGCGATGAGCGCATAGGCGGGGCCGGTGTTCGAGAGCGCCGCGGTGGCCGCGACGAGCGCCTCCATCATGTCCATGCCGGTCAGCGTCAGCAGGAGAATGGTCACGACGAAGGCGAGCGAGAACAGCATCATGAACGCCCAGGCGATCATGGCGCCCTCGCGCCGCAGCCCGCGCGAGCCCAGGCCCGCGCCGGCGACGCTGTGCGGCTTGGCGATTCGCTCGAGCTCGCGGCCGGCATGGCGCAGCATGGCGAAGGCGCGGATCAGCTTGACGCCGCCCGCCGTCGTCGCCGCGCCGCCGCCGACGGCGCAGAGCGCCAGCAGGATCAGGCCGGGATTGGCCAGCCCGCTCCAATCGCGCGCGCTCTCCCATGCGGCACTGTGGAAGCCGGTGGTCGTCAGGAAGGAGAGGCTGGTGAAGGCGGCGCCCCAGAGTGCCGCAAACCCGTCCAGCACCTCGGTCTCGATGCCCTCGCCGCCCTGCATCATCAGGACGCCCAGCCAGTGACGCAGAAAGAGCGCGAGCGTCGCGAGCCCGACGAGGATCGCCATGAGCCTGAGTTCGGGATCGGTGCGCAGATCGACGCGCTGACCGACCGGGCTCGCCCCGGTGTAGAAGAGCCGCGACGTGGCGAGCACGAGAAACACCGCCGCCGCTGCCTCGGCGTAGAAGTTGTTCGCCTCCGCCAAGCCCTCGCGCGTCGTCGAGATGCCGCTGGTCGAGACGATCGCCATCGCGTGCAGCGCGGCCGTGAGCCCCGGCTCGGCCAGCGCGTTGAGCGCGATGGCAAGCGCCGCCGTCATCAGCAGATAGGCCGGAACGATCGTCCGCAACGCCCGGTAGAGCCGGTGCTCGAAGCTCGCCGTCGGCAGGCGCAGATCGACCGCTCGTCCCTCGCCGAAGGCTTCGGCGCCGGCCGACATGACCTCGAAGCCGCCGAGCCGCCGCGGCGCCAGGATCACATAGGCGCCGAGAAGGGTCAGGAACCCGCCGAACCAGCCGACGAGGCCACGCCAGAGGTGAACGGGCTCGGGCACCGTCGTCAGGTCGCGATAGATGCTGCCGCCGGTGGTCGTCAGCGCGGCGACCATCTCGAACCAGGCGCCGAGCATGCCGATCTGCGGCGTCAGCAGGATCAGCGGCAGCGCGGCGAAGGCCGGAAGCAGCACCCAGGCGAGCAGAAGGGTCGAGAGCTCCTGGCGCGCGACCTCCCGCGCCGACATCGGCCTGAGCAGGACCGCCAGCGCCGCCGCCGCGAAGAGGCAGAAGATGGACGAGTAGAGAAAGCCGCGGCCCTGCTCCCACTCGCTCTCGACGGCCGCCTTGATGGCGGGGACCAGCATTCCGAGCGCCAGAATGCCGATGAGCGTGGCGAGAACCGGAATCCGGGCGAGCATGGCTTAGAAAAAGTCCATGCTGACGCGGAACATCTGCTCGAGCTGGCGGACGCTGCTGCGAACGGCGAAGACGACCATGATGTCGCCCACCCTGACGACCAGATCGCCCGTCGGCATCCTGAGGCCGTCCGCGGTCAGCACGGCGCCGACGATCGAGCCTGCGGGAAAGCCGATGTCCCTGATCCGCTTGCCGGCGACGGGCGAGGTGGCCATGACCTGCGCCTCGATGACCTCGGCCTCGCCGCCGCCGACCGAGTAGACGGCGCGCACCTTGCCGCGCCGGACATGCCGCAGGATGGACGAGACCGTGGTCGCGCGCGGGTTGATCAGCGCGTCGACGCCCAAGGGCTCGGCGATGCGCTGATAGATCGGGTCCTTGGCCAGCGCGATGCCGATCGGGCAGCCCGCCTCATGCGCCAACGCGCAAGAGAGCAGGTTCGCGCGGTCGTCGTCGGTCAGCGCCACCAGCGCGTCCGCCTCGGCGACGCCCGCCTCCTCCATGATCTCGGCGTCGAGGACATCGCCGTTCAGCACGATCGTACGGTTGAGGTGATCGGCCGCGAATTCGGCGCGCGCGCGGTCGAGCTCGATGATCTTGGCGCGCAGATTGCTCGATTGCTCGATCTGGCGCGCGACGCGAAGGCCGATATTGCCGGCACCGACCAGCACGATGCGCTCGGCGACCAGGTTCTCGCGGCCGAAGATGCCGAAGGCCCGCTGCACGTCCTCGCGCGCCGCGACGAAATAGACCTCGTCATGGGCAAAGATCTGGTCGTCGGCGCGCGTAACGAAAATCTTTCCCTCGCGCCGAATGGCGACGACCGTGCAGCGCAGCGTGGAGAAGAGCTCGGTCAGCTGCCGCAGGGGCGTGTTGATGGTCGGGCAATCCTCGGGGATGCTGAGGCCGACGAAGTCGACCTTGCCGTCGAGAAAGGGCTCGATGTCGAAGGCCGCCGTCGCGGCCAGCCGGCGCATCGTCACCTTCGCCACCTCGGTCTCGGGCGAGATGATGACGTCGATCGGCATGTGCTCGCGGCGGAAAAGGTCGCTCCATTCGGGCTCGAGATAGCTCTCGGTGCGGACGCGGGCGATCTTGACCGGCACCTCGAAGACCGAGTGCGCGACCTGGCAGGCCACCATGTTGACCTCGTCGAGCGAGGTGGCGGCGATCAGCATCTCGGTGTCGTGCGCGCCGGCGCGCGCCAGCACGTCCGGGTGCGAGGCGAAGCCGACCACGCCCGACACGTCGAGCAAGTCCGTCACCTGCCGCACCAGGTTGGGGTTGGTGTCGATCACGGTGACCGAGTTGCCCTCGTCGGATAGATGGCGGGCGATCTGGTGCCCGACCTGGCCCGCGCCGCAGACGATCAGCTTCATCGACACTCCTCGGGCCACCGCGACCGAGGAGCGGAAGCTATGTCGTGGTCAGGTCCGCGTCAAACGACGCGGCGAGGGGCATCCTCTGGAGCGTGGCGCTCCTCAGTCTGAGGAAAAGCTCAGCCTTCGTGCGCCGCGTCATGGGCGATCCGCACGGTCGTGGCCAGCGGACCCTTGTCGCCCAACTCTTCCTCGAAATAGACACGGGTGCCGATCTGCATCTCGCCAAAGCCGTTGTGCTTCACCTTCTTGCGGCTGAAGAACACTTCGTGGCCCGACGGCGTGACGATGAAGCCATAACCGTCCTCCGGGAAAATTCGGATGACCTGCCCGATCTGCTCGACCCCGCCGACATGGGTCTTGACCTTGCCCTCCATCAGCCGGACCTCGTCCTGCAGCTGCCGGCGCGCCACGTCGAAGGCGTCCTGGACCGAGGTGTAGAGGTCGTGCTCGGCGCGGCCGGACTGCGGGTTGTGGCTGACGGCCACCTCCCGCCCGTCGGGCAGAACGAGATGTATGTTCGTCCGGTAGAGGTAACCCTTCTTGTGCTCGCGTGGCGGCGCGCTCATCGAAACGCGGGCCGAGATGATGCGGTCGAAGATCTGCTCGAGATCGACCAGTTCCTGCAGCACGCGCTGGCGCAGCGCGTCCGACGGCTCCATGTGCTCGAAGACGATTTGAGGATCGGTTTCCATGCGCATTCGCCCCTGAGTGTCCACACCGATATAGCGGCAACGCCAGGTCGCGAGAGGCGTTCCTCCGAGCGCCGCAGGGCGGCCAAGCTGCCGTGCCTGAGCTCCTTCGCGCGCACCGGCACGGGCCCGCCGAACGCCCGCGCCAGACGGCGACGGGCGTCAGTCCTGCTTCTTGTCCTTCTTGGTCCGGGCCGCCTTTTTCGTCTCCGGCGCGGCCGCCTTCTTGCCGCCGGCGCCTCTTTCCTTCGTCGGCTCGCTTTCCTGCATCTGATCGGCGCGTGCGGGCTTCTTTCGGCCACCTGCCGCCGATTTCTTGGCGACGCTGCCCGTGGACGCTCCGGCCGTGCTGCCACCGCCGGTGCCGATGCTGCCGGCCCCGGCCGCGGGGCTGCCGCCGGGCGTCGAGCCGCTCGGGGTCAGCCCGGAGGACGAGCCGATCTCGGTCGCCGGCGCTTCGGTCTGGCTGGCATCTGAGCCGGCCTCCGAGCCCAGTTCGCGCGCCGCCTGCTCCCAGTGCTGGCGCTCCTTGCCCTCGGGCCGCCCCTCGCGTTCCCAAATCTCGTAGGCGCGCTCTCTGATTCTGCGCTCTTCATGGTCCATCGGCTGTCTCCACCGTTCAGGAATCTGCGCGTCTCGCTGCTGCCACCCGCGCCGGTCTCTTCATGCTGTCGCGGATTTCAGGGCGGGAGCGGTCACATGCCGCCTCGTCTTGCGACGGCCTGGGGAGAGGCGATCGGCGCTACCCCGACACAAATCCTGACCCTCAACCGCCACGCCGCACCGCTAATCGAGGACGAACGTATTATCGCGCGTCAGGGTTGCATGCTACCAGAGATGACGCATCGCTCCGCACCGCGGAGGCGGCCGCGCACGACCCCCCGGACAACCGCATCATGGCGACGCCAGGCTCAATGCCTGAACGGCACCCCACCGCTCGAGCGACCCGCTTCGAGGCCGCTCAGCACCTTGTCCAGCGTCGCCGGCAGGTCGCGGATGCGCACGCCACAGGCGTTGTGGATCGCGTTCAACACCGCCGCGCCCGCGCCACAGATGCTGAGCTCGCCGATGCCCTTGGCCTGCAACGGGTTCGCCCAGGGGTCGCGTTCCTCGAGCAGGATCGCGTCGAGCTTGGGCACGTCGGCGTTCACGGCGATGTGGTACTCGGCCAGGTCGTGGTTGACGATGTTGCCCCAGCGGGGGTCATGCATCAGCTCCTCGGTCAGCGCCATGCCGATGCCCCAGACCATGCCGCCGATGCATTGCGAGCGGGCGGTCTTGTGGTTCAGGATGCGCCCGGCGGCATAGACGCCCAGCATCCGGCGCAGCCGCGTCTCGCCGGTCACGGCGCTGACGCCCACCTCGGCGAAATGCGCGCCCCAGCTCGACTGGCGCGTCCGCTCTTCGGAGTCGCCGGGCTCCATGCTTCCCTCGCCCACCAGCCTTTCGCCGCCAAGGGCCTCGGCCAGCGAAATCGACCGGTTGTTCGCAACCGCCCGCCCGTCCTTCAGCGTCAGCTCGCCCTCTTCGCAGTCGAGCCGCTCGCAGAGCTGCCGGCGCACCTCCTCGCAGGCGAGAAAGACCGCCGTTCCGGTCGAGCCCGCGCCCATCGAGCCGCCCGAGCCAGAGCCGTGCGGCAGGTCAGTGTCGCCAAGCCGCGTCTCGACCGCGGCCGGGTCGAGGCCCAGCATTTCGGCCGCGATCTGCGTCAGGATCGCATACGTGCCGGTGCCGATGTCGGTCATGTCGGTCTCGACCACGGCGCGCCCCTCCGGCGTCAGGGTCACGCGCGCTTCGGCCGCGCCCAGCATGTGAACGCGCACCGCGCTCGCCATGCCCATGCCGACCAGCCACTCGCCGTCGCGGACCGCGCCCGGCGTGGGGTCGCGCCTGTCCCAGCCAAACTCGGCCGCGCCACGATCGAGCGCCTCGCTCAAGGTGTGCGAGGAGAACGGGATGCCTTTCGTCGGATCGCGGTCGGGGATGTTTCGCCGGCGGAGCTCGATCGGGTCGATGCCGACATGGTCCGCCAGTTCGTCCATCGCGCATTCGAGCGCAGTGATCCCGACCGCCTCGCCCGGCGCCCGGACCGAGCCCGCGCAGGTCCGGTTCACGCGTGCGATCGCGTGCCCGATCACGCGATTCTCGCCGCGATAGACATAGGGCGTGGCCTGGGTGACCGGCTCGGAGAACTTCTCTCCCGGCAGGTTGCTGACCAGCGCCTCATGGCCGATGCCGGTCAGGCGCCCCTCGGCGTCGGCCGCCAGGCGGATGCGCTGCCGCGTCTCGGATCGGCGCATCACCGTCTCGAAAACCTGCGGCCGGGTCAGCGGCACCAGCACCGGCCGGCCAAGCTGATGCGCCGCTATGGCGGCGGTGACCGCCTCGTGCGAGATGCCGAGCTTCGAGCCGAAGCCGCCGCCGACATAGGGCGACAGGATCCGGACGTTCTCTGGCTCGATCCCCAGCGCGTCGGCCAGCTCTTTCTGGTTGAACGACAGCATCTGATAGCTGCCGCGCAGCGTCAGACGGTCGCCCTCCCATTCTGCGATCGCCGCGTGCGGCTCCATCGGCGCGCTGTTGTGGCCCGGGGTCCTGTAGGTGACGTCGACCGCATGCGCCGCCTCGGCCATGGCGCGGTCGAGATCGCCTTGGGCTTGCTGCTTGCCTTCCGGCCGCTCGACCTCGACGTCAGGCGCGTCGGGGTCGAGCACCGCGTCGGCCGCCTCGACCGAAACGCCGAGGGTCAGCGCAGCATGATGGGCCGCCTCGAGCGACTCGGCGACGACAAGGGCGACCGGCTGCCCGAAATAGGCGATCTCGTCCGGACCCTGCTCGGGCGCTGCGCCCGCCGTACCCTGGGCGGGGTTCCGCAGAAAGCGTCGGTCGCGCACGACCGCAAGCACGCCGGGCATCGCCTCGACCTCGGCCTGCCCGGTCAGCCCCTGCAGTCGTCCCTTGGTCGCCGTCCCCCGCACGATCGCGCCATAGGCGAGGTTCGGGATCTGCCACTCGGCCGCGTAGGTCGCCTGGCCCGACACTTTCAGCGGGCCCTCCGGCCGGTCGAGCGGAGCGCCGATGACGCCCTGCGCCATGTGGTCGAGCCGGCAGCGCTCGTCCGGCCCGTCGATCTTCTGGTGCCTGGTCATTGCGCGCTCCCATTCGGTCCCGGCGCCTCGGCGGCCTCGGCCAGCACGGCGGCCAGCGTGCGGCGCGTCAGCGGGATCTTGAAATCGTTGTGGCCATGCCCGCGCGCGCCGTCGAGCAGAAGATCCGCCGCACGATCGAAGAGCGCGGCCGACGGCGTCTGGCCGATCAGCGCCTCCTCGATGCGCCGGTCGCGCCAGGGCCGGGGCGCCACCCCGCCGAAGGCGAGCGCGGCGTGCGCGATCCGGTCGTCCTCGACGCGGATGACGGCCGCCACCGAGACGAGCGCAAAGGCATAGGAGGCCCGGTCGCGCACCTTGCGGTAGATCTGCGCCGCCTGAACGGGCTCGGGCAGGACGACATGGGTGATCAGCTCGCCCGCTTCGAGCACCGTCTCGATCTCGGGCGTGTCGCCAGGCAGGCAATAGAGCTCGCCCAGCGGAATCCTCCGGCGGCCGGCTGGACCCTCGGTCTCCACGGCGGCGTCGAGCGCCAGCAGGGCGACGGCCATGTCGCTCGGATGGGTGGCGATGCAGTGCTCGCTGCCGCCCAGGATCGCGTGGATGCGGTTGACGCCCTCGAGCGCGCCGCAGCCCGAACCCGGCGCGCGCTTGTTGCAGGGCATCGCCCGGTCGTAAAAATAATAGCAGCGGGTCCGCTGTAGCAAATTGCCGCCGGTCGTGGCCTTGTTGCGCAGCTGACCGCTCGCGCCTGCCAGCAGCGCGCGCGACAGCACAGGATAGCCCGTGCGCACCCGCATGTCGGCGGCCAGATCGCTGTTGGTCACCAGCGCGCCGATGCGCAGGCCGTCCTGCGTGGCTTCGATCCCGTCGAGGTCCAGGCGCGTGATGTCGACCAGGCGGTCGGGCGCCATCACCTCGATCTTCATCAGGTCGAGCAAATTGGTCCCGCCGGCGATGAAGGTCGCGCCCTCGGCCCCTGCCGTGACCGCCTCGAGCTCCGATCCAGCGCGCGAAAAGGCGAAGGGCTTCATGCCGCGTCCCTCTCCGACTGCCCAGCAACCTCGAGGATGGCGGCGACGATGTTGGGATACGCGGCGCAGCGGCAGAGATTGCCGCTCATCCGTTCCGCGACCTCGGCATGGTCGAGCGCTGGCGCCGCGGCGAGATCGTCGGTGACGTGGCTCGGCCAGCCCTCCTCGATCTCGCCGAGCATCGCCACGGCCGAGCAGATCTGGCCGGGCGTGCAATAGCCGCATTGATAGCCGTCATGCGCCACGAACGCCCGCTGCAGCGGCGAGAGCGCGCCCGGCTTGCCCAGCCCCTCGATCGTGGTGATCTCGTCGCCCTCGTGCATGCAGGCGAGCGTCAGGCAGGCATTGATGCGGCGGCCATCGATCAGGATCGTGCAGGCGCCGCACTGGCCGTGGTCGCACCCCTTCTTGGTGCCCGTCAGCCCCAGATGATGCCGCAGCGCATCCAACAATGTCGTGCGCGGATCGAGCTCCAGCACCTGGCGTGCGCCGTTGATCGTCAGTTCGGTCCTGATCGTGTCTTGCACTGAAGCCTCGCGCTACCGCTGGATCCCCGCTCGGACAACGGGAACGTGCGGCCGCCGTTCCCCGCGGCCGGCAAATAAACTTTGACACATGTCCGGGTGGGACCGGGGCAGCCCCCGCTGCCCGGCACCGGATGCCACCGTCGTCCGACGTCAGCCGAGCGCGACGGCGCTCGCCATACCGTCGGCCGACGGATCGGCGCCGCCATCCAGCCGGCCGTCGACGATGCGGATCGCATGCACGTTGGGGCTCATATGGCTGAAGGCGTGGCGCTTGGTCGGATAGCCGCGCGCCTGCAGCTCGCGCTCGGTCCGGCGCAGGACGCGGTTGGTCAGCTCGATCGTGTCCGAGGTCGTCGTGAACCGCGGCGCCGAGACGGCCTCCTGCGCGTCCATTCCGAAGTCGACGGCGTTCAGAATGGCCTGCAGATTGCCCATGGTGATGGTCGTGCCGCCCGGTGCGCCGACCAGGAAGAAGGGCTCGTCGCCGCGGAAAACGATCGTCGGCGACATGGCCGTGAACCGCGCCTTGCCGGGCGCCAGCGACCCCGCCCGGCCGGGCCGCGGGTCGAACACCATCATGCAGTTGTTGTACATGAAGCCCAGCCCCTCGGTGACGAAGCCCGAGGACGAGCCCAGCGAATGCGTCATGGTCACGCAATTGCCCGCCTCGTCGGCAACGCAGATGTGCGTCGTCTCCTTGGGGTCCGCGCCGCCGTTCAGCCGCGGCACATGGGTCTTCTCGCCGCGCCGGATGCGGGCGGCCATTCGGTCGGCGAAATCGTCGGAGAGCAGCTCCTCGACGGGGATGTCGACAAAGGCCGGGTCGCCCATCCGCGTGTCCTTCTCGACCGTCGCGATCTTCATCGCCTCGGAGACTGTGGCGATGTAGTCGGGCGAGTTGTGCCCCATCGCGGCGAGGTCGAAGCGCTCGAGGATGCGCAGCATCACCGCCACGACGAGGCCGCCCCCCGGCGGCTGGTTGGTCGCGACGCGGTGGCCCCGATAGCTCAGCCACAGCGGCTCGGTCTCGACAGGGCGGCACTCCGCGAGGTCCTGCAGGGTGATCAGCCCGCCGTTCTCGGCCATGTCCTCGGCGATCCGCCGGGCGATCTCGCCCGAGTAGAACTCCTCGACCCCGCGCTCGGCGATCCTGCGATAGGTGCGCGCCATGTCCGGATTGCGCAGGATATCGCCCACGCCATGGGGCTGGCCGTCCGGCTTGATGTAGATCGCGCGCGTCGCGGGATCCTCCGTCAGCCCGCGGATGCGGGCGATCCGCCCTGCCACGGGCCCCCGCGTCCAGAAGGCATGCACATCCGGCCTGACCGCGAACCCCTCCTCGCAATAGCGGATGGCGGGCTCGATCAGCTGCGCGAGCGACCGCGTCCCGAACCGCCGCAGGATGTCGTCGAAGGCGCGCAAGCTCATCGGCGTCGTCGCCGACTGGTAGCCGAGCTCGTTCACCCTGCCCTTGAGCACAAAGCCGAAGCCGTCATCGCATTCGCGGACGATCAGGTCCTGCCACATGTCGGGCCTGACCGCCGCCGGCGCGCGCCCGTGGAAGTCGATCAGCAGATGCGGACCTCCCGCCAGCCGGATGTGGCAGGAGCCGAAGCCCGCGATGCCGCACATCTGCGGGTCGACGGCCGTCTGGACCAGCGCGGCGCCGATCGCGGCGTCGACGACGGTGCCGCCATCGGCCAGCACGTCCAGCCCCGCTTCCACCGCTTCTGGCTGCGGTGCCGAGACCATGCCTTCCATGAGATTTCCTCGCCTGCTGCCCGCGCCGGCAGCATGCGCCGCCGTGCAAGACGATGACAAGCGCCAGGGCGATCACGCCGGCGATCAACCCGAGACGATCACCCCTGCGATCAGCTTGGGCGATCATCGGAGGAGCGAGGCACCGCTGGCCGCCGCCCATGCCGTCAGCTGGGCGGCAGGGGCTTCGCCATCATCGCGCACAGGTCGCGCAGATCGTCGGCATCCTCCAAGCGCGAAACGATCTCGCGCACGCGATCCTGGTCCGCCGGGCAGAGCAGGCCGCGCGTCGTGCCCTGGAACTTCGCCTCGATCTCCGGCCATCCGACACGCGCTTCCGGGCCGGCGCGGCGGTGGAGGACCTCGTGCGCGAAAATCCGCCCGTCCGTCGTGCGCAGCGACATCCTGCAGGCATGACGGAACCGGCGGCCCATCGCCTCGAGCTCCGGGTCCTCTCGCACCGTGATCCGGTCGATAAAGCCCAGGAGCGCAGGATCCTGCATACGCTCGGGCTCGAAGTCGGCCACGGTCAGGTCGCCCCCGGTCGCGACGGCGGCCAGTCCGAAGAACATGTTCATCTGCGCGGCCGTCACGCCCGCCGGGCGATAGGTCCAGCCGGTGTGGACATAGGTCATGTGCCCGCAGCCGACCTCGACGGCGGCGATCTCTCGGGCGGTCAGCCCCTCGGTCGTCATGATGTGCTTCAGCGCGTCGAGCGCCGAGTGGATGCTGGTCACGGCCGGGTAGAGCTTGAAGCCGACCTTGCCTGCTTCCCAATCGGTTCCCAGCCCCTCGGTCAGGCGCGCGGCGTCGGGCTCGCGCGCATAGGAGCTGAGAAACCCGCCATAGCCGGCCTCGACGATGTCCTCGATGCCGGTGAAGCCCTTGGCGGCCAGCGTGGCGGCATAGACGCCGCTCTGCGCGGCGCGGCCGCAATGCAGGCGCTTGACCATAGCGCCCTCCTGCGCGGCCATCAGGCCCGCGGCCATCGAGCCGCCGATGCCGAGCGCGTTCTGCATGGCCCTGGCATCGAGGCCGAGAAGCTTGCCCGCCGCGGCCGCGGCGACGAAGGTGCCCGTCGTGCCCTGCGGGTGGAAGCCGTTGAGGAAGAGCCGCGTCGTCGCCGCGTTGCCGATGCGGATGCCGACCTCGCAGCCGGCAGCGATGGCCGCCAGAACGTCGCGGCCGCGCACGCCCTCGCGCATCTCGGCAAAGCCGAGCGCGATCGGCGTGGTGATCGAGTTCGGGTGCAGCACGGACTCGGTGTGGATGTCGTCCATCTCGAAGGCGTGGCCGGCCGTCGCATTCGCCAGGACCGCCTGCGACCAGCTCGTCCTCCGGCCGGTGCCGAACAGCGAGACCAGCGGCGTTCCGCCCTCGGCCAGCACCAGCTCCTGGACCATCCGGCTCCAGGGCAAGCTCGACCCGTGCAGGCAGACGCCGATCCCGTCGAGCAAGGACAGCTTGATCCGATCGAGGACGGTCGGCGGTATGTCCTCGAAGGCCAGCGTGCTCGCAAACTCGGCCAGGCTGGCCGTGGCATCCGCCAGCAGCGGCGGCAGCGAGGCACTCACCGGCCGCTCCTGCATCTTTGCGTGGGAAGAGCCGAAGGCGGGCACGGTCGCCCGCCAGCCCCTGTTCCGTTCCGCTCGTCCACTCGCAGGCTCATCCGGACCCTTGTGGGTCCAGGCCTATTGCCAGCACTCGCCACCGCTCGCGATGCTGACGCCCGCGGCCGAGGCGTCGCAGGATGTCGGATAGGTCACGCCGTCACAGCCGCAGATCGGATTGAAGCGGACCAGTGCGCACGACTCTGGCCGCGGCATGCAGACGCCGGTCTGGCCAGCCACGCCGCAGAACCCGGTCGCCGGAAAGGCGCAGTACTCCCCCGCGCCGCAGGTCAGGGCCTGGGGCCCGCCACAGACCACCGGCTCGGCCGCCGCCTGCTCCTGCGACCCCGAACTGCAAGCCGAAACCGCCAGAACAACAAGCATCACGAGGCAAGCGCGCATCCGATCCTCCAACCCCCATCGGCCGGCAGCCTAGCGCAATGCCGGCGGCGTATCGAGACAGCAATCGCCCGAGGCGTAAGTGGCCCTCTCAGGCATCCTCGAAGACCGGCGGCACCTCGCGTTGACCCTCGGGCGTCAGCCAATCGGGCACCGGCAGTCCCTTCTCGGCCAGGAACATCGGATTGAAGAGCTTGGACTGGTAGCGGCTGCCGACATCGCAGAGGATCGTCACGATGGTGTGGCCCGGGCCCAGATCGCGCCCCAGCCGGATCGCGCCGGCGACGTTGATCCCCGTCGACAGCCCCATGCAAAGGCCCTCGTGCCGCAGCAGGTCGAAGACCACCGGGATCCCCTCCTCGTCCGGCACCCGGTAGGGAAAGTCGACCTTCAGGTCCTTGATGTTCTCGGTGATGCGGCCCTGGCCGATCCCCTCCGAGATGGACGAGCCCTCGGCCCTCAGCTCGCCATGCGCGAAATACTCGTAGAGCGCGGCACCCATCGGATCGGCGAGGCCGATCTTGATGTCGGGCTTGCGCTCGCGCAGCGCGATCTCGACGCCCGCCAGCGTGCCGCCGGAGCCGACGGCGCAGATGAAGCCGTCGATCTTGCCCTCGGTCTGTTCCCAGATCTCGGGGCCGGTGGACTCGATGTGCGCCTGCCGGTTGGCCACATTGTCGAACTGGTTCGCCCAGATGGCGCCTTGCGGCTCGGTCCTGGCCAGCGCCTCGGCCAGCCGGCCCGAATACTTCACGTAGTTGTTCGGGTTCTTGTAGGGCACCGCCGGCACCTCGACGAGCTGCGCGCCGGCAAGGCGCAGCATGTCCTTCTTCTCCTGGCTCTGCGTCTCGGGGATCACGATCACCGTCTTGAAGCCCATGGCCGCGCCGACGAGCGCCAGCCCGATGCCGGTGTTGCCCGCCGTCCCTTCGACGATCGTGCCGCCGGGGCGCAGCTGCCCCTTGTCGATCGCGTCGCGGATGATCCAGAGCGCGGCCCGGTCCTTCACGCTCTGGCCGGGGTTCATGAACTCGGCCTTGCCGAAGATATCGCATCCGGTCAGCTCCGAGGCCTTGCGGAGCCGGATCAGCGGCGTTTTGCCGACCGCATCGGGCAGGTCCTGATAGACGCGCATGTTCGAGATCCCTGAAGGTACGCGGCCCGAGACCCTACGCGGGCCCGGTCGCCGCCTCAACCCTCGTCTCCGCAGGCACGTTCCAGGCCGCGCGCAAGCGGTTCCGGTTCTGCCCGAGCCAAAGGAGCGACAGGATCGTGGGGGAATTGTCGATCTCGCCGCGCCTCACCCCGTCCAGCGCCTCGTCGAGGGGCACGACGAAGGCGCGGATGTCCTCGTTTTCGTGCGCCACGCCGAAGAGCCCGCCGGCCTGGCCGAGATCGGCCTCGCCGACCATCGACGTGATCTGCTCGGCGGCCCAGCCCGGGGTCGTGTAATAGGCGGCGATCGTCTCGACTCGGCCGAGCTCCACGCCCGCTTCCTCGCGCGCCTCGCGGCGCGCGGCGGTCTCGGCATCGGTTTCCGCGTCGATCCGCCCGGCGACGGCCTCGATCGACCAGGGGCACCGGTCGCCGCGGGCGAACATCCCGGCGCGGAACTGCTCGACCAGCAGCACCCTGTCGCGGCGGGCATCGTAGGGCAGCACGGTGACCGCATCGCCGACCACGAGCACGGACCGGCTGAGCTCCGCGGACCAGCCGCCATCGAACAGCCGGTGGCGCACCTTATGCTCCTCCAGCGCGAAGAAGTCGGTGTGCGGCCGCTCGACGGCGATCGATTGCACGTCATCCGGCCCGTGCACCCGCCGAAGCCGGCCGGCGGCAGGCCTGGTCGTCTTGGCCCTCGCCCGCATGCGGGCGCGGACCATGATTCCGGGCCAGATGCGGTCCATCTCCTCGACCGGCAGGACGCCGTAATAGCTCATCAACTCGCTGGCAGCCTCCATGGCGACGGCGCGCGCCTCGCGGCGCCAGGCGGCGAAGTCCCAGTTCCCATTGCCCGCGCGCACCTTGGCCGTCGATCTGTAGTAGCGCGCCTCGACCTGCCCGCCCTCGGTCTCGGCCGAAATCGGCGTCAGCCCGTATTCCGCCTCTTCGAAATAGTCGAGCCGGGCGAGCTCGTCCGGTGCGGCGGTGAAGACGACGCCCTCGGCGACGGCCCCGCTTTCCTCGACCAGATGCGGATAGTCGAGCCCCGCCAGCCGCCGCGCGGCAAACCCTGGCGCCCGGGCCGGGCGCAGCTCCTCGGGCGCGACCGGCCGATCCAGGACGATCTCCAGCAACTCGCGGTCACGCAGCGTGCCGAAAAAGAATAGCCTTGTCATGCGCCTGACCCTCCGCCGCTCCGCCCTGCCCGCGGGCGCGGCGCGGGTCTACACGTCCCCGCCTCGGGTTGCGACCCCCCGACGTGCCGCACTGCATCGTTTCTTTGGAACGCCGCCGTGCCGCGGCTGGGCCGCGGCTCAGTTCGAGCGCTGGCGCCGCTGCCGCGCGCGCACCAGGAGCCAGTGGACCGCCTCGCTCAACACGCCCGCGCAGGCCGCCGCGCCAAGCGACAGCGTCAGCAGCTCGGGGTAGCCGAGCTGCTGCAGAAGAAGGTCCACCGTGTCTGCGAAGACGACGAAAAAGCTGCGGAACCCATCGACCGCGCCCGCCGTCGCCGCCCGCGCCATCTCGAGCGCGACGTAGAGCACGCCCGCGGCGACAATGGACAGGACGCCCGCCCAGACGCCGTTCGCGAGCGCCACGATGAAGCCCCAGCCCTGGCGCACCGCGAGATTGACCGCGCCGACATAGGCCGCCGCAAGCGGGCCGAGCACCGCCATCTCCGGGATGAGCCGGAGAAGCCCGGATCCTTCCGGCCGGGACAGCGCCCAGATGGCCGCCCAGGCCAGGATTGCCGAGCACAGGATGCGGAACATCAGCATGCTTAACGGCCCCCAGTTCCGTAAAATCCGGGTCGGATCAGCCGAGGGCCGAACATTAACGGTGCTAGGCCGGCCGGCGCAAGCTGATCTGGGTCACATCGGTCGTCCCGGCGGCGAAACAGGCCGCGCAGCTCGTCAGGTACATGTTCCACATGCGCCTGAACCTCTCGTCAAAGCCCAGCTGGGCGATCTCGTCCCAGCGCTCGTTGAAATCATCGTACCAGGCGCGCAGCGTCCGCGAATAGCTTTCGCCGAATTCCATGGAACCGACGTGAATCAGCCCGGCTGCCTCGGCCCGGCCAAGCGCCACCGATGGCGCCGCGAGCATCCCGCCCGGGAAGATATACTTCTGGATGAAGTCGGTGCCGCGCCGATAGCTCTCGAAGAGGTTGTCGGCGACTGTGATCATCTGGATCGATGCCAGACCGCCGGGCCGCAGTCTCTGGAAGACGGTCCGGAAGAACGCCGGCCAATAGCGCTCGCCCACGGCCTCGAACATCTCGATCGAGGCGACGCCGTCATAGGTGCCTTGCTCTTCGCGATAGTCGCGCATGACGATCTCGGCGCGCTCGGCCAGCCCTCGTTCGAAGAGGCGCTGCCGGGCAAAGTCGTGCTGCTCGCGGCTGAGCGTCAGCCCCGTCACGCGGGCGCCGCGTTCGCTGATCGCGTATTCGGCAAAGCCGCCCCAGCCGCAGCCGATCTCGAGCACATGGTCGCCGGGCGTCAGCCGCATGCGGTCGCAGATCGACGCGTATTTGTTGCGCTGCGCCTGCTCCAGCGTCTCCCCCTGCCCTGAGAAGAGGGCGGACGAATACGTCATCGAGGGGTCGAGCCACAGGCGGTAGAACTCGTTGCCCAGATCGTAATGATAGGCGATGTTGCGCCGTGAGCCGCGCCGGGTATTGGCGCGCAGCCAGTGGCGCAAGCGCTCATAGGCGCGCACAACACCGCTGCCCGGGAAGCTGTAGCCGATCTGATCGTTGTTGAGCAGCGCGACGTCCATCAGCGCCTGAAGATCCGGCGTGTCCCACCAGCCGTCGAGATAAGCTTCAAGAAAACCGAGGTCGCCCTCGCGCACCATTCGGGCGAAGAGCCGTCCGTCGTGCACGTCGAAATGACCCGCGGGCCCGGGCTTCTGCCCCCTCGCGATGAAGGTTCGGCCGTCTGGCAGCGTGAACGAAATGCTGCCGACCTCCAGCCGGCGGATCAGGGCGAACACAGTCTCGCACCAGCGCGGGAGGTCCCTCTGTCCAGTCATGCTGTCGGCTGTCACGCATGTCCCCCGTCTATTCGCACTCCCCGGCGACAATTAATCCGATCTCTTCAGAGCTTTCCAGCGAAAGCAACTGGGACGCGCGGGCCCGAGTTCCCGCGCCAGCCCGACTCAGCGCGTGCCGCGCCGCTCATAGGCGCGAAGCGCCCTGCCGCGGCCCTCCGCCAAGCCGATCACGGACGCCGGGTAGGCCTGGTCGGGCGCCAGCCCCCACGAGCGCGGTACCGCCTCAAAATAGCTGAGCGCGTCAGGGTGGGGACGCTTGCGCCCCTCGGCGATGAAGCGGTCGCGATAGCGACCGTCCGGGTCGAACTTCTGCGCCTGCGTCTCGGGATTGTAGACGCGAAAATACGGCGCCGCATCCGGCCCCGAGCCCGCCGTCCATTGCCAGCCGAGCGCGTTCGACGCGACGTCCCAGTCGATCAGACAATCGCGGAACCAGGCGTCGCCGACGCGCCAGTCCGTCAGCAGGTGCTTGGTCAAGAAGCTTGCGGCCAACATGCGCGTCCGGTTGTGCATCGTGCCGGTGACATACATTTCGCGCATCGCGGCATCGACCATCTCGTAACCCGTCATGCCTCTCCGCCAACGCTCGGCGTCGTCATTGTCCTCGCGCCAGGGGAAGTCGTCCCATTCCTCGCGCCAGTTCGCCGTCTCGAGCCGCGGCGTGTGCCAGAGAAGGTGATAGGCGAACTCGCGCCAGGCCAGCTCCTTGACGAAGTGCTCGGCCTCCGCCGACTGGCCGGGCTGCTCCATCGCCCGCCGGCCGGCATGCCACAGCGTGCCTGGCGAGATCTCGCCATAGGTCAGGTTCTCCGACAGCCGCGACGTCGCGCCGAGCGACGGGAAGTTCCGGTCCGCGCGGTACCTGGCGACGCCGTGCTGGAGAAAGGCGTCGAGCCGTTCCCTTGCGGCCGCCTCGCCGATCCGGGCATGCGCCGCGACGACGGCGGCCCCGCGGTTCATGGCAGCGCCGAGGCGCCAGTCCGACAGCCGCTCGGTCTTCGGCCAGGACCTGGGCGCCTGCAGATCGCCGGGCTCGGGCAGCGGCTCGGGCACGGCGCGCCCGCAGACGGCGCGCCAGAACGGCGAGTAGACCTTGTACGAGCCGCCGCTGCCCGTCTCGACAGTGGAGGGCTCGAACAGCAGCGAGGCATTCACCGTCTCGATGACGACCCCTCGAGCCGACAGGCGCTGCTCGACCTGGCGGTCGCGCTCGACGGATCGAGGATCATAGAGCCGCGACCAGACGATCCGGCGCGCGCCCGTTTCCTCGACGAGCGCGTCGAGGACCTCCGCCGCATCGCCGCGGCGCAGGACCAGGCGGCTGCCTCGCCCCTCGAGCGCACGGCCGAGATCGGAGAGGCTTTCGCCGAGACGCCATTTCGGCGCAGCGCCATAGCTCTCGAAGACGGGATCGAGGACGAAAAGCGGAATCACCGGCCCCCCTCCCTCCAGCGCCGCCTGCCAGCCGGGATGATCGGCCAGACGCAGGTCGCGCCGCAGCCAGAGCAGTGCAGGCGTCATGTCGCGGGGTTTCGTCATTGTGGTTGCTCTCGCGAAAATCTCATGTATACGCCGCGCCCCTGAAGCTCAGGGCCGGCGACATCGGCAGCCGGTCGGAAACCGCTTGTTAACGATCGGCGTCCAGCCTGCGCAGAGAGGCCACCGTCCGGAGACTTCTGTCATGACCGCTACCGTGATCAGCCTGCCCAGCCGCCGACAGCAGCTTGCCCCGCGGGACCCGGCCACGGCGAACGATCAGGCGTTGCGCGCCGAGCTGCGCCGGGCGCGAATCCGCATCGGACAGCTCGAGGCGAGCCTGGCCGAAGCCTTGCGCGACAACGTCTTGCACTACGATCGGGCACGCGAGGCCGAGCTGCGGCTGGCCGAGCTGCTTGCGGAACGCGAACTGGCCGAGCTCGCCTGAGGCGCATGCCTTTTCGCGCGGAGGCCCCGCCGCGGATCCAATCGCTGGCCGCTCAACGGCCCGAATCAGCGGCACGCTAAGCCCCTGCCGGCCGGGCCGGGCCGAGCGCGCCGGACCGCCTCCACCCCATCCCTCAGGCAACCGGTTCGAGCGCGCTCATCACCTGCGCTGCGATCTCGAATGACCGCAGCCGTGCAGCGTGGTCGTGGATCTGCCCCGTCAGGATGACCTCGTCCGGCTGGTAGCGATCGAGAAAACCGCGGATCGTCGCCGCCACCTGCTCGGGCGCGCCGAGCGCCGTGCAGGCGAGCGCCTGGTCGACGACGGTCATCAGCGCCGGCTCGACATGCTCGTCGATTCGCGCGACCGGCGCCGGCAGCCGCCCCGGCCTGCCCGTCCGCAGGCGCGCGAACGCCAGCTGCATCGACGTCCGCAGCCGCCGCGCCTCGGCTTCGTTCTCCGCGGCGAAGACGTTCAGGGCCAGCATGAAGTGCGGCCGGTCCAGATGCTCCGAGGGCGTGAACATCTGCCTGTAGACCTGCACCGCCTGGTCGAGCGCGGCCGGCGCGAAATGCGAGGCGAAGGCGTATGGCAGCCCCAGATGCGCCGCCAGCTGGGCGCCGTAGAGGCTCGAGCCCAGGATCCAGATGGGAACCTCGGTCCCCTCGCCCGGAACCGCGCGCAGGCGGGCGCCCTCGCGCGCCGGACCGAGATAGCCCATCAGCTCCACCACATCCTGCGGGAAGTGATCGGCGCCATCCATCCCGCGCCGGAGCGCGAGCATCGTCGATTGGTCCGTGCCCGGCGCCCGGCCGAGCCCGAGGTCGATCCGGTCGGGAAAGAGCGTCGCCAGCGTGCCGAACGCCTCGGCCACCATCAGCGGCGCGTGGTTCGGCAGCATGATGCCGCCCGAGCCGACGCGCATGGTCGACGTCGCCGCCGCCACTTGGCCGATCAGCACGGCGGTCGCCGCACTGGCGATCCCCGGCATGTTGTGGTGCTCGGCCAGCCAATACCGGCGATAGCCCCACCGCTCGGCATGACGCGCGAGGTCGAGCGTGTTGCGCAGCGCGTCCGCGACCGTTGCGCCCTCGGGCACTGGCGCCAGGTCGAGCACTGAAAAGGGAATCATCGCCGGCCTCTCGAGCTGCCCTTGGTACGTGCTGAAGCTATGTCGCCACCACCGAATTCCAAAGGCCTGCCCGAGTGATCGGGTTCGCGCCGGTCGGCCGGCTGTGGCGTCGCCTCCGCGTTTCCGCTAGACCCAGCCGATAGCAGCAGGGAGAGCAGCGATGGGGGACTCGGCCGCCGCATCCGCCGCCTGGGTCATCGATCCGCACCGCTATCTGGCCTCTCGCCCGGCCGAATTCGCCGGCGCGCCGCCGGTCTCGCGCTATCTGCCGATGCGCGACGGCGTCCGCCTCGCCGTCGACGTCCACCTGCCCGATCCCCTGCCGGACCCGGTTCCGGCGGTGCTGATCTTCACGCCCTACTATCGGCGCTTTCGCCTGGCGTCCGGCTCGACCGCCGAGGCGAGCCCGAACAGCGCCGCCTACCGCCAGATGTTCGTGCCGCGCGGCTATGCGCTGGTGGTCGTCGACGTCCGCGGCACCGGCGCCTCGTTCGGCTGCCGCGACAGCTTTCGCTCACCCGCCGAGCGGCAGGACCATGCCGAGGTGATCGATTGGGTGGCGAACCAGCCCTGGTGCGACGGCCGCCTCGGCGCGACCGGCATTTCGTACCTCGGCGCCGCGGCCGATTTCGCCGCCGCCTCGGGCCATCCGGCGCTGAAGGCGACCGCGCCGATCAGCGCCGTCTGGGACACCTATCGCGATCATTTCTACCCGGGCGGCTGCTTCCTCTCGGACGTCGCCCGCGGCTATGCCGAGGTCTGCGAGGCGCTCGACCTCGACCGGCGCGAGGCGCTGCGCAAGTTCCACTACTTCACCGATCCCGGCCTGCAGGGCCCCGCCCCCGTCGACGACGACCCCGACGGCCACCTGCTGGCCCAGGCCGTGGCCGGCCACGCCGCCAACGCGCAGATGCAGGACTTCCTGCGCGAGTTCCAGTTCCGCGACAGCGCGCTCGCCCACGACCCCGCCTTCACCAGCGACAGCTTCAGCCCGCATAGCGTCGCCTCGGCCATGCGCGACGACCTCGCCATCCTCTCAATCTCCGGCTGGATGGACGGCGCCTACATGAACGGCGCGATCGCCCGCTTCCTCAGCGCCCCCTGCCGCGAAAAGCGCCTGCTGATCGGCCCCTGGGACCACGGCGCCCGCGCCAATGTCAGCCCGTTCCGCAGCCAGCCCCTGCCCGAGTTCCCGGTGCTGGCCGAGATCCTGCGCTTCTTCGACCATCATGTGCGCGGCCTCGACACCGGCCTCGCTGACGAGGCGCCTGTGCATTTCCACATGATGCGCTCCGAGGAATGGCACAGCGCACCGGGCTGGCCGATCCAGCGCACCGAGCGGACACTCTTTCTCGATTCCGGCGGGACGCTCGTGGATCGCAAACCTGACGCGGGCGCCGTCGAGTACCGCGCCGACTTCGCCTGCGGCAGCGGGCAGAACACCCGCTATGGCAGGCTGCAGATCCGCAACGTGCTCGACTACTACGGCGATTGGGAGGACCGATCGGCCCGGCACCTCGCCTTCCGCTCCGACCCGCTGCGCAGAGGAGACCACGGTCGCCGGGCACCCGCTCCTGTGCCTCGACCTCGCCTGCGACCAGCCGGATGCCTGCATCTTCGCCTATCTCGAGGACATCGCCCCTGACGGGCGCCGCCGCTATGTCACCGAGGGCATGCTGCGAGCGCTGCACCGCGCCGGGCACTGGAGCGCAGCGAGACCTACCGCGCCGACCTGGCCGCTGCCGAGCTTTCGCCGCGCCGACGCGGCGCCGCTGACGCCCGGCGAGACGGTGCGCCTCGAGATCCCGCTGCTTGCCGACCGCCTGGAGCTTTCCCGCCGGGCACCGCATCGGCCTGCGGCTCGCCGGCGCCGACCGGGACAACTTCGCCCTCTGGCCCTATGGCCGGCCCGGGCACTGGCGGATCGGCACCGGGCCGGGGCGCAGCGCCCTCACCCTGCCCCTTCTTTGACGCTCGCCTTGGCGCGCGCCAGCCGGCGCTCGCGCCGCGCCGTGTAGAAGGCGGCGGCGAAGATGATGCCGGCGCCGACCCAGGTCCAGAGGTCGATCAGCTCGCCGAAGGCGAGCCAGCCGAACAGCACGCTGAACGGCAGGCGGGCAAAGTCGATCCCCATGACGATCGAGGCGTCGGCCGCGCGGAACGCGCGCGCCAGCGCGATGTGCCCGAGCATGCCGAGCGCGCCCATGGCCGCGAACAGCGCCCAGAGCTCCGCGCTCAGCGGCTGCCAGACCCACAAGCCCGGCCCCAGCGCCACGACGCTCTGCATCAGCGTGGTGACCAGCACGACCGTATCAGGGTGGTCGCGGTCGGCGAGCTGCTTGATGAACAGGCTCGACGCCGCCATTCCCACGGCGGCGACCACGGCCACCCATGTGCCGAGCGAGTCGCCGCCGATGCCGGGCCGCAGGACGATCATCGCCCCGGCAAAGCCGACCAGGATGGCCGTCCAGCGCCGCCAGCCGATGGCTTCGTGCAGGATCAGCCCGGCGCCGACCGTGGCGAAGATCGGCGTCAGGAACCCGATCGCCTGCACTTCGCCTACGGTCGTCAGCGACAGCGCCAGGAACCAAGTCGTCATCGCGACGAAACCGACGGCGACGCGGACGAGATAGAGCCGCAGATGCGGCGTCCGCACCATCCCGGGCCCCCGCACCGCGACCATCGGCAGGAAGGCGACCGCGGCGAAGATCAGCCGCAGGAACACGATCTGGAACAGCGGCACGCTCTCCAGCGCCGCCTGCCGCCCCAAGACGGCGACGGCGGACAGCAGCGCGCAGGACAGCAGCATCCACATCAGCCCAGCCGTCACCGAGCGATGCGCGGTCGAAGGAGGTGCCGCCGCCGTCGCCATGCCCCGCCTTCCGCTCCGCTGGATCGAGCAGCAGCGGGACCCATCCCCGCCATCCGCTTGGCCTTGAACGGCCCCGACAATTCTGAAAGAGTTTTGCCTCGTGGAAGGCGCGCGGCACAAGCGGCCCCCGACGACAGATAATCAACAGGGAGATGTCGCCATGAACCAACAGGCGATTGCCGGCGCTTTGGTCGCCGCAAGCATCGTGCTGGGCGGAACCCACGCGCTCGCCGGCAAGGCGGACGACACGCTCAACTGGGCCACCGACCGCGAGGTCTCGGTGATCGACCCCTATTACAACAACACCCGCGAGCTTGTGATCATGGGGAACGTCGGCTGGGACGGGCTGATGTTCCTGAACCTCGACACCGGCGAGTACGAGCCGCTGCTGGCGACCAGCTGGGAATGGATCGACGACACCACGCTCGAGCTGAACCTGCGCGAGGGCGTCACCTTCCATGACGGCTCGACCTTTGGGCCCGAGGACGTGGTCTACACCGTCAATCACATCGCGAACCCCGAGAACGGCGTTCTGACCCAGGCGAACGTCAACTGGATGGAGAGCGCCGAGCAGACCGGGCCGCACACGGTGCGCATTCACCTGAAGGAGCCATTCCCGGCCGCCTTCGCCTATCTCGCCAACGCCATCTTCATCCTGCCCGAAGGCTTCTACGACAACGCGCCCGCCAAGGCGGACGGCAGCAAGGATTTCGGCGCCCTCGATCCGATCGGCACCGGCCCCTACAAGTTCGCCGAGTCCAAGCCCGGCGAGTACGTGCTGTGGGAGAAGAACGAGAACTACATGCAGGGCACGCCGAAAGGCACGCCCCAGATCGGCAAGATCAACTTCCGCACCATCAAGGAGATGAACACCCAGATCGCCGAGCTGATGACCGGCGGGCTCGATTGGGTCTGGGACGTGCCCAAGGACCAGGCCGAACGGCTCGAGGGCGTGCCCAACGTCACCGTCGAGAACGCGCCGACCATGCGCATCTCCTACATCGCCTTCGACGTGGACGGCAGTTCGGGCGACAAGCACTTCACCGACCTGAAGGTCCGCGAGGCCGTGGCGCACGCCATCAACCGCAAGGCCATCGTCGAGAACCTGGTCGGCCCGGCCTCGGTCGTCATAAACTCGGCCTGCCACCCGGACCAGTTCGGCTGCGCCCAGGACGTGCGCGCGTGGGACTACGACCCGGAAAAGGCCAAGCAGCTCCTGGCCGAAGCCGGCTTCCCCGACGGCTTCGAGACCGAGATCTACGGCTATCGCCAGCGCGAATACACCGAGGCCGTGATCGGCGACCTGGCCAAGGTCGGCATCGACGCCAACCTGAACTGGCTGCAGTACTCGGCGCTGCTCGACCTGTCGCGCAAGGGCGAGACGCCGCTGCACCAGATGACCTGGGGCTCGAACTCGATCCCCGACACCTCGGCCAGCGCCGGGCAGTTCTTCACCGGCACGGCCGACGATCCGGCCAACGACCCGGAGGTCATCGCGCTGATCGAGAAGGGCAACACCTCGATCGATCCCGAGGTCCGCAAGGACGCCTACAAGAAGGCCCTCTCGATCATCACGGAAAAGCTCTACTGGCTGCCGATGTTCACCTACTCGAAGTACTACGCCTGGGCCGACGACCTGAATTTCGAGCCGACATCGGACGAGATCCCGCGCTTCTATCTCTCGAGCTGGAAGTGAGGCGGGTCTGAACGGGCGGGGGGCCGCCCAGTGCGGCCCGACGCCGAACGCGTCGTCGCTTGGCCTGGACGGGCGATCCCGACGCCGCACGCAGCGAGGCCCCGATCCAGTCGGGGCGTGAGGACCGATCGGCCAAGGCGGATACGATGCTGGCCTACCTCCTGAAGCGTTTGGGCATCGCCGTCCTCGTGGCGCTGACGGTCTCGGCGCTAACCTTCTCGATGATCTACCTCGCCGGCGACCCGGCGACGGCGCTGGCCGGCGAGAACGCGACGTCGGCTGACATCGAGAGCATCCGCGTCGCCTATGGCTATGACCGGCCGATCGTCGTGCAGTATTTCGACTGGCTCGGCCGGGCGCTGCAGGGCGATTTCGGCCGGTCGCACTATCTGGGCGAGCCGGTGGCGGACGTCATCTTCGAGCGGCTGCCGACCACCATGCTGCTCGGCCTCTTCGCGCTGGTCTTCGCGCTCGCCCTCTCGATCCCGCTGGGCGTGCTGGCCGCCATCCGGCCGAACAGCCTGATCGACCGCACGGCGCTGACGATCGCGGTGATCGGCCAGGCGATGCCGAGCTTCTGGTTCGCGCTGACGCTGATGCTCTGGCTCGGCGTCTACTGGCGCCTGCTGCCGATCACCGGCAGCAGTTCCTGGGCCAACTTCGTCATGCCGGCGATCGCGCTCGGCTACTACATCACGCCGGCGGTGATGCGCCTGACCCGCGCCGGGATGCTCGATGTGCTGTCGGCCGACTATATCCGCACCGCCCGCGCCAAGGGGCTGCGGCCCATGACCGTGCTCTTCAAGCACGCGCTGCGAAACGCGATCATCCCCGTGGTATCGCTGGCCGCCGTGCAGTTCGGCTTCATGCTCGGCGGCTCGATCGTCATCGAGACGATCTTCGCCATCAACGGCCTCGGCTTCCTGGCCTGGGAATCAATTCTGCGCGCCGACCTGCCGATGATGCAGGCGATCGTGCTGGTGCTCTCGGTCTTCTACATCGTCCTGACGCTCGTGGCCGACATGCTGAACGCCTGGCTCGACCCGCGCATCCGGGTGGCCTGACATGCCGGGTAACCTGACATGACAGTGACCGACACCGACACGCAGTCCGCGACGGTTGCCGCGCCCGCGCTCATCGAGCCCACGCCCGGCCAGCTGCTGCGCCGGCGCATCTTCGGCCATGCCGGGCTGATCGTCGGCGGCGCGGTGCTGGCCACCATCGTGCTGGTGGCGATCTTCGCGCCGTGGCTCGCGCCGCACGACCCCTATGACCAGGTGCTGTCGCGCAAGCTGATTCCGCCCGTCTGGTACGACAATCCCAAGGCGACCTGGGACCACATTCTCGGCACCGACCAGCTGGGCCGCGACTATCTCTCGCGCGCCGCCGCGAACCAGCCGCAACAGGCGGTCATTCTGAAACAGGTTCTAAGCCCAGGGCAGGCGGTCCCAGTACGGCGGCCGCCGGCGCTGTGGCGGCTCGAACCGCGCGTACGCCTGTCTCGGGTCGGGGGTCTCCTCCTCCGCGCTCGCGCCGTAGCGCGCCGCGAGCTCCGACACCGGGTAGAGCACCGTCGTCCTCCGAGCGCGCGCCGGCCATCAGGATCACGCACGGGCCGTCGCCGGCGCCCACGAAGACGTGCTCCGTCCGGCGGGGCAGTGGAAGAAGTCCCACGGCCGGAGGAGCCGCTCCTCGCCCTCGACGAGCAGCTTGCACTCGCCGGACAGCACGAGGAACGCCTCCTGCTGCGACTCGGAGTGGTAGAGGCAGTTCGGCTGGCCCGGCTCGAGCGACGCTGAGGTTGATGCCGAGCTGCGGGAACTCGAGCTCGGGGCTCTCGGAGGATCGCACGAAGCACCGGAGCCGAACGTCTCTGACGTCCACCACTCGGCGTCGCGCACGTTGACGACGAACCAGCCGTCGCCGGCGGGCGCGAGGCCGGAGCCGAAGTCGTCGAGCTGCGCCTCGGGCACGGTGCGAGTCTAGATGATTGATTCCACGGCTGGTTGGCCGTGGGTGGGGGGCAAGGGTCCGGGCAGAGAGGTCGAAGTCGGCGGTGTCAAGACACCGTCGGCCGGAGGCCACGATGGACGCCGACCTCGACCTGCTCTGCATCCATGTTTATTGCACTGCGGATGATCTCCTGCCGCAGAAGCCGCCGAACTGGCGGCGTGAGTTGACGGACGCGGAGATCGTCACTTTGTGTGTTGCCCAGGTGATGATGGGGATCCCAGTGATCGTCGGTTTCTGCGTGCCGCCAAACGCCAGCTCGGTCATCTGTTCGTGAAACTGCCATCCCAGAGCGCGCTGCACAAGCGGCGCGCCCGGCTGGAGGCGCAGATCGAGTGGCTGGTTGGCGTGTTCGCCGCGCCACAGCCCGGCCGCGCACGACCCGGTGGTGGTGGTCGACTCCACGCCGGTGGAGTGCGGCCGATCGGTCGAGACGACTCGCCGAAGCGCGTTGGCGGAGTGGTGCGGATACGGCTACTCGCGCAGCCACTCGCGCTGGTTTTGGGGCATGCGCCTGCACCTGGCCTGCTCGCTCGACGGTACCCCTCGCGCGCTCATGCTGTGCGGCGCCGACCACAAGGAACGCGACGTCGCGCTGCCCAACTGTTGCCCGTCGCGGCCAAAAGCGGCGCCACCATAGCCGTCTGCGACAAGGGCTACGCCGGCCGAGACTTCGCCGCCGCAGCAGCCGACCTGGGCATCACCATCCTGCGACCTCGCCCGCCAAAACGAACCCGACCCTGCCCGCACCTGGCGCCGATCCGCCAGCGAATCGAATCGGTCTTCCAGACCTGCAAAGACATCCTCACCCTGGAACGCCACGGCGCCCGCACCCTCCACAACCTCAAAGCCCGCATCGCAAGCCGGATGCTCGCCCTGACCGCCTCGATCTGGCTCAACCACCACCTCGGAAGGCCAAGCCGCACCCTCGCCGACCTCACCGCATAGCGCGGAATCAATCATC
>CAVXNU010000006.1:0-278002 GCA_963763245.1 uncultured Bacillaceae bacterium
CCAGACGGACAGCATCTCGGCCTGGAACGGACCGCGGAGCTCCGGCCTGTCGGCGATCAGCGCGCGGTCGGCCGCGCCGAACTTTCCGGAGCCGTAGACGGCCGTCGTCCGCATCAGGTAGCCGACCGCCTCGATCTGAGCGCGGTCCGGCTGGCGCCCCTCGGCCAGTGCGGTGACGACATGCTCGAACAGGCGACCCGAACGGTTGGCGCGCGAGAGGCTCAGTTCGCGCGCAGTGACCCGGCCTGCCTCCTGCTTCGGGACGTTGAGCGCGAGGCGCCGCAAGTCGTCCTCGCCCGGGATGCCGTCGAACAGCGCGAATGTCGCGTCCCAAGCGGTCGCGATGACGCGGTCTGACCGCATGTCGTCGGGAAGGTCGTGCGCGAAGGCCACGAGCGAGTAGCTGTGCTCGGGCCCGTGCACAGTGTAGAGCGCGCGGCCGACGCCATTCGCGTCGATGTCCCAGAGCGGCCGCTCGAAGGTCCACGCCTCGCGTTCCAGCCGGCGCAACAGCGTTTGCATGAACGACAGGCGCGTGCGGTGGAACGAGCCCATCCGGGCGAGGCGCATGACCTCGTCCGGGCTGCGGCGGAAGCGGGCCGCAGGAGGCATCGTCTCGGACATCGTCTCGATCTCGCCGTTGGACATAGGCGCAGGCTCCGAAGGCGAAGGAGAAGCGGCCGCGCCCGGTCGGGGGCGCGGCCGGGCAGGAGGTCAGGCGGCGCTGGCCTTCTCGACCGTCCTGCCCTTCTCGAGCGTGATCCGCACTGCGTCCCACAGCGAGGGTAGCAGGACCAGCGAGACCGGCACCGCGGTGACGACGATGAAGCTCTGCAGCTTGCCGACGCCGCCCGAGCCGAGCGAGATCAGGATCAGCGCCATCGCGCCCATCGCCATGCCCCAGAAAACCCGCACCCAGGTCGAGGAGCGGTCCTCGTCCGACATGGCGACCGATATCACGTAGGTCATCGAGTCGCCGGTGGTCGCAACGAAGATCGTCGTCAGGACCAGGAACAGGCACGAGACGATGAAGCCGAGCGGCAGGTTCTGCGTGATCGCCAGCAGCGCCGCCGGCAGGTTGTAGCCCTCGAATGCCGTCGAGACCGAGCCGGGGTTGGCCAGCTCGATGGCGATGCCGCTGCCGCCGACGATGGTGAACCAGAAGTTCGTCACCAGCGGTGCGACGATCGAGACCATCAGCACGATCGAGCGGATCGAGCGGCCGCGGCTGACCCGCGCGATGAACATCGCCATCAGCGGCCCGTAGCCGAGGAACCAGCCCCAGAAGAACACCGTCCACCAGCTCAGCCAGCCAGGCTCGCCGAACAGCCCCGAGTCGCCGCGGAACAGAGCCAGGCTGAAGAAGTCCGACAGGTAGGTGCCCATGCCAGTGACGAAGCCGTTGAAGATAAAGAGCGTCGGCCCGGCGATCAGCATGAAGGCCAGCAGGAAGAAGGCCAGCACGATGTTGACGCGGCTGAGGAACTGGATGCCGCGATTGATGCCGGTCACGGCCGAGACCGTATAGAGCGCAACCAGCCCCGCGATCACGATGGCCTGCATGACGAAGCCGTCCGGCAGCCCGAAGAGCGCGTTCAGGCCGTACGAGACCTGCAGGCCGAGGAAACCGATCGGGCCGACCGTGCCGGCGACGACCGCGATGATGCAGGCGGCGTCGGCGGCCAGGCCGATCGGCCCGTTCAGCGCGCGCTCGCCGAACACCGGGTACAGCAGCGTCCGCGGTGCGTTCGGCAGGCCCTTCTCGTAGTGGTAGTGCATCAGCATCACCGTGGTCAGCGAGCCGAGGATCGCCCAGGCGAGAAAGCCCCAGTGCAGATAGGACTGTGCGAGCGCGGGCGCGACGGCGGCCTCGGTCATCCCTTCGCCGCCATAGAGCGGCGGCGGGCTGATGAAGTGCGCCATCGGCTCGCCCGCGGCCCAGAACACGCCGCCGCCGGCAAGCAGCGTGCACATGATCATCGAGCCCCACTGGAAGTGCGTGAACTCGGGCGTGTCGAGGCCCCCCATCTTGGCCTTGGCGCCCGGCAGCACGCACAGCACCAGCCCGATCAGGAAGGTCGCGAGCAGCAGCAGCTGCCAGTAGAGCCCGAACAGCCGCGCCGACCAGGCAAAGCCCCAGTCGACGACGGCCGACAGAGCCTCGAGGTCGATCAGCGCCAGCGCGCAAAAGGCCAGGATGAAGCCGCCCGTGATGAAGAACAGAGGCAGGTTGATGTGCGTGTTCCGGATCGCGTCGATCCGTGTTGCGTCAGCCATGCGAGACCTCTCTTTCTGGCTCTGCCGGTTCGTTTGCCGCCGCGGGGCCGAACCCCCCGTCGAAGAAGGCGAGCCAGTTGCCGCCCATCAGCGCCGCGACCTCGCCGGCGCCGAAGCCGACGGCACGCAGGCCGTCGGCGACGCGGTGCCAGTCGCGGTTGTCGCGGAAGAAGCCGGGCATCGGCGGGAAGCCCGGCGCTGCGGCCGAGCCCTCGCCATAGTCGACGCCCCGCGTCCAGCGGCCCGAGCGCATCCACTCGACGACGCTGTCTGGCTGGTCCTGGCAGAGGTCCGAACCGAAGCCGAGTCGCTCGACCCCCGCGATCTCGGCCGTGCGCGCGATCATCTCGCAGAAGCTCTCGAGCGTGCAGCCCGACCCGTCTCGCAGGTGGTGGGGGTAGAACGAGAAGCCGAGCATGCCCCCGCTCTCGGCCAGAGCCCGCAGCACCGTCTCGGACTTGTTGCGCAGCGCCGGGTGCCAGAAGGCCGGATTGGCGTGCGTGATCGCGATCGGCCGCGACGACAGCTCGACCGCCTCGAGCGTCGACCGCTCGGCCGAGTGGCTCATGTCGACGACCATGCCGACGCGGTTCATCTCGGCGATCACCTTGCGCCCCATGCGTGTGATACCGGGATCCTCGGCCTCGTAGCAGCCGGTCGCGAGCAGCGACTGGTTGTTGTAGCTTAGCTGCATGAAGCGCAGCCCGAGCGTGTGCATCACCTCGACCAGTCCGATGTCGTCCTCGATGGGCGACGGGTTCTGCGCGCCGAAGACGATGGCGGTCCGGCCGGATGTGGCGGCAGCCCGGACCTCGGCGCCCGTTCGCGCATGGCAGATCAGGTCGGGGTAACGCTGGAACCAGCGGTTCCAGCGCTCAATGTTGAGCACCGTCTCGCGGAAGGTCTCGTGATAGGCGATGGTGACGTGGACCGCGTCGACCCCGCCCTCGCGGAGCTGCCGGAAGATCTTCTCGGACCAGTTGGCGTATTGCAGCCCATCGACGATCATGCGGGCTCTCCGGCGCGGACATAGGCGGTCTTGGCGGTCGTGTAGAACTCGGCCGCCCAGCGGCCCTGCTCGCGCGGGCCGTAGGAGCTTTCGCCGCGGCCGCCGAAGGGCACGTGGTAGTCGGTGCCGGCGGTCGGCAGGTTGACCATCACGCAGCCCGTGCGGGCGTTGCGGCGGAAGTGCGTGGCGCGGGCGAGGTCGCGCGTGACGATGCCCGAGGTCAGGCCAAAGCCGGTGTCGTTCACGACCGCAAGCGCCTCGTCATAGCAGCGGACGCGGATCACGCAGGCGATCGGCGCGAACAGCTCCTCGCGGTTCACCTGCCACTCGTTCCGCGTTCCGACGATCACGGCGGGCGACATGAAGTGGCCGCGGGTCTCGCGCTCGAGCATCTCGCCGCCGCACACCACCTCGCCGCCCTCGTCGCGGGGGAGGGCGAGACTGGCGAGATTCTGGCGCAGCTGCGGCTCGGAGACGACCGGCCCCATCTGCGTCGCCGGGTCGAGGGCAGGGCCGACCCGTAGTTTCCGGGCGGCATCGGCGAGGCGATCGACGAAGGAGTCGTGCACCGCCTCGTGCACGATCAGCCGCGACGAGGCGGTGCACTTCTGGCCGGTGCCGCTGAACGCCCCGTTCACCGCGGCGGCGACGGCGGTGTCGAGATCGGCGTCGTCCATCACGGCGAGCGCATTCTTCGAGCCCATCTCCAGCTGGAGCTTCGTCAGATTGCCGACGGCCGAGGTGGCGATGCGCTTGCCGACATCGACGGATCCGGTGAAGGTGATGGCGTCGATGCCGGGGCTCTCGACCAGACGCTGCCCGACCTCGCCGCCAGGACCCATCACCAGGTTGAACAGGCCTGGCGGTATGTCTTGGCGCGCGATGATCTCGGCCAGCGCCACGGCCGAGGCGGGGACCAGGTTTGCCGGCTTCCAGACGACCGCGTTGCCATAGGCGAGCGCCGGCGCGGTCTTCCAGGCGGCCGTCGCCATCGGAAAGTTCCACGGGCTGATGACCGCGACGACGCCGACCGGCTCTCGGCGGATGTCGATCTCGATGCCCGATCTGACGCTATCGGCGTTCTCACCGAGCTGCCGCACGCACTCGGCGGCGTAGTAGGTGAAGAACTGACCCGCGCGATAGACCTCGCCACGGCCCTCGGCCAGCGTTTTTCCCTCCTCGCGGCTGAGCAGACGGCCGAGTTCATCGGCGCGCGCCATCAGCTCGCGGCCGATGGCGTCGAGCGCAGCCTGCCGCTCCTCGGCTCCCGTCCCAGCCCAGAACGGCTGCGCTTTCCGCGCGGACACGATCGCATCGTCCAGTTCGGCCGCGTTCGCCTGTGCATAGGTGCCGGTCAGGTCCGAGAGATCCGACGGGTTGCGGTTCTCGATCTGGGAGGCTCCGTCGACCCACTCGCCTGCAATGAAGTTCCGGCCGTGCAGCACGCGGCACCTCCTTGGCTCGGCGACAAACTTGACGTCACGGCATTTTCGGTCAATCAGAAACTTTTGAAGGATGTTTCAGGTAAACTGAAATGCTGGCCAGCGGCGAAGGACACCTCGCGCAACCATCGCCGTGCGCTCGGGGACGTCGATGATCAAGACCGAGATGCTTCGGGTGTTCGTCGAGGTCGCGCGGGCCCGGAATCTCAGCACGGCCGCCGAAGCGCTCGGGCGCGCGCCGTCCGCGATCTCAATGACGCTGAAGCAGCTCGAGGAGCATCTCGGCAAGCCGCTGTTCGAAACCGAGCGCAAGTCCCGGCTGACGCCCCTCGGCGCCTTCGTGCTCGAGCTCGCCGAACGCGAGATCTCGCATGTCGACCGCACCCGCGCGGCGCTGGCCGACTTCGCAAATGCCAAAATCGGGGATGTCCGAATCGCCTGCGTCCCATCGTTCTCGGTCACGCTGCTGCCCAGCCTCGTGGCCGCGTTCGCCAAGACGCACCCGGGCGTCAGGCTGGACATCCGCGACCTGGACAGCGGCGCCATCCTGCGCGAGCTCGAGCGCGAGAGGATTGACGTCGGGATCGTCTCGAGCGCGCAGCCGAACCCGAGGCTGCACCGCGCGCAGCTGGCCACCGACCAATTCGGCATCTTCCTGCGCGAGGATCATCCCCTGGCCGCGCGCGAACGGATCTGCTGGCGAGAGATCGCCGACCTTGCGCTGATCGCCAACCCGCTCTGCGATCGCCTCGATGTGCCTCCGCTGCAGGGAGCGCTCGCTTCGGCGCGCCTGCGTGCGCGCAATACGACAACGTTGCTGGCCCTGGTGGCTGCCGGCCTCGGCATCACCGTACTGCCCGCGCTCGTCTGCCGGGACGCGCCGGCGAGCGTTGTCTTCCGGCCTCTCGTCGAGCCCGAGCTGGCCCGCAGCATTGACATGCTCTGGCGAGCCGGCGACACGCCGAGCCCCGCCGCGTCGGCATTCATCCGGTTCACGACGGAGTGGGTTCCCAGCGATCTCGGGCGAGGGTTAGCCCCGATGGCCAGACCGACTTCATCCTCGCACACGGCAGCGGCGCCCTTCGACCGCAAGCTTTGAGGGAGCGGATCACCCTGTGACGGGTGCCGAGTGAAGAGCGGCTGCTCGCCCACGGTCATCTCGACGCGAAGGAAGCGCCATGAATGGACATCTCGCGGAGAAGGAGGCTCCACAAGAAGGCATCGAACCACCGGGCCGGAAATGGCGGATGCAACCTACTGATCGGTTGCGACGATGAGACCGGGAAAGGCGGGCCGACAAGAAGCTCGCGGGAGATCGAGGCGGCGGCCCTGTTTCGCCAGAGATCAGGCCTCGCAGATCATCCGTGTCTGCATTCCGCCTCGACGACGATCGTCTGCCCGGTGACGAGACCGGCGCCTGCCGGCCACTCGATCGTCTCGGCGATAACCTGCGGCATGCCGACGCGGCCGAAGGGATGTTGCCGCCGCTCGGCCTGGTCGTGCTCGACCGATCGCCGCTTGCCGCGGCGGGGTCTCGGCGCCCGCCAAGCCCGCGTTGTTGAAAAGGAGATCGAGGCGGCTGGCAGTCCAGGCGTCGACCCGTTCGAACCGAGCAACCGCCTCCTCGTCAGCGACATCGGCCGCGATCACCAGCCGCTGCTCGCTGCCGAACTCATCCGTGATCTCGGCGATCGCCTGGGCCTCACCTTCAAGGCAGGCGACGCGCCAGCCAGCGCCGATGAGATACTCGGCGCAACCGCGGCCGATGCCTTGCGCGCCTCCGGTGATCGCCGCGGCCTTGTTCATCGCGTTTGCCTCTTGTCGAGCGCTCCCGCAGCCCGGCGAACGAACCGATCAAGGGACGTCAGCGGCCAGGGCGGGCCGAGGGCACGATTCGTCGCGTCTGCCGGGCATCCTCGCGCAGGATTTCAATTTCGACCGGATCGCCCGGGCGGAGTTGCGTGATGACCATCATGAACGCGTAGATATCGTTCAACTCGACGCCGGCGAGCCCGACGATCACGTCGCCGCGGCGCAGGCCCGCCGCGGCCGCCGGCCCGCCCTCGACCGTTCCGGCAATCGGCACTCCCCGCGCGAGGGTGGCCCCATAGTCCGGAATCGTGCCCAGCGTCACGGCGGCGCGTTTCCGGCCCGATGGCCCCGGCGCCGCCGCGACGGCGCGGGATTTGGGTGCAGGAGTTCGTGTCGCGAGCGACACCGCAATCTCCTCGATGACGCCTGCGATACGCTCCATACCCTGGTAGTTCAGCCGGTCCGGCAGGTCGCGCGGCGTGTGGTAGTCGCTGTGCGGACCCGTCGTGAAAGAGAGGACCGGCACCCCCGCAAGGTAGAAGGACATGGCGTCAGTCGGGACATAGGGCGACTGCACCTGCTCGAAGGGCAGCCCCGGCGACGCCGCGCCCGCGATGGTCTCCGGCCAAGCGGGCGACGAACCGTAACCGGCCATTGTCAGCGTGTCGCGCAGCCGGCCGATCATGTCGATGTTGAGATAGGCGGCGGCCGGCGCAGCGCCTCCGGCGCGCTCGACGAAATCACGCGAGCCGAGCAGCCCGATCTCTTCACCGGACCAGGCGGCGATAAGGATGTCTCGGACTGCCGGCAGATGCCCTGCATCGCGCCGCGCGGCCAGCGCTTCGGCGATCTCGATAAGCGCAGCCACGCCCGAGGCATTGTCGTCGGCGCCGCGGTGGATTTCGCCAACCTCTGCGCCCATTGCGAGCGAAGTGCCAGTTTCGCCGCGCCCGAGATGGTCGAGATGCGCGCCGATCACGAGCGGCGGCGCACCGGGCGTGCCGACGCCGAGCCGCGCGAGCACGTTGCGGCCGGTCGCCTGGGAAACGGAAAGGTCGATCTCGGCGCTGGCCCGCACGGCGTGGAGCGGCGCGCCCCCTGCCGGATCGCCGCGCGCCAGCCTGCGGGCAAGATCCTCAAAACCGGGGCCAAGCGATGCGAGGAGCGCCGCCGCGGTCGCCCGATCGATCGCCACGGCCGGGACCCCCGCCTGACCCAAGCTCGCCTCGAAACGCTCTGTCGGCAGGTCGTCCGCATAGGTGACGTCCGGCGCCGGAGCGACGATCAACCCGACGGCGCCGTGCGCTGCGGCGATCGCCGTCTTAAAGCGGAGATCGGCATATTGCGACAGGGCGGCGCGCGTCGACAGCGGTGCTTCCACCGGGACGCCCCGCCAGACGAGCACCCATTTGCCGCGGACGTCGAGACCGGCATAGGAATTGTAGCCAGAGCCGTTCTCCGCGATCAGGCCGTAGCCGGCGAACACGACCCCCGCGGGCGCGACATTGCCGGGTCGCGAGAATTCCAGCGGCCGCCATTCGGTCAGCACCGTGGGAGAGCGCGTGTCATCGCCGACGAAAAGGTCCAGCCGATTGCCCGCGCCGAGCGTCACGCCGGAGGCGAAGGAGAACGTGGCCATGTAGCCGACGTCACCGGCCGGCAGCAAACCTGCAGCCCGGAACTGCGCCGCCACATAGTGCGCAGCGGCGCGTTCCCCCGGGCTGCCGGCCAGCCGACCCGCCATCCCGTCATCGGCAAGCGCTCCGACATGCGACTGCAGCTCGTCGACGCCGATGCGTTCATCAGCCGCCGCCGGCAGCGCCAGAAATGCCGTGAGGAGCAGGTTAGGAAGCGCGCGCAACCGTTAGCTCGCTGGCAATCTTCTGCAGGAGCCCGAGATTCGGCTCATTCATCACCAGCCGAAAGCTCTGGGCCATGATCTCGTCCGGGTGGAATATCTCGTTCGTGAGGTTTCGCCCGACCAGCCGCATATACTGGCCCATCATGGCGTCGGCGTTCGCCATCACCGGCCGCCCATCATCGCCGACCATCGCCTTCCATTGGCCGGGTGCCGCCTCGTGAACGCCCATGAACCACCATTCGAGATAGTCAAAGAACATGCCCTGCTCGTAGGGGCCGCTGGCGAGGAGCAACGGCATCAGCATGGTTGTCCGGCCATCCGGCGCCCCCGGCAGGACCATCGGGATCGCAACGTCGAGAACAGGCGTGTCGGGGTTCGTGATCCGGAGGTCGGTCATCCTGGTGCCGCAGCGCCAGTCGACGTCCGGCAGCGCCACCGGCCGGTCGAACTGCGTATAGCTGACGAGGCGGTAGAGGGCGCGGCGGACCTCCGGGTTGTTCTTCGAGATAAGATGGAAGAACTCGTGAATGATGGTGTTCTCGACCTCGGTCGCGTTCGGCAGCGGGTGCAGCGCGTCGGCGCCCGCGCCCGGCCCGCCCGAAACCTTGGTCTCGGGCATCACGATCGTGTCCAAGCGCCGCGTGTAGGCGGCTTCGCCCTCCTCGGCCCCGGTGGTCTTCACGATATAGACCGTCTCGGGCAGCGCGATCGCGAGCCCGGAGAACTTCGCAGCGATCGAAGCGACGATCCGTTTCAGCGCGCCGATCTCGGCGTCCGACCACGATCGAACCTGCGTCTCGACGAAGGCAAGATAGGCGGCGCGGTCGATCTTCCTGACCCGTTCGGGCACGCGCAGCCGGGCCTGCCGGTCGAAGACCGACTGGTGGGTGACAAAGGCGTCGGCCGTGGTCAGCACGGCGCGCGCGGTATCCAGTCCGCAGGCAAGCACCGAGGTGCCGTCGAGGACCTCGCCGAGGCGGATGTCCGGGGTCATGCCGCGACGCTCACGGCAGAACCGGGATCGCGGCGCCGGGGGAACGGCTGAGATGGACCTCGAAGACCTTGTCCGAGGCTCTGGTCGGAGCCTCCTTGCCCTTGCTCGGGTCCTTCGGCGGCTGCGGGCTGTCCGACAGGATGCCACCGTAGACCCAGCCAATCAGTACGTCCTGGCCATCGGGCAGCGTGTCGAGAAGGATGATGTCGTCGTCCGAGACGTGGCCTGCGTGGACGAGCTGCGGGTTGATGACGAAGACGCCATTGGCCGCCAGCATCTGGTTGCCGGGCACGGGCTCGGGCAGCACGAACTCGGCCCAGCTCCCGTCGCCATGATGCGTCATCACCGAGATGTCCGAGCCGAAAGGCATGCCGTCATTGTCGATTCCGACCGGTTCGTCCTGGGTGTGGTAGACGCCGTGGCCGATGCCGCCGAAGAAAACCTGGGACATGGTCTTGGCGCTATCGGCCCAGATAGGGATCAGCGCGGTCGCGTAGCCATTGAAGAGCTGCGAGCCGCCGGTCTCAAGCGTGATCGCGCGGACGACCGGGTCCATCAGGATCGGCGTGTCGAAGCCGCCCGGACCGCCGCGCTTGAACACGCCGCCATAGACGCCGATGCGCGGCTTTCCATTGGTGGCGTCGCGGGTCAGGCGGACGTTCAGGTCGCGCCGGTGGTATTCTTCCGGGTGGTCCTTGGCCCAGGCCGAGATGCCGAGGATCTCGAACTTGCCCGGCACCATCGTGATCTGGCGCACCTCCTCGGTGTAGGCTTGAGTCGTGCCGGCGGGCAGGCTCTCGCCGAACGCGAAGTAGCCACCCTGGAAGTCCTGCCCGAAGACCAGGTAGAAGGTGCTGCCGACCTTGACCAGCTCGCCGCCGGTCACCTGCAGCATGGGGTCATGCAACACCTGGAACAACCCGGCGATCGCCGTGGCGTCCAGCCCCTGGCGGATCGCGTCGATCACGTCGCCGGCCTTGAACTGGATCATCGTGTCGTAGGTGATGAGGTCGGTGCCTTCGGGGTTCCAGCCATACCCGCCGACGACGGTCATCTGGTCGGTCTTGCGGTCGTACCAGGACTGTTGCGAGGTCGTCTGCAACGGCTTGGCTATCGCGTCGGGCAGCTGGGAGAGGTCATAGCTCAGGCTCTCGCCGGTCATCGGGCTGTAGACCCAGATCGCCGTGTTGTAGCTCGGCTTGGGGAAGTTGGCGTTGCCGGCGACCGTCGGGTTGAAACCGTGCATGCCGCTCTGCGGAATCCTGTCCTTCGCCACCTGGTCGGCCGGACCACCGCGTCCGCCGAGCATGAGCCAGGTACCGTCGGGCCGCGCCGCGAGGGCGAACGAGTGGAGCGCCGGGGGACTTCCGGGCGGGTCCGCATTTTCGCTGAACGCGAGGGTGAAGGGCAGGGCGCCGTCCGTCACCGGGCCGAAGTTGCCGACCCGTTCGTTGGCATCGGCCGGCCCGGCAAGGATGGTCGCGACGGCACCGGCCAGCGCGATTCGGACGAGCGGGCGGGTCATGACGTCGTTCCTTCGCGGTCCGTGATCGGAGGCTTCCCGCCGTCGACCTTCCCTCCCTTGGCCAGGATCGCGAGCTGCTCGTCCTCGATGTAGTTCAGGATCGTGCTGATTTTGTTCGGCGACAGGTCGCGGCTGACCGGCATGAAGCGCGGATCGTCGATCGGCAGCGAGATGTAGTACGGGATGGTGCCGTAATGGATCTTCGGATGCCCCGGAATGAACTTGTCGGGGTCTTTGACGAGGAAGAACGAGTAGTCCGGGTTGTTCGAATAGAAATCAAAGGCGGCCTTGGATGCCAGGTCGAACTTCTCCGTCATGCCGGGATATAGTTTGGCATAGGGCGCCATCAGCCGCTGGATCTCGGGCCAGCCGGGGTGCTCGATCACCTCGTAGCGCGACCAGGCCAGCACCGAGATCTGCTGCTCCTGGCGCGGCTCCTCCCACGGCTTGACCTCGTCGTCCTTGAACGCGTCCGGGTAGACGTAGGCGAAGTACATCTGGCCATCGAGTTCCGTCGTCCGGGAGCCGGGGTCGCGGACGACGTTGAAGGTGATCTTCGAGAAGCCATGCACGTCGGACGGCGCGGCCGTGGCGACGAGCGCGCCATCGGCCTGCCACGTGTCGCCGGGATTGTCTGGCGGCACGGTCGCGCCCGGAGTTGTCCCGGTCACGGGCAAGATCCTGATCGACGGCGTCACCCCCGACTTCGACTTTCCGAACTGGGTGATGTGCGCGGTGCAGGTGACCGTGTTGAGCGGGGACCCGGGCTCGGGCGTCATTCGAATCGCGCGCCCTTGGGTGCAGCAGGCGAGGCCGTCCGGACGCTCCGAGAACAGGCACTGCGGTCCGATGTCCTCACGCGAGGTCCAGAGCTGGAGCGGCGACTGTTCGAGCAGGTCGAGCTGCGCCGCGTTCAGCTTAAGTTCACTCATCCCGCCTGCCATCCGGTACGAGACGGCATCAATTGTCAGCGGGCCGAGCTTCTCGGGTCCGCTGGCGGTCATGGCGACGGCCGTGACGGTGCCGAGAGGGCAAGGGTCGCCGCCGACGGAAAGCCGCGAAACCGACCCCGACCAATCGAGCAGCAGCGACGACGTCTCGCGGCTGACCTTGAACGGCGCGCGATAGAAGAACGGCACGTACCAGGCGGCGCCCTTGGGCAGCGGCCGCGCCTCCAGCCAGCGCGCGCCGGGCGTCTCCTGAGGGTCGCCCGGCAGCAGCGGCCCCAGCGTCCCGGTCATCCGTCCGTTCTGGTAGTCCGAGCTCCCGGCAACGTTCCAGTAGCCGTCGAGCAGGAACTTGAAGGCGACGAGGTAGAACGTCACGCCGTCGAGCGTCTCGGCGATGCAGCGCTGCTTCAGCGCGTCCAAGAGAGACCCCGCGGGGCATTTCCAGTCGGCCTCGGCGACGCGGATCACGGTCTGGAAGCCGCCGATGGCGTTCGAGTCGCCGCCATAGCTGCCCCAGCCGTACTGCATCTCCCAGCCGCGCGTCGGCTGCACGAAGCTGAACGAGTTGCCGTTCAGCACCGCCGCGCCCATCTTGCCCTTGATGTGCGCACCATTCGCGTCGCCAATCAGGATCCCGACCCCGTAGAGCGTCGAGACCGCCTGCTGGTAGACGTCGATATCGACGATCTTGCCGGGAATGGGCGTGTCGATGCTCGCGAACGCGGCGCCGATGATCGAGCCGTCCTCGGAGGGCTGGTTCTGCACGTCGTGCGCAGACATGATCCGGCAGTCGTGGAACTTGAAGAAGTGCTGGCCCTTCGGCATCTGCCAGGGCGACGGCGTCTTCGTCTCCGGCAGGTAGTGCTTGGGGTCGTTGTTCGCGCTCGACGGATCGGCGAAGAACCTCCCCGAGACATGCAGGCGCGGTAGGTCGAAATAGCTCATGCTTCCCCCCTTGCGGCGCCGCCTTTGATCTGCCGCGTCGCGTCATCGATGGCGGCTGAAGGCGTTGCCCCGTCCCCGCCCGCCTCGACCTCCCGCAGGTACGCGGCTGCGACCGTATCGCCGGGATTGATCGTCAGGATCTCGCGCAGGCACCTCGAAGCCGTGTCGCGATCCTGGCGCCTGTGCGCCGTCAGCGCAATCTTGAGTCCCTCCGACGTCCGAGATTTCAACGCCACCTGCTCCGGCGGATCGCCGTCGAAGACCTCGTGCAGCAAGACCTCGACACCGCCCTTGGCCCGGACACGGCCGAGCTCACGGATGCGGTAGAGGCCCGGGTCGTGCAGCCGGGCGACCGTGGCGTCGCTGATCAGAAGCGCGGTGCCGTAGGTCTTGTTCATCTGCTCGACGCGGCTGGCCAGGTTGACGGCGGCGGAGATCACGGTGCCGTCCATCCGGTTCTCGCCGCCGATCGTCCCGAGCATGAGCCGGCCCGTGTGCAATCCGATGCCGATCGCGACGGGGCTCTCCCCCGCCGCCCGCCGCCGGTCGTTGAAGACGGCGAGACCCGAGAAGATGTCGAGCGCTGCGCGGACCGCATCGTCGGCCGATTCTGGGAACAGCGCCATCAGACCGTCGCCGGTGTACTTGTCGACGAAGCCGCGGTGCCTGCCGACATGTGGCTCGACCACCCTCAGGAACGAGTTGATGAAGCCGAAGGTCTCCTCCGGCGTCAGTCGCTTCGAGAGACCGGTGAAGTCGCGGATGTCGAGGAACATGACCGTCATGTCGCGCGACACCTGATCGCCGAGGCCGACGTCGACGATGCTTTCCCGGCCCAGGTGGCCGAGGAACTGGCGCGGCACGAAGCGCTCGTATGCGCGATTCAGGTGCATCATCTCGTCGTAGAACCGCGCGTTCTCGATCAGCACCGCCATCTGCCCGGAAAGCAATCGCAAGAGCTCCAGCCGCTCCGCGGTGAAGGCGCCCTCCGCCAGATCGTTCTCGAGATAGAGCACGGCAGCCAGCTTGCCCTGGTGGCTCAGCGGCATGCAGAGCAGCGACTTCATGGTCCGGCGCTGGATGTAGGGATTGGCCTCGTAGCCTCCGGCCGCGTGCGCCCGGTCCAGCACGACCGTCCCGCGGCTGCGCAGCACATATCGAAACGCCGCGGCACAGAGCGGCGTGTCGGGAGCCGCATCGTCCAGCTCGTCGACCGGGAAATCGGCGATCATCCGGACCGCGTCGCTCTCGGCATCTGTCTCGGCGCCGGCGATCTCACGCCCGCGCCGGGTCAACACGATCAGGCCCCGCCGGGCGCCGGCGTTCTCGATCAGGATGCGCATCATGCGCTGCATGAGATCCTCGAGCGAGAGCGCCCCCGACAGCGCCTCGGCGGCCCTGATGATCGCCTCCACGTCGATCATCTGCGTCGAGATGCCTTCGCCGCGCCGGTCGGACCCGGCCGATGTGCGCAGGATTTCGCGATGGCGCGCCTCGACGTCCGCGACCTTCGCGCGCGCGCCCCAGAGCCGGTAGCAGGAGAGCGCCTGCTCAAGGTAGAGCCGCGCGATCGCCGGCTTCCCGCGCGACAGCCAGAACAGCGCGTGCCGCTCATGCGCCAGCCCCTCCTCGTGGACGAGACCGTGTCGCTCGGCCAACAGCCCGGCCTCCTCGAAATGGTCCATGGCGGCCGTCGCCTCACCGGCCCGCGCCGCTCGCTCGGCCTCCACAAGGTGCCAGCGGTGCAGGTTGTTCTCGGCGCAGTGGCCTGCCCAGCCGTGAACCTTTTCCTGGTTCTCGGCGATGCGCTGGGCGGCGTCCGCTTCCCCGCCCTCGAGCAGGACCAACGATTCGTAGAAGTGGAAGGCCGGTATCTGGAAGACGCCGACGGCACCGTCCAGATGCTCGCGCGTCGCCCGCGCGGCGGCCAGCGCCTCGTCCTTGCGACCGAAGAAGTAGGACAGCACCAGCGTGTTGTAGTGCATGTGGAACAGCGCCGTCCGGTCGCCCACCGCCCGGTGCGCGGCCGGCATCGTCGCGGCGTCGTAGTACTCGCCCGTCAGCACCGTCGGGTCGGCGGCCAGCCCCAGCCAGTTCGCCACCGTCTGGTGGTAGATGCGAAACAGCGAGATCGCCGCTTCCTCCTTCGAAGCGACGACCGAGGGATACTGACCCACCATGCTCTCGTGCAGCTCGGCCAAATCGTGACCGACCGCATAGAGATGCTGGTTGCGGATCATCAGCGCGTGGGTCGCGTATTCGATGTCGCCGGTGTCGAGGCCCGCCTGGTATGCCTCGAGGAGCGGCGCCAGCGTCGCTGCGACCGGCTCCTTCCAGTGCGTGACGCAGATGTTCACGATGAACAGTGTCCGCGCACGCAGTGCCCGCGCGTCGTGACGATCCAGGACCGCGCGCGATGCCTTGCCGAAGCCGTAGCCGCGATCGATCTCGCCCGCGTAGGCGCAGAGGTGCAGCCCGTAGACGGCATAGCCGAACGCGCTCTCGCCGGTATTGCCGTGCCGCGCCGACAGCTCGACCAGCTTGGCAACGACCAGCGGCAGCAGCTGCGGCGCCGCGAAGTAGGTGGCCGAGAAGATCAGGCTGAGCAGGCGCATCGCCGCCCGCGCGCGCGGGTCCTCCATTTCGGGCAGCTCGACCAGCGACGCGGGCGTACGCCCGGCAATCGCCGCCTCGGTGGCGCCGAAGGCGGCGCCGTAGTCCTCAGGTGCAGGCTCCGCGACGATGCCGGCGCCAAGCTCGTCCAGGATCGGCAGTGCAGTCGAGATGGCGTCGAGCCGCCGGTCGCGCGCGATCAGGGCGCGCAGCTCGATCTCGCGCATTCGCACCCGGTCCATCAGGTTCCGAGCCCTGGCGACGACCTGGCGCGCCAGCACCTCCATACGATCGAAGTCGTGGTTGAGATAGGCCGCCTCGGCCGCCTCGACATGCAGGTCGAGCGTCAGCGCATAGTTCCGGTCCCAGGGATCGGCCGGTAGCAGAGCCAATCCCGCCTCGAGATATCCCAGCGCCTGTTCAAAGGCAGCGGTCAGCTTGGCGCGTCGACCGGCAACGAGATTCAGAGCGGCCAGCTCCTGCCGCTCGGCCGGCGCCTCGATCAGGTCGCGGGCGTGGTCGAGATGCGTGACGAGATCGAAGAAACGTTCGCGCGGCGTATTGGGGGTGACATCCTTCTTCAGCATCCGGCCGATCGCCAGATGGTTTGCCCGGCGCCCCGGATCGTCCAGAAGCGCGTAGGCTGCCTGCTTCACGCGGTCATGCATGAATCGGTAGAGCACCGCCTGGGCCTCGTCGTCAGGCTCTCCGTCGCCGTCGGCGTCACTCGAGGCGCGCGCTGCGCGATAGGAGTCGGTCAGCGGCACCAGAAGGTTTTCGCGCAGGAGCGGCCAGAGGTCGTGCGCAACCTGCGCGGCTGGCCGATCCAGCAGGTGCGAAAGCGTCGCGAGCTCGATCCGGCTGCCGACGCAGGCCGCCAGCTTCAGCACTTCCTGCGATGCTGTCGGCAGCCGCTGGATGCGGACGACGACGAGATCGACGACGTTGTCGGTGTACTGGCGCTCCTCGACCGCCGGCAGATCCCAGCGCCAAGCGCCCGCCGAGTGATCAAACACCAGCAGCCCGTCCCGATGCAGCGAGGCGAGGAACTGGTTCAGGAAGAACGGGTTGCCTCTCGTCTTCCGGTGGCAGAGCTGCGCCAGCTCGGCCGTGCTGGTGACGCTGCGGCGCAGCATGTCGTCTATCACCGATCGGACCGCCGGCTCGGACAGCGGCCCGACCTCGATCTGCTGCACCTCTCGGCCGTCCTTCCTCAAAGCCTCGACCGTCAGGCTCAGCGGATGCGCCGCGTCGACCTCATTGTCGCGATAGGCGCCGACCAGCATCAGATGTCCCGGCCGGTCGCGCGCCGCAAGATGCCGCAGCAGCGTCAACGACGGCCCGTCCGCCCATTGCAGGTCGTCGAGAAACAGCACGAGCGGATGGCCAGCCGCGGCGAAAGCGCCGAGAAAAGCTTCGAAGACCCGCATGAAGCGGTTTTGCGATTCCTGCGGGCCCAATTCGGGCGCCGCCGGTTGCGGCCCGAGGATCAACTCGACCTCGGGTATCACGTCGAGGATCACCTGCCCGTTCGGCCCGAGCGCTTCGCGCAGCCGCCCTGCCAGCCCCTCGAGCCGCGCGCCGCTCTCGGCCAGATAGCGCCGCACCAGCCCGGACAGCGCCTGCAGGAACGGTGCATAGGGCTGGTCGCGCAAGTAACCGTCGAACTTGCCGCTGGCGACCAGCCCGTCCGCCATTGCGACCGGCCGACCGAGTGCGCCGACGAGCGCGGACTTGCCGATGCCGGAATAGCCGCGCACCAGAACCAGAGCACCGGCGCTGGCGCCGGCGCGAACGCGTTCAAAGGCGGCGACGAGGGCGGCGGTCTCGGCCTCTCGCCCGTGCAGCCGCTGGCAAGATGCCAGACGATCGGTCTGATCGTCCCGGCACAGCGGAAATCGCGCGGGGCGGCCGCCGGCGCGCAACGCCTCGGCGCACTGCTTCAGATCGGCGGCGAGACCTGCGGCGCTCTGATAGCGGTTGCCCGCGTCTTTTTCCAGCAGACGCGCCACGATGTCGGCGACGGGCTCGGGGATCGATCCGTCCAGTGCGTCCAGCCGGGGCGGGGGCTTTGCGATCTGGGCGTGGATCAGGCCGATCGCATCGAGCGGCGCGTGCGGATCGGCAAAGGGCGCCCGGCCTGCAAACAGGTGGAACAGCACGGCGCCCATCCCGTAGAGGTCCGCGCGATGGTCGATGTTGCGGTCGACGCGACCGGTCTGCTCGGGCGCGATGTAGTTCAGATCGGCGGCCAGCGCGACTGCGGCTGCGTCCGCCGTCTCCAGGCTGAGCTCGGTCGCCGCGCCGAAGTCGATGATGCGGATCGCGCCGTCGCGAGGACGATAGAGGATGTTCGCCGGCGTCAGGTCCTTGTGGATGACCTGGCCGTGATGAATCTTCCCCACGGCGACGCTCAGCCGAATGGCGACGTCGAGCGCACGACCGGGATCGCCGAGAGCGGGGCCAAGCGCACCGATCGCGGCAGCGAGGGTGGCTGCCCCGAAGTCCTCGAACTCCATAAAGAGGGTGCGTTCGTGGCGTCCAAGTTCCCCGACGCGAATGACGTCGTCGACGCGCCCGCCGACCCTTTGCGCAAGATCGTGCTCATAGCGGAACCGTCTTCGCATCTCGGGCGACGGGAGCGGATCCTTCAGCATTTTGATGATGACCAGCGAGCCCGAGTCCCGCCGCGCCGCACGGAGAATGCGGCTGTGACGGCCCTCGTGGATCACCGCGCGGACGTCATAACCGGCGATCAAGATTGCACCTTCCCCCCGGTTTGGCCGCCGAATTGTAGCACGGGCACTGCCCGGACGCCAATTCGCCACCCGCAGGTCTGCCGCAGGTCCCAGGCCGCTCCCGCCGATTATGAGTTCCGCACCGAGATGCCCGGCTCGCACCCTTGGCCAAACGGCGGCAATGACTCGCGGCCGCCGCACCTTGACTTCTCGATTCCCGGCGGCGGCTTTTGCCCAGCACCTGATCACGCAGACGTACTTCCGGGCCGGCCCGCTGATCCCGCTCTGCCCGGTGGTGCGCACTCTTCCGTACCCTGCCGAAGTCGGGACCTGACGGCGCGACTTGACATGGGCGACGCCGTCCCTGGAACGCGCGCGCTTATCGTTTCGCGGCGCGCGCATGGTCAACACCACGGTTTCCTTGCGCGCTGCACCACGGGCTGGGAGCGGTTCCGCTCTTATCTCATGGGCGAGACGGACGGTGCGCCGACGACGCCCGAATGGGCCGAGGCGATCTGCGGGGCGCCGGCTGCTGACATCCGCGCGCTGGCCGTCCGGATGGCGACGACCCGGACCTTCATCACTGTCGCATGGGTCGCTGCAACGCCAGCGGGACGGTGAGCAGCCCTACTGGATGAGCGTGACCTTGCAGCGATGCTGGGGCAGATCGGCTCTTGGCATCGAAAGGCAGGGATCGCTACAGATCCCGAATCCCGCTGTTGACGTCTACCTGCAACCGGATCCTCTCGCCGCACGACGAGGCGTCACGATGAGCCACCCGCGCATTGGCAACGGCGCCGCACGGCGCATCTTCCTTGATCGTCACGCCCTGGCGGAACCGCCTGTCGGTCCTGCGCGGGGCGCGGACCTGCTGGCGCTGATCCGCCGGCTCGGGTTCGTCCAGGTCGACAGCGTCAACACGGTCGAGCGGGCGCACCACATGATCCTCTGGTCGCGGCGGCGATCCTACCGGCCGAAGGCGCTGCGTCTGTTGCACCAGCGGGACCGGGACGTCTTCGAGCACTGGACGCACGACGCCTCGATCATCCCGATGGAGTTCCTGCCGTATTGGCGCTTCCGCTTTGCCCGCGATGCCGAGCGCCTGCGCAGCCGCTACCGCAAGTGGCAGGGCCCGGAGTTCGAAGCAATCCTGGAGAACGTGATCCGGCACGTCGCCGAGCATGGCCCGGTGCGCAGCGGTGACATCGGCGAGCGTGAAGAGCCGCGTCGGACTGGCTGGTGGGAGTGGCACCCCTCCAAGACCGCCCTGGAGTACCTGTGGCGGTCCGGCCGCCTCGCGGTCACGCGGCGCGACGGCTTCGCCAAGGTCTACGATCTTGCCGAGCGGGTGTACCCCGATGTCGATCCGTCGCCGCCGGAGCGGACGATCGACTGGGCCTGCAACGCGGCGCTCGACCGCCTCGGCTTCGCCACATCGGGCGAGATCGCCGCGTTCTGGGGCATGGTCCGCCCAAAGGAGGCCAAGGAGTGGGCCAACGCGGCTGGTGAAGACGGGGTGAGATCGAGCCGGTGGAGGTGGAATGCGCGGACGGCGCGTTCCGGCGGCACTTCGCCCGCCCGGGTCTGGCCGAGGCGGCCGCTGACGTTCCCGCCCCGCCGAAACAGCTACGCGTGCTCTCGCCGTTCGATCCGATGCTCCGCGCAGCGCGGAGGGTATCGGCTACTAACGTGTTTTCCGAAGCGGTCCGTTGGAGGGCGATCGCCTGATCGGGTGTCTCGATGCCAGGGCCAGGCGAGCCGAAGGCATTCTGCACGTTGCAGCATTCTGGCCGAATCCTGGAGTAACGGTGCCGAAGCAGCCATTGGAACGGCTCGGCGCCGAACTCGTGCGGCTCGCAAGGTTGTCGGGCTGCGATCGGGTTGTGCACGCAACCGGATGCTTAAGGGAGCCCAATGGCGCCCCTCGTTGACGTGACCACCCTCGATGTGGCGCAGCCGTCCGGTCGACGGAGGCTCGTCGCTCATGGCCTTAACCTGCCGTTCGGCTATCGCATCGCTTCACAGTCACACCAAACGCAAGCGGCCGTCCGCGCGAGCCGCAGTATCTCCACAGACATGACCGGCATCTCATAATCAGCGGACTGATCAGACGTTCGAGTCGCGGGAAATGCGTCGGATCAGGAGGACCGGACGTCATGGGGTCGAAGTTGCTCTGGGCCGCCCGGAGCAGCTCCAGCCTTCTTTTGTGGATGCCGCTCGGTTTGCAAGGAAATTCTGATCTTATGGAGATGTGATCGAGTGCGTACTTTTGTCAGGCCTGTTCGTGCGGCTGACATGGCGCCGCTGGCCGGGATGGTGATGCGCGGAGCGGGTCCAAATCTCCAACAGCGAGCTCAAGGCTCGGAGAGGGTTGCGCCCGGGGACGTGTTCCTCTGCTACCTGAAAGGCCTGTCCTGCTGGTGCGGCGCGCTCGAGGTCGAATCAGATGCCTTCGAGGCAGATCAGCCCATCTACGGCAACGCGGACCCCTATACGCTTCGGTTTGCAGTCAAGCCGCTTGTTCTCCTGGACGCCGATCGCGCCATCTCCATCCGCGAGCCGGCGATCAAAGAGACACTGTCGTTCACCTGTGGGCGAAGCGGCGCAACCTGGACAGGTCCCCTGCGAGCGTCTCTGCGATTGATCAACGAAGCAGATGGCGACTTCCTGATGTCTCGCCTGCTGCTGCAGGAGTGGAAGACAGGACACGCAGGAGCTCGGAGCCACTAAAGCCCGACGATCGAAGTGTCGCGGCCGGCCAGGGGGCAAGCCCGCGGACACCCTTGCGCATCGGCCGGGCAATTCAGTGGCTTGTAGAAATCGATCGGAACGGCCCGTCCGGCGCGGCGTTGCGCCGGGCATGAGCGATGTCACCTACCAGCCGGTCGACGTACCCAAGCCCGTGGCTGAGGGCGTCTGGATCGTCGACGGAGCCCCGATCCGGCCGGCGCCGGGCCTGATCCTTCCGGTGCGGATGACGGTGGTGCGGCTCGCCTCGGGCGAGCTCTGGCTGCACTCGCCGGTGCGTCATTCGCCGGGGCTGGCGCGGGCGCTGGCCGAGCTCGGGCCTGTCCGCCACCTCGTCGCCCCCAACATCGCGCATTGGAGCTTTGTGGCGGGCTGGCGTCGCCACCAGCCCGATGCCACCTTCTGGGCCGTGCCGGAGCTCGGGCGCCGCCTGCCAGTGCGGCTGCGCGGGCTGCGGAGCGATCGCGAGCTCGCGGCACCACGCCCCTGAAGCCTGGGCCGAGGAGATGGACCAGGCCGTGGTCCCTGGCGCCGGCGGATTCCGCGAGGTCGCTTTCCAGCACCGCGCCTCCGGCACGCTGCTCCTGACCGATCTGATCGCCAATCTCGAGCCCGCCAAGCTGCCGCTGCCGACCCGCCTCTTTGCGCGGGCGAACGGCATGCTCGCGCCCGAGGGCCGGGCGCCGCTCTATTTGCGCGCGTCGGTGCTGCTGCGGCGGGGCGATGCCGCCCGCGCGCTCGGGCCGCTGATCGACCGGCAGCCCGAGCGCGTCGTCTTCGCGCATGGCAGCTGGTTTGCGCACAACGGCGCTGCCCGCGCCCGCCGGTCACTCGCCTGGCTGCTCGGTTGACAAAAAAGGCCCGGACGAGGTGTCCGGGCCCTGGTGCCTATTGCGGCTGCGGCTCCAAACCGCCGGTGCCCGCGTCGGGCCGGCGCGGCTTGCCGGCCTTGGGGATGGCCGAGTGGCCGCCGCCCGGCGCTACCGGCGGCAGGCCGGCATCGTCCGAGCGGTCGAGCGCCTCGCCGGCGATAACCTTGCGGATCTCGTCGCCGGTCAGCGTCTCGTACTCCAGCAGGCCGCGCGCCAGCCGCTCGAAGCCCTCTGCCTGCTCGGTGAGGATGTGCTTCGCCGTCATGTAGCCCTCGTCGACCAGGCGGCGGACCTCCTCGTCGATGATCTGCTGCGTGCTGCCGGCATGGCTCGACTGGCCCTGCCAGGCGCCGAGATAGCTCTGGTTCTCGTTAGCGTAGTCGATGTTGCCGAGCTTGTCGGACATGCCGAACTGCGTCACCATCGACCGGGCGAGTTGCGTCACATGCTTGATATCGCCGGCGGCGCCCGAGGTCACGTTCTCCTCGCCGAACTTCAACACCTCGGCCGCCTTGCCGCCCATGCCCATGGCGATGCGCGAGGTGAACCAGACACGCGGGCGCGTCAGGTGGTCGCGCTCCGGCAGGCTCATCACCATGCCCAGCGCCCGGCCGCGCGGGATGATCGTCGCCTTGTGGATCGGGTCGTGGCTGGGCACGTTCAGGCCGACGATGGCGTGGCCGGCCTCGTGATAGGCCGTCAGCGCCTTCTCCTCCTCGGTCATGATCATGCTGCGCCGCTCGGCGCCCATCATGACCTTGTCCTTGGCGTACTCGAAATCGTCCATCGTCACGAGCCGCTTGTCCGCGCGCGCCGCCGCCAGCGCCGCCTCGTTGACGAGGTTGGCGAGGTCGGCGCCCGAGAAGCCCGGCGTGCCGCGCGCGATGACGCGCAGATCGACATTCGGCGCCAGCGGCACCTTGCGGGCGTGCACGTGCAGGATCTTCTCGCGCCCCTTGACGTCAGGGTTCGGCACCGTGACCTGCCGGTCGAAGCGGCCCGGGCGCAGCAGCGCCGGGTCGAGCACGTCCGGCCGGTTCGTCGCGGCGATCAGGATGACGCCCTCGTTCGCCTCGAAGCCGTCCATCTCGACCAGCAGCTGGTTCAGCGTCTGCTCGCGCTCGTCATTGCCGCCGCCATAGCCGACGCCGCGATGGCGCCCGACGGCATCGATCTCGTCGATGAAGACGATGCAGGGCGCGTTCTTCTTGGCCTGCTCGAACATGTCGCGGCACGCGGCTGGCGCCGACACCGACGAACATCTCGACGAAGTCCGAGCCCGAAATCGTGAAGAACGGCACGCCCGCCTCGCCCGCGATGGCGCGGGCCAGCAGCGTCTTACCCGTGCCCGGAGGCCCGACGAGCAGCGCGCCCTTCGGGATCTTGCCGCCGAGGCGCGAGTACTTCTGCGGGTCCTTGAGGAACTCGACGATCTCCTCGAGCTCCTCCTTGGCCTCGTCGATGCCGGCGACGTCGTCGAACGTCACCTTGCCCGAGCGCTCGGTCAAAAGCTTTGCCTTGGACTTGCCAAAGCCCATGGCGCCGCGCCCGCCGCCCTGCATCCGGTTCAGCATGAAGAACCAGAAGCCGATCAAGCAGCAGCATGGGCAGCAGGTAGAAGCTCATCGCGCTCAGGAAGCTGCGCTCCTGCGGCTCGACGCTGATCTCGACGCCGTGCTGGCGCAGGTCGTTGACGATGTCGGCGCCGGCCGGCTGCACGGTCGTGAACCGCCGGTTGTCGCGCGTGTGGATCTCGATCTGCTCGCCGTCGATCGTGACGCCCTGGACCTCGTTGTTCTCGACCTTCTGCATGAAATCCGAGAACGAGAGCCGGCCGTTGCGGCCCGCGCCCGAGCCATCCTGCAGCACGCTGAACAGCGTGACCATCAACAGGATCAGAATTGCCCAGAAGACGAGATTCTTAGCGTTTCCCAATGTGGTGCCTCTCGATCACAGGGATGGCGGCCCCTCAAGGCGCCGCTTTGTACACTAACATAGGGCGTGCCGCGCGCCAGTTAAGATCTTCGCGGTGCCGGACCGTGCCTTCAGGGCACCGCATCCGCCGGGCGAACCAGCGCGGCCGTGATACCGGGGGTGCTCCCGGGCGCGTTGGCGGCGGCATAGGCCGCCGCCGGCACAGCGAGCAGGTCCTCGGCAGCGCAGCCGGGCGTTGCATAGACCGCCGGCACCGTCTCGCGCACCGGCCGCGGCGCCACGCTCCACTCAGCCAGCGGGCGCCACACGCCCGCCGAGGCCTCGCGCGACAGCCGGTCGCAGCCGGCGGCCCGAAGGGCGCCGACGTGCAGCCCGCCCGCCTCGGCCGGTGCGGCGATCCGCCACCGGCCGTCCCAGACCGCGCCGGGCGGGGCCAGCGGCACCGGCCCGGCGACGGCGGCGGGCTCGCGGCAGACCAGCACCGTGCCGCCCTGCAGATCCGGCACCGCCAGGCAGCCGCCCAGCGTCATGCCGCCGCCTTCGCCGGCCAGCAGCCGCGCCAGCGCCGGCTCGACGCTGCGAAAGCGCGGGCGATAGCTGCGCCCGCCGACCCGCACCAGCGCCTCGGCGAAGACGCGCAGGCTCGTGTCCCGCTCGGTCGCGCGCAGGGGACCCAGCGCCAGCCGTGCCTCGCCGAAGGCGCCCCAGCTCAGCGCCGCGGCTGCCGTGTCCGAGGCCGCCCGCAGCAGCACCCGGCGCTGGCGGTGGAGGCGCGCCGCCGTCTCGGCCAATCCCTCGACCGTGATCCCCAAGGGTGCGAGCACGGCCAGCGCCCGGCGCGCCTTGACCCGGTCATAAGCGGGGTCCTCGTTGGTCGGGTCGTCGATCCAGGCGATGCCTCGCATCCGCAGCCAGTCGCGGACGGGGGCGCGCCGCACCCCCAGCATCGGCCTGATCCAGGCGACGCCCCGCCCAGTCGCGCAGCGGCGCCATGCCCGACAGCCCTTCGACGCCCGAGCCGCGCGCCAGCCGCATCAGCAGCGTCTCGGCCTGGTCGTCCATGGTGTGGCCGAGCAGGACGGCCGCGAGGCGGGCCTCCCGCGCCCAGTCGGCGAGCAGCGCATAGCGTGCGTCGCGCGCCGCGGCCGCCAGGTTGCCGGGCGCCATCGGCCCCGCCCGCAGAACCGCGTGCCGCGATGCCCAGCCGCTTGCAGAAGGCGGCGACGAAAGCCGCCTCGCCGGCGCTGGCGGCGCGAAGGCCATGATCGACGGTCGCGGCGGCAAGTTCTCGCCCGTGCCGGCGCGCCCACGCCGCGGCGATGGCGAGCAGCGCCATCGAATCCCCTCCGCCCGACACGGCCACGCCAAGACGCCCCTCGGGCGCCAGCCAGTCGAGGAACGCCGTGACCTCGGCGGCGACGTCCGGCGTATCGCTTTCGCGCCCTTCGGGGGCTTCACCCACAGGACAGCGCGTCGGCCTCGGCTTCGGCCTTGCCGACCAGGTTGTCGGGCGCCGAGGGGAACTGCGTGCTCACCTCGCGCAGCGTCAGGCAGGCTTCGTTGACCTGGCCCAGCCGGCCCAGCGCCACGCCCAGCCGATAGAGGTTGTATGCCGCGCGCGGGCCCCTCTGGTCGGCGTTATAGCCGCGCAGGTAGCTGCGCGCCGCCTCGCCTGCATTGCCACGCACGAGCTGGCTCTCGCCCAGCCAGTACCAGGCGTCACCGGTCAGCGGGCTCGCCGGATAGTCGTTCAGGAACCGCCGCAGCCGGTCCTCGGCCTGGTCATAGCGGCCCTGCTGGACATCGGTCGCCGCTCGGTCGAGATCGCCCTGCTCGGCAACGGAGACCGCTGCGACCTGCGCCCCCTGCTCGGCCTGGACCGGGCCTTGCCCCAGCCCGGCGGCAGGACCCGCCCCGACGCCGCCGAGCGGCGGCACCGGCTGCAGCCCGCCGACATCGCCACCCTCGAGCTCGGTCAGCCGGAATTCGATATCCGAGAACCGGCGCGCCGCCTCCTCGGCGACGCGCCGCTGAGTGTTCTGCATCTCCTCGACCATCGCGGTCAGCCGGCGCACCTCGCCCTCGAGTTCGGTGACGCGCGAGCCTGACAGCGCGGCCGCGGCCCCGCCAGAGACCGGCGCCCCACCGCCCAGCCGCGCCCGAATGTCGGCGAGCTCGGCGTCGAGCTGGTCGAGCCGGTAGCGCAGCTCCTGCGACGAGGCGCCTGACTGCGCCTGCGCAACGGGCGCCGCGGCGACGAGGCCGATGCCGCCGATGCCAATTCCGGCGACGAGCGCCGCCGCCAGCCCGCGCTGCCTGGGATCGATGCGCATTGCCGCCTCCTTTCGAGGCTTCCCCCGCGAGGGCGTTCAGGCGGGACGGCGCGAACCAGGTCGCGCCGCCCCAAGCTCGGCGCGTGCCTCAGCTCGTCGGCGCGCCGGTGACGACCGTGACGGCGCGGCGGTTCTGCGACCAGCAGCTCTCGTCCGAGCAAAGCGCGACGGGCCGCTCCTTGCCGTACGAGACCGCCTGCAGCCGGGCCGGCGCGATGCCCTGGCTGATCAGGAACTCGCGCGCCGAGTTGGCGCGGCGGGCGCCGAGGGCGAGGTTGTACTCGCGCGTGCCACGCTCGTCGGCATGGCCCTCGACGGTCGCACTGGTGCCCGGGTTGGCCTGCAGCCATTCGGCCTGCCGGCGCAGCGTCTGCTGGTCCTCGCCGTCGAGCGTGTACTCGTCGGTGCCGAAGAAGACGCGGTCGCCGACGACCTGGTTGAAGTACTCGATCGAGTTCGGCGCCGGCTGGCCGGCCCCGTAGCCGGTCCCCGCCCCGCCGGCCCCCGCCGACGCGTCAGGCGGCGGCGTCTCGTCGGCGCAGCCGGCCAGTGCGACCACCGCGATGACAGCGAAGATCGGTGAAAACTTCATCGGTTGGAGCTCCTCTTATCCCTCAAGCCCCGTGCCCATGCGGGGCACACGCTCCCCCCTTTCGGGAGTATCCCAGCGCAGCGGGCGCGGCGCAATAGGCCGAGTTTCCGCTGCAACACCATGCGCATCGGCGTCGCACCCGCCATTCGCTGCGCGTCAGTCGCGCAAAGGCGACCAGGCCGGGTCGGACGCCGCCCCCGGCGTCTCGACGCGGCGCAGGTTGCGCCCGGTCACGTCGATGCTCATCACCTGCGCCGTGCCGCTCGCGCCCGGCGTCTCGCGCGAGAACATCAGCACCCGGCCGTTCGGCGAAAAGGTCGGCCCCTCGTCGAGAAAGCTCGTCGTCAGCAGCCGCTCTTCCGAGCCGTCGGGGCGCATGACGCCGATGTGGAAGCGCCCGCTCAGGATCTTGGTGAAGGCGATCAGGTCGCCCTTGGGCGACCAGACCGGCGCGCCATAGCTGCCGGCGCCGAAGCTGATCCGCGTGCCCTCGCCGCCGCTCGCCGGCATGACATAGAGCTGCTGCTTGCCGCCGCGGTCCGACTCGAAGACGATCTGGCTGCCGTCGGGCGAGAAGGAGGGCGAAGTCTCGATCGACGCGCCGCGCGTCAGCCGGCGCTTCGAGCGGTTCGCGAGGTTCATCGCCCAGATGTCGACATTGCCCTCCTCGGCGACGCTGAAGACAACGTCGTTGCCGTTTGGCGAGAACTGCGGCGAAAAGCTCATGCCGGGGAAGGCGCCCAGCCGCTCGCGCTGATTGGTGTCGAGGTTGGTGAGGTAGAGCTCGGGCTGGCCCGATTGATAGGAGGTGTAGAGCACCAGCTGGTCGTTCGGCGAAAAGCGCGGCCCCAGCACCAGGCCCGAGGCATCCGGCAGGAAGCGCACGTTCGCGCCGTCCTGGTCCATGACCGCCAGCCGCTTGGTGCGGTCGCCCTTCGGCCCGCTCTCGGCGACGAAGACGACGCGGCTGTCGAAATAGGGGCCCTCGCCCGTCAGCCGGGTGTAGACGCCATCGGCCAGCTTGTGCCCGACGCGGCGCCAATCGGCCGGCGCGGCGAGGATCTGCTGGCCCTCGAGCTGCTCCTCGGCCTGGGTGTCGAAGACGCGGTACTGCGCCACCAGCCGCCCGTCCGCCGGACCGTGCGACCTGCCCCGTCACCAGCGCCTGGGCGTTGATCGCGCGCCAGTCGGCATAGGTCGGCACCTGGTTGAAATCGGTCACCCGCGCGACATGCGCGCTGCGCGGGATGATGCGGAACAGGCCCGAGCGCTCCAGGTCCGCCTCGACGACGCCGCGGATGTTCTCGGCCTCGCCCGCCAGCTCGGGCGGCGCGACGAAGGCCGCCACCGCGATCGGCATCGGCTGGAAGTTCGGGTCGCCGACGACGATCGTCGTGCCCTCGTTCGCGGTCTGGGCGCGCGCGGCCAACGCGACCGATAGTGCCAGCAGCATCAGCAGCGGCAGGGCAGCAAGGCGGGCGAAGCGTGCTCGGTGCGCTGTCATGACGAGAAGTCGATCCCTTTTTCGGTGGTGAAGACGACGTTCAGCACCTTCCAGGCGCCGTATTTGTCGGCCGGCAGCTTTTTGAACTCGCCGGCGTTCTGCGCCTGCAGCAGCGCCCGGCGGCCAGGTCGAACAGCGCGTTCTGCGAAGCCTGCGTCGCCGCCCTCGGCGCGCAGCAGCTCGGGCTTGCCGTCGATCTCGGCCTGCTCGCTCAGGCGGACGCGGATGGTGACGCGCAGGGACGGATCCTGCCGGCCGCTATAGGTGTAGAAGTTCTTGATGCCGAGCCGCAGCGCGTTCTTCTCGCCCTCGTTCAGCGGCGCGGTCGGCCGGCTCGAGCCGCCGGCGGGCTTGGCGGGCTTGGTCTCGGCCTGGGCCACGCGCTGCTCGGCCGGCTTCTTGTCGGGCTTGGCCTCGGCGGCCTGCGTCGGCGGCGGCTCGGGCCGCGAGGCGGCGCGCGCCGCCCGCGCGAGCTCGGCGGGCTTGGCGACGGGCAGCTTGGCCTGCTGCGGCGCCAGGCTCGGCGGCGCCTCGGGCTCGGCGGCCGCGAGCGCCTCGGGCTCGGGCTCGGCGGCGGGCTGCGGGCTCGGGCTTCGGCGGCTCGGGCGCGGTCGGCTGCGGCACGGTCGCCTCGGCGGGCTCGGGCGTGCGCTCGGCCTCGGGTTCCGGCTCGGGCGGCGCCAGCGGCCGCGGCGAGGGCGCCGGCGGCTTGATCGAGGCCAGCGGCTGCACCGGCTCGGTCGAGGCCGGGCTCTCGGGCTCGGCCGCCTGCTCGTCCAGCGGGTCCGGCGACGGGATCTCGGCGATCGAGGGCGCGGGCGCCTCGGAGGGAACCTCGGTCGGCGGCGGCGGCACGTTGATCTTCGGCGCGTCCGGCCGCGGCTCGGGCGCCGGCGCCCGATCGAGCGCCGCGACGGCCGTCGCCTCGGCCGCCGCGTCCGGCGGCACGGCTGTCGCCGGCGCGCTGTCGCCCGGCGAGGGCGGGCTCATCTCGGCCGGGCCCTCGCTGCGCACCACCGGCGCCGTCGAGAGCCGCGCGTCGAGCTCGGCGCCATCCACCATCTGGATCTCGGTCAGGTCGAGCGGAATGGGCTCGCGGTCGCCGAACCACTCGGCGCCGAACAGGGCGAGCCCGAGCAGGCCCAGATGCATCGCCCCCGAAATGGCCGCGCCGCGCCGCAAGGCCTACTCCGTCTGCCTCGGCTGGTCGTGCACCATGCTGATCGAGGCGAAGTTGGCGTTACGCACCATCGCCAGAACCTGCTGCACGTAGCCATAGCTCAGCGTGTTGTCGGCGCGCAGATAGATCTTGCCGCCCTCCGGCCCGCGTGCCTCGCGCACCGCCGCCAGCCTCTCGGGCAGCGTCGCGATGTCCTGCGGCTCCTTCTGCAGGTAGATCACGCCCTCGGCGTCGATCGTCAGCATCAGCGGCTCCTCCTGCTCGGTCGGCAGCGCCGCGGCGTTCGTCTTGGGCAGGTTCACCGGCACGCCCGTCGTCAAGAGCGGCGCCGCCACCATGAAGATGATCAGCAGCACCAGCATGACGTCGACAAAGGGCGTGACGTTGATCTCGGACATCGGCCGGGCGGCCGCCGCGCCGCCGCGCCGCCGCCCGCCGCCGCGCCCTGCCTGCTGCACCGATGCGCCCATCACGCGTCCTCCATGACCTGGTGCCGGTCGATCTGCCGGGCGAGGATCGTCGAGAACTCGTCGGCAAAGTTCTCGAGCCCGCCGGTCAGGCTGCCCGCCTCGCCGATCAGCCGGTTATAGGCCAGCACCGCCGGGATCGCCGCCAGCAGGCCCAGCGCGGTCGCCAGCAGCGCCTCGGCGATGCCGGGCGCCACCACTGCCAGGTTGGTGTTCTGCTGCGTCGCGATCAACTCGAAGCTGTGCTTGATGCCCCAGACGGTGCCGAAAAGCCCGACGAACGGCGCCGTCGAGCCGACCGAGGCCAGGAACGGCAGCCGCCGGTTGATGACCTCTGACTCGCGCGCGATCGCCACCTGCATCGCCCGCTCGACCCGCTGCTGGGTGCCAGGGATCAGCCCGCCATCGCCGAACGACCGGCGCCATTCGGTCATCCCGGCGACGAAGACCCGCTCGATCGGGCTCTCAGGCGTGCCCGAGATGCGGTCGAACAGGTCGTCCAGCGGCTTGCCCGACCAGAACGCCTCCTCGAAGCGCACCGATTGCCGGCGCAGCCGCGTGAACATCATCGCCTTCTCGAAGATGATCGCCCATGACCAGAACGAGGCCAGGATCAGGACGATCATCACGATCTTGACCGTGATCGTCGCCCGCCCGAACATGGCCAGGATCGAGAAATCCACCTGGCCGACCGCATCCGCGATCGCGCCGTCGCCCAGCGCCGCCTGGGCGCCCAGGGCCACGCCCCACCCAATCGCGGCGATACTGCCCGTCATGTCTGTCCTACCCGATTCGCGCGCGCCCCGGCCCCTTTCGGCTCTGTTGCGCGGCCGCCTCTCGTCCTCAATACGCGATCCCGCGCCAAATTGCGATGGTCTCGCGCGGCCGCGCGAGATGTCCGTGAACTGGCCTGCCCGGAACGGCGTGTCACCTCCGCCGGAACGGTCCCCGCGTCAAGCCCCGTGGCCTAGGACCAGACGTCGCGCCCGGCTGCTCCGCCGAGCCCGCGCGTCCTGAGCGAGGGCTGGTCTGCACCCCGGCCAAAGCGACGGGCGAGGGAAATCAGGCCCCGCGCGACCCCAGGGCCGCCCGCACCTCGGGCGACAGCCGGCGCGGCCGGCCGTCTTCGTCCATGCAGGCGATCTGCACCGCCGCCCGGAACAGCGGGGCTGCGTCCCTGCGGACTTCTTGACGCATGCGCACCGAGGCGCCGCCGATCTCGGCCATCTCGGTGACGACCTCGAGCAGGTCGTCGAACCGCGCCGGCGCCAGCCAGTCTGCCGTCATCCGCCTGACGACGAAGACGAGCCCCGCCGCCTTCAAGCGCTCGCTGGTCGACGCCCAGCCCGCGCAGCGCCTCGGTCCGCCCGCGCTCGATGAACTTGAGATAATTCGCGTAATAGACCACGCCGCCGAAGTCAGTGTCCTCGTAATAGACGCGAAGCGTCAGCCGGTGCGGCCTCATGCCGGCACGCTCCTCGTCGTTATCATACGTACTTGCAGGCAGACCGGGAACACTTCGTCACCCCGTCCCGTGTGGTCGGCGCTGGCGTCCGGCCAAGCTTACTATGGCAGTGAAGACCCATGGCTAGCATCGTCGTTCCGCTCTTCATGTTCACCCTGCTTTACGTCCTGCTGTACCTGATATGGCAGGTCGGCCGCACGCGTCAGGCGCAGAAATCGCACGAGACTTCCACCCTGACCGATCCCGCCGCCCCCGCCGAGCGAAAATCGACGGCGCTCTGACGCCGTCCTTGCAGGGTTTCTGGATCCCGGATCTTCGTCGCCCAGCCAGGGAATCGCAACGTCGCGGTTTTCGCAGAGCTGTTCCACCACTCTTGCACGACGGATCGCCGGCCGCGCAGAGACTGCTGCAGAGACTGCGCAAAGACTGCGCAGAGACGGGGCGAAGGAGGCATTGCTGGCCTTGCCTTTTCGTCGAGGAACCCTGAACGTCGAAGGCGTTAGTCGTCCGTTGGGGAAGCGGCTCATGCACCTCTATTGCCAAGGCGCGGCGCGCTGCGCAGCAGCGACGTTGTCGCTCTGCGCCGTCTTCATGTCCGTACTCGCCGCCCGGAAGAGCGGGCGCAGGCCTCTATCGGCAATGTCGGCATCCCCGACATCGCCGTCCCCGAGCGCAACATCGTCGCCGGCGTGAAGTACAATCGATGGCCGGCCGACACCTACTTCTCCGACGATGCCATCCCAGAACAGGAGCGCATGCCGTTGGCGCTCGCTGCCTGAAATGCCGGCAACATCCAATCCTTCGCGGCGCGGGCGCCTGTCCTGATCGCCGCAAACAGTCGGCGCAAACAGCCGGAGCGGTTACCGTCAGATCGCGGCTCCGGCCGACCTCGACACCAGCTGAGCTATAAGGAAAACTTGGCGATGGATCTCGGCGCGGCGTTCCACCCGGACATCTTCGCGAAATTCTTCGCCGCTCTGCTGGCGCTGGTGAACCCGGCATATGCGATCCCGATCTTCCTCGGCTTGACCGAGGGCTACACGCCCGCCGAGCGGCGGGGCACGGCCCTGGTCGTCACCGCCGCCGTCATAGTGACGGGGTTCGTCTCGATCACGCTCGGCGAGGAGATCCTGCGCGCCTTCTCGATCGGCGTCTCGTCGCTCCGGGTCGCGGGCGGCATCATCGTTCTCGGCATCGCGCTCGGCATGATGCGGGCCGAGGGACCTTCGGCGGGCGACGCCCAGGCCGTGGCAGATGGCAGGCGGGCCAGGAACATTGCCGTCGTGCCGCTGGCGATCCCGCTGACCTTCGGACCGGGGGCGATCGCCACCTCGATCATCTTCGCCTATCCGCTGAGCTATGCGGGCGAGATCGCCACGCTCGGCCTCGTCGTGCTGGCGGTCGGCGCGATCCTGGCCCTCGGCCTGCTCTTCGCGGCGCCGATCGCCGCGGCCACCGGCCCGACGGTCATCAACGTCGTCACCCGGATCATGGCGATTGTCCTCGCGGCGGTCGCGATCGAGATGATCTTCAGCGGCGTCTTCGACGCGCTCGAGACGCGCTATCCGGGCCTCTTGTCGCTCCTCGCCCCGTGACAGCCTGCGTCGAGCGCAGCGGCGCCAGCCGCGGCCGCTACTTGCCCTCGAACAGATCCGACTGCCGCGCCGCGCGCGGCGGCTCGAGGCCCAGGTGCCGCCAGGCGCCGGCCGTGAGCACGCGGCCGCGCGGCGTGCGGGCGATCATGCCGGCCTGCATGAGATAGGGCTCGATCACCTCCTCGATCGCATCGCGCGCCTCGGACAGCGCCGCGGCCATCGTCTCCACGCCCACGGGCCCCCCGCCGTAATGCTCGGCGATCTGCTGCAGATAGCGCCGGTCGGCGCCGTCGAGCCCCAGCCCGTCCACCCCCAGCCGCTCGAGCGCCTGCGCCGCCAGCGTGCGCGTCAGCCGGCCGTTGCCCTCGACGACCGCGAAGTCAGCCACGCGCCGCAGCAGCCGGTTGGCGATGCGCGGCGTGCCGCGCGCCCGACGGGCGATCTCGGCCAGCCCGTCGGGCTCGGCCTCCAGCGCCATCAGCCGGGCGGCGCGCGACACGATCTCGCGCAGCTCGGCCTCCTTGTAGAACTCCAGCCGCAGCGGGATGCCGAACCGGTCGCGCAGCGGCGTGGTCAAGAGGCCGAGGCGCGTCGTCGCCCCGATCAGCGTGAAGGGCGCCAGGTCGATGCGCACCGTGCGCGCCGCCGGCCCCTCGCCGATCACCAGATCCAGCTCGAAATCCTCCATCGCCGGGTAGAGGATCTCCTCGACCACGGGACTCAGGCGATGGATCTCGTCGATGAAGAGCACGTCCCGCTGCTCGAGATTGGTCAGCACGGCGGCCAGATCCCCCGGCCGCGCGATGACGGGGCCCGAGGTCATGCGGAAATTCACCCCCAGCTCGCGCGAGACGATCTGCGCCAGCGTTGTCTTGCCGAGGCCCGGGGGCCCGTGGAACAGCAGGTGGTCCATGGCCTCGCCGCGCCGGCGCGCCGCCTCGATGAAGACGCCGAGATTGGCGCGCGCCTCGGCCTGGCCGATGAATTCGGCCAGCCGCTGCGGGCGCAGCGCCCGCTCTGGCGCGTCGTCGACCAGCGGCTCGGGCCGCAGGGTCGGATCGGGCGCAGGACCGGAAGCCGTCACCTAGATGTTCCTCCCCAGCGTGCGCAGCGCCGACTTGATCAGGGCCGCCTCGCCAATCGCGCCCGCCGCGCCCGCCTCGGCGACCGCGGCCGCCGCCTCGATCCGGTCATAGCCGAGATTGACCAGGGCCGAGAGCGCATCGGCGCTGGCCGCGAGCTCGCTCTCGCCGGCCGCGTCCCCAGGGTCCGTCGCCGCCGACGGGGCGGCCCGCCGAGCGCCACCCGCCGGGCCCTGGCCGCGCGGCCCGCCGCCCAGCGCCATCATGGCCGGCGCCTTGCCCTTGAGCTCGCTCGCGATCCGCGTGGCAAGCTTCGGCCCCACGCCTGGCGCGCGGCGCAGCGCGACCGCGTCGCCCGCCGCCAGCGCCCGGCTCAGCCCGGCGACGCCCAGCGCGTCGATCACCGCCATCGATACGCGCGAGCCCACGCCCTGCACCGAGGTCAGCAGCCGGTGCCATTCGCGCTCGGCCAGCGTCCGGAAGCCGTAGAGGTGCATCGCGTCCTCGCGCACGACGTGCTCGGTGTAGAGCGCCGCGACCTCGCCAGGCCCCGGCAGAGCCGCGATCGTCCCGGCCGCGCAGTGCACCACATAGCCGACCCCGCCCGCGTCGATCAGCACGTGGTCGTCCGCCTTGTAGTCGATCGTGCCCGTGACTTTCCCGATCATCCCGCCCCGCCGTCCGCCGAGCAGTCCCCCGAACCGATCTGCCCGCAGACCCTCGCGCGCATCACCGCCCGGCCCCGACCGCCGCCGCCAGCCGCGCGCCGCTCCCGGCCGTCCAGGCATGGCAGATCGCCACCGCCAGCGCGTCGGCGGCATCTGCGCCGCTCAGCCGCACGCCGGGCAACAGATGCGCCACCATGTGCTGGATCTGCCGCTTGTCGGCGTGGCCCACGCCGACGACGGCCTTCTTGACCGCGTTCGGCGCGTACTCGGCCACGTCCAGCCCGCGCTGCGCCGGCACCAAGAGCGCGATCGCCCGCGCCTGGCCCAGCTTCAGCGTCGCCACCGCGTCCTTGCTGACGAAGGTCAGCTCGACCGCCGCCGTCTCGGGCGCGTGTGCCGCCAGCACCGCGTCGAGCTGCGCATGCAGCGCCGCCAGCCGCCCGGCAAGCGCGCCGGCCTCTGTCGTGCAGGCCCCGTTCGCGACATGCGCCAGCCGGCCGTCGCGCCAGTCGACGACGCCCCAGCCGGTGCGCCGGAGCCCCGGATCGAAGCCGATGACCCGCACTGCCTGCCCCTTGGTTTTCGCATCTGCTAGCACGAAACGGGAACGCGAGCCAGTCCCGCGGCGCATGCGCTTTTAGGCGTCAGGCACATCTGTAACGAAAGTCCCAACGGATCCTTGCAAATCCCGCATACCGATCATGCAGACGCGGCATTTGTGTACCCCAGGGGCGGGGCCTATCTGCCGCCCATCCCGGCAGCGGGTCGCGCTGCCAGTTAGTTTCGAAATTGGAGCGCAGCCATGTCCTATATGGAGCCCCGCCGCACCGCGCCCTTCGGTGCAATCACCATCTATCGCGTCGGCTCGACGCTGACCGACGCCTTCGACGCGGTCTTCGGCCGCCGTCAGGCCACGCCGCTCGGTCGGTTCACACCCTCCGAGCTCGAGGATCTCGGCCTCAGCGTCGCCGACCTGCCCGGCGAGCGCCGCGGCGGGCTGATCGACCAGATGGTCGGCGTCGTCCGCGCCTGGAACGCCCGGCGCCACACGCTGGCCGAGCTCGGCCGCCTCAGCGACGCCCAGCTCGACGACATCGGCCTGACCCGCTTCGATGTCGAGGAGCTGCGCGCCGGCCGCGTCAGCTTCTGATCATCGGCCAGGGCCATCTTGGTCCCGACCAAAGGGTGGGCGTTGCGCCCACCCCTTTTCTTTGCGTCCGAGGCGCCGCGCACGCCTGGCCCGTCAGGCCGCCGTGCCGACCGGGCAGCTGACGCCCGTCCCGCCGACGCCGCAATAGCCGCCCGGGTTCTTCGCCAGATATTGCTGGTGATAATCCTCGGCGAAGTAGAACTCGGGCGCAGCCACGATCTCGGTCGTGATCGGCCCATAGCCCGCGGCCGCGAGCCGCGGCTGGAACGCCGCCAGGCTTTGCTTGGCTGCCTCCTCTTGCTCGGGCCCGTAGACGTAGATGCCGCTGCGATACTGCGTGCCGACGTCGTTGCCCTGCCGCATGCCCTGGGTCGGGTCGTGCCCCTCCCAAAAGCGCCTGAGCAGCGCGTCATAGCTGGCCTTGGACGGGTCGAAGACGACCCGCACCACCTCGTTATGGCCGGTCCGGCCCGAGCAGACCTCCTGATAGGTCGGGTTCGGCGTGAAGCCGCCGGCATAGCCGACCGCCGTCACCCAGACGCCGGGCATCGTCCAGAACGCCCGCTCGACGCCCCAGAAGCAGCCCATGCCGAACATCGCCAGCTGGCTGCCCTCGGGATACGGCCCCTTCAGCGGACGGCCGTTGACGAAATGCGTCTCGGCCGTCGCGATGGGATGGGCGCGGCCCTCCAGCGCAGCCTCGCGGCTGGGCATCGACGTCTTCTTCAGCAAGCCGAACATCGTCCGGTCTCCCCTTGTTGTTGTTCGGCCTAAGATGGCGCGATCCGCCCCGCGCGCAAGCCGCCGCCGGCGGCCCGCTGCTTCCCTCGCGGATCGCGCAATCTGGCGACACGCACGGCCGATCCCCGCAGCAACTTTCAGTCAGCAATCCTCAACCGCGCTCGACCGGGCGACGAACATAGCGCGAACGGCACTTTGCATTTCCCGCCGCGCGGGTTAGGGTAACCATAATGAGCAGGCAGGAATTCGACGAGGGCGCCTTCGAGGCGTTCGACGCGCCCCTTTCGCAGCGGGCCGCCGCGCCGCCGCCCTACATGCAGGGGCTGAACCCGCCGCAGATGCAGGCCGTGGAGGCGCTTGACGGCCCCGTCCTCGTGCTGGCCGGCGCCGGCACCGGCAAGACGCGGGCGCTGACGACCCGGCTCGCCCACCTGATCCACACGCGCCGCGCCTGGCCCAGCCAGATCCTGGCCGTCACCTTCACCAACAAGGCGGCGCGCGAGATGAAGCTGCGCGTTGCCGACCTGATCGGCGGCGCCGTCGAAGGCATGCCCTGGCTCGGCACCTTCCACTCGATCTGCGTGAAGATGCTGCGCCGGCATGCCGAACTTGTCGATCTGAAGAGCAATTTCACGATCCTGGACACCGACGACCAGATCCGGGTCATCAAGCAGATCCTCGACGCCGAGAACATCGACGCCAAGCGCTGGCCGCCGCGCCTCTTCGCCTCGATGCTCGACCGCTGGAAGAACAAGGCGCTGGGGCCGCGGCGCGTCCCGCCGGACGAATGCGGCTTTGCCAACGGCCGCGGCGCCGAGCTCTACCAGGCCTATCAGGACCGGCTGCGCGTCTTGAACGCCGTCGACTTCGGCGACCTGCTGCTGCATGTCGTGACGATCCTGCAGAGCAATCGCGACGTGCTGGCCGACTATCAGAACCGGTTTCGCTATATCCTCGTCGACGAGTACCAGGACACCAACGTCGCGCAGTACCTGTTCCTGCGCCTTCTTGCCGCCAGCCACAAGAACATCTGCTGCGTCGGCGACGACGACCAGTCGATCTATGGCTGGCGCGGAGCCGAGGTCGGCAACATCCTGAAGTTCGAGAAGGACTTTGAGGGCGCGCAGGTCATCCGGCTCGAGCAGAACTACCGCTCGACGCCGCACATCCTGGCCGCGGCCTCGGGCGTCATCGCGGCGAACAAGGACCGCCTTGGCAAGACCTTGTGGACCGAGATGAATACCGGCGAGCGGGTGCGTCTGATCGGCCACTGGGACGGTGAGGAGGAGGCGCGCTGGATCGCCGACGAGGTCGAAGGCTATCAGCGCGGCACGCGCGGCCACGACCCCTACGGCCTCGACTCGCAGGCCATCCTGGTCCGCGCCAGCTTCCAGATGCGCGCCTTCGAGGACCGGTTCCTGACGATCGGCCTGCCTTACCGCGTGATCGGCGGCCCGCGCTTCTACGAGCGCATGGAGATCCGCGACGCCATGGCCTATTTCCGCGTCGCCGTCTCGCCCGATGACGGGCTGGCGCTCGAGCGGATCATCAACACGCCCAAGCGCGGCATCGGCGACAAGGCGCTGCAGACGCTGAACTCATTGGCTCGCCAGCATGGGCTGGGACTGCTCGACGCCTGCCGGATGGCGGTCGACGAGGGCACGCTGTCGGGCCGCGCGGGCAAGGAATTGACCAAGCTCGTCGACGATTTCGACCGCTGGAACGCTGCGCTCCGCGACGAGGGAGCCAACCATGTCACGATCGCCGAGACGATCCTCGACGAAAGCGGCTACACGGCCATGTGGCTCGACGACAAGTCGCCCGAGGCGCCTGGCCGGCTCGAGAACCTGAAGGAGCTGGTCAAGGCGCTGGAGGAGTTCGAGAACCTGCAAGGCTTTCTCGAGCACGTCGCGCTGATCATGGACAATGATTCCGAGGATGGCGGCGAGAAGGTCTCGATCATGACGCTGCATGCCGCCAAGGGCCTGGAATTCCCCGTCGTCTTCCTGCCCGGATGGGAGGACGGCCTGTTCCCTTCGCAGCGCAGCATGGACGAGAACGGCCAGAAGGGCCTCGAGGAGGAGCGGCGCCTCGCCTATGTGGGCCTGACCCGTGCCAGGTCGCATGTGACGATCAGTTTCGCCGCCAACCGGCACATGTACGGCCGCTGGCAGTCGGGCATGCCCAGCCGCTTCATCGACGAGCTGCCGTCCGCCCATGTCGAGGTGCTGACCCCGCCGGGCCTCTATGGCGGCAATTACGGCGCCGCGGCAGCGACCCCGCGCGGCAGCGTGCTGGAAGAGCGCGCCGTCGCCGCGTCGACCTACAACTCGCCCGGCTGGCGCCGCATGAGCGAGCGGCGCGGCATGAAGGGCGTGGGCCAGCCGCGCGAGGCGCGCAACCTCGTGATCGACGCCGAGGCGGTCAGCCGCTTCGAGGCCGGCGACCGCGTCTTCCACCAGAAGTTCGGCTATGGCGTCATCACGGCGATCGAGGGCGACAAGCTGACGGTGGCCTTCGACAAGGCCGGCGAGAAGCGTGTCGTCGCGTCCTACGTCACCGACGCCGCCGGCGCAGCCGAGGACGTGCCGTTCTGAGCGCCCGGCTCTGATCTCCGACCCGGCCCCCGCTCCGAGACCGGCGCAAATGGCGCGCAGACGCACCAGCTCCGACGGCCTCGCCGGCTCGGATGGCATGCTTGACCGGCCGCCACAACTCAGGCGCCGGTCATCGCACGGCTTCCAGCCGGTCGGCGACATCATTGGCCGGCTCAGCGTGGTCTTCGGCGCCAGCATGCTGGTACCGGCGCTGCTCGACCTGGCCGACGGCCACCGCAACTGGCATGGCCTGGTGATCGCCGCGTTGCTGACGGTCGCGGCCGGGGCCGCACTCGCCATCGCCAATGTCGGCGCGCGTCAGGGGCTCAGCCGACAGCAGGCTTTCTTGCTGACGGTGCTGATCTGGGTGGTCGGTCCGCTTTTCGGTGCGCTGCCCTTCGTCTTCGGCGCGCCGTTCGCCGGCTATACCGACGCCTTTTTCGAGGCGATGTCCGGGGTGACGACCACCGGCGCGACCGTCTTCACCGAGCTCGAGCAAAAACCGCGCGGCATGCTGCTCTGGCGCGCCATGATGCAGTGGTATGGGGGCTTGGGGATCGTGATCGTCGCCATGGTGTTCCTGCCCGCGATGAAGATCGGCGGCATGCAGTTCTTCCAGTCCGAGGCCTTCGACATCTCCGGCGACATCCTGCCGCGCGCCTCCGAAGTCGCCCGCCAGCTGATTTGGATCTATCTGGCCCTGACGCTCGGCTGCTTCGCAGGATACGCTGCGGCCGGGATGGCGCCCTTCGAAGCGATCTGCCACACGATGACGACGGTCTCGACAGGCGGCATGGGGACGCGGGACAGCGGCTTCGCCGAGTTCTCGGCGTCCGCGCATTATGTCGGGATCGTGTTCATGTGGCTCGCGGCATGGCCGTTCGTCCGCTTCATCCAGCTCGGCAGGGGCAGCGCCCGCGGCCTTCTTCGCGACAGCCAGATCCGCGCGTTCATGGTCGTCATACTGGCCGTCAGCGGCGCGATCGCGGCATGGCTGGTGATCGGATCGAGGGTCCCCCCCGCGGAGGCGATCCGCGAGTCGCTCTTCAACGTGACCTCGGTCATGACGGGCACCGGTTTCGCCTCGGACGACTACAACGCCTGGGGCGGCTTTCCCGTGGCGCTGTTCCTGATCGTTCCGCTGATCGGCGGCTGCGCGGGGTCGACCTCGTGCTCGGCCAAGGTGTTCCGCTACCAGATCCTGTTCGAGACCCTGCGCACCCAGTTCGGCCGGATGCGCTCGCCGCACGGCGTCTTCACCCTGCGCTACCAGGGGCGCCCGGTCGAGCCCGAGGTCGTCTCTTCGATCATGGCGTTCTTCTTCGTCTTTCTCTGCTCGCTCGGGATCTGGGCCATCCTGCTGTCGCTGATGGGCCTCGACGTTGTCACGGCGCTCTCGGGTTCGATCGCGGCGCTCTGCAATGTCGGGCCCGGGCTCGGGCCCATCATCGGCCCGGCCGGCAACTACGCCCCGCTCTCGGCCGAGGCGAAGTGGCTGCTCTCGGCCGGCATGCTGCTCGGCCGGCTCGAATTCCTGAGCGTGCTCGTGCTGCTCGCACCGGTCTTCTGGCGGCGCTGAGGTGAACCGCGCCTCGCCTTCGGAGCCCCTTGGCCTGCGCGAGCAGGGCTCCGCCCGGGGCGAAGTCGCCCGCGACCGCGCCGGCTATCGCCTCCAGCCCGTGACGCGGCTGATGGGCATGCACATCGCCGTGCTCGGCGCCACCATGCTCGTGCCCTTCGCCGTCGACATGGCCGACGGCAACGGCAACGCCGAAGGGATGCTGATCTCGGCGCTGCTGACGATCGCGGCCGGGGCCTCGCTGGCGCTGCTCACCCGGCAGCATTGGACGGGCGGCCTGGCCCGGCCGCAAGCCTTCATGCTGACGGTCGCCGTCTGGGCGATCCTGCCCGCCTTCGGCGCGCTGCCCTTCGTCTTCGGCGCGCCGCTCGTCGACTACACCGACGCCTATTTCGAGGCGATGTCGGGCATGACGACCACCGGGTCGACCGTCTTCACCGGGCTCGACGCGATGCCGCGCGGCATGCTGCTCTGGCGGGCGCTGCTGCAGTGGTTCGGCGGGCTCGGCATCGTCATCGTCGCGATCATCTTCCTGCCTGCCATGCGCGTCGGCGGGATGCAGTTCTTCCACGCGGTCAGCCTCGACATCTCGGGCGAGGTCATCCCGCGCGCGACCCAGATCGCGGGCGATCTGCTCGTCCTCTACGTGACGCTGACGGTGCTGTGCGCGCTCGCCTTCTCGGCGACGGGCATGGGCACCTTCGACGCCATCTGCCACGCGATGACGACGCTCTCGACGGGCGGCTACGCGAATTACGACACGTCGTTCGGCGGGTTCGGCCCGGCCACGCAATATGCCGCCATCCTGTTCATGGCGCTCGGCGGCCTGCCCTTCATCCGCTTCGTCGAGCTCAGCCACGGCCGTCACCGGCCGCTGCTGCGCGACACGCAGATCCGGTCCTTTGTCGGCATCGTGCTGGTCGCCGCAGGGATCGTGGCGGCGGCCGAGATCTGGCGCGGCGCGGCCATCGAGCCGGCGATCCGCGCGGCGCTCTTCAACGTGACATCGGTCATCACGACGACGGGTTTTGCGAGCCTCGATTACGGCAAGTGGACCAGTCTCGGTGTCACCGTCATCTTCATCGTCGCGATGATCGGGGCCTGCTCGGGGTCGACGGCCGGCGGCGCCAAGGTCTTCCGGCTGCAGGTGCTGTTCAGCACGCTGGTCGTCCAGATGCGTCGGATGCGCAGCCCGCACGGCGTCTTCACGATGCGCTATCAGGGCCGCCCGGTCGGCCCCGAGATCGTCTCGTCGATCATGGCGTTCCTGTTCATCTACCTCGTCACGCTCGGCATCGTCGCCATCCTGCTCTCGCTGATGGGCCTCGACTTCGTGACCGCGCTGACGGCGCCGATCGCCACCGTGACCAATGTCGGCCCCGGTCTCGGGCCGGTCATCGGCCCGGCGGGCAATTTCGCGCCGCTGCCCGACGCCGCGAAATGGCTCCTCTCGCTCGCCATGCTGCTCGGCCGCCTCGAATTCATGAGCGTGCTGGTGCTGCTGACCCCCGCCTTCTGGCGGTGAATGCCGCACGCCGAGGCGCGCGCCCGATGGCTTGCACGCGCGCAAGCCATGCTTGGTCTCTGACCGATCTGGATTTCTCCAAAAGGGCTTCGCTCACCAGGTCTCGTGAAGCGGGAAGTGGCAGCGGAAGGTGCGGCCGGTCCGGTCGGCGCGCGGGGCCGGCGGGTCGGATCGGCAGCGCTCGCGCACGAAGGGGCAGCGCGGGTGGAACTCGCACCCCGCCGGGCGCCGGGCGAGGCTCGGGACTTCGCCCAGGATTGCGGCCGGCGCGGCGCGATGGTCGGGATCGGGCTGCGGAACGCCGTTGACGAGCGCGTGCGTGTAAGGGTGCGCCGGCGCGCCGAAGACGGCGTCGGTCGGACCCTCCTCGACGATGCGGCCGAGATACATGATCGCCAGCCGGTCGCTGACATGGCGGATGACGGCGAGGTTGTGGGTGATCAGGAGGTAGCTCAGGCCCTTCTCCGCCTGCAGCTCGCCCATCAGGTTCAGGACCTCGCCCTGCACCGAGACGTCGAGGCCGGCGGTCGGCTCGTCGGCGATCACCAGTTTCGGCTCGAGCGCCAGCGCCCGGGCGACGCCGACGCGGCGGGCCTGGCCGCCGGAGAGCTCGTGCGGATAGCGCGAGAGGAAGGCGCGCGGGAAGCGGACGATGTCGCAGAGCCGCTCGGCCTCGCGGTCGAGGTCGCGGCCGGCGAGTCCATGGATGGCGAAGGGCTCGGTGATCAGCGCGCGGACGGTGCGGCGCGGGCTGAGCGAGCCGATCGGGTCCTGGAACATCATCGCCATGTCCCGGCGTAGCGGACGGAAGCGCCGCTCTGGCAGGCCCAGGATCTCGCGCCCCTCGAAGCGCACGCCGCCCGACTGCGCCGGCAAAAGATTCAGGATCGTCCGCCCGAGCGTCGTCTTGCCCGAGCCGCTCTCGCCGACGAGGCCCAGCGTGCGCCCGGGCTCGAGGCGCAGCGAGACGCCGGCGACGGCCTCGACAAAGCGCGGCTTGCCGACGCGGAGGCCGCCGCCCGTCGAGAACCGCACATGGAGGTCGCTCACCTCGAGAAGCGCGTCCCGGACGGGCGCATCCGTGGCCGGCCTTTCGGCGGAAGCCGAGCCGCGCGGTACGGTGGCGACCCCGGTCGGCGGCGGCCAGTCCGGGTCGGCATGCGCGCCGGCGACGAGGTGACAGCGCGCGACCGTGCCTGTGCGGGACAAGTGGTCGGCGGGCTTGACCTCGCCGCAGACCGGCAACGCCCGTGGGCAGCGGCCGGCAAAGACGCAGCCCGGCGGCGGCGCCGTCAGGTCGGGGACCTCGCCCGGTATCACGGGCAGGCGGCGGGTCGTCTCGACGATGCGGGCGGGATCGCATTCGAGGAGCGCGCGCGTGTAGGGATGGCTCGCGCCGTGAAAGATGGCGCGGACCTCGCCCTGCTCGACGACCTCGCCCGCATACATCACCGCCACGTCGTCGCAGAGCTCGGCGATCAGGCCGAGATTGTGCGAGACGACGATCGCGGTGGCGTGCAGCTCGCGCTGCAGCTCGCGGATCAGGCGGATGATCTGCGCCTCGGTCGTGACATCGAGCGCCGTGGTCGGCTCGTCGGCCAGCAGCAGCGCCGGCTCGGTCATCATCGCCATGGCGATGCCGGCGCGCTGGCGCATGCCGCCGCTGAACTGGTGCGGGTACTGGTCGACCCGCAGCTCCGGATCTGGAATGCCGACACGGCGCATCGCCTCGATCGCGGTCCGCCGCTTTGCCGCGCGGGTGTCCGGGCGGCGGTCGAGCACGTCGAGCATCTGCTGGCCATAGGTCAGCACCGGGATCTGCGACGTCATGGGATCCTGGAAGACCGTCGAGACGCGCTCTCCGCGCAAGGCCCGCAGCTCGCGTTCCGGCAGGGCGAGCAGGTCGCGGCCCTCGAGCCGGACCGAGCCCGAGCGCACCGTCGCATTGCCCGACAGGAGCCGCAGGATGGACCAGAGGACGGTGCTCTTGCCCGAGCCGCTCTCGCCGACGATGCCGAGGATGCGGCCCCGGCGCGCGGCGAGGCTGACGCCGCGCAGCGCATGCACCCGCCCGCGGCTTGTCGCGAAGTCGACCGCCAGGTCGCGGATCTCGAGGAGCGCGTCCACCCTCAGCGTCCCCGCCGCAGCCGCGGGTCGAGCACGTCGCGCAGCGCCTCGCCGAGGAAGGTGAACCCCAGCGTCGTGAGTACCAGCGGGATGCCGCCGGCAACGACCAGCCAGGGCGTGTCGCGGATCACCAGATAGCCTTCGTTGAGGATGGTGCCCCAGCTCGCCTGCGGCGGCCGGACGCCGAGGCCGAGGAAGCTGAGCCCCGCCTCGATGGTGACGACGACCGGCACGTCCATGGCGGCGAGGATGAGGAGCGGCCCCATGACGTTCGGCAGGACGTGCAGCGCCAGAATGCGCGGCATGCGCGCGCCGAGCGAGCGCTCGGCCAGGATGAACTCGGTGTTGCGGATCGCGAGCGTCGCTGTCCGCGCCATCCGGGCGTATTGCGGGATCAGGGTGACGATCACCACTGCCAGGACCAGCCCCAGGCTGGGGCCGACCAGCGCCACCGTCGCCATGGCGAGAACGATGGTCGGGAAGGCGCGGACGGCGTCGAAGACGAGGAGCAGCAGGTTGTCGAGCCAGCGCGGGCCATAGCCCGCGAGCATGCCGAGGACGAGGCCCACGCCGAGCGACACCGACACGCCGATCGCGGCGACCTGGAGCGCGATGCGCCCGCCCCAGAGCACGCGCGAGAAGGTGTCGCGGCCGAGCTGGTCCGTGCCGGCGAGGTGCGCCCAGCTCGGCCCCGACAGACGGTCCGGGATGTCCATCGCGGCGGGGTCGTAGGGGGCGATCCAGGGGGCGAGCAGCGCGCTGGCGAAGAAGAGCAGCACGAGCAGGAGGCCGAAGACGCCCTGCCAGTTGCGCAGGAAGCGCCGCAGCTGCGCCGCGCGCTCGCGGACGGCCGTTTCCGGCGCCGCGGCCGGGCCGGCGTCAGAGGGATTCGCGGACACGGGGGTCGAGCAGGGCGACGACGAGGTCCGAGACCAGGGTGATGATCAGGTAGAGCGACGTGATGACGATGACGGCGCCCTGGACGACGGGGAAGTTGCGGTTGAGGACCGTGTCGTAGATCAGCTTGCCCACGCCGGGCCTGGCGAAGATCACCTCGGCGAACACCACGCCCGAGAGGAGCCCGCTGAAGCCGAGGCCGATCAGGGTGATCGTCGGCAGGATCGCGACGCGCAAGCCGTAGCGGAAGACGACCTTGCGCGGGTGGACGCCGAGGGCATGCGCCGCGCGGATATAGCTCTCGCCCATCACCTCGAGCATCGAGGCGCGCACCATCCGCGCGAGATAGCCGACCCAGCCGAGGCCGACCGCGAAGGCGGGCAGCATCAGATGCGAGAGCTGGTCGAGCGTGTCGCCCGGCTCGCCCGCGCCGATCGCCGGCAGCCAGCCGAGCCAGATCGAGAAGATCAGGATCGCCCAGATCGAGACCAGGAACGACGGGACCGCGATGGTCGCGACCGAGATCACGCCGGTGACGCGGTCGTACCAGCTGTCGGGCCGCACCGCCGCGAGCACGCCGAGCGGAATGCCAAGCAGCACCGCCCAGCCGAGACCGGCGAAGACCAGCGCAAGCGTGAAGCCCAGCTGCTCCCAGACAATGAGGCCGACGCTGCGGCCAGAGAAGACGTCCGTGCCGAGATCGCCCTGCAGCGACGTTGCCGGCAAAGAGCAGGAACTGCACGGCGATCGGCTCGTCGAGGTGCATCCGGTCGCGATAGCGCTCGATCACCTCGGGCGTGGCGCGCGGCCCGAGCGCGATGGTGGCGGGATCGCCCGGGATCAGGTGCAGGAGCGAGAACAGGAGCAGCACCACCGAGACGACGATGGCGAGCGAGAGGCCGATCCGCTTGACGAGATAAAGGATCACGTCGCTCGGCCCACGCACCCGGCGCCGCCGCGGACGGATGCCGGGGCGGAAGAGGAGCTATCGCTGCGGTTCGGTGGCATCCAAGGTTCCAGCCCTGCCGTGCACCCCCTGCCGGCGCGCCGCGGTCGCTCGCCGCCGCCGGCCAGGGCGGCGACGAACGGCTTGGCGGAGCAGCCGGTCAGAGCTGCTTGAAGCGGCGATAGTCGAGCTCGCCCGAGGGCGCCGACGAGATCTCGATCGACGCGCGGTGCGCATAGGGCTCGGGCTCGTGGTTGATCCAGACGTACGCGCCCGTCTCCTCCATGATGTCCTGCATGCGCAGATAGATCTCGGCGCGCTTGTCCGGGTCGCTCTCGGCGATGCCCTGCTTGTAGAGCGCGTCGAACTCGGGGTCGGTCCAGCGCTCCCAGTTCCAGACGCCGACCTGGTCCGAGACGAACCATTGCGTCGCCTCGTACGGGTCTGGCTGGCTGCTGAAGCGCATGATGTGGAGCTGGATGTCCTTCCAGGCGTCGCCCTTGTCCTCCATGCCGGCGTCCCAGAAGGGACCGCTGTCCAGCGGGATGATGTCGACGGTGATGCCGATGGCCGCGAGGTTCGCCTGGATGATCTGCGCCGTCAGCATGCGCTCCTGGTTGTTGAGCGTCTGCAGCGTCAGGCTCAGCTCCGAGACGCCGGCCTCCTGCAGCAGCTGGCGCGCCTTGTCGGGGTCGTAGCTGTAGTACTTCGTCGCGTCGCGGTGCCCGACCAGCCCCGGGCAGACGATGCCGTTCGACTTGGCCGTCGTGCCGGAATAGGCGCCCTGAAGGATGGCGTCGACGTCGACAGCGTGCTGGATGGCCCGGCGGACGTTCTTGTCCTGCAGCTTGGGATGGTCGGTGTTCATGCCCATCCACATGTACTGCAGCTCGCCCGCGACAGTCAGCGCCGCGTCCGGGGGCAGCTCGGCCTTGTAGCGGGCCAGCGTGTCGGCGCCGATCTCGGTGCAGTCGAGCTCGCCCGCCTCGAAGGCCAGCTCGGCCGCCTTGACCTCGGTGATGATGTTGCAGTCGACGCGCTCGAAATCGGGCTTGGGCCCCTTCCAGTCCGGGTTCAGGCGGAAGATCGTCCGCTGGCCCGGTATCTGCTCGTAGGTGTAGGGGCCCGCGATCGCCGGGAATTCGGTCGTGAACTTCTCGCCGACCTCCTTCATCGCCTTTTCGCTGAGGATCGCGCCCGTGCCGTGGCAGAGCGTGACCAGGATGAAGGGCGCGAAGGGCTGCGAGAGCACGATGGTCCCGGTCCGGTCGCCGGTGACCTCGACATGGTCCATCGCATCGTAATAGCCGCCCCAGTCGGTCCCCTTCATGCGCTCGAACGAATACTTGACGTCCGCCGCCGTCACCGGGCCATGGCCATCGCTCCACTGGAGAAAGTCGACGAGCTCGAAGTCGATATGCGTCGGGTCGCGCTGCTCGACCTTTTTCACGTAGTAGGTCGGCTGCCAGGAGAGGGTGCCGTCCTTGATGACGTATTCCGTCAGGAAGGGCAGGCACTGCTTCTGGCTCTCGACTTCGGTGCCGCCGACCATGTAGCCGGGATCGAGGATGCTGTTGTCGCCGTCGAAGCGCAGGCGCAGCACCCGCTCCTGGGCCATGGCCCAGCGCGGCAGTCCCGCGATGCCCGCCGCGCCGATCGCGGCCGTCCCTGCGAGGAACCCCCGCCGCGTCGATTGCAAGCCCTTCATTGTCAAACCCCCTGTTGCTCTTGTCGGTGGTCGGTGCCGGCGTGCGCGGGCCGCGGCCCGCCGCGACGGCGCCGGCATGGTGCGCTCACACCAGATGCCTCGGGATCGTCTCGTCCCATTCCTGCTCGTGCACAAGGTCGTCGCCCTCCCAGGCACGCAGCCGGGCGCGGATGCGGAAGGTCCGGGCGTCCGAGGTGAGCTTCGTCTCGGTCAGCGACCGGATGCGCCAGTCGCCGCGCGAGAGCTCGACCGTCCAGTCGACCTCGCCGCTGACGCCCGCCGGGTCGTCCGCGTCTGTTCCATAGCGCTCGCGCCCGACCTTGGCGACGGTCAGGTCGTTGTCGACGAGGCGGTGAATGCCCGAGGCCTCGACGACCTCCAGCGTCTTGCGGCCGCCGATCAGGTCCTCGGTGACATGGGCGCGGATCTCGGCCGGGGACAGCTCCTCCACGGCCAGCGGCGGCGCGGCTTCCGGCGCCGGGAACGGCTCCAGCCGCTCGTCGTCCCGGCCGGCGCTGCGGATCGGCAGCTCGAGATGGCTGCCGTCGGTGTGGATGGTCAGCGTCACGGGCTCGGGCGCCGGCCAGATGATCGGGAAATAGCTGCTCGAGATCGCGATCCTGATGCGATGCCCCGGCGCGAAGCGCTGCGCGACATGCTTCATCGGCACGCGGACGGTGCAAGGCTCGCCGGGCGGCATCGGTTGGGGCCGCTCGTGGCCGTCACGATGCGTCAGGTTCAGCACGCCGAAGCTGACGCGGGTGGCGGCGCCGTCGGGATGCACGTCGACCAGGCGCACCGCCACCTGGGCGACGGGCCGGTCGGCCGCGATCCGAAGCTCCATCACCGGGTCGCCGGCGATCTCGAGCGGCTGGGCGAGGGGCGCGGTCTGGAAGACCAGGCTGCCCCCGTCCTCGCCCCGCTGGTCGGCCGGCTGGTCGCCCGGCGCGCCATAGGAGCACCACTTGCCGGCCGCCATGCCGACGCCCAGAGGCGAGCGCACGGCGAGTGCTGCGTCAGGCCCCGCAGCGGCACCGCCGGCCGCCGCACGCTCCAGCCCGCCGGTCGGCGTCAGGGCAAAGGGCGTGCGCGCCACGTTCGGCGACGGCCAGGCCGGCTCGGCGACCCAGCGGCCGTCTCGGCTGGCATAGCTCGTCTGCGGCCGCGCCGGCTCCTGCATGAAGAGGCGCAACATGGGCTCGTCCATGATGCCGGTGTCGCGGCCCTTCAGCCAGTGGTCCCACCAGCGCAGCGACTCCTGCAGGAAGCCGATCGTGGGCCCGGGGCTCGCGATGTGCGGATAGGCGTGCGCCCAGGGGCCGACCAGCCCCTTGCGCGGCCCCGACAGGCCCTCCATCAACCGGAACACGGCGCGGCAATAGCCATCCGCCCAGCCGCCGACCGCATAGACGGGCACGGCGATGCGCGAGAAGTCCTCGCAGACCGAGCCGTGCTTCCAGAAATCGTCGCGGGTCTGGTGCTCGAGCCAGTTCTTGAGCCAGAGCCCGCTGCCCTGCAGGCGCTGCTTCCACAGCTCGCGCCAGTCCTCGGGACGGTTGCGCGGCTCGGGCGGCAGGCTGTTGCGCCAGAACATCTGCGACGCCCAGGCGAGATTGTCGACCAGCAGCGCGCCGCCCATGTAGTGCACGTCGTCAGCATACCGGTCGTCGGTCGAGCAGAGCGTGATCACCGCCTTCAGCGCCGGCGGCCGCAGCGCCGCGACCTGCAGGCCGTTGAACCCGCCCCACGAGATGCCGACCATGCCGACAGTGCCGTCGCACCAGGGCTGGGCGGCGATCCAGGCGATGGCGTCGACGCCGTCCTGCAGCTCCTGGGCCAGGTACTCGTCCAGCATCAGGCCCTCGGAATCGCCCGAGCCGCGCAGGTCGATGCGCACATAGGCATAGCCGCGCCCGGCGATATAGGGCGCCGCCATGGCGTCGCGCCTCAATGTCAGGTCGTTCTTGCGATAGGGCAGGTATTCCAGGATCGCCGGGACCGGCGCCCCTTCGGCCCCCTCGGGCATCCAGATCCGCGCGCCTAGGCGGCAGCCATCCGGCATGGTGACATATGTATGCTCGACTTGCCGGACAGGCAGCGGATGGTTCCCGACGATGTTCATGCGTCCCTCCAGAAGGCACGCATGGAACGCGGATATCCACACTGGCCGCAATTTCGCTGCCCTTCGCGGCTTGACAAGATTCTCGCGTCAACTAGCGAATGGCGGATGCCAGATGCCTTCGCCCGGAACCTCGCCTGCCTCTGCGGCTTTCACCCGTCCATCGCCGAGGTTTGCCGACGGCTGGGGATCAACCGGCAGCAGTTCAACAAGTACCTCGCCGGTGCGTCGCGCCCGTCGCGCCACACCATGCGCCGGATCTGCGACTTCTGGGGCGTCACCGAGGCCGAGATCCTGTCCGAGCCCCTGCAGTTCCGCGAGCTCGTCTCGCTGCGCCGCCAGCCCGCGAGACATGGCGAGCTGCCCGAGATTTATCGCCATGCCGAGCAGCTCTTTCGCGCGAGCGCGCCGCTCGACCGCTATGTCGGCTTCTACTATCGCTACTTCTACTCGTTCGGGCGGCCGGGGCGGATCACCCGCTCGCTCGCCAGCATCGCGTCGTGGACGGCCGCTTCCTGTGGAAGAACATCGAGCGCGCCCGGGTCCGGGAGGGCGAGCCCGTGCACCGCGTCGCCAAATATGCCGGCGCGGCGTTCCTGCTCGCCAATCGCATCTACATCGTCGAGTACGAGACGCTGATGCAGAGCTCGATCACGCAGATGACGCTCTACCCCTCGTACCGCGTCAACGTCGGCGACCTGCTCGGCATCCAGACCGGCGGTCCCGTGCGGCGCGGCCGCCAGCCCGGCGCCTCCCGCGTGCTGATGCGCTATCTCGGCCGACGGGTCGACATCCGCAGGGCCCTGCGCGAGACGGGCACGTTCGACCCCGGCGAGATCGACCCCGTCGTCGCGCGCGCCGTCAGTAACGAGATCCCGACGACGGCCTATGTTCTCGAAGTCGAGCAGCAGTAGATCATCCGCGAGCGGGATATCGCAGCATGGCGGCCCGCAACCCGGCTTTCCGGGGGGACGGTCTCCGGCGTCAGCCCAGCGGCTCGATCTCTGGGCGCGCCGTCGTCGCTCTTCGAGACCTCCTGTGCCTCCTCGCGGAGGATGGGCGGTCGGTGGCGGGCGTTTCGCGATGAGACCGCGGAGCGTGCTCTCGGACGCGCGGGGGAGTGGGGCACCCGGCCGGCCGGGCTCGCTCCGGGGCGGTTGGGGTTGACTCCCACCCTGCGAGGCTTGGCCCTTGCTGCGGACGGCGGCGGCCCTGGCAAGGCGGTGGCCGCGCGAACGGCGCCTGACCGGGGCATAGCGGGGGGAACGGCCGCGGGCATCGCGCTTGACCGCGCGCCCGGGCGGGCTTATCTCGCGCCTCCATCGGGCGGCTGGGTAGCTCAGCTGGTTAGAGCGCGGGACTCATAATCCCGAGGTCGTGGGTTCGAGTCCCACCCCCGCCACCAAATCCCCTCAAAGCTTCGCCGAGTTCCGCGGATTTGTCGCCAGCGGCTCCAGCGTGCACGAAGGGCCTGGGCAAATGGCGATGAGGATGCCGCCCGCGAAATGCTGACCGAGCTGGTCGCCGAGCGCACGCGTCGATCTCGTCTTCGGCATCTCGTATGACAACTCGGTCGACGACGCCATCCGCGTGATGCGCGAGACGGCGGAGGCGCATCCTCTGGTGCTCGACGAGCCGGCACCGGTCATCAAGCTCAACGAGCTTGGCGACAGCTCGGTCAACATCGTCTGCCGTCCGTCATTGCGGGGCCGACGCTGCGGTGTTAGCGTTCATGCGACCGTAAAGGCCAATCTACTTGGGGGGCAGGGGATTGCGCGGCCGGGCTCTCTCGCTTTTTCAAGCGGCGCGGCCGCTCATGTTTCTTGCGCCGGTCGGCCATCGCCTCGCATTTTTTCTGCTCGCGCTGATCGGGCTTTCGGCTGAACTCGCCTCGGCACAGACCGCGAGCCAGCTGACGCCGCCGACGCTCCGCCCCGAGCGGGCACCGCTGCAGGGGCTGGAGGGAACCCTGGTCTTTTCGGGGCGGCCCGGGCTGGAAGCGCCCGCCGGCGCCGAGCGCTTTTCGGTGACGATCACGGGCGTGACGATCGACGGCGCGCTGCCGCAGATGGAGCAGGCCAACCGCGCCTTCGAGCAGCGGCTGGTAGGCCGTCCCGTGCCGCTGACCGAGATCTTCGCGGCCGCGCAGGAGCTCGAGACGGCATACGCGCAGGCGGGCTTCGTGCTGAACCGCGTCGTCATCCCCGAGCAGACGCTCAAGGACGGCGGACAGCTGCGGGTCGTCGTCGTGAGCGGCTTCGTCGAGCGCGTCGATCTGCAGAACCTGCCGCCGGCCGTGCGCTCGCGCATCGAGCAGGTCATGCGTCCGCTGATCCGTCAGCCGGGGCTGACGCTGAGCGCGATCGAACGGCAGCTGCTGCTGGCCGGCGACACGGCGGGCGTCGCGCTGACCTCGGCCCTCTCGCCGGGAACGGAGCCGGGCAGCACCGTCATCACGCTCGATGCGCAGTACCGGCCGATCACGGGCAGCGTCGGCTTCGACAACACGCTGTCGGACGAGCTCGGGACATGGGCCGTCTCGGCGGGGCTGGAGGCGAACAGCGTCCTGCACCTGGGCGAGCTGATCTATTTCCGGTTCACGGGCAATCCGCAGTTCACCGACGACGACACCGGCGGCCTCTTCGACGAGTTCCCCAGGATGCGCAGCGTCGGCGGCGGCGTCGTCCTGCCGATCGGCACCGACGGGCTCGCCTTCAACGTCGAGGCCGTCCAGAGCAACACGACGCCCGAATACGACAACGGCTTCGAGACCCCGAGCAAATACCAGCGCCTGTCCCTGCGTTTGCAGTACCCCTGGATCCGCTCAAGGACGTTGAACATCAACAGCCAGCTGATCTTCGACGCGACGTCGAACGAGTTCAGCGTCATCCTGCCCGACGACCAGAACGTGCCGCTCTCGGAGGACAAGCTGCGCATATTGCGGCTTGCCACGGACGGCAGCTGGCAGCGAGAGTCGGGCGCGGTCGCCCGGCTGGGCGGGGTTCTCTCGCAGGGCCTCGACAGCTTCGGCGCTCGCTCCGCCGACGATGCGACCGACGAGCTGCCGCTCTCGCGCTTCGGGGCGGATGCCGATTTCACCAAGTTCGATCTCGCCGCCAGCTATTCGCAGCAGCCGCTCGAGCATTTCGCCTATGTGCTGCTCGGCCGCGGCCAGAGCTCGTTCGGCGAGCCGCTGCCGCAGAGCGAGCAGATCGGGATCGCCTCGTTCCAGGAGCTCTCAACCTTCGACGCCGGCACGCTCGCCGGAGACAGCGGCTATGTCCTGCGCGCCGACGCCCTGTCGCCTTGGCCGTTCTCGGCCCCGATGCTGCCGCCGATGCAGATCACGCCTTACGTCTTCGGCGCCTTTGGCCAACTTTTCCTGGCCGAGCCAACGGCCTTCGAGGACGACAACACGCGCGTCGCCTCCCTCGGCATCGGTCTCGATTTGACGACCGTCATCGACCCGGCCTTTTCGGGGGCGTCGCTGACGGTCGAGTTCGGCCGTGCCTTCCGCAGCGACGACTTCCCGGACGAAAATCGCTTCACGATCGTGGGCGGGTTCACGTTCTAGCCCCGACTACCACCCCTTGAATGGGCCGATCATGCACAAGGAACAGAAAGTTCTGAGACATCTCCTCCTCGCAGGGACGGCGCTGACGGGAATGGCGGGGCTGACCGGGCTGGCGGTGCCGCCGCTTGGCGCACAGGAGCTGCCGACGGGGGCGAGCGTGACGCATGGCTCGGTCGGCATCACCACTCCGTCGGCCGGCCGGATGGAACTGCGCCAGTCGACGAACAGCGCCATCGTCTCCTGGAAGGGATTCTCGATCGGCGAGACGGCGCGCGTCGACATCCAGCAGCCCTCGGCTTCGTCGGCGATCCTGAACCGGGTCACCGGGCAGACGCCGTCGACCATCGCCGGGCAGCTGAACGCCAATGGCCAGGTGTTCCTCGTCAATCCAAACGGCATCGCGATCACGCCGAGCGGCAAGGTGCAGGCCGGCGGCTTCGTAGCCTCGACGCTCGACATCAAGGACGATGATTTCCTCGGCGGACGCTACGAGTTCAGCGGCGGTGGCCAGTCGGCAAAGGTCGAAAACCACGGAACGGTCCAGATCGGGCCCGGCGGCTATGCGGCGCTGCTCGGCGGCGAGGTCGAGAACACCGGCACGATCAGCGTGCCGCTCGGCAAGATCGGCCTCGGCGCCGGCGAGATGATGACGCTCGACGTCTCGGGCGACGGCTTCCTGTCGGTCGCGGTGCCATCTGACAGCGCCACGGCGGAGGCGCTGATCCGGGCGGGCGGCCGCCTCTCGGCCGATGGCGGTCGCATCGAGATCAGCGCCGCGACGGCGCGCCAGGCGGCGCGCTATGCCGTGAATCTCTCGGGCGTCGCCGAGGCCCGCACGGTCAGCGGCCAGTCGGGCGCCATCGTTCTCGGCGGCGGCGACGGCGGCAGGGTCGAGGTCTCGGGCCGGCTCGACGCCAGCGCGCCCGAGAGCCTCGGCCAGAGACCCTGGTACCCGACAGCCTGGCGCTGGCGACCTCACCCGTGCCGCAGGCGCGGCCCGAGGCGGCACTTCAGAGAGGCGGCGCCATCACCGTCACGGGCGCCGATGTCCGGCTGACCGGCGCGGTTCTCGACGCCAGCGGCCGCGACGGCGGCGGCCTGATCCGCATCGGCGGCGACTATAAGGGCGGCGGCGACTTGGCCCGCGCCGACAGGAACGCGGCCGATGCGGGAACGCGGATCGCGGCCGACGCGCTGTCCCGCGGCAATGGCGGCCGCGTCATCGTCTGGTCGGACCGGCTGACGATCTTCCAGGGCCAGATCAGCGCGCGCGGCGGGCCAGAAGGAGGCGACGGCGGATTCGCCGAGGTCTCGGGCAAGCAGCACCTGGCCTTCGCCGGCAAGGTGGACCTACGCGCACCCGTCGGCGCAGCGGGAATGCTGCTGCTCGATCCGATCGACGTTCTCATCTCGAACGAGGCCAATCAGAACATCATCGACTTCGGGTCCGGGGATGCGGACTTCTTCCCGACCGACACGCCCTCGATCCTGAACGCCACGGTGCTGCAGACCCAGCTCGGCTTGTCGAACGTGGCGGTGAACACCCAGGATTTCAGCGGCGGAAGCGACGCAGGCAACATCACCGTCGCCGTTCCACTGTCATGGGGCAGCGCAAATCTCCTGACGCTGAATGCCGATAACGACGTCTTCATCAATGGTGCGATCACGGCAGACGCGGGCGGCTTGTCGATCACGGCGGGGGGCGACGTGAGCGCCACAGCGGCCGTCAGCGTCGGCACCTTCGAGCTCTTCTCGGGCAATTGGGTCCAGGAGGGCCCGAATTTGCCGGCCTTCGGCGCGACGGACTTCTTCGTCTCGGAAAGCGCGTCGTTCCGGCGCAGCGTCGGCGGGACCGGGGTGAGCAACAACCCCTTCCTCGTTGCCGATGTGTACGGCCTGCAGGGGATCAACTCTGCCACCTACGACACGGCGAGCTTCGCGCTGGCCAACGACATCGATGCGAGCGGCACCGCCAATTGGGATTTCGGCGCCGGTTTCGACCCGATCGGCGATCCGGATTTTGGATTCACACCCTTCACGGGAACTTTCGACGGCCGCGGTCACACGATCGATGGCCTGTACATCGACACCACGCTGAACGAAAGTTCCGACCCCACGGGACTCTTCGGGTCCGTGGGAAGCGGAGCCGAGATCCGGAACGTCGGGCTGACCAACGTCGACATCACCGGTCCGGATCAAACCGGTGCTCTGGTCGGAGCGCTGTCGACCGGCGCCACTGTCGAGAACGTCTTCGTCTCAGGGGGGACGGTTCTGGGGAACGATGATGTCGGCGGCTTGGTCGGGCATCATTTCCTGGACTCGCCACCGTCCTTCACCATTCGTTCTGCGTACGCCGACGTCGCTGTAGAAGGGAACAGCAACGTCGGTGGGCTGGTCGGATCGAATGAAGGAACGGTCACGCTGGCCTATGCCGAAGGCAGCGTCTCCGGAGTGGACAATGTCGGCGGGCTTGTCGGCCAGAACAGCGGAGCGGTGAGCCAGACCTATGCCGTCGGCGCCGTGTCCGCCAGCGATGGCGATGCCGGCGGGCTCGTCGGCTTCGGTGATGCGGGGCTCGTCTCGGCGTCGTTCTGGGACGTCGACACGACCCTGCAGGCCGACAGCGACGGCGGCATCGGCCTGCCCACCGGGGATTTCCAGAGCGCCGCCATCTTCGTCCCGCAGGCCGAGGCCGCCGGCTGGAACTTCCAGACCGACTGGGCGCCGCCGAACTCCTACCCGGTGCTCTATGCGCTCGAGCCGGTCGTGTGGATCGTGCCGGCGGACATCACGGCGGTGCGCGGTTCTCAGAGCAGCGGAGCGTTGACGGGCCAACTCTTCGGCGGCCCCGGCGTCTACGTCTTCGGTCCGCAGGGAGACAGCCTGGCGGTCGCGGGAACCCTCTCGAGCACGGGCATTCCGGCAAGCGCGTCGGGGCCATTCCCCAATGTCGGAGCCTACCCGATCCTCGTCGCTGACTCAGCCACGAGCGATTTGGGGGTCGCCTACACCGTCGTCGACACAGGCCCGGCCACGCTCACGATCACGCCGGCGCCGCTGACCATCGCGGCGCTGGATGCGGCAAAGCTCTACGGCACGCCGCTGGGCTTTGACGGCACGGAGTTCAGCGTCGCGGGATTGGTCCCCGGCGATTCCGTATCGAGCGTGACGCTCGCCTCCGAGGGCAGCGCGGCCGGGGCGCCCGTCGCGGGCAATCCCTATTCGATAGATGCCGGCGATCCGCAGGGGACGGGGCTCTTCTTTGCCGGCGTGAGCAACTATGACATCACTTTCGTCCCGGGCGAGCTCACGGTCACGCCGGCGCCGCTGACCATCACCGCGCTCGACGCGGCGAAGTTCTTCGGCAACGTGCTCACCTTCAACGGAACCGAATTCACGGCGCAGGGGCTGGTGAACGGCGACAGCGTGACGCTCGTCTCGCTCTTCAGCGCGGGTCAGGCGGCGACCGCGTCGCCTGCAGGCAGCCCCTATCCGATCTTCGTCAGCGACCCTCAGGGCATCGGGTCTCTTCGTCGACGGGATCGCGAACTACAGCTTCACCTTCGTTCCTGGGCAACTGGTCGTGATCCCGACGTCGACGCAGCAGGCGGTCGCGACGCCGGCCTTCTTCGCTCCGGAATTCAACCTGCCGAGTCCGGCCGACCGGATCGTCTATGGGTCCGACGCCATCGCGAGCGCACAACAGACGCTGCGGTCGCTGGAGGGATTTGCGGGCAATCTGGACAGCGCGCTGCAGGCTTGCGCTGATGCGCAGCCCGAGGCCGAGGAGTATCTCGATTGCCTCGGCACGGCGCTCGACCGGTACGGATCGCAAATCGACGTGCTCGCGCTCGACCTGCCCGAGCCGCTGCGCGGCGTCTCGGCGACGATCCAGCAGGCCAGCCGCGAGATAGCCGAAGCCCGCGCGACAGCCGTCCGAGAGCTGGCGACCGCCCGGACGCCGGCCGACCGGACGCGCATTCGCCGGCAGGCCGTCGAGAAGGCGCGTGCCTCGGTCGCCAGGGCGTCCGACGAGATTCGGAAACAGATCGCGCTGATAAGGGCGGACGAGCCGCAGCTCGCGCGGCTGCAGACAGAGCAAGGCGATGCGATCACGGCAGCACTCGACACCGTTGGGGCGAATCTGGAGCGCGCCGTGGGCCTCTAGAGGCGTGGCCCGATGGCTCGGCATCTGTCTCGTCGTCCTGACCCTCGCGGCCCCGTACCAGGCTGTGGCCGAGAGCCGGCTCGCGCTGGTCATTGGCAACGGCGACTACGCCGCGCTGCCCCAGCTGCCCAATCCGCCGAACGACGCGGTCGACGTCGCCGACGCCCTGAGGGCGGTGGAATTCGATGTCGATCTCGGCATCGACCTCCCGCGCGAGGAGATGATCGCCAAGTTCAACCGGCTGATCGAGGCGGCGAAGACCGCTGACGTCGTGCTCTTCTACTATGCCGGGCACGGCTTCCAGATCGACGACGAGAACTACCTCGCCCCGACCGACGCCAAGCTGGCACAACAGCAGGACATCGTCACCCAGACGATCAGCCTCTCGCGCCTGACCGAGGGCCTCGAAGGCTCCGAGGGCATCAAGCTGATCTTTCTCGATGCCTGCCGGGACAATCCGGTCGGCGACCTGCTCGACCCCTCGCTGACGGTGCGCAACGGCCTCGCGCGCGTCGGCGACGCGCAGGGCTTTCTGTTCGCCTTCTCGACACAGCCCGACAACGTCGCGCAGGACGGTCTGGGCCGCAACAGCCCCTTCACCGAGGCGATGCTCAACCACATCCACACGGCCGGGCAGGACATCGGCTCGATGATGATCGCGGTCCGCGGCGACGTGCTCGCCTCGACCGGCGGCAGCCAGATCCCGTGGGAGAACTCGTCGCTGACGCGGCAGTTCTATTTCAAGCCGGGCGCGCTCGTCGTGCCGCCCGAGACGATGCTGTGGCAGCTTGCCGCCACCTCGGCCGATCCGACGCTGCTGCGCATCTATCTCGAGCGCTACCCCGACGGCGCGCATGCCGACGAGGCGGACCAGATGCTGGACGAGACGCAGGTGGCGGCGCTCGAGGGCGACGAGCAGACGATCCGCAGCCTGCCCTCGGAGCGCGCCCCGGCTGCGCTGGAGGGCCAGCTCTGGGATCTCGCGCGGCGGTTGCGCGCCAAGCCGCTGGTCGAGCTCTATCTCGACCAGAACCCCGACGGGCGACACGTGGCCGAGGCGCGCGAGCTTCTCGACCTGCTGCGCCGCGCGGAGCAGGCCGACGACTCGCCCGGCCCCCTCTGCCGCAAGCTCGCGACGCATCCGCGCGACGCGACCGCCAATGTCGCCGGCGTCCCGATCTCCGAGCTTGCCAAGCATGCCGGGCTCGCCATCGAGACCTGCCGAAAGGCCGTCGAGCTGCAGCCCGAAGCGCCGCATTACGAGGCGCTGCTCGCCCGGGCGCTCAGCGCCGCCGGGCGCACCTCCGAGGCGGTGCAGCTCTATCGGGACGCCGCGGCGCGCGGGGACCTGCGGGCGATGGTCAGCCTGGGGCTGATCAGCGAGACCGGCGACGGCGCGCCCAAGGACCTGGCGCTCGCCTACTCGCTCTACGAGCGGGCGGCCGAAGGAGGCAGCGCCGATGGCGCGATCAACCTCGCGGTCGCGCTCGTCCGCGGCGCCGGCATCGGGCGCGACATCGAGCGGGCCGAGCAGCTTCTGCGAACCGCCTCGGAGGCTGGCTCGGCAATCGCCACCTACAATCTGGGCGTTCTCGCCCAGGACGGCCTTATGGGCGAGAAGGCGGCGGCGCTGTCCTATTTCGAGCGCGCGGCCGATCTGGGCGAGCCGCGCGCCTATGTCGCCGCGGCGATCCTGCTCGACGAAGGCCGCGGCGTGGACAAAAACCCCGGCAAGGCGGCCGACATGCTGCTGCGCGGCGCCGCCTCCGATTATGGCGAGGCGATGACCCAGCTGACCGCCGAGGCGAGAAATTGGTCGCCTGAGACGATCAAGGCCGTTCAGCGTCGCCTGCAGTCGGCCGGGTTCTACAGCGGTGCCGTCGACGGCCTCAGCGGCCCGATGCTGAAGCAGGCCCTGGCCGATTGGCGAAGCGGCGGCTTCCTGCAGGCCATGCGCGGCGGCTGATCCCGGTGGGCGGGGCCGAGGCCCGTCACTCGGCCATCGCGGCGCCGCCAGCCGGCGCGCTGCCCTGCCCCGGGCTGCGCATGATCAGCAGCAGCGGGATGGCGGCGATCGTCAGGAACATCATCAGCCGGAAGTCGTCGACATAGGCGATCATCGCCGCCTGCCGCTGCACTTCGCCGCTCAGGGCGGCGAGCCCGGTCGTCATGTCTGGCGCGGCCCCCAGGACCCGGTCGAGGTTCGGCGAGAACTCGGTCAGGCGCGAGCCGAGCTCGGCGCGGTTGATGACGATGTTGTGGGCGAGCTCGGTGACGACGACCGAGATGCCGACCGACGAGCCGATGTTCCGCATCAGGCTGAAGAGCGAGGCCGCGTCTGCCCGCGCCGCGGGCTCGAGCGTGGCGAAGGCGAGCGTCGAGAGCGGGACGAAGACAAGGCCCAACCCCAGCCCCTGCACGACACCCGAAATGACGATGGGCGTGCTGTCCATCATCACCGAGAAGCCCGTCATCTGCCAGAGCGAGAAGGCGATCAGCGACAGCCCGGTCAGGATCAGCAGCCGCGCGTCGACCTTGCCGATAAGGCGCCCGACGATCAGCATCGAGATCATCGTACCGACGCCACGCGGTGCGAGTACGAACCCGGTCGTCACCACGGGATAGCCCATGACGTTCTGCAGCATCGGCGGCAGCAGCGCCAGGCCCGCCAGCAGGATCACGCCCACCATGAAGATCAGGGCGAGCGCCGTCACGAGGTTCCGGTCGCGGAAGATGTGCGGGTCGATGAAGGCGTCGCGCCGACCGATGATGTGAAGCACGAACGCCCACAGCCCCGACACGACCAGGCCGAGCTCGATCCAGATCTCGGGCGAGTCGAACCAGCCGACCTGCTCTCCCCGGTCCAGGAACAGCTGCAGCGCACCGATGGCCATCGACAGCATGGCAAAGCCGAAGAAGTCGAACCCCCGCGGCCGCGTCGGCGATTTCGGCAGGAAGGCGAGCATGCCGGCCAGCGCCAGCAGCCCGATCGGCAGATTGACGTAGAAGACCCAGCGCCAGTTGAGCGTCTCGGTCAGCCAGCCGCCCAGCGTCGGCCCGATGATCGGCCCGACCATGATGCCGGCGCCCCAGATCGCCATGGCGCGGCCGTGCTCCTCGCGCGTGTTGATGTTGAGAAGCACCGTCTGGGACAGTGGCACCAGCGGCGCGCCGCAGATGCCCTGCAGCAGCCGGAAGACCACCATCTCCTCGAGGCTCGTCGCCATGCCGCAGGCCATCGAGGTGACGACGAAGCCTGCCACCGCAGCGATGAAGACCTGGCGAAGGCCAAAGCGGTCCGAAAGCCAGCCCGTGACCGGCGTCATGATCGCAGCCGCGACGATATAGGAGGTCAGCACCCAGGTGATCTGGTCCTGCGCGGCGCCCAGGCTGCCCTGCATGTTCGGCAACGCGACGTTCGCGATGGTGGTGTCCAGCACCTGCATCACGGTCGCCAGCATGATCGAGACCGTGATCAGCGCCTTGTGCGGCACCGTTGCTGTCCCGGCCGCGCTCATTTCTGGTCGGGGGTCGCGGCGATCGCCGTCCCGTCGAGGCCGAGGGCGTCAAGCGCCGAGATGACGAAGTCGGGCAGCCCGCGGGTCACGCCGGTGTCGACCTCGACCTGCGTGCTCATGCCCGAGCGCAGCGGCGGCAGCGGCTGGTCGGTGGTGATCGCGATGCGCACCGGCACGCGCTGGACGACCTTCACCCAGTTGCCGGTCGCATTCTGCGCGGGCAGCAGCGCGAACTCCGAGCCGGTGCCGGCGCCGATCGAGGCGACCTCGCCATGAAGGGGCACGTCGGGATAGGCGTCCACCTGCAGGGTCGTCGGCTGGCCCGGCACCATGTTGGTCAGGTCGGTCTCCTTGTAGTTCGCCTCGACATAGCTGTGCCCGGCATCGATCAGCGCCAGCACAGCCGTCGTGGGCGTCACATACTGGCCCGGCTGCAGGCGGTCGGTCTGGCTGACCACGCCGGCGATCGGCGCCCGCACCACGGTATGTTCGAGGTCGAGCTCGGCCGCATGCAGCTCGGCCAGCGCCTCGAGGACGTCGGGGTGACGATCGGTCTCGATGTCGGGATCGCCGGCCAAGGCCGCGCGAGCCGAGGCGACGCGCTCTCGGCCTCGGTCAGCGCGCCGCGGGCCTGTTGGAGCGCCAGCTCGCTCTGATCGGCGGCCGCCTGCGCGATCACGCCGCGCTTCAGCAGCGCCTCCTGACGCTGGTTCTGGGTCTGCGCCGTTTCCAGCGCGTCCTGCGCCGTGGCGGCAGCGGAAACGGCCTGGTGATAGGCCGTCTTCAGCTTCTCGACGCCCAGTCGCGCGGAGGCCAGTCGGGCGCGCGCCGCCTCGACGGCGTTGCGGTAGATGGCATCATTGATCGAGAACAGCACATCGCCGGCCGCGACGGTCTCGTTCTCGCCGGCATTGACGGTCGCGATATCGCCGCTGACCTGCGGCATGATCGTGACGCGGTCCTGCTGAACATAGGCGTCCTCGGTCGAGACATAGCGACCGCCGGTCACCCAAGCATAGCCGCCGCCGACGGCCAGTGCGAGCGGCAGGGCCACGATGGCGATCCGACGGACCATCCGGCGCCGCGGGCGTTCGGGCGCGGCCTCGGCCGCCTCGGGCGCGGTCGCCTCGTCGGTCGCCGGCTGCTCGGTCGGGATCTCGACGGGCTGCGGGTCGCGGTCGGTCTCGACGGGGCGCAGTTTCTGAGCGGGCGCGTTCATGCGGTCTCCTGTTCGCGGCGACCCGCATCGCCGTCGGCAGGCTGCACGGTCGACAAGTTCGCGACGATCTTCTCCAACAGCCGGAGCACGGTCTGTCGCTCGGCCGAGGAGAGGCCCGCAAGGGCGATCTCGTAGACGCTTTCGGCATGCGCGCGCATCGGACCGATGAGCGCGCGGCTCTCGGCGGTCGTGAACAGGCGGCGTACGCGCCGGTCCGACTCGTCTGGCCGCCGCTCGACGAAGCCCGCGGTCTCCATCCGGTCGACATGCCGGCAAAGTGTCATCGGCTCGACCTCGAGCAGCTGGGCCAGCGCCGTCTGGCTGATGCCCTCGTTGCGCATCAGCTGGCCGATGATACGCAGCTGCGCGCCCGTCATGGCGGTGCCGCGGGCCTCCTGGTCGAAGCGGCGCCGCAGCAGGCGCGCTGCATCAGAGAGCATGAAGCCAAGGCTCTTGCGGTTCAGTTGGGTGCTTTCGTCCATGCGGAGAAAGATGGTAAGCAGGCTTACGATAAGCAAGCTTCGAAATGTAAACCAGCTATGCAGGAACGAGACCGCTTCTGCTCATCCATAAGGGGCCGCGGGACCTGCTTAACGCGAGTGATGCTCGACGCGTTCAATCACGCTCGTGCATCCCTTGCTGGTCGCCCAACGTGAGGGTTGCAGGTCGCGACGGTGAGCTCGCCATCGCCGGCCCGGTGCCGGCCGATCTCCGCTCGATGCGTTCGCCGTCCGGCCGGGCAGTCAGCGTTCGGCGGCAGCGACGTGCTGCTTCACGGCCATGAAACTGTCCGGCGTGACCGAGACCGAGTTGATGCCCATCTCGACCAGCAGCCTGGCAAAGCCCGGGTCGTTGCTGGGCGCCTGGCCGCAGAAGCCCACCTTGGCGCCGGCGGCATGCGCCTTCTCGATCACCGTCCGGATCATCCACTGCACGGCCGGGTCGCGTTCGTCGAAGAGCCGCGCGAGCACGTCCGAGTCGCGGTCGACGCCCAGCGTCAGCTGGGTCAGGTCGTTCGAGCCGATCGAGAAGCCGTCGAAGCGGCGGGCGAACTCCTCGGCCAGGATCACGTTCGACGGGATCTCGCACATGACATAGACCTGCAGGCCGTTGCGTCCCCGCTCCAGCCCGTTCTCGGCCATCACCGCCAGGACGCGGTCGGCCTCGGCCGGCGTGCGGCAGAAGGGGATCATGACGACGACGTTGTCGAAGCCCATCGCTTCGCGCAGGTGCCGGATAGCCCGGCATTCGAGCGCGAAGCCCTCGCGGTAGGCGTCGGAGTAGTAGCGCGAGGCGCCGCGGAACCCGATCATCGGGTTCTCCTCCTCGGGCTCGAACTGCCGCCCGCCCAGAAGGTTGGCGTACTCGTTCGTCTTGAAGTCGCTCATCCTGATGATGACGGGCCTGGGGTGCACCACCGCGGCGATGCGCGAGAGCCCGCGCGCGAGACGCTCGACGAAATAGTCGCGCCGGTCCGGATAGCCGCTGGTCATGCCGGCGATCTCGTCGCGCGCCGCCTCGTCGCGCAGCTCGTCGAAGCGGATCAGCGCCATCGGGTGCACGCGGACATGGTTGCTGACGACGAATTCCATGCGCGCCAGGCCCACGCCGTCGGCCGGCAGCCGCCACCAGCGGAAGGCCGCGGCGGGATTGGCCAGGTTCAGCATGACCTTCGTCCGGGTCGCCGGCACGGCGCCGGGGTCGACCTCGCTGACCTCGAACTCGGCCGCGCCCTCGTAGACGAAGCCCTGGTCGCCCTCGGCACAGGAGACGGTGATCTCCTGCTCGTCGTGCAGCACATGGGTGGCGTTGCCGGTCCCGACGATGGCGGGCAGGCCCAGCTCGCGGCTGACGATGGCGGCGTGCGAGGTCCGCCCGCCATGGTCCGTCACGATGGCGGCCGCGCGCTTCATCACGGGAACCCAGTCCGGATCGGTGGTCGAGGTGACGAGGATCGAGCCGTCGACGAACCGGTCGATATCGGCCGCCGTCTCGATCAGGCACGCATGGCCGGCAACGACCGCCTCGCCGATGCTGAGGCCCGTCAGCAGCTTTCGCCCGGTCTTGCCGATGGAATAGGAGCGGAAGGTGCGCTCGACGGCGCGCGACTGCACCGTCTCGGGCCGGGCCTGGACGATGTAGAGCTCGCCCGTCTCGCCGTCCTTGGCCCATTCCATGTCCATCGGCTGGCCGTAATGGCGCTCGATGGTGCAGGCGTCGCGGGCGAGCCGCAGGATCTCGTCGTCGGACAGCACGAAGCGCGCCCGCTCCTCCTTCGAGGTCGGCACGTTCTTCGTCGGCGCCTCGCCGCCCGTGGCGTAGATCATCTTGCGCTCTTTCGAGCCGAGCGTCTTCTCGATGATCGGCGACAGCTTGCCGGTGAGGAGGGGCTTGAAGACCTGGTACTCGTCGGGGTCGACCGCACCCTGCACGACGTTCTCGCCGAGGCCCCAGGCCGCGTTGATCAGCACCACCCGGTCGAAGCCCGATTCGGTGTCGATCGAGAACATCACGCCCGCGCCGCCGAGGTCGGAGCGGATCATCTGCTGAACGCCGACCGACAGCGCCACCTTGCCGTGCTCGAAGCCCTTCAGGCGGCGATAGGTGATGGCCCGGTCAGTGTAGAGCGAGGCATAGCAGCGCCGGCAGGCGTCGAGCAGCGCCGCCTCGCCCCGGATGTTCAGGAACGTCTCCTGCTGGCCGGCGAAGCTCGCGTCCGGCAGGTCCTCGGCGGTGGCGCTCGAGCGCACGGCGACGGCCAGATCCGGCGTGCCCCGGCGGCGGCCGAGCTCGCGATAGCTCTCGCTGATCGCCGCAGCGATGTCGTCGGGCCATTCGCCGGCCATGATCTCGGATCGCACGGTCCGCCCGGCCTCGGCCAGCGTGATCCGCCCGGCTTCCAGCCGTGCCATCAGCTCGTCGATCCGCTCGCCCAGGCGGTTGGCGGCCAGAAAGCGCCTGAAGGCATCCGCCGTGGTCGCAAAGCCGGGCGGCACCCGGATGTCCTGCGCCGACAGGGCGCGCACCATCTCGCCGAGCGAGGCATTCTTGCCGCCCACCACCGCGACGTCGCCGCGCGAGAGCTCTTCGAACCAGATGACGCTTCGATCAGAGGGCATTTGCCGGCTCTCCTCGCTGATGGATCGACCGAGCTTTTTGTCTCGCTCCGGCGGCAGGCGGGCATTGATTTCCATCAAGCCGATGGCGAGCATCCGATTGATGCGGCTCAAAGCGCCGGACCGGAGTCGGGCATAGACTGCGCCCAGGTCATCGAACGCAGGGCAGGAGATTGCAGATGCATGGCGAGCGGCTGAACGCGCTGGCGGAGAGGGTCGAGCGGGCCGAGGAGGCCAGCACCGCGCTGGCGGAAGAGGTGGCGACGGTGATCTCTGCCGCCTTCCCCGAGGCGGCGTCGCGCATCATCCCCGATGCAGCGCTGCTGAGCTCGACGGATGCCGCCATTCGGGTGCTCGACGGGGCGCTGCCTGCCTGGGACATCGCGATCAAGGGGATGGCGCTCGAGCCGAACGGCCACTGGCACTGCACGCTGCGCCGGACCAGCGCGAGCAGCGACGACGCGTTCATGGGCATTGGCGAGGCGCCGTCGCTGCCGCGTGCCCTGATCGCCGCCGTGCTGCGGGTCGGGGCGCAGAGCGGGCGCGGCTGACGCGCCAGCGCGCTGAGTTCGATCAGAGAGCGCGGCGCCGCGTCCACGCCCGTGCACGCCCGTGCACGCGTGCACAAAATCATAAGTCTTTGCAATTCAGAACCAAAACACCGCGCCCATTAAGCGAGACCTGTGCGCGATTGCGCGGATCGGGCGTGTGTGATTCCGTTCTCCGGAGGTCGGGACGGAGGGGCAGATGGGTCGTCGTCAAATCGGTCAGGAGGTGATGGGGTTCGCGCGCGAGGAGCGTCGGAGCCAGCTTGACGAGATGGCGAGGGCGATTGACTGGGCGCCTCTTGAGCAACGGCTGGGAGCGATCTCGCCGCCGGGGCCCGGGGAGCCGGGCTGGCCACCGCTGGCTCTGTTCAAGGCGCTGTTGCTGGGCTTCTGGCACGACCTTTCGGATGTCAGGCTGGCCGAGGCGCTGGACGACCGCGCGTCCTTCCGGCGCTTCTGCGGCTTCTCGGCGAGCGAGGCGACGCCGGAGCGCACCGCCTTCGTGCGCTTCCGCCGCGAGCTGGTGCGCCGCCGTCTGGACCGTGTGCTGTTCAACGAGGTCGTGCGCCAGCTCGACGCGCGCGGCCTGACGGTCAGGACCGGCACGCTGGTCGACGCGACGATGGTGCGGGCGGCCTCGGACGGCGACGCCCAGGCGGGCTGGAAGGCCTATGGGCGGGACGCGCCGGTCAAGGGCTACAAGGCGCATGTGGCGACCGACGAGACCGGCGGCATCGTCCGCAAGATCGCCGTTAGCGCGGCGAACGTCCCCGATGCGAGCGGCGCGGCCGGGCTGCTCGACCGCCATCCGGGCCGGGTCTGGGCTGACGCCGCCTACGACCAGGGCGCCTTCGTCGGGCGCATCCGGCGGCGCCGGGGCGAGGCGCGGATCGTGCGCCGGCGCCACCGTGCCGAGCGGCCGGCGCTGGCGGCGGCGAAGCGCGCCTGGAACGCGGCGATCCATCCGGTGCGCTGCCGGATCGAGAAGGTCTTCGGCACCGCCAAGCGCAGCTACGGGCTCGCCAGGGCGCGCTATCTCGGCCGACGACGGGTGTCGCTGCAGATCCACCTAACCTTCCTCGCCTATAATCTGCGCCGGGCGGTCAGCCTGGCGCGCCTCGCCGCCGCCTGACGCGCCCGCAGCCACCCGGCTGCGGCTCCCGGGCCGGAAACCGGTCGCCCCAGCCCGGTAAAGCCGCCCAACGCCCCGAGGCAACGCGCCTTCTTCGCAGTTCGGCACGACCACAGGGCACTGCGCACAGGTCTCTAAGCGGATGGAAACAATTTGGCGGCTGTTTGCGGCAAGACGCGCGCTGCCGGGCCAATCCGATCGGAGCCGGGCGTCATCGCCCAAGCGCTCGACGGGCCAGCTTTTCCGCCTCGAGGATCAGCAGCAATGCGGCGCCGACGCCGATCACGACCGCGCCGTCGGCGAGCGCGACGGGTCGAGTGGCGAACAGCGCCTGCAGCGGCGGGGCGTAGGTGAATGCCAGCTGGCACAGAACGGTCGACGCCACGCCGATCAGGACGGCGGGCGTGCCGAGGAGCCCCGCCCATGTGAACGAGCTCAGGTGCAGGTAGCGCACCGAGAAAAGGTACGCGATCTCCATCACCACGATGGCGTTCACGACCAGTGTCCGCGCGTACTCCACGCCCAGGCCGCGGTCGATGCTCCAGAAAAAGACCCCGAACGACGCCGCTGCCATCAGGACAGAGACGAGGGTGACGCGCCAGACCATCTCGGCGTCGAGCAGCGATGCGTCGCGGCGGCGCGGCGGGCGCTGCATGACCGTCGGCTCGGACGGCTCGAATGCGAGCGTCAGCCCCAGCGCCACCGCCGTGACCATGTTCACCCACAGGATCTGCACGGGCGAGATCGGCAGCACGAACCCGAAGAGGATCGCCGCGATGATGACAAGCAACTCGCCGCCATTCGTCGGCAGGGTCCAGGCGATGACCTTGCGCACATTGTCGTAGATCGTCCGGCCCTCGCGGACGGCCGCGGCGATCGAGACGAAATTGTCGTCGGCCAGCACGATCCGCGCGGCCTCCTTGGCCGCCTCGGTGCCCTTGATGCCCATGGCGATGCCGACATCGGCCCGCTTCAGCGCCGGAGCGTCGTTCACGCCGTCGCCCGTCATGGCGACGACGTTCGCCTCGGCCTGCAGCGCCTCGACCAGGCGCAGCTTGTGCTCGGGCGCGGCGCGCGCGACGACGTCGACGCGGGGTGCGCGGGCGCGCAGATCAGCGTCGGTCAGCCCGTCGATCTCGGCGCCCGTCAGCGCGCCCTGCCCCGTGCCGAGGCCCAGCTCACGGGCGATGGCGAGCGCCGTCAGCGCATGGTCGCCCGTGATCATCTTGACGTCCACGCCGGCGCGCCGGCACTCGGCGATGGCGTCGATCACCTCCGGGCGCGGCGGATCGATGAACCCCGCGATCCCGAGCAGCGTGAAGCCGCCGCGCATGTCCTCCATGCCGAGCGTCGAGGCCTCGCCTGCGTCCTTGCTTGCGAAGGCGAGCACGCGCTGACCCTCTGCGGCCAGGCGGTCTACCCGGTCGGACCAGCGCCGCAGGTCCAGCGGGCCGTCGTAGCCCTGCGCGCGATCGCACATCTCGAGAATGGTGTGCGGCGCACCCTTCACGTGGATGGCGGCCCGGCCCTCGCCATCGCGGTTGAGCGTGGCGGTGAAGCGATGCGCGGCATCGAAGGGGATGTCGGCCAGCGGCGGGCGCTCGTGCCGCTCCCATTCCGGGTCGAGACCGAGCTTGCGCGCAAGCGCCAGGAGCGCGCCGTCCATCGGGTCGCCGGCGACCTGCCATCGCCCCTCGTCGCCCTGGTGCAGATGCGCGTCGTTGCAGAGCACGCCCGTCAGCGCGAGCGCCCGCGCCGCGCCATTCTGTTCCGGCGTCGGCGGATGCTCGTCGCCGATGTCGCTGCGCAGCTCGCCATCGGGGGCATAGCCTTCGCCGGTCAGGGTCATGCCCGGGGCGTCCGGCGTCACCGCAAGGGTCCGCACGACCATCTCGTTCAGCGTCAGCGTGCCCGTCTTGTCGGTGCAGATGATGGTGACCGCCCCCAGCGTCTCGACCGCGGGCAGCCGGCGGACGATGGCGTTGCGGCGCGCCATGCGCTGAACCCCGAGCGCCAGCGTGATCGTCAGCACGGCGGGCAGGCCCTCCGGGATGGCCGAGCACGGCCATGCCGACCATCGCGAGGAAGGCCTCCTCGGCGGCATAGGCCCGCGCCAGCACCGCGAAGGCGAAGACGACGACGCAGACGCCGAGGATGACGACCGTCAGCAGGCGCGCGAAGCGGTCGATCTGCTGGAGCAGCGGCGTCCTCAGCTCCTCGATCTCTCCCAGCATGGCGCCGATGCGGCCGATCTCGGCCGACGGACCGGTCGCCACCGTCACGCCGACGCCGCGGCCGGTGGTGACCAGCGTGCCGGAGAACGCCATCGAGGCGCGGTCGCCGAGAGCCGCCTCGCGGCGCACCGGCTGGAGCTCCTTGACGACGGCGACCAATTCGCCCGTCAGCGCCGCCTCCTGCACCCGCAGGCCGCGCGCCTCGAGCAGCCGCAGGTCGGCGGGCACGCGGTCGCCGGGCTCGAGCAGGACGATGTCGCCTGGGACCAGATCGATGGCGGGGAGCGTCTGCCGCCTGCCGTCGCGCAGCACCGACGCGTCGGCCGACAGCATCGCCCGGACTGCCGCCAGCGCGTTCTCGGCCCGTCCCTCCTGCCAGAAGCCGACGATGGCGTTCAGCACCACCACGCCGAAGATGACGCCCGCATCCGTCCATTCGCCGAGCAGCGCGGTGATCACGCCGGCCGCGATCAGGACATGGATCAGCAGGTTGTTGAACTGGGCGGCGAGCCGCTGGAGCGCGCTGCGCCGCGGCGGCTCGGGCAAGGCGTTCGGCCCGAAGCGCTCGCATCTGGCGCGCGCCTCGGCGCCGGTCAGGCCCTGCCGGTCGGCCGCCAGCAACCGGAGGGTCTCGTCGGGGCCGATCGCGTGCCAGGCGTCTTGCGGCGCCTTGGCCGCCGCCACGGTTTGACTCTCCATCACATCGATCATGATCCCTCGCGGGTCGGTCGGCCGGTGGGAGGGCGGCGGCGACGGCATGCAGGCCGCGGGCGCCGCGCTTGCTGAGATTGCGCCGGGATGGCGTTCGGCCCTGCGTTAGACGGGCGCGTCCGGCCGCTCCTTGATCGAGCGCAAGTCCCCGGGCCCGCCCGGCAGGCGCCGCGGCGGCCAAGCGAAGCGAGCAGCCTCGACGGGGCTGGCCGTTTTCTTGCATCAATGCCGGCAGACGCCGGAGGCACTGGGGGCCTGACCATGAGTCGACCCATCGAGGATTATGGGTTCATAGGCAACATGCTGTCCTGCGCCCTGGTGGCCAAGGACGGATCGATCGACTGGCTGTGCCTGCCGCGCTTCGATTCGGGCGCCTGCTTCGCCGCCCTGCTCGGCTCGGAGGAGAACGGGCGCTGGCTGATCCAGCCGGCGGGCGAGATCATCCGCTCGACGCCGCCGCTACCGTCCAGGGACGCCGATTCTCGAGACGACCTTCGAGACGGCGGAGGGCGCCGTCACCGTCATCGACTTCATGCCGCTGGCCGAGGACGAGGAGCATGTGGACCTGCTGCGCATCGTGCGCGGCGACCGCGGCCGCGTCGAGATGCGCCTGGAGCTGGTGCTGCGCTTCGACTACGGGCGCACGGTCCCATGGGTCAGCCGCATGGACTATGGCATTCGCGCGGTCGCCGGGCCCGACGCGGTCGAACTGCGCACGCCCGTCGACCTGCAGGGCAGGAACATGCACACGCACGCAACCTTCAGCGTCGGCGCCGGCGCGGAGGTGCCGTTCGCCCTGACCTGGCACCCCTCGTACCGGCCGCCGACGCGCCGGTGGGAGCCCGCCGAGCGCCTGGCCGAGACGACGGACTGGTGGCGCGCCTGGTCGGACCGCTGCAGCTTCAACGGCGCGCGGGAACATCCCTGGCGCGAGGCGGTGGTGCGCTCGATGATCACGCTGAAGGCGCTGAGCTACCAGCCGACGGGCGCCATCGTCGCCGCCGCGACCACGTCCTTGCCCGAGGAGATCGGCGGCGAGCGCAACTGGGACTATCGCTATTGCTGGATCCGCGACGCCACGCTGACGCTGCTGGCGCTGCTGTCCTGCGGCTATCGCGACGAGGCGCTCGCCTGGCGCGCCTGGATGCTGCGCGCGGCCGCCGGCCATCCCCAGCATCTGCAGATCATGTACGGCCTCGCCGGCGAGCGGCAGCTGACCGAGATCGAGCTGCCCTGGCTCGCCGGCTATGAGGGCTCGCAGCCGGTCAGGATGGGCAACGCCGCGTTCTCGCAGCTGCAGATCGACGTCTATGGCGAGATCATGGACGCGCTGCATGTCGGTCGCAAGTCGATGCTCGAGCCGTCGGATTCCGGCTGGAACTTCCAGAAGGTGCTGCTGTCCGATCTCGAGGACCGGTGGCGCGAGCCCGACGAGGGCATCTGGGAGGTCCGGGGCGGCCGCCGGAACTTCACCCATTCGCGGCTGATGGCCTGGGTCGCCTTCGACCGCGGCATCAAAGCCGTCGAGGACTATGGGCTGTCCGGTCCCGCCGAGCGCTGGCGCGAGATCGCCCAGGAGATCCGCGACGACATCCTCGCCAATGGCTGGAACGCGGCGCGCGGCAGCTTCACCCAGTTCTATGGCGGCGAGGCGCTCGACGCCTCGCTGCTGCTGATCCCGCTGGTCGGCTTCCTGCCGCCCGATGACCCGCGCGTCGTGGCGACCGTCGAGGCGATCCAGCGCGAGCTCGTCGAGGACGGGCTGGTCCTGCGCTACCGCCAGGAAAGGACGTCTGACGGCCTGCGCGGCGGCGAGGGCACGTTCCTGGTCTGCAGCTTCTGGCTGGCCGATGCGCTTTCCATGATGGGGCGGGTCGACGAGGCGGAGGCCCTGTTCGAGCGCCTGCTGGCTCTGCGCAACGATCTGGGGCTGCTGGCCGAGGAATACGACCCGCGCCTGCGGCGCCAGCTCGGCAACTATCCGCAGGCGTTCAGCCATGTCGGCCTGGTCAACACCGCCCATAACCTCGCCACGGCGCACCGCCCGGCCGAGCAGCGGGCCGCGCGTGCCGGGGGGCTGGCCGGCGGGCCTGACAGCCGCGCGCGATGAGGCGCGGCTGGCCGCCTGAAGCGGTCAGTCGATGGCGCGGATCAGCTTGCGGTCGAACAGCCGCAGCACCTGGGCAAGGTCGCGGCCGCGCTTGAGGATGCCGCCGCCCGGGCTGACGACCGACCAGGCGCCCTGCCGGCCGGCATCCTTGGGACGCTTCTCGATGCGGTAGAGCGGCGTCTCGCTCGTCCGGCGAAAGATCGAGAAGACCGCCCTGTCCGGCAGGTGATCGATGGCGTAGTCGCGCGCCATGCCGCAGGTCAGCATCCTGCCGTACACGCCAAGGATCAGCGAGAGCTCGCGGCGGTCGAAGCTGGTGGGGGCTGAGTGGTTGCGCCGGCGCCAGGCTGATGGCGCCGGGACGACTATCGAGGCGGGATCACCCGATGGATCGAGGCTCATGGCCGGAACATGGCACCCCGGCAACCGGGCCGCAACCCCCGTGGTAGCGCCCCTCGCCCGCTGTCCTCAACGGCGCCTCGACGCCACCTCAATGGCACTGCGAGCGGTCGAAGACGTAGCGGTCGCCATCATACTCGGCGAAATAATCGCCGATGTCCGGGTGATCCACCGGCATTCCGCTGTCATCGGGCAGCAGATTCTGCTCGGAGACATAGGCCACGTAGTAAGTCGTGTCGTTCTCGGCGAAGAGATGGTAGAAGGGCTGGTCCTTGCGCGGGCGCATTTCTTCGGGAATAGACTGCCACCACTCCTCGGTGTTCGCAAACTCCGGATCGACGTCGTAGATCACGCCCCGGAACGAATGGATCCGGTGCTTGACGATCTGGCCGATCTTGAACTTTGCGGACGTCCGCAGCACGCTCGTACCTCTCTCGTCCCGAGCCTTCGGTTAGTAACCCGCCGGCCGTGGTTTTGTCCATATAGCCGCTCCGGGCCGCAATCCAATGCGCCCGGGCGCAGGCGCGTTCGACCGTTCGGCGCCTGCCGGCTTCTCGACAGCGCCGTTCTCTGCTAAACTCCGTCAAAAACGTGAGGTAGGGCAGTGAACCTCCGGCATTTTCAAGGGCTCGCCGCCCTGGCGGCGGCATTGCTGTTGATGTCGTGCTCCGGCAGCAGCGAGCGCGCTGACGAAGCGCCGCCGACGCGCCAGGACGATATCTGTGCCATCTTTGACCAGCGACCGCATTGGCGCGAGCCGATCTACGCCTCTGCCCGGAAATGGGGCGCGCCGGTTCCGGTGCAGATGGCGATCATCTGGCGCGAGTCGAGCTTTCGCTCGAATGTCCGGCCCCAGGCCAAGTCGGTGATCGGGATCTCGACCGGGCCAATTTCGTCGGCCTACGGGTTCGCGCAGGCGATCGATGGCACCTGGGACTGGTACCAGCAGGACACCGGCAACAACCGCGCCGACCGGACCAGATGGGAGGACGCCACCGATTTCGTCGGCTGGTACATGGCGAAATCCTACCTCTCGAACGGCATCGGCATGCACGACGCCTTCAACCAGTACCTGGCCTATCACGAGGGGCACAACGGCCACCGCAAAGGCAGCTATCGGGCCAAGCCCTGGCTGACCGACGTCGCGGCCCAGGTCGCTGCCCAGGCCGCACGATATCGCGGACAGCTGCGCCTCTGTCCCTGACGGGCTATTGCCGCCGCGGCGCGCGCCCGCGCCGGCGCCACCAGGCGGTCGTCTGATCGAACTCGCGGTCCACCCGTGCCACCAGCGGATCGACGTTGCGGCGCCGCCAGATGATGAAGAGGCGCCGCAGGATCAGGAAACCGAGGATCAGCACGGTCAGGAAGATCACGTTGAACCAAGGGAACACGGTGTCGTCCGGGCCCGCGGCCGGCCAGATCGCCAGCGCATTCGGGAACATCGACAGCCAGGGAATGCGCCAGCCGTAATGCCGGACGATGACCCAGGTCGGGTTCGCCTCGGTCGATTTCAGGTTGGCCGCCTGGTTGGCGAGGCGTGCGCTGTCGAACTTGAAATAGAACGGGAAGCCCCAGTCGGTGTCCTCGTTGCGGTATTCGATCTGGTCGCCATCCGGGAAGACGGCGTAGACGAACCGCACGTCGCGCGTCAGTGCGTTGCCCTGCGTGTCGACGCCGCCCGTGTCCATGCGCGCCACGTCGATGTCGACGATGCGAACGGTGTCGTGCTGCGGCAGCCAGTAATGGAAGAAGGCTGCGGCCAGCAGGATCAAAAGCCCGTAGATCGTCCACTTCACGTAGAACATGCGCACCTCCCGAAGCTGCCCATAGCTGCTGCGGGCGGCCGTGGCAATCAGGGCCGGCGCGTGACGCGCAGAACGTTCGACAGCTTTGCCGTGTCGCCCGCGCCGACGACCCCGCAGCCCTCCTGCGCGCCGTTCCGGGCTGCGACGCAATAGTCGAAGCTGCCCATGTCGAGGTTGATCGCCATGTTGGGATGAAGCCGCTGCTGCAGCTCGTAGCCCGCATCGAAGAGCGTCTGCGCGTCGGTCGTCTGATAGATGCCCCAGCCGTGCCGGTCGGTGAACAAGATCCGCCGGCGCGCCGTCGGCGCATCGATCTGCGGGCGGACATCGAGCCGCCCGTCGATGATCAGGAGGTGGCTTTGCAGCACGGAAAGCCCCTGCTCGCTTGCCCAATCGGCGAAATCGAGCCTCTGGTCGGGGTCGGTCAGATCGGCGGCTCCGTCGCGCAGCGGCACATGCGTGCTCTGATAGATCTGCGGCTGGCCCTCGCGGCCGATCACCAGAATGCCGTCCATCCGCGCGAGATTGCGGGCTGACCACCCGGCCGTTGTCGACGAACAGGCCGACCGGGTTCGGGTGGCCCTCGCCGCGCGTGTCCGTGCCGGTATAGCCGCCGGTGACGGTCAGGCTTTCCCCGGAGGGCGCGGCTTGCAGCGCCGCGGACTCCTCCGGCAGCAGGAGGAGTTCGATCGAAGATGGACCGTGGCAGCTGTGGAACAGCAGCCGCTCGCTCGGCTCCGGGCAGGCATAGGCCGGCGCGGCGAGAAGCGTGGCGATCGCGATGCCACGCGCCGTCCCTGCAAGGCGTGCGATCACTGCGGCGACATGCCCCGCAGGCGCTCGGACCGGCGGCGCAGCAGCTCGACCGGCGATCAGCAGCACGACCGAGAGCGTGACCAGGATGGTCGCGACCGCCAGGATGGTCGGCGAGATCTGCTCGCGCAGCCCGGTGAACATCTGCCAGGGCAGCGTCTTCTGGCTGGCCGAGCCGACGAAGAGCACGACGACGACCTCGTCGAAGGAGGTGATGAAGGCGAACAGCGCGCCCGAGATGACGCCCGGCAGGATCAGCGGCATCTGCACCTTGAAGAAGGTCGTGACCGGGCTCGCGCCCGAGGTTCTGCGCCGCCCGCACGAGCGAGCGGTCGAAGCCGACCAGCGTCGCCGTGACGGTGATGATGACGAAGGGCGTGCCGAGCGCCGCATGCGCGAGGATCACGCCCAGATACGTCCCCTGCAGGCCGATGCGGCTGTAGAAGAAGTACATGCCGGCCGCCGAGATGATCAGCGGCACGATCATCGGCGAGATCAGCATGGCCATGATGGTGCCCCGGAACGGCACATGCGGCTGGCTGAGGCCGATCGCCGCCAGCGTGCCGACGCACGTGGCCAGCAGCGTCGCCGAGCGGCGCGATGATGAACGAGTTGCGCAGCGCGATCTGCCAGCCGCTGTCGTTGAAGAAATGCTCGGTAGTGCCGCAGCGAATAGCCCTCGGGCTGCAGCGTCAGCATCTCGGGCGTGAAGGTGAAGAAGTCGGTGGCGTTGAAGCTGAGCGGGATGATGATCAGGATCGGCAGGATCAGGAACAGGAAGATCAGCGCGCAGATCACGCGGAACCCGTAGTGCCAGGCGATCTGTCCGGTGCTGGCATAGGGTGGCAGCGCGGCCATGGTCCCGCTCCTCAGCCGAGCTTCACGTTGTCGATGCCGACGATCCGGTCGTAGACCCAGTAGAGCACCATGCACCGCTGTCAGCAGGATCACGCCCAGCGCCGCCGCCAGCCCCCAGTTCAGGCTCGACGAGATGTGGTAGGCGATGCGGTTCGAGATGAAGATGCCCGACGTGCCGCCGACCAGCTCCGGCGTGATGTAGTAGCCGATCGCCAGGATGAAGACGAGGATGGCGCCGGCGCCGATGCCCGGCACCGATTGCGGGAAATAGACCCGCCAGAACGCCGTCCAGTCCGTGGCGCCCAACGATTTGGCCGCACGGACATAGGAGGGCGGGATCGTCTTCATCACCGAGTAGAGCGGCAGGATCATGAACGGCAGCAGGATGTGCGTCATCGCGATGACGGTGCCGATCGCGTTGAACATCATCTGCAGCCGGTTGTCGTTCGAGACGAGCCCGATCGCGACCAGCACGTCGTTGATCACGCCGTTCTGCTGCAGCAGCACGATCCAGGACGATGTCCGGACCAGCAGCGACGTCCAGAAGGGCAGCAGGACCAGGATCATCAGCAGGTTCGAGATGCCGCATCGGCAGGCTGCGCGAGCAGGAAGGCCACCGGGTAGCCGAGCAGCAGGCAGAAGGAGGTGATCGTGACCGACAGCAGCAGCGTGCGCCAGAAGAGCTTGAGATAGATCCGCTCGGCTTCCGGCTTGAAGGCGGGCCCATCGACCGTTGGCTGCATGTCGATCGCGTTCAGGAAATAGCCCGCGGTCAGCGGACCGCTGTAGCGCCAGATCGTTCGCCAGGTCTCGAGATCGCCCCAGTCGTCGTCCGCCTCGACAAAGGCGGCGCGGAAGTCGAGCGGCGGAAGCTCGTCGGCGCGCCGGACGGTTTCGTGCAGAATCTCTGCTCCCGGTCCCTCATAGGCCAGGGCCGCGTCACGGGCGGCCGGCTGCTCGAGGTCGACGGCGAGGGCCGCGTGCACCGCCTCCCACGGCTTTTCCTTTGCCACCTCGTCGCCATCGACCAGGGCGGTCCAAAGCGCGAAAGCGGTGTAGGCGTCGGTCGTCCGGGGCAGTATCGCCGCAATCGTCGGCGCCGGGCGCGAAGTCGAGCTCGCCCCGGAGCGGGTCACCGGTCAGGCGCTCCCAGCGTTTTCGCACGTTGTTCAACAGCGCCTGGTCTGGCTCGCCAGCCCCCATCAGCTGGTACCAGAAATCGGCCTGCCCCCATTCAGGCGCGATTTCGACCAGCGCATCGGCATAGAGCTCGCCGATGTCGTCGATGTCGCGGCCGGCGCCGCGGAAGAGCGACGACATGCCGGAGAGCTCGTAGTTGAGGCGGCTGCCGAGCGCCGATTGCTCCTTGGCCTCGACGGCGGGCCAGAGATCGAAGAACAGCGCGCGGTATGCCGCCTCGGGCGGCAGCTGGCCGGAGGCTGGGTCCCAGTCCTCGATCACCTCGGTCGTCGCCGGCAGCGTGTGCGGCACGATGCGGTTGTCGACCGAGTTGAACAGCATGTCGAGGATGGGCGCGACGAAAGCCACCAGGATGAACAGCAGAAGCGGCGCGATCAGCATCAGCGCGCGCAGCTTCTGGCGCCGAAGCGCCCGGGCGAGCGAGACGCGCAGCGGCTTGCCGTCGGCCGCCAGCATCGGCCCTTCGTCACGGCTGTCGGCGATGCGCAGCGCGTCGTCGGGGGTCGGCGCGGCTCGTGCAGTGGTGGCGTCCGTGACGCCGGCCGTGGTGCTCATCGCGTAACTCCCGCCCTTGTGGGACGGGGCCGCGGCGGCCCCGCCCCGTCGCCTTTGCCGGCTTACTGGATCAGCCAGGACTGGAACTTCGCGTCGATGTCGTCGCGATGGTCCGCCCACCACTCGTAGTCGTAGATGAACGGGTTGAACGCGTTCGCCTCGTTCGTCGGCATGTGCGGCGCCATGTCGATGCCCAGCGTCGCGTGCTTGCCGACCAGCGGCTGCGACGAGGCACGGGCCGGGCCGTACGAGATGTACTTGGCCTGGTCGGCCAGGCGCTGCGTGTCCGTGGCGAAGTTGATGAAGGACTTGATCGCCTCCATGTCGTTCTTCTGGTCGTCGCCGGCGCCGACCGGGATCGTCCAGCCGTCGATGTCGTACATCTGCATGTCCCAGATGATCTTGACCGGCTGGTTCTCCTCCTGGGCGACCGCGAACAGGCGGCCGTTATAGGTCGAGCCCATCACGACCTCGCCGTCTGCGAGCCGCTGCGGCGTCTCGGCGCCGGCCGACCACCAGATCGTCTGGTCCTTGATCGTGTCGAGCTTGTCGAGCGCGCGCTGCAGGCCCTCATCGGTGCCGAGGACGTCGTAGATGTCCTCCTTGGCGACGCCGTCGCAGTAGAGCGCCCATTCCAGGTTGTTGATCGGCCGCTTCTCGAGGCTGCGCTTGCCCGGGAAGTTCTCGAGATCGAAGAGCGCGCAGACGTCCTCGGGCTCCTTGCCGTTCCACTCGGGCACGTCGCTGCGGTAGCCGAGCAGCGTCGAGTAGACGATCTGCGGGATGAAGCAATCGGATTGCCGCGTGTCGCCGAAATCTTCCTCTGCCGAGGTTCCGTCGGGCGCCGCCTTGGTCCACTCGTCGATGTCGATCTCCATCGCCAGCCCTTCGTCGCAGAGGCGGATGGCGTCCGAGATCAGGGTGTCGACGACATCCCAGGTGACGTTGCCGGCCTCGGCCTGGGCCCGCACCTTGGCCACGGCCTCGTTCGAGGCGGACTCCTGAACGATCTTCACGTTCGGGCAGGCCTTCATGTACGGCTTGTAATACGCATTCTCCTGGCTCGCCTCGTAGGCGCCGCCCCAGGAGACGATCGTGAGTTCGGCATCGCCGGAGGGGCACTGCACGGCTTCGTCCGCCGCCTGGGCGGGCGCGCCGGCCAGGAAGGCGAGGGCGAGCGCCGTCCCGGCTATTGCGGTTACGCGTGTCAGCATGAGTTACTCTCCCTGTTTTCTACACCGGATCGCTCCGGCCTCGTACATGTCCTGGCCGCCAGGGGCCCGGACGCGTCGCCGCTCAGCTCGCATCGAGCGCGCGGCAATCCTCGGTCACCCAGCCGATCGGCGTCTCCTCGCCGACGCGCAGCGCGGCATGGGCGTGGGTGTTCGGCACCTTCACGATGAAGTCCTCGTTGCCCGCAACCTCCATCCGGCAGCGGATGTGGTCGCCGAGATAGATCAGCTCGAGCACGCGGCCGCTGAGACTTTCGCCGGCGGCGCCCTCGCTCGCGCCGTTGATGAGAACCCGTTCCGGCCGGATCGACAGCATCGTGGGGCGGCCCACGCCCTCGCAGTTGACGGCCAACGCGTGCACGCGCTTGCCCTGTCCGATCCTGACCGTCGCCGTGTCCCCCTCGAGCGCCTCCACCTCCCCGCGGAACCGATTGTTCTCGCCGATGAAGCCGGCGACGAAAGCGTTGTCGGGCCTTTCGTAGAGCGTCGCCGGGGCGGCGAGCTGCTGGATGACGCCGTCGTTGAAGACGGCGATCCGGTCGGACATCGTCAGGGCCTCGGACTGGTCGTGCGTCACGTAGACGACCGTGACCCCCAGCCGCTCGTGGATGTGCTTGATCTCGAACTGCATGTGCTCGCGCAGCTGCTTGTCGAGCGCCCCCAGGGGCTCGTCCATCAGCACCAGCTCAGGCTCGAACACCAGCGCGCGGGCCAGCGCCACGCGCTGCTGCTGCCCGCCCGAGAGCTGCGCCGGACGGCGCCCGGCGAACTCGCCCTTGTGCATCTGCACCATCTCGAGCGCGCGCTTGACCTTCCGGTCGATCTCGGCCCGGTCCATCCTGCGCACCTGCAGCGGGAAGGCCAGGTTCTCGGCCACCGTCATGTGCGGGAAGAGCGCATAGTTCTGGAAGACCATGCCGATGCCGCGCCGGTGCGGCGGGATGTTGTTGATCGGCCGGCCGCCGAGCTTGATCTCGCCATGCGTCGCCGTCTCGAAGCCGGCGAGCATCATCAGGCACGTGGTCTTGCCCGAGCCGGACGGGCCGAGCATGGTGAGGAACTCGCCCCTGCCGATGGACAGGTTCAGGTCCTTCACGACCAGCGTGACGCCGTCGTAGCTCTTCTGTACGCGCTCGAACGCCACGAAAGCGTCGCCGGGCGTCGCTCGGTCCATCTCGCTCCCCCTGCGATCGGCTGTTGCAGATGCGAGACTAAGCACCCCGAAGTCGCAGCGCACAACCCCAAAACCGTCGCATTTGCGCTTGACTTCGGCCTGCCGGGCGAAAAGGGGACCGGGGCCGTCGCCCCGGTCCCGAGATCGCAGGGCCGGGTCTCCCCTTAGCGCGGCAAGACCCGGAAGTGCAGCCGGGGCGAGACGTCAACCTGCCGGTGCGTGCCGCAGTCCTGGGTGACTTCCGCGAGGAACTGCGCGCGCCCCACGCCCATCATCGGATGGACCTTCACCCCGAGCGCCAGTTCCTGGGATCCCTCGATCTGCGGCACCCGGACCAGGTCGGTCTCGACCGAGTACCATCTGCCGTCGGCGTCGATCATGAACGCCGCGAAATCGCTGTTCCGGCAATCCTCGCGGACCCGTACCACGGGGGCGAGGCTGACGGTGACGCGATCGCCCGGCCGGCCGTCCCCGATCGCGTGCCGCAGGCCCGGAAAGGCCAGAGCAGGAGAGCGATCGGGGGCCGGACGGATCTGCCCGGCGTCATTACGCGCGAACTCGGACCGCATTTCGTCCAACACCCTGCCAAGCTCGGCCACACGAGCGGGCAGATCGACGAACCGGTCATACTCATCGCGCGCCCAGAACAGAGCGCTCGCAACGAACACAAGCAGCAACCAACGATCCCGCAGCCGCCTCAGGGTGCCCCACACCCCCTCGGCCGCAATCTCCCCTGCTTCTCTGGCTGTCATTTTTGCCCCCTTTCTCGCCCGGGGGCCGACGCACCGGCCGGCCGCCGGGGCGCACCGCGTCTGCGCGCGGGTTGCGGTTCAGGACATCTGCCGGCGCAGCCAGTCCGGTAAATGCCCACCGATGCGACGCGGAACGGACCGGAAGCCGCCGCCCTACGCCGCGATCCAGTGGTTACGCGTCGAGCGGTAAGAAACGATGAAGGCCCGCCGTCGCCGGCGGTCCTCGGGTCCGAGGCGGCTCCGCGGGACTACTGCGGCAGGCCTGGCGCGCTGGGCATCTGGGCGGGGCCGGGCGCGGCGCCCATCCGGTCGGCGGGCTTCTCCAGCCCCGGATCGGACCCTGCGGCGAGCGTCGCGTCCGGTTCCGCCGAGGCCCCGTCGAGAACGTCGGGAGCGCGTGCCGGCGTCAGCCTGCGGGGCGGCCGAAGCCTCGATCAAGCTCGATGCTGCGTCGCCCGGTCCCTCGGGGCCGGACTCCGAAGGCAGGGCGATCGTCGGCCAGGCCGCCGCGGTCCTCGGGTCACCGTCCGCATCGCCCGCCGCGGGCGGCGGCGCGGGCCGGTGCCTCCGCTTCTTCTTCTTGGCGCTGACCGGCGGAGATTCCCAGCGGAAGCCATGCGCCAGCGTCAGGCTCGGCGCTTCTGAGACGAGTGCCGGAGCGGCGGCAGCCGGGGCGATCGCGCCGAGGACCGGATTTCCCGTGACCTCGCGCGGGCCCGGTTCCGGGTCCGGCAGAGGGTCAGCGCGAGCAAGGTCGATCGATGCATCCGCCTGGTTCGCGGGGGTCTCGGCAGCGACCGCCCCGCCGGCAACGGAGGAGAGTTCGGTCTCCGCGGCGCCCTCCGGCGCCGGGACACCCTCCCCGGCCAGCGCGAGGACCGGCACGCCCCGCATGGCCTGGGCGAGCAGGTCCAGATTGGCGCTGGCGGCTTCGTGGTAGACCGGGCTGATCTCGATGGCGCGGCGCAGGAGCCGGTCGGCGACCTCGAAGTCGCCGTTGACGATGGCGATGTAGCCGACATTGTTCAGGACGTCGGGCAGCTCGTCGGGCCGCGCGCCAGAGACCGCGGCGTCATAGTCGCCCAGCATCGCGCGCGCGATCCGCGCATTGGCGCCGGCAGTCGCGTTCGCGGGGTCGATCGCGAGCGCCCGCTGGAACGCCTCGAGCGCGGCGGCGGGCTCCTTCTCTTCGAGATGCAGCATGCCGATGTCGTTGATGACCACCGCCCGGACCGGCGCCGCATCCTCGGCGCGCGCGAACGCGGTGCGGGCCTGGTGCGACTTGCCCTGCCGGCCATAGGCGCGGCCAAGCGCCGCCCAGGCGCGCCACAAGCCCGGGCTGCGGTCGACGCTCTGCTCGAGCAGCCGGACGGCCTCGTCCGTCTGGCCCTGCCCGAGCGCGACGAGGCCGCGGCCCTGCAAGAGCCGCCCCTCGTCCGGGCCCGAGCTGCTGCTCGCGACCAGGTCGAACAGTCTCTGCGCCGTCTTCAGGTCGCCGAGCGCCAGATAGGTCTCGGCCAGCCCAAGCGCGGGCTCGGGGTCGTTCGGGCTGCCGCGCAGCGCCGCCGTGAAAGCCGCCTGAGCGCTCGACAGGTCGCCGGAGGCGAGCGCCTGCTGCCCTCGGGCGAGCTCGCTCGTGACGCGCTCGGGCCTGTCGACGGCGGGTGCCGCATCGGGCTCCGCCTCGGTCAGACCACTCGTCTCGCAGCCTGCAAGCGCCAGAAGGCCGGCACCGGCGACGGCCGCGCGCCAGATTGAAGCGAGGGCCAGGGGCACAGGTCTCTCCCGTTTCGATGTCGCGCACGCGCCTCTCGGGCGGCTGCGGGGTGCGCCGGCTTCTACGAGGGAGTGCTTTGCGTAACCTTAACGTTGATCCGTTCGATCTTAGGCGCGCCGTGTTCAAAGTCCTTTAGCGACTCCTCCCTAAGGTCGCGCCCCATGTTCGGTAGGCGTAAGAGTGACGAGGTGGCGGTCGTGCCGTCGCGGGCGGCGACGCCCCCGACTTCCGAGCGGGCGCCCGCCGCCCGCCTCGGCCAGCCGGCCCAGTCCCAGGCATCCCAGGCGCGCGCCGCCGCCCCCGAGCAGACCGAAGCGCCCGCCAGCGAGGCCACGGCGCGCCCGCGCCGCCCGCGTCCCGAGCCCGACGAGCTCGACCAGAGCCTCGAGGACAAGGTCGCCGCCTTCTACGAGACCAAGGACGCGATCTACGAGGCGCTGATCGAGACGATCGACATCACGCTCCTGTCGCGGATGTCGCCCGAGCGGGCGCGCCAGGAGGTCCAGGACATCGTGAAGGAGATCATGGCCCTGCGCCGGATCACGCTTCCGATGAGCGAGCAGGACCGCATGCTGCGGCAGGTGTGCGACGACCTGCTGGGCTTCGGGCCCCTCGAGCCGCTGCTGGCGCGCGACGACATCGCCGACATCATGGTCAACGGCACCGAGCCCATCTTCATCGAGGTCGGCGGCCAGATCGAGCGGACGACCATCCGGTTCCGCGACAACAAGCAGCTGCTGAACGTCTGCCAGAAGATCGTCGGCCAGGTCGGCCGCCGCGTCGACGAGTCGAGCCCGATCTGCGACGCGCGCCTGCTCGACGGCAGCCGCGTCAACGTCATCGCGCCGCCGCTGGCGATCGACGGCGCCTCGCTGACGATCCGCAAGTTCAAGCGGGACAAGCTGACCCTGGAGAAGCTGGTCGAGTACGGCTCGATCACGCCCGAGGGTGCGCAACTCCTGCGCATCGTCGGCCGCGTGCGCTGCAACGTGCTCGTCTCGGGCGGCACGGGCTCGGGCAAGACGACGCTGCTGAACTGCCTGTCCAACTACATCGACGCCGGCGAGCGCATCATCACCTGCGAGGACTCGGCCGAGCTGCAGCTGCAGCAGCCGCACGTGGTCCGCCTCGAGACAAGGCCGCCCAACATCGAGGGCCATGGCGAGATCAACATGCGCCAGCTGGTCAAGAATTGCCTGCGCATGCGGCCCGAGCGGATCATCGTCGGCGAGGTCCGCGGACCCGAGGCCTTCGACCTCTTGCAGGCGATGAACACGGGCCATGACGGCTCGATGGGCACGCTGCACGCCAACAGCCCGCGCGAGGCGCTGAGCCGCATGGAGGCGATGATCACCATGGGCGGCTTCTCGCTGCCGGCCGCCACCATCCGGCAGATGATCGTCAGCTCGATCGACGTCATCGTCCAGGCGGCGCGGCTGCGCGACGGCTCGCGGCGCATCACCCACGTCACCGAGGTGATCGGCATGGAGGGCGACGTGCCCATCCTGCAGGACCTGTTCGTCTACCAGATCGAGGGCGAGGACGCGCAGGGCCGCATCATCGGGCGCCACCGGGCGACCGGCATCACCAAGCCCAAGATGTGGGACCGCGCGCGCTACTATCGCGAGGACCAGGCGCTCGCCGCCGCCCTGGAAGCCGCCCAGCGGAAATGACGATGATGCAGGACCGCCTTTGGATCGCTGCCTCCGGAGCTGACGCCGGTCCTGGTGTTCGTGCTCGTGCTGGCCGGCATGCTCGGAATGCTGTGGGTGGCGTTCGACGTGCTCCTGTCCAGTCGCATCGCGCTGCGGCGCCGGCTCGAGCTGGCCGGCGGCTTCGAGCCGCGCGCGTCCGCCTCCGGCGGCGGCGGCGTGATCAGCGAACACCGGCGCAAGCAGTCGATCGAGAAGGCGCTGAGCGACATGGCAAAGCGCGAGCGCTCGAAGCAGCGCGCCAAGCTGACGCTGCCGATGCGGCTGAACCAGGCAGACCTGTCCTGGACGGTCACCACGTTCTACCTGCGCGCCGGCGTGGCCGCGCTCGTCCTGATGCCGGCGCTGTGGCTGGGTGCCGGCTTGTCCATCTTCCTGGCCGTTCCGGTCGGTGCGCTCGGCGGGCTGATCGCCCTGAACTTCTACGTCAAATCCCAGCGTGCGCGGCGCATGAGAGAGTTCATCGAGGAGTTCCCGAACGCCCTCGACATCGTGACGCGCGGCGTCAAGACCGGCCTGCCGCTCGGCGACTGCATCAAGGCCATCGCGAGCGAAGGGCAGGAGCCGGTCAAGGGCGAGTTCAAGCGCATGGTCGAGGACATGGCCGTCGGCCTGACGCTGAACCAGGCGCTGGCCCGCCTGACGCAGCGCGTGCCGATCATGGAGGCGAACTTCTTCGCGGTCGTCCTCGGCATTCAGAGCGACCTCGGCGGCAACCTCTCCGAGGCGCTCGGCAATCTCAGCCGCGTGCTGCGCGAGCGCAAGATGATGAAGCAGAAGATCAAGGCGTTCAGCTCGGAGGCCAAGGCCTCGGGCGCCATCATCGCCGTCATGCCGGTCGCCGTCTGCGGCATCCTCGGCCTGACGAGCCCGCAATATATCGGCCTGCTGTTCAGCGAGCTGATCGGCAACATCGTCCTCGCGGGGTGCGGGATCTGGATGACGGCCGGCGTCATCGTCATGCGCAACATGATCCGCTTCGATTATTGAGCCATGGACCTCGACCAGCTCATCGCCAATCAAAGGCAGATCGTCGCGGTCCTGGCGGCGATGTCGGTGTTCGCCCTGACGCTGACCTTCGCCTGGCCGTATCTTGCGCAGAACCCGGCGGCGCGGCGGCTGCGCCAGCAGCTCGCCGGCCCGGCGCAGGGCGCGGCCGTTCGGAAATCAGACTCGGCCGATTCGGCCGGACAGCCGGCCGGTCTGCGCGCGCGGCAATCGGCGGGGCTCGCGCGGCTGGTCGCCGCCTTTCGCTTCTCCGACAGGCTGAACGATGGCGAGATGGTCCAGAAGCTGCAGCAGGCCGGCTATCGCGGCCGCGCCGCCGCCGTGCAGTACCTCGCCTTCCGGATCGTCAGCCCGCTGATCCTGCTCGGCCTTTCGACGGTCTTCGTGCTGGTGGTCTGGCCGCACCAGACGCTGATGATCAAGGTCGCGGTGGTCGCCGGCGGCGGCGTCTTCGGCTGGTTCCTGCCGCCGATCCTGCTGAAGAACAGGATCGACCGGCGCAAGGTCGAGATCGGCCGCGCCTGGCCGGACGCCGTCGACCTGATGCTGATCTGCGTCGAGACCGGCATGTCGATCGAGCACGCCTTCCGCAAGGTGGCCGAGGAGATGGCCAGCAACTCGATCGAGCTCGCCAAGGAGATGAGCCTCACGAACGCCGAGCTCAACTATCTCAAGGAGCGGCGGCAGGCCTATGAGAACCTGTCGCGCCGCGTCAGCATCGACGCCGTGCAGGCGGTGACGGGCTGTCTCATCCAGTCAGAGCGCTATGGCACCTCGCTCGGCCATTCGCTGCGCGTGCTGGCGCAGGAGAGCCGGGCGATGCGCATGGCGGCCGCCGAGAAAAAGGCCGCGGCTCTGCCGCCGAAGCTGACCGTGCCGATGATCCTGTTCTTCCTGCCCGTGCTCTTCGCCGTGATCATAACGCCGGCAGTCATCCAGATCATGAAGTCAGCGGCGGCGGCTGCCGATGGCCAGGATCCTCCCGCTCAGCGGATCATAAGGTTCAGGCACTTACGCGCTTGCACGCTGCAGCCTGCGCGCACGGACCGATCCGGTCTTCACACGGCACTCGCAGACCAGCGCTCGAGCAGGTGCGCGCCGGGCGCCGGCTGTCTCCGACCTCGGCTGCGGTGATCGAGAAGCGCGGGCGCCGGCGCGGGCTGCGCCGGCGCCGTGCAGGAATGCGCCGCGCGACGCGGTTATGGGGATGGTCCGGCGCCTCGGCCATCGTCAGGACGGGCGCGACGCAGGCGTCCGATCCGTCGAAGACCGCCGCCCAATGGTCGCGCGGATGCCGCTTCGACGACCGCCGCGATCTCGCTCGGCGAGCGCCGGCCAGATGCTCCGGTCCGCCTGGTCCCAGGCTGCGGGGTCGAGGCCAAGCCCCTGCATCATCGCCCGAAAGAACTGCGGCTCGATCGCGGCGATGGCGATGAAGCGCCCGTCGGCGCATTCATAGCAGCGGTAGAACGGCGCGCCGCCGTCGAGCAGATTGCGGCCGCGCTCGAGCGACCAGCGCCCGGCGGCGAGCATGCCGTAGATCATCGTCATCTGGCTGGAGGCGCCGTCGATCATCGCGGCGTCGACCACCTGCCCCTGGCCGGTCCGGCCGGCATGGACCAGCGCCGCGACGACCCCGAAGGCCGCGAAGAGACCGCCCCCGCCGTAATCGCCGACAAGGTTCAGCGGCGGTTGCGGCGGGCGGCCGGGCTCGCCCATCGCCGCCAGCGCACCCGAGAGCGCGATATAGGTCAGGTCGTGGCCGGCGGCGCGGGCCCACGGGCCCTCCTGTCCCCAGCCGGTGATCCGGCCATAGACCAGCCGCGGGTTGCGCGCGAGGACGACCTCGGGGCCAAGCCCCAGCCGCTCCATGACGCCGGGCCGCAGGCCCTCGATCAGCGCATCGGCCCGCTCGAGCAGCGCGAGCGCGTCCTGCCGCCCCGCCTCGCTCTTGAGGTCGAGCGTCACCGTCGTGCGCCCCCGGTCGATCGGGTCCTGCCCGGTGTGCTGGATCAGCGGCCCGCGCTCGGCGTGCGGGCGGGCGATCCGCACCACGTCGGCGCCCAGATCGGCGAGCAGCATGCCGCAATAGGGCGCCGGCCCGATCGCCTCGAACTCGACCACCCTGGTGCCGGCCAACGGTCCCGCCATCGCACGCTCCCTTGAATTTCCGGCCACTTTGCCGCCCGCTCGGGCAATTGCAACCGAGGGAGAATCATGGCCGCGCCCGGACCGCTCAACACCATCTGCGACGTGCCCGGGATCCGGGTCGGCAACGCCGAGGAGCCGGCGCTGGTGACCGGCGTCACCGCGGTCGTGCCGGATGCCCCGGCCGTCGCGGCGGCCTCGGTCGCGGGCGGCGGGCCGGGAACGCGCGGGCACCACGATCCTGGGCGCCGCCGCGACCATGACGCATGTGCATGCGGTCGTGCTCTCGGGCGGCTCGGCCTATGGCCTCGACGCCGCCGGCGGCGCGATGGACTGGCTGCGCGGCCATGGCATCGGCTTTCGCATGGGCGCGGTGCGGGTGCCGATCGTGCCCGGCGCCATCATCTTCGATCTGATGACCGGCGGCCCGAAGCACTGGGAGGGCTCGCCCTGGTGGTCGCTCGGCCGTGTCGCGACGGCCGCCGCCGGCACCGGTTTCGCGCTCGGCAATGCCGGTGCGGGCCTGGGCGCGCGGGCGGGCGGGCTGAAGGGCGGCCTGGGCAGCGCGTCGCTGGCGACCGCGACGGCGACGGTCGGCGCGCTCGCCGTCGTCAATTCGCTGGGCTCGGTCGTCGTGCCGGGCAGCGCGGCCTTCTGGGCGTGGCCGTTCGAGCGCGGCGGCGAGTTCGGCGGCGCGGCGCCGCCCGCCGGGCCGCTTGCCGAGCTTGCCTTCGACTTCACGCCCTATGCTGCCGGGACGAACACGACGCTGGGCGTGATCGCCACGGACGCGGCGCTGACGCGGCACGAGGCCGAGCGCGTCGCGACGATGGCGCAGGACGGGATCGCGCGGGCGATCCGCCCCGCGCACAGCCCGCTCGACGGCGACACCGTCTTCGTCCTGTCGACCGGCGCGAGGCCCCTGGCGGACAATATCACCGGCGTCGCCGAGATCGGCCACCTCGCCGCCGATTGCCTCGCCCGGGCGATCGCGCGGGGCGTCTACGAGGCCGACCCGCTCGCCGGGATGCCGAGCTATCGCGAGGTGCACGGGCCGGCGCTCGGGCGAGGTTGAGGTGCGGGTCGCGCCCGTCATCACGGATGGGGATAATGGGTTCGCTGTCCTGAGCCGAGCCTGTCGGCGCGTGCACGTGCACGCGTGCACGCCTCGCTAAGCCATTGATAGGTCTAGGCAATGCCTCTTCTGCTAACCAAAACGAAACCTTTGGCCGCTGACCGATCGGGAGGCAAAGCGCCAAAGGACTATACCGGAAGCCGTTATCGGCCGCCCTCGCGCGCGATGGCGGAGCGGCTGATCGGCGCCCCCGTCGCCTCGTCGAAGACCTGCAGCGTCTCGGACCCGTCGGGCCCGCGCAGCACGAACATGACCGTGCCCGGGCCGCGCCCCACCGCGACGACCGCGGCCTCTGGCGGCAGCACGAAGCGCTCGGCCCGGATGGGCCCTGACGACACCGCCTGGCCGATGCCGAAGCCGAGGCGGATGACAACGGTCCCGGCGATGATTAGCACGCCCAGGATGAGGACGACCGTCAGCGTGATGACCAGCCAGCGCAGCCGACGCAGCTGCGGCGGCTCGGGAAGCTCGTCGTCCGGATCCTGAAACATGGAGCCCCCGCTAGAGGACGGCGACGCTGACGACGGCGGCGAGACGGGCAGCACGGCCGAACTCGCCATTCCGGCGCAGGCCGCCGGCGACCGGCTGGACCGCGCCCTGGCGGCTGCCGCCGCCGCGGCCGGCCTGCCGCTGTCGCGGTCGCGCATCGCTGCGCTGATCGCCGACGGCGCCGTCGCGGGGCCCGACGGGGCGACCGTCCGCGAGCCCGCCCGTCGAGTCAAGCCGGGCGAGCGCTACCTGCTGGACGTGCCGCCGGCGGCCGAGCCCGAGCCGCGGCCCGAGGCGATCCCGCTCTCGATCGCCTACGAGGACGAGCACCTCATCGTCGTCGACAAGCCGGCCGGCATGGTCGTGCACCCCGCGCCCGGCGCCGAGACGGGCACGCTCGTCAACGCTCTGCTGGCGCATTGCGGCGAGAGCCTGACAGGGATCGGCGGGGCGAGGCGCCCCGGCATCGTCCACCGCATCGACAAGGACACCTCCGGCCTGCTGGTGGTGGCCAAGACCGAGGCCGCGCATGCCGGCCTTGCCGCGCAGTTCGCGGCGCACACGGTCGAGCGGCGCTATCTGGCGATCGTCTGGGGCGCTCCCGACCGCGCCGATCCGCGCCTCGCAGGCCTGCCCGGCGTCAGCTTCGAGCCGGAGCGGTGGGTGCGCATCGAGACCGGCATCGCCCGGCACCGCACGGACCGCAAGCGCATGGCGGTCGTCGCGGGCGGGCGGCGCGCGGTGACGCGGCTGCGCGTCATCGAGCGGTTCGGGCCGGCGGAACGCCCGCTGGCGAGCCTGGTCGAATGCCGGCTCGAAACCGGGCGGACGCACCAGATCCGCGTCCACGCAAGCTATATCGGCCATGCGCTGATCGGCGATCCGGTCTATGGCCGCGCCCGCCCGCTGTCGGCGGCCGCCGGCCCCGAAGCGCTTCGCGCGGCCCTGCTCGGCTTTCCGCGCCAGGCGCTTCACGCCGCAGACGCTGGGGTTCGATCATCCCGCAAATGCAAAGCAGAATTAACCTCAGCGCAATAATTCCACAGGATTTGCACGATATGTTGATGGCGCTGCGCCGGAATGTGTGAAAGGATCGTTTCATCGATTAAGGTCGGTCCGGAACGAACCGTCGTAGCTGTCGTTCGGACCAGTGCATAGATCGGATTGGGAAATAACCCATGGCGAACACCTACGCATCCCTGCCCGCTCCCTCGCCCGAACAGGGGCTGAGCCGGTATCTCTCCGAGATCCGGAAGTTCCCGATGCTGGAGCCGGAAGAGGAGTTCATGCTCGCCAAGGCATGGGTCGACCACGGCGACCGCGAGGCGGCGCACAGGCTGGTCACCTCGCACCTGCGGCTCGCGGCCAAGATCGCGATGGGCTATCGCGGCTATGGCCTGCCGATCTCGGAGGTCATCTCCGAGGCGAATGTCGGCCTGATGCAGGCGGTGAAGCGCTTCGACCCGGACAAGGGCTTCCGGCTGGCCACCTATGCGATGTGGTGGATCCGCGCCGCGATCCAGGAATACATCCTGCGGTCCTGGTCGCTGGTGAAGCTCGGCACCACGGCGGCGCAGAAGAAGCTGTTCTTCAACCTGCGCAAGGCCAAGGGCAAGATCGGCGCGCTGGAGGAGGGCGACATGCGCCCCGAGCACGTCGAGAAGATCGCGCATGATCTCGGCGTGACCGAGGCCGAGGTCGTGTCGATGAACCGCCGGCTCTCGGGCGGCGGCGACAGCTCGCTGAATGCGCCGCTGAAGGGCGATGGCGAGGGCACGTCGGAGTGGCAGGACTGGCTGGCCGACGACGAGGCCGACCAGGCCTCGGCCTATGCCGAGGACCAGGAGCTGGAGCTTCGTCGCGAGCTTCTGATCGAAGCCATGAAGGCGCTGAACGAGCGCGAGCGTCACATCCTGACCGAGCGTCGCCTGAAGGACGAGCCGGTGACATTGGAAGACCTCTCCAAGGTCTACAATGTCAGCCGCGAGCGCATCCGGCAGATCGAGGTCCGCGCCTTCGAGAAGCTGCAGCGGCGCATGCGCGAGCTCGCCGCCGAGAAGAGCCTGGTCTCGGCCTGAGCCCGGATCCGAGGTTCAGCGCGGGCCAACGGGCCCGCGTCACTCCTCGAGGCGCGTTACCATCACCGTGATGACGGGGCGCTTGCCCCATTCCTTGCCGGCGATCCGGCGGATGGCGCGCGCAGCCACTTCCTCGATCCCCGCATCCGTCCGGCGCGCCTTCGCCGGCATGTCCTCGATCGCCTCGTCGACGGCCTCCTCGATCAACTCGTCGAGCGGCGCGGCCCAGCTCTCGTCGCCTTTCGGCGCGCCGAGGCAGCGGACATCAGGGTCGGCGAGCAGCTCGCCCTCGTCGTCGACGACCAGAGCGCAGACGATGTGGCCCTGTCGCGCCATCTTCAGCCGCTCGCGGATGACGCCGTCGAGCGCACCGACCTGCGTCGTGCCGTCGATATAGACGCGGCCCGTCTCGACATATTCGACGGCGCCCGGCGCGTTGCCATCGAGGCGCACCACGGTCCCGTTCGGCGCGAGGATGGCTTGCGCGACGCCCCAGCGCCTGGCCCAGGCGGCGTGCTCGACCAGATGCCGGTGCTCGCCGTGGATCGGCAGCGCGGTGCGCGGCCTGAGCGCGCGGTAGACGCGCTCGAGATCGCCCCGGCGGGCGTGGCCCGAGACATGGATGCGCTGCGCGTCGCTGTCGACGATCCGCACGCCCGCGCTCGCTGAGGCGGTTGTGCAGCCGGTAAATGCCGGCCTCGTTGCCCGGGATGTTCTTGGACGAGAAGATGACGGTGTCGCCCTCGGACAGCGACACGGTCGGATGCGTGCCGGCGGCGATGCGGGCGAGCGCGGCGCGGCCCTCGCCCTGGCTGCCCGTCACCAGGTAGAACAGGTTCTCGGCGGGAATGTTCTTCGCCTGCTCCTCCGGGACGGTGGTGGGAAAGTCGGTGAGCTGCCCGGTCTGCACGGCGATCTCGATCATCCGGCGCATGGCCCGGCCAGCCACGACGATCGAGCGGCCACCCGCGCGCGCCGCATTGGCGAGCGTGCGCAGCCGGGCCACGTTCGAGGCGAAGGTGGTGGCGGCGACGGCGCGCGGCGCCTCGGCGATCACGCGCTCGAGGTTCCCGACGATCTCGGCCTCTGAACCGGCGGCGCCCTCGAGGAACACGTTCGTCGAGTCGCAGGTCAGCGCCAGCACGCCCTCCGCGCCGAGGCGCTCGAAGACGCCCATGTCGATGGGCTCGCCGAGCATCGGCTCGGGATCGAGCTTGAAGTCGCCCGAATGCACGACCAGCCCCGATGCGGTGCGGATCGCGAGCCCGGACGCCTCGGGGATCGAGTGCGTGACGGGGAACCACTCCACCTCGAAGGGCCCCGCCCGCACGCGCTCGCCGGCACCGACCTGCCTGACCGCGCCGATGTCGAGCCCAGCCTCGGCCATGCTGCGGCGGACGACCTCGGCGGTGAAGGGGCGCGCATAGATCGGCACGCGCAGCCGGTCCCAGAGGTATTGGATGGCGCCGATATGGTCCTCGTGCGCATGCGTCAGGCAGATGGCCTCGAGCCGGTCGCGCTCGGCGATGATGTGGCTGATGTCGGGGACGATGACCTCGACGCCCGGCGCGGTCTCCATGTCGCCGAAGCCGAGGCCGAGATCGACCATGATCCAGCGGCGCGCCCGGCCGGCGCCATAGCCGTAGAGATAGCAGTTCATGCCGATCTCGCCCGCGCCGCCAAGCGCGAGGTAGACCAGCTCGTCGGGGGCGTCAGGCATGCAATTTGGGTCTTCTCGCGAGCCATGTTGAACGCGTGGATGATCACGAGGCCGCGCATCGTCAGGTCGGCGTCGACGGTCTGGATCATGTCCGAGCCTCGGGCGAAGAGCGGCGAGAGGCCACCCGTCGCGACAAGCCGCATCTCGTGGCCGCGCTCGGCGGCGATGCGCGTCGCGATGCCCTCGATCAGGCCGACATAGCCCCAATAGATGCCCGATTGCATGCAGTGCACCGTGTTGCGGCCGATCACATGCGGGTGGCTTGGTCACGTCAATGCGCGGCAGGTGGGCCGCCGCATGGTGCAACGCGTCGAGCGAGAGATTGATGCCCGGGCGCGATGGCGCCGCCGATATAGGCGCCGTCATGGGCCACGACGTCGAGCGTCGTGGCCGTTCCGAAGTCGACGACGATCAGCTCGCCGCCATAGCGGTCGAACGCCGCGATGGTGTTGACCAGGCGGTCGGCGCCGACCTCGGCCGGGTTGTCGACGCGGATCTCGCACGGCAGCTGGCAGCCCTCCTTGCCGACGACCAGCGGGCGGCAGTTGAAATAGCGGTCGCAGAGGACGCGCAGGTTGAAGAGCGTCGCTGGCGCCGTGTTCGAGATCACGACCGAGTCGATGAGGAAGGTGCCGAGCCCGTTGTGCTGCATCAGCTGCCGCAGCCAGACGAAGTACTGGTCGGCGGTGCGCACGCTCTCGGTGTTGCAGCGCCACTCGCCGACGAACTTCGTGCCGTCATGCAAGGCGAACACGGTGTTGGTGTTGCCGACATCGATCGCCAGCAGCATCAGCCGGCCTCCCGGAAGAAGACGTCGCCGGCCGCGATCCGCCGCGTGCCGTCGGCGGTTTCTAGGACAAGCGCGCCGTCGGCGTCTATCTCGGAGAAGCGTCCGGTCAGCGTGCCGTTGGGCAGACGCGCGTCGAGCACCTTGCCGAGGTGATCGGCGCGGGCGAGCCAGGCGCGGCGCACGGTCTCGAAGCCCCGCCGCTCGAGCACATCGAGCCAGTGCGCCGTGCGCTCGCCAAGAACGGACAGCGCTTCGTCGAAGGCCGGCGCGCTGCCGGTCTCGGCGGCGATCGAGGTGGCCGGCCAGCGCGTCTCGCCCGGTTCCGGGTGGGTGGGCAAGGTTGATCCCGATGCCGATCGCGATCGCCAGCCGGCCATCCGGTGCCGACCCGAAGTTCTCGAGCAGGATACCCGACGCCTTGCGGCCGCCGAGCAGGACGTCGTTCGGCCATTTCAACGTGACGCGGGCGCCCGGCAGCGAAGCGGTCGAAAAGCTCGGCGACTGCCAGCGCGGCCGGGAACCCGAGCCGCGCGCGCCTCGGCCGGCGTGCCGCGGAACGGCAGCAGCAGCGTCGCGGCGAGGTTGCCGGGCTCGGTCGACCAGGGCCGGTGCTCGCGGCCGCGGCCGGCGAGCTGGCGACGGGCGCGCGATCCAGAGCGGGCCCGTCTCGCCCGCCGCGAAGCGCGGCGCGCCTCGTCATTTGTGCTGCCGACGGCATCGAGAACGACGCGGCCGATGCCGGACGGGCCATGCGCTCACCGGAGCAGGGATAGCGCCGCCTCCTGCGCGAGTTCCGGCACGCCGAAGCCGCCGAGGAACGGCAGCCAGCCGGCGGCCATCAGGAAGCGCCGAGACGCCGAGCGTCGCCGAGTGGTAGACGCGGCCGCGGATCTCGAGCGGCGCGCGTCGTGTCGCGCGAGGTACATCACCCGCACGATGTTCAGGTAGTAGTAGGCGCCGATCACCGACGCGATGACGCCGGCGACGGCGAGCCGGCACGAGCCCGGCGTCGACCGCCGCCTTGAACACGAAGAACTTGGCGAAGAAGCCGACCAGCGGCGGCAGCCCGGCGAGCGACAGCATCAGGATCGCGATCGCCATGGCCTGCGCAGGCCGCGTGCGCGAGAGACCGGCAAGATCCGACACGGCCTCGACCGGCTGGCCGTCGCGCTCCATCGTCAGGATGAAGGCGAAGACGCCGACATTCATGACGAGGTAGATCGCCAGGTAGATCAGCAGCGAGGTCGCCCCCTCGGGCGTGCCGGCGGCGAGACCGACCAGCGCATAGCCCATGTGGCCGATCGACGAGTAGGCCAGCAGCCGCTTGAGGTTCGACTGGCCGATCGCCGCGATCGAGCCGAGAAACATCGAGGCGATGGCGATGAAGACCAGGATCTGCGACCAGGCCTGCACGGCGGCGCCGAAGCCGTCGTAGAGGACGCGCGCGAACAGCACGGCCGCCGCGACCTTGGGCGCCGTGGCGAAGAAGGCGGTGACGGGCGTCGGCGAGCCCTCGTAGACGTCGGGCGTCCACATGTGGAAGGGCGCGGCCGAGATCTTGAAGGCCAGCGCCGCGCAGAGGAAGACGAGCCCGAAGGTCAGGCCGAGGCTGACGCCCTCTGGCGCGACGATCGTGCCGATGCCGAGGAACAGCGTCGTGCCGGTGTAGCCATAGACCAGCGACGCGCCATAGAGCAGCATGCCCGAGGAGAGCGCGCCGAGGACGAAGTACTTCAGCCCCGCCTCGGTCGAGCGGACGCTGTCGCGGTTGATCGCGGCGATCACGTAGGCCGCGAGCGACTGCAGCTCGAGCCCCATGTAGAGCGCGATCAGGTCGCCGGCCGAGACCATGACCATCATGCCGACGGCCGAGAGCAGCACGAGCACGGGAAACTCGAACTTCATGATGCCGCGGCGGGTGAACCAGTCCTCGCCCAGGATCAGCATCAGCGCGGCCGAGAGCAGGATCAGCACCTTGGCGAAGCGCGCGAATCCGTCCGACGACGAAGGCGCCGGCGAAGGCCACCTGCTCGGGGCCGCCGCGGAAGTGGCGATCCAGAGCCCGACAGCCGCACATCAGCGCCGCCGAAAGCCAGTTGATGAGCGAGGCCTGCCGGTCGCCGCCGCGATAGGCGCCGACCATCAGCAGCGCCATCGCGCCGCAGGCGAGCACGATCTCGGGCAGGACCAGGCCGTAGTCGGGATTCATCGCCGCTCCTCCACGCTCAGCGCGCGAGTTCTGCCAGGGTTTCCGGCGCCACGATGCCCGGCGCAGGTGTCCGGCGCCTGGGCGACGCGAACGCTCTCGAGCAGCGCCTCGACCGTCGGCGAGAAGAGGTCGGTGACGAGGCCGGGGTAGACGCCGAGGATGCATGGTGGCGGCGACCAGCGGGACGATGTAGGCCGTCTCGCGCCGGTTCATGTCGGTGATCGACTTCAGGCTCTCCTTGATCAGGTCGCCGAAGACGACGCGCCGGTAGAGCCAGAGCGCATAGGCGGCGCTGAGGATGACGCCGAAGGCGGCGCCGAAAGCGGCCCAGGTCGAGACCTGGTAGACGCCGACCATCGTCAGGAACTCGCCGACGAAGCCGCTGGTGCCCGGCAGGCCGACATTGGCGAGCGTGAACAGCATGAAGACCGTCGCGTAGACCGGCATCCGGTTCACCAGCCCGCCATAGGCGGCGATCTCGCGCGTGTGCATCCGGTCGTAGACGACGCCGACGCAGAGGAAGAGCGCGCCCGAGACGAAGCCGTGGCTGATCATCTGGAACATCGCGCCGTCGACGCCCTGCTGGTTGGCGGCGAAGATGCCCATGGTGACGAAGCCCATATGCGCGACCGAACTGTAGGCGATCAGCTTCTTCATGTCCTCCTGCATCAGCGCCACCAGCGAGGTGTAGATGATGGCGATGACCGAGAGCACGAAGACGAAGTCGGCCAGGATGCGCGGAGGCCGCCGGGAACATCGGCAGGCTGAAGCGCAGGAAGCCATAGCCGCCCATCTTCAGCAGGATCGCCGCCAGGATCACCGAGCCCGCGGTCGGCGCCTGGACGTGCGCGTCGGGCAACCAGGTGTGGACCGGCCACATCGGCATCTTGACGGCGAAGCTGGCGAAGAAGGCGAGCCAGAGCAGCGTCTGCGCGCCGCCCACGATCTGCCAGCCCCAGAGGTCGATCACGCCCGGCGTCGAAGCGGTGCATGAGCAGCACGGGGGATGTCGGTCGTGCCGGCGTCGTAGTACATGTAGATCATCGCCACCAGCATCAGCAGCGAGCCGAGCAGCGTGTAGAGGAAGAACTTGAACGCGGCATAGACGCGGTCGCGCGCCGCCCCAGATCCCGATGATCAGGAACATCGGGATCAGCCCGCCCTCGAAGAACAGGTAGAACAGGATCAGGTCCAGCGACACGAAGACGCCGATGATCAGCGTCTCGAGCAGCAGGAACATCGCCATGTATTCCTTGACGCGCGTCTTCGATCGTCCAGCTCGCGGCGATGCAGATCGGGAAGAAGAACGTCGTCAGCATGACGAAGGGCAGGCTGATGCCGTCGACACCGAGCTTGTAGGTCAGGCCGGCGAGCCAGGCGCCCTCCTCGACGAACTGGAAGCCGGGCTGATCGGCGTCGAACCGGCCAGCAGGAACAGCGAGAGCGACGAAATTCGCCGTGGTCGACGAGCAGCGCGAAGCGGCGCGCATTCAGCGCGCGCGGCCTCGTCGTCGCCGCGCAGGAAGATGATCAGCACCGCCGCGCCGACCAGCGGCAGGAAGGTGACGAGCGAGAGAAGGCTGATGTCGCTCACGCTCACCCTCCGTAGAATGACGAACCAGGTGATCAGCGGCCGAGACGCCGATCAGCATGGCAAAGGCATAGTGGAAGATGAAGCCGGACTGCACCCGGCCGGCGAAGCGCGTCAGCCAGGGCACCACGCCCATGGCGAGGCCGTTGAGGAAGCCGTCGATCGTCGCGCCGTCGCCGCTTGCCGCCAGAGGAAACGGCCGAGCGCCATGGCGGGCCGCACGAAGATCAAGTCGTAGAGCTCGTCGAAATACCACTTGTTGAGCAGGAACTGGTAGAGCGGCTCGTGCCGGCGCGGCGAGCTGCGTTCGGCATCTCGGGCCGGGCGATGTAGAAGAGGTAGGCGACGCCGAACCCGACCAGCATGGCGAGGAAGGCGGCTGACCTTCACAAGCCATGGCACGTGGTGCGAGGCCTCGAGCAGCTGCTCGCCGTGGATCTCGACCAGGTTGACGATCGACGGGCCCCACCACTCCTGCTCGTGGTGGCCGACGAAGTTGCTCGAACCAGATCATGCCCGCCAGCGCCGCGCCGGCCGCGAGCACGTAGAGCGGGATCATCATCACGGTCGGCGACTCGTGCGCGTGCTCGTAGGTGTGGCGGTCGGCGCGCGTCGGGCCGTGGAAGGTCATGAAGATCAGCCGCCACGAATAGAAGGCGGTGAAGATGGCCGAGACGACCAGCAGGCCGAAGGCGATAGAGGCCGACGCGCGCTCCCGGCCGCGTAGGTCGTCTCGATGATGACGTCCTTGGACAGGAAGCCGGCGAAGCCGATGCCGGTCAGCGGGAATGCCGACGCCGGTGATCGCCAGCGTGCCGATCACCATCATCCAGTAGGTGAGCGGGGATCTTGCTGCGCAGGCCGCCCATCTTCCGCATGTCCTGCTCGTGATGCATCGCGTGGATGACCGAGCCGGCGCCGAGGAAGAGCAGCGCCTTGAAGAAGGCGTGGGTGAAGAGGTGGAACATCGCCGCCTCGTAGGCGCCGACGCCCGCGGCCGCGAACATGTAGCCGAGCTGCGAGCAGGTCGAATAGGCGATGACGCGCTTGATGTCGTTCTGCACCAGGCCGACCGTGGCGGCGAAGAACGCCGTCGAGGCACCGATGATGGTGACGACGGCGACCGCCAGCGGCGCAAGCTCGTAGAGCGGCGACATGCGGCAGACGAGGAAGACGCCTGCCGTCACCATGGTCGCGGCGTGGATCAGCGCCGAGACGGGCGTCGGGCCCTCCATGGCGTCCGGCAGCCAGGTGTGCAGGAAGAGCTGCGCCGACTTACCCATCGCGCCGACGAAGAGGAGGATGCAGATCGAGCTCGAGCGCGTTGACGCTGTAGCCGAGGAAGACGCGTCTCGAGCTGGGCGAGCTTGCGGCGCATCGGCAAAGACGTCGTCGAGCATCAGCGAGCCGGTCAGGTAGAACAGCGCGAACATGCCGAGCAGGAAGCCGAAATCGCCGACGCGGTTGACGATGAAGGCCTTGATCGCCGCGGCGTTCGCCGAGGCCTTCTTGTACCAGAAGCCGATCAGCAGGTACGAGGCGACGCCGACCCCCTCCCAGCCGAAGAAGATCTGCAGCAGGTTGTCGCCTGTCACCAGCGCCAGCATGGCGAAGGTGAAGAACGAGAGATAGGCGAAGAAGCGCGGCTTGCCCGGGTCCTCCTCCATGTAGCCGACCGAGTACATGTGGACGAGCGACGACACGGTGGTGACGACGACCAGCATCACGGTCGTCAGCCGGTCGATGCGGAGCGACCACCAGGCCTCGCAGCTCGCCCGAGCTGATCCAGCGGAAAAGCTCGATCGACGTCGGCTGCCCGGGGTCGAGCGTGAAGAAGGCGATCCACGACAGCACGCAGCAGAAGAACAGGATCCCGGTCGGGATCCACATCGCCATACGCTCGCCGGTGACCCGGTGGAAAAAGCCCGCGATGACGGCGCCGAGCAGCGGCAGCAGCAGGATGGCCGTGTACATGCTCAGCCCTTCATCGTGCTGATGTCTTCGACGTCGATGCTGCCCCTGTTGCGGAAGAAGCAGACGAGAATGGCCAGGCCGATCGCCGCCTCGGCCGCGGCGACGGTCAGCACGAAGAGCGTGAAGACCTGACCCGCCATGTCGCCGAGAAAGGCCGAGAAGGCGACCAGGTTGATGTTGACCGCCAGCAGCATCAGCTCGATCGACATCAGGATGACGATGACGTTCCGGCGGTTCACGAAGATGCCGAAGATGCCGATGACGAAGAGGATGGCGGCCACGGTCAGGTAGCCTTCGAGGCCGACCCCGCCGATCGGCACGACTCGACCAGAGGGTTCGACGACGGGTTCGACGACAACGGGATCCATCGTCAGACCCCCTGCCCCGGCTCGACGTCCTTGAGCTCGACGTCGCGACCCGCGATAGATCTGCGCCAGCACGTCCTGCCGCTTGATGTTCGGTGCGGTGCCGCAACGTCAGGACGATCGCGCCGATCATCGCGACGAGCAGGATCAGCCCCGCCAGCTGGAAGATGAGGATATAGCCGTCATAGAGGATCAGCCCCAGCGCCTGCGTGTTCGGGATCGCCGCCGGCGCCGGCATCACCGCCATCCGCGCCGCCGGCGCGTTCGCCGGCAAAGATCCAGTTGCCGATCACCAGCCCCAGCTCGACGACAAGCACGAGGCCGATCAGCGCCCCGAGCGGCAGGTATGAGACAAAGCCGCTCTTCAGCTCGGCGAAGTCGACATCGAGCATCATGACGACGAACAGGAACAGCACCATCACGGCGCCGACATAGACGATGACGAGGATCATCGCGATGAACTCGGCGCCCAGCAGCACCATCAGTCCTGCGGCCGAGAAGAAGGCGAGGATCAGCCACAGCACCGAGTGCACCGGGTTGCGCGCCAGCACGACGAACAGGCCCGAGGCGACGGCCACGATGGCGAAGACATAGAAGGCGACGACGGTCAGGGTCATGTCAGCGTCTCTCGTCGAGCGGCCAGCTGCGGAAGGCGAACACCCACAGCGCGACGATGTTGACCAACGGGATCGCCGCGAGCAGGCCCCACCATGAGGCGAACCCGACGCGCCCGACGATCTGCATGGCAGGGATGCCGTAGACCACGACCATCAGCGCCACGACGGCGATGAAGGCGGGGAAGCCGTGCATCTGGAACCCGGCGCCGGTCTGCCAGTCGCCCATCATCGGTAGGGCGCGTCCAGCGCCAGGTTGCGGGCGATCTCGCGCTCCCAGCGATCGCCGTTCTCGAGCAGCTTCTGCTTGTTGTAGTAGAGTTCCTCGCGCGTCTCGGCGGCGAACTCGAAGTTCGGCCCCTCGACGATGGCATCGACCGGGCACGCCTCCTGGCAGAAGCCGCAATAGATGCACTTGGTCATGTCGATGTCGTAGCGCGTCGTCCGGCGCGAGCCGTCGGCGCGCGGCTCGGCCTCGATGGTGATCGCCTGGGCGGGGCAGATCGCCTCGCAGAGCTTGCAGGCGATGCAGCGCTCCTCGCCGTTCGGATAGCGCCGGAGCGCATGCTCGCCGCGGAAGCGCGGCGAGAGCGGCCCCTTCTCGAACGGGTAGTTCAGCGTCGCCTTCGGCTTGAAGAAGTACTTCATGCCCAGCCGCATCCCGCCCCAGAAGTCCTTGAGCAGGAAGTAGCCGAGCGCCTTGTCGAGAGGGATTCCCATCTCAGCCTCCGACGAGGTAGCGGGCATAGCCCGGCACCTCGAACCTTGCCAGGAACGCCGCGATCACGACCCAGCCGAGGCTCATCGGCAGGAACACCTTCCAGCCGAGCCGCATGAGCTGGTCGTAGCGATAGCGCGGCACCACCGCCTTCACCATGGCGATGACGAAGAAGAAGAAGACCACCTTCAGCACGAACCAGAGCACGCCGTCCGGGATGCCCGGGATCGGGCTGAGCCAGCCGCCGAAGAACAGGATCGTCGTCAGCGCGCAGATCAGCACGATGTTCATGTACTCGCCGATCATGAACAGCAGATAGGGCGTCGACGAGTACTCGACCTGATAGCCGGCGACGAGCTCGGACTCGGCCTCGGGCAGGTCGAAGGGCGGCCGGTTCGTCTCGGCGAGGCCCGAGACGAAGAACAGCACCACCATCGGCAGATGCGGCAGCCAGTACCAGCTGAACAGGCCGAACCGCCCGTCCTGCGCCAGCACGATCGCGGTCAGGTTCAGCGAGCCCGTCGAGATCAGCACGCCGATGATGATCAGCCCGATCGAGACCTCGTAGCTGACCATCTGCGCCGCCGAGCGCAGGCTGCCGAGGAAGGGGTATTTCGAGTTCGACGCCCAGCCGCCCATGATGATGCCATAGACGCCGCAGCGACGAGATCGCGAAGATGTAGAGGATGCCGACGTTCAGGTCGGCGATCACCCAGCCCTCGGCGAACGGGATCGCCGCCCAGGCGATCGCCGCGAAGACGAAGGACAGCATCGGCGCCAGCATGAAGACGATCTTGTCGGCGCCGGCCGGGATCACGATCTCCTTCAGCACGAACTTGAAGAAGTCGGCGAAGGACTGGAACAGCCCGAAGGGACCGACGACGTTCGGGCCGCGGCGCAGCTGCACCGCCGCCCAGACCTTGCGGTCCATGTAGAGCAGGAAGGCGAGGCTCACGAGGATCGCCACCGTGACCACGAGGCACTGCGCCACGATGATCAGCACGATCCCTGTGCCGGTGTCCCAGAATGTCATTCGCTGCCTTCTAGTCTCTTCAGCCCGGCTCCGCCGGCAGGCGCCTTCTCGCATCCTGCGGGCGGAACGTCCACCGCGAACACGTCGCGTCGAAACCCGCTTTGCAGCGCGGCATCGGCCGCCAGGCGCTGGTCACTCCGCCGCCATCGCCGTCGTTCGCCCGGCCGCCAGCCGGCTCATCTCGGCCATCAGCTCCGAGGCCCGCAGGATCGGGTTGACCAGGTAGTGGTCCGCCCCGAGCCCGCTTGATCGGGCGTGTCGTCCATGGACCCGGCCTCGACCGGGTGCCACTCGTTGTGCGGCACCTGGTCGAGCGCGCCCAGATGCGGATGCGCCTTGACCACCTGCCGGCGTAGCTCCTCGAGCGTGTCGAAGGGCAGCGTCTGGCCGAGCTCGGCCGACAGCGCCCGCAGGATCGCCCAGTCCTCCTTTGCCTCGCCCGGCGGGAAGTTGGCGCGGAAGCCCAGCTGCGGCCGGCCCTCGAGGTTGACGAAGATGCCGGCCTGCTCGGTGTAGGCCGCGCCCGGCAGGATGACGTCGGCCCGGTGCGCGCCGCGGTCGCCATGGCTGCCGTGGTAGACCACGAAGGCGCCCTGCGGCAGCTCGACCTCGTCGGCGCCGAGGCTGTAGATCACGCGCGCGCCGTCGAGCGCGCCCAGCCCGTCCGGGTGCGCAAAGCCGATGTCCATGCCGCCGACCCGGCTCGCGGCGGTATGCAGGACCAGCAGCTTGGCGCCTGCGGCCTCGGCCAGCGACATGGCATGGCCGAGGATGGACGCGCCGTCAGCGCGCACCAACGCCGCCTGGCCGACGATCACCACGGCCGCCTTGTCGCGCATGAACTCGACCGCCTTGTCGTGGTTCTCGCCGGTCAGCAGGCTCGGGCCGTCGCCCATCTGATGGACCGGATAGGTCAGGTCGACGGTCTCTCCGATCACCGCAACCTCGGCGCCGTTCAGCCAGGCCTTGCGGATGCGGCTGTTCAGCACCGGCGCTTCCTTGCGCGGGTTGGCGCCGACGATCAGCACCGCGCCGGCGTGGTCGAGGTCGGCGACCCGGGCCGTGCCGGCATAGGCCGAGCGGTTTGCCGATGGGCAGCTTCGCGCCATCCTGCCGGCACTCGACACGGTCAGAGCCGAGCCGCGCCATCAGTTCCTTCAGCGCCCACATCGCCTCGACCGGCGCGAGATCGCCAGCGACTGCGGCGATGTTGCCTTCGGCCCCGCGCACAGCCTCCACCACCGCGGCGAACGCCTCGCCCCAGGCCGCCGGCCGCAGCTTGCCGTCGACCCGCACATAGGGCCGGTCGAGCCGCTGGCGGCGCAGCCCGTCCCAGTGATAGCGGGACCGGTCGGCCAGCCATTCCTCGTTCACGCCGTCATGGTTGCGCGGCAGGATGCGCATGACCTCGCGGCCGCGGCAGTCGACGCGGATGTTCGACCCCAGCGCGTCCATGACGTCGATCGAATCCGTCTTGCGCAGCTCCCACGGCCGCGCCGTGAAGGCGTAGGGCTTGTTGGTCAGCGCGCCGACCGGGCAGAGGTCGACGATGTTGCCCTGCATCTCGCTCTCGAGGATCTGCCCCAGATAGTTGGTGATCTCGGCGTCCTCGCCGCGCCCCGTCTGGCCCAGCTCGGCCATGCCGGCGACCTCGGTGATGAAGCGGACGCAGCGCGTGCAGCTGATGCAGCGCGTCATGTGCGTCTCGACCAGCGGCCCGAGATGCAGGTCGAGCGACGGCGCGCTTCGGCTCGCGATAGCGGCTGAAGTCGATGCCATAGGCCATCGCCTGGTCCTGCAGGTCGCACTCGCCGCCCTGGTCGCAGATCGGGCAGTCGAGCGGGTGGTTGATGAGCAGGAACTCCATCACCCCCTCGCGCGCCTTCTTGACCATCGGCGAGTTGGTCTTGACCTCGGGCGGGGCGCCGTCCTTGCCGGGCCGCAGGTCGCGCACCTGCATGTGGCAGGATGCCGCCGGCTTGGGCGGCCCGCCGACGATCTCGACCAGGCACATCCGGCAGTTGCCGGCGATCGACAGGCGCTCGTGATAGCAGAAGCGCGGGATCTCGACCCCGGCGATCTCGCAGGCCTGGATCAGCGTCAGGCTGGGATCGACCTCGACCTCGCGCCCGTCGATCAGGATCTTGCGCAAATCCGCCATGCGTACTCTCCAGCCGTTCCGGCCCTGAACTGCTCTTGCGGCGCGCCCGGCTGGCGGCGCCGCATCGGCCTCGCTACTCCGCCGCCACCGCGCTGACGCGGCCGGTCCGCTTGGCCTTGATCCGATCCTCGATCTCGTCCCGGAAGTGCCGGATCAGGCCCTGGATCGGCCAGGCCGCGGCATCGCCGAGGGCGCAGATCGTGTGCCCCTCGACCTGCTTGGTCACGTCGAGCAGCATGTCGATCTCCTCGACCGCCGCGTCGCCGGTGACCAGCCGCTCCATCACGCGCATCATCCAGCCCGTGCCCTCGCGGCAGGGCGTGCACTGGCCGCAGCTCTCGTGCTTGTAGAACTTCGAGAACCGCCAGATCGCCTTGATGATGTCCGTCGACTGGTCCATCACGATGACCGCCGCCGTGCCGAGGCCCGACTTCAGGTCGCGCAGATGGTCGAAGTCCAGCGGGCAGTCGTCGCATTGCGGCGCCGGGATGCACGGCACCGAGGACCCGCCCGGCACCACGGCCTTCAGATTGTCCCAGCCGCCGCGCACGCCGCCGCAATGCCGGTCGATCAGCTCGCGCAGGTCGATCGACATCGCCTCCTCGACGACGCAGGGCGCGTTCACATGGCCCGAGATCGCGAAGATCTTGGTGCCGGCATTGTTCTTGCGCCCGAACGAGGCGAACCAGGCCGCGCCGCGCCGCATGATCGTCGGCACGACCGCGATCGACTTCGACGTTGTTGACGGTGGTCGGGCAGCCATAGAGGCCGACGCCGGCCGGGAAGGGCGGCTTCAGGCGCGGCATGCCCTTCTTGCCCTCGAGGCTTTCCAGCAGCGCCGTCTCCTCGCCGCAGATATAGGCGCCGGCGCCGTGGGCAGATAGATGTCGAAATCGTAGCCCGACCCCGCCGCGTTGGCCCCCAGCAGCCCGGCGTCATAGCATTCGTCGATGGCGATCTGCAGCGCCTCGCGCTCGCGGATGTATTCGCCGCGCAGGTAGATGTAGGCGACATGCGCGCCCATCGCGAAGCTGGCGATCAGGCAGCCCTCGATCAGCGTGTGCGGATCGTGCCGCATGATCTCGCGGTCCTTGCAGGTGCCGGGCTCGGACTCGTCGGCGTTGACGACCAGGTAATGCGGCCGGCCGTCCGACTCCTTGGGCATGAACGACCATTTCAGGCCGGTCGGGAAGCCGGCGCCGCCGCGCCCGCGCAGGCCCGAGGACTTCATCTCCTCGATGATCGCGTCGCGCCCGCGCTCGATGATCCCGGCCGTGCCGTCCCAGTGCCCGCGCGCCCGGGCGCCGGCCAGCGTCCGGTCGAACATGCCGTAGAGGTTGGTGAAGATGCGGTCCTTGTCGTCCAGCATTTGTCCGTCCTCAGAGGTCCCGCTTCGCCGGCATCAGGATCGCCGCCCTCGGCCAGCGCCTTGGCCTGTCCGACCCAGTCGTCGCGCTCGACCCGGCCCTGGAAGCCCTCGAGCTGGCTGTCGATCCAGGCGATCTCGTCGGCGTTCCAGCCGGCGATCTGGTCGAAGTGCCAGATGCCGAGCGCGTTCAGCGGCTCCTCGATCTTCGGCCCGATCCCGCGGATCGCGCTTCAGGTCGTCCGGCCGGCCGTCGCGCGGCGCCGGCATCAGGTTCTGCACCTCGGCCCGCGTCGGCCCGTGCGGCTTGCCGGCCGGGTCGGGCATCACCTCGTCGACCTGCGTGTCCGAGCCGTCGCGCGGCGGCAGGCCCGAGCCGTTGTTGCCCTTGGCCGGCGCCTTTTCCGTCTGGCGCTCGGCCGCCTCCTCCTTCTCGGGCTCGTCCGCCACCTCGGCCTCGTCCGAGGGCAGCGGCGCCGGGCGCTCGGCCCGCTCCTTGCGGTCGGGCCTGGTCTCGGCGCCGGGCTTCGGGCGCGGCCTGGCCGGCCGGTTCGCCCGGCATCTCGGTCAGCCCGGTCTCGGTCGCGGCGCGCCCCTCGGGCGGGCGCATGTCGCCCCGCTCGGTCGCGCGCTCGCCCGTGATGCGGGCGATCGTGTCGCCCTTCGCCAGCGCCAGCTCGATCGAGGCGTTGGCGCCGTGCGCCGGGTCGCCGAGCAAGCGACGGTCCGCCCGGTCACGGGCTCGGACGCCCAGCGGCCGTTCTGCGGGCCCGGCCGCGGCACCTCGCCCCGCGCGAAGGCGTCGAGCAGCGCGCCGAAGCTCTCGGCCGTCAGGTCCTCGTAATAGTCCTTGCCGATCTGCACCATCGGCGCGTTCGAGCAGGCGCCGAGGCACTCGACCTCCTCCCAGCGAGAACTTGCCGTCGGCCGAGAGCTGGTGCGGCTGCGCGCGCGATCCGCTCGCGGCAGACGGCGATCAGGTCCTCCGCGCCGCAGAGCATGCACGATGTCGTGCCGCAGACCTGGACGTGCGCGACGCCGCCCACCGGCTGCAGCTGGAACATGAAGTAGAAGGTCGCGACCTCGAGCACGCGGATCGGGTCCATGCCCAGCATCCGCGCGACCTCCTCGATCATCGGCCGCGTGACCCACCCCTCCTGCTCCTGGCCGCGCCAGAGCAGCGGGATGACGGCCGAGGCCTGCCGCCCCGCCGGGAACTTGGCCATCTGCGCCCGCGCCCACTCGGCGTTCGCCGGCGTGAAGGCGAAGCTCTCGGGCTGCTCGTGATGGAGGCGGCGCAGGCTCACCGGTCGATCTCCCCGAAGACGATGTCGAGCGAGCCGAGCACGGCCGAGACGTCGGCCAGCAGGTGGCCGCGGCACATCGAGTCCATGGCGGCCAGGTGCGGGTAGCCCGAGGGCGCGGATCTTGGCCTTGTAGGGCTTGTTGGTGCCGTCGCTGACCAGGTAGACGCCGAACTCGCCCTTCGGCGCCTCGACGAAGGCATAGGCCTCGCCCTCCGGCACGCGAAAGCCCTCGGTCCAGAGCTTGAAGTGGTGGATCAGGGCCTCCATCGAGGTCTTCATCTCGCCCCGGCTCGGCGGCGCGATCTTGCCGTCCTCGGTCATCACCGGCTCGCCCTTGCAGCCGTCGAGCTTCTCCAGCGCCTGGCGCATGATCTTGGTCGACTCGCGCATCTCGTCCATGCGGCAGAGATAGCGGTCATAGCAGTCGCCGTGCTTGCCGACCGGGATGCGGAAGTCGAACTCGCTGTAGCGCTCGTAGGGCTGCGCCCGGCGCAGATCCCAGGCCCAGCCCGAGCCGCGCACCATGACGCCGGAAAAGCCCCAGGCCTGCGCCTGCTCGATCGAGCACGACGCCGATGTCGACATTGCGCTGCTTGAAGATGCGGTTCTCGGTCAGCAGCCCCTCGAGGTCGTCGAGGACCTGCGGGAACTCCTCGGTCCACTGCCAGATGTCGTCGCAGAGCTGCGGCGGCAGGTCCTGGTGCACGCCGCCCGGCCGGAAATAGGCGGCGTGCAGCCGCGCGCCGCAGGCGCGCTCGTAGAAGACCATCAGCTTCTCGCGCTCCTCGAACCCCCAGAGCGGCGGGGTCAGCGCGCCGACATCCATGGCCTGCGTCGTGACGTTCAGCAGGTGGTTCAGGATGCGCGTGATCTCGGAGTAGAGCACGCGGATATAGCTCGCCCGGCGCGGCACGCCGCATTTGACCAGCTTCTCGATGACCAGGCACCAGGCGTGCTCCTGGCTCATCGGCGAGACATAGTCGAGCCGGTCGAAATAGGGCAGGTTCTGCAGGTAGGTGCGGCTCTCCATCAGCTTTTCGGTGCCGCGGTGCAGCAGGCCGATATGCGGGTCGACGCGCTCGACGATCTCGCCGTCGAGCTCGAGCACCAGGCGCAGCACGCCGTGCGCCGCCGGGTGCTGCGGCCCGAAATTGATGTTGAAGTTGCGGATGCGCTGCTCGCCCGTCTGCAGGTCGCCTTCCATGCTCGCTCCGCTCACCCTGCCCTGTTCCTCTGGCCGCGCCGTGGTCAGACGGCGGGCCCGTCCGCGACCCGGAAGACCTTGGCAATGACGCGCCACTCGCCCTCGATCTTCAGGAAGTTCAGATAGTCCCGATAGCGCCGCGGCGGCACGCCGACCGAAAGCCGCACCACCGCCATCTCGGGTCCGGCGACGTCCACGGACTCGATCTCGAAATCGGGGGCGCCCTGCCCCGGCTCGCGCGATCCGACCCGGTCGAGGAAATGCTGGCGCGGCCAGTCGGTCAGGACGCCATCCTGCGCCAGATAGAGGTGCGAAACCTCGTGGAAGATCCGGGCAAGCGCGCCGTGTCGGCGGCGTGCAGCGCCCGGCAGTACGCTTCCGCGGCGCCGCGGACCGCGGCCTCGGTATCGGTCGTTACCTTGTCGAGCATGGCCTCTCCCTTCTGGCGGCCAGCTCCGGCCAGCCTCCTCGAGTCGACGCTTTCGGCGTCAGACCTCGCGCTTCTTCACTTCGGGGTTCTTCTCGTCGCCCGGCAGGATGTAGTGCGCGCCCTCCCAGGGCGACATGAAGTCGAAGGCGCGGTATTCCTGCACCAGGCGCACCGGCTCGTAGACCACGCGCTTGTGCGTCTCGTCATAGCGCAGCTCGACATAGCCGGTCGTCGGGAAGTCCTTGCGCAGCGGATGGCCGCGGAAACCGTAGTCCGTCAGGATGCGGCGCAGGTCCGGGTGGCCCGAGAACATGATCCCGTACATGTCGAAGACCTCGCGCTCGTACCAGTTCGCCGAGTCGGGTGCAGGTCGGTGATCGAGGGCACGACCTCGTCCTCGGCGACGGCGATCTTCACGCGGACGCGCTGGTTCTGCGGCATCGACAGGAAGTGGTAGACGACCTCGAAGCGGTCGTCGCGCTCGGGCCAGTCGACCGCCGTGATGTCGATCAGCGTCGTGAACGCGCAGGCCGCGTTGTCGCGCAGATGCGTGACCAGCCGGCGCAGGCCCGCCACCGTCGCGATCAGCGTCAGCTCGCCCACCGCGACGCGGGTCTCGAGCACCGCGTCGGCCTGGGCGGCGGCGATCATCTCGCCGAGCTCGTCGCAGCGCCTCGTCAGCCATGGTCCCTCAGCGCACGATCGTGCCGGTGCGGCGGATCTTCCGCTGCAATTGCAGGATGCCGTAGAGCAGCGCCTCGGCCGTCGGCGGGCAGCCAGGCACGTAGATGTCGACCGGGATGATCCGGTCGCAGCCGCGCACCACGCTGTAGCTGTAGTGGTAATAGCCGCCGCCATTGGCGCACGAGCCCATCGAGATGACATAGCGCGGCTCGGGCATCTGGTCGTAGACCTTGCGCAGCGCCGGCGCCATCTTGTTGCACAGCGTGCCCGCGACGATCATCACGTCCGACTGCCGCGGGCTGGCGCGCGGCGCGAAGCCGAAGCGCTCGGCGTCATAGCGCGGCATCGAGGTGTGCATCATCTCGACGGCGCAGCAGGCGAGCCCGAAGGTCATCCAGAACAGCGAGCCGGTGCGCGACCAGTTGATCAGGTCCTCGGCCGTCGTCAGCAGAAAACCCTTGTCGGCCAGCTCGTTGGAAACGTTCGTCCGCAGCGCGGGCGTGTCCGCGGTGGAGACGGGGGCGTTCACTCCCATTCCAGCGCTCCTTTCTTCCACTCATACGCGAAGCCGATCGTCAGCACGGCCAGGAAGACCATCATCGACCAGAAGGCCGTGTCGCTGAGCGCGCCGAAGGCCGCGGCCCAGGGGAACAGCATGGCGATCTCGAGGTCGAAGATAATGAACAGGATCGACACCAGGTAGAACCGCACGTCGAATTTCATGCGCGCATCGTCGAAGGCGTTGAAGCCGCACTCATAGGCCGAGACCTTCTCGGCGTCCGGGTGGCGCACCGCCAGCACCAGCGCGGCGAGGATGAGCACCAGCCCCAGCGCGACGGCGATGCCGAGGAAGATGACGATCGGCAGGTACTCGAGCAGGAGCTCGTTCATCGCGCATTCACCTGGCTGGCGGAGCTGGCGGAGGTCCGCGGCGCTGGGAGCGTCCCGCTCCCGCTGCGGCGGTGTCTAGCCGCCATGGCCGACGAGGTCAACGCGGGCGGGCTTTGGCGGGAGGTTTCGAGGGCAGATGGCGCGGTTGACGGGACTCGAACCCGCGACCCCCGGCGTGACAGGCCGGTACTCTAACCGACTGAGCTACAACCGCGCATCCACGGCCCGGCGCGCCGGGCGAGGACGCCGTCATCTACGCGAGCCCCGCTGTCCGGTCAAGGGCCTCGCGACCCGCTTGACGCGCCTGCGCGCCGGCCCTACCGGCAGGCATGCCGATCATTTCCACGACCGCGCCGAGCCTCGCCGACTTCGAGGAAATGGCCGCCGCCGCCTACGCCGAACTGCCCGCCGTTTTCCGCGAACGCTGCGCCGGCCTGGGGATCCGCGTCGAGGACTTTGCCGAGGACGGGTATGCTGGACGACCTCGGCATCGAGGACGCCTTCGAGCTGACCGGGCTCTACGAGGGCGTCGCGCTGACCGACAAGTCGGTCAGCGACATGGTGCAGATGCCCGACGCCGTCTGGCTGTTCCGTCGGCCGATTCTCGACGAGTGGGCGGCCCGCGGCGACGTGGCGCTCGACGCGCTGGTCAGGCACGTGCTGGTGCACGAGATCGCGCACCATTTCGGCATGACGCGACGACGAGATCGCCGCGATCGACGATTGGCGGCTTTGACCCTTCGGTCGGCCACCCGGACCTGCTGCTGCACACAGGCCTGCAAGCAAGAACGAAATCAGATGAGAGCGGAATCAAAGGCTTGCGCAGCTTGCACGCGCGCAATATCCGCAAAGTTGCCCTTCCACGCTGCCCCTCCCGTTGCCGTTGAGGGGCGGGCGGGGCATATTGCCGTCGCCCTCCTACCCCCAGGGCGCAGGCTGTCGGCGAGGAAGAGCGGTGGTCGACGCAGGGCCAACTAGGCCGGCAGCTGGGCGCGACGGGATGCGCCGATCGCTCGCCAAGGCGGTCTCGTGGCGCATCGTCGGCACGCTCGACACTTTCGTCCTTTCGTTCCTCGTGCTGACCTTCGTCGCACCGCTTTTCGGCCTGCACCCGATGTCGCATGCCGCGACGGCGCGCACCTCGTCGCTGATCGCCATGACCGAGCTGGTGACCAAGGTCGTGCTCTATTTCCTGCACGAGCGGGCCTGGGCCCGGCTCGGCTGGGGGCTGGGCCATGACGGGCGCAGGCGCCGCGAGCTGCACCGCCGCTCGGTCGCCAAGACCGCGAGCTGGCGCGTGCTGGCCGGAATCGACACCGTCGTGCTGGCGCTGATCTTCACCGGCAGCATCGGCGGCCGCCGCTGTCGATCGGCGGGTTCGAGGTGCTGACAAAGCTCGTGCTCTATTTCCTGCACGAGCGGGCCTGGGCCCGTCTCCATTGGGGCCGCGACGGATTGGCGGCCACGATCAGCGCCGGTCAGGTCTGCCCGGTCAGGTCTCGCCCGGTCAGGTCCGGCCGAGCAGGCGCAGAAGCTCGGCCGCCGCCAGAAAATCCGCCTCGCGCCGCGCAGCCTGCTGCGCCGCCTCGGCATCCTCGCCCCATTGCTCGATGTTCCACTGCTCGTCGATGCGCGAGAGCGCGCCAGGCCTCGGCCGGGTCGAGGCGGCCGTGGCAGACGGCCAGCGCCAGGACGAGCGAGCCGGTCAGCGTCGCCAGTTCGCTCAGCGCCGTCAGCTCCCAGGCGTCGAGCGCCTCGACCTCGGCGCCGAGCCGTGCGACCGCCTCGGGCGGCTGGGCGACATGCATGACGCCCTCGGCCGACGACGCAGCCGCGCGCCCAGGGCCTCGTCGGCCCAGTCGAGCAGCGGGTCCCAGCCGCGCGCCTGGCGGGCGGCGAGCTCGGCGGCTCGGGCGCGCGGTAGCAGACGAGGTCCGTGCCGCCATAGCCGGCGACGTTGCGCCGCACGGCCTCGATCTCCGGCATCACGCGGTCGAGGCAGGTGCTGGCGGCCCGCGTCAGCGGCATCGAAAGCGGGTCGATCCGGTCGTCCTGCGCGTTCCACTCCGCGGCGATGCCGTCGGCCATCGCCGCAAGCGGCACGACGCAGAGCCGCCGCGCCGGCGTGCGCACCGGCCGGGCGTCGAGCCGGATCAGCCAGCCGCCTTCGACCCGCTCGGACCGCGCTTCCTTCCAGAAGCGCTTCATGCCGGGGCCCAGAGCGTCTCGAGCATCGCCTGCAGTTCCTCGAAGCTCTCGGCGATCCGCTCGGCCCCGCCCGCGAGGACGCGGCGGCGCGGGTGATAGCCCCAGGCGACGCCGAGCGCCCGGCAGCCCGCCGCGCGCGCCATCTCCATGTCGAACGCCGGTGTCGCCGACCATGACCGCGTCGCGCGGCTCGACCCCCGCCTCGGCCAGGCAGTTCAGCACCATCTGCGGGTGCGGCTTGGAGGGCGCGTCATCGGCCGTCTGCGTTGCGATGAAGTGGTGCTTCAGCCCGTGCGTCGTCAGGAAATGGTCGAGGCCGCGCCGTGCCTTGCCGGTCGCGATGGCGAGCAGCCGGCCGTCGCCGTCGAGGCGCGCCACCGTCTCGCGCGCGCCGGGGAAGAGCGGCATCGCCGCCTCGCCGCCGGTCCGCGTGCGCAAGGCGATGAAGGCCTCGCGATAATGGCGTGGCAAGCTCCAGATGCGTCTCGGCGCCCGCCTCGGGCGCCAGCACCGCCATCGCCTGCGGCAGCGACAGGCCGACGACCCCGAGCGCCGCCTCGCGCGGCGGCGCCGGCCGGCCGGCGCGCAGGAACGCCTCGTCCATCGCCGAGAGGATCGCCGCCTGGCTGTCGACCAGCGTCCCGTCGACGTCGAAGATGACAAGCTTCGGGACCTGCTCCGCGCATCTTCCGCCACTTCGGGCTTGCGCCGGCGCGCCTGCTTGCCCGCGCCGCAAGCCCGAATGCGCAAGAGCCGGTGCCAAGGGCGGGGTTGTCTGCGCGCGCGCGATTGCCATATAGACGCGCGTCCTCGACGCCGCGAGCGCGGCGCGGCCAGTTTTTCGGATGCGCGGGCGGCTGGCCGCCCGGGCCCATCCTCCCGGGAGCGACGCGATGAAGAGCGAAATTCACCCCGATTACCACGTCATCGACGTCAAGATGACCGATGGCAGCGTCGTTCAGATGCGCTCGACCTGGGGCGCGGCGGGCGACCAGCTGACCCTCGAGATCGACCCGCATGCGCACCCGGCCTGGACCGGCGGTCAGCGCAGCCTCGTCGACACCGGCGGACGCGTCTCGCGCTTCAAGAAGAAGTACGACGGCTTCGGCCTCTGATCCGGCCGCGCACGGCACGGCTGATGGCGCGCTCCATGCGGGGCGCGTTCTCATTTGGTCAGGCACGAGGGATGCAGTGGCCGCCGGCCTGAGCGGCCAGCGCTGCGGCCCTCTGATCGTGCGAGCACTTCTTAATCGGGCTGACACCTTTGCAGCCGAAGGAAGCACCCTGGGTTCTCGGACCTGCGGGAACAACGAAGAGGGCAAGCCGATGCGCATCGCCATGATCGGCACGGGCTATGTCGGGCTCGTCTCCGGCGTCTGCTTTTCGGATTTCGGCCACGACGTCGTCTGCGTCGACAAGGACCCCAGGAAGATCGACCTGCTGTCGGCGGGCCGGGTGCCGATCTACGAGCCGGGCCTCGCAGGGGCTGATGGCGAAGAACGTCGAAGGCGGGCGGCTCTCGTTCACCGGCGATCTCGCCGCCGCGGTGGACGGAGCGGACGCCGTCTTCATCGCGGTCGGGACGCCGACCCGGCGGGGCGACGGTCATGCCGACCTGACCTATGTCTACGCCGCGGCCGAAGAGATCGCCCGCGCGCTGACCGGCTATGCGGTCGTGGTGACCAAGTCCACCGTGCCCGTGGGGACCAATTTCAGGGTCCGCGACATCATTCGCGAGTGCCGGCCTGACGCCGAGTTCGACGTCGCCTCCAACCCCGAATTCCTGCGCGAAGGCGCGGCGATCGACGACTTCATGCGGCCCGACCGCGTCGTCGTCGGCGTCGAGTCCGAGCGCGCGGCCGAGGTGATGGCCGAGCTCTACAGGCCGCTCTACCTGCGCGACTTCCCGATCGTGAGGACCGACATCGCCTCGGCCGAGATGATCAAATACGCCGCCAACGCCTTCCTCGCGACCAAGATCACGTTCATCAACGAGATCGCGATGCTGTGCGAGAAGCGTCGGCGCCGACGTCAAGGAGGTGGCGAAGGGGATCGGCCTCGACGGCCGGATCGGCAACAAATTCCTGCATGCCGGCCCCGGCTATGGCGGATCGTGCTTTCCCAAGGACACGCTGCGCTCGCCCGAATCGGCCAGGAGCACGGCGCGCCGATGCGCATCGTCGAGACCGTGATCGCGGTCAACGATGCCGTGAAGCGGCGGATGATCGACAAGATCCTCGACCTGCTGGACGGGTCGGTGAACGGCAAGACGATCCTCGTCCTGGGCGTCACCTTCAAGCCCAACACCGACGACATGCGCGACGCGCCGGCGCTGACGATCGTGCCGGCGCTGGTCGGCGGCGGGGCGAAGGTCACGGTCGTCGATCCCCAGGGCCAGCGCGAGGGCGAGCACCTGCTGCCCGGCGTGACCTGGTCGGACGACCCCTACGAAGGCGCCGCGCGGCGCCGACGGCGTGGTGCTGCTGACCGAGTGGAACGAGTTCCGCGCGCTGGACCTCAAGCGGCTGCTCCGCGCAGATGGCGGGCGACGTCATGGTCGACCTGCGCAACGTCTACGTGCCCGAGGACGCCCGCGCGGCGGGCTTCCGCTACGCCTCGATCGGACGGCCGTAAGGGCGGTGACGGGCCGGCCGGCTCAGCGCGGCGGCCTGAACCACGTCGCAGGGCATGTCGCTCGCCGAGAGCACGCCGCAGACCTGCGCCGCGCCGCCCTCGCTCAGCCCCGGCAGGTGCAGGCTGTAGACCGGGGCGCCGGCGCGCCCGCCGCTCTGCCTGACCCGGAACGAGGCGACGACGTCGCCGGCGACGCGGCTGGCCGCGATGTCGGCGAGGCTGGCGAGCGCCGCGGTCTCGGAGCTGTAGGGCCCGACTTGCGCCGCCCAGGCGACGACGCTGCCGGGGCGCGGCATCGGCACGGGCAGGCCGTCCTTGCCGCGGATCAGTTGCGAGCGTCGTCACCGCCGGGCTGATCCGGCGCGCCGGCAGGGCGGCGGACCGCGGCGCCAGCCGCGACCGCGACATCGATCGAGACGGCGCCGGCATCGTCATCGCCGGCGGCGTCGCCGCTTCGGCGGCCGGTGCGAAGCGCCTCGGCCAGTGCCGCAAAGCCCGTCGCGGGCGCCTCGGGCTTTTCCTCCGGCACAGGCGCCTCGGCAACCAGCAGGCGACCGGGCGCTCTGCGGCCGCGACGCTGCGCACGTCGTCGGATCGCCCGACCGAAGCCGAGGTCGAGCAGACGGGCGCCACCTCGCGGTTGCGCTGTGCGCTGGAGCGACCGCCCAGCAGCACGGCCACGATCGCGCTTGTCGCCGCGATGCGCCGTGGCGGCCAGATTGTAGCCGGCCGCCCGCGTGTAGCCGGTCTTCAGCCCGTCGGCGCCGGGATAGCTCTTCAGCAGCCGGTTCGTCGTCCAGATCCGCTTGCCGGCGGCATAGTCGCTCGTCCGGCCGAAGATGTTGTAGTACTCGGGAAAATCGAAATAGAGGTGGCGCGCCAGGATGGCCATGTCGCGCGCCGTCGATCAGATGCCCCGACGCCGTCAGCCCGTGCGGGTTGCGAAAGGTCGAGTTCTTCATGCCGAGCTGTCGCGCCCGGCGCGTCATCATCTCGGCAAAGGCCCGCTCGGACCCGCCGACGCCCTCGGCCAGCACCATGGCGGCGTCGTTGGCCGACTTGATGGCCGCGGCGCGGATCAGGTCGCGCACGCTCGACCCGCTGCCCGGCCTTCAGATAAAGCTTGGAGGCCGGCTGGCCGCCGCATGCTGCGACACGCGCAGCTTCTGGTCGAGGCCCAGCCGGCCGTCGCGCACCGCCTCGAAGGTCAGGTAGAGCGTCATCATCTTGGTCAGCGACGCTGGCGCCTGGCGCCGGTCGGCGTTGCCTCGTAGAGGACCTCGCCATTGCGCATGTCCATCACGATCGCCGCCTGCTGCGCCGCCTGGGCGCTGCCGGCGTCGCGCAAGCTCATGGAGATCGATCAGCGCCGTCAGGGCGCCGCCCAGCCAAAAAAAACGGAGTCGCATGTCCCCTCTGCCCTCGCCTGTACCCACTGCCCCGGGAGCCGATCTATGCCGCTTCCCATCGTATGGTTATGGGTAAAACCTAACAGATCGTGCACGGCTATGAAAAATGGAAATTGCGACCGCTCGCCGAAGCGCTGCGCCGGCCTGTTGCCGAAAAATTTTGTGCGGTGCACCAATACCGGTCTTGACGCAGTGCAGCATGGCCGGCCATATAGCCGTCATCGAACACTGGGGCGTCGCGCTGGGCGGCGCGCAACGAGCGAGACAAGAGAGCGGGAGACACCAGATGAACAAGATTGCAAACCAGCAGGTCGAGCAGTTCAGCGCCGAGGCGAAGCGGTCGATGGAAGAGGGTGTCGAGCGGATGTCCAAGGGTTTCGAGGACGTGACCCAGTTCGGCCAGGAGAACGTCGAGGCGATGGTTGCCTCGGGCAAGGTGATGGCGAAGGCCGCCGAGGAGATGAACGCCGAGGTGATCGCGTTCTCGAAGAAGTCCTACGAGGACTCGATGGCGGCCGCCAAGGAGATGGCTTCCTCGCGCTCGGTCACCGAGTACTTCGAGAAGCACACCGCCTTCGCGAAGACCTCGTTCGAGAACTTCGTCGCCCAGGCGAGCAAGCTGAACGAGATGTACGCGCCACGCCGCGAAGGAGGCGTTCGCGCCGCTGAACCAGCGCTTCACCGTCGCCGCCGAGATGGTCAAGACCTACCGCGCCTGACCGACCGGCCCGCGGCTGAGACGATCCCGAGGGGGGCCCTGCGGCCCCCCTTTTCTATTCCGCCGGACCGCCTATATTCGGCCATCGGAAGCGGCCGTTTCGGCTGCGCATTTCATCGGCGGCATGCAGACCATCCGGCAGCACATCGAACGCGTTCGCGCCCGCTCGCGCGCGTCGGACAGCGACAAGGGTCGCAAGGGCAAGGGCGAGGTCGGCGTCGTCACCAAGGCGAAGCCCAAGACCAAGCGGCCTTCGCTCTACAAAGTGCTCATGCTCAACGACGACTACACGCCCATGGAGTTCGTCGTCTACGTGCTCGAGCGCTTCTTCAACCTGGACCACGGCCGCGCGGTCGAGATCATGCTGACCGTGCACAACAAGGGGATCGCGGTCGTCGGCGTCTATCCTTTCGAGGTGGCCGAGACCAAGGTGACCCAGGTCATGGACTGCGCGCGGTCGAACCAGCACCCGCTGCAGTGCACGATGGAGAAGGAGTGAGCGCAAGCGCGCTGCGCCCGCCACACCACCGCCTCTCGGCTCCTTGATCGGCTCTCTGACAACCACAAAATAACGGTCATGGCCTCTGCTGGCCTTGCGGGAACCAGGGGCATGGCCTCATGGTATACCATGGCAGCCCAGGCGACCGTGCGAAGGAGAAGTGGATGCCCTCTCTCACCACCACGCTCGAGGATGCGATCCATCGGGCAATCGGCTTCGCCAATGCGCGGCGTCACGAACTGGCGACGCTGGAGCACCTGCTCCTGGCGCTGATCGACGAACCGGACGCGGCCCGCGTCATGCGGGCCTGCTCGGTCGACCTGGCCGAGCTGCGCAAGACGCTGACGAAATTCATCGACACCGAGCTCGAGACGCTGGTCTTCGACGTCGAGGGCTCGGAGGCGGCGCCATCGACCGGCTTCCAGCGCGTCATTCAGCGCGCGGCCATCCACGTCCAGTCCTCCGGCCGGTCCGAGGTGACCGGCGCGAACGTGCTCGTCGCGATCTTCAACGAGCGCGAGAGCCACGCGGCCTTCTTCCTGCAAGAGCAGGACATGACCCGCTACGATGCCGTCAACTTCCTCAGCCACGGCATCGCCAAGGACCCCGCCTTCGGCGAGCGTCGCCCCGTGCGCGGCGCCGAGGACGAGGAGTCGAGCGAGGAAACCACCACGGCCGAGGAATCGAACGAGGACACTTCGTTGGCCAAATTCTGCGTCGATCTGAACGCCAAGGCGCGTTCCGGCAAGGTGGACCCGCTGATCGGCCGCGAGCACGAGGTCGAGCGCTGCGTGCAGGTGCTCTGCCGCCGGCGCAAGAACAACCCGCTGCTGGTCGGCGACCCCGGCGTCGGCAAGACCGCCATCGCCGAGGGCCTGGCCAAGAAGATCGTCGACGGCGACACGCCCGACATCCTGTCGGGCGCGACCATCTTCTCGCTCGACATGGGCGCGCTGCTCGCCGGCACGCGCTATCGCGGCGACTTCGAGGAGCGGCTGAAGGCCGTCATCAAGGAGCTCGAGGAGCATCCGGACGCGATCCTCTTCATCGACGAGATCCACACGGTGATCGGCGCCGGCGCGACCACGGGCGGCGCGATGGACGCCTCCAACCTGCTGAAGCCGGCGCTCCAGGCGGGCACGCTGCGCTGCATGGGCAGCACGACCTACAACGAGTTCCGCCAGCACTTCGAGAAGGACCGGGCGCTCTCGCCGTCGCTTCCAGAAGATCGACGTCAACGAGCCGTCGGTCGACGACGCGATCAAGATCCTGCGCGGGCTCAAGCCGTTCTTCGAGGACCACCACGAGGTCAAGTACACGGCCGACGCGATCAAGTCGGCGGTGGACCTCTCGAGCAAGCTACATCAACGACCGCAAGCTGCCCGACAAGGCGATCGACGTGATCGACGAGGCGGGGGCGGCGCAGCACCTGCTGCCGGCCAACAAGCGGCGCAAGACGATCACGACCAAGGAGATCGAGACCGTCGTCTCCAAGATCGCCCGCATCCCGCCGAAATCGGTCTCCAAGACCGATACCGAGGCGCTGCGCGACCTCGAGAGCAACCTCAAGCGCGTCGTCTTCGGCCAGGACGCGGCGATCGACGCCCTGACCTCGGCGATCAAGCTGAGCCGCGCCGGCCTGCGCGAGCCCGAAAAGCCGATCGGCAGCTACCTGTTCACCGGGCCCGACGGGCGTCGGCAAGACCGAGGTGGCCAAGCAGCTGGCCAGCGGTGCTCGGCATCGAGTTCAAGCGCTTCGACATGTCCGAGTACATGGAGAAGCACTCGGTCAGCCGGCTGATCGGCGCGCCGCCGGGCTATGTCGGCTTCGACCAGGGCGGGCTGCTCACCGATGCGATCGACCAGCACCCGCATTGCGTCCTGCTGCTCGACGAGATCGAGAAGGCGCACCCGGACGTCTACAACATCCTGCTGCAGATCATGGACCACGGCAAGCTGACCGACCACAACGGCAAGGCGGTGAACTTCCGCAACACGATCCTGATCATGACCTCGAACGCCGGCGCGCAGGAGCAGGCGCGGGCCGCCATCGGCTTCGGCCGCGACCGGCGCGAGGGCGAGGACACGGCCGCCGTCGAGCGGATGTTCACGCCCGAGTTCCGCAACCGGCTGGACGCGGTGATCAGCTTCGCGCCGCTGCCGAAGGAGGTCATCCTGCTGGTCGTCGAGAAGTTCGTCATGCAGCTGGAGGTCCAGCTGATGGAGCGCGGCGTCTCGATCGAGCTGACCAAGGAGGCGGCCGAGTGGATCGCCGACAAGGGCTATGACGACAAGATGGGCGCCCGGCCGCTGGCGCGCGTGATCCAGGAGCACATCAAGAAGCCGCTGGCCGAGGAGCTGCTGTTCGGCAAGCTTGCCAAGGGCGGTCTGGTGCGCGTCGCCGTCGAGGGCGACAAGCTCGTCCTCGAGACCGTGCCGCCGGGCCGGCCGCAGCTGCCGGGCGAGGGCAAGACTCCGCTTCTGACCGCAGGCTGACCAGCGCGGCCTTGCGCCTTGCGTCGACATGCGCTGCCCCTCCCCCCCTTGGGGGAGGGGTTTTCTTTTGCGCATGGCTCCTGTCGCTCGGCGGCTTTGGCGGGCGATCTGCGCTTCCCGCTCGACTGCACGCTCGGCCGCGACTGCTTCATCCAGCAATACGTCGATCGCGATCCCGGCCCCGGCGCGACCGACTTCACCTGCGGCACGCTGTCCTATGACGGGCACAAAGGCACGGATATCCGCCTGGTCGACGACGCCGCGATGCGACGCGGCGTCGATGTTCACGCGGCTGCCCCCGGCGTCGTGCGCGGCGTCCGCGATGGCGTGCCGGACGTCCCCTCCGGCAGACGGCGCGCCGCCCGATGTCAGCGGACGCGAATGCGGCAATGGCGTGCTGGTCGAGCGCGGCGATGGCTGGAGCGTGCAGTACTGCCACATGCGCCGGGGCAGCATCCGCGTCGACCACAGGGAAGCAGGTCGCCGCGGGCGACGTCCTCGGGCAGGTCGGCCTCTCGGGCCAGACGCAGTTCCCGCACCTGCATATCACGGTCCGCGATCCTGCCGGCCGGGTCGTCGATCCCTTCGACGCACGGCCGCAGGACGCATCCTGCACGCTTGCCGATGAAGAGACGCTCTGGGCCGAGCCGATCGCCTACCGTCCTGGCGGCTTGCTGAACGGCGGCTTCCTCGATCGCCTTCCGGATTATGACGAGGTCAGGGCGGGAACGGCGAGCGCACCGGCACTGCCCACGGACGCGCCTGCGATGGTCTTCTGGGCGCACTTCTACGGGCTGCAGTCGGGGGATCATCTGGAGCTGAAGCTCACCGCGCCCGATGGCAGCACGATCGCCGAGGTGGACCAGGCCATGGACCGTGACCGCGCCGTCGAATACCGCGCCGTCGGTCGCAAGGCGCGCGGGGCCTGGGCGGCCGGCGAGTATCGCGGGACCGCGGTCCTTCGCCGCGACGGCGCCGAGATCGCTCGCGTCGAGCGGACGCTGCCCGTCGAGTAGCCGCCCCTCCACTGACGGCCCGGCTTGCAATGGCCAGAGCCCGGCGGCAACTTCGTCGCACGGCCGTGGGGAGGTAGCATGCAACGCATCGTCGTCGTGGGCGCCGGTCAGGCCGGCGCGGCGCTGGTGGCAAAGCTGCGATCGCTGGGCCACACCGGCCCGATCACGCTGATCGGCGACGAGCCGGCGCCGCCCTATCAGCGGCCGCCGCTCTCGAAGAAGTACCTGCTGGGCGAGATGAGCCTCGAGCGGCTCTATCTGCGGCCCGAGAGCTTCTACGCCGAGCATGACGTCGCGCTCCGCCTCGGCCAGCCGGTCACGGCCATCGACCGTGCCGCCCGGACGGTCCGGGTCGGGGCCGAGGACATCGCCTACGACGCGCTGGCGCTGACGACCGGCGCCCTGCCGCGCCGCCTGCCATCGGCCATCGGCGGCGAGCTGCCGGGCGTCTATCTCATGCGCACGCTGGCCGATGCCGACCGCATGGAGCCCGAGTTCCGGCCCGGCCGCCGCGTGCTGATCGTCGGCGGCGGCTATATCGGGCTCGAGGCAGCTGCCGTCGCCGCCTCGCGCGGGCTCCAGGTCACGCTGATCGAGGCGACGCCCCGCATCCTCGGTCGGGTCGCCGCGCCCGAGACAGCCGATTTCTTCCGCGAGCTGCACCGCTCGCACGGCGTCGACATCCGCGAAGGCGCCGGGCTGGTCCGCCTGGTCGAGCGTGACGGCAGGGTCGGCGCGGCGATGCTGGCCGATGGCGCGGAGCTCGCCGTCGACTTCGTCATCGTCGGCATCGGCATCGCGCCCGACACGCGATTGGCCGAGGCGGCGGGCCCTGACGACTCGACAACGGCATCGCCGTCGACGAGCGATGCCGCACCTCGGATCCGGCGATCTGGGCGGCGGGTGACTGCGCCTCGTTCCCCTGGCGTGGCCGCCGGCTGCGGCTCGAATCGGTGCAGAACGCGATCGACCAGGCCGAGCACGCGGCCGCGACCATGCTGGGCTCGAACGCTCCCTACCTGCCCTCGCCCTGGTTCTGGTCGGACCAGTACGACTGCAAGCTGCAGATCGCCGGGCTGCACGCCGGATACACCCGCACGATCGCTCGTCCCGGCAGCCGGCCCGGCGGCCGATCGGTCTGGTATTTCGGCGAGAGCGGGCTGCTTGCCGTCGACGCCATGAACGACCCAAAGGCCTATATGCAGGGCAAGCGCTGGCTCGAGAGCGGCCTCTCGCCCGACCCGGTGCGCATCGCCGATCCGGCACTCGACCTGCGGCAGGCCGTCTGAGCAGGTGCAATGCGAGAAAGGGTGCGGACGGCCCCGGAGAAGACCGTCCGCAGACGCTAACGCAATCGACAACGCACACGCACGCAGGCACTTTGGGGCCGTAGGGTTTCGGGTCGGCCCACGCGCAAAGACAACGCCTGCGCGCAGGAATCATTCTGCTTCCGCTCCGTGTCACAAATGCGGCTCGATCGCGGCGGCAACGGGAACGCCGGCCGGTTTACCTTCGGTCAGATGGTGCTAAGAAGGGCGCGGCCGGAAGGATCCCTTTAGAAGAAGGAGGTCGAAGGACATGAACGATCCGGCGCTCCTGCAATTTCCGCCGGGCAGCACGCTGCATGCCTGCGGCATCGAGGGCTGCGCTGCGCTCGCAAGGCACTGGACGGTCAGCAACTTCGCGGCGCGCTCGGTGATCGTCAGCGAGAGCGAGAACGACGACGACGTCTTCTTCGTCCTCGAAGGGCTGGCGCGCGCCGCGACCTTCACCGACAACGGCCGCGAGGTGCTCTATTCCGACCTGCCGCGCGGCGAGGCCTTCGGCATCTTCGCCGCCATCGACGGCCAGCCGCGGTCGACCAACGTCTTCGCCAAGGAGCCGAGCCGCGTCGCCCGCACTCTCGGGCAATCAGTTCCGCGAGGTGCTCTACGGCAACCGCAGCGTCAACCAAGCCTTCATGCACTACCTCGTCGACCGCATCCGCTATCTCTCGAGCCGGATGACCGAGGCGACGACCCTGTCGACCGAGCAGCGGCTCTGCGCCCAGCTGCTTCGGATGGCGAGCAAGGCCGGGCCCGACACGGCCGTCATCGAGCGATTGGCGACGCAGCAGGAGCTCGCGACCCTGATCTCGTCCCAGCGCGAATCGGTCGGCCGCGAGATGTCCAAGCTCAAGGAACAGGGTCTTATCCGTCGCGACGGCAGGTCGCTGCGCATCCTCAGCGTGCGCGGGCTTGAGGCGAAGCTGACCGATTTCTGAACGGACCGCGGCAACGAGGGCTGCATCACCGCACGCTGCCGCAAAGATTAATGGAACGGTCCGCTGAACCCGCTACGTTCAACAGCCATGAAGTTCCTGCCCGATTGCCGCGCCTATACCCGCGCCGAACAGCTGGCCGATGCGGCGATCCATCTGGTCGGCGTCGTCGGCGCGCTGCTGGCCGTGCCCGTGCTGGTGACGCTGGCCGTCGATCTGGCGCGGCGACGGCCCGCTGGTCGCGGCGGTCGCGATCTATGGCGCCAGCCTCATCGCCATGCTGACGTTCTCGGCAAGCTACAATCTCGCCAACGTCAGGCTGGCGCGCGGCCGCGCGCTGGACTGGCTGCGGCGGCTCGACCACGCGACGATCTACGTCAAGATCGCCGGCACCTACACGCCCTATCGCGGTGATCGCCGGCGGCCCGGTCGGCAAATGGCTGCTGATCGGCGTCTGGTCGGGTGCGGCCCTCGGCTTCACTCGGCAAGCTGCTCGTCCCGCATCGCTGGCAGCGGTTCTCGCTCGCGCTCTATCTCGGGCTCGGCTGGGCCTTCGTCGTGGCCTTCGGACCGATCAGCCAGTCGATCACGCGGGCGACGCTGGTGCTCGTCGCGGTCGGCGGCCTGCTCTACACGGTCGGCGTCGTCTTCCACGTCTGGGAGCGGCTGCCCTTCCAGAACGCGATCTGGCACCTCTTCGTGCTGGTCGCGACCTTCGTCTTCTACGCCGCACTGGTCGTCGAGATCTCCGCCGGGACCTGATTCCCGTCGACGCGGCCGCTCACCGCGCGTAAAGCACGCCCAGTGTGAGATTGGGGGCCGAGTCGGGTAGTCGGAGGGGATCTCGTGAACGAGAAGTTGCCGCACGAAAAGGGTTTTCACGTCTCCTGGGAGCAGATGCACCGCGACAGCCGCGCGCTCGCCTGGCGGCTCGACCGGCAGGGGCCGGGCGAGGCCGGCGCCTGGAAGGCGGTAGTCGCGATCACGCGCGGCGGCATGGTGCCCGCCTGCATCATCGCCCGCGAGCTCAACATCCGGATCGTCGACACGGTCTCGATCAAGTCCTACGACCACCAGACCCAGACCGAGGCGAAGATCCTGAAGAGCCCCGACGCGGCAGCTGATGGGCGACGGCACGGGCGTCCTCGTCATCGACGACCTGGTCGATTCCGGCCGAACGCTGCGGCGTCGTTCGCGCGGCCTATCCGCAGGCGCATTACGCGACCGTCTACGCCAAGCCAAAGGGCAAGCCGATGGTCGACAGCTATATCACCGAGGTCAGCCAGGACACCTGGATCTTCTTCCCCTGGGATATGGCGCTCATGTACGTCGAGCCTTATCGCGGCACCGCCTGAAGGCGGCCGCAGAAGAGGAGAGAGGATGATCCGCAGAACGCTTCCGGCGCTCGCTGCCGCAGCGGCGCTTGCCGCCTTGCCTGCCGCCGCGCAGGACGACCCGCTCAAGGTCGGCTTCGTCTATGTCGGCCCGGTCGGCGACTACGGCTGGAGCTATCAGCACGATCAGGGCCGCCAGGCCGTCGAGGAGAAGTTCGGCGACAAGCGTCAAGACCACCTTCGTCGAGAGCGTCTCCGAGGGGCCGGATGCCGAGCGCGTCATCCGCCAGCTCGCGGCCTCGGGCCACGAGCTGATCTTCACGACCTCGTTCGGCTTCATGGACCCGACGATCAAGGTCGCCCAGATGTTCCCGGACGTGAAGTTCGAGCACGCGACCGGCTACAAGCGGGCCGCGAACGTCTCGACCTACTCGGCGCGCTTCTACGAGGGCCGGGCCATCATCGGCACCATCGCCGGGCTGATGACCGAGACGAACAAGATCGGCTACGTCGCCTCGGTCCCGATCCCTGAGGTCGATCTCGGGCATCAACGCGGCGACGCTGGCCGCCCGCGCCGTCAACCCGGAGGTCGAGGTGCAGGTGATCTGGGTCAACTCCTGGTACGATCCGGGCCGCGAGGCCGATGCCGCCAAGGCGCTGATCGCGCAGGGCGCCGACGTCCTCATGCAGCATACCGACAGCCCCGCGCGCGCTGCAGGTCGCCGAGAACGCCGGCATCCAGGCCTTCGGGCAGGCGTCCGACATGATCAAGTTCGCGCCCAACGCGCAGCTGACGGCGATCGTCGACAATTGGGCGCCCTATTACATCGACCGGGTGCAGGCCGTGCTCGACGGCACGTGGCAAAGCCAGGACATGTGGGGCGGCATCAAGGATGGCGAGGTCGTCATGGCGCCCTACACCAACATGCCGGACGAGGTGAAGGCCGAGGCCGAGCAAGGTCGAGGCGGCGCTCCGCTCGGGCGAGCTCCACCCCTTCACCGGGCCGATCAAGGACCGGTCGGGCGAGATCCGCATTCCCGAGGGGCAAACCGCGACCGACGAGCAGATCCTGAAGCATGAATTGGTTCGTCGAGGGCGTGAAGGGCGACCTGCCGAACTGATGTCAGGGGCGTCGGGCCGACGGGCCCGACGATGCACTAAGGGGTGGGACCGGGCCGGTGTCCGAACTAGCGCCTTCAGAACGCCGCGACGGCGTCGCCGTCATCACGATGGACCGCGAGCCGTCGCTCAACGCCATGACGACGGACCTCGCCAGGGCCATCGTCGCGGCACTGGCCGAGGCGGATGCGGACGACCGGGTCCGCGGCATCGTTCTGACGGGCGCCGGCCGGCGGGCATTCTGCGCGGGCGTCGACCTCGGCGAGGCGCGGGGCCAGGAACCCGCGACGGTCGAGGCCTGGTTCGGCACGATCTGCGGCACCTATCGCGCGATCCTCGCGACGCGAAAGCCGGTCGTCGCCGCGGTCAACGGCGTGGCGGCCGGGGCGGGGTTCCAGATGGCGCTCGTCGCTGACATGCGGCTCGCGGTGCCGCACGCCCGGCTTGGCCAGCCGGAGATCGAGGCCGGCATCCCCTCGATCATGGGCGCCCATTGGATGGGCCTGCACCTGCCCTGGTCGCTGAACCAGGAGCTGTCCTATACGGGCCGGCTGATGCACGCCGATGAGGCCGAGGCGCTCCGCCTCGTGCGCGTCGTGCCGGCCGAGGCGCTGGTCGACGAGGCGGCGGCGCTCGCCCGCAGCCTGGGCGCGAAGCCCGCGGCCGCCTGGGCGCGGACCAAGGCCCGTTTCCGTGAGCTGGCGCTCCGCGGCTTTGACGAGGCCTTCCGCGCCGCCGTTCTCGGCCAGCAGGAGGCCTTCGCGAAAGGCGAGCCGCAGGCCATCATGAACGCCTTCCTCGCCCGGCGCGGCAAGGCCTGAACGATCCAGGGCGTTGGGCGGACGCGTGAGCGGCGGAGGCGTGCACACGTGCACACTTTACCAACCCTCTGAAATGATTGGGTTTTTCCTAAATAATTTGCTCTTTCTTTACGCTTTGCGCGCGGTTCCGAGGGCGCCGCTAGAACGTCTCCACCCAAGGCCGGAGGTCGATCTCCCAGGCCCAGGCCGAGCGGTCCTGCTCGAGGAAATGCCAATAGCTCCGCGCAATCGCGTCCGGGTCGAGCATCGAGTCGGGCCGCTGCGGGTCCTCGGTGCGGCCGGGGTTCCGGATCGCGCCGTCGACGACGAAGTGGCCGATATGGATGCCGAGCGGGTGCAGTTCGCGCGCCATCGACTGGGCGAGCCCGCGCAGCGCGAACTTGCCCATCGCAAAGCTCGCCGACTGGGCATAGCCTTTCACCCCGGCCGAGGCGCCCGTCAGCAGGATGGCGCCATGATTTGCCGGGACCATGCGCTTTGCCGCCTGCTGCGCCGCGTAGAAGGCGCCGACGGCCGTCACCTGCACCGCGGCCTGCACGGCCGCCGGATCGAGCTCGATCAGCGGTCCGCGGACGCGTGCCGACGGGTTGTAGACCAGCACGTCGGGCGGTGTCGGATGATCGAGGCCGGCGAACAGCGCCTCGACCTGCGCATGATCGGCCGCGTCGCAGCGATGCGTCGTGGCGCCCGTCTCGCGCGCCAGCGCGTCGAGGTCGCCCGGCTCGCGCGCGGCCAGGCTCACCTTCAGCCCCTTGGCCGCGAACAGCCGCGCCAGCGAGGCGCTGAGCCCCGCGCCAGCGCCGATGATCAGCACGTGATCGTATTTCGGTGTCATCTCGGTCCCCCTTGCGGTCTTGGACGCGAAGACCCGCGGCACTATACCGTGCCGCAGGCAATCATGCACGGAGAGGCAGCATATGGCACAGCGGATTCTCGTCACGGGAGCCGGCCGCGGCGTCGGCCTCGAACTCCTGCGCCAGGCGGCGGCGCGCGGCGACGAGGCGACCGGCACGGCCCGGAGTGCGGACGGCCTCGCGAAGATCGAGCAGGCTGGCGGCCGCGCGCTCCAGCTCGACGTCACCGACGAGGGCGCGCTCGCGGCCGCCGGTGCGGCGTATGACGGCCCGATCGACCTGCTGGTCTGCAATGCCGGCGCGCTGCGCGGCCGGGGCGGCATCGGCGCCGACGACACGGGCGCGGATGCCTGGCAGGCGGTGCTGATGACGAACGTCGCCGGCCCCTTTTTCACGGTGCGCGCCTTTCTGCCGAAGGTCGAGGCGGCGAAGGGCCGGATCGCCATCATCTCGTCCGTCATGGGCTCGTCCGAGCGCGCCTATGGCGGTTCGTACGTCTACTGCGCCTCGAAGGCCGGGGCGACGAATCTCGCCCGAAACCTGGCGAAGGAACTCGGCCCGCGCGGCATCGCCGTCGGCGCCTACCATCCCGGCTGGGTGCGCACCGACATGGGCGGACCGAGCGCGGCGGTCAGCCCCGAGGAGAGCGCGCGCGGCCTGCTCGACCGGTTCGACCGGCTTTCCCTGGAGACCACGGGCGTCTTCGAAGACTACAAGGGCGACCCGATTCCCTTCTGACAGCGCTCGCCCTGGGCCAGATCGTCGAGCGTCCGGCCGATCAGCGCCAGCTCGTCCGGCCCCGAGAACCGGTGGTCGGCGCCCTTGACCAGCGTCAGCCGGACGTCCCGGCCCTCGATGTGGTCGAGCAGCCGCAGCGCCACCGACCGGTCGACGTCCTCGTCCGCCGTGCCCTGCAGCAGCCGCACCGGGCAATCGAGCCGCAAGCGGCTGGCGCAGCACCAGGTTCTGACGACCGTCCTCGATCAGCCGGCGCGTGATGACGTATGGCTCGTCGGAATAGGCCGAGGGCAGCGCGACGCGGCCCTCGACCAGCAGCGCCTGGCGCTGGACTTCGCTGAAGCCCTCCCACATCGAATCCTCGGTGAAGTCGGGCGCCGCCGCGATGCCGACCAGCGCCGCAATGCGCTCGGGCGACCGGCGCGCCAGCAAGAGCGCGATCCAGCCGCCCATGGACGAGCCGACCAGCACCTGGGGCCCCTCGGTCAGCCGGGCGAGGACCTCGGCCGCATCGTCGGCCCAGTCGCCGATCGAGCCCTCCTCGAAGGTGCCTGACGATGCCCCATGCCCCCGGTAGTCGAAGCGCACGAAGGCCCGGCCGCGCACGCGCGCCCAGTCCTCGAGCCACAGCGCCTTGGTGCCGGCCATGTCCGAGCGAAAGCCGCCCAGAAAGATCACGCCGGCCAGGCGCGCCCCATCGCCTTGCGCGCGTCGCCTGTGGTAAGCGATACGTCTGCCCGCGGCGAGCTCCAGATGGGTCAAGGCGTTCATGGTCGCTCCGCTCTCCAGCCAGCAAGCCGGTCAGGACGCCGCCCTGATCGACTACAGCCCCGGCGCCCGATCCGTCAAAGCCGCACCGCCCGCTGACCGTGCTGCAGGTCGTGCCCCGGCTCGACACCGGCGGCGTCGAGCGCGGCACGCTCGAGATCGCCGAGGCGATCTGCGCCGCCGGCGGCCGGGCGCTGGTCGCCACCTCGGGCGGGCAGCTGGAGTTCCGCATCGCGCGGGCCGGCGGCGAGATCTTTCCGATGAACGTCGAGTCGAAGAACCCCGCCACCATGTGGCAGAACGCCCGGCTGATGCGCCGGCTGATCCGCGAGGAGCGGGTCGACATCGTGCACGCCCGCTCGCGCGCGCCGGCCTGGTCGGCCTATTGGGCGACGCGCTGGACCGGCACGCCGTTCGTCACGACCTATCACGGCGTCTACAAGGAGGACCTGCCGCTCAAGCGGTTCTACAACTCGGTGATGGCGCGCGGCCGGCCGGTCATCGCGATCTCGGAGTTCATCCACGCACCTGATCATCGAGCGCCACCGCGTGGCCGAGGAGCACATCGTCACCATCCCGCGCGGCGCCGATGTGCAGGTCTTCTCCGAGGATGCGGTCGGCCACGAGCGCAGCATCAAGCTGGCCGAGAGCTGGGGCCTGGTCGAGGACACGCGCGCCGATCGTGCTGATGCCGGGGCGACTGACCCGCTGGAAGGGCGCGGAGAGCGTGATCGACGCGGCGGCGCGGCTGAAGCAGCTGCGCGGTCCGGATTTCGCCGTCCTGCTGGTCGGCGACGATTACGGCAGCGGCTTTCGCGACCAGCTTGCGCAAGCGCATCGAGGCGACGCGGCACGGGCGACGTCGTCTATCTCGTCGGCGAGTGCCAGGACATGCCGGCGGCCTACAAGCTCGCCTCGGTCGTCGTCTCGGCCTCGACCGAGCCCGAGGCCTTCGGCCGGGTCATGGTCGAGGCGCAGGCGATGAGCCGGCCGGTGATCGCGACCGCGCATGGCGGCGCGCGCGAGACGGTGGCGCATGGCGAGTCGGGCTGGCTCTACCCGCCGGGCGATGCCGACCTGCTGGCCGCCACCATCCACCAGGCGCTGAACATGGACCCATCGGCGCGCGCGCATATGGGCCTGGCCGGCCGGGCGCGCGTGCATGCGCGCTTCACCACCGCCGCCATGCAGCGCGCGACGCTCGACCTCTACGAGCGCGTGGCCGGGCGCACCTTCGCCAAGCTCATCGGCGAGGGCGCCCCGCCCGTTTCCCCGCCCGTTTCCCCGCCGGTTGCGCGGGCCTGAGCGCTCGGGCCGGCGGCTCGGCTTGACAGGCTGCAGTTGCACGCGCCATTTGCGCGGCAAACCGCCAGACCTCGAGGCCCCGCGATGTCAAAGCCGCTGATCAACGTCACCCTGCCCGACGGAGCCGTGCGCGCCTATGCCGCCGGGACCACGGGCGGCGAGGTGGCGGCGGACATCTCGAAGTCGCTGGGCAAGTCGGCGCTGGCGGCGCGGATCGACGGGCGCCTGGCCGACCTCTCCGAGCCGCTGCAGCGGCGACACGCGGCTCGAGATCCTGACGGCGAAGGACAAGGACACGCTCGAGCTGATCCGCCACGACGCGGCGCACATCATGGCGCGCGCGGTGCAGGAGCTCTGGCCCGACACCAAGGTCACGATCGGCCCGGTCGATCGAGAACGGCTGGTACTACGATTTCGACCGCGACGAGCCGTTCACGACGGAAGATCTCGAGAAGATCGAGAAGCGGATGCGCGCAGATCATCGCCGCCCGCGACCCGGTCCGCTGCGAGATCTGGGACCGCGCAGGACGCGATCCGCTTCTACCGGGAGCCGCGGCGAGCCCTACAAGGTCGAGCTGGTCGAGGCGATCCCCGAGGACCAGGCGATCAGGATGTACTGGCACGGGCATTGGCAGGACCTCTGCCGCGGCCCGCATCTGGCGCATACCGGCCAGGTGCCGCCCGACGCCTTCAAGCTGATGAGCGTCGCCGGCGCCTACTGGCGGGGCGACAGCCGCAACACGATGCTCCAGCGCATCTACGGCGTCGCCTTTCCGCAGCAGGCAGGACCTCGACGCCTACCTGACCATGCTGGAGGAGGCGGCCAAGCGCGACCACCGCCGCATCGGGCGCGAGATGGAGCTCTTCCACATGCAGGAAGAGGCGCCGGGCATGGTCTTCTGGCACCCGAACGGCTGGGCCGTCTACCGGGTGCTCGAGGACTACATGCGCCGCCGGCTGGTCGCCGCCGGCTACAGGGAGATCCGCACGCCGCAGGTCATCGACCGCAAGCTGTGGGAGCGCTCCGGCCACTGGGAGAAGTACCGCGAGCACATGTTCATCGCCGAGGTCGAGGAGGAGCACGCGCAGGAAAAGCGCGTCAACGCGCTGAAGCCGATGAACTGCCCGGGGCATGTGCAGATCTACAATCACGGGCTGAAGAGCTATCGCGACCTGCCGCTGCGCCTGATGGAGTTCGGCTCGTGCCACCGCTACGAGCCCTCGGGCTCCATGCACGGTCTGATGCGCGTGCGCGGGTTCACGCAGGACGACGCGCACATCTTCTGCACCGAGGACCAGATCGAGGACGAGACGGCGCGCTTCATCGAGCTTCTGGCCTCGATCTACCGCGACCTCGGCTTCCCCAGCTTCGACATCAAGTTCTCGACGCGGCCGGAGGTGCGCGTCGGCTCGGACGAGGTCTGGGACAAGGCCGAGGCGGCGCTCGAAGCCGCCGTGCGCAAGGTCACCAACGACTACGAGATCGACCCGGGCGAGGGCGCCTTCTACGGGCCGAAGCTCGACTTCAAGTTGACGGACGCCATCGGACGCGAGTGGCAGTGCGGCACCTTCCAGGCCGACTTCAACCTGCCGGAGCGGCTGGATGCCGAATACGTCGCCGCCGACGGCTCGAAGAAGCGGCCGGTGATGATGCACCGCGCCATCCTCGGCAGCTTCGAGCGGTTTCTCGGCATCCTGATCGAGAACACCGCCGGCCGATTCCCGCTGTGGCTCGCGCCGCGGCAGATCGTGGTCGCGACCATCGTCTCGGACGCCGACGAGTATGCCGAGGACGTGGCGGCGCGCTTGCGCGCCGCCGGGCATGCGGGTCGAGGTCGACAGGCGGAACGAGAAGATCAACTACAAGGTCCGCGAGCATTCGGACGCGCATGTCCCCGTCATCCTCGCCGTCGGGCGGCAGGAGGTCGAGGGCCACACCGTCTCGGTCCGCCGCCTCGGCGCAGAAGGGCCAGGAGGTCATGCCGCTCGAAGAGGCCTACGCCCGGCTCGTCGAGGAGGCGCTGCCCCCCGACCTCGCCGAAGGGCACGGCCACGCGCCGAGGTTCTGAGCCCCAGAGTTCTGAGCCCCAAGTTCTGAGCGGCGGGTTCTGAGCCACGGGTTCTGAACCCGGGGCCGAGGCGCCGCGGGCGCAGCCGGGCCCCGACCTTGAGTTGTATCGCCTGTTACGGAAGCTGTGCCGCGGGCGCGGTACCATTCGAACTCGACCCGTCAGAACGAAGGTCGGGAGGGGCGATCATGCAGCTGCGGTCCGCGCGCGAGCGTGCCATCCAGACGCTCTGCTACGAGGCGGGCGGCCTCGTCATCGTCTCGCCGCTCTATGCCCTCGCTCATCGGCGCCTCCATGACCGACTCGGCGGCGCTGCTCTCGCACTCTCGGCGGCGATGCTGTTCTGGACGCCGCTGCACAACACGATCTTCGACTCGGCCGAGCTGAGGCTCGCCCGCCGATGCGCCAGCGCGCGGCCGCATCCCTGGCGCATCGTGCACGCCGTCTCGCACGAAGGCACGTCGGCGCTCGTCACGGTTCCCATCGTCATGCATCTGGGCGGCTTCGCCTTCTGGCAGGCGCTCGCCGTCGATGTCGGCCTGACCGCGGCCTATGTGGCCTATGCCTATGTCTTCCATCTCGGCTTTGACCGGCTGCGCCCGATCGCTCCGGCCGTCCGGCTGGCGCAGGCCTGACATCCGCGGAACGCGCACTACCCTCCCCAGCGTCAAGGGAGGAGCTCCGGCATGCGCATCCTGTTCGCCCTCTGCCTGATCGTCGCCGCCGTCCCGGGCGCCGCCCGCGCCAGCCTCTGCTACGCCTTCGTCGAGGAGCTGCGGCGCGACCACCCCGGCGTGCGCTATGCCCAGCTCGGCCCGCAACTCGGGGGGACGGCATCCGCCCGCGCTCGGTGCGCATCACCTATGTCACGCATTCGGCCTTCCGGATCGAGACCGAGCAGGGCGTGGTGATCGTCACCGACTATTTCGGCAATCATGGGGCCGGGCGGCTGCCGGACGTGGTGACCATGAACCACGCGCATTCGACGCACTACACCGACCGGCCGGACCCGGGCATCCCGAACGTCCTGCGCGGCTGGAACCCGCAGGGGACCGGCCCCGCCGAGCACCTGCTGACGGTCGGCGACGTCACCATCCGCAACGTGACGACCGACATCCGCGGCTGGGGCGCGCCGGAGAAGGACGGCAATTCCATCTTCATCTTCGAGGTCGCCGATCTGTGCATCGGCCATCTCGGGCACCTGCATCACGTGCTCGACGAGGCGCAATATGCCCGCGTCGGCTATCTCGACATCGTCATGGCGCCGGTCGACGGCTCGTACACGCTGGACCTGCCCGGCATGATCGAGGTGCTGAAGACGCTGAAGGCACGGCTCGTGCTGCCGATGCACGCCTTCGGCCCCTACTCGCTCGAGGCGTTCCTGCGCGGCATGCAGGACGAGTTTGCCGTCGAGCTGAACGAATCGCCGACGATCGACATCGCCTTCGACACGTTGCCCTCGGTGCCGACCGTGCTGGTCCTGCCGGCCGCCGGCCTTGCCCCTGAGGACTAGGCGCGCCCAGGCGTGGCGCGGCAAAAGGCTCGGCGCCTGCGCCCAAGGCCGAGCCTTTTCCTGCAGGGCGTTAATGGCTATATTGCCTGCGCTGGCGGCAATACTGCCGCCTTTCACCGTCGAGAAGCTCCGGCCTGTCACCCGGGGCGCGGAACAGGAGAACGACCCATACCCAGAAGACCGCACCAGGCGCCGCCTACCCGCGACACGGGCCCGCGCGTCAACCGGATGATCCGCAACCCGGAGATCCGGCTCATCGATCACGAGGGCAACAATCACGGCGTTGTCGACCCGCGCGACGCCGTCCGGATGGCCGAGGAGGCCGGTCTCGACCTGGTCGAGATCTCGCCCAATGCCGATCCCCCCGTCTGCAAGATCATGGACTTCGGCAAGTTCAAGTACAAGTCGCAGAAAAAGGCCAACGAGGCCAAGAAAAAGCAGAAAGTCATCGAGGTCAAGGAAGTCAAGTTCCGGCCGAACATCGACACGCACGACTATGACGTGAAGATGCGGAACGTGACCAAGTTCCTCGAGGGCGGGGACAAGGTGAAGGTGACGCTGCGGTTCCGCGGGCGCGAGATGGCGCACCAGGAGATCGGCCGCGAGCTTCTGGAGAAGATCGCCGGCGACATCTCGGAGCTGGGCAAGATCGAGGCCATGCCCAAGATGGAGGGCCGTCAGATGGTGATGGTCGCAGCCCCCCTGAAGCACTGATGTGAGCGGCCGCGGGCGCGACGCCACCGACCCGCCCTGGACGAGCGGCGGCGCGAGGTTGGTGGCGCCCTCGGCCGAGCGAAACCGTCAGCCGATCGTCGACGCGCTCGGCCTGGTGTTCGCCGAAGCCACAGGCACGGTGCTCGAGATCGGCTCCGGCACCGGCCAGCATGCCGTGGCGCTCGCTGCGGCGTTCCCGGGCCTCGACTGGCAGCCCTCGGACGTCATCGAGACACATCTCGACAGCATCCGCGCCTGGTCGGCCGAGAGCGGGCATGGCAACCTGCGCCCGCCGATCCGGCTCGATGCGGCCGAGCCCTGGCCCGATCTCGGGCCGCTGGCGGGCGTGCTCGCGATCAACGTCATCCATATCGCGCCCTGGGCGGTCGCCGCAGGCATCCTGCGCGGCGCCGCCGCGGCGCTGCGGCCGGGCGGTGCCCTGGCGTTCTATGGACCCTTCAAGGAGGGCGGCCGACACACCGGCGAGGGCAATGAGCGGTTCGACGCCATGCTGCGCGCCGAGGACCCGGCCTGGGGCGTGCGCGACCTCGGCGAGCTCTCGGCACTCGCCATGAGGGCGGGGCTGAGCGGCCCGGCAGTCGCGCCCATGCCGTCCAACAACCGCCTCGTCGTCTACCGCGCGTGACAGGTCCTCGCCTGAGCGATCTTGCATGACGCAATGGACCGCGGATCCCGGAATCCGTCGGGTGGGACGCCCACTCCACGCTGAAGCATGGACAAGGCCCGGATCGAGCGCGAGCGTTTCCTGATGCGTATCGCTCGCTCCGAGCTACGCAGCGACCGCGGTCGCAGCCACCGCCGCAGCATGGACCCGACGCCGGATGCGCTCACTGCCCGGGCGTGATGACGCCGCAGGCGACGCGGCCGCCGGCCATGGCCTGGTCGCCATAGCTGTCCATCCGCTCGTGGATGATGAAGGCCGAGCCGTCCTGGTCGAGCAGGGTGTTCGGCGCGTTCTCGTCCAGGCTGACCTCGGTGGCGAAGGCGTCGGCGCGCGCGATGCCGTCCTCGCCCGCCGTGATGTTCGGCAGGTCGCCCGCATGGTAGCCGTCATCGCTCAGGAAGCCGTGACCGTGCCCCTCCGGCGCATAATGGTCGCCGGCGCTCTCGAAGCTCGGCCCTTCGCAGACGCCTTTCTGGTGGATGTGAAATCCATGCCCGCCCGGCGCGAGGCCGCGCACGTCCAAAGTGACGAGCACGCCGTGCGGCCCCTGCACCATCTCGACCCTGCCCATCTGCTGGCCATCCGGCCCGACAAGATCGGCGCTGGCGGTGTCGGCGGCCAGCGCGGACACCGCGGTGAGCGCGACGGCCGCGGCTGCTGCGGACGCGATGGCGAATGGATTTCTCATGCTGTCTCTCCCTGGCGGACCCCGCCTCTTTCTGCCGGTCGGTCGCCGGTGACGCAAGCAAGCACCCCCAGCGAGCACCGGCGAATCGCTCTGACGGCGAACATGTTGACCGCGAACGTGCGCACGCTAGGCTCGTTCCCCATGATGAGTGAGTTCTGAGACCGGGCGCCGCTGGCACGACCTCGGCGGCACCGAGGCCGCGGCCGTCGATCGGCACGAGCACGATCACGCGCTGTGGGAAAAGCGCGTCGACGCGCTGCGCGCCATTGCGAACGCCCGCGGGCTCGCGACGGTCGACGCGCTGCGCCGGGCGCTCGAGGACATGGGCGAGGAGGCGTTCGAGACCATGTCCTATTACGAGCGCTGGATTGCCGCGACGACGCAGAACCTGCTCGAGGCCGGGGCCTTCAGCGTCGAGGAGCTGAACGCCAGGATGGACGCGGTCCGCGCGCGCGGGGCGACCTATGGCGAGGCCCAAAGTGCCGGCCAGCAGGAGGCCCAGGGCGAGGCCAAGAACCTGGCGCAAAGCGAGCACTGAGCGCCGGAGGCCGGGGGAGAGCGCGTGCCTGACGAGACAAAGCTCGTATGGACGGCCGAGGAACTCGCCGCGACCTCGTTCCGCTTCCAGCACCCGCTCGACCATGATGCCGAGGCGGTGCTGACGCCGATCTCGCGCGTCGCGCGGCTGCAGCGGGCTGGCGTCAACCTCGTGCGCGTGCCACCCAAGCGGAGGGCCTTTCCGGTCCACCGCCATCATGTCGAGGAAGAGTGGGTCTTCATCCTTTCGGGCACGGCCGAGATCAGGCTGGACGACGCGCGCCGCCGGGTCGGTCCTGGCGACTTCGTCGCCTTCCCGCCGGGCGGCCCGGCGCATGCGGTCGAGAACCCCTCCGATACGGAAGACCTGCTCTGCCTTGCCGGCGGCGAGAACGCGCCGGGCGAGATCGTCGACTTCCCCGCGGCCGGCAAGCGGATCGTCCGCGGCCGCGGCCTGTTCGAAATCGCCGACGCCAAGGCCTTCGGCCCGTTCGACTACTTTTCCAAAACGCCGCTGCCCAAGAGCTCTGCATGAGGCTTCCCGAGATCGATCCGCCGGCCTTCCCGCCGCCCTATCCGGTGGCGAACCCGCGCTTTGGGCCGGGCGACACCGTGCGCGTCCGCACCGGCATCGCGCCCGGCCACATCCGCACGCCCTATTACCTGCGCGGCCGCACCGGCCGGGTCGAGCGGATCTGCGGCGCCTTCGCCAACCCCGAAGAGCTCGCCTATGGCCGCGACGGGCTGCCGGCGAGGCCCCTCTACCGCGTCCGCTTCACCATGGCGGAGATCTGGGGCGGCGGGGCCGACCGGCCCGGCGACACGATCGACGCCGAGATCTTCGAGCATTGGCTCGAGCCGGCCGGCTGACGGAGACAGGGAATGCCGCACGACCATCACGACCACGTGGACGATCACGAGGGGCTCAGCCCGTCCGGCCACCCCTTCCGCGCGGACAATGACGGGCCGCTGAGCTATTGGCAGATCATGGAGATCGCAGTCCGCGAGCTGATGATCGACAAGGGCCTGACCACGCCCGCCGAGATCCAGGCGCAGATCGAGCGTATGGACCGCCGCTCGCCCGCCGACGGCGCCAAGGTGGTCGCCCGCGCCTGGACGGACCCCGACTTCAAGGCGCGGCTGCTGGCCGACGGCTCGGCGGCCTGCGAGGAGATGGGGTTCTCGATGGACGGGCTGAAGCTCGTCGTCGTCGAGAATACCCCTGCCGTGCATAACGTCATCGTCTGCACGCTCTGCTCGTGCTACCCGCGCAACCTGCTGGGGCTGCCGCCCGACTGGTACAAGACCCGCGCCTACCGCGCCCGCACGGTGCGCGAGCCGCGCCGGGTGCTGTCCGAATTCGGGCTCGAGCTGGCCGACGACGTCCAGGTGCGCGTCCACGACTCGACCGCCGACATGCGCTATTTGGTGCTGCCGGCCCGGCCTGCCGGGACCGAGGGCTGGGACGAGGACCGCCTCGCCGCGATCGTCACCCGCGATTGCATGATCGGCACGGCCATCGCCGCCGCCTGAGGGTCTGGGGACGCCGCCCTGCGCTTGCACCGCTGACGAGCGTCTGCTTGCCGGGGTGCCGGAAACCTGCGATGGGTACGCACCCCTGACCTAAGGTGCCTCCTTGGCAGAACCCGACATCGGCGCTCGGCTGTCGCCGGAGATGCGCGGCATCATCGGCATCGTCCTTGCGATGCTGCTGTTCACCTGCATGGACGTCTGCGCCAAGTACCTGCTCGAGCGCAACGGCACGGTCATGGTCGTCTGGGCGCGCTTCATGCAGCCAGATGGTGCTGGTCCTGGCGATATCGGCGCCGATGCTGCGCACCCTGCTGCGCACGTCGCGCCCGGGCCTGCAGCTCGGCCGCTCGACGCTGCATGCGCTCGCAACCGGGATGTTCTTCTTCTCCCTCAACTTCATGGCGCTGGCCGAGGCGGTCGCCGTCTTCGAGGTGGCGCCGTTGCTGATCACGCTTCTCGCCGCGCTGGTGCTGGGCGAGCGGGTCGGCCCGCGCCGCTGGTCGGGGGTCGTGATCGGCCTGTGCGGGGCGCTCATCATCATTCGGCCGGGGCTGGAGGTCTTCCAGCCGGCGGCGCTGTTGCCCTTTGGCGCCGCGGCCTGCATGGCGGGGTTCCAGATCATCACGCGGCTGATCGGCAGGGCAGACGCCATGCGCACGACGATGATCTATTCAGGCGCCGTCGGCCTGGCGGCGACGACGGCGATGCTTCCCTGGTTCTGGCAGACGCCGAGCTTGCCGGACGGGCTGCTGATGGCGAGCTTCGGCTGGCTTGGCTATCTCGGCCATCTCGCTCTGGTCTATGCGCTGCGGCAGGCGCCGGCCTCGACGCTGGCGCCCTACAACTACTGCGGGTTCCTGTGGGCGATCGCTGCTGGGGCTTCTGATCTTTGCCGAGCTGCCGGACGGCCCGACGCTGATCGGCGCCGCCGTCATCCTCGGCGCCGGGATCTATGTCTGGCACCGCGAGCGCATGTTCGCGCGCAGGGCCGCGGCCGCGGTGCCGGGCCAATGAGCCTTGGCGCCCGCGCCGCCGCGGCGTAGAGGGGTCGATTATGAACCGCCCCGCCCTCATCGCGCAGGAGCGCATCGGCCCGAAGATCCTGCGCCATGTGCAGGACCTGCTGCGGCTCGCCTGGCCGGTGATGCTGTCGCGCGCCGGCATCCTGGCTGATGGCCTTCGTCGATATCGCCATGCTGGGGCGCTATGGCGCCGGCGCGCCCGGCGTCGATGGGGCTGGGCGTCGCGGTCTTCGTGCCGGCCATGGTGGTCGCGATCGGCCTCGTCTCGGGCATGGTGCCGGTCGTCGCGCGCGCCCATGGCGCCGGCGAATGGAGCGAGTGCGGGCGCATCTGGCGCCGGGCGATCAGCTGGGGGGCGTTCGTCTCGCTGATCGGCGTCTGGTTCGTCTGGCAGGGCGAGACCCTGCTGCGGCTGGCTGGACTATCCGCCGGAGGTCGCGGCCGGCGGCGGCGCCGTGGCGAGGGCGCTGGCGCCAGGGCTGGTGGCGCAGGTCCTGTTCACGGCATCGGCCTTCTACCTCGAGGCGACGCGGCGGCCGCTCTATTCCCTTGGCGCCATGGTGCTCGCGAACGCTCGTCAACGCCGTGCTGAACTGGGTGATGATCTTCGGCCATCTGGGCTGGCCCGAGATGGGCCGCCGAGGGCGCCGCCTGGGCCTCGACGGCGGCACGGTTCGCGGCGCTCGGGCTGATGGTCTGGTTCATCCTCGGCCAGCGCGACGCCGCGCGCCGCAGGCGTCATCGGCGCCGTGGGAGACGGTCTGGGGCCCTGGCGGCTGGCGCGCCGGCTGGATGATGCGCCGGCTGGGGATGGCGGCCGGGCTTTCGAACGGGTTCGAGACGATCGGCTTCGCGGCCATGATGATGATCGCCGGCACGCTCGGCACGGGCGCGCTCGACGCCTATGCGATCTCGCACAACCTGGTCTCGACCGTCTTCATGATCGGCCTCGGCCTCTCGGTCGCGACGGGCGTGCGCGTCGGCCTCGCGGCCGGCGCAGGCGACTGCGGCCGAGGCGGCGGCCGCAGGCTGGACGGGCGCGCTGGTCGCGCTGGCGATCATGGGAATGATCACCACGCTGGTGCTGACATTCCGGCACGAGATCGTGCTGGCCTATACCGACGTGCCCGAGCTGGCCGCGCGCGCCGCCGCGCTGTTCCTGTTCTCGGGGCTGATCTTCGTGCCCGACAGCCTGCAGGTCGTCCTGGGCCAGGCCGTGCGCGCGCTCGGCGACGCCTGGGTGCCGGTCGCCGCCTATGTCACGAGCTTTCTCGTCCTGATGGTGCCGCTCGGCTGGTGCCTGGCCGTGCCACGGCGGATGGGACGAGCGCGGGCTGGCCCTCGCGATCGTCGTCTCCTGCGTGCTGGCCGCCGCTCTGCTCGGCTGGCGCTTTCGCGTGCTGACACGGCGCCCGGCGATGAGCGCGAGCTATTACCACAGCAGCGAGCGCTGGTCGGTCCGCGCCGCCGAATGGATCCTCTTCGCGCTGGCCTGGAGCTTTCGCTGGCTGAGCTGGCCGATACCGACCTGGACGCTGGCGGGCCTCTGCGCGCCGCTCGGCGGGGCGATTGCGGTCGGCGTGCCGCGCTACCGGCGCCGGGCCGAGCGCAACCTGGCGCTGGTCTGGCCGGACCGGCCGCAGGCCGAGCGCCGCCGTATCGTGCGCGGGGCCGGCGCCCATTTCACGCGGCTGATGGTCGAGTACACCCGCCTCGACACGACGATCCTGCGACGTCGAGATCGAGATCTCGGGCGCCGAGCATCTGCGCGCGGCGCGGGCCGCCGGGCGGGGCGCCGTGCTGGTCACGGCGCATTACGGCAACTGGGAGACGGCGCGGATCGCCGCGCTGCCGGCTCGGCTGCGAGACGGGGATTATCTACCGCCCGTTCAACAACCGCTACGCCGACCGCTATGCGCTGGACTTCATCACCTGCGCCGGCCGGCCGGTTCTGCAGAAGGGGCGGCGCGGCGTCCGACAGCTGGTCGGCCATGTCTCGCGCGGCGGCTTCGTGATGATCCTGGTGGACCAGCGCAACACCGGCACGCCGTTCATCGACTTCCTCGGCCATCCGGCCGAGACGCCGACCACGGCCGCCGACTTGGCCCGGCGCACCGGCGCCGTGCTGATCCCCGTCAGCGCCACCCGGAACGTCGCCGGGCGCCGCTTCGACGTCACCTTCGAAGCTCCGGTGACAGGGGCCGATTCGCGCGAGATGATGGCCGAGGTGAACCGGCGCATCGCCGCCTGGGTCGAGGCCGCACCCGAGCAATGGTTCTGGTTTCACCGCCGCTGGCGCTCGACCTCGGGCTCGCGGCCCCTGCCCGTCGAGGAGGACGCCTGATGCCGACCGGTGGACGCTGTCTCTGCGGGGCGGTGCGGTTCGAGTTCGACGGCGAGCCGCGCTGGTCCGCATACTGCCATTGCGAGAGCTGCCGGCGGACCTGCTCGGCCCCCGTCACGGCCTTCTTCGGCGTCGATCGTGGCGCGTTTCGCTGGACCGGCGCCACGCCGGCCGTCTACGCTTCCTCACCCGGGGTGCGGCGCCTGTTCTGCGGCCGCTGCGGCGCGCCGATGGCCTATGATGCCGACCGGGACGCGCGCAACATCCACCTCTACGCCGCGACCCTGGACGATCCGGGCGCGTACCGGCCGACGGTGCATGTCTTCGCGGCCGAACGGCTGCCCTGGTTCGACGTCGCAGACGACCTGCCCCGGCACGAGGGGATGGGCGGCTGAGCCGCTACTTGCTCGAAAAAGCTGGCGCCGAGGATGCGGCCAGAGCCGTCGTCCTGCAGCCAGACCGCGACCCCTTCGCCGGGGCTCGGCTGCGGCAGCGGCAGCCTCGCCGGCGTGCCCGCATGCCAGGGGCCGACCTTCATCAGCTTCTCGACCACGTTGTGATAGGTGAAGGTTCGCCCGGCATTCTCGCCGCGATCGATGTCGACCGTCGCCTCGCGGTCATAGGACGCGACCCAGATCGTGCATGGGCCGCCATCTGGCTGGCCGGCGATGTCGGCCTGCAGCATGCCGTCCTGGCGATCGATGGCGATGCTGGCGGGGTGGCCCGCGTTCGATGCCCTCTCGATCGCCTTCTCGATGGCGACCTGCTTGTAGCCGGGCACGCTGAGGAACCCGTCCACGACGACCTGGGGCGTGAAGAGCACGCGGCCGCCCATCTTGTCGCGGTACTCGGCCTGGCGCGCCGTGTGCTCGGCCTGCGCGAAGGTGTCCTGCCAGCCGAGATAGTCCCAATAGTCGACGTGCAGGGACAGCGCGAGCACGTCGTCGCGCTGGGCCAGCTCGCCCAGCGTTCTGGTCAGCCGGCGGGCAGCTCGAGCAGCCCTGGCTGGTGAAGAGCTCCACAAGAACGACGTTGTCCTCGGCGCTTGCCGAGCCTGCGGGAAAAAGCAGCAGCAGCGCCGCGAGTGTGGTTCTCAAAGGTGGCATGGGCGGGACCATAGTCAGGGCCCGCGCGACGGCCAATCACCCTAGCGTGACAGGCAGCGGGATATCAGTGGATCGTCACCTCGTGCTCGGGAAACCGGAACTCGGTCGGCCGGATCAGCGCGGCATGCGCCAGACGTACCGAATGGATGGGACCGTCGAGCTCCCGCGTCCAGAAGTTCAGGAACTTGCGCAGTTCGGGAAAGCGCGGCGCCAGATCGTATTGCTGCCAGACGAAAGTCTGAAGGATGCCCTGCGCATCCGGCATGCGGTAGAAAATTTCCGCGGTCGCAAGGGAATAGCCCGCCAGCTGGCGGCGGAAGTCATCGTCGGCACGACGCATTCGTTTCTCCTGAGGCGTCTCCTTCTGCTCGTTTGCGCTACCCGCCGACGTGCGTTCCGGCACGGGCCCGGCAGGCTCGGTGAGAGCGATTCTGCAGCAAAACCATTAACTTTTGGAGCTTGAAATTGTTCCCCGCCTTCGGACAATGCGCGCGGCAGCTGGCGATGCTGCGCTGCAACCTCGATCAGTTGCGCTCGACCGCCAACTCGCGCAGGACATCGAGCGGCACGATCTCGAGTGCCCGGCGGTGCGTCGAGCGCAGTCGGATGCGCGGCGCCCGGCCCGCTCGATAGGCCTGGAGCAAGCGCGCCGCGCAGAGGCACCATTGGTCGCCGGGAGAGAGCCCTTCGAAGCCGAATTGCGGGTGCGGGGTCGAGAGATCGTTGCCGACCGAGCGCGAGAAGACGAGGAAGTCGGCCGTCATCACGGCACAGACGGTATGGCTGCCCTGGTCCTCGGCGCAGGTGTCGCAGCTGCCATTCCGGAAGAAGCCGGTCATCGGCTCGGTCGAGCAGGGCTCGAGCGGCTCGCCGAGGACGTTGATCGAGGGGTCGACGTTGATGCGGCGCACGGCAAGGCTCCTGTATCCGGCGGATGCATGGTAGTATAAGCGAATGAGCATCGCGGAAAAGGCGGACCGAACCGCCCGGCGATCGAGCAGTGAGGATGAGACATGCTGAACAGGCGCAGCCTGCTCGCCGGCATGGCGGGCATTGCGGTCGCGGGGCCGGCATCGGCCACGAACCGCGCCGTCATCGACACACAGGTTCAGGTTGGCATGGAGAGGATGTTCGCGCGGGTACCGGATACGCGCGAGCTCGCCTCGCGTGCATCCGGGATGCTGATGATGCCGAGCATTCTGAAGAGCGGCTTTTTCATCGGCGGCGCTTACGGCGAAGGCGCGCTCCTGACCGGCGCCTCGCCGAGCCCGCTCTCTGCCCCGGCCGGCTATTATTCGATCATTTCCCTGTCGTTCGGGCTGCAGTTCGGCGCCCAGACGACCGGCCATGCGCTGTTCTTCATGACGCAGGATGCGCTCGACCGCTTTCAGCGCGCCGACGGCTGGAAGATCGGCGCCGATGCCGAGGTGACCTGGCCCGGGGATGGGCGCACGTTAAAGACGGATTCGAACCTGGTGAACAGCCCCATCATAGGGATCGTCTTCAGCCAAGACGGGCTGCTGATCGGCGCGAGCCTCGAGGGAGCGAAATACTCGCGGATCGCGTTCAACGCCTAGCCCGGCTGCCACAGGCCGCGACGCCACGGACGCCTTCGCTCAGTCCGGGTTCGCTCAGTCCGGGTTCGCTCAGTCGGGGACGGCGGTCTCCCACAGACGGAGCTCGGCGACCATCATGCCGCGGGGCCCGCGGAAGGTCCGCACCGCCATGCCCTCGCCGCTCGAGAGGTCCTGGAACCCGCAGCGGCGGACCGTCTCCATGTGGACGAAGACGTCCTCGTTCCTGCCGAACACGTTGACGAAGCCGAAGCCCTTCTGCTTGTCGAACCACTTCACACGCGCAGGTTGCAGAGGCCCTACCTCGACTTCCGGACCGAGAAACTCGGTCGGCCGAGCATCCTCGGCGAAGCCGGGCATCGGACCGCCCTCAGGCTCGTTCACCTCGACGAGCTTCTGGGCTTGCAAACCACGCGGGCTGGGCATTGCCACCAGCCGAACATGCGCGCCTTCGCACAACGCGACCCTGCCGAACGCGCGCACGCACGAGGCATGCACCATCACATCCGACCCGCCGTCCTCCGGAACGACGAAGCCATAGCCTTTGACAGCGTCATACCACTTGACATGTCCTGCGAGGACGGCACCTTCCCCCCTGTCTACGTCTTTCAAAGTTCGACCCCTCCCGAAACCCAAGTCTGCTTGATATCACCTCGATCCCTGCGTGCTAAGATAGTAAATGATAACATCCCGAGCTTGGCCGCAAGAGGGTCCTTCGACGTCGAGGCATGATTCGAACGGCGCACGCCGTCGGCGTTCGCTCGCTGCGATTGCAGTGCTGGTGGGAGCTGCACTTTGCGGTTGCTCGGCACCCACCGCGCCCGACGCCGGATCACAGCATGCGCGCACGCCTGCCAGCCTGAACAATCAGGAACTGCTGGTGCTGGAGCACCCCCCTTCCGTCACGGCCGAGGACGCCGGCGAGATCGCGACGGCTCGACAGATCATGCGCAACCTGGCGCCGCAGGATCTTCGCGAGCGGGCCGATGCCCGCTTGGTCGCCGCCGACGAACTGCCTTGGCTGAGCGGCTCGTCCGAGGGACGCGCCTTCCTGTCAACTCCACCACAGCGCGTCCTGGTTCGCGGCGAGCCGGCCAAGTTCTGCCCGGTCGCCCTGGCGGTCGGCGCCCCGGCCCAGACGCCGATCGCCGATGTCGCCGCTGACGCCCTGACGCGCTGCCTGGGGCAGGTGGGCGACGACTGCGGCTGCCGGCTTGTCGCAGCGGGCTCGGTGCTTTTGGTGCCCCGGCAAGACGTGACCTACGCCACCGGCACATCGGCGCGCATCAGGGCACGATCGCTTGGCCTGGACGGCATGCTCGTCGCCGAAGAGGAGGCGGACGGCAGAATCGTCCTGCGCGACATCTCGCGGATCGTCGGCGAGGTGGAGCACGGGTCGGGCTCGGACGTCACCGTGCGTCTCGACGGTGCCGACAGCGTCTTCACGGGCTCGACGCGGAAGGTGGGCTTCCGGCGCGGGCGGATGGCCGAGCGAATCTATGCCACGAACGCCCGGGGCGACCGGCTCAGCCTGCTGATCGGCTTTGATCCCGAGGAGCTGAACGAACTCGCCGGCGCCTGGCTCGCCTGGCCGCCTGACGCCTGATGGTCAGAGCGAGCAGCCGCCGCGGTCGTCGCTGACGCGCGTCCAGATCTGACTTTTGCCCAGCACGGGAACGCCAAGATAGCCGCGCACCTCGAGCTCCGACTGCGAGACAGTACGGATCTCGGCCGAGTAGGTCGCGCCGTCCCTGGGGTTGTAGAGCCAGCCGTCTTGCCAGTCGCCGTCATTGGCCTTGCTCAAGCCGCCGACAAGCTCGAGCCCACAGATCGTTCGCTCCCGCTTTGCCGTGTCCGTGTTCTTCACGTCGCGCTTTGGCTGACCGGTGTCGTCAACGGCGTTCGCGACCCAGACCATGCTCCCCGCAGGTATCGGGCCCGCAGGGCGCCATCTCGAACGATCGCCTTGTGATTCTCGGTCAGCCAGTAACCATGCGCCGGGTCCGAGGGGTGTTCGGCCCCTGCCGCCAGCGGCACCGTGCACAGCACCATCGCTGCAATAAACGCACGCACGTTCATCTCTTCTGTCCCTGGGCGTCAGCCGGGCGTTGACCGTCCGGTAAAGTTCCACTCCGCGCATTTCGTCATTAACGTTGGTTGACGCAAGCGGCATCAGACCGCCCCGGCCCAACGAACCATCGGGTTTTGCACTTGCGCAACACTGTGCCGGGCGCCACGGTCGCGCCGCGGAAGCACGGAGCGGTCTGATGTTTCAGAGTTTCGACGCGGCGGGCGGTTCGGCGCAATGCCGCGAACGGCTGGGCGCGTTGCGCCAGGCGCTGGGACAAGCGGGCCTGGACGGATTCCTCGTACCGCGCGCCGACGTCCATCAGGGAGAGACGGTCGCGCCGCATGACGAGCGTCTGGCCTGGTTGACCGGCTTCACCGGCTCGGCCGGGCTTTCCATCGTCCTGCCCGAACGAGCGGCGCTGTTCGTCGACGGGCGCTATCTCGTGCAAGCCGCGCGGCAGACGGATACGGAGCTCTACGAGATCGTCGCCGTCCACAAGACCACGCCCGCGGAATGGCTGCCGGATGTGCTGAAGGGCGGCCAGCGGATCGGCTATGATGCGTGGCTGCACGGCCGGGCCGAGATCGACAAGATCCGGGCGGCGGTAGAGGGCGCGGGTGCTGCGCTCGTTCCGTTATCAACCAACCCTCTCGACGCCGTCTGGAGCGATCAGCCGCCGCCACCCGCCGGCGCGGTGCGGATCCATCCCGTAGCTCTGGCGGGCGAGGAGGCCAGCGCCAAGCGGGCGCGGATCGCCGGCGCCCTGCGGGCGCAGGGCGCCAAGGCGGCGGTGCTGACGATGCCGGACAGCCTGTGCTGGCTGCTGAACATCCGCGGCTCTGACCTGGCTCGGTCCCCGGTCGCACAGGGCTTTGGCGTTCTGCACGAGGACGGCCGGGCCGATCTGGTCATGGATCCCGACAAGATCGGCGGCGAGGTCCGCCTGCACCTCGGCAACGAGGTCGCCGTGCATGCGCCGGAGGCCCTGCCCGAGCTGGTCGCCGGGCTGCGCGGCCGCGTCTTGCTCGACGAGACGACGTGCCCTTTGTGGTTCTCCGAGCGCCTCGCGGCGGCGGGCGCCGAGGTCGTCTGGGGACGCGACCCTTGCCTGCTGCCGAAGGCGCGCAAGAACGCCGCCGAACTCGACGGCATGCGCGCGGCGCAGCTGCGCGACGGGGCGGTCATGACGCGCTTCCTGCATTGGCTCGACAGCGCCGTCGCATCCGGCGAGCCGCTGACCGAGATCGGCATTGCGACCCGGCTCGAACAGATGCGGGCCCAGACGGGCAAGCTGCTCGACATCGCCTTCGACACGATCGCCGGTGCCGGACCGAACGCGGCGCTGCCGCATTACCGCGTGAACCGCGCGTCGAACCGGACGCTGGAGCCTGGCGAGCTGATGCTCGTCGACTCGGGCGCGCAGTACGAGGACGGCACGACGGACATCACGCGGACGATGGCGACCGGTCCTGTCACGGACGAGCAGCGCCGGCTCTTCACCCTGGTGCTGAAGGGCATGGTCGCGATCAGCCGCATCCGCTGGCCGGCCGGTATGCGCGGGCGCGACCTCGATCCGCTGGCGCGCGCGGCGCTGTGGCGGGCGGGCTTCGACTATGACCACGGCACGGGGCACGGCGTCGGCGCCTGCCTGAACGTGCACGAGGGGCCGGCGAGCCTCTCGCGGCGCGGCGAGGCGGTGCTCGAGCCCGGCATGATCCTGTCGAACGAGCCCGGCTATTATCGCGAGGGCGCCTGGGGCATCCGCATCGAGAACCTGGTGATCGTGACCGAACCTTCGGTGCCCGAGGGCGGCGAGCGGCCCATGCTGGGCTTCGAGACGCTGACCTGGTGCCCCATCGACCGGCGCCTGATCGCGGCCGAGCTGCTCGACGCCGAGGAGCGCGCCTGGCTCGACGGCTATCATGCGCAGGTTCTGGCGCGTGTCGGCCCCGCGGTCGAGGGCGAGGTCCGGCAATGGCTGGAATCCGCCTGCGCGCCGCTGTAACGGCTGGAACCGTCACGCGTTCGCGGTAGAAGGCCGCAAACCGAAAGGGGGTCGGCATGGCAGAGAAGTTCACGATCGAGCCGGCGCGCGGCGTCATCGTCGTGCGCACGGGCGACGGCGTGATCGCCGAGAGCCGGAACGCGCTGCTGCTGCGCGAGGACGGCTACGAGCCCGTCTATTACCTCCCGCGCGACGACGTCGCGATGGAGTTCCTCGACCGCTCCGAGAAGGTCACGCATTGCCCGCACAAGGGCGACGCCACGCATTACCACCTCGTCGGCGTCTCCGAGCGCATCGACAATGGCGCCTGGTCGTACGAGACGCCGAAGCCTGCGGCCAAGGCGATCACGGGGCACCTGGCCTTCTATCCGGAGCGGATCGCCATCGAGGCGATCTGAGCTCGCCTCAGCCGGCGATCAGGCCGACGAGGGTTTCCAGCCGGTCGGCCTCGTCGGCGGGCTTGTCCCAACGGATGCGGCTGATGCGCGGAAAGCGCATCGCGATGCCCGATTTGTGCCGGTCCGAGCGCTGCACGGCGTCGAAGGCGACCTCGAGCACCAGGGCCGGGCGCACGGCGCGCACCGGGCCGAAGCGCTCGGTCGTGTTGTTGCGGACCCAGCGGTCGAGCTGCAGCAGCTCCTCGTCGGTGAAGCCGAAATAGGCCTTGCCGACGGGCACGAGCTCCGGCCCGCCCGCCCCCTCGCGCCAGGCGGCGAAGGTGTAGTCCGAGTAATAGGACGAGCGCTTGCCGTGGCCGCGCTGGGCATAGACCAGAACGCAGTCGGCGGTCAGCGGGTCGCGCTTCCACTTGAACCAGGGGCCCATCGGCCGGCCGCCGACATAGCCGCTGTCGCGACGCTTCAGCATCAGCCCTTCCTGGCCGTTGACGCGCGCCTGCGAGCGGATCGCCGCCAGCTCGTCCCAGCCTTCGAAGGCGATCGCCTCCGAGCAATCGGTGCGCTCGGGCGCATGGCGGTCGAGCCAACCTGACAGGCGGGCCCGGCGCTCGACCAGCGCCAGCTCGCGCAGGTCCGCCTCGCCGTCGTGCAGGATGTCGTAGAGCCGCAGATGCGCCGGGCTCTCGGCCAGCAGCTTGGCGCCGACGCGCTTGCGGCCGAGCCGCTTCTGCAGGTCCGCGAAGGCCGCCACCTCGGCATCGCGCACGACCAGGAGCTCGCCGTCGACCGTGCCCCGCCAGTCCATGCTGTCGAGCACGTCCGGGAAGGACTTCGCCGATGTCGTCGCCCGTCCGGGTGTAGAGCCGGCGCTCGTCGCCGAAGGACGAGGCCTGGATGCGGATGCCGTCCCACTTCCATTCGGCGATGAACTCGGCCGGGTCGAGTTCGGCCAGGCGCGCCTCGTCGAGCGGGTTGGCGAGCATGACGGGACGGAAGGCCAGCGCGAGATCGACCGAGGGCTCGGCGCCGCCCTCCAGCCAGCGGAAGAGCGAGGTGTAGGGCGGGTGGAGGCCGAACCACAGCTCCTCGATGCGGGCGAGGGTCCGGCCGGGATAGGCTTCGGCCATGCGGGCGAGCGCCGTGCGCACCAGGCGCGCCGAGACGCCGACGCGCATATTGCCGTTGGCGAGCTTGATCAGCGCGAACCGCTCGGACGCGTTCAGGCGGTCGCAGAACCGGGCGAGCAGGTTGCCGGCCTCGACGGGGCCGGCGCTGGCGAAGGCGTCGATCACCTCGGCCAGCCCCGGCGGGTCGGACGGCGCCTCGCCCGCCGGCCAGATCAGCGCGACCGTCTCGGCGAGGTCGCCGACATAGTCGTAGGACAGGCGGAAGAGCACCGGGTCGACCCGCTCCTCGGCCATGCCGCGGATGCGGCCGGGCGTCACCGAGGGCAGCGCCAGCTCGCCCGCGAGCGCGGCCAGCGCCCAGCCTCGGTCGGGGTCGGGCGTGGTCGAGAAATACTCGGTCAGGTGCGCCAGCTTGGCATTGCGCCCCGGCGTGAAGAGCAGGTTCTCGAGCAGTCGGGCGAAGGCGCGCATTCCTGGGAGATAACGCTGGCAGCGCCGTTTTCGTAGGGTGGGTGCGAACCTACCGGCGGATCACCGCATGCCGTAATAGAGCGCCTGGACGTGCTCGGCCTCGGCGAAGAACAGCCAGCGCATGGCCAGCATGCCGACGATGTGGCTCAACAGCGCCGGGACCAGCAGCAGCGGTCCGAAGGCGAGGGCGAACAGGGCCAGCAGGATCGGCAGCAGATAGCCGAACAGCACGCCCAGCCAGCGGATCTGGTAGGCGCGGGTCCGACCGACCCGAAAGGCCATCTCGCGCAGGAGATAGTTCGGGCCGGTATGCGGCGGCTCCCAGAGGCGCACCTGGCCGCGGCCGGCAAGCCCGGTGGCTGTCGCCAAGGACGAGCCCTCGAGCCCGCGCCGGGCGCCGGCGGCCTGGGTCTGCCACCAGACGGCGATCACCGCCGCCAGCACCAGCGCCAGCAGCACGGCCCAGACCGGCGAGCCGGCGCCTGAAAGTCCGCCGGCCGCGCCCACGCCGATGAGCCCGCCGCTCAGTCCCGTCGCGAGGAACAATGCCGGCGTCGGCGTGCCGCTCCAGCGCGGAACGGTGCGCAGCTGGGCGTAGATCATCGCGGTGGCGTAGACCGTGGCCAGCGCCAACGCCGAGGCGATCCAGCCGAGCGGCGCGATCCGCAAGCCGCCGATCAACCAGAGGCCGGCATAGATCACGAACACGGCCACCGTGGCGACCAGCAGGCATGCCTCGCGGCTGAGCCACGAGGAGCGCCACTGGCTGAAGGCGCGCCAGGCGGCCGACGGCCGTGCCAGATGCCCGACCGAGGCGACGCCTCCGGCCCCGGCCAGCATCAACGCGATCACCACCGCGGCCCAGCCGGCCCCGTCGGCGAGGCCGAGGCCGACCCAGAACACCATGCCGAGGCCGATGCCCGTCAGCACGGTGAACACGATCATGGACGGCGCGGGATGCATCTCAGCCGAGGCGCTCCAGGGCGCGGTCGAGCCAGCCCAGGAACCCGGTCGCCTCGGGCTCGGCCAACGCCGCCAGTCGCGGTTCCGGTGCGGCGTCGCGATCGCGCGGCGGCAGGTACTTGTTGACGGGCCGCGTGCCCTGCTCGGGCATCAGGTCGAGCCCGCCGCGCTCGGCGACCAGCCGGCTCGCATGCGAGTCAGGGTCGCCGAGATCGCCGAAGGCCCGCGCCCCCGTCGGGCAGGCGCGCACGCAGGCGGGGATGCGGTCCACCTCCGGTATGTTCTCGTTGTAGATGCGGTCGACGCAGAGCGTGCACTTCTTCATGACGCCTGCCTTGGCGTCGAGCTCGCGCGCGCCGTAAGGACAAGCCCAGGCGCAGAGCCCGCAGCCCATGCAGGCGTCCTCGTTCACCAGGACGATGCCGTCGGCAGCCCGCTTGTAGGAGGCGCCGGTCGGGCAGACAGTGACGCAGGGCGCGTCCTCGCAATGCAGGCAGGATTTCGGGAAGTGGACGATCTGCGCCGGACCGTCCAGCGGCTGGACCTCGAAATGGTGGATGCGGTTCAGCCAGGTGCCTGATGGCTCGGCGCCATAGGCGTCCTGGTCCGAGAGCGCCGCGCCATAGCCGCCGGTGTTCCACTCTTTGCAGCTCACGGCGCAGGCATGACAGCCGACGCAGATGTCGAGGTCAATGACGAGGCCGAGCTTGCGCTCGGTGCGCTCCGGCAGGCTGGTCATCGGCCACTCTCGGCTTGCGTCACTCTGTCCTCGTCCAGGTCTGGTCGCGGCAGATCAGGCCCAGCATGGCGCAGCCTTCGACACGGATCACGTCCGGGCCGGCGAGCCGCACGCTCGAGCGGTATGCCGTGCCTTCGATCGGCCTGACGATCTTGCCCTCGGCCCAGCTGCCGTCCTCCTGCAGCTCGAGCCCGCGCAGCACGACGTCGCCGACGATGCTGGGGTTTGCGCCGTCATAGGCGCCCTCGACAATGCCGCACCGCTGGGCCGGAGCGCCGGCGCAGGGGCCGACGCGCACCGTGATCCAGGCACCCGATTCGCGCGGAGGGCTGCGCCAGAGCCCGTCGATGTCCTCGATGGCGCACCCGGGCTTGGGCACAAGGGCGGCGGCGACCGCGATCATCGCGACGAACCCTCTTCGCATGTCCATTCCTCTCCGAAGGCGATCTCGGCAGGACCCCTGCCGACCGGAGAAGACTGGACGCCGGTACGGGGTTCCGCCGGGCCCCCGCCTTCGGCTTTCTCGATTCGCACGCGCAGGTCGTACCAAGCCGCCTGACCCGTCACCGGATCGCTGTTGGACCAACGCAGCCCATCGCCTTTGGGCGGCAAAAGCTCGTGGATCAGGTGGTTGAGCAGAAAACCGCGCTGCACCTCGGGCACGTTGTCGTGCAGGGCCCAGGCGCCAGCGCGTTTACCGATGGCGTTCCAGGTCCAGAGCGTCCTGGGGTTCACCGCCTCCATGCGGGCGACCCGCGCCTTTATCCGCGCATGGTGCGAGATCACCCAGGCCCAGTCGCCCGTCTTCAGGCCGGCGGCATCGCAGACGGGGCCCGGCACGTAGAGCGGGTTCTCGCCGTGGATCTGCCGCAGCCAGGCGTTCTGGCTGTGCCAGGCGTGGTACATGGCGGCCGGCCGCTGGGTGATGGCGTGCAGCGGATACTCGCCGACGTCGACCGCGGCCTGCTCGAACGGCTCCCACCAGACGGGCAGCGGGTCCATCGCCTGCTTCAGCCGGTCGCGCAAATGCTCGGGCGGCTGGCGATCGCCGTGGCCTTCGGCCGCGAGCTGGAACTTGCGCAGCGGCTCGGAATAGATCTGGAAGACGTAAGGGAAGGGCTTGTCGAAAAAGCCCAGTTCGACGGCCCAGTCCTGATAGGCGGCGTTGAAGGGCCGCATCCAGCGGCATTCCTCAGGGATGTGCGCCTGCCAGAAGCCGCCGTTCTCGATGTAGCGCTGCAGCTGGTCCGGGTTCGGCGCGCCGCGCCCGTGGCTGTCGCCATTGCCGCGCCAGCCGGCGAGCGGCCCGACGCCTGGCCGGCGCTGGTGCAGGGCCATGTACTCGGCATAGTCGCGATAGCGGGGCTTGCCCTCGTCATCGACCATGCCGGGCAGGCCCAGCCGCACGCCGATGTCGAGCAGCACCGACTGGAAGCCGCGGACGTCGCGCCCTTCCCCTTGCGTCTGCGGCTCGACCACCGGCCAGCGGATGGCGTCGCCCGCAGCGTCGACCTCGCCCACCGGGCGGTCGAGCATCGAGATGCAGTCGTGCCGCTCGAGATAGGTCGTGTCGGGCAGCACCAGGTCGGCATAGGCGACCATCTCAGAGGAGTAGGCGTCGGTGTAGATGATCTTGGGGATCCGGTACTCGCCGTCCTCGCGTTTGTCGGCGAGCATGGCCAGGACCTCGGCCGTGTTCATCGACGAGTTCCAGGCCATGTTGGCCATGTAGAAGAGCAGCACGTCGATCGGATACGGGTCGCCGGCATGGGCGTTCGAGATGACCATGTGCATCATCCCGTGCGCCGACATCGGCGCCTCCCAGGTGAAGGCCTTGTCGATCCGCGCCGGGCTGCCGTCCTCCTTCAGGCACAGATCCTCGGGCCCGCGCACGAACCCCAGATGCGGCCCGCCCAGCGGCGCGTTGCGCGTCACGGCGCCGTGCGGGATCGGATGCGCCTCGACGGGCTTCGGGTAGGGCGGCTTGAAGCGGAAGCCGCCCGGCCGCTCGACGGCGCCGAGCAGCAGCTGCAGGACGTGGATCGCCCGGCAGGTCTGGAAGCCGTTCGAATGCGCCGAGACGCCGCGCATGGCATGGAAGCTGACCGGGCGGGCGGTGACCGTCTCGTGCCGCTCGCCGCGGAAGTCGGTCCACGGGCTGGGCGATCTCCCAGCTCTGGTTGAAGGCCGTGTCGGCCAGTTCGGCGGCGATCCGGCGGATCGTCCCGGCCGGCACGCCGCAGCGCTCGGCCACCGCCTCGGGCGCGTACTCGGGTTCGAGATACTTGCGGGCCATCAGCTCGAAGACCGGGGCGCAGGGGGTGCCGTCCGGCCCGGCGGTCTCGCCCTTCAGCGCCGGGCGCACGCCCGCGCGATCGAACGGCGCGAGCTCGCCCGTCGCCCGGTCCCGAACGACGGGCTTACCATCCGCGTCGCGGACGAAGAGGCCGAAGTCCGGGCCCGGCTTGCGGCTGACCAGCCAGCCGGCATTGGTCCAGCGCGCCAGGTAATCGACGTCGACATGGCCTGTGCGGAGCAGCTCGTGGCAGAGCGCCAGCACGAAGAGCCCGTCGGTGCCGGGCGTGATGCCGACCCATTCGTCGGCGACGGCGTTGTAGCCGGTCCGCACGGGATTGACCGCGATGACGCGGCCGCCGCGCGTCTTCAGCCCGCCGATGCCGATCTTGATCGGGTTCGAATCGTGGTCCTCGGCGACGCCGAAGATCATGAAGAGCTTGGTGCGGTCCCAGTCAGGCGCGCCGAACTCCCAGAACGCGCCGCCCAGCGTGTAGATGCCGCCCGCCGCCATGTTGACCGAGCAGAACCCGCCATGCGCGGCATAGTTCGGCGTGCCGAACTGCTGCGCCCACCAGCTTGTCAGCGACTGCGACTGGTCGCGCCCGGTGAAGAAGGCGAGCTTCGACGGATCCTTCTCGCGCACGGGCTTGAGCCAGGCGACAGCGGTCTGCAGCGCCTCGTCCCAGCTGATCTCCTCGAACTCGCCCGAGCCGCGCGGGCCGGTGCGCCGCAGCGGCTTCATCAGCCGGCCGGGCGAATAGTGCTGCATGATCCCGGCGCTGCCCTTGGCGCAGATCACGCCGCGGTTGATCGGGTGGTCGCGGTTGCCCTCGATGTAGCTGACGATCGGCGCGCCGTTGGCGCCGTGGCGCAGGTGCACGTTGATGCCGCAGCGGCAGGCGCACATGTAGCAGGTCGTGCGCCGGATCTCGTCCGAGACATGCGGTGAGAGGTCGAGCCTTGGCTCGGCGCCGTCGGCCATTCTGCGCCTCCTGATCGTCGGTTCTCCCGTACCGGGATCGGCGCCCATTGTGCAAGGCCGGCGCGTGCTTTCTGCCGGATCATATCTCCGATCTGTGCCACGCCGTCGTCACGCGGCGGCGGTGAGCCTCGAGATCCGCCGCGCTGTCGACATCGTGGAGCGTTGCCGCGAGCGCGACGTCCAAGTGGCGGAGCCCGACCAGCGTGTCGGCAAGGGCGTGCTCGGTCGACCAGCGCACGCCGCTGAGGATATCGCGCGGAACCGCGCGGCGCCGCGCGAGCCCGATCAGCCAATAGCCGCCATCGCTCGCCGGGCCCAGCACCGCGTCATGGCGGCGGAGCAGGCCGAACGCCTGTGCGACATGCGCCGGGCGAAGCTCCGGCAGGTCGGCGCCGACGACGGCGACGGGGCCTGGCGGAATGCCGGTCCCCGGCTCGGCGCGCAGGAAACGGGCCATTCGCCGGCCGAGGTCGCCGCGGCCCTGCGGCGCGCGCGGAAGTCGTGCCGGCCAGACGCGGCTGCTTAGCCCCTCGGCGTCGGGCGTCACGGCCAGGGCGGTGCGCCAGCGCGGGTCGCGGGCCAGCCGCCCGATCAGCCCGATAGACTGATGGCGGAACCACCAGGCCGCCGCGACGGCGCCGATGCCGCGGGCGAGCCGCGTCTTCGCGCGCCCGGGCCGCGGCTCCTTGACGAAGATGACGAGCGTCGGGCGCATCAGCGGCGATAGCGCTCGGCAAGGCGTTCAGGGCTGACGCCGGCAAACCACAGCGCCAGCGTCGAGAGGTTGCGGGCGCCGCGTCGCACCCAGCCCTGGCGGGCATAGCCTTCCGCCGAGGTGACCGCGACGCCGTCAAGCGGCGCCAGCCGGCGGCCGAGCCGGCAGGCGAGCGCCACGTCCTCCATCAGCGGAATCTCAGGAAAGCCGCCGCTGCGGTCGTAGAGCGCGCGCGAGATCAGCAGGCCCTGGTCGCCGTAAGGCAGGCGGAGAGCGCGCGAGCGCAGGTTTGCCCAAGCCGCGGTCACGCGCGCCATCGGGTGGGGCGAGGCAAAGGCCAGGCGAAAATAGCCGGCGCGATCGGGGCCGAGCGCGATGTGCCGCATGACGGCCTCGACCCAGCCAGGCGCGAGCACGGTGTCGGCGTGCAGGAAGAGAAGCCACCGGCCGCGGGCCGCACGCGCGCCGGCTGCGAGCTGCGTGCCCCGGCCGCGGGGCGCGAGAACGAGCCGGGCGCCGGTCGCGTCGGCAACCTCAGCAATCGCGTCCGAAGACCCGCCGTCGGCAAAGATGACCTCGCCGATCAGCCCAACGACGCCGTCGCCGAGCGCGCCGAGGCAGGGGCCGATCCGGCCGGCCGCGTCGAGCGTCGGGATGATGACCGAGAGCGGCGCGCTCACGCCCGCCGGACCCGGTCGGCGGCCAGCACCGCCAGCAAGGTCAGCGCGCCAAAGCCCGCGAAGCCGGCGAAGAGGGGCATCGGCGAGTCCTCGACCTGCTCGGCCACCAAGCGGCCGAAAGGCACGGCGGCCAGCGTCGAGATCGACATGACCACGGCCGAGGCGGTGCCGGCGATGTGGCCGAGCGGCTCGAGCGCCAGGGCGGTCAGGTTGGAGAAGAGCAGCGCCGCGCCGACGAAGATCGGGCTGAGCAGCAGCAGGAACAACCAGAGCGGCATCGGGCCGGTCAGCAAAGCGTTCGCAGCGAACGCCGCCAGGCCGGCCGTCACCACCATGGCGGCGGCCATCCGGCAGAGCGACCGCATGCCGAGCGTCATGACAAGCCGGCTGTTGGTGAACTGGGCGAGCGCGAAGACCAGCGCCATCAGCGCGAAGACCAGCGGAAAGAGCGGCCCGAGCCCGAAGATCTCCTCGTAGACCTGCTGGGCCGAGGCCAGGAAGGCGGCGAAGGCGGCGAAGATCATGCCGGCCCCGGCGGTGTAGAGCATGGTGCTGGGCGTGGTCAGCGCCTCGGCGAAGGCGCGGGCAACGGGGAAGAGCTGCAGCGGTCGGCGTGCCGTCAGGGGCAGCGTCTCGGGCAGCGAGAGGTGCCAGACCGCGCAGGCGAACGCCATTGCGAGATAAAGGCCGAAGATCGCCCGCCAGCCCGCCAGCGCCTCGAGCCCCTGGCCGATCAGCGGCGCGAACATCGGCACCAGCATGAACACCGTCATGATCAGCGAGACGATGCGCGCCATCGCGCGGCCCTCGTAGAGATCGCGCACGATCGCGGTCGCGACCACGCGCGGCCCGGCGGCGCCGATGCCCTGCAGGATGCGCCCGGCGACGACCCACCAGAGGTCTCCGGCCAGCATGGCGACGACGGTGCCGACGGCGTAGACGGCCCAGCCGATCGCGGCGGCCGGGCGGCGCCCGATCGCGTCCGAAAGCGGGCCAAAGATCGGCTGGCCGACGCCCATGCCGGCGAAGACGGCGAGCACGAGCAGCTGCCGGTCGCTGACCTCGGCGAAACCCAGATCCGCCGAGATCGAATCGAGCGCCGGCAGGATGGCATCGATCGTCAGCGCGATGACCGAGGTCATCATCGCCAGGAAGACCAGAAACGGCAGGGGCGCCCGGCCCTCGGCGCGGGCGCAGGCATCGGGCAGCATGAGGGCCTCGGGACCGGCGACGCGGTGCCTTATATCCTTTGGCGTGAGCGGCGACACCTCTATATCGGAGGCGACGGGACGGAGCTTGCGCATGTATCGCGGATTTGTCGACGGGAACCGGGCCCTGCTGCGCGTAACGGGCGGCGCGGCGCGGGACGTGCTGCAGGGCGTCGTCACCAACGACGTGTCGCGCCTGGCGCCGGGCGTCGCGGTCTATGCCGCGCTGCTGACGCCGCAGGGCAAGTATCTGTTCGACTTCTTCCTGCTCGAGGGCGAGGAGCCCGGGGTCGTTCTGGTCGACGTCGCAGCCGATCGTGCCGAGGCGCTGGCGCAGCGGCTGAAGCTGTACTGCCTGCGCCGCGATGCCAAGGTCGAGAGGGAGACCGGGCTCGGCGTCGTCTTGGTCTGGCCCGAGGGCGAGACGCCGGCCGGACATCCCGCGGCGCCCAGTTTGGCGCCGAACCACGCGCTGGTGGTGCCCGATCCGCGCGCCGGCGCGCTCGGCTGGCGCGTCTATGCGCAAGGGCCCGAGAGCGCGCTGGCCGATACCGGGGCGTCGCCGGCCGGTCGAGAGGATTATGACGCGCTTCGGGTGGCGCATCTGGTGCCGGAGACGGGTGTCGAGCTCGTGCCCGATGACACGTTTATTCTGGAAGCGGGCTTCGAGCGGCTGCACGGCGTCGACTTCCGCAAAGGCTGCTATGTCGGCCAGGAGGTCACCGCGCGCATGAAGCACAAGGCAACGCTGCGGCGCGGCCTCGTGCAGGTGGTCGTCGAGGGCACCGCCGCGCCCGGCACGCCGATAACGGCTGACGGCAAGCCGGCCGGCACCCTCTTCACGGTCGCCGGCGGCAACGGCCTGGCCGAGCTGCGCCTCGACCGGGCCGGGCCAGGCATGCAGGCCGGCGACGCGCGCGTCGACTACGCCGGCTGACCGGGCCGGCCGGCGCGACCGCCGGTGCCGGGCGTTGCGCTGCACCTCCATCTGATCGACCTAAAACGAGCCCGGAGCGCCTCCCTCCCCCCCCTCGTGGGCGAAGGAGGGAGTGGGGGACGGCCAAATCAGCCAGTCGCCTCCCCCTCAAGCAAAGCCGCCAGCCCCTCGCGATAGGTCGGATAGCGCAGCCGCACGCCCAGCTCCTCGCGGATCCGCCTGTTCGATACGCGCTTCGATTCGGCGTAGAAGCTGCGCGCCATGGGCGAGAGCTCGGCCTGCTCGAAGGGCACGGCCGGCGGCACGGCAAGGCCGAGGAGCCGCGCCGCATGAGCGATCACGTCCTCGGGCGGCGCCGGCTCGTCATCGCAGACATTGTAGATCGCGGGATAGGGGCCGGGCGCAGGGTGCGCGATCGAAGCGGCGAGCACCTCGGCGATGTCGTCGACATGGATGCGGCTGAAGACCTGGCCCGGCTTCACCACCCGCTGCGCCCGTCCGGCACGCAGCTTTTCGAAAGGCCCGCGGCCGGGGCCATAGATGCCCGCAAGGCGAAATACATGCAGCGGCAGGCCCGTTGCAGCCCAGGCCCGCTCTGCCTCGAGGCGCCAGCGGCCGCGCTCGGTCGACGGATGGCATGCCGACGCCTCGTCGACCTCGGCACCGCCGCGATCGCCGTAGACGGCCGTCGTCGAGAGATAGCCCGCCCAGACGATCCGCGGCGCCGCCGCCCGGATGGCCGGGCCGCAATGGCGCAGCACCGGGTCGCCTTCGGCGCCGGGCGCGGCGGAGGCGAGGAGGTGCGTCGCGCCGTCGAGCAGCGAGGCAGGATCGGCGGGCGGCCAGAGCACCGCCTCGGCGCCGCTCGCGCGGATGGCTTGGGCCTTCTGCTCCGAGCGCGTCGTGCCGATCACCCGCCAGCCCTCGGCCAGCAGGCGGGCGCCGAGCGCCTGCGCCGAATAGCCGTGACCCAGGCTGAGAAGGACGTTCGACATGGGCAAGCACCTCTGGCCGCGATAGACGGTGCCGCAGGATAGGGCAGGAACGAGCGAATGCGAGCAGCAGGATTGGCGCTGGCGGCGCTGTCAGCGCTGTCGGCGCTGGGCGTGGCGCAGCGGGCGTCCGCCGTGGAGAGCTATGACGAGTGCGTCGCCCTCATCGCCGCGGACGCGGCAGGGGCCGAGCGCGAGGCGGCCGCCTGGGCGCGGTCGGGCGGCGGCGCCGCGGCGCGGCACTGCCGGGCGCTTGCCCTGATCGCCACGGGCGCGGGCTCTGCCGCCATCGACGAATTGCTCGGCATTGCCGCCGAAGAGCCGGACCTGACGGCGCAGGCGCGCGCCGAGGTGCTGGTCCAGGCAGGCGAGATGCTGCTCGACGAGGGCGACGGCGTGACCGCGCGGGCCGTCGCCAACCAGGCGCTGTCGCTCGCCCCGGGCGATCCCGACGCGACCGCGCTCAGCGCCGCCGTTCGGCTCGCCGACGGCGACGCGGCTGGCGCGGTGGCGGAGATCGATGCGACGATGGCCAGCGGCGACGCCACCGCGCGGCTCCTTGTCCTGCGCTCGGCGGCGGAGCGCCGGCTCGGCGACTTCGTGGCCGCGCGCGACGATGCCCAGCGCGCGACCGAGCTTGCCCCCAAATCGCCGAGCGCCTGGCTGGAGCGTGGGCGGGTCGCCGCGCGGATCGGCGACCGGCAGGATGCCCGCGACGCGCTGCTGCGCGCCGTCAGCCTCGACCGCGGGGGAAAGCTGGGCCTGGCGGCTCAGAACGCCCTGCAGCGGATGGAGGCGGGGCTCAGCGAGTGAGACGCCGCGGCGCGGAGGAACGGGCGCGCGGTTGGGAACTCGTCAAAGCTGCGCCAGGACGCGGTCGATCAGCGCGGCCGCGGCGCCTGTGTGGCGGGCGGGGTCGGCAAAGGCCCGCCAGTCCACCGGCGCGTCCGTGCGGCGGCGAAGGGCGGCGACGAGGTCTTCGCCGGGCGCGAGATCGGCGACGGCGGCCTTGACCAGGTCCTGGGCCTCGGGGCGGGGCATGTGCGCGGCGAGGGCGAACTGCGCGGCCTCGGCCAGCAGCGTGCCGCGGGTTGCCGCGATCTCGGCGCGCAGCGCCTCCGCGTCCGGCTGAAGCGTACGGGCAAGCTCGGACGCGTGGCGGAGCGCCGCGCCCGTCGCGACGGCCATCGAGGGCAGGACGAGCCATTCGCTGGTCCAGGCGGCGGCGTCGCGCTCCTCGGCATGGACCAGCGCGCCGTGCAGCGCGGCGAGGCTCGCGGCGTTCTGGCGGGCGAGGGCCACGAGCGCCTCGGCGCCGACCGGGTTCGCCTTCTGCGGCATCGTTGACGAGCCGCCGGCCGCGCCGGACCGGGCCGTGCCGTGCGCCGCCATCAGCTTGAGGTCCGCCCCCATCTTGGCAAGCGAACCGGTGACGAGCGAGAGCCAGCCGCCGAGCTCGGCAATACTGTCGCGCTCGACATGCCAGGGTTTCGGCGGCACGCCGAGGCCGAGCGCCCCGGCCAGCGCCGCCTCGACCGCCGGGCCCGCCTGGCCCATCGCCGCCATGGTGCCCGAGGCACCGCCGCAGGAGACGACCAGCAGGCGCGGCCGCAGCTGCGCCAGCCGGGCGCGATGGCGCAGCAGCGGCGCCAGCCAGCCGGCGACGCGCAGACCCAAGGTGGTGGGCGTCGCGATCTGTCCCCAGGTCCGCGCCGCCATCACCAGCTCGCGATGCGCCCGGGCCTGGTCGGCGAGCGCCGCGATGACGGCCTCGAGACGCCCGCCGAGCAGGTCGCAGAGCCGCGCGAGGCGCAGCACCAGCCCGGTGTCGACGATGTCCTGCGTGGTCGCGCCCCAGTGGACGTACTGCGCCGCGTCGCCGCCGACGATCAGGCGCAGGGCCTTGACCAGCGCCGGGACCGGGATGCCGGATCCCGCCGTGCCGGGCCCGAGCGCGGCCGGGTCGACGACGACGCCGTCGAGCGCCGCCGCGATTGCCTCGCCGGCCGCGGCCGGGATCACGCCGAGGCTGCCCTGAACCTGGGCCAGCGCCGCCTCGACGCGCACCATCGCGGCGATCTCGGCGGTGTCGGAGAAGAGCGCCGCCGTCTCGGCGTCGCCCAGATGCGGGCTGGCCCAGGCGCTCTCGAAGGGCGAGACGGCCATCAGGCGGAGGCGTGCGCGGCGGGGCGAAGGCCGAGGATGCGCCGCGCCTCGGCCACGGTCGCGACCGGGCGCTCGTATTTCTCGCAGAGCTCGACGGCGCGGCGGACGAGCGCGGCGTTCGACGGGGCGAGGCGATCGCGGTCGAGCCGGACATTATCCTCGAGCCCCGTGCGGGTATGGCCGCCGGCCGCGATCGACCATTCGTTCAGCTGGATCTGGCCGGATGCGATGCCGGCGCCGCACCAGGTGGCGTCAGGGGCGATCCGGCGCACCGTCTCGACATAGAAGTCGAACACCTCGCGGTCGACCGGCATGGCGTTCTTCACGCCCATGACGAACTGGATGTGCAGCGGTCCCTTGAGCCGGCCATCCGCCTGCATCTTCACCGCCTGGAACATGTGGCTGAGATCGAAGGCCTCGATCTCGGGCTTGACGTCGTGCGCCAGCATCTCGGCGGCCAGCCAGTCGACGAGATCGGGGCTGTTCTCGTAGACCCGCGTCGGGAAGTTGTTCGAGCCGACCGCGAGCGAGGCCATGTCCGGCCGCAGCGGCAGCATGCCGCCGCGCTCGCGCCCGCTGCCCGAACGCCCGCCGGTCGAGAGCTGGACGATGATGCCGGGGCAGTGCTTCTCGAGCCCTTCCTTCAGGCGGGCGAACTTTTCCGGGTCCGAGGTGGGCGTCTGGTCGTCGTTGCGGACATGGCAGTGGGCGATGGTGGCGCCGGCCTCGAACGCCTCGTGCGTCGACTCGACCTGCTCCTCGACGGTGATCGGCAGGGCGGGGTTGTTCTCCTTGCGCGGCACGCTGCCGGTGATGGCGACGCAGATGATGCAGGGGTTGGACATCGCAGCTTCCTCCCGATCCCTCCCGACCCCTCCCGCAGTGAGAAGGGGGCGCCGGCGGAGAGGGGTGCCCGGGCGGGGTCGTTGCCTCGCATCGGGGTGATTGGATCGGCCGGCGGCCTCGCCGATGGGCGCCAGCATACCGGGGCGGGCCGCCCTGTCATCGGAAAATCCGGAGAGGCCCGCGCCCGGCGCCGGGATCGCCCGCGCGGCGGCCCCTCGGGCGCCATCGCCGGTGAGCGCACGGCCGTGCTCGTGCGGAGTTCGATCAGCTGGGGCGCGCGCACCCCGTCCACGCACGTGCACGCGTGTGCACGCGTGCACAAAAACGCAACTCATTGAAATCATTGTGGAACGAGAGTCCGTTTAACCACCTGGAAAGGGCTTGGCGGCGCTTGCGCACCGCCTTGCCGGGTCGATCCGGTCGGGGTCTGCTCTAGAAGCTCAGCGATACGTCGCGGTGCGTCGAGGTGCAGGCCGCGACATAGAGCGCTTGCTCCTTGGGCAGCACCGGCTGCTGGCGCAGACCGATCGTGTCCCCGAGCTCCTCGCGATAGGCCATAAGCCCCGGCAGGATGGCGGTCTCGGCGCGCCGCTGCGCCATTCGAGCTCTGCCGTAAGCGCCGCCTGGGCCTCGTCGAGCGCCGCAGCGGCGGCCTCCTTGTCGGGGTTGCGGCGCAACGCGTCGCGGGCATCCGACAGCCCGCCGATCACGTCACGGCCGGCCTCGGCCGAGCGCATCGCCGAGCGCAGCGCCTCGATGCGCTCGACCAGCGCCGGCGGCTCGCCCGCCGCTATGTCGGAGCGCAGCGCGGCCAGGTCGGGCTCGAGCGCGGCGAGGTCCGGCGTCGCCTGCAGCAAGGCGCTGACCTCCATGACCGGCTTGAAGGCGTCGTCTGCGGTGCGCTCGATAGGCGCGCCGGGCCTTGTCCTCGGCGTCGGTCAGCTGGGCGAAGGTCTTGTGCTGCTCCTCCCACTCGGCCGGGATCGCGGTCGAGCAGGGCCTGACGCTCGGCCTCGAGCTCGGCGACCCGCGCCTCGAGCTGGGCGATGCGCGGGCTGTCGGGCTGGAGGTTGCGCAGGCGCGTCAGGTCGGTCCGCCGCGCGGCGATCGTGCGCGCCACCCGCGCGGCATCGCGCTCGAGCGTGCGGACCTGGTTGTGCAGGGGACGGTAGACAGGGGTTGCGGCCGCCACCGCCGCCTCGGCGGCAGCGATGTCCTGCATCCGAGCGAAGGTGTCGCCGGCCGCCGCGAACGCCTCGCGAAGATCGTCGGCCTGGTCCTCCGGCAGCTCGTCGAGCGGCAGCGACTGAGCGCGCGCGATCGCCGCGCGCAGCTCGTCGCCGCGTGCAGCGAACTGCTCGCCGACATAGCGACTCCATGCAGTACTGCAGGCGCGGATTGACCGGCGGCGGCGCCGTCTCGGAGGTCAGCGAGATCCGGTTCGGCAGATAATTCACCAGCGGCGGCAGCACGCCGACGATGCCGAGCGCCAGCAGCTGCAGAGCGATGAAGGGCACCACGCCCTTGTAGATGCCGACCGTCGTCACCTCGGGCGGCGCGACGCCGCGCAGGTAGAAGAGCGCGAAGCCGAAGGGCGGCGTCAGGAACGAGGTCTGGATGTTCAGGCCGATCATGACGCCGAGCCAGACGGCGGTGACGTTCGCCTCGGGGTCCATCAGCAGGATCGGCGTGACGATCGGCACGACGACGACGACGATCTCGATGAAGTCGATGAAGAAGCCCAGGATGAAGATCACCGCCATGACGATGATGAACTGGGTCCAGAAGCCGCCCGGCAGCGTGGTCAGGAAGTCGCGCACCAGCTCCTCGCCGCCGAAGGCGCGGAAGGCGGCGGTCAGCATGGCGGCGCCGATCAGGATGACGAAGACCAGCGCCGTCGTCTTGGCGGTCTCGAGCATCACCGGCGTCAGCGTGTTGTCGATCTTGTAGGTCGCGCCAGAGCGACCACAGGATCGACGGCGACGACGAAGACGCCGACCGCCGCGATCGTCAGCCAGATGCCGATCGCGTGCTCGCTGGAGCGCGAGATTCGCGGATGTTGGTGTCGTAGAGCGAGGTCAGGATCGCGATCGCGACCAGCGAGCCGATCGCCAGCAGCGCCGGCGTGTGGGCGCCGCGCTCGTCCTCGTGCAGGCGATAGCTGGCCATGATCGTGGCGCCGATCGCGCCGATCGCGCCCGCCTGGTTCACCGTGGCGACGCCGGCGATGATGGAGCCCAGCACCGCGAAGATCAGCGCCAGCGGCGGCACCAGGATGATGAGGACGCGCAGGACCAGGCGCGCATCGATCTTCTCGTCGAAAGGCACCGTCGGGCGCGAGCGACGGACGGATGAGGCCGATGACCAGGATGAAGATCATGTAGAGGCCGACGAGCACGAGGCCGGGGACGAGCGCGCCCATGAACATGTCGCCGGCCGAGGTCGAGGTGACGGCGAACTCGGACGGCATCGAGAGCTCGCCGGTGGCGGACTTGAAGAGGTTCGACCCGCGCGGTCTGCGCCTGGTCGACCGCCGAGGCGAGCTGGTCGGCCAGGATGATCAGCACGATCGACGGCGGAATGATCTGGCCGAGCGTGCCCGAGGCGGCGATGGTCCCGGTCGACAGCGGGATGCTGTACTTGTTGCGCATCATCGCCGGCAGCGAGATGAGCCCCATCGCGACGACGGTCGCGCCGACGATGCCCGTCGTCGCGGCGAGCAGCGCGCCGACGAAGACGACCGAGATGCCCAGGCCGCCCGGGATCGGCCCGAACAGCTGGGCCATGGTCAGCAGCAGGTCCTCGGCGATCTTCGAGCGCTGCAGCATGATGCCCATGAAGATGAAGAGCGGGCACCGCGATCAGCGTGTCGCGCTCGACTTCCCAGTAGACGCCGCGGAAATTCGTGACACCCGCGGCCAGCCATTCGTGCGGCGCCGCCCTGCGCGAAGAAGGCGTCGGTGTCGCCGGCGAAGATCCACCCAGCGGTTCGCCGCGATCAGGATCGTCAGGATGGCCGAGCCCGGCAGCGCGAACGCCACCGGATAGCCGAAGCCGAGCGCGAGGGCCATGAGCGACGGCCAGGAGAAGCAGGAAGAAGAGTTCCATCTGGCCAGCCTCAGGAGCCGATCGGCAGGTCGCCGTCGTGATCGTGGAGATGCGATCCCGGATCGCCGCGCCAGTCGGCGACGCTCTCGAGCAGCATGGCGCAGAACTGCACCATCATCGAGACCGCGAAGATGCCGAGGAAGGCGGCCATCAGGTACTTGACGAAGAGGCCGAAGCCCGACTGCGTGATCTCGTAGCTGACGAGCGGCGCGTTGATGATGGACGACCGCCCCGACATGCCCATGAACAGGACTGTCCAGCAGAAGAGCATGCCGAGCAGCATCGGTGCCGATCGTGTTGACGCGGCCCTTGGTCCGGTCCGAGAAGCGCGAGTAGAAGACGTCGACCCGGACATGGCCGTCCTGCGCCAGCGTGTAGGCCGAGGCGAAGAGGAAGAGCGCGGCGTACCAGAAGCGGACGAGATCGCCCATGAAGGCCTGCTCGTAGGAGAAGATGAAGCGCGACAGCACGATCGAGAGCTCGGCCACCACGACCAGGAGCGCCAGCCAGTGGAAGCCGAGCATGCCGCGGCGTGAAGGCCGCGATCGACGATGCCGACGAGGACCAGCGGGTAGTGGACGCATCGGCCCGCGTGATCTGGTTGAAGTCCATCAACCGGGTGATGTCGGCGCCCGAACAGCGGCTGGAGCATGCCCTCGATCCGCATGAACGAGATCGCGGTGTCGACGATGCCGATCAGGAAGACCGACCAGAAGGCGGCGCGGATCATGAACTGCACGACCCCGCTCAGGCGGGCGGCATCGGCGCGCAGCGCCATGGCCGGGGTGCGGAGCACATAGACGATCGCCAGCGCGACGGCGCCGAGATAGATCGCGACCTGCGCCAATTTCAGGCCCTCGAACGCGCCGGCTGTCAGCCCGCCCAGGCCGGGCCAGCCCTGCCAGACGACCAGGTAGTTGTTCAGGACATAGGCGAAGGTCAGCCAGAACATCGCCCACGAGAACATTCGGACGAAGCGCGTCCCCGCCGTCGGCGGCAAGGCTGTCCCGTTCGCTGCCAATGCGTCTCCCCCCGTCTCGTGCCCGCGCTCGGATCTTCCGTCCGGATGAAGATCGTGGCGGTCGGCACAGTAGTGAAAATGGCGCGCCTGTCATCCCTTTCGCTGCGTCGCGGCGAAATTCGCGCTCTGATTGAAAATCGTACGCTCGGCACAGCCTGCCGCTCACCGGCGGGCGTTCAGCGCTTGCAGATTTCGGAGATTGCGCGCGCCGGCTGGACGGGACCCCGGACCCGACGCGGCGCTTCTATGCGCCGAGGAGGGTCGGGCCGTCGCTGCCCTTGATCGTCACCTCGACGATCTCGCCCGGCCGATGGTCGGTGGCGAGGCGCACCTCGGCGAAGGTCTCCGCCCGGCCGGTCCGCGGGCGTTCGACCAGAACACGCTCGCTCGTGCCGGCCCGCGCGGCCGCCCAGCTGGCGGCGCGGGCATCGCCGAGTGCACGCAGCCGCGCCGCACGCTCCTTGCGCGCGGCCTTGGGCACCTGCGGCATGCGCGCCGCAGGCGTGCCTTTGCGCGCGCTGTAGGGAAAGACGTGCAGCCAGGTGAGGCCGCACTCCACGACGAGGGCCAGCGTGTTCTCGAACATCGCCTCGGTCTCGGTCGGGAAGCCGGCGATCAGGTCGGCGCCGAAGACCACCTCCGGCCGGGCGCGGCGCACCTCCTGGCAGAAGCGGATGGCGTCGTCGCGGCCGTGCCGGCGCTTCATCCGCTTGAGGATCAGGTCGTCGCCGGCCTGCAGGCTGAGATGCAGGTGCGGCATCAGCCGCCGCTCGGAGGCGATCGCCTCGACCAGCGCCGGGTCGGCCTCGACCGAATCGATCGAGCTGACGCGCAGGCGCGCGAGGTCGGGCACAAGCCGCAGGATGCGCTGGACGAGCTCTCCCAGCCGGGGGCGGCCGGGCAGGTCGGCGCCCCAGGAGGTCAGGTCGACGCCGGTCAGCACGACTTCGTTGAAGCCGTTGGCCACCAGCCGGCGAATCTGCTCGACGATCACGCCGGCCGGCACCGAGCGCGAATTGCCGCGGCCGAAGGGGATGATGCAGAAGGTGCAGCGGTGGTCGCAGCCGTTCTGCACCTGCACATAGGCGCGCGCCCGGGCGCCGAAGCCGTCGATCAGGTGCCCGGCCGTCTCGCGCGCCGACATGATGTCGTCGACGAGCACCGGCTCGGTCGCGCCGATCAGGCCGGTGGCAAGGCCCGACCATGTCTCCGGGCGCATCTTCTCGAGGTTTCCGAGGACGAGATCCACCTCGGGCATTCCGGCGAAGGTCCCGGGCTCGGTCTGCGCGGCGCAGCCAGTGACGATCAGCCGCTTGCCCGGATTGTCGGCGCGCAGCCGGCGGATGCGCTGGCGCGCCTGGCGGACGGCCTCGGCCGTCACCGCGCAGGTATTGACGACGACGGCATCGCCGAGGCCGTTCTCGGCCGCGAGCCGGCGCATCGCCTCGGTCTCGTAGGCGTTGAGCCGGCAGCCGAAGGTCTCGAAGAGCGGCGCCGGAATCGGCCCTGGCGCGTTCATGCGAAGGCGCCGAGGAAGGCGGGCGAGAGCCTGCCCTCGAAGACATGCGCAACGGGGCCCGCCATCAGGAGGTGGCCGTCCTCGGCCCATGCGATCTCGAGCTCGCCGCCGTCGAGCATCATCGTCGCGCGGCGATCCATCAGCCCGCGGCGCACCGCATTGACCAGAACCGCGCAGGAGGACGAGCCCGAGGCCTGCGTCACGCCGACGCCCCTTTCCCAGACGCGGACGCGGGCGCGGTCGGGCGCCAGAACCTCGACGAATTGGACGTTCGTGCGCTCGGGAAAGAGCGGGTCGTGCTCGACCGCGGGCCCGCGCGTCTCCAGCGGGACCGAGGCGACATCATCGACGAAGAAGGTGCAGTGCGGGTTGCCCATGCTGCACGCGGCGGGCGCGCCCTCTATCGGCAGGCGGCTCGTGTCGGCCTCGCGCGCCAGGGGCACGTCGCGCCAGTCCCAGCGTGGCCGCCCCATGTCGACCTCGATCAGGCCGTCCGCGCGGCGGCGGCCCGTCAGCACGCCGTTCTCGGAGGCGAGCGTGACCTCCTGCATCCCGGTCTCGGCGATCAGCAGGTCGGCGATGCAGCGCGTGGCGTTGCCGCAAGCCTGCGCCCGGCTGCCATCGGCATTCCAGAAGCGGACACCCGCGGTGGTATTGCCGCCCGGCAGGATCTCGGCCAGTTGATCGAAGCCGACGCCGCGGTGGCGATCGCCGATGGCCCGCACCAGCTTCGTCGTCAGCGCCGTCTCGCACTGCCGCTGGTCGATGATGACGAAGTCGTTCCCCAGCCCGTGCATTTTGCGGAATGCGAGGCTCTGGGGCGCATCATGCCGGGTGCCGTCCATGGCCGGCCATATAGCCGACCGGCGAAGCCGGCACCAGTACAGCTGGCATCAGAGCCGGTCGGCATGCCAGCTGACATGGTCTTGCATGAAGCTCGCCACGAAGAAGTACGAGTGATCATAGCCCTCGAGCATGCGCAAGGTGCCGCAGGTGCGCGTTTCGGCCAGCGCGGCCGACAGCGCCTCGGGCTGGAGCTTGTCCAGGAAGGGATCGTTCGCGCCCTGGTCGACCAGGAGGTCGCTGGCCCAGCCGCGCTCGCGCAGCAGCAGGCTCGCGTCGTGCGCGGCCCAGACCTCCTCGTTCGCGCCGAGATAGGCGGAGAGCTGCTTGCGGCCCCAGTCGCTGGCGGCGGGATGGGAGATCGGCGCAAAGGCCGAGACCGAGCGGTAGAGTTCGGGGTGGCGCAGCGCCAGCGTCAGCGCGCCGTGCCCGCCCATCGAGTGGCCTGTGATCCCCTGGCGCTCCGGCTCGACCGGGAACTCGGTCGTCACCAGCGTCTGCAGGTCCTTGGTGATGTAGGACAGCATGCGGAAATGCGGCGCCCAGGGTTGTTCGGTCGCGTCGACATAGAAGCCCGCGCCCTGCCCGAGGTCGTACGCGCTGTCGTCGGCCACCGTCTCGCCCCGCGGCGAGGTGTCCGGGAAGACCAGCGCCAGGCCGTGCCGCGCCGCCCAGAGCTGCGCGCCCGCCTTGGTCATCGCGTTCTCGTGGGTGCAGGTCAGGCCTGAGAGATACCACAGGCATGGCACCCGTCCGCGCCGCGCCTGCGGCGGCAGGTAGACGGCGAACGTCATGTCGCATCCCGTCTGGGCCGATTCGTGCCGGTATACGCCCTGGACACCGCCATAAGCCCGGTTCTCGGAAACCGTCTCCATCTCTCCTCCCGCCCGCTCTGGGGTCAGTAGCTGTATTCGGCGTAGATCCGGGTCAGGTCGCCGCCCCAGTCGCCGTGATAGCGCGCGAGCAGTTCGTCGGCCGGCGTCCGGCCGCTCGCGACGCTGTCGCGCAGCGCATTGAGGAAATGCGTCTCGTCCGGGATCATGCCGCCGGCGCCCTCCTGGGCGCGCCGCTTCAGTCCGTCCTCGGCGATCGCGAGGCAATGCCGGGCGAGATCGCGCATGGTGCGCCCGCGAATTTCGGCCCGGAGACCTTTGACCGATGCCTCGACGCGCAGCTCCTCTCGCTCCGCCGCCGTCCAATCCTTGGCCAACTCCCAAGCCGCATCGAGCGAGCTCTGCTCGTAGAGCAGGCCCACCCAGAACGCCGGCAGCGCACAGAGCCGCCGCCAAGGGCCGCCATCGGCGCCGCGCATTTCGAGAAAGCGCTTGATCCGCGCCTCGGGGAAAATGGTCGTCAGGTGGTCGGCCCAGTCGCTCAGCGTCGGCCGCTCGCCGGGCAGCGCCGGCAGCTTGCCCTCCATGAAGTCGCGGAAGGACTGGCCGAGCGCGTCGATGTATCCGCCCTGCCGGTAGACGAAGTACATCGGCACGTCGAGCGCATAGTCGACATACCGCTCGAAGCCCATGCCGGGGTCGAAGACCCAGGGCAGCATCCCCGTCCGGGCGGGGTCCAGATCGCGCCAGATGCGCGAGCGCCACGAGAGGTGGCCGTTCGGCTTGCCCTCCCAGAAGGGCGAATTGGCAAAGAGTGCCGTCGCCACCGGCTGCAGGGCCAGCGCCACGCGCAGCTTCTGCACCATGTCGGCCTCGGACGCGAAGTCGAGGTTCACCTGCACGGTGCAGGTCCGGTACATCATCGCCGTGCCGAGCGTGCCGACGCGGCCCATGTACTCGGTCATCAGCTTGTAGCGCCCCTTGGGCATTCGAGGCATCTGGTCGTGCGTCCAGATCGGCGCGGCGCCCAGGCCGATGAAGCCGACGCCGATCTCGTCGGCGACCGCCTTCACCTCGGCCAGGTGCTGATTCACCTCGTCGCAAGTCTCGTGGATCGTCTCGAGCGGCGCGCCTGAAAGCTCGAGCTGGCCGCCCGGCTCGAGGCTGACATTGGCCTTGCCCTTGCTGAGGCCGATGATGTTGCCGGCCTCGGTGATCGGCGTCCAGCCGAAGCGGGCGGCCAGACCCTCGAGCACGGCGCGGACCGAGCGCCGGCCGTCATAGGGCAAGGGCTTCAGCGTATCGACGCAATAGCCGAACTTCTCGTGCTCGGTGCCGATCCGCCATTCGGCCTTGGGCTTGCAGCCCGCGGCCAGGTATTGAACGAGGTCGGCCTTGCTCTCGACCGGGCCGCCGCCCTGCTGGGGAATCGACATCGGGAGACTCCTCGCGCCCCACGCGCCGCAGTCAGCTAAACGCCGCGGGCGGGCGAGGCAACTAGAACGACGCTTGCCCCGTTCCACGCCGCGGTGGCCCGTTCGGCGCCGCCGGTGGCCCGTTCCTCGCCGCGGTGGAGGGTCCCGGGCGGCCGCCATTGCGCCGCGCCGGATCGGTCATAGCTGTAGGCCGGCCCCGGGCAGGGGCCGCGGCGCCCCGCGAATTCCCTTGACCTCGTGCCGGCCGGCCGCTTCAACCCGGCGGATTCTCAACGGAGCGGCTGGATGGGCCAGGACGACGGCAAAAATCTGATCTTGGCAGCGGTGCTGTCGATGCTGGTGGTGCTGGGATGGTACATGCTGTTCCCGCCCTCGCCGCAGCAACCGGCTCCGACGCCCGTCGAACAGCAGGAGCCGCAGGCGCAGCAGGGAACGGGCGAGGCAACCGGCGTCGTCCCCGTTCCCGGCACCGGGAGCGCTGCGACGCCGAGCATGGGGCAGAGCCGCGCGGCCGCTCTCGAGCAAGGCCAGCGGATCCCGATCGAGACCCCCTCGGTTACCGGCTCGATCCGGCTGCAGGGCGCCCGGCTCGACGATCTGCACCTCAGCGACTATCGCGTGACGATCGATCCGAGCTCGGACACGGTCGTCCTGCTCAATCCGGCCGGCGGGCCCGACCCCTACTACGCCGATTTCGGCTGGGTGCCGGTCGAAGGCTCCAACCCAGGGCCGCTGCCCGATGAGAACACGCCCTGGACCCTTGCGACGGACGCGGGCGGCGCCAAGCTGACGCCCGATAGCCCGGTCACGCTGGTCTGGGACAATGGCCAGGGGCTGATCTTCCGCCGGCAGGTCGCCATCGACGACCAGTACATGTTCACCATCAGCCAGACGGTCGAGAACCGCACCGGCGCACCGATCAGCATGGCGCCTTATGGCCGCGTCACCCGGATCGGCGGCGAGGCCTCGACCAAGCTCTGGATCCTGCACGAGGGCGGCGTCGCCCTGGTGGACGACAAGCTGAAGGAGATCAGCTACGGCGACCTCGAGAAGCTGTCGCCGGCGCCGGGCGAGGCGGGGCTCGAATCGTTCACCGTCCAGCACAATGGCTGGCTCGGCTTCACCGACAAGTACTGGATGACGACGATGATCGCCGACCCCGGCACCGGGTTCGACGGATTCTACCAGGGCGTCCAGCGCGACGGCGAGCACGAGTTCCGCAGCGTCATGCGGCTGCCGGTCGTCACCGTCGCGCCGGGCGACACCGTCGAGGCGACGAACCGGGTCTTCGCCGGCGCCAAGGAGTTCTACACGCTGCGCCACTACGAGCGCGCGCTCGGCATCCACAACCTGCACTGGGCCATCGACTGGGGATGGTTCTACTTCCTGACCAAGCCGATGTTCCAGGTCCTGGACTGGCTGCACTCGCACATCGGCAACATGGGCGTGTCGATCATCCTGCTGACCTTCATCATCAAGTTCGTTCTGTTCCCGCTGGCCTACAAATCCTACGTCTCGATGTCGAAGATGAAAAAGCTTCAGCCCGAGATGGAGAAGATCAAGGAGCGCTGCGGCGACGACCGCCAGAAGATGCAGCAGGAGATGATGGCGCTCTACAAGCGCGAGAAGGCGAACCCGGCGGCGGGGTGCCTGCCGATCCTGCTGCAGATCCCGATCTTCTTTTCGCTCTACAAGGTGCTGTTCGTGACCATCGAGATGCGGCACGCGCCGTTCTTCGGCTGGATCCACGATCTCTCGGCGCCGGATCCGACGTCGTGGATGAACCTCTTCGGACTGCTGCCCTGGGCCGCGCCGGGCCCGGCGAGCTTACTGGCCATCCTGTCGATCGGCGCGTTCCCCATCGTGATGGGCGTCACCATGTGGCTGCAGCAGAAGCTGAACCCCGCGCCGGCCGATCCGACGCAGGCGGCGATCTTCTCCTGGATGCCCCTGGTCTTCATGTTCATGCTCGGCAAGTTCGCGGTGGGCCTGGTCATCTACTGGATCACCAACAACACCATCACCTTCATCCAGCAATACATCATCATGCGCAGCCAGGGCGTCGACGTGGACCTGCTCGGGAACATCAAATCCGGGTTCCGCAAGCGCAAGGCCGAGAGCAAGCAATGAGCTGGACGCTGGCCGAGATCTATCGCCACCCGGTCAAGAGCCTGGGCGAGGAACCTTTGGACGAGGTGGCGCTCGAGCCCGGGCGCCCCGTGCCGTGGGACCGCGCCTGGGCGATCTGCCACGGGGCGTCTGACTGGGACGAGGCGGCGCCGCAGTGGCTGCCGCCCCGCAACTTCGTCAACCAGACGCATGTGCCGCGCCTGGCGCAGATCGTGGTCTCGTTCGACGCCGATGCCGGGCTTCTGACCCTGCGCCACCCGGACCGCCAGGAGCTGGCCGTGGCGCCAGGGACGGTGGAAGGCGACAGCGCGCTGACGCAGTGGATGGCGCCGCTGACCGAAGGAACCGCGCGCCAAGGGCCCTTCCGGGTATGCCGCGCGCCGGGCATCCAGTTCACGGATTTCGAGGACACCCATGTCTCGATCGGCTCGATCGCCTCTCGCCGGGCGCTGGAGGAAATCGCCGGGGCGCCGCTCGAGCCGATCCGCTTCCGCATGAACCTCTGGCTCGACGGCCTCGCGCCCTGGGGAGAGCTGGAGCTCGTCGGTCGCGAGATCGAGGTCGGGGCCGCGCGGCTGCGCATCGTCGCCCGCGATGCGCGCTGCAACGCGACCGCCGCGAACCCGGCGACGGGAGCGCGGGACGTTCCCGTGCCGGCGATTCTCAAGACACATCTCGGCCACACGGACTTCGGCGTCTATGCCCAGGTGGCGACGGGCGGGCGCGTGCGCAGGGGCGATCCCGCTCGGCCGGTCTGATGCACGGAGCAGCACGCCGGGGCTCGTCCGCGTCTCCGCGATCCAAGAGCGCCATCTGGTTGCAGGCTTGGACGCGCTCCTTCGCCGCTCGGGCGCGAGGCGAAGCTGGACAGGGTTATCCGGCGTGACGGTCTCCTTCGCCATAGACCCCGAGATGACCGAGGAGCGCATCGAGGCGGGCCGCAAGCTGTTTGCGGGCCCCTGCGAGTTCCTCAAGGGCGTCGTTTCGATGGATGGCCTGCCGCCGGCCGACCGGCCCGAGCTGTGCTTTGCCGGCCGCTCGAACGTCGGCAAGTCCACGCTCATCAACGCGCTGACCGGCCGGAAGGGACTGGCGCGGGCATCGAACACGCCGGGGCGAACGCAGGAGCTCAATTTCTTTGCGCTCGGGCAGGCGGGATACCTCGTCGACCTGCCCGGCTACGGCTTCGCCAAGGCACCGGTCGCCAAGGTTACCGGCTGGCAGGCGCTGTTGCGCAGCTATCTGTCCGGGCGTCCGACGCTGGCGCGCGCCTTCGTCCTGGTCGATGCGCGGCACGGGCTGAAAACGCTCGATCACGAGATCATGGACCTGCTCGACCGGGCGGCCGTCGTCTTCCAGGTGGTGCTGACCAAGACGGACAAGCCGCGGGCCGATGCCGTGCAAGGCATCGCCAGCGCGGTGGCCGACGGGCTGAAGCGCCACCCGGCGGCGTTCCCGGAGATCTTGCTCACTGCCGCCGAGACGGGGCGCGGCCTTCCGGTGATGCGGGCGGTCATCGCCGATCTCTTCGGCCGCTGACCCCGGGGGAGCCGCTTTCGTCCGGACGCCACGGCGCCGCTCGGGCCCCCGCTGCTGCCCGTTCGGAACGGTGGCCGACAATGCTTTACCTGCCCGGACCGGGCTGCTACGAGACCTTCGACCGGCCGCACCTCCACCTGCGTACCGGCCGGCGGATCAAACGTCGGGCCGAGGAAGAGGGGGAGATGCGGCTCATCCTGATCGTCGTCGCTCTCTATCGTCTATTGGCTGGCGCTGTCCGGCCATTACGCGCCGTGGTTCGTCGTATCGGGCTTCCTGCTGCAGCCTCGCGGTCGTCGCCTTCTGCTGGACCAAGGGAATCACCGACGCCGAGGGCTTCCCCGTCGGGCTGCTGACCCGCGCCGTGCTCTACTGGCCCTGGCTGGCGGTGCAGATCCTGAAATCGGGCCTGCGCGTGACGCGGCTGATCCTCGATCCGCGGCTGCCGATCACGCCGACGCTGGTGCGGGTGACGCGCTGCAGCAGACGGCGGTGGGGCTGACGACCTATGCGAACTCGATCACGCTGACGCCCGGGACGCTGACCGTCGAGGCGACCGAGCGCGGCCGCGCGCTCTGGGTGCATGCCATCGAGCGGGAGAGCGCCGAGGGCTTTGCGGACGACGAGATGAACCGCAGGGTCGCGTGGTTCGAGGCGGCGCAGGCCTGATGTTCGCCGTCGCCATCATCGCCGTGCTGATCGCGCTCGGCGCTGGCCGTCGCGCGCGCGCTGCTGGGGCCGACGGCCTTCGACCGGCTGCTGGCGGCGAACACGATCGGCACGCTGGCGGTGCTGCTGCTCGCGCTCTTCGGGTTCATGACCGGGCGCCCGGAGTTCCTGGACATCAGGCATCACCTATGCGCTCCTGAACGTGATCGGCACGCTGGCGGTGCTGAAGTTCTTCCGCTACGGCGCGCTCGGCTACGACCACCGCACGGCCGAGAACCTCGAGGGCAAGGGATGAGCGCTCGTGCTCGACATCCTCGCCTGGGCGGCGCTGCTCGCCGGCGGCTTCTTCATCATCGTCGGCGCGATCGGCATCCATCGCATGCCGGACGTCTTCACGCGGATGCACGCGACGCTCGCTGATCGACACGCTGGGCGTGGGCTTTCTCGGCCTCGGCATGCTGCTGCAGACCGACGAGTTCGCGGTGGCCGTGCGGCTCGTGATCATCCTGCTCGTCTCGATGACGGCGAGCGCGGTGGCCACGCACGCCCTTGCGCGCGCCGCGCTGCACGACGGCGAGCGGCCGCTGCTGGCGGGCAGCGACGGCACGCTGCGCCCGACCGACTGCGCCAGCATCTATCCCGATCTCGGGCGTCAGGCTGGCGCGGCCGCTGATCTCGGAGCAGGTCGAGGCAGAGCATGCCGCTGCCGGTGCCGCCGGACGAGCGCTCGCTGGCGAGTCCGAGGCCGACGGAACGGGAGGATCGCGCGATAGAACTCCTGATCAACATGGTGCTGCTGACGCTGCTGGCGCTGGTGACGATCGGCATCGTGCGCGTGCGCAACCTCTTCGCCGTCGTCGTGCTGTCGAGCGCCTACTCCTTCCTGATCGCGAGCGTCATGATCGTGCTCGACGCCGTCGACGTCGCGATGACCGAGGCCTCGGTCGGCGCCGGCATCTCGACAGTTCTGGTGCTGGGCGCGCTCTATCTGACGCAAGATCGAGGAGGCGCCGCCGCGCCACTCGATGGCGATCCCGCTGGTCGTCGCCTTCGGCACGGGCGCGATGCTGATCTACGGCTCGTTCGGGCTGCCGGCCTTCGGCACGGTCGGCCAGCCGGTCAACAGCGGTGTCGGCGCCGCCTATCTCGAGCTGAACATGCACGACACCGGGATCCCGAACGTCGTCACCGCCGTGCTGGCGAGCTATCGCGGCTATCGACACGCTGGGCGAGACGACGCGTCATCTTCTGCGCCGGGATCGGCGTGCTGCTGCTGCTGCGGCGCTGGCGGACGGAGGGGCCGAGGTGAACCTCGACGTCATCCTGCGCGTCGCGACCAAGCTCGGCCTGCCGTTCATCCTGATGTTCGGCCTCTACGTCCAGTGGCACGGCGATTACGGGCCGGGCGGCGGCTTCCAGGCCGGCGTCATCGTCGCGGCGGGCGTGATCCTCTATGCCATCATCTTCGGCACGGCGGCGGCCGAGCGGGCGGTGCCGCGCCGGCTGGCCGAGACGATGGTGCCGCTCGGCGTGCTGATCTATGCCGGCGTCGGCGTCTGGTCGCTGGTCCATGGGCGCGAACTACCTCGACTACGACGCGCTGTTCTGCACTGGCCGGCCGAGCATCACGAGGCCGTGCACGGCCAGCACTGGGGCGTCTTCCTCATCGAGATCGGCGTGCTGGTCACCGTCTCGAGCACCATGCTGACGATCTTCTACAATTTCGCGGGCCGGGGCCGGCCGGAATGAGCGAGGCGCGCCGAGCTCTTCGCCGCCTTCGCGGCGCACTACAATTATTGGGTGACGGTCTTCCTGATGGTCGCGGGCATCTACATCGTCGCGGCCCGCTCGAACATGATCAAGACGCTGGTCGGGCTCGGCGTTTTCCAGACATCGGTCTACCTGCTCTACCTGACGCCGGGCAAGGTGTTCGGGGCGACGCCGCCGATCATCGAGCCGGGCTACCGAGCTCTATTCGAACCCGCTGCCGCACGTGCTGATCCTGACGGCGATCGTCGTCGGCGTCGCCACGCTGGCGCTCGGCCTGGCGCTGGTGGTGCGCATCCACGAGGCCTACCGCACGATCGAGGAAGACGAGATCGTCGCGGTCATCGACGCGCGAGGACCTCGCCGAATGAGCGCGCCTCGAGCCGGCGGTTTCGACTGGTCGCAGCACCTGCCGGCGCTGCAGGTCGTCGTGCCGCTGGTCTCGGCGCTGGTCTGCGGCGCGGTCCGCGCAGCGGCATCTCTGCTGGCTGATCACGCTCGCCTGCTCGCTGGCCGATGCCGGTGATCGCGCTTCGGGCTGCTCTGGCAGGTCGAGCATCGGGGCCGATCTCCTACGCGCATCGGCGGCTTCGCGCCGCCGCTCGGCATCGAGTACCGGATCGACGCGCTGAACGCCTTCGTGCTGGTGATCGTGTCGCTGATCGGCGCCGCCGTCGCGATCTACGCGCCGCGCTCGGTCGCCGACGAGATCGCGCCCGAGCGGCAGGGCTGGTTCTACGCGATGTACCTCGATCTGCATGGCGGGGCTGCTCGGGCATCGCGCATCACCGGCGACGCCTTCAACGCCTTCGTCTTCATCGAGATCTCGTCGCTCTCGATGTACACGCTGATCGCGCTGGGCCAGGAGCGGCGGGCGCTGGTCGCCGCCTTCCAGTACCTGGTGATCGGCACGATCGGCGCGACCTTCTACATCATCGGCGTCGGCTTCATCTTCGCGATGACGGGAACGCTGAACTTCGTCGACATCGCGGCGCGGCTGCACGAGGTCGACCAGATGCGCCCGCTGATCGCGGCGCTCGCCTTCATCATCATCGGCATCGGGCTGAAGCTGGCGATGTTCCCGCTGCATCTCTGGCTGCCGAACGCCTATGCCTACGCGCCGACGGTGGCGACCGCCTTCATCTCGGCCACCGCCACCAAGGTCGCCGTCTACCTGCTGCTGCGCTATATCTTCTCGGTCTTCGGCGTCGCGTTCGTGATGACGGTGACGCCGGCCGGCGCCGCTGCTGATGGCGCTGGCGGCGCTCGCCATGATCGTCTGCTCGCTGAGCGCGATCTACCAGATCAACGTCAAGCGCATGCTGGCCTACTCCTCGGTCGCGCAGGTCGGCTACATGCTGCTCGGCATCTCGCTGGCGTCCGCAGGCCGGGCTGACCGGCAGCATCAGCCACCTCTTCAACCACGCGATCATCAAGTGCTGCCTGTTCCTCGCGATCGGCTGCGTCTACTACTCGACGGGCGTGACGCGGATCGACAACATGGCCGGGCATCGGCCGGACGATGCCGCTGACCATGGGCGCCTTCGTCATCGCCGGGCTGGGGCTGATCGGCGTGCCCGGCACGGCGGGCTTCGTCTCGAAATGGTTCCTGATCCAGGGCGCGGCCGAGGCGGGCCAGTGGTGGCTGGTCGGCCGTCATCGTCATCTCGTCGGTGCTGGCCGTCGTCTATGTCGGCCGGGTCGTCGAGGTGGCCTGGTTCCGCGAGCCCGACGGCGCGCGTCGTGCGCCAGCCGCCGCTCGAGATGCTGGTCGGTCACCTGGATCCTGGCGGCCGCGGTCATCTATTTCGGCCTGCAGACGGATCTGACGGCCGGCGTCGCGGCGCAGGCGGCGCGCGAGCTGCTGACGGGCGTCGTTCCGGCGGGGGTCGCGCATGGAGGGTGAGCTTCTCATCCGCCTGGCGCTCGCCATCCCGCTGCTCGGGACGCTGCGGCATCTTCCTGACGGGCGCCGTGCCGAACCTGCGCGAGGGCGTGACGCTGGCCACGGCCGGCGCGCTCTTCTGGGTGGTGGTGGTTCAAGCTCGCGCCGATGGTGATGGCCGGCGGGCGGCCCGAGGCGCTGCTGCTGCACACCTTCGAGGGCATCGACATCGCCATGCGGATCGAGCCGCTGGGGATGCTGTTCGCCTGCGTCGCCTCGACGCTCTGGATCGTCAACTCGATCTACTCGATCGGCTATATGCGCGGGAACCACGAGCCGCGGCAGACGCCCTATTACGCCTGCTTCGCCATCGCGATCTGGTCGGCGATCGGCATCGCCTTTGCCGCCAACCTGTTCACGCTGTTCCTGTTCTACGAGGTCCTGACGATCTCGACCTATCCGCTGGTCACGCACAAGGGCAACGAGGAGGCGCGGCTCAAGGGCCGGGTCTACCTCGTGCTGCTGATCTCGACCTCGATGATGCTGCTGCTGCCGGCGATCATCTGGACCTATGTCGTGGCCGGCACGTCCGATTTCGCGCCGGGCGGCATCCTGGCGCGGCGCCGGGCTCTCGGCGACCGCGCTGGGCGTGCCTGCTGGCGATGTACGTCTTCGGCATCGGCAAGGCGGCGGTGATGCCGGTGCACTTCTGGCTGCCGGCGGCGATGGTGGCGCCGACGCCGGTCTCGGCGCTGCTGCACGCCGTCGCCGTCGTCAAGGCGGGCGTCTTCACCGTCGTCAAGGTCGTCGTCTACGTCTTCGGCGTCGACTTTCTGCGCGAGCACGGGCGCCGGCGACTTGGCTGGTCTATGTCGCCGGGTTCACCGTCATCGTCGCCTCGGTGGTCGCGCTGATGCAGGACAATCTGAAGAAGCGGCTGGCCTTCTCGACGGTCAGCCAGCTTTCCTACATCGTGCTGGCGGCGGCGCTGCTGACGCCGATCTCGCATCATCGGCGCGGCGCTGCATATCGCGGCGCACGCCGTCTCGAAGATCACGCTCTTCTTCGCCGCGGGCTCGATCTACACCGCCGCGCACCTGACCGAGATCAGCCAGCTCGACGGCATCGGCCGGCAAGATGCCGATCACGCTCTTCGCCTATCTGCTGGGCTCGCTCTCGATCATCGGCCTGCCGCCCTTCGTCGGGCTCTGGAGCAAGTGGTGGATCGGGGTCGGCGCGGTCGAGGCGGGCGACCTCTGGGTCGTCGCCGTGCTGATGGTCAGCTCGCTGCTGAACGTCGCCTATCTGTTGCCGATCTTCTCGCGCGGCTTCTTCGCACCACTTCCCGAGGCAGAACGGGGCAAGCCCGTTGCCGTGCACGAGGCGCCGATCCCCTGCGTGGCTGCGGTCGTCATCACCGCGCTGCTTTGCATCGCGCTCTTCTTCGCGGTCGAGCCGGTCGAAAAGCTGCTCGTACAGATCGCCCCGGTTCCCCAGGACCTTGCATCCACCTCGATCGGAGTGCCAGATGCCAAGTGACGCGCGACCCGAGGAGGCCCGCCCGCCTCACGCGCTCGAGAACGAGCGCGAACGCTGGCTCGACGACCGGCGCAATGTCGACAAGATCGTCTACGCGCTCTACGCCGTCTGCGCCGTGCTCCTGCTCGTCGATCCGCTCGTGCACAAACACGGACCCTTCGCCATCGAGCACTGGTGGGGTTTTTACGGCATCTACGGCTTCGTCGGCTGCGTCTTCCTGGTGCTGGCGGCTAAGGTGCTGCGCCTGATCGTCATGCGGCCGGAAGATTATTATGACCGGCAGTGAGGCGATCTTCGGGCATCTCTCGCCCGGGCTGGTCGTGATCCTCGGGGCGCTGCTGGTTCCCATCCTGCCCGGCAGGCTCCGCGCCGCCTGGATGCTCTCGCTGCCCTTTATGGCCTTCGCCCAGACGCTTGGACTCGAGCACGGTCTGCACGGCACCCTGACGCTGTTCGACTTCCAGCTGACAACGCTGCGCGTCGACAGGCTGAGCCTACTGTTCGGCTACATCTTCCTGATCGCCCTTCTCGATAAGCGTCATCTACCAGCTGCATGCCGGCGGGTGGCTGCAGCAGACCGCGGGGCTGATCTATGCCGGCAGCGCCATCGGCGCGGTCTATGCCGGCGATCTCGTCACGCTCTTCCTGTTCTGGGAGGGCACGGCGATCGCCTCGGTGTTCCTGATCTGGGCGCGTGGCAACGAGCACGCGCTGGCCGCCGGGACCCGCTACCTGATCGTCCAGATCGGCTCGGGCGTGCTCCTGCTGGCGGGGGCCATCATCCATGTCGGCCAGACCGGATCCATCGCCTTCGACAGCTTCGACATCGGGACGACGGCGCGGGCTGCTGATCCTGTTTGTCATTCGGCATCAAGGCGGCCTTCCCGCTCCTGCACAACTGGCTGCAGGACGCCTATCCCGAAGCGACGGTCAGCGGCACGGTCATCCTGTCGAGCTTCACCACCAAGCTGGCCATCTACGCGCTGGCGCGCGGCTATGCCGGGACGGAGATCCTGGTGCCGATCGGCGCCACCATGACAGCATTCCCGATCTTCTACGCCGTGATCGAGAACGACCTGCGCCGTGTGCTCGCCTACAGCCTGAACAACCAGCTGGGGTTTATGGTGGTCGGCATCGGCATCGGCACCGAGCTCGCCATCAACGGCGCGGCGGCGCATGCCTTCTGCCACATCATCTACAAGTCGCTGCTGTTCATGTCGATGGGAGCGGTCCTCTATCGCACCGGCACGATCAAAGGCTCCGAGCTCGGCGGCCTCTATCGGACGATGCCCTGGACCACGGGTTTCTGCATCGTCGGCGCCGCTTCGATTTCCGCCTTCCCGCTCTTCTCGGGCTTCGTCTCCAAATCGCTGATCATCAGCGCGGCGATGAAGGAAGGCTATTTCTGGACGTGGATGGTGCTGCTCTTCGCCTCGGCGGGCGTCTTCCACCATTCGGGCATCAAGATTCCGTTCTTCGCCTTCTTCGCCCACGATTCGGGTTTGCGGCCGAAGGAGGCGCCCATCAACATGCTGATCGCGATGGCCATCGCGGCGGCGCTGTGCATCGGCATCGGCGTCTTTCCGGAGCCGCTCTACGCGATCCTGCCTTACCAGGTCGACTATCACGCATATTCGGTCGAGCACGTCGTCACGCAGCTCCAGCTGCTGATCTTCTCGGCGCTCGCATTCACCGTGCTGATGCGCACGGGGATCTATCCGCCCGAACTGCGCTCGACCAACCTCGACACCGACTGGCTCTGGCGCGGAGCGGGGCGGAAGATCGCGCGCGGGTTCGGTGTCGTCGCCCGTCTGGGCTGGCAGGGCCTGGCGATGGCGGTCTCGGCGACGTCGCGCCTGATCACGCGCGAGCTCCTTCGCCATCACGGGCCGACGGGCGCGCTGGCGCGGACGCGGCCCTCTGGCTCGATGGCGCTCTGGATGACCGTGCTGTTGACGGCCTTCCTGGTCTTCTCGTTCTTCTGAAGGGGGGCTTCTGAACGGAGGCTCCTGAGCGGAGGCTCCTGAGCGGAGGCTCCTGGCTGGGCGGCCTCAGGCCTCGCGCGGCGCCTGGCTCACACGATGCCGCGCGAGCCCCGCCTCGACGTCCGGCACGTAGAGCAGGCCGCAGAGCCGGCGCACCAGCGAATTCTCTTCGGCGTCGAGCGCCCCGTCGGCATAGATCACCCGCCAGACCGCCTCGATCACGGCGACCCGGTCCTCGATCGGCACCGCGTCCTTGATGACGCGCGTGAAGCGGACGAGGTCCACCGCCTGCGCCTGCGCCTCCTCGCCGCGCTGGCGCAGCGCCCCGGCCTCCTCGCGCGAAAGGCCGAAGCGCTCGGCCAGCACGCGGTCGATCGTCGCCCGCTCGGGCTCGAGATAGCTGTCGTCCGAGCGCGCAGCCTCGACCAGGATCGCGGCGATGGCGACGCGTCCGGCCTCGACCGGATCCTGGCCATGCCCTTCTTCGCCCGTCAGCGCGGCTATCAGTCTTTCCAACATCTGATGATATGTAGCCGACGCCGCCGGAAATGGAACCCGCTCGCAACCGCGCCGGGTTACCTGCAGGCAAAGACTGCGCTATGCGCTCCGCGGGAGCGATCAGAGGTGAAGCTATGCCGCAAACCCCAATGCCGAAGCCATTGACCGGCGTCGAGGTGAACACGCTGGCCAGCCTCGAGCTGCCGATGATCAAGCCGACCGGCTTTCGCGAATACGATGCGCGCTGGCGCTATCCGGAGGAGATCAACCTGCCCGGCATGCAGGCGATCGGCCTCGGCCTCGCCACCCAGCTGCACGAAGCCGGGCTGCCGCCGACCGTCGCCGTCGGCAACGACTACCGCAGCTATTCGCTCGCCATCAAGCAGGCGCTGACGCTGGGGCTGATGGCCGGCGGGGCGGAGGTGCACGACATCGGCGTCGGCCTGAGCCCGATGGCCTATTTCGCCCAGTTCGACCTCGACACGCAGGCCGTCGCGATGGTCACGGCCAGCCACAACCCGAACGGCTGGACGGGCGTCAAGATCGGCATGCAGCGCCCGCTGACGCATGGGCCGGCCGAGATGGCGCGGCTGCGCGACATCGTGCTCGGCGGGCACGGCGCCGCGCGTCCGGGCGGGTCCTACCGCCGCGCCGAGGGCGTGCGCGAGCGGTATATCGCCGACCTTGCGGGCGGGTTCCGCCTGTCGCGCCCGCTGAAGGTCGTCTGCGCCACCGGCAACGGCACGGCCGGCGCCTTCGCGCCCGAGGTGCTGCAGCGGATCGGGGCCGAGGTCGTGCCGCTGCACACCGGCCTCGACTACACGTTCCCGGTCTACAACCCCAACCCCGAGGCCATGGAGATGCTGCACGACATGGCCCGCGCCGTGCGGGACTCCGGCGCCGACCTGGCGCTCGGCTTCGACGGCGATGGCGACCGCTGCGGCGTCGTCGACGACGAGGGCGAGGAGATCTTCGCCGACAAGGTCGGCGTCATGCTGGCGCGCGACTGGATCAGGCTGCACCCCGGCGCCCGATTCGTGGCGGACGTCAAGTCGACCGGGCTTTTCCTCAGCGACCCCGAGCTCGTCGCCGGCGGCGCCAGCGTCGAGTACTGGCGCACGGGCCACAGCCACATGAAGCGGCGGGTGCACGAGACGGGCGCGCTGGCCGGCTTCGAGAAATCCGGCCATCACTTCCTCGCGCCGCCGATCGGCCGGGGCTTCGATGACGGGCTGTTGGTCGCGGTGGAAATCCTCAAGATGCTCGACCGCCACCCTGGGCAGTCGATGTCGGATTTGCGGCGCGCGCTGCCGCAGACCTTTTCGACGCCGACCATGTCGCCCTGGTGCGCGGACGAGGAGAAATATGGCGTCGTCGAGCGGCTGGTCGAGCGGCTGGTCGGCATGGCCCGCAACGGTGGTCGGCTCGGCCCGCTGACGATCCAGGACGTGGTGACCGTGAACGGCGCCCGGGTGCTGCTCGAGGGCGGCGCCTGGGCGCTGGTGCGCGCCTCGTCGAACACGCCGAACCTGGTCGTCGTCTGCGAGAGCACGCGTTCGGCGGACGAGCTGCGCGCCATCTTCGAAGCGATCGACGCCGTCATCCGCGAGGAGCCCGCCGTCGGCGCCTACGACCAGACGTTCTGAGAACACCCCCGCCCGGAGGACAGCCCCGCCGGGACGCGCCCACCTCAGCGCAGGTGCCTCCGCCTCCGCTTCGGAGGGGGACCGAGGGCGGAGGCGAGGGCGTGGACGTTGAGAAATTTGGGCGACCGCAGCCGGACGAATCGGCTCGGCATCCGAAACCGTTCGGCCTACGCGCCGCCTTTCGCTTGCATCGCCGCCCGCACCATCCGCTCGAGCGAATCGAGAAAGCGCGAGCGGTCGGCCTTGCCGAATGGCTTGGCCCCGCCGCCGGCGCCGAGCGGGTTCGCCGCGCGCAGATCGGCCATCAGGTCGCGCATGGCGAGCGCATGGCCGATATTGGCGGGCGTGAAGGCCTCGCCGTTCGGCCGGATGGCGCGGCCGCCCGCCTCGATGCAGCGGGCCGCCAGCGGCACGTCGGCCGTGATGCAGATGTCGCCCGGCCCCATCCGCTCGGCGATCCAGCGGTCGGCCGCATCAGCGCCCTCGGGCACGATGACCGTCTCGACCAGCGGGCTCGGGTCAGGCCGGATGCCGCCATTCGAGACGACGAAGACCTGAAGCCCGTGCCGGTCGGCCACGCGCAGCGCCTCGGCGCGGACCGGGCAGGCATCGGCGTCGATGAAGATGCGGGCCACGCTCTACTCCTCGTCGCCGGGCGCCGAGCGCAGCGACTTGACCTGGCCGCGCTGCTTCTTGGCCTCGATGCGCCGGCGCTTGGAGGCGAGCGTCGGCCTGGTCGCGATCCGCCGCTTCGGCCGCTCGGCGGCCCGGCGGATCAGGTCGAGCAGGCGCTCCAGCGCGTCCGCCCGGTTGCGCGCCTGGCTGCGGTGCGCCTGCGCCTGGATCACGAACCGCCCCGTCCTCGGTCCAGCGCCGGCCGGCGAGGCGCTTCAGCCGCGCCTTGACCGGATCGGGCAGGTTCGGCGAGCGCTGCGCCTCGAAGCGCAGCTGCACCGCCGTCTCGACCTTGTTGACGTTCTGCCCGCCGGGGCCGGAGGCGCGGGCGAAGGTCTCGACCAGCTCCCACTCGGCGATCGAGATCGTGTCGGTGATGCGGATCATGGCGCGGGCAGGACTAGCCGTCCCGCCCGCGCCACGCCAGACCCCAGTTCAGGCCCGCCGCGGCCCGGCGGCGCCGTCAGCCCCTGCCGCTCGGCCGCCGCCTGCGACGATGCGCGCCGATCAGCGCCTCGAAGGGCATGCCGGCCTTGGCCGACAGGATCGGCAGGTCGGAATGCGTCGGGTGCAGCCCGGCCAGCGTGTTGACCTCGAGGAACTGCGGCCGGCCCTGCGCCGTCCGAGCGCAGGTCGAGCCGCGCCGCGTCGCGGCAGCCGAGCGCCCGATAGGCGGCCAGCGCCACGCGACCCGCCTCCTGCGCCTCGGCATCGGCTGCGAGGCGGTAGACGACCCGGTCCTCGCAGAGCTCCTTGTTGACGAAGGAGTAGACCTCGGCCTCGGCGTTCGCCAGCAGCTCGATCTCCATGACGCCGATGACCCGCGCCGCCGGCGCCGTTGCCGAGCACGCCCACCGTGAACTCGCGGCCCGGCAGGAAGGGCTCGGCGAGCACCGGCTGGCCGAAGCGGGCGCGCAAGCCGCGCGCCGTCGAGACCAGCGCCTCGCCGGTCGGCCACCTTGGAGGCCCGCTCGCAGCCCTTGCCCGTGCCCTCGGCGACCGGCTTGACGAAGACCGGGAAGGCCAGGTCGCAGGCCCGCGCGTCGGCGTCGGTCTCGAGCACCGCGAAGGGCGCCGTCGGCACGCCGGCGTCGCGCACCAGCCGCTTGGCCACCGCCTTGTCGAGGCCCGCCGCCTGGGTCAGCGGGTCCGAGAAGGTGTAGGGCTGGTCGAAGGCCTCGAGCAGCGCCGGCACCTGCGCCTCGCGCGAGCGGCCGGAGAGGCCCTCGGCGATGTTGAAGACCAGGTCCCAGCGGTGGCCCGCGACCAGCCGCTCGGCCAGCGCCCGGACGTGGCCGATGCGCTCGGGCTCGATGCCCGTTCGCCGCCAGCGCCGCCTCGATGCCCTCGATGGTCTCCGGGCTGTCGAACTCGGCCAGCGCCTCCTCCGGCAGTCCGCGGCCCTGCATAGTCGTCGCGCAGGTCGTAGGTCAGGCCGATGCGCATGCCTGCCTCCCGCAACGGGTGCCATAGCTCTCGCCCGGATCGGGGTAGCGGTAGGTGCCGCCCTCGAAGTTGCGCAGCAGCAGGTCGTCGCCGTCGCGGCCGACGACGTAGTCCGGGATCAGCGGGATCTTGCCGCCGCCGCCCGGCGCGTCGATGACGAAGTGCGGCACGGCATAGCCGGTCGTGTGGCCCGCGCAGGCCCTCGATGATCTCGATGCCCTTGGAGACCGGCGTGCGGAAATGCGCCGAGCCGCTGATCGGGTCGCACTGGTAGAGGTAGTAGGGCCGCACGCGCCGCATCAGCAGCCCGTGATAGAGCGACTTCATCGTCTCGACGCTGTCGTTGATGCCCTTGAGCAGCACCGTCTGCGAGCCGAGCGGGATGCCGGCATCGGCCAGGCGCGCTATAGGCCTCGGTGGTCTCGGGCGTCAGCTCGGCCGGGTGCGTGACGTGCAGCGACATCCAGATCGGATGATGCTTCTTCAGCACCCTGGTCAGCGCCTTGGTGACGCGCATCGGCACGACCGTCGGCATCTTGGTGCCGAGCCGGATGAACTCGACATGCTTGATCGCGCGCAGCCGGCCGAGCAGCCAGTCGAGCTTGTCGTCGCCGATGGTCAGCGGGTCGCCGCCCGAGAGCAGCACGTCGCGGATCTCCGGGTGCGCCTCGATATAGGCGAGCGCCTGCTCCCATTGCCGGGTCGAGAACTGGTACTCGCCGCCCGCCTGGCCGACCATGCGCGAGCGCGTGCAATAGCGGCAATAGGTCGAGCAGGTGCCGGTGGTCAGGAACAGCACGCGGTCCGGATAGCGATGCACCAGGCCCGGCGCCGCGGTGTCGTGGTCCTCGCCGAGCGGATCGTCATCCTCGCCGGGCAGCGCGGAGATACTCGCCGCCGACGGGGATGTGCGTCCGGCGCAGCGGCTCGCCCGGGTCGCCGAGGCCCATCAGGCTGGCGTAATAGGGCGTGATGCCGACGGGCAGCCCGGTCTTGTGCTGGGCCAGCGCGTCGCGCTCGTCATCGCACAGGGCGAAGACGCGCTCGAGCCCCGCAGCCGTGCGGATGCGCGTGCGCATCTGCCAGCGCCAGTCCGCCCAGTCGGCGGCGGTGGCGTCCGGGTAGAAGCGCTTGCGAAACGCGCGGGAGCTGGGGCTGGAGGGGAAACTGGCGCTTGGCTGCTGGCTTCGGTGCCGGTTTCAGGAGCTCGGCGAGACGGCGTCGTTTAGGGCCGTCAGCCGAGCCGGTACCGGGAGGTTCCGTTTCGGGAACGGCGGACATCTGTTCCATTGCGAACTGTCCCTTGCCCGGGCGGGCCGTCGCGCGAGGATCGTCGTTTCTGCCGCGCGCCCGAAACGGGTGCGAATGTGAGTAGAGCCCGGGGTCTGCGCAAGACCCATGCGCGACATGGAAGAAATTTTCTTCCAGGCCGCAACGATTTGATTCTGCAGGCGTTTCCGGGCGCCCGTCACACGTTTGCGACGAGGACGCCGAGATAAACGGCGTAGCCTGCCAGCATGGTTCCGCCCTCGGCGCGGCTGATGCTGCGCGACGTGCCGGCGAAGAGCAGCAGAACCGCGGTCGCGGCCAGCATGACCCAGATGTCGAGCCGGGCAATTTCGGTCGGCACAGTGATCGGCTGGACCAGCGCCGTGGTGCCGAGGTTGCAGAGCACGTTGAAGATGTTCGCGCCCATGATGTTGCCAAGGCCGAGTTCGCCATGCCCGCTCAGCGATGAGAGCCAGGCAGTCATCATCTCGGGCAGCGAGGTGCCGATCGCGACCACCGTCAGCCCGATGAGCGCCTCGGAGACGCCCAGCGCCCGGGCGACATCGACGGCGCCATGCACGAGCAGGCGGGAACCGGCGACCGTCAGGCCGAGGCCGAGGAGAAACTTCAGGAAGAAGACCAGGACGCCGCCCCGCGGCGCGGCCGCAACCTCGGCGGCCACTTCGACGGCGGCGAGCTCGCCCTCCGCATCGCCGCGACGCCGGCGCGCGGCGCGGAGCGTCAGAACGACAAAGCCGACCAGCAGCAACAGGAAGGCCGCGCCGGTCGGTCGGCCCACGGCCCCGACGAGGACCGCCAGAAGGCAGAGCAGCGACACGGCCGCCAGCATGGTGCCGTCGCGCCGGAGCGCGCGAGGCTCAGTTGCGACGGGTCGGATCACCGCGGCACCACCGAGGACCAGCAGGATGTTACAGATGTTCGAGCCGACGATGTTGCCGACCGCGATGCCGGGCGAGCCGATCAGCGCGGCCTGCACGCTCGTCAGCAATTCGGGGCTCGAGGTGCCGAAGCTGACGAGCGTCAGCCCGATCACCATCGGCGAGAGGCCGAAGTGCCGCGCGACCGCGACCGCGCCGCTGACGAGAAGCTCACCGCCGACGGTCAGCCCGACCAAGCCGATGGAGAGCAGCAGCAAAGACACGCGAACCTCCCGGTCCCATGAGGCCGCGGCGGGCGGTCCCTGACGGCGGGAGAGTAGACGACCGGATGGGCGTGCGTCGACGCCTGGCCTGGAGCAAGGGGCGATCAGCGGAAGGCGCAGCCCGTCGGCCGCGACATCGAAGGCGGGCGGAGGAACTCCCCCGCCCGCCCGGTCCGGCCGGGACGAGTGCCTGCTACTTCTGGATCACGACGCTGTCGGCCTGGTGCTTGCCGTTCTTCATCTCCCAGGAAACCTTGACCTTTTCGCCGGTTCTCAGCATTGGCTGGAAATTGGCCGGGAGCTGGTAGGTGACGCCGTTGTCGAGCGTGATCGTGTGGGCCTTGCTGTCCATCGACTTGATGACGCCCGTGGCGCTGTCGGCGGCGAAGGCAAGGGGCGAGGCCGTGAGAACCGCAGCGATGACGGCGGGAGCAACGAACCTGCGCATTCTGAACACTCCTTTCTGAGCGCTCCGGTCCGCCTTCTGGCGGGACCGGACGGGCGGCCAGGCGAGCCGTGTGGTCGACCTATCTCGCTTCGGTCGCGGCTGCCTTCCGTCCGCGCGACCAGCCTATGTCGGCGGGCTTGCGCCCCTGTGTCGCGGCGATGAATTCGCGCTCATTCGCCGTTCCGCCGGTGTTCTCGGCGATCCGGGCGGCGCCGAAGCGGATGGTGGCGCGCAGCCCGGGCCCATTGTCGTCGAGCTCGAGCCTTGCATCGTGCAGCCGGGCGACGGCGGCGACCAGCGACAGGCCGAGGCCGGCACCGGGCCGTCCGCGGCTCGCGTCGAGGCGCACGAAGCGCTCGAGCACGCGGGCGCGCTCATCGGGCGGGATGCCGGGGCCCCGATCGGCGACGGTCAGCGTCGGCTGCGGCCCGGAGGAGAGCTCGATCCCGATCACGCTGCCGGCCGGCGCATGCGCGATGGCGTTCTCGACCAGGTTCGCGACGGCGTTGGCGAGCAGCTGCGGATGGCCCGAGACAGTCGCGCCCTCGCCGCGCTGCAGCAGCCGGATCGACTTCTCGGCAGCGCTCGGCGTGTAGAGATCGACGACATCGGCGGCCAGCGCCCCGAGCTCGATCGGCTCGAACTGGTCGCGGCCCATGCCGGCCTCGGTCCGGGCGATCTGGAGGAGCGCGGTGAAGGCCCGCAGCACGCCGTCGGCCTCGGCGATGGCGCGCTCGATGCGCTCGCGCCGCGCGGCCGGGTCGATCCCGTCCTCGAGGCTGCCGTCCAGATGGGCGCGCAGCCGCGTCAACGGGCTGCGCAGATCATGCGCCACGCCGTCGGTCACCATGCGCAGATCGCCGACCAGGCCCTGGATGCGGTCGAGCATCCGGTTCAGCGTCTCGGCGAGCCTGTCGAACTCGTCGCCGCCGCGGCCGCCGCCCCCGCCGCGGACGGGCACGCGTCGCGCCATGTCGCCCTGGACGATCTCGTTCGCCGTCTCGACGACATCGGCGACGCGGCGGCCGACGAGGCGCGAGAGCAGCCAGCCGCTCGCCAGCGCCAAAAGGCCCGCGGCGGCGAGCGCCCAGCCCAGCGCGCCCAGCAGCGTGCGGCGGAACTTGGCCTGCGCCTGGCTGTCATGGCCGACCAGGAGCCGATCGCCGGACGGCAGCGGGATGGCGGCAACCGACAGCGTGGTGACCCGGTCGCGGTCGGAACGGTAGAGTTCCAGCTCGACCCAGCCGCTCGTCGGCGGAATGACCGGCGGCCAGGCCGCGAGATTGCCCGCGATCCGGTTCCCCTGCGCGTCGGCCAGCAGGTAGACGGCATCCTGGCGCCGCCGGTCGGCGAGCCGCCGCTCGATCGCGCGGGCGAGGCCGAGCGTGCCGCCTTCGCGGTAGTCGTCGCCGAGACCGCTCAGATCGGCGGTGACGATCTCGCGGACCTCGTCCTCGATCACCTGCCGGGTCTGATAGTAGACGAAGGCCAGAACCATCGCCGTGGAGAGCGCCACGACGACGAGGTGCGCCGCCATCAGCCGGCTGGTGGCGTTGCGCAGCCACATCGCCGGACGCTCAGTCCTCGGCCGAGAGCATGTAGCCGGCGCCGCGCACCGTGCGGATCAGCGGCGCCTCGCCGTCGGCGTCGACCTTCTTGCGCAGCCGGCTGATGTGGACGTCGATGACGTTGGTCTGCGGATCGAAGCGATAGCCCCAGAGCCCTTCCAACAGCATGGTCCGGGTCACCACCCTTCCCTTGCGGCGCATCAGGAACTCGAGCATCTGGAACTCGCGGTTCTGCAGCTCGATCATGCGGGCGCCGCGCTTGGCCGTCCGGGTCAGCAGGTCGAGTTCGAGCGCGCCGCAGACGAGCCGCGTCTCCTCCTTGTGGGCCTCCTGCGGTCGGCGCAGCAGCGTCTCGATGCGGGCAAGCAGCTCGTCGAAGGAAAAGGGCTTGACCAGATAGTCGTCGGCGCCGGCGCGCAGCCCGCGCACGCGTTCATCGACGGCGCTCATCGCCGTCAGCATCAGCACGGGAACGGTGATGCCGGCGGCGCGAACGGCCTTGAGGATCGAGAGCCCGTCCATGCCCGGCAGCATCCGGTCGAGCACGATCAGGTCGATGCCGCCCTCGGTGGCGAGGAACAGCCCGTCGCGCCCATCGGTCGCCGTGTCGACGGCAAAGCCGCTCTCCTCGAGCCCGCGCGCCAGATAGCCGGCGGTCTCGGCGTCGTCTTCGACGAGAAGAATTCGGCGCACCATTGCTACGCCTCCTGTTCAGCCCTTCCAATATGGAGACCGGGACCGCATGCGCAAATACGGGCCGGCCAAGCAACTCGCGAAAGAAAGAGCCGGGGGATTTCTCCCCCGGCCGAATATGGCGACAACGCGCGCGCTGCCGTAGTTCAGACCTTCACGCTCATGAAGATCTGATTGCCGCGCCGGTTGACCAGCAGCAGGGCCGTGTCCTTGTTGGCGCCGGACAGGGCCGCGTCCAGTTCCTGCGCGCTGTTGACGGCCGTGTCGCCGACCCGGACGATGACGTCGCCGACCCGAAGACCGGCATTCGACGCCGCGCCGCCCGACTTGAGCGATGTCACGACGGCGCCGCTGACCGAGTCGTCGATGCCGAGCGACTGCCGCGCCTCGGGCGAGAGGGCGGCGACGGTGGCGCCGAGCTTCTCCGAGGCGGCCGGGTTGTGCGCCGACGGGCTGGCGGTGTTCATCGCCAGCTTCTCGACCGGCAGTTCGCCGACCTGGACGCCGACCGTCTTGCGCTGACCATCGCGCAGGACGCCGACCTCGACCGTCGAGCCGGCCGAGGTGGCGGCCACCAGCTTGGGCAGGTCGCGGCTGCTGTCGACCGGCTTGCCGGCGAAGCTCAGGATCACGTCACCGGTCTCGAGCTTGCCCTTCGAGGGCGCGTCCGGGACCACGCTGGCGACCAGCGCGCCCTTCGCCTCGTCGAGGCCGAGCGCCGTCGCGATGTCGGGCGTCACCGTCTGGATCGCGACGCCGAGCCAGCCGCGGCTGACGCTGCCGCTCTCCTTCAGCTGCGCGACGACCTGCTTGACGATGTTCGAGGGGATCGCGAAGCCGACGCCGACATTGCCGCCCGAGGGCGAGTAGATCGCCGAGTTCACGCCGATGACGTTGCCGTCCATGTCGAAGAGCGGCCCGCCCGAGTTGCCCCGGTTGATCGCGGCGTCCGTCTGGATGAAGTCGACATACGGACCGGCATTGATGTCGCGGCCGACGGCCGAGACGATGCCGCGCGTGACCGTGCCGCCAAGGCCGAACGGGTTGCCGACGGCGACGACGTCCTCGCCGACGCGGATCTGATCCGAATCGCCCAGCGTCAGATAGGGCAGGTCGCGGTCCGTATCGATCTTCAGCAGCGCCAGATCGCTCTGCGGGTCGGTGCCGATGACCTTGGCCTCGTGGTCGACCTGATCGGCGAAGCGCACCTTCACATCGGTCGCGCCGTCGACCACGTGGTCGTTGGTGATGATGTAGCCCTCGGCGTCGAAGACAAAGCCCGAGCCCAGACCCTGGCGCGGCCCCTCGTCGTGCGGCGAGGGCATGCCGGGCATGCCCTCGGGCATGCCGAAGCGCTTGAAGAATTCCTCAAACGGAGAACCTTCGGGCAGGTTGAACTGCTGACCGCCCGCTTCGTCGGACGCCTGCACCATTTGGGTCGTGTAGACGGTGACGACGGCGGGGCTGACGCGCTCGACCAGGTTGGCGACCGCCTCGTCAGCCATAGCGCCCGACGACGAGAGCGCGATTGCGCCCACGCCCAGGCCGGCAATCCCGATCCGGCGGCAGCGGCCCGCTCCGGAAAGGATGTCATTCATGATCATTGCTGGATAGGCTCCATTCCTGCGCCCGGCATATTCCGGGCCGAGCCGACAACATGGGCCTTCCGCCTGAGCGGCGCCTTGTCCGCGAGTTAAGGAAATTTCATCTCGCCCCGGCGGCAGCCAGGGCTCACCGAATGTCCGTTGGCGTCGCCATGGAACCGCGTGCCAGGAGGTCGCGGATTTCGGTCAGCAGCTTCACATCCGCCGCGGGGTCGGGCGTCTCCGGTCGAGGCCGGCGCCTCCTCGGCCATCCGCCGCAGATGGTTCACGCCGCGGATGATGAAGAACAGGATCCAGGCGACGATGAGAAAGCTGATCACCGCATTGACGAACAGGCCGTAATTCATCGTCGGTGCGCCGGCCGCCTGCGCGGCGGTCAGGCTCTCGTAGTCGCCCGAGCCCGAGATTGACAAAGAAGTTCGAGAAATCCACGCCGCCTGTGATGACGCCCAGTATCGGATTGATGATGTCGGCGACGAGGCTGTTGACGATCGACGTGAAGGCCGCGCCGATCACGATGCCGACGCCCATGTCGACGACGTTTCCCTTGACGGCAAATTCCTGGAATTCCTTCAGCATGCCCATGCCCGCTCCCCTCTTGCTGCGCGATTTCGCCGGCGAGGAGTCGAGGTTAGCGCGCGCCGCGGGCCGATCAACGGACAACTGTTGCCCCTGACTTGAGGACGGGCCCCGGCGACAGCGGCGCAAAATGGTTGGCAGATGGTGAGATCACCGGGCCGATGGTCCGGCCCGGTTCTTGGTGAGCGCGTCAGCGGCGCAGCTCGGCCCCGGTGGCCTTCGCCACCGCCTCGACGATGCGCGTGCCGATGGCGTCGATCTCGGCGTCGGTCAGCGTCGCCTTGCGCGGCTGCAGGCGGACGCTGATCGCGACCGATTTGCGGCCCTGCGCCGAACTGCTCGGCGGCGCGGCGGCCGGCGAAGACGTCGAAAACCTCGACGCTCTCGATCAGTCGACTTGTCAGCGCCCCGCGCGGCGCGCAGGATGCGCCTCGGCCTCGACGCGCTCGTCGACGACGAAGGCGAAGTCGCGCTCGACCGCCTGGAAGTTCGACACCTCGAGCGCCGGCCGCGCCGGTCCCTTGGCGCGCGGCGCGGGCAGGTTCTCCAGAAAGACCGTCATCGCGACGCCCGGGCCCTTGGCGTCCATGGCCGCCAGCACGCGCGGGTGCAGCTCGCCGAACTCGGCGAGCACCGTCTTCGGCCCGAGCTTGAGCACGCCCGAGCGGCCCGGATGGAACCAGCCGGGCGCCTCGCGCGCGACCGCCAGGCTCGCCAGCGGCGCGCCGAGCGCCGCGCAGCACCGCCTCGGCATCGGCCCGCGCGTCCCAGAGATCGACCGGCCGGCGCGTGCCGGACCAGTGCCGCGCGCTCGTCGGGCCGAGGCGGAGCGCCGAGGCGGCGACGAACTGCTCGCCCGGCTCGGGCCCGGCATAGCCGGCGCCGACCTCGAAGAGCCCGATGCCGTCCGCGCCCTGCGCCTGGTTGCGCGCCGCCGCCGCCAGCAGGCCGGGCAGCGGCGAGGGCCGCATATGGCTCATCTCGGACGAGATCGGGTTGTCGAGCCGCATCTCGTCGCCGCCGCCGCCGAACAGCGCTGCCGCCGACCGCGCGACGAAGGAGTAGGTGACGCATTCGTTCAGCCCGCGGGCCGCGAGCGCCCGGCGGGCGTCGCGCTCGCGCCGCTGGCCTTGCGTCAGCGTGCGCCGGCCGACACCCGGCAGGCTCGGCAGCGGCCGCGATTCGAGCCGGCCGAGCGAGGCGACGCGGGCGATCTCCTCGACCAGATCGGCCTCGCCGCGGATGTCCGGCCGCCAGGAGGGCGGCGTCACGGTCATCTCCAGCTCGTCGCCGCCGGCCATCGCCACGCCGGCGGCCGGCGCCATCGAGGCGGCGGCGATCATGGCGACCGTCGGGTCCTCGACGGTGAAGCCGAGATCGGCCAGGATCCGCGCCTGCTCGGCCCGGTCGATCTCCATGCCGACCAGGCTGGCGACCCGCGACGGGCGCAGCGGGTAGGCGCGCGCCGTGTCCGGCACGGCGCCGGCCGTGACCACGCTGCGACGGCTCGCCGCCGCAGAGGTCGAGGATCAGCCGCGTGCCGAGCTCCAGCCCCGGCGGCGTGAACTCCGGGTCGACGCCGCGCTCGAAGCGGTAGCGGGCGTCCGAGTTGATCTTCAGCCGGCCGCCCGGTCGAGGCGACCGTCACGGGATCCCAATAGGCGCTCTCGAGGAAGACGTTGACGGTCTCCTCGGTGCAGCCCGTCGCCTCGCCGCCCATGATGCCGGCGATCGACTCGGGGCCGTGCGTCGTCGGCGATGACCATCATGTCGGGCTCGAAGGCGTATTCGCGCCCGTCGAGCGCCAGCAGCCGCTCGCCCTGCTGCGCCCAGCGGACGCGCAGGGCCCCGTGCACCTTGTCGGCGTCGAAGACGTGCAGCGGCCGGTTGCGGTCGTAGCGTGACGTAGTTCGTGATGTCGACCAGCGCCGAGATGGGGCGCAGCCCGATGGCGCGCAGCCGGCGCTGCAGCCAGTCGGGCGAGGGGCCGTTGCTGCACCCCGCGGATCAGCCGGCCGCAGAAGACCGGCGCGCCCTGCAGCGACGTCGCTCGTCGATGGTGACCGCCAGCGGGCAGGCGAAGCGGCCGGCGACCGGCTCGACCTCGGGCGTCCTCAGCCGGCCGAGGCCGCGGGCCGCGAGGTCGCGGGCGATGCCGGCGACGCCGAGCGCGTCCGGGCGGTTCGGCGTGATGGCGATCTCGATCACCGGGTCGTTCAGGCCCGCCCAGTCGACATAGCGCGCGCCGAGCGGCGCGTCCGGGGCGAGGTCGATGATGCCCTCGTGGTCGTCCGAGATCATCAGCTCGCGCTCGGAGCACAGCATGCCGTTCGAACTCGACGCCGCGGATGACGCCGGGCTTGAGGTCGACGCCGGTGCCCGGAATGTGGGTGCCCGGCGGGGCAAAGACGCCGACCATGCCCGTCCGGGCGTTCGGCGCGCCGCAGACGACCTGGACGCTGGCGCGACGGGCCGCCCGGGCCCTCGGGCCAGGTCTCGACGTCGCAGACGCGCAGGCGGTCGGCGTTCGGGTGCGGCCGCGCCTCGACGACGCGCGCGATCGTGAAGGCGCCGAGCTGGCGGGCGGGATCGTGCGACGCCCTCGACCTCGAGCCCGAGATCGGTCAGGGCGGCGGCGATCTCGTCGACCGTCGCCTCGGTCTCGAGATGCTCCTTCAGCCACGAAAGCGTGAATTTCATGGGGTCCGTCCCGCCTTTTCCCGCGCGCGGGCGGGTGCTTAGCCTGAAACGGCGGCGACAGGAAGGGGGCGGGCAGCGACGCCTGGCTTTCCCTCGACCGTGGCGGCGAATCCCCTATCTGCATGCTAGAGTGGCTCAACCGAACCGGGAGAAGCACCATGCCGCGCATCGCCGTCGTCGCCGTCCTTGTCGGCGCCATGGGCGCCTCCGTCGCCGCGGCGCAGCAGGCGCCGCGCCCCCGCCCCGGCTCCGCGGGCAACGCCCGATCCGGTCACGTCGGAGGAGGTCGCGCCGGGGGCAGCGCCGGGCCAAAGCGCGCCCGAGCAGCGGGGCGAGGTCAACGCCGTCGACTGGATCAGGGGCGCGCTGGCCAACCAGCAATACGACCCGCAGGACCGCGCGCGGGCACGCAACTACGGTCCCGAGATCGAGGCCGGCACGCATTGGCGCAGCTCGATCTTCGACGGCCGCCGCAGCCGCGCGACCACCGGCACCGGGCTGGTGCTGCCGAACCTGCCGCGGGGCGGCGGCGAATAGACGGCGGCGAACCGCCGCCGAACGGCGGAACGGATCAGCAGCGTCATTTGCTCGGCGTGCTGGGGCGTTTGTCTGGAGATGCCCGCTTGCCGCGGGCATGACGCGAGGGGGAGCGAGATGCCCGCCTGACGCGGGCATAACGCTATCGCGAAATTGAAGCGCCGCGGCCGAGGGCGCGATGATGTGCGTCCTACGCCTTCCTTGCCGCCAGGAGGAGCAGGATCCCGGGCAGGAGGGCGGACAGCAGTCCGAGCAAGTCGGGCAGGTGCGCCAGCGTGAAGAGCTCGCGCAGGCTCGACGCGCCGCCGTAGACGCGCGTGAAGTAGAGCGCGACGGCGACGAAGAGGGCGCCGAGGATCAGCGCCGTCCAGCCGACGATCCGCAGGATGCGCGCCGCCCGGGTCACCCGGAGATGTTTCGGCAATGGCGCGCCGCTCGGCAAGGGGCTTCGCTTCGGCAGTGGCCGAGGGCCCCTGCCCGCCGCGGGTCAGGAATCAGGCCGTTCGCCGCGCAGGTCCCGGACCAGCCGGAACCGCTCGCAGACCAGCGCCATGTCGGGCGACCAGCCGCCGTTCCGCTCGAAATAGCGGCGGTGGCCGGCGCGCCAGCCGTCGAGCGACGCGTCCTCGCCCTCGGCCAGCGCGAAGGCCTCGTCGACCTCGTCGAAGCGGCGGACGGTGACCTCGACGGTCTCGACCAGCGCGACGGGGGTGCCGTCCCAATCCGTCGCCACGTCCTGCCGGCCGACGACGGGCATCGCCTCGGCGCCCCTCTCCACGTCGCGCAGCGCGAAGCACGTCGCCGTCTTGCGCCCGGCGAGCACCAGCGCCGTCAGCTCCTCGCAGAGCGCGCGGTTGTCGCCGAATCGGAAGTGGACGGGGTCGGGCATCGCTTGCTGCGACAATTGCCTCAAGAGACGAGCTTGCGCTGGGCCGCGAAAGGGCTGAGGCCCAGCCAGTCCTGCATCCTCGCCGCGAGCTCGCGGCTGCCGGCCAGATCGATCTTGGTCCCGGCTGCTGAGACGGTCGTCAGGCCCATCCAGATCGCCGTCATGGTCCGCAGGTCGGTGGTGACGACCAGGTCGACCTCGAAGCCCGGATCGGACGAGGCAGAGATCGACGTCCTCGCCCGGATCGACGACGAGCCACCAGCAGCGCTTGGACGGAGACGAGCTCGGGGTAGCGGAACTGGACCACCACGCGCCGGCGAGGCAGGGGCGTCGGGTTCAGGTTCCGGCGCATGTCCCACATCAGCAGGGACGGGTCCAGATTCCTGAGCGAAACCTGCAACTCCACCCATTTCTGGCCCCAGAGCCCAAACGCCTCGATGATCGGCGATCAGGTCGCGGCCGGCGGCGGTGAGGTGGTATTCCTGCGCCTTGGGGTCGCGTCGGCGAGGCGCGGCGCTCGACGATCCCCTCGGCCTCGAGCTCCTTCAGCCGCTGCGAGAGCAGCGTACCCGACATCTTGGGCACGCCGCGGCGCAGGTCGTTGAAGCGGTTGGATCCAGCGACCATTTCGCGGATGATCAGGATCGTCCAGCGCTTGCAGAGGGTCTCGGCCGCCATCGCCACCGGACAGAACTGCCTGTAGCTGCCTTGGGTCATCGTCCGCTCCCGTACGGATGTCCCGCCGCCGAGTCGCAGGACCAGCCGCCGCGCCCGGCCGCTGCGGCGAGAATACACTCCATCGAGGTCCCGCGGCCAGCCCCATCCCGGATCCCGCCCGCCGGGCCGGTACAGTTCGTTCACTTGAGGCTCGGGCCGGGACAACGATCCTATGGGCAGTCGGGCTGCGATCCCGGCAGTCCAGCGAAGGAGACCGGAGATGACGATCAAAGCCTCGACTCTCGATGGCGGCACGGCGACGATCACTGGACGAGGCTCTCGCCGCGCTGCGAGGCCAGGTGCGCGGGCAGGTCGTCCTGCCCGGCGAGGCCGGCTACGACGCGGCGCGGGCGGTCTGGAACGGCATGGTCGACCGCCGGCCGGCGCTGGTCGTCCGCGCGCTCGGCACCGGCGACATCCGCGCCGCGGTCGATCTCGCGCGGCAGACGGGCGCGCTGATCGCGGTGAAGGGCGGCGGGCACCAGATCGCCGGGCCTCGCCGTCGCGGACGGCGCGCTGCTCGCTCGATCTCTCGCTCGATGCGCTCGGTGCATGTCGATCCGGTCGAGCGCGACGGCGCAGGTCGATGCCGGCGCGACGCTCGGCGATGTCGACCGCGAGACGCAGCTCTACGGGCTCGCCGTGCCGACGGGCATCAACTCGACGACCGGGATCGCCGGGCTGACGCTCGGCGGCGGCTTCGGCTGGATCACGCGCAAGTACGGGCTGACGGTCGACAACCTGCTCTCGGCCGAGCTGGTGACGGCCGACGGCTCGGTCGTGCATGCGAGCGCGCAGGAGCACCCGGACCTGTTCTGGGCGATCCGCGGCGGCGGCGGCAATTTCGGCGTCGTCTCGTCCTTCCGGTTCCGGCTGCATCCGGTCGGGCCGGAGGTGCTCTCGGGGCTGGTCGTGCATCCGGCCGAGGACGCGCCGCGGCTGCTCCGCGCGTTCCGCGACATCTGTGCCGAGGCCGATGACGAGCTGACGGTCTGGGCGGTGCTGCGCAAGGCGCCGCCGCTGCCGTTCCTGCCGGCCGAGTGGCATGGCCGCGAGGTGCTGATCTTCGCCGCCTGCCATATCGGCGACATGGCGCGCGGCGAGGCGTGCGATGGCGCGGCTGCGCGGGCTGGGGCAGCCGATCGCCGACGTGATCGGGCCGCACCCCTTCACCGGCTGGCAGGCCGCGTTCGACCCGCTGCTGACGCCGGGCGCGCGCAATTACTGGAAGAGCCACGACTTCCTCGAGCTCTCGGACGCGGCGATCGACCTCGTCGTCGACGCGGCCGGCCGCCTGCCCGATCCGCAATGCGAGATCTTCATCGCCAGCCTCGGCGGGGCGATGACGCGCGTGCCGGCGGAGGCGACGGCCTTCCCGCAGCGCCAGGCGCACTTCACGATGAACGTCCACACGCGGTGGGACGACCCGAGACAGGACGCGGCCTGCATCGGCTGGGCCCGCGAGCTCTTCGACCGGGCCGCGCCGCACGCGGCGGAGAGCGTCTATGTCAACTTCATGCCCGAGGACGAACCGGGCCGCATCGGCGAGGCTTATGGCGCGCAACCTCGACCGGCTGCGCGAGATCAAGGCCAAGTACGACCCAGGCAACCTGTTCCGGCTGAACCACAACGTCGCGCCCGCCGCGGCGAAGGCCCGGTCGGCAGCCCCGGCGACCGCGGCAGAGTGAACGGCCGCGTCCGCCGGTCAGGCCGGCGGACGCGGACAAGCGCGTCGAGCGGAAGGGGTGGGTTTCACCCACCCTGCGCGCTCAAGCCGCCGTGCACGGTCGGCTAATCGAGGCCGCGGACGCGTAGTTCCCGTAGGGTGGGTGGAACCCACCAAGGCTGGACGGCAATGGTGGGTTTCACCCACCCTACCCGCTCAAGCCGCCATGCACGGTCGGCAGTCGAGGGCGCGGAAGCCGTAGTGGCGCAGCCAGCGGAGGTCGCTGTCGAAGAAGGCGCGCAGATCGGGGATGCCGTATTTCAGCATGGCGATGCGGTCGATGCCCATGCCGAAGGCAAAGCCCTGCCATTGCTCGGGGTCGACGCCGGCAGTTCGCCAGCACCTGCGGGTGGACCATGCCGCGAGCCGAGGATCTCCAGCCAGTCGTCGCCCTCGCCCAGGCGCAGCTGGCCGCCGACCCAGGAGCAGCGGATGTCGACCTCGGCCGAGGGCTCGGTGAAGGGGAAGTGCGAGGCGCGGAAGCGGAGCTCGACGGCGTCGACCTCGAAGAAGGCGCGGCAGAACTCCTCCAGCGTCCATTTGAGGTTGGCCATCGAGATGTCGCGGTCGATGGCCAGCCCCTCGACCTGGTGGAACATCGGCGTGTGCGTCTGGTCGTAGTCGCTGCGATAGACGCGGCCGGGCGCGATGACGCGGCAGGGGGCGCCGTGCGTCTCCATGTGGCGGATCTGCACCGGCGAGGTGTGCGTGCGCAGCACGTGGCGCGTGCCGTCCGGGCCGGGGCGCCATGTAGAACGTGTCCATCTCGGTGCGCGCCGGGTGCTCGGCCGGGATGTTCAGCGCGTCGAAATTGTACCAGTCGGTCTCGATGTGCGGGCCCTCGGCGACCGAGAAGCCCATCTCGGCGAAGATGGCGGTCAGCTCGTCCATGACCTGGCTGACCGGGTGGATGGTGCCCTGCGCCGCCGGGCGCGGGCTGAGGCGTGACGTCCAGCCACTCGGCGCGCAGGCGCTCCTCCAGCGCCGCGTCGGCCAGCGCCGCCTTGCGGGCGGCGACGGCGGCGTTGATCTCGTCCTTCAGCGCGTTGAAGGCGGGGCCGGCGGTCTGGCGCTCCTCGGGCGTCATGCGGCCGAGCTCGCGCATCATCAGCGCGATCTCGCCCTTCTTGCCGAGCGCGGCGACGCGCACCGCCTCGATCGCCGCCTCGTCGGCGGCGTCGGCGATCGCCGCAGGTATTTCGCCCTGATCGGCTCGGATCGTGCATCGCGCCCTCCGTCCCCGGGCCACCCTGCCCAGGCGCGCTGTCGTGTCTACCGGGGCCGGACCGGCCCCTGCGTCATCGCGGCCGCGGGGATCTCCCGGGCAGGGAGCTCCGCCTGCGCGGGAATGACGGCCGGGGGCGGTCGCGCCGGTCAGATCGGAGGGCGCGTTAGCACGGGCCGGCCGATCGCCAACAGGCAGGCCGGTCAGCGGTTGATGCCCGGGCCGCCGATCGTGGTGCAGGTGCCGCGGCGCATGCCGTCGCGCGTCCAGGTCTGCGTCTTGCCGAGCAGCGAGATGCCGACATAGCCGCGCACGTCAGCCTGTCCGTCGCCCTTGGGCGTGACCTCGACGCCGTAGGTCTTGCCGTCGCGCGTCGAGTAGATCTGCGCCGTCCTCCCAGTGCCGTCGCCGGCGGGCTCGAGCCCGGTGATCAGCGCGCAGGCCGCAGAGCGGCCGGTCGCGCGCCGACTTGTCGGGGTTGTTCTCGTCGCGCTTCGGGCTGCCGCTCGGCTCCCAAGGGTTCTGCAGCCAGACCAGGCGGCCGCAGGCGTTCGTCGCCGCAGGGCTCGATCTCGATGACCGCCTTGCCGTCCTCGACGAGCCAGCGGCCGAAGACGGAGTCGGTCGCGGCCGCGGCCGGCGCGGCGAGACGAGCGCGAGCAGCGCGAGGACGCCGAGGCGCACGCGGGCTCAGCCCATCGCCTCCAGCTCGTCGATCATGCGGCCGATCAGGCCGAGCCCCTTGTCCCAGAAGGCCGGGTCCGAGGCGTCGAGGCCGAAGGGGGCCAGCGCCTGGCTGTGGTGCAGCGTGCCGCCGGCCGAGAGCATCTCGAAATAGCGGTCCTGGAAGCCCCGGCGCCGCGCGCCTGCTCGTAGACGGCGTAGAGCGCGTTCACCAGCCCGTCGCCGAAGGCATAGGCGTAGACGTAGAAGGGCGAGTGGATGAAGTGCGGGATGTAGGCCCAGAAGGTGCGGTACTCGTCGGGCAGGTTGATCGCCGGGCCGAGGCTCTCGCACTGCACGGCCATCCAGATCTCGCCGATCTGCGTCGGTGGTCAGCTCGCCCTCGCGGCGGGCGGCGTGGATGCGGCGCTCGAACTCGTAGAAGGCGATCTGGCGGACCACCGTGTTCAGCATGTCCTCGACCTTGCCGGCGAGCATCGCCTTGCGGATGCGGGCGTCGGGCGCCTGGGCGAGCATGCGCTGGAAGGTCAGCATCTCGCCGAAGACGGAGGCGGTCTCGGCCAGCGTCAGCGGCGTGCGCGAGAGCAGCTCGCCCTGCGCCGCGGCCAGCCGCTGGTGGACGCCGTGGCCGAGCTCGTGCGCCAGCGTCATCACGTCCCGCGGCTTGCCGAGATAGTTCAGCATCACGTAGGGGTGCACGTCGACACGGTCGAGTGCGAGAAGGCGCCGGGCGCCTTGCCGGGCCTGACGGGCGCGTCGATCCAGCCGCGGTCGAAGAAGGGCTCGGCCAGCTCGGCCATGCGCGGGCTGAAGCCGTGCATAGGCGTCGAGCACGGTCGCGCGCGCCTCGTCCCAGGGGATGGTGCGGTCGTCGGCATCGGGCAGCGGCGCGTTGCGGTCCCAGAATTCCAGCCGGTCGAGGCCGAGCCACCTGGCCTTCATCGCGTAATAGCGGTGCGACAGGCGCGGATAGGCGGCCTGCACGGCGCGGCGGAGCGCGTCGACGACCTCCGGCTCGACATGGTTGGCGAGGTGGCGCGCGTGGTCGGGCGTCGGCAGCTTGCGCCAGCGGTCCTCGACCTCCTTCTCCTTGACGAGCGTGTTGGTGACGCGGGCGAACAGGCGGATGTTGTCGGCCATGCCCCGGGCGACCGCGCGGCCGCCGGCCTCGCGCCGGGCGCGGTCCTTGTCGGACATGAGGTTCAGCGTCGCCTCGAGCCCCAGCGGCTCGGGCTCGCCCTCGACGTCGAAGGTCAGGCCGGCCAGCGTCTCGTCGAAGAGGCGGTTCCAGGCGGCGGCGCCGACGACGGACTGGTCGTGCAGGAACTTCTCGAGCTCGTCCGAGAGCTGGTAGGGCTTGAACGAGCGCAGGCGCTCGAGCCAGGGCCGGTAGCGGGCGAGCGCCGCGCTCTCGCCCGAACATCGCCTCGAGCCGGTCGTCCTCGATCCGGTTGAGCTCGAGCGAGAAGAAGACCAGCGGCGTCGAGATGTCGGTCAGCGCGGACCTGCATGTCGCCCATGAACTTGGCGCGCGCCGGGTCCTGCGTGTTCTGCTGGTAGAGCAGGCCCGGCATAGGACATGATGCGGCCGAGCACGCCCTCGATCACCTCGTACTCGGCGATCGCGCGCGGCCAGCCCCTCGCCGTCGAGCGCCGCGAGCTTGCCCTCGTAGCGCTGCCGCGAAGTCGCGGCAGGCCGTCGTCATGCGCTCGAGATCCGCCTCGAGCTCGGGGCTGTCCATCGCACGGGTAGAGGTCGGTCAGGTCCCATTCGGGGAGCTGGCCGAGATCGCGGCCGGCGGCGCGCTCGGTGGCTGTGTCCCGGAGATGGCGGTCGGGCGAAAAGATCATGAAATGTGTCCTAGCGTCGCTGCACCATCCCGCACATAAGCCGTCGCCGAGCGGAGAGAAACCCCGTTGTCTGGGCATGAGCCGGTGGGCATCAGCGTGGGCTCACGGCGGGCATCATCGGGCGGGCATCAAATGCGGACGCCGTCCTGGGGATCGGTCGGCTGCGTTTCCGGCGTGGCTGGCGGGGCGCCAGGGGGCTCGGGTCCTTCCGGACCGAGGGCCGGCGCGTCCGGGCGCCGGCGGATGATGATGTCGCCGTTCGGCAGGACCTCGGGCATCTCGTAGTTCAGCGGATCGTCGATGGCGCCCAGGCTGCGCATGTAGTCGAGCGCCTGGTCGAGCGTGGGCTGCATGTCCTGCATCATGTCGCGCAGCGCGCGTTCGAGCCTGCTCGCGGCAGGCCGCTGATCCTCGGCAGCGGCGGGCCCCGTGACGCCGTACATGGCGAGCAGGACGGCGGTCGCGGTCTGGCGGATGTGCGGCATGGGCCGGGCTCCGTTCGCCTGGGATCTGTCGATGCGATGTGGGAAGGGCGGGCGGCCGCCGCAAGCGGCGCGGCCCTCCATGACGGAAAACGCCCCGCGCCTGGGGCGCGGGGCGTCAGTTTCGGGAGAGGCGCGGGTTGCGCTTACTTCGACAGGGTGATCTCGACGCGCCGGTTCAGCGGCTCGCGGACGTTCGTCGCCGGTCTGCACGGCCGGATCCAGGTACGAGCGGCCGGCCAGCGTCATCGAGTTGGCCGGGATGCCCCGCTGGACCAGGCCCTCGCCGACGCGGCGGGCGCGCCGCTCGGAGAGGCCCTGGTTGTACTGGAGCGAGCCGACGGTGTCGGTGTGGCCGACGACCGAGAGCGCGGTCGAGCCCATCGAGTTGCACCGCCTGGACGACCTGGTCGAGCGTCTGCTGCGCCTGGTCGGTCAGGTTGGTGCGGTCGAAGCCGAAGTAGACGACGAATGCCGAGGACGGCACCGCCGCGGCAGGCCGCCAGCGCCTCGTCGAGCAGCGCCTTGGCGTCGTCCGGCAGGAGGCAGATGGCCCCGTTGGCGTCGGCGCGCAGCGCCTCGAGGTACTGGTCCCACATGGCCTGGGCACGGGCACAGGCCTCGGGCCGCGCGGCCTTGTTGGCGTTGATGGTGGCCACGACGTCCGGGTACATCGCGGACGCGTCGCCGTCGACATCGAGCTGCTCGGGCGTCCAGGGCGCAGGCTCGACCCCGATTCTCGGCCTGCTGCGCCTTGGCGATGTAGGCCGTCGAGTTCCGCCAGCGCACGTCACGGAAGGCCGCCCGCCGCCCGAGCTCGGTGTACTCCTTGGCCAACGCCCCAGTGAAGCCCGGCCCCCCGTGATCGGCGTTCGAGATAGCGCTCGGCCGTGAACGTCGCCCCAAGCGACGAGCCCGGAAGCGGGTTGCAGCCGGCCAGCGCAATCGCCGCGGTGCCCAGCAGCAAATACGTTACAGTCTTCATCCCTCTCTCCGTTTTCGGTGCAGGGGCGCGCCGTTAACGCGCCCACGATTGCTTGTACCGGCGAACGCCGATCCGCATCACTTGCTCTGACACGATCGCCGCGAAAGCACAATGCGGCTGGGCGACAGGAGCCGCCGCACTGTTGCGGATTATCGCTTGCAGGTGCACATAAACAACACTCGACCGAAAGAAGCGCCGCCGCCGCCCGCATCGGGTCCTCATAACGCGCCCGGCGCGGCGCACGTCCGCGCCGGTAGACGGAATTTCAACCAGAATGCGTTTCGATCCGACGCAACCGAGCCAGCGCCCGAGCGAAATTGCACATGGCTGCACGAGTTTTGATCGCCGACGACGACGCGCAACAGCGCCGATACATTTCGGCCGTGCTGTCGGCCGCCGGCTACACGGTGGTCGCGGCCGAGGGCGGGCGCGAGGCGCTTGACAAGCTGACGGGCGACGGCGGCACGCGCGTCGACCTGGTGCTGCTCGACCTGCACATGCCCGATATCGACGGGCTCGAGGTGATCCGCCGGCTGCGCGGCGCGCAGGTGCGCACGCCGGTCCTGGTGCTGACGGCCGACGGGTCCGTGAACCGCGCGCCGTCGAGGCGATGCGCGCAGGCGCCACCGACTTTCTCATCAAGCCGGTCGGGCCCGAGCGGCTCGACGTCTCGATCAAGAACGCGCTGGCGCTCTCGGACCTCTCGAGCGAGGTGCGGCGTCTGACGCTGGCCGAGGAGAACCGGCTTTCCTTCGACGAGCTCGTCGCCGTCTCGGCCAGCACGCGGGCGTCGATCGCGCTGGCACGCCGGGCGGCGCGCTCGGACATCCCCATTCTGATCGAGGGCGAATCGGGGACGGGCAAGGAGGTCTTCGCCCGCGCGATCCACGGCTCGTCCGAGCGGGCCGGCAACCCCTTCGTCGCGGTGAACTGCGGCGCCCTGCCGGCGCAGCTGGTCGAGTCGATCCTGTTCGGGCACGAAAAGGGCTCGTTCACGGGCGCGACGTCGCGGCGCCCGGGCAAGTTCCAGGAGGCGAGCGGCGGCACGCTGTTCCTCGACGAGGTCGGCGAGCTGCCGCCCGAGGCGCAGGTCAAGCTGCTGCGCGCGCTGCAGTCGGGCGAGGTCGACCCGGTCGGCGCGACGCAGCCCGTCAAGGTCGACATCCGGCTGATCTCGGCGACGAACCGGGATCTTTCGGCAATGATCGCCGAGGGCAGCTTCCGCGAGGACCTGTTCTATCGTCTCAGCGTCTTTCCGCTGCGGCTGCCGCCCCTTGCGCGAGCGGCGCGAGGACCTGCCGGGCCTGGCGCGGATGTTCCTCAAGCGCTTCGCCGCCGCCGAGGGCGACGCTCGGTCGAGGGCTTCACCCAGGCGGCGATGGAGGCGATCATCCGCGCGCCGTGGCCGGGCAATGTCCGGCAGCTCGAGAACACCATCCACCGGGCGATCGTGATGGCCGACGGTTCGCTGATCCGGCCGCAGGACTTGCACGGGCTGGTCGATCCGGCGGCACGCGCCTGCGCCCAGGGCGGTGCCCAGAACGCCGGGCACAGCGGCGGGCATACCGGCGGGCCGAACGGCGCCCAGAACGCCCAGAGCGCTCGGCCGAACGGGCACGACCCGTTCCTGCGCGACGACGGCCACGTCAAGCGGCTGCTCGAGATCGAGGCCGAGGCGATCAGCCGGGCGCTGTCGCTCTATCGCGGCCGGATGAGCGAGACGGCGCGCCGGCTCGGCATCGGCCGCTCGACGCTCTACCGCAAGATCGACGAGCTCAGGATCGACAAGAGAGAGAGCTGACGCCGGGGCATTGGCTCCGGGTCATGGCGGCCGGCCTGCGCGGGCCGTCTCACCCCGTGGCGCAGAGGGATGGGTTCCGCCCACCCCCTACGAGGGCAGGCCGTAGGGTGGGTGCAACCCACCCTTGCGCCGTACGGAAGGCGCCCCAGGCCCGAAGCTCAGCCCGGCAGCATCCCCAGCGCGTGCAGGTAGAGGTCGAGCAGCGCCTGCTCCTCCTGCCGGTCCTCGGTCGAGCGCTTGCGCAGCGACACGACCTTGCGCAGCGTCTTGGTGTCGAAGCCGTTCGCCTTGGCCTCGGCGTAGACTTCCTTGATCTGCTCGGCGATCTCTTTCTTCTCCTCCTCGAGCCGCTCGACGCGCTCGACGATGCTTTTCAGCTGGCCGGCCGCGACGGCGGTTGTGGAGAAGGACTCGTCGTTCATGTCGTTCATTTTTAGGTCCCCACTGCTCGTGAGGTCCGTATAGGCGCGCGAGCCGGGCGGCGGCAACCGGGGCAATGCGGGGATAGCGGGGACAAGCGGGGGCGATGGGCGGATGGGCGCAGCCCCCCGTACCTCCCCCACGTGGGGGAGGGGGAGCCTCCGTGGCTGGGTTAGCCCGATGTGGCTGGAAGGCGGGAGCCCCAGGGCGGGGTGCCGGCGGGTTCAGCCTGCGGCGGGGTGCCTCAATGGCCGGGCTGGGCCTTGGCGAAGGCGGCTTGCTGCTCGGGCGTCGCCTCTTTCTGGTGCTTGGCGCGCCATTGGTCATAGGGCTCGCCGTAGACGATCTCGCGCGCCTCGTCCTTGCCGATCTCGGACCCCTGCTCGGCCGCGGCCTCCTGGTACCAGCGGCTGAGGCAGTTGCGGCAGAAGCCGGCCAGGTTCATCAGGTCGATGTTCTGCACATCGGGATGCGTCCGCAGGTGGTCGCGCAGCTTGCGGTAGACGGCAGCCTCGAGCTCGGTGGTCTGATCGGCGGTCTGATCGGCGGTCTGATCGGTGTCCTGGTCGGGCATCGCGTCCTCCGTGACATCCTCTGCGGCGTTCCGCGCCGATATGGGCGCCGCGCCCGCCGCCGCAAGCGGCGCCGCCTCGCGCAGCATGGGCGCGAGGCGCTCGGCCCAGGCCTCCTGGCCGTCGGCGGTCTCGATCAGGTCGTTGCGGATCTCGATCAGCACGTGCGGGATGCCGCGGCTCGTGCCGTGGGTGAACATGCAGTCGCCGTAGAGCTGGCCGGAATAGGGCTCGTTGTCGCCGACGCAGAGGTCGGGCTCGGCGCAGAGCCGCGCCAGCAGCGGGCGCAGCAGCCGGTCGTCGCGGTCCCAGAGCAGGCCGATGTGCCAGGGCCGGAGCGGCCGGCCGCGGAACTGCGGGCGTGAACGAGTGGACGGCGACCAGCACGGGCGCGCGGCCCTCGGCGAGCGACGCGGTCGAGCGCCGCGTCGATCGCCCGGTGGTAGGGGCGGTGATAGGCCTCGAGGCGGCGCTGCGTCTCGGCCAGACCCACCTGCCGGTTCCCGGGCACGAGCGAGCCGTCGTAAAGCTTCATGACCAGCGTCGGGTCGTCCTCGCCGCGGTTCGGGTCGATGACCAGCCGCGACCAGGTCGAGAGCACCGCCTCGGCGCCCAGCCGCCGGGCGAGGCCCAGCGTCACGCCCCGCGCGCCGACATCCCAGGCGATGTGCCGGCGCATGTCCTCCTCGGAGAGCCCGAGCGAGCCGATCTCGGGCGGCACGTTGTTCGACGCGTGGTCGCAGACCAGGACGAGGTCGCGCATCGCGTCCGGTCCGGCAGAGGGCGCGACGTGCTCGACGGCTGGGAAATTCGGCGCATCTGCTGGGTCGGCGGGCATGGCGGTGCCATATAAGCCACTCGCCCCTCGCGCAAGCTGGCGTGACCGCATCCCAGGTTGAAACGGTCACAGGCGGGCGCGATGATGCGGCGGGCAAGAAGCCAGCGGAGGCCGGTCAGATGCGGCGGCAACGCAATACCAAGATCGTGGCGACCGTCGGGCCGGCGAGCTCGTCGCGCGAAATGCTGAAGCGGCTGTTCGTCGCCGGCGTCGACGTCTTCCGGTTGAACATGAGCCATGGCGGGCACGACGGACGTGGCCGAGCGGCACCGGCTGATCCGCGAGATCGAGCTCGAGCTCGACCGGCCGATCGGCGTGCTGGTCGACCTGCAGGGGCCGAAGCTGCGCGTCGGTCGCTTTGCCAAGGGCTCGGAGGAGCTGGCAGAAGGCCAGAGGTTCCGCTCGACCTCGACACGCGGCCGGGCGACGGGACCCGCGTCGGCCTGCCGCATCCGGAGATCTTCGCGGCGCTCGCGCCGGGCGCGACGCTGCTCGTCAACGACGGCAAGATCCGGCTGCGCGTCGCTCGCCTGCGACGCGCAGAGCGCCGAGTGCGAGGTCATCGCCGGCGGCACGATCTCGAACAACAAGGGCGTCAACCTGCCCGACGTGGTGCTGCCGCTGGCGGCGCTGACCGAGAAGGACCGCGAGGACCTGGAATTCGTGCTGGGGCTCGGCATCGACTGGCTGGCGCTGAGCTTCGTGCAGCGGCCCGAGGACGTGACCGAGGCGCGCAAGCTGCTGGGCGAGCGCCAGGTCGGCGTCATGGTCAAGGTCGAGAAGCCGGCGGCGGTCGCGCGCTTCGAGGAGATCCTCGCCGTCGTCGACGGCATCATGGTGGCGCGCGGCGATCTCGGCGTCGAGATGATGAGCTGGGAGCTGCCGCCGATCCAGAAGCGGATGATCCGCCGCTGCCGCCAGGCCGGCAAGCCGGTGATCGTGGCGACGCAGATGCTCGAGAGCATGATCGAGAGCCCGCAGCCGACGCGCGCCGAGGTCTCGGACGTGGCGACCGCGATCTATGACGGGGCCGACGCCGTGATGCTCTCGGCCGAGAGCGCCGTCGGCCAGTACCCGGTCGAGGCGGTCGAGATGATGGACCACGTCGCCCGCAACGTCGAGGCGGACGAGGGCTTTCGCCGCTCGCTGGAGGCCGGGCCGCAGCTGACCCGCACGACGGTCGCCGACGCGATCACGGCGGCCGCCCGCCAGGTCGCCGAGGCGACGGACGTCAAGGCGCTCTGCTGCTTCACGCATTCCGGCACGACGGCGCTGCTGGCGGCGCGCGAGCGGCCGCTGGTGCCGATCCTGGCGCTGACGCCGATCGCGGCGACGGCGCGGCGGCTGACGCTGACCTGGGGCCTGCACTGCGCGCTGACGCCGGCGGTCGAGCGCTTCAAGATGGCCGTCGTGCAGGCGGCGCGCGCCTGCCGCACCTTCGAGCTTCGCGACCGAGCAGGACCGCATCATCGTCACCGCCGGCGTGCCCTTCAACCAGGCCGGCACGACCAACATCCTGCGCGTCGCCCCCGTCGACGAGCGCAAGATCTTCGAGGGCGGGATGGAGTAACCTCCTGGACGGCTGCTCTGCGACTGTTTTGCATCAGGGCAAGGTGAGGTGCGCCACGACGCGCTCAGCCCGCCGCCCGGCGCTCGAGCGCCGGGTACTGGACGGCGAGCGTCACGCCGCGCAGGAGCAGGTAGGCCCAGATGCCGGCCCAGACGCCGTCATTGCCATAGAGCCCGGCGATCCACGAGCTGAGCGCCAAATAGAGACCTGCCGCGACGATCATGGCGTTGCGCATGGCCGGCCCCTCGGTCGCGCCCATGAAGATGCCGTCGAGCTGGTAGGCGGCGACGCCGACGAGCGGCATGAGCGCCGCCCAGAAGAAATAGGTCTCGGCCGCCGCGCGCACCTCGGGCACATTGGTGAAAAGCCGGATCAGCGGGTCCTGCAGCGCCAGGAGCAGGAGCGCGAAGCCGGCGGCCAGCCAGAAGGCCGCGACCGTGCTGACCAGCGCCGCGCGGCGCAGCAGGTGGCGGTTGCGGGCGCCCGCCGCCTGGCCGACCAGCAATTCGGCGGCGATGGCGAAGCCGTCGAGCGCGTACACGGCCACGTGGAAGATCTGGTAGAGGATGCCGTTGGCCGCCAGCACGACATCGCCCTGCAGCGAGCCGAGCCGGGTGAACCAGGTGAACGAGCGCGACCAGCAGGACCGTGCGGATCAGGATGTCGCGGTTGAGCCGCATCAGCAGGCCGAGCTCTTCGGGGTTCAGCAGGCGGTGGCGCTCGGGCCGCCAGTCGGGCATCAGCGCGGCGATGCGACGGCGCGCCCGCCAGAGGCCGAAGGCAAGCCCCAGATAGGCGGCGACCAGCGTCCCGAGGGCCACGCCGTCGACGTCCATGCCGAAGCCCAGCACCAGGACCAGGTTCAGCACGATGTTCGACGACCGAGGTGACGACCTGCAGCTCGAAGAGCCGCCGCGTCAGCTCCTGCCCCGAGAACCAGCCCGAGATCGCGAAGGCGCCGAGCTCGGCCGGCGCGGCCCAGATGCGGATGGAGAAATAGACGCCGGCGAGCCTTTCGGCCTGCTCGGACCCCTCGAAGATCGCCAGCACGGCCGGCAGGATCAGCGCCTGGAGCGCGACCAGGCCGAGGCCGAGGGCGCCCGCGATGATCAGCGCGCGGGCGAGCACGTTGATGACGCGCCGGCTGTCGCCGGCCCCGAGCGCCTGAGCCGAGAGCGCGCCCGCGCCGAACTGCAGGAAGTTGAAGACGGCGAGCAGCAGCGTGATCGCCTGCGCGCCGAGCGTCACGGCGGCGATGTAGACGGCATCGCCCAGATTGCCGATGATCGCCGTGTCGATCGCCCCCTGCAGCGGCACGGTCGCGTTCGACATCACCACCGGCAACGCGATCGCGGCGACCCGGGCATAGGTCACGCGGCCGCGCGTCAGCGCCGCCGCGGTCTCTGCGTCAGGCAGGTCGGTCAAGCTGGCGTCAGGTTGAGCGCGATCGAGATCCGCACGTCGGTCCCGCCATAGGGGCGCACGCCGTGGCTGAGCCAGGAAGGAAACATCACCATCAGCCCGGCGCGCGGCCGGATCAGCTCGGAGGCGCCGACCGACTGGCCGCCGGGGATGGCGAAGGCCATCAGCGGCGCCAGCATGGCCGGCGCCACGCCGCGCGGGTCCTGGATCTCGAACTCGCCGCCGAGGCTCGGGTCATCGGCGACGCCGCCGTCGCGCACGTAGTAAGTCGCCGACCAGAAAGCGCCAGGATGGGTGTGGAACTCGTTACCCTGGCCGTGGCGGTTGACATTGGCCCAGGCGTTCATCCGCCATTTGCCGGCCACCCGCCTGCCTTCGCGATCGGCGGTCAGCTGGGTCGCCAGGCCCTGGGCTGTGGCCAGCACCGTCTCGCCCTCGGGCCCGCACCATTTCGGGAAGTCGTCGGGGCTCTGCCAGCCGCCCCAGTTCGAGCGCCTGACCGAAGGCACCTCGCGCTCGCGGGCGAAGATGCGCGCCTCGAGCGCGGCGTTGATGCGGGGCCCGTCGGGCACCTCGAAAAGCGCGACGGGGGTCGGGAATAGCTGGCGCAGCTGGACCTGCGGCGACCGCCCGACCTGCTGGCCCGCCTGCTGGCCGGCCGGCTGCCCCGCGCCCTGCTGCTGTGCGATGTTCATCGGCCGCCCCGGCGTGCGAATCCTGTCTGGCCAAGGCTAGGGGCTGGGGCGCGGCGGATCAACGGCGGTCGGATGACGGCTGGACCGCCCGGTCCGGCATCAGGAAATTGCCGCGCAGCATGGCGATCGGCTTCGTCCGGGTGTCCTGCCAGGCCTCGACGTGCAGGTTGGCGACGCGGCGGCCGGATTTCTGCACGCTCGCCCGGGCGAAGGTCTCGCGCGGGCGGCCCGAGCGGAGGTAGTCGATGGTGATGTCGATCGTCTTCGGCATGGGCGGGAACCGGCCCTCGAGCACGCGGGCGGCGGCGTCGCCGCCCTCCTCCATCAGCGACCAGACCTGGTCCCAGGCGAGCTGCATCAGCGCCGTGATCTCGAGGAAGGCGCCCGTCACCCCGCCATGCAGCGCCGGCAGGAACGGGTTGCCGATCAGCGCCTCCTTATAAGGCAGGCGCGCGGTCAGCTCGTCGCCCAGCCGGTCAAAGCGCACGCCGATGAAGCGGTTGTAGGGCACGGCGTCCGTCAGCGCGAGCAGCGCCGCGTCGCGCTCGGCCTCGAGTTTCGCCTGGGCGTCGAGCCTGTTCATTCCTTCGCGCGCTCGAGCATGAAGGCGCCGGCGGCCGAGGCGATGGGGTCCGACGGGTCGTCGTGATAGGCGACGGCGCGGGCAAAGCCGATCGAGCGCGTCATGCGGTAGCATTCGGCGGCGGCCCAGACGGTCTGGCCGACCGAGGCCGGGCGCATGTAGTCGATGCGCAGGTCCAGCGTCGCCGTGCCGCGCAGCTTGCCCGGCATCGACATCACCGCCGACCCGCACGCGGTGTCCAGCAGCGCGGTGACGACGCCGCCGTGCAGGACGCCCGATTCGGGGTCGCCGACCAGCTTTTCGTCATAGGGCACCGAGAGCACCGCCTTGCCGCCCGCCGAGCGGTGCAGCCGCATGCCGATCTCGCGCGAATGCGGGATGCCGGCGAGCAGCTCGCCCGGATCGTCCTCGGGCGCCTCGCGGACGTTGATGGCCTGCAGGTCGCGCTCTTCCGACATGGCTCCTCCGATCTGCCCGCTGTTACGCCGGAGGCGCCGGCGCGTCATCCCGAAAGTGCGCGGGCGAGTTCAGGACCGCGCTGGGACCGCGCTGGGACGCGCTGCCGCCGCGCTGCCGCCGCTTGACGTACGCGTCATGCGCGCCCAGGTAATCGACCGATTCTCTTGCCATTCCGGATGCGAAGATGCCCGAGACGAAGACCATCGGCGAGGTCTGCGCCGAGTTCCAGGTGACCCCCCGCGCGCTGCGCTTCTACGAGGCCAGGGGACTGCTCTCGCCCATCCGCGATGGGCAGCGGCGCCTGTTCACCCATCGCGACCGGGCGCGGCTGAAGCTGATCCTGCGCGGCAAGCGCTTTGGCTTTTCGCTCTCCGAGCTCAAGGGCCTGCTCGACCTCTACCATGTCGGCGACGGGCAGGTGACGCAGCTTTCGGCGACGCTCGAGGCGGCCGGGCGGCACCATGCCGAGCTGGTCGCCCAGCGCGACGAGCTCGACCGGGCGCTGGCCGAGCTCGAGGAGCAGATGCAGACGATCCGCCAGCTGCTCGAGGCCAAGGGCGCGAGCCGCGCGGCCGAATAGCCGAGCGCCGACCGCGACACCGTCTTCACCCCGGGGGACACGCCATGCCGCATTACGAGCCGCCGCTGCGCGACTACCTCTTCGTCCTGCACGAGGCGCTGAAGATCCAGGAGGAGACCGAGATCCGCGGCTATGACGAGATGACCGAGGACTTCACCTCGGCCGTGCTCGCCGAGGCCGGCAAGATCGCCTCCGAGGTGCTGGCACCGCTGAACCGGGTGGGCGACACCCAGGGCTGCCGGCTGGAGAACGGCGTCGTCTACACGCCCGAGGGGTTTCGCGAGGCCTGGGCGCAGCTGGTCGAGGGCGGCTGGCCGTCGCTGGAGTGCGATCCCGACTATGGCGGGCAGGGCATGCCCTCGGTGCTGAACATCTCGGTCGGCACGATGCAGTCGGCCGCCAACATGGCCTTCATGATGTATCAGGGCCTGACGCACGGCGCCTATTCGGCGATCCACGTGCATGGCACCGAGGAGCAGAGGCGCACCTATCTGCCCAAGCTGGTCTCGGGCGAATGGACCGGCACGATGAACCTGACCGAGCCGCATTGCGGCACGGATCTGGGGCTGCTGCGCACCCGCGCCGTGCCGGCCGACACCGCGGGCGCCGACGGCAGCTATCGCATCACCGGGCAGAAGATCTTCATCTCGTCGGGCGAGCACGACCTGGCCGAGAACATCGTCCACCTTGTCCTGGCCCGGCTGCCGGACGCGCCCGAAGGCACGCGCGGCATATCTCTTTTCGTCGTGCCGAAGTTCCTGGTGAACGACGACGGCAGCCTAGGCCAGCGGAATGCGTTGGCCTGTGGAAAGCTCGAAGAGAAGATGGGCATCCACGGCAACGCGACCTGCGTGATGAACTATGATGGTGCCACGGGCTACTTGATCGGCGAGCCGAACAAGGGGCTGCGGGCAATGTTCACGATGATGAACGAGGCGCGGCTGCTGGTCGGCATGCAGGGGCTGGCGGTCGCCTCGGCAGCCTACCAGGCGGCAGCTTCCTATGCCAAGGAGCGGCTGCAGGGCCGCGCCGTGACGGGGGCGGAGAACCCCGACGGGCCGGCCGATCCGCTGATCGTGCATCCCGACGTGCGCCGGCTGCTGCTCGACCAGAAGAGCTTCGTCGAGGGCGGGATCGGCTTTATCTCCTGGGTGACGCTGCTGCTCGATGCCGAGAAGCGGCACGCCGACGCGGCCGAGCGCGAGCGGGCGGCCGACGTGCTGGCCCTGCTGACCCCTGTGGTGAAAGGGTTTTTGACGGAGGAGGGCTACCGGCTGACGGCCGAGGCGCAGCAGGTCTTCGGCGGGCACGGCTATATCGAGGAGACGGGAATGTCGCAGTTCGTCCGCGACGCCCGGATCACCATGATCTACGAAGGCACGACGGCGGTGCAGGCCATGGACCTGGTCGGCCGCAAGCTGGGGCTGAAGGCCGGCAAGCCGATCATGGCGTTCTTCGAATACGTCAAGGGCTATATCAAGGACAACGAGCACGATCTCGCGCTGATGCGCGACTTCCTCGACCCGCTCAAGGCGGCGTCCAAGGACCTGCAGTCGGCCGCCATGTACTTCATGCGCGCCGGCATGAAGAACCCCAACAACGCGCTGGCGGGGTCGGTCGACTTCCTCCATCTGTTCGGCTTGGTCTGCATGGCCCTCTCGCTGGGCGCGGCAGGCCAAGGCGGCGCAGCGGGCGCATCGAGGCGGGCGCCGAGGACACGCAGTACTACCTCAACAAGCTGGCGACCGGGCGCTATTACATGAAGCGCGTGCTGCCCGAGACCCAGCTCCGGCTCGCCCGCATCGAAACGGGCGCCGAGCCCGTCATGGACCTGCCGGCCGAGGCGTTCTGAGCCCGGGCCGGGCCGGTCACCGCCGCTCACCCGACGCGTGCGAGCACCCGCCCTGCGGGAGAGCGCATGGTTTCGGCCATGCCGGCATGATAAGCACTTGCCGGCATGGGGGCTCGGGCTGGAGGGGGGATGACCAGCGAGATCGACGGCGTTCGGGCGCTGCTCGGGGCCAAGCCGCGGCCGGTGGGATGGGCCGAGCGCCGGGCGCGGATCGAGGAGGTGACGGCCGTCGATCCGCTGCCGGGCGACGTCGCCTTCGAGCCGATCGAGATCGGCGGCGTGCCGGCGGAGTGGTCGCAGGCGCCCGGCGCGGATCACGATCGCGCGATCCTGCTGCTGCATGGCGGCGGCTATTGCTCGGGCTCGATCCGCAGTCACCGCCCGATGGCGGCCGGCATCGGGTGCGCGGCCGGGGTGCGGGTACTGGCGCTCGGCTATCGGCTGGCGCCCGAGCATCCCTATCCGGCGGCGCTTGAGGACGCGCTGGCCGCTTGGCGCTTTCTTCGCGGAGAGGGATTGGCGCCGGAGCGGATCGCCATCGGCGGCGACAGCGCGGGCGGCGGGCTGACGCTTGCTTGCCTCCTGCGCCTGCGCGCATCGGGCGAGCCGCTGCCGGGCTGCGCCTGGCTGGTCTCGCCCTGGGTCGACCTGACGATGAGCGGGGCCAGCATGGCGGAGAAGGACGCGGTCGATCCGCTGATCCACCGCGCCTATCTGGAGAGCCTGGCCGAGGCCTATCTGGCGGGGCACGCGGCGCGCGACCCGCTGGTCTCGCCGCTGTTCGCCGATCTGGCGGGGCTGCCGCCCGTGCTGATCCAGGTGGGCTCGGCCGAGACGCTGCTCGACGACTCCCTCAGGCTCGCGCGGGCGCTCGGCGCGGCCGACGTGCCCGTCAGGCTCGAGGTCTGGCCGCATATGATCCACGCCTGGATGCTCTGGGCCGCCCGCCTGGCCGATGGGCGGCGCGCGAACGCAGCGGCCGGCAGCTTTCTGCGCGCCCATCTCTCGTCGGCGGCGTAGCCAGGCATCGTCGCCATCGGCAGGGCTGCAAGCTCCACGGCGCTGGTGCCGGCGGTCGACCTCGAGGCCGCCGCCACCTATGTCAACGCCGGCGGCGGGTGAGTTTTGTCCGGATCAACGCAGGCGCGAGCCTCTGGCGGCCGCTCGCGCCAGCGGCTAACGAGGGGCCCGGGCGGGACCGGGCACTTGCGACCGGGACCTGCGATGACCTGCGATGGGACCTGCGATCGGGGACCTGTGCCGCCGTTGCGAGGGGAGACAAGCATGGCCGAATACCGACTGCACTGCTTCGCCCAGTCGGGCAACGCCTATAAGGTGGCGCTGGCGCTGGAGCTGGCCGGGGCCGACTGGGAGCCTGTCTGGGTCGACTTCTTCAAGGGCGCCCACCGCAGCCCCGAGTTCGTCGCGCTGAACGCCATGGCCGAGGTGCCGGTGCTGGAGCATCGCGGCACGACGCTCAGCCAGTCGGGCATCATCCTCGACTATCTGACGGACACGCTCGGCCGCTATCGGCGCGCCGACGAGCGCGAGGCCTGGCGCTGGATCCTCTGGGACAACCACAAGTTGACCGCGAACCTGGCGACCTGGCGGTTCCTGGCGAATTTCCTGCCCGAGGAGAAGCGCAATGCGGACGTGATCGCATTCCTGAAGGGCCGGGCGGTCGCCGCGCTGAAGGTGCTCGACCGGCACCTCGAGGGGCGCGAACTGGATCGTCGGCGACGAATTCTCGACGGCGGATCTCTCCTGCGTGGGCTACATGTTCTACACCGAGCACTACGATTTCGACTGGGGCACGGTGCCGAACGTCGTCGCCTGGCGCGACCGGATCGCCGCGCTGCCGCGCTGGAAGCACCCGCACGACCTGATGCCGGGCCACCCGATGGAGGCTGCATGAGCGACACCACGCTGAACGATGCAACCGGCGGCTGCCAGTGCGGCGCCGTGCGCTACCGCGTGACCGAGCCGCTGGGCTCGGCCGGCATCTGCCATTGCCGGATGTGCCAGCGCGCGGCCGGCAACGTCTTCGCGCCGCTCGTCACCGCGCGCGGGCGTCGAGTGGCAGGGCACGCCCTCGACCTGGGCGAGCTCGGACATCGCCGAGCGCGGGTTCTGCGCGCGCTGCGGCACGCCGCTGTTCTTCCGCGACTTCGTCGGCCCGAGGACGAGATCGAGCTGATGATCGGCACGCTGGACGATCCGGCATCGCGCCGCCCGACCACCATTACGGCATCGAGAGCCGGGTCGCCTGGCTGAAGCTGGCCGACGGCCTGCCCGGCTGGGAGACCGGCGGCCGGCCGGGCGAGGCGGCCGGTGAACGTCACCTCGCGCCAGGTTCCGGTCGCGCCGGCGGCCGGCCGGCAGGGGAGGACCGATGACGCCAATCCCGGACGCCTACATCTACGACGCGCGTGCGCAGCCCGCGCGGCCGCGGCAAGGCCGATGGCAGCCTGCACGAGGTGACCTCGCTGCGCCTGTCGGCCGAGGTGCTGAACGCGCTGCGCGACCGGACCAACCTGGACACGCCCAGGTCGAGGACGTCATCTGGGGCTGCGTCACGCCGGTGGCCGAGCAGGGCGGCGACATCGCGCGCTCGGCCGTGCTCTATGCCGGCTGGGACGAGCGCACGCCCGGGCTGCAGATCAACCGCTTCTGCGCCAGCGGGCTCGAGGCGGTGAACCTCGCCGCCAACCAGGTGCGGGGCGGGGCGGGCGACCTCTACGTCGCGGGCGGCGTCGAGATGATGAGCCGGGTCAAGATGGGCTCGGACGGGTTCGCGATCGCCGTCGACCCCTACCTCGCCATGAAGTCCTATTTCGTGCCGCAGGGCATCGGCGCCGACCTGATCGCCACGCGCTATGGCTTCAGCCGCGACGATGTCGACGCCTATGCGGTCGAATCGCAGCGCCGCGCCGCGCGGGCCTGGGACGAGGGGCGATTCGCCCGCTCGGTGGTGACGGTGAAGGACCAGAACGGCATGCCGATCCTCGACCGCGACGAGCACATGCGGCCGGGCACCGACATGCAGTCGCTGGGCGCGCTCAAGGCCAGCTTCAAGGAGCTGGGCGAGACCATGCCGGGCTTCGACGCGGTCTCGATCCTGCGCTACCCGGATGTCGAGCGGATCAACCACGTCCACCATGCGGGGAACTCGTCCGGCATCGTCGACGGGGCGGCGGCGGTGCTGGTCGGCTCGCAGCGAGGCCGGCGAGCGGCTGGGCCTGACGCCGCGCGCCCGGGTGCGCGCGACCTCGCAAGGTCGGGAGCGAGCCCTCGATCATGCTGACCGGGCCGCTGCCGGCGACGCGCCGCGCGCTGGCCGCGGCGGGGATGGAGGTCGGCGACATCGACCTGTTCGAGGTCAACGAGGCCTTTGCCGCCGTGCCGCTGATGTTCATGCACGAGTTCGGGGTCGACCCCGAGCGGGTCAACCCGAACGGCGGCGCCATCGCGATGGGCCACCCGCTGGGCGCCACGGGCGCGATGCTGCTCGGCACGGCGCTCGACGAGCTCGAGCGGACGGGCGGCGCGACGGCGCTGATCACGCTCTGCGTCGCCTCGGGCATGGGCGCCGCGACGGTGATCGAGCGGGTGTGAGGATATGAGAATCGAGCGAAGGGATGCGCCCGCTTCGGATTGGGCGCCCCATGTAGATGAACACGGGCAACTCGTGCTTGGAGACCCCGCCAATGGCGGCAAGGCACCTTATCGTTATGTCGTGAAGATCGAAGAGGCCGCCACTTTGATCGAACGGCATGGCTTGTATCTAATGATGACCGGTACCAGTGCGAAAGGCGTGCGACAGAGCAATATGATCTCGCCGGCAAGTCTGATTATGCATCGCTAGGCGCAGGCGGGGAGACTTGTTGCCGAAGATCGACATCGAGAGCGCGCCGGTCTCGGAGGGGTCGGACTATCCGGCGCCCTGGCCGAGCAGTTCGCCGGGCGCGTTCGGCGGCGGCTCGGGCGACGCGGCGGGGCTGACCAAGATCGGCGTCAATCTCACGACGCTGCCGCCCGGCGTCGCCTCGTCGCTGCGGCACTGGCACGAGGTCGAGGACGAGATGGTCTTCGTCGTCGACGGCGAGGTGGTGCTGGTGGACGACGTCGGGCGAGACGCGTGCTGCGCGCCGGCGAGGCGGCGGGCTTCCGCGCCGGCGACGCGAACGGGCACACGTCGTCGAACCGCTCGGACCGGCCGGCGACGATCCTCGAGATCGGCATGCGGCCCGAGCGCGACACCTGCCACTATTCCGATCACGACCTCGTCTGCCATGACGAGGACGGCTATGGCCGCTTCACCCGCCGCGACGGGCGGCCGCTGGCCGAAGGAGAACAGGCATGAGCGAGATCTTCCGCATGGAGGTGGACGCCGACGGCGTCGCCGTCATCACCTGGGACCTGCCCGACCGGGCGATGAACGTGCTGACCGAGGCAGGGCATCGCCGAGCTCGGCGCCGCATGTCGACGCGGCGCTGGCCGACCAGGGCGTCAAGGGCATCGTCATCACCTCGGCCAAGCCCGATTTCGCCGGCGGCATGGACCTGAACCTGATCGCCGACATCAAGCGGCGCGCCGGCCGAGGCCGGCGGCAACCCGGCCGAGGCGATCTTCGCCAAGGTGATGGAGCTGCATGGTCTGCTGCGCAAGATCGAGCGCGCCGGCATGGACCCGAAGACCAACAAGGGCGGCAAGCCGGTCGTCTGGGCCTGCCCCGGCACGGCGGCGGGCATCGGGCTCGAGATCGGGCTGGCCTGCCATCACCGGATCGCGGTCGCGCGCGACGGCGCGCGGATCGGCCTGCCCGAGATCCTGGTCGGCCTCTTCCCCGGCGCCGGCGGCACGACGCGGCTGATCCGCATGCTGGGGCTGATGGGCGCGGGCGAGCCGCTGCTGCAGGGCAAGATGTACCCGACCGCGCGCGCCCGCTCGATCGGGCTGATCCACGAGGTGGTCGACGAGGACGACGCCGCGCAGCTGCTGCCGCGCGCCAAGGCCTGGGTGCTGAAGGCGACCGACCGCGAGATCGTCAAGCCCTGGGACGAGAAGGGCTATCAAGATGCCGGGCGGCGCGCCCTACACGCCGCAGGGCTTCGAGATGTTCCTCGGCGGCATCGTCATGACGCATGGCCGCACGCAGGGCGTCTACCCGGCGGCCCGCGCCATGCTGTCGGCGGCCTACGAGGGCGCGCTCGTGCCCTTCGACACGGCGCTGAGGATCGAGGCGCGCTGGTTCACCAGCGTGCTGATGGACCCGCGCTCCGAGGCGATGATCCGCTCGCTCTTCATCAACAAGCAGGCGCTGGAGAAGGGCGCGGTGCGGCCGAAGGACGTGCCCGACATGCGCGTCAAGAAGCCTGGGCGTGCTCGGCGCCGGCATGATGGGCGCCGGCATCGCCTATGTCGCGGCGCTGGCCGGCATCGAGGTCGTGCTGGTCGACCGCGACCGCGAGGCGGCCGAGGCCGGGCTGGCCAGGATCGAGGCGCATGCTGACCGACAGCGTCAAGGCCAAGCGGATGGACGAGCTGCGCAAGCAGGAGATCCTGGACGACGATCACCGCCACCGCCGATTACGGCAGGCTGAAGGGCTGCGACCTGGTCGTCGAGGCGGTCTTCGAGGACCAGGCGCTGAAGGCCGAGGTGACGGCGCAGGCCGAGGCGGTGATCCCGGCGCGGACGCGATCTTCGCCTCGAACACCTCGACCCTGCCGATCAGCGAGCTCGCCCGCGCCAGCGTCCGGCCCGAGCGCTTCATCGGCATCCACTTCTTCTCGCCCGTCGAGAAGATGATGCTGGTCGAGATCATCAAGGGCCGCGAGACGGGGCCGGAGGCGGTGGCCAAGGCGCTCGATTTCGTCCGCCAGATCCGCAAGACGCCGATCGTCGTCAACGACGCGCGCTTCTTCTACGCCAATCGCTGCATCATCCCTTATGTCAACGAGGGGCTGATCATGGTGGCCGAGGGCGTCAAGCCCGCGCTGATCGAGAACGCGGCGAGCCAGCTCGGCATGCCGATCGGGCCGCTGCAGCTGACCGACGAGACCTCGCTGGAGCTCGGCTGGAAGATCGCCCAGGCGACGCGAGGCGGCGATGGGCGACGCCTATCCGCGCACCGCCGCCGACGACCTGCTGGAGGAGATGGTGGTCGCGCCGCGAGCGGCTCGGGCGCAAGAACCGGCGCCGGCATGTACGCCTATGACGAGAAGGGCAAGCGGCTCGGCCTCTGGGAGGGGCTGGGCGAGATCTGGCCGCCGGCCGAGGCGCAGCCCGACGTCGGACGAGGTGCAGAACCGGCTGATGATGGCGCAGGTGCTCGAGGCCGTGCGCGCGCTGGAGGAGGGCGTGCTCTCGGACATCCGCGAGGGCGATGTCGGCGCCATCCTCGGCTGGGGCTTCGCGCCGTGGTCGGGCGGGCCGCTCTCCTGGCTCGACATGATCGGCGCCGAAGCGCGCCGTCGCAGATCTGCGAGGAGCTGGCCGCGCGGCATGGCCCGCGCTTCCAGCCGCCGGCGCTGCTGGCGGAGATGGCCGCCAAGGGCGAGCGCTTCTATGGCAGGTTCGCGCCGGCCAGAGGCGGCCTGAGGCGGCTGGCACCCGCCAGCGGAGTTGCCTCCCCCGACCGGGCGTCACCCGTCGTCACCGGGCGACCCGTCCTGGCCCGACCAGCGCATTGCTCGACGGGACGGGCTCAGAGATCGATCGTCAGCCCGTCGACGCCGATCGAGAGCGGCCCGTCCCAGATCCTTCGCACCGCCTCCTGCCACTTCTCCTCTCCGAAGCCTGGGATTCCGTCGGGGACGAAATGGTTCAGGGCCAGCCGCCCGACGCCCGCCTCGGCGGCGATGCGGCCGGCATCCTCGGCGGTCGTATGGCTTCGCAGGATGTGCTGGCGGAGGCGCTCTCCGCCGTTCGGCACCCGGGCGACCAGCGCGTCGACTCCCTCGGTCAGCATCGCCTCGTGCACCAGGAGGTCGGCGTCGCGCGCGAACGGGATCATCGCCGGCAGGTATGCCGTGTCGCCCGACAGGACGATGCGCTTGCCGTTGCCCTCGAAGCGCAGCGCGAAGCTGTCCTCGATCGGCGGATGCACGTTGCGCAGCGCCGTCACGGTCAGCCCGTCCTGCGACAGCACTTCGCCATCTCCGAGCGTCCTGATCTCGACCAGCTCGGACAGCGGCGGGCGCCCTTCGTCCTCGATCCGGATCGCGATGTCGAACGTCATCGACGCGAGGAAGGCGCGCCAGGAATCGTCGAGGCCAGGTGGGCCGAAGACCGTGACCGGACGACTGAGCCCGGCGGTCCAGGCGGTGTGGATGAGCGGCCCGAGCTCGAGGTAATGGTCGGAATGGAGATGCGTGACGAAGACGAGGTCGATCTCGGTCAATCGCACCCCCCGGTCGCAGATCGCCCGCGTCACGCCCAGACCGGCGTCGATGACGATCGTCCGCCCGCCGAGGCGCAGAAGGATCGAGGTCGGCATGCTGGACCCCGGGCGGATCGCCGGTCCGCCCTTCACGCCGAGAAGGGACAGCTGATCGGACAATGGGTCTTTCCTCCGCTGCAACAGGTGCCGCGCATTCTTTCGGAACGAGCGATCATTTGCACGCGCCATGCCCGCGCGTCTCGCCCCGGAACGGGCCGGCGGGCGCCAGCGCGATGTTCGTGCGGTACCTCGAGACGGTCCTGTTCTCGGCGATGTGGTGCATGGGCACGCCGACCTCGGCCAATGCTCGCTCGAACGTGAACGAGCAGCCGAGCGCAAAGCCCACCATGTCCCCGGTCCAGAGCTCGGCGATGTCAACGATTGATCCTTCCAGCCAACCGTCCCGATAGACGTTGTAGCTGGGCACGTCGGTGCGGATATCGATCTCGCCCAGCATCGGCATGGCCGGGTCGCCGTGGCGAGTGACGCCGACGAGCGGGCAGGGCCGCTCGTCGGCGAGGCAGAAGGCGAGGAAGTCGTCGGCCCAGGCCCCGGGCAGGACGACCAGGTTGGCCTGCAACCGGCCGGGCGCCAGCCCCGCCGTGTGGCCGCGATAGGCGCCCTAGCGAATGCGCTGGCGGATCGCGCCGACGGGCTGCTCTCGCAGGCTGGCGTGTTGGTTCGCAGTCATCGGCGCTCCTTCCGACGGGATCATCTTATTCTGCCCGCACGGCACCGTACCGGCAACCGTGGCCGAGGCCGGTCACAGCCGGTCACAGCCGGCGGCAAGATCACCGCCAATGCCCAAGCCCTACTCCGAGCTCGGGGTCTCGGGCTTCGAGGTGATGCGCCTGCTGTCGCTCGGCACTTATGACGCCGTGCACGCGCTGACGAGCTACACCAGCAAGGACAGCCCGGCGCTCGAGGGGCTGGATCTGGGCAGCGTGATCCAGGATCTCGACACCTACAAGAAGGCGGCCGAGGCCTACGAGCCGGTCCTGCGGCGCGAGCTGTCGGACAAGTACAATGCCGAGCTGATCATGCTCTACACGTTCCCCAGCGTGGCGCTGATCGTCTTCTACCTGATCCTGGGCATGTTCATGGAGACGCTCTCCATGCTGCTGACGACCGTGCCGGTCGTGTTCCCGCTGGTCGTGCAGATGGGATATGACCCGGTCTGGTTCGGAATCCTGATCACGGTGCTCATGGAGACGGCGCTGATCACGCCGCCGATCGGCGTCAACCTCTACGTCGTTCAGGGCATCCGTACGCGAGGGGGCGCCTTCAACGACGTCGCCTGGGGCGCGCTGCCCTTCGTCCTCATGATGATCGTGATCCTCATGATCTTCCCGGGCCTCGCGCTCTGGCTCCCAAACCTGGTCCGACCTGATCGACCGGCAGGGCATGCCGCAAGCGCACCCAATCCCTTTCCATGCGTTGATGGCGTCATTAGCTGCCTGCTACATCAATGACTTACGCGTTTGCTCACGGGTGAACAGGGCGTGCAGGCGCTGCCATCTGGTCGAACTCCCGGCTCGTCTCAGCGCTGGCGCTCGCGATCTCTTCGTGCACGCCGAGGAAGCCCGTCAGGACGTAAGCCGGCAGGCGGAATCCGTATTGGTGGCCAGCTTCTCTACAGGTCGTCGCCGACGACGATCGGCAGCTCAGGCCAGGGTGCACCACTCAGCCAGCCGAGAAAAAGGCCCCTGAAGCGGGGAGATCGTCTCGCTGCGCCACGGATGTCCGGAACCACCACCATGGCTGCAGCGGGCCTTCCGCCGACCAGCCGAGATAGACATAGGCGCAACCGAGGTAAGCACCGGTCGTCCGGTCCCGATCACCCAGGCGAAGCTGCGGTTCGCCTGGAACTCGCGCTGGTGCCAAGCCAGATCGAGGGCGTTCGCCTGCTTCGTCAAGTCCCTTCGGCCATTTTCTGTGAAAGCGCGAGAGAAGCTCGGCCTCGCTCTCCGTGACGGCGGCAAAGTCCTCGTCCAGATCGGCCAATGTCAGCCAGCGCAGGCGAACGGCCCCAGCGCGACGAGGCGCGGGATCACTCGTCCGACAAATGCCGGGTGCGGTTCCAAGCGACGCTCCGGGTCCTGCGTGGCACGCTCATTCAGTCGAGCGCATGGCCTTGCCGAGTCAAGCGGCAAGCGTCTGCGCGACCCGGCGTGGCCTTTGTGGCGGGGCAGCTCCTGACCGGCTTCCCGCCGGCGGACGTCATGACCCGGCCTGCTTGGCCGTCGCGAGCAGGATCACGCCGAGTGCCACGATCATCGCGGCGACGACGCGCCGTCCCCAGGGCCGCTCGTGGAAGAGAACGACACCGATCAGGGCGGCGATGATGACGCTCGATTCCCGCACGGCCGAGACGGCAGCGAGCGGCGCGATGGTCTTGGCATAGAGGACGAGGCCGTAGGCGAGCACCGAAAGCAGCCCGCCCGAAAAGGCGATCGCGACCGGCCGTGCCGGGACGCTGAGCGAGCATCGCCCGCCGGTGCCAGAGGATGCCGAGCGTGATCGGGAACTCGAGAAAGAAGATCCAGGCGATGTAGCCCGCCGGCACCTCGCTCAACCGGATGCCGATGCCGTCGACGACCGAGTAGCTGGCGATCATCAGGCCGGTGGCGAGCGCCGCCAGCACGGCCGAGCGCTCGGCCGCGACGGCGCCGTTGCGGCGCAGCGCCAGCAGGCCGATGCCGAGCGAGACGGTGATGACCCCGCCCCAGGCCTTGGGCACCAGCGTCTCGCCGGCGAAGACCAGCGCGCCGAGCGCCACCAGCATCGGCGCGATGCCGCGGGCGATCGGGTAGACATGGCTGAGGTCGCCGAAGCGGTAGGACAGGAAGAGGAAGGCGTAATAGGCGTAGTGGATGATCGCCGAGGCGATGATGAACGGCCAGGAGGAGGCGGCCGGCGGACCAACGAAGGCGAGCGCGACGCCGCCGACGACCGCGTGCGCGGCGGCGACGGCGGCCATGGCGATGGCGCGGTCGCCCGCCCGCTTGACGATCGCGTTCCAGCTGGCGTGCAGCACCGCGGCGACCAGCACCATGACGAGGGCGGTGTGACTCATGCGGCGCGGCCGGCGCCCTCCAGCAGGGCAGCCTCGACGATGTCGAGGGCGCGGTCGAGATCGGCTCGCGCGATGACGAGCGGCGGCGACAGCGTCAGCACATTGCCCATCGTGGTCTTGAAGCTCAGCCCGTCTTCAAGGCAGCGATAGAGCACGCGCTCGGCCAGCGCCGGGTCGGCCTCGCGGCTGTCGCGGTCGGTGACGAGCTCGACGCCCTGCATCAGCCCACGCCCGCGGATCTCGCCGATGCGCGGGCAGCGCAAGGCCAGCTCCTCGAGGCGCGCGCGCATGTGGCGCGCCGAGTTCGGCCGAGCGCTGCACCAGCCCCTCCTCCTCGATGACGGCGATCGTCTCGCAGCGCCGCGCGCGCCGTGACCGGGTTCTTCTCGTGCGTGTAGTGGCCGATCGCCCAGGCGCCGGCGACGTCGAGCCGGGCGTCGGCGATGACGGCCGCGATCGGCAGCACGGCGCCGCCCAGCGCCTTGCCGAGCACGGTGATGTCGGGGACGACGCCCTCGTGCTCGGAGGCGAACATCGCGCCCGTCTTGCCGAGGCCCGTCGGGATCTCGTCGAAGATCAGCAGCGTCGCCGTGCCGGTCGCACGCCGCGCGCACGCGCGCCCAGAACCCCGGCGGGGCGACGTAAGGCACCGCCCGCATCGGCTCGGCGACGACGGCGGCGATGTCGCCCTCGCGCGCCAGCACGTACTCGACCATGCCGGCGCAGGCGATGCCGCAGGCCTCCGGGCCCGGATGGCCGTAGGGGCAGCGATAGCAGGCAAAGGGCGCGACATGCTCGGCGCCCGGCAGCAGCGGGCCGGCCGGGCCGGAGCGGAAGGTCGCCTCGCCGCCGACCGAGGCCGCGCCGAAGCCGGCGCCGTGGAAGGCGTCCCAGAAGGACAGCGTCTTGAAGCGGCCGGTCGCGGCGCGCGCGATCTTCAGCGCCACCTCGACGGCGTCCGAGCCGCCGGTGGTGAACAGGACCTTCTTCGGCGCCTGCGCCGGGCGCGATGGCGCCGAGCTTCTCGGCCAGCTCCACCGCCGGCTCGCAGGCGAAGCGGCGCGGCGCGAAGCTCAGCCGGTCCAGCTGGTCGCGGATCGCCGCCAGCACGCGCGGATGCGCATAGCCGATGTGGTGGACCGAGTTGCCGTGGAAATCCATCCAGCGCCGGCCGGAGTGGTCCTCGATCCAGATGCCCTCGGCCTTGGCGACGGTGGTCAGGCAGGGCGTGGAGAGGTCCTGGTGCAGGAACGCCGCGGCGTCGCGCGCGAGCAGGTCGCGCTCGGGCGCGCCGGTGTTCGCCGCCTGCCAGCGCGCCCGCGCATCCGAGCGGTTGCCGTCGCCTTCGCCATGCTCCATCGGCGGCGGCTCAGCTCCAGGGCAGCGAGAAGGTCTTGACGTTGGTGTAGCTCTTCATCGCCTCGACCACGCCTTCCTTGTAGCCGAGGCCGGAATCCTTGATGCCGCCGAAGGGCGACATCTCGGTGCGGTAGCCGGGCACCTCCCAGATGTTCACGGTGCCGACCTTCAGCCCGGCGATATAGGCCTGCATCCGCCGCCAGTCGTTCGTGCAGACGCCGGAGGACAGGCCGAAGGCGGTCGAGTTCGAGACGGCGATGGTCGCCTCGTCGTCGTCCGGCACGCGGATGACGGGGATGACCGGGCCGAAGGTTTCCTCGCGCACCAGCTCGGCCTCGGCGGGCACGCGGTCGACCACGATGGGCGGCAGCAGCGCGCCCTTGCGGCCCGGGTCATAGAGGATCTCGGCCCCCTTCTCCGCCGCGTCGTGGACGCGGCCCTCGAACAGGGCCGCCGCCTTTTCGTCGACCACGGTGCCGAGATCCGTCTCCGGGTCCATCGGGTCGCCGAAGCGGATCTTCTTCGCCCGCTCGAGGATCATCGGCACCAGCCGGTCGGCAATCGACTCCTGCGCCAGGATGCGCTTGACCGCCGTGCAGCGCTGGCCCGAGTTCTTGGTCGCGCCCGCCACCGCCAGGTCCGCGGCCTTGGCGAGGTCGTCGTCCGACAGGTCGTTCAGCACGATCAGCGGGTCGTTGCCGCCGAGCTCCAGCACCGTGCGCCGGTAACCCGCGCGCTCGGCGATCATCTTGCCGACGCCGACGCTGCCGGTGAAGGTGATGAGCTCGATGGCCGGGTTCTCGATCATCTCGTCGCCGATCTCGGTCGGCCAGCCGGTCACGACCGAGAACATCTCCGGCGGCAGCCCGGCCTCGTAGAGGATGTCGGCCAGCACCAGCGCCGTCATCGGCGTCAGCTCGGTCTGCTTGCAGACCACGCAGTTGTTGGTGGCGATGGCCGGCGCGATCTTGTGCGCCACCATGTTGAGCGGGTGGTTGAAGGGCGTGATCGCCGAGATCGCCGTCAGCGGCTCGCGCGTCGTGAAGATGCGGCGCGCCTTGCCGTGCGGGGTCAGGTCGCAGGAATAGATCTCGCCGTCGTCCTGGATCGCCATCTGGCCGGCCAGCGTGAAGACGTCATAGGCGCGCCCGACCTCGTAGGCCGAATCCTTCTTCGAGATGCCGAGCTCCAGCGTGATGAGGTCGGAGAGCTCGTCGCGCCGGGCGACGATGGCGTCGGCGGCGCGGAACAGGATCTGCTGGCGCTCGTAGCGGGTGAGCTTCGAGCGGTAGCCGGCGGCCGCCTCGAAGGCGCGCCGGGCGTGCTCGCGGCGGCCGGCCGGCACCGTGCCGATCACCTCGCCGGTGTAGGGATAGCGCACCTCGATGACGCCGTCGGCGTCGACCTTGCGGCCGGCGATGCGCATCGGCTCGTGCGGAGTTGGAGGGCTGTGTCGGGCATGGTCGGTCCTCAGAGCGCCGCGGCGGTGGCGGCGTAGAAGAAGGCGTCGAAATTGCGCAGCGCGGGCGCCTCGCGGCAGCTCGATCCGGCGGTTGACGATGAAGGGCACTTCCTGCTCGGTCAGCCCGCCATGGCTGCGCAGCGGCTCGGTCAGGCCGGAGAGGTCGTGCCGGTCGGCCGAGGTGCCGATCGTCATGTTCTCGGTCGAGACCAGCACGACGTCGCCGATCCGGTCGGGCGGCAGCTCGAAGCGCCGCACCGCCTCGTCGCGGGTCAGCACCAGCTGCATCCCCGGCGACGGCGGCGCAGGCGCCGGGCCAGGGCCGCCGGCATCCGTCGCCGGCCGGCAGGTAGGCGGTGGCATAGGAGCCGAGCGCGCCGTGGTGGACGACATAGGGGTCGGTGATCGGCAGGATCACGCGCGCCCGGTCCTTGCCGAGCCACTCGTCGAGCAGGTCCTGCAGGTAGATGACCGCCGGCGAGCCGTCCGCCAGGTGCTTCGGCTTCATGCCGTGGTCGGCGGTGACGACGATGGCTGCGCCCATCTCGTCGAGCTGCGCCAGGTAGCGGTCGAACATCGCGTAGAAGGCGTTGGCGCCCTCGGTGCCCGGCGCGTACTTGTGCTGCACGTAGTCGGTCGTCGTCAGGTACATGAGGTCCGGGCGGAAATCCTCGAGCAGCAGCTTGACGCCGGCGGCGAAGACGAATTCGGAGAGGTCGGCCGAATAGACCTCCGGCACCGGGCGGCCGAGCCATTTCGCGGCGTTCTCGATGCCGTTGACCTGCCTCGGTGGTCGCGTCGGCCTTTTCCGACGAGAAGCAGACGGCGCGCCCGCCCGCGCAATCGAGCCCGTGGCCCAGCAGCGCGCGCAGCTTGTCCTTGGCGGTGACGACCGCGACCTTGGCGCCGGCCGTTCTGGAAGGCCGAGAAGACCGTCGGCGCGCGCAGGAAACGCGGGTCGTTCATCATCACCTCCTCGCCCGTCTCGGGCTCGAAGAGGTAGTTGCCGCAGATGCCGTGCACGGCGGGCGGCGCGCCGGTGGCGATCGAGAGGTTGTTCGGGTTGGTGAAGCTCGGCATGGCCGAGTGCGCGATCCGGCTCGTCCCCTTCGCCGTCACGCGCTCGAGCGCCGGCATCAGCCCGGCGGCGATCGCCGCGTCGAGATAGGCGGGCTCGCAGCCGTCGAGGCAGATGGCCACCGCCGGCACCTTGGGCCAGGGATAGTTGCGCCCGTTTGCCTGCACGGGCGTCCTGTCGATCCTGTTCATGCCGCGGCCCTTCTCAGCTTCTCGCGCTCGGCCAGCGCCTCGGCTGGCGGGGCGGCGTCGTCGACCCCCATCTCTGCCAGCGCCTCGCCGGCGGCGGCCACGACGCGGCGCATGACGCCCGCGTCCATCCGGCCGATGCAGCCGATGCGGAAGCTGTCGACCACGGTCAGCTTCCCGGGGTAGATGATGAAGCCGCGCGCCTTCAGCAGGTCATAGAACCGGCCGAACTCGAAACCGGGATGCGCCGGGTTGAAGAAGGTGACGATGATCGGCGACAGCCAGCGGTCCTCGAGCAGCGTCTCGAAGCCGAGCTTGCGCATGCCCGCGACGATCGCGTCCCGGTTCGCCGTGTAGCGCGCGAGCCGGCCGGGCTGCGCCGCCCTCGGCCGCGTGCAGGTCGAGCGCCTTGAGGAAGGCCGCGACCGCATGGGTCGGCGGCGTGTAGCGCCACTGGCCGGTCTTCTCCATGTACGCCCACTGCGGCGTGCAGATCGAGGCTGAGCGAATGGCAGCGGCCCTCGGCCGCCGCCAGCGTCTGCTTGCGCGCCAGCACGAAGCCGAAGCCCGGCACGCCCTCGATGCACTTGTTGGCCGACGAGACGACCGCCTCGACCGGCAGCCGCGAGAGGTCGAGCGGCAGCGCGCCGAAGGCGCTCATCGAATTGAGCAGGAACTTGCGGCCCCGTTCCGCCGTCGACCGCGGCGATCTCCTCGACCGGGTTCAGGATGCCGGACGAGGTCTCGCAATGCACCAGCACGACATGCGTGATGCCGGGGTCGGCGTCGAGCGCCGCCGCGACCTCGGACCCGCGCGGGGGCAGGTAGTCGCCCTTGTCGATCAGCGTGTGCGCGCGGCCCATATACTGCAGCGTCTGGGCGATGCGCAGCCCATAGGCGCCGTTCGCCAGCACCAGCGCCTTGCCCTCGCGCGGGATGAAGCTGCCGAGCATCGCCTCGACCGCGAAGGTGCCGCTGCCCTGCATCGGCACGCAGTCCCAGTCCTCGCCGCCGCCCGAGATGGCGACCAGCCGGCGGCGGAGGTCGGCAGTCATGGCGCGGAAGTCGCCGTCCCACGAGCCCCAGTCGCGCAGCATCGCCTGCTTGACCTCGAGCGCCGTCGTCAGGGGTCCGGGCGTCAGCAGGAACGGCTCGCCCTCCGCGGGGTCCGGAAATCCCGTCGCGCGCGCGGTCTGTCTCTCAATCAGCATTGTTTTCGTCCCGCTCGCCACTGGCAGCAGCGGCACGCATCCTGCCCCAGCGGGACGCATCTGTAAAATCGATAAGGTAGATGCTTTTGATAGGCTGGGTCGATGCCTCGCGGAGGCTCAGCCCGCCCGCGCCAATCGGGTCTCGAGCAGTTCGCCGGCCTCGGCCAGGATCGGGTAGGCGACCGAGGCGAAGAGCGAGTTGATCTGCTTCAGCGCGCGGATCGTCTCGAGGTGGATCTCGCTCGTCTCGATGCTCTGCACGGTGCCGGTCTGCAGCCGTTTGAGGTGGCACTCGTGGCTGCGCCGCTCGAGCTCGCGCATCCGGTCCTTCTCGGCGACCAGCTGGCGCGCCGTCTCGATGTCGCCCGAGACCAGCACGTTCAGCGCCAGCTGGATGTTGGCCATCACCCGGTCATGCAGGTCGGTCAGCTCCTGCCAGCCCTCGGGCGAGAAGCTGAGCTGCTCGGCCGCCTTCTGGTCGGCGAGCTTGAGCAGGCCCTTGGCGATGATGTCGCCCGACATGCTCCATGTTGATCGCGGCGTTCGTCAGCTCCATGGCGCGCCGCGCATCCTCGGCGCGGAGCTCGTGCGCGGGTGATCTCGGCGAGGTAGAGCTTGATGTCGGAATGGGTCTGGTTGACCTCGGCGTCCATGCGCCGGATCGCCTTCATGCGCTCGCGGTCGCCGGATTCGAAGAGATCCATCACCGGGCCGAGCATGCGCTCGATGATCTCCGCCATGTGCAGCACCTCGCGCGTGGCGCTGGAGAGCGCGAGATGCGGCGAGGTGACGAGCGATGGGTCGAGCGCGCTGATCCGCGGCCCGAGCGGCCCCTCGGTCGCGGGCCCCTGCGGCACGAAGCGGCGGCACGAAGCGGTGGGCGACGCCCGACCAAAGGCAGGCAGAGGATCGCCAGCCCCGCGTTGAAGGCGAGGTGCAGGTTGACGAGCTCCTCGGCCAGGGCCGGAGCCGAGCAGGTCAAGCGACGGCTGATAGGCGTGCCAGAGCGGCAGCACGACGAGCGCGCCGACGCCGCGGAACAGCAGGTTCGCCATCGGCACGCAGCGCGCCGCCGGCTCCGCCCCGCGCGTCAGCGCGACGGCGATGATCCCGGCACCGAGATTGGCGCCGAGCACCAGCGAGACGCCGAGCTCGACCGGCAGCAGGCCCTGCGCCGCCAGCGTCGCGATCAGCAGCACCGTGGCGATGCTCGAATGCACGGCCCAGGTGAACAGCGCGCCGATCAGGAAGGCCGTGACGACGTCGTCGCTGAGATACGAGACGACGACGGGCAAGAGCTCGCTCTGGCGCAGCGGCGCCGTCGCGATCGGCGATCATCTGCAGCGCGACGAGCACCAGCGCGACGCCGACCAGGATGCGCCCGGCCTGGCGCACGCCGCGCCGCGCGCCCTTGAAGAACAGGGCGGTGCCGATCACGCAGCAGGATCGGCACCAGCCAGTCGAGCTGGAAGGACAGGATCTTGACGACGAGCGCCGAGCCGAGATCGCCGCCGAGCAGCATGGCGGTGGCGACCGGCACCGTGACGATGCCGCTGGCCGCGAAGCCCGAGGCCAGCAGCGCCACGGCGGTCGAGCTCTGCAGCAGGACGGCGATGCCCTGTGCCGGCGAGCGCCGCCTGGACCCAGCCGCCCTTCCAGCGCCTGAGCGTCCGGCGCAGCGCCGCTCCCTGCGCGCGCTCGACGCCGGTGCGCACCATGCGGATCGGCCCAGAGCAGCAGCGCGACCGCGCCGGCCAGGTGCAGCACGAGATAGGACAGCGACATGCGAACGCCTCACACTCGGTACGGCAGCGTGGGCCGGAAGCTCGCCATCGCATGGCGCATCCGTCTGCCCGGGTCCGCTGCCGGGCACGAAAGGACATGAGACTCCTTACCGCATTATCACTCAAATCGTTATATCTGATCCCTCGATCGATTCGAGCGATGAAGGGTGGCGGATGCGCTACGTTCAGCTCCGGGCGTTCCACCACGTCGCCATCTGCGGCGGCTTCAGCCGCGCCGCCGAGGCGCTGTCGCTGAGCCAGCCGGCGGTTTCGGACCAGGTCCGCAAGCTCGAGGAGGAGTACGACGTCCTCCTCTTCAATCGCGGAGAAGCGCCGGGTCGTGCTGACGAGCGCCGGGCAGCGGCTGCTCGCCATCACCCAGCGCCTGTTCGAGGCCGAGCGGCAGGCCGCCGAGCTGCTGGCCGAGACGCGGGCGCTCCGCTCGGGCCGGCTGCGCGTCATCGCCGACAGCGCGCACCACCTGCTGCACGTGCTCGGCAGTCTTCCGCCGGCAGCATCCGCGCATCGAGATCGTCATCACCTCGGGCAATTCGGAGGAGGTCGCCGCGGCCCTGCACGCCTACGACGCCGAGCTCGGCGTGCTGGGCGAGATCCCGCGGACGGACGAGTTCGAGATCGTGCCGCTCGGCGCCTCGCCGCTGATCGCCTTCGTCGCCCGGGACCACCCGCTCGCCGGGCGCGGGCGCATGCGCGCTGGCCGAGATCGCCGACGCGCCGCTGGTGCTGCGCGAGCCGGGATCGAAGACGCGGCGGGATTTCGAGGCGGCCGCCGCCGAGCGAGGGCTGACGGTCCGCGCCGTCGATCGAGGCGCAGGGGCGCGAGGCGGTGCGCGAGCTCGTGGCGGCCGGGTCGGGCGTCGGCATCGTCAGCCGGGCCGAGTTCGGCCGCGACGACCGCCTGGTGCCGATCGAGATCGAGGACTGCCAGATCATCATGGACGAGGCGCTGATCTGCCTGCGCGAGCGCGCTTCGGGCAGACTGATCCGGACGTTCCTGGATCTGGCGCGGAGCGTGCGCGGGTTCGAGAACGCCCGCTGAAGGCAGCCAGCGTTGCGGGCGAGATGCCGGTGCTATGCTCCGCTCCGCACATGGCTGCCCCGGCGCGCGGCAGTGACGAGGGCTGCGAGGCCGCCGAGCAGCAGGAAGGCTGGAGCGGGCAGCGGGGCGTGGATCGGGTCCTGCATCACGCCGGCTTTGCGAACCACGTCGGCGATCTGCGCGTGGACGACGGAATTGGGGTGAAGCCAGTCGTAGAAGGCGCGGTCGAGAGCCTCGCCCCCGCCGCAGGTATCGGGTTGCCCGAAAAAAGCGCCGGTGCCGGGGAGGAACAGGCAGGGGAGCGTCGCGTCTTCAAGCCCGAACTGGGTTGGATCGGCGAGAAGGGCGTCGAAGAGAGCGGCCATGTCAATGTCGATGACGTTGTAGCCGGCCGTTCGGAGTTCGCCGATCCGGGTGGCGATGGTGCTGTTGAACGCCGCCGAACCCGACGCGGCGGCGGCTTTCGCGCCCTGCGGGAAAATGGATGTCCCCTCGTAGAGATTGAGGTATGGCGTCTGGCCGAGGTCGGGCAGGTTGAAGACGAGAAAGTCCTGAATTCCAAAGCTGGCGAGCGCCAGGGCGCCATCGGCAACGGCGTTGGCCGCCGCTATCCCGCTGGCCTGCGCGGTTCCTGCATCCACTCCCTCCAGAACGTCGTTGGCACCGAACCAGAGGCCCGCGAGCGGACGGTCGTCGAGCGACAGGGGTGCGCCGGACAGGGCGAACTGCCCGATCTGCGCGGGCAGATCGGGGATGAAGTCGCCGTCCGGCACCGCTGTCGCGCCGATCCAGGCATAATTCTTGGCCGTGAGGCCCTCGGCCTCGAAGTCCGCCTCGATGTAATCGCTCCAGAGCGGCCCGTTCGAGCGGCGGCCATTGTAATAGGGTCGGTCGAAGGTCTCTAACCCGCCCACCTGGCCGGTGAGGGCGTGGAAATTGCCTGTATCCGTCAGGCTGTCGCCGAACAGGTAGAGGTCGGTGAAACCGCCGATCGTGCTCGCCTTGGCGGCGGAGCCCGTGGCCAAAAGAGCCGTCCCCAAAAGAACGGTCAGCGCGACCGGCAGCGCCGATCTGGACAGCTTCGCCATGATGCAAGCTCACATTGTTTTGCCATCTCCTGGCTGGGCAACCATGAACCGGCGCCGCAGTTCCGGGGCGGGTGAGAAACCCGTCGGCTGATCCCAGAGGACCGGCGCGACGGAAAACCCGGACAGCGCCGCCGGCGCAGCAGTGAGGCAATCATCGGCGACGTCATCGCTTGAGAGAGGGAGACGACGACTGCATGGGGGACGGGCATCCGGAGTTCGACCGCGAGGTGCGCCCGCGCCTTCCCTCGCTCCCTGGTGTGCACGCTTGTGCACGCGTGCACACAAGGGCCGCCCTTTGATTTCAAACGGGATTTCGACGCCCATTAACCGAGACCTGTGCGCGATTGCGCGGTGGGGTCGCGCGCGAGCAGCGTAGAAGCCAGCGTTGACAGTGCGAGGGCGATTGATGGGCGCCTTTGAGCAAGGGCTGGGAGAGCGATCTCGCGGCCGGGAGCCCGGGGAGCCGGGCTGGCCGCTGGCTCTGTTCACCTTTCTGCTCTCCGTCAGGTGGCCGAGGCGCTGGACGACCGCGCGTCCTTCCGGCGCTTCTGCGGCTTCTCGGCGAGCGAGGCGACGCCGGAGCGCACCGCCTTCGTGCGCTTCCGCCGCGAGCTGGTGCGCCGCCGTCTGGACCGTGTGCTGTTCAACGAGGTCGTGCGCCAGCTCGACGCGCGCGGCCTGACGGTCAGGACCGGCACGCTGGTCGACGCGACGATGGTGCGGGCGGCCTCGGACGGCGACGCCCAGGCGGGCTGGAAGGCCTATGGGCGGGACGCGCCGGTCAAGGGCTACAAGGCGCATGTGGCGACCGACGAGACCGGCGGCATCGTCCGCAAGATCGCCGTTAGCGCGGCGAACGTCCCCGATGCGAGCGGCGCGGCCGGGCTGCTCGACCGCCATCCGGGCCGGGTCTGGGCTGACGCCGCCTACGACCAGGGCGCCTTCGTCGGGCGCATCCGGCGGCGCCGGGGCGAGGCGCGGATCGTGCGCCGGCGCCACCGTGCCGAGCGGCCGGCGCTGGCGGCGGCGAAGCGCGCCTGGAACGCGGCGATCCATCCGGTGCGCTGCCGGATCGAGAAGGTCTTCGGCACCGCCAAGCGCAGCTACGGGCTCGCCAGGGCGCGCTATCTCGGCCGACGACGGGTGTCGCTGCAGATCCACCTAACCTTCCTCGCCTATAATCTGCGCCGGGCGGTCAGCCTGGCGCGCCTCGCCGCCGCCTGACGCGCCCGCAGCCACCCGGCTGCGGCTCCCGGGCCGGAAACCGGTCGCCCCAGCCCGGTAAAGCCGCCCAACGCCCCGAGGCAACGCGCCTTCTTCGCAGTTCGCCACGACCACAGGGCACTGCGCACAGGTCTCTAACCACATGGAAAGGGTCTGTCGGCGCTGGCGGGACGTCTTCACGGGTCGATCCGATCGGACCCCATGCAAGCGGACGTCAGCCGTCGAGCGGCGCCGCGCCGCCCTTTGCAGGGGACCCGTCGAGATTTTCCGGGCCGAACGCGGCAGGCAGCAGCTCGACCAGGGTGAAGCGGCGCAGCATGCCATCCGGCCCGCAGACCAGGACGGGCGCCTCGGGCGCGGCGAACTCGCGGATCTTCTGTCGGCATCCGCCGCAGGGCGTGCAGAGCTGCCCCGACGGACCGGCGACCGCGATCGCCTCGATCCGGCGCCCGCCGGCGGCGACCATGGCGGCAATGGCCGCCGCCTCGGCGCAGAGGCCTTCGGGATAGGCGGCATTCTCGACATTGGCGCCGGCGTGGAGCCGGCCCTCGCCGTCCAGCACCGCGGCGCCGACGGCGAAGCCCGAATAGGGCGCGTAGGCCCGCGCGCGCACCGCCAGCGCGGCTGCGATCAGCGCGTCCTCAGTGCTCCTTGACATAAGGCACCCCCAGCGCCCGGGGCGGCACCGCCCTTCCGAAGAACCCGGCCAGCAGGATCACTGTGAAGATGTAGGGCAGGACCGGGATCAGCGCGACGGGCGCCGCCCCGATCACCGGCAGATCCACGCCCTGGAGCCGCGGTCCCGCCGTGTCGAGGAAGCCGAACAGCAGGCAGGCCCCCAGCGTCGGCCAGGGTCGCCACTTGCCGAAGATCATGGCCGCCAGCGCGATGAACCCCTTGCCGGCCGACATCTCGCGCACGAACCCCGCGCCGTGCGCGATCGAGAGATAGGCCCCGGCGATGCCGCAGAGAAAGCCTGCGATCAGCACGCCGCGATAGCGCAGCCAGGTCACCGAGATGCCGGCGCTGTCGACCGCCTCGGGCGCCTCGCCGACGGCGCGCAGCCGGAGGCCGAAGCTCGTCCGGTGGAGCATCCACCAGACGGCGAGCACCGAGGCGAGCGCGACATAGACCAGCAGATTGTGCCCGCTGATGAGCTCGGCGTAGAGCGGCCCGATGCACCGGCACGCCGGCCAGCGCCTCGCGCGCCGGGCAGCTCGAGCGGCGTGAACCGCGCATCGGGCATCAGCGGCGGCGTCTGCCCGCCCTGCCGGAACAGCGCGATCCCGACGACGACGCTGAGCCCCGAGGCGAGGATGTTGACCGCGACACCCGAGATGATCTGCTCGCCCCGATGCGTGATGCAGGCAAATCCGTGCACCAGCGCGAAGCGCCATCGAGACCAGGATCGCCGCCGCGAGCGCCAGCCCAGGGCGAGCCCGTCAGCGCCGCGACCGCGGCCGCCGCAAACGCGCCGATCAGGAGCTTGCCCTCGAGCCCGATGTCGATCACGCCCGAGCGCTCGGACACCAGCCCCGCCATGGCGCAGAGGATCAGCGGCGTCGCCAGCCGCAGCGTGCCGTCGAGGATGCGCAGCAGGTCGATCCAGTATCCGGACAGGAGTTCGGGCCAGAGCTCAGGCAAGGCCCGGCCTCCGGCAACCAGAACCGCGCGAGCCAGGGCGTGAACATGTAGGCGAGCGCGCCCGAGAACAGGATGATCAGCCCCTGCACCACCAGCACCATCTCGCGGGTGATCGACTGGAACTCGAAGTCGAGCTCGGCCCCGCCCTGGAAGAGCGCCCCGAAGAGCAGGCTCGCCAGCACGATGCCGACGGGATGGTTGCGCCCCATCAGCGCCACCGCGATGCCGGTGAAGCCGTAGCCGGCCGAGAAGTTCAGCAGCAGCTTGTGCTGCACGCCCAGGATCTCGTTCAGCGCCATGCAGCCGGCCAGCGCGCCCGAGATCAGCATGGCGACGACGATCAGCCGCCGGACGCGCATGCCGGCATAGGCCGCCGCCGGCTCGGAATGGCCGAGCGCGCGCAGCGCATAGCCGAACTTGGTGCGCCAGATCAGCACCCAGACGCCGACGCAGGCGATCAGCGCCAGCAGGAAGGCCAGGTTCAGCGGCGAGCGCGCGACCTCGATGCCGAACCAGCCGGCGATCTCGTGCATCTGCGGCAGCCAGGCGCTCGGCGCGAACGCCTCGGTCTGCGGCGAGCCCTGCGCCGACGCCATCAGCGGCCCGGAGAGCAGCCAGACCATCAGCCCGGCGGCGATGAAGTTGAACATGATCGTCGTGATGACGACGTGGCTGCCGCGATAGGCCTGCAGCCAGCCGGGGACGAAGGCCCAGGCCGCGCCGAAGAGCGCCGCGCCCGCCGATCGCGAGCAGGACGGTCAGCGGCCCCGGCAGCACCGGCCCGACCGCCAGCACCACCAAGCGCGACGCCCAGGCCGCCGAGCGTCGCCTGCCCCTCGCCGCCGATGTTGAACAGCGCCGCGTGGAAGGCGACCGAGACGGCGAGCCCCGTGAAGATGAAGTTCGTCGTGTAGTAGAGCGTGTAGCCGAGCGAGCCCGGATAGACGAAGGCGCCCTCGACCATCACGACCATGGCCGCCACCGGGTTCTCGCCGACCAGCGCCACGACCAGCCCGGCGACCGCCAGCGCCAGCGCCAGGTTGATGAGCGGCAGGAGGCCGATATCGACCCAGCGGGGCAGCGGGGTCATGCCGGGCCCCCGCAGGCGCGGGCCGGTGCCGCCGCACCCGCTTGCGTCACGCCGCCGCCTCCTCGGCGATGCCGGCCATCATCAGCCCGATGCGGTGCCGGTCCGGCCTCGGCGCGGGCCACCGTGCCGACGACGCGGCCGGCGTTCATCGCCATGATCCGGTCGCTCAGCGCCAGGATCTCGTCGAGCTCGACCGAGACCAGCAGGATGGCGCAGCCCCGCTGCCTTCAGCGCCAGCAGCTCGGCATGGATGAACTCGATGGCGCCGATGTCGACGCCGCGCGTCGGCTGCCCGACCAGCAGCACGCGCGGCGCCGCGTCGATCTCGCGCGCCAGCACGATCTTCTGCTGGTTGCCGCCCGAGAAGCCGCGCGCGCGCAGCCGCGGGTCGGGCGGGCGCACGTCGAAGCGGCGCATCAGCCCGGCGGCGAAGGCGCGCATCGCGGCCGGGCTGCGTGAACGGCCCCGGCCCCGCCTGCGCGCCGCGGTGATAGCCCAGCACGGCGTTCTCGGCCGCCTCGAAGGGCAGCACGAGCCCGCGCCGCTGCCGGTCCTCGGGCACATGCGCGAGGTGCAGGCGCGCGCATCTCGGCCGGGCGTCGGCGGGATGCGCCCGGTCGACCCGCCGGGCGGCCGAGCTCGAAGAAGCCCTCCTGCACCGGCGCGATGCCCGCGAGCACGTCCAGCAGCTCGGACTGCCCGTTGCCCGAGACGCCGGCGACGCCCAGGATCTCGCCCGCCGCGCAGCTCGAGCGAGACATCGCGCAGCCGCGCCGCGCCGGCCGCGTCGCGCCAGGTCAGCCCCTCGGCGCGCAGCGCCACGGCGCCCGGCGCCGCCGCCCGCGCGCTCGGCCTCGAGCTGCACCGTGCGGCCGACCATCAGCTCGGCCAGTTCCTCGCGCGTCGTCTCGGCCGGCACGCGGTGGCCGACCATCCGGCCGCGCCGCATGACCGAGACGGCGTCGCAGACGGCCATGATCTCGCGCAGCTTGTGCGTGATCAGGAGGATGGTGACGCCCTCGCGCGCGAGCCCGCGCAGGATGTCGAACAGCCGGTCGGTCTCGTCGGGCGTCAGCACGCCCGTCGGCTCGTCGAGGATCAGGATGCGCGCGCCCCTGATCAGCGCCTTGAGGATCTCGACCCGCTGCTGCAGCCCGACGGGCAGCGCGCCCACCAGCGCGTCGGGCGGCACCTCGAGCCCGTGCTCGCGCTCGAGCCGCATCAGCTCGGCGCGGGTCGCGGCGCGGCCCGGCGCCAGCAGCTGCCCGCCCTCGCGCCCCAGCATCACGTTCTCCAGCACCGTGAAGGTCGGCACCAGCATGAAGTGCTGGTGCACCATGCCGATGCCGTGCGCGATGGCAGTCGGCCGAGCTGGCGATCGTCACCGGCTGGCCGTCGATCTCGATGCTGCCGCTGTCGGCCGTGTAGAAGCCGTAGAGGATCGAGACCAGCGTCGACTTGCCCGCCCCGTTCTCGCCGATGATGCCGTGGATCGTCCCCGGCGCGACGTCGAGATCCACCGCGTCGTTCGCCTGCACGGCGCCGAAGCGCTTGGCGATGCCGCGCAGCCGGACGGCGGGGGGGCTCACGCCGCCGGCCCGGGCCGCGCTGCGACCAGCTCGACAGTGTTGCCCTCGGGATCCGCAAGGAAGACGCCGCGCCAGCCGATCCAGTCGAAATGCTCGACGTCGAAGTCGTGGCCCTGGCGACGCAGCCAGTGCATGGCCCGCTCCTGCTCGTCCCAGCCGAGCGAGAGCGCCAGGTGGTGGAGCGACGACGCCGCGCCGGCCGCCGGCGCGCGGGGTTCGCCGGTCTCGAAGAGCGCCAGCACCGCCGTGTGTCCGGCATGGCCGTCGGCGATCCGGAAGAAGGTGATCCCGTGGCTCGCGCCGGGCCAGCAGCTCGAGCCCGATCACCTGAGCGTAGAAGCGCTCCATCGCCGTCCTGTCGGCACAGCGGATCGCGATCTCGCCGAGCGCCCGGACGCGGAAGCCGCGGTCAGCGTCGCCACTGGCGCCCCCTCCCCCCTCGCGGGGGAGGGCCGGGGATGGGGGCTGCACCACGCTCAGTAGGCCGGGCAGCTCTGGTCGTCCTCGTAATTGTGGACGTCGATCTCGCCCGCGATGATCCGCTCCTTGGCATTGCCGACGGCGCTCTTGATCTCGTCGGTCAGGATCGGCTCGTTGTTGGCGTCGACGGCCCAGTCGACCCCCTCTTCGGCCAGGCCAAGCGTCACGACGCCCGGCGTGAAGTTGCCTTCCATCGCGTCCTTCAGCGTGTCGTAGGCCGCCACGTCCACCCGCTTCAGCATCGAGGTCAGCACATGCCCCGGCGCCAGCCCGTTCTGGTTCGAATCGACGCCGATCGCCAGCTTGTCGGCCTCGGCCGCCGCGCGGATCACGCCCATGCCGGTGCCGCCGGCCGCGTGGTAGATGACGTCCGCGCCGCGATCGATCTGGCCCTGCGCGAGCTCGGCCCCCTTGGCCGGGTCGTTCCAGGCGGCGGGCGTCGTGCCGGTCATGTTCTCGAGCACCTCGACGTCCGCGTTCGTGTCCTTGACGCCCTGCTTGTAGCCGCAGGCGAACTTGCGGATCAGCGGAATGTCCATGCCGCCGACGAAGCCGACCTTGCCGGTCTTGGTCGCCTCGGCGGCGGCGACGCCGACCAGGTACGAGCCCTCGTGCTCCTTGAACGAGTACTGGCGCAGGTTCGGCCGGTCGAGCCAGCTGACGTCGATGATGGCGAAGTCGGTGTCAGGGTACTCGGACGCGACCTTGTCGATGGCGTCGGCCTGCGCGAAGCCGACGCCCAGCACGATCGTCGCCCCGCGCTCGGCCATGCGCCGGATCGCCTGCTCGCGCTGGGTCTCGTTGGTGACCTCGAACTCCATGACCTCGACGCCCGTCTCGTCGGTGAAGCGCTTGACGCCCTTCCAGACGCCCTCGTTGAAGCTCTTGTCGAACTTGCCGCCCATGTCGAAGACGACGGCGGGCTTGAAATCCTTGTCCTGGGCCAGCGCGCCGGTCGCGATCAGAGCCGCGGCCACGCCGGCCAGAAGCGTCTTCAGCATCATGTCTCTCCCTGTTCTTTCCGGCTCAGCTTTTCAGCCCGATCTCGCGCAGCCGCTCCTGCAGGAAATCGTCGGCCGTGACCCCTTGCTTCAGCACCACGTCCGGGCGGGGGTGCAGGAACATCGGCATCGAGAACCGCGACCCGCTCGCCGACGTCTCGGGGTTCACGACCCGGTGGACCGTCGAGGGGAAGTAGCCGCCCGACGCCATCTCGAGCATGTCGCCCACATTGATCGCGATCATCCCCGGGTCGCAGGGCACGGCGTGCCAGCGGCCCTGCGCGTCCTGCGCCTCGAGCCCGGGCGCCGAGCCCGCCAGCAGCACGGTGATGAGGTTGATGTCGCCATGCGCGGCGGCCCGGACGGCGCCGGGCTCCGGCGCCTCGCCCAGCGGCGGATAGTGCAGGATGCGCAGGAGGTTCTGCCTGGACCCGCGCAGCATCTCGGGCAGCGGCTCGGAGAAACGGTCCGTCACCTCCGCAGGCGCGTTCTCCTGCACCCAGCCGAGCAGCGTCGCGCCGATGCCCACCAGCTCGTCATAAAGAGCGCGCGTCAGCTCCTCGAGATTGTGCGGCACGCGACCGTCAGGATAGACGTGGTAGAACTCCTTGAGGTCCTTGGCCTTGGCTCCCTTGGCGTTCTCCGACTTGAAGGGGAAATAGCCGTCCTGCCGCGCGGGGTCGACGATCCAGTCGTGCTTGAGGTCGGAGCGGAAGAACTCGCCCCAGGCGTTGTAGGCCTCCTCGATCCGGGCGGGCCCGATCGGATGATCGGTCAGCACCGCGAAGCCGGTTTCGCGCAAGGACCGCGTGAAGGCCGCCGGCGCATCGGCCGCCGCATAGCTCACGGTCTGGATCGAGAACATCGCGCGCCCTTTCCGGCGACCCTGATTGCGGCCGCCCGCGGCCCACTCTAGCCGGTCCGCGCCGCCCGGCAAGCGTGGCCGCATCGACCTGGTCGCTCGATCAAACCTGGGCGCTCGCAAGCTCGCCCTTCAGCCGCTCGTTCTCTGCCGCCAAGCGCTCGACCGCCTCGCGCAACGGGGCGAGCCCGGGCTCCAGCTCCTCGAGCGTGAAGCGCTGGGGGATGTGCTGCGGGCAGTTCCAGTCGAACGCCTCGACGGTGATGACGACCGCGCGCTCGGGCCTGGCCCGGTATCCCGGCACGTGTAGGCGGGCGACGAGATCAGGGTCGTCGGCGATGTCGACGATCCTGGCGCGGCCGAGGATCTTCAGCCGGCGACGGTTCGGGTAGTCCATCAGGATCAGGGAGACGCGGTCGTCGCCGCCGAGGTTGCCGACGCTCACGTATTGCCTGTTCCCCCGAAAATCGGCGTAAGCCGATCGTGCTTGCGTCGAGCACCTTCAGAAATCCGGCGGGCCCGCCCCTGAACTGGACATAGGGCCAGCCTGTTTCGGAGACGGTCGCCTGGTAGAAGCCGTCGCGGGCCTCGATAAAGATCCGCTCGTCGTCTGTGAGGGTGTTGTTGGGCTCGGCCTCCGCGGCGAGGAAGCGGTCATAGGCCGCTGCCGAGCCATTGCGTGACTGGACCTGCCTGACGGCGGGGGTAAAGCCGATTTCGGCGAATGCGCGTGCCATATGGTGCTCCGATCTTCGTTCAGGGGCGAGCAAGTGTCTGGCCAGAATTGGGCCTTTCGTGCAGAAGATTAATCCCGAAATTCTGGCATAGATTATTCCGCTAATCGGAACGCCATGGACCGCTTCACCGAGCTCGAGACATTCGTCGCCGTGGCAGATGCCGGCGGCTTCAATGCGGGTGCGCGCAGGCTGAACCGGTCGCCGCCAGCGGTGACGCGGCTGATCGCCAGCCTGGAGGCGCGCATCGGCACGCGGCTTTTCACGCGCACGACGCGCCAGGTCGCGCTGACCGAGGCCGGGCGGCGGTTGCTCCAGGACGCAAGGCGGCTGCTGGAGGAGCTCGCCCGCGCCGAGGCGGCGGCCGCCGGCGCGCATGAGGAGCCGCGGGGGGTTCTGTCGGTGACGGCGCCCGTCATCTTCGGGCGGCGCTACATCGCGCCGATCCTGCGCAGCTTCATCGACGCGCACCCTCGCGTCACCGCGCGCGCGGTGTTCGTCGACCGCATCGTCAATCTGATCGAGGAAGGCTTCGAGGTCGCCGTCCGCATCGGCGAGCTGCCTGACTCGAGCCTGACGGCCGTGCGCGTCGGCGCGGTCCGCCGGATGGTCGTGGCATCGCCCCGATACATCGCCGCGCAGGGCAGCCCACAGCGGCTTGAAGACCTGGCGCGCCACCGGGTCATCTCGCCCAGCATCAGCGGCGGACCGGAGGACTGGGTGTTCGTGGCCGCGGGGCGCAAGGTCACGTTGCCCGTGAAGCCGGTAATCGTCGGCAACACGATCGACGTGTCGATCGAGGCGGCGCTCGACGGCTGGGCGCTCACGCGGGTCCTGTCCTACCAGGTCGCCGACGCGGTGCGCAGCGGCGATCTGGTCGAGGTTCTGCGCGAGTTCGAGGACCGCCGACTCCCCGTCCAGCTCGTCCATGCCGAGGGTCCGCTGCGCGCGGCGAAGATCCGGGCCTTTGTCGATCATGCCGCCGGCGCGCTGCGCCGGGACTCCAGGCATTGGCTGAACGAGGTCGAAGACCGCGCGCCCGGCGGCGTCAACAGCGGCGGTCAACCGGGCTGACGGGCTGCACGGAGGAACGAAGCTGATCGCGCCTCGTTTCGACGAGCGGGTCGCTTGGGCCCGCCTTCGGTGTTACGTCTCCGCGCCTCGGGCCGCCGGCTCGGGCTATAACCTTGTGGCGGGCGGTGAATGAGCGGACTTCTCGCACTTCTGGACGACGTGGCGGCCATCGCCAAGGTTGCCGCCGCCTCCGTTGACGACGTCTTCGGGCAGGCGGTCAAGGCATCCTCCAAGGCGGCCGGAGCCGTCATCGACGACGCCGCCGTGACGCCGAAATACGCGCACGGCTTTTCGGCCAGCCGCGAGATTCCCATCGTCTGGAAGATCGCCAAAGGGTCGCTGTTCAACAAGATCGTCATCCTGCTGCCTGCGGCCCTGCTGCTCTCGACGTTCGCCCCTTGGGCGATCCCGCCGATCCTGATGCTGGGCGGCGCCTATCTCTGCTTCGAAGGGGCGGAGAAGGTCTGGCACGTCGTGGACCCGGCCGACAGTCACCAGCAGGACCTCTACCGGGAGAAGCTGGCGGGAGCGCATCTCGAGAAGAAGAAGGTCAGCGGCGCCATCAGGACCGACCTGATCCTGTCGGCCGAGATCATGACGATCATCCTGTCTGCGCTCCCGGAGGACCAGTCGATCTGGATGGTCGCTGCGACGCTTGCCGTCGCGGGGGCGCTGATCACGCTTGCGGTCTATGGCGCCGTCGGGCTCATCGTGAAGGCCGACGATCTCGGCCTCCTGATGGCAGGCAAGGGGCGGCTGGCGCTGACGCGCAAGGTCGGCGTCTGGATCGTGCGCGGCATGCCCGTGTTCATGCGGCTTCTCCTGCTTGTCGGGACGGCGGCGATGATCTGGGTGGGCGGCTCGATCATCGTCCACGGCGCGGCCGAGCTTGGGTTGACTGCCCCATACCACGCGATTCACGAGATCGCCCTGGCGGCGAGCGCAGCGGCGCCTGCCGCCAAGGACGCGGTCGAATGGACCGTGACCGCCCTGCTCGACGGCGTTGTCGGGCTCGGTCATCGGGGTCGCCCTCGTCGCGGCGATCAAGTTCGTCGTCGAGCCGGTCATGCGCCGGTCGGCCTGATCCTCTCGTCTCCGTCGACGCGTTCGGCCGCGGACGCGCCGAAGCCCGAGCCTCCCGGAGCTCCAGCTCGGTCAGCGAAGCAGGTTCGTCCGGGCAAGATCGATCAAGGCGTCGCCGCGGCCGTTCATCACGGCGTGCAGCGCCCAGAGACCGAAGCCCTTCACCTGCGCCGCCTCGATCGTCGGCGGCATGGCGAGCTCCTGCTGCGAGAGGACGACGTCGAGCAGCGCCGGGCCGCGATGGGCGAGCACGTCTTCGACGGCCGCCTCCAGCTCGCCCGGATCCTCGACGCGGACGCCGTGCACGCCGACGGCGTTCGCCATGGCGGCGAAGTCCGGGTTCTTCAGGTCCGTGCCCAGTTCGAGAAAGCCCGCCCCCTTCATCTCGAGCGCCACGAAGCCGAGCGCGCCGTTGTTGTAGACCACGACCTTCACCGGCAGTCCCTGCTGGCTGAGGGTGAGAAAATCGCCCATGAGCATGGTGAAGCCGCCATCGCCGGAGAGGCTGATGACCTGCCGGTCCGGAAATGCCGCCTGCGCTCCGATCGCCTGCGGCAGGGCGTTGGCCATCGAGCCGTGCGAGAGCGAGCCGAGCAGGCGCCGACGGCCGTTGACCTTGAGGTAGCGGGCGGCCCAGACGGTGGGCGTGCCGACGTCGAAGGTGAAGACCGCATCGTCCGTCGCCTGCTCGCTGAGCAGGCGGGTCAGGTGCTGCGGGTGGATCGGCTTGTGGCCGGCCCGGCCGGTCGCGAGATCGTCGAGGCCTTTGCGGGCCTCGCGGTAATTGGCCAGGCTTTCGGCGAGGTGGCTGCCGTCGGTCTTGCGCTCGAGGCGAGGCAGCAGGGCCTCGATCGTGGCGCGGACGTCGCCGACGATGGCGAGGTCGAGCTTGGTGCGATGGCCCAGGTTCTCCGGGCGCAGGTCGACCTGGGCGATCTTCGCGTGCGTCGGATAGAACTGGCGATAAGGGAAATCGGTGCCCAGCATCAGCAGCGTGTCGCAGTCCTTCATCGCTCGATAGCCGGACGAGAAGCCGAGCATGCCCGTCAGGCCGACATCGAAGGGATTGTCCCACTCGACATGCTCCTTGCCGCCGAGCGCATGGACGATCGGCGACTGGAGCGCCTCGGCCAGCCTGAGAAGCTCGGCATGCGCGCCCTGACAGCCGCGGCCGCAGAAGAGCGTGACGCGGCGGCCGGCATTGAGCAGGCCCGCCAAAGCCTCGAGCTGCTCTGGCGCGGGCACGGTGACGGGCGGCCGGATGGCGAGCGCCGCCGGCGCGGAGAACGGAGCGTCGAAGTCCTCGAGCGCAACGTCGCCCGGGATGACGACGACCGAGACGCCGCGCCGGCCAATGGCGCTGCGGATCGCGGCCTCGAGGACGCCCGGCAGCTGCGAGGGATGCGAGACCAGCTCGCAGAACCCGCTGCAGCCGCGGAAGAGATCGTCGGGCTTGGTCTCCTGGAAATAGTTTCGGCCGATCTCGGCGGACGGGATCTGCGCGGCGATCGCCAGCACCGGCACCCGCGTGCGGTGGCAATCGTAGAGCCCGTTGATCAGGTGCATGTTGCCGGGGCCGCAGGAGCCGGCGCAGACCGCGAGCTCGCCCGTCAGCGCCGCCTCGGCGCCCGCCGCAAAGGCCGCGACCTCCTCGTGCCGGACATGGATCCAGTCGATGTTCTTCTGCCGGCGCAGCGAGTTGGTCAGCCCGTTCAGGCTGTCCCCGACGACGCCATAGATCCGGCGCACGCCTGTCGCGTGCAGGATTTCCGTGATGAGATTGGCGACTTTCCGAGCCATTCTGCGATCCCCTGGTTTCGGCGCGAGGTCTGCCGACCCGGCCGTCAGACGTTTTCCAGCTTCAGCACTTCGGCGGTGCGGGCACGGCTGTTGCGGCAGGCCACGGCATCCTGCGTGAGGTCGATCCCATAGGTCGGGATGATGGCCTTCAGCCGGTCCAGCCAGCCGCCGCGCGCCAGCTTGTCGCCAAAGCATCTCTCCAGGACCTCGAGGGCGATGAACGCCGCCGTCGATGCGCCTGGCGACGCGCCCAGCAGCGCGACGATCGACTTGTCCGCGCTGGCGACGAGTTCCGTGCCGAATTCCAGAGCGCCGGTCCGCGCCGGATCGGGCTTGATGATCTGCACGCGCTGGCCGGCGACGGCCTGCCGCCACTCGTGCCGCCTGGCGTGGGGGAAAAACTCGCGGAGCATGGCGAACTGGTGCGCGCCGGTCTGCAGCACCTGGCCGATGAGGTATTCGCTCAACTGCCAATCGTCGCGCGCGACCGCCAGCATCGGCAGCACGTTGCCGGGCTCGATCGAGCGGAGCAGGTCCAGATAGGATCCATGCTTCAGGAACTTGCTGGAAAAGCCGGCGTATGGCCCGAAGAGCAGCGACCGCTTGCCGCCGATGATGCGCGTGTCGAGATGCGGCACGGACATGGGCGGCGAGCCGTGCGCGGCCTTGCCATAGACCTTGGCGTGGTGGCGCTGGCTGACCTCGTCGACGTCGCAGCGCAGCCAGATGCCGCTGACGGGAAAGCCGCCATAGCCGTGCCCCTCGGGGATCTGCGATTTCTGCAGCAGCTCGAGGGCGCCGCCGCCGGCGCCGACGAAGACGAACCGCGCCGAAACCGTTCTGACGTCGCCTGTCAGGCTGTCCTCGACGCTGACCTGCCATCGCCCGTCCTGCGCCCGCGCCAGAGCGTCGACCCTGTGGAGGTAGTGCACGGCAAAGCCCGGCTGCGCCTGCAACTGGCGGACCAGCAGGTGCGTCAGCGCGCCGTAATCGACGTCGGCGCCCGTGATCATCCGCGTGGCGGCGACCGGCTGCGCCTTGTCGCGCCCCTCGATGACCAGCGGCACCCAGCGGCCGATCTGGGCGGGATCGTCGCTGTACTCCATGCCGTGATAGCAATGGTGCGCCGACATCTCCGCGTATCGCCTGCGGAGAAAGGCGACGTTCTCGTCGCCCCAGACGAAGCTCATATGCGGGCACGCATGCAAAAAGGCTTGCGGGTCGGGGATGGCACCCTTGGTGACCAGATGCGCCCAGAGCTGGCGCGACAGATCGAACTCGGTGTTGACCTCGAGCGCCTTCGAGATGTCGACGCTGCCGTCCGGACGCTGCGGCGTGTAATTGAGCTCGCAATTGGCGGCATGCCCGGTGCCGGCGTTGTTCCAGGCGTCCGAGCTCTCCTGCGCGCAGTCGTCCAGCGTCTCGAACATGACCACGTCGAGCGACGGCTCGAGCTCCTTCAGCACGGTGCCGAGCGTCGCGCTCATGATGCCTGCGCCGATCAGGACGACGTCCGGATGTTCGGAGGTTGCCGCCATGCGCCCTGCCCCCGTCATGCGCCCTGCCCCGTCGCGGCGGACTTGAACTGGAGCTCGACGCCATCCTGATAGACGACATAGGCTCGACGCCACGGCTCGTCGCCGATCAGCCGCCAGGTGTGCCCCGTGCCGCTGTTGTCCTGGGCAAGCAGGATGTCGCCCGGGCGGATCGTGAACTTCGCCCCCGACTTCGTCTCGAACTCCAGCGTGCCCGAGAGCGTGATGACGAAGCGCGGCACGGGATCGCGATGCCACTCATAGGAGCCGCCCGAGCGCGTCTCCTGAAAGGAGAGCTGGACGGCCGGGATCGCCTGGCCGACCGCATCGCCGCGCATGCCCTCGGCCAGATCGATCCAGCCTTCCTCGAAGAGCGAGTCGCCGTCCTCGCCGGTCCACATGCGCACACAGCGTATCATCGTGCATCGCCCTTCATCTCGGTTTCGGAGGGTTGGCGGGAGGGTTGGCGTTGAACGGCGCGGCCAGTGCCAATGACAGCCCGATGCCGATCGCCGCCGTCACGAGAACGGCGGTGAGCGCGAGCGCGATGGTGTCCGCGACCAGCGCAGGCGGTGCCGCCGCTCCCGCCTGCATGATGTGCAGGCCGCCGATGCCAGCGCGGAAGGCATAGGCGCCGGGGATCATCGCCACGACGCCTGGAAAGGCGAAGATCACCGCCGGCACCCTGAACGTTCCGGCGAGCAGACGCGCCACGAGCCCTGCGGCGAACGCCGCGACCAGAGAACCGGCCGCAAGGCTCAGGCCCAGATGCTCGAGCGCCGTCCGCGATCCATGTCCTGTCGCGGCGCAGAGCATGCAGCCCCATCCCGCGCTGGCGGGCACGTTGAAGAGCAGGGCGTAGCCAACCCCTGCAAGGGCGGAAAAGAGCAGGTCCTCGCCGATCGGCAGGAGCAAAGCCTGGCCCTCGACCGGAAGAGTGTCGCCGGCGAGGCCGGCGGCGACGAACAGGCCCGAGGCGATCGCCAGAACGGTGATCGCGCCGACCGTCAGCCGCGAGAGTCCCGTGCCGACATGGTTGCCGAGCGTCTCGTGCACGCCGTTCAGCAGCGGCACGCCTGGCACCAGGATCATCCCCGCAGCGACCAGGCTCAGCGCCGGCGATACGCCAGGGAACGCCTTCATCGCCAATGCGCCGACCAGGCCGCTGCCGAGCGCGACCAGCCCGGCGGCGGCGATCGGATTGACCGACCAGGCGCCGAGACGCTGGCGGAGGAATAGGCTCACGATGCCGACCAGCCCGGAGACGCCGACGACCGGCCAGTCGCCGCCGAACAGTCGCGCCAGCGAGGCGGCGGTCAGGCCCAGGCCCAGCGCGACGAGCCAGGACGGGTAGCGTCCGGCGCCACGCTCGACGGCCGCAAGGCGCCGGTCGATCTCCTCTATGCTGGGCGCGGAGTGGGCTGGGCGCGGGCGCCGCTTGCCGGACGATCTCGTCCAGCGCCGCGAGCGCGCCCATGTTGACGCCCATGGCCGACACGGTGTGGCCGACCTTGGTCCGGAAGCTCGTCTCGTCTTCCAGCGTCAGGACCAGGCCTTCGGCGCTGACCAGGAGTTGCGCGCAATAGCCGAGCTGGCCCGCAAGCGCCTTGACGCCCTGCTCGACGAGCGCCGTATCGGCGCCGTTGATCAGCATCAGCCGGCCGAGCCGCAGCGAGACGTGCGCGACCTCGCCTGCCGATGGCCTGCCGGCCGGCATCACGCGCCGGCAAGCCCGTGGCCGACCATGTCGATCGGCTTGACCACCTTGTCGAACATTGCCTCGTCGACCTGGCCCGAGGCGAGCGCCGCCTGCTTCAGCGTCAAGCCCTCGGCAATGGCCTTCTCGGCGATGTGCGCGGCGTTCTGATAGCCGATGACGGGCGAGAGCGCCGTCACCAGCATCACGCTGCCCTCGACGTATTGGCGGATCTTGTTCCGGTCGAGCTCGGTGCCCTCGACCGAGTATTCGCGGAACTTCTCGCAGCCATCGGCCAGGATGCGGCACGAATGGAGGAAGTTGTCGATGATGACCGGCCGCATCGCGTTCAACTCGAAATTGCCCTGGCTGCCTGCGACGGCGACTGCCGCGTCGTTGCCCATGACCTGGATGCAGATCATGACGATCGCCTCGCACTGCGTCGGGTTGACCTTGCCCGGCATGATGGACGAGCCGGGCTCGTTCGCCGGCAGCTTGAGCTCGCCCAGGCCGCAGCGCGGGCCAGAGGCCAGCCAGCGCATGTCGTTGGCGATCTTCATCAGCGCGACCGCCAGATTGCGCAGCGCGCCATGCGCGCGGACCATCGCGTCGAGCGAGCCCTGCGCCGCGAACTTGTTCGGCGCCGTGACAAAGGGCTTGCCGGTCAGCTCGGCGATCTTGCCGGCGACCTCCGCCGCAAAGCCCTTCGGCGCATTGAGCCCTGTGCCCACGGCCGTGCCGCCGACCGCGAGCCGGTAGAGGCCCGCGCGGCTGGCCTCGATCTCGGCGATGGCGTCGCGGATCTGGCCCGCCCAGCCGTGCCATTCCTGCCCGACGGTCAACGGCACGGCATCCTCGAGATGCGTGCGGCCGATCTTGACGACATCCATCCAAGCATCGGCCTTGCGCTCGATCGTCTCCGCCAGCGCCGTCACCTGCGGAACGAGCGCGCCATCGATCGCCTCGACCGCGGCGATGTGCATGGCGGTGGGAAAGGTGTCGTTCGACGATTGGCCCATGTTGACGTCGTCATTGGGGCCGACGGGCTTCTGCGTGCCGAGCGTGCCGCCCAGCAACTGGATCGCCCTGTTCGAGATGACCTCGTTCACGTTCATGTTGCTCTGGGTGCCCGAGCCCGTCTGCCAGACGAACAAGGGGTAATGGTCGTCGAGCTTGCCCTCGATCGTCTCGTCGGCGGCGCGGACAATCGCGTCCTTCTTCCACTCCGGCAGCCTGCCGGCGGCGTGGTTGACCAGCGCGCACGCCTTCTTGACATAGCCATAGGCGCGGTAGACCGCCTTCGGCATCCGATCGTCGCCGATCGAGAAGTGCTGCAGAGAGCGCTGGGTCTGTGCGCCCCAGTACCGGTCCGCGGGAACGTCGACCTGGCCCATGCTGTCGAACTCCCGGCGCATGCCGGTCGCCGAGAGGCCGATGGGCACGTCCTGCAACCCCGCGGAAATCGACTCCGACTGCATTCTCGAGCCTCCTGGACGTTCGAGCCGGAGTTTCGGGCCGGTCGCCGCCCGCTGGCTCAAGCCGAACCCGCGCGACCTTGCACAAGCTTAGGTAGAGATCATCACAACGCGCAATCTTTCTTGGGATTCCCTTACCCGGCAAAAGCTCAGGCCAGGTCGACCTTCCTGATCTTCAACCTGAGAAAAGGCAGCCGCCTCGAAGACGAGGAGCGGCGGAAATCGACCGCGCGGCCGTCGACGCGCGATAGTCCCGCCGATCAGCAACTTCGCCAGCAACGCCGCCGCGCTCCTCTGCCACAAGGCTGATGTGTACCCTGACTGCGCTCGACCTACCCGACAGTTCATAGCGTATCACGAGCGCTGGAAAAGCCTACCGCGTTTCACGACGCCACCGCACCGCGCCGCTCTCGCACGAGAGGCGCCTCTGTCTCCGAGGTTGCGGAAGCGTCAGGCCAAAAGCAGTCGGCAGCCTGTAGGGTGGCCCGATTGTTGGGGTGGTTTCTTAATGATAACTTTGCAAAGACGGCCTGCTTTAGGTTGGACCAACTGGAGATGCGCATGGCGGACGCTAACGGTCGACTGCCGGACGGCGTCATTCTGCGCCCTTTGGTCCTGCACGGCGACGACCGGGGCACGCTTCGCGAGCTTTATCGGGCGGATTGGGTTCCCGAGGCCGCGTTTCGGCAGTGGAACCTTGTCCGGAGCACCGCCGACGTCCTTCGCGGTGTGCATGTGCACCCGCGCCACGCTGACTATCTGCACGTCGTCGACGGCGAGATGCTCCTCGGCCTGCACGATCTGCGGCCGGAAGATGCCACGCAGCGCACGAGCTGCTTCGTGCGCCTGACGGGTGAGGAGCCGCAGACGGCCTACATTCCGCCGGGCGTCTGCCACGGCTTCCTGTTCCCCGTCGAAACGCTCTACATCTATGGGTTGAGCGCCGGGTGGTCGCTGGACGAGGAGCTCGGCTGTCGGTTTGACGACCCTGGGCTCCGGCTGGACTGGCCGATCGCCTCGCCGATCCTCTCGGCGCGAGACGCCAGGCCGGCGCACGACTATGCGGCCATGCGGCAGGCATGGACCGCCAGCCGGGTTCCGGCATGACGCGCATCGGGCTCGCAGGCTGCGGCCGCTGGGGAAAGCTGATCCTGCGCGACCTGTTGGCACTGCGGGTGGAGGTGGCCGTCGCCGCGCCGTCCGACGGCACGCGAGCCGACGCGCTGGCGCGCGGCGCGGCCTCGGCCCACCTTTGCGTGGACGACCTGCCGGAAGCCGATGGCTACGTCGTCGCCGTGCCGACCTCGCTGCATGCCTGGGCGGTCGAGCGTCTCCTCCCCCGCGGCCGCCCGCTGTTCGTGGAGAAGCCGCTGACCTGCAATGCGGAGGATGCTTCGCGGATCCTCGCCGCCGCACCCGACCGCGTCTTCTGCATGGACAAGTGGCGCTATCATGGCGGCGTGCTGAAGCTTGCGGAACTCACGCGCGGCGGCGAGCTCGGCGACGTGCTGGCGGTCAACAGCTGGCGTCTCGGCTGGGGCAACCCGCATCCGGACGTGGATGCGGCGTGGATACTCGCTCCGCACGACCTGTCGATCGCGCTCGAGATCCTCGGTCATCTCCCCCCGGTCAGGCAGGCGCACGGTCTCAGGGCCGGCGAACTGGGCGAGAGCCTGTGGGCCCTCCTCCGCGGCGCGGATGGCGGGCCGTCCGTCACGTTCGAGGTCTCGGCGTCTCATCCGGTCAACCGCCGGTCGGTGCTCGTCATAGGCACGGCCGGCGCGGCGCAGTTCGGCGACAGCTATGACGAGGTCGTGCATCTCAGCCGGCCCGGCAAGGGTCCGCAGGACCTGCCGGTGCGGACCGAGATGCCGCTCCTGGCAGAGCTTCGTGCTTTCGTCGAGCACCTGCAAGGGGGGCCGCCGCCGAAGAGCTCGGTCCAGGACGCGGCCTTGATCGTCAGTCGCATCGCGGAATTGCGGGAGCTGGCGGGCTTCGACGACGGATGACCACCGTCACGGGCGATGGGGCCGCCGACCATGCGGCGGCCGAAAGGCCCCGCGCGCCGCGACGCTTCACGGTCATGCTCCCGGTCGTTCGCCCCCCGGCAATGCTGCCCTACGCCATTCGCTCGGTGCTCGCCCAGACGGAGCCGAGTTTCGAGCTTTGCGTCATCTGCGACGGGGCGCCCGCCGAGACGGTGGAAGCGGCTCGAGCCTTCGCACGACAGGATCCGCGCGTCGCCGTGTTCGCATTTCCCAAAGGCGAGCGGCATGGCGAGGCGCATCGCGCAGCGGTGCTGCGCGGCGCGCGAACCGACTTCGTCGCCCAGATCGGCGACGATGATCTCTGGTTTGGCGACCACCTCGCGCGGCTCGCCCAGCTTCTCGAGCGCGCGGACTTCGTCTCGCTTCCCCAGATCACGATCCGTGAGGAGGGCTTTGCCAGCCCGTCTGGTGGAGATCTGGTGGACGCGGAGACGCGCGCGCGCATGCGCGATCAGGTCTACAACTTCTTCGGCCCATCCGAATGCGGCTATCGTCTGGCGGCCTACAAGGCGTTGCCGATCGGCTGGTCGCCGGCGCCTCCGGATCTGCCGACGGATCTGTTCATGTGGCGGAAGTTCCTGGCACAGGATGGATTGCGCTTTCGGACCGGGTTCGTCGTCACCTCGCTCAAGCTCTCCGCCCAGCACTGGAAGGAGCAGCCGCTCGAGCGCCGCGCGGCCGTGCTTGCGGACTTTGCGACGCGCCTTGAGGACCCGGCGGAGTGCCGCAAGCTGCGCCGCCGCGGCGCGGCCGTGCTCGCCCGCAAAATCGCCGGCCGGCGGCTGTTGCGCGCCTGCCTTCGGGGTGCGCCCGGTGCTCCGCGCGTGCTGGCGCTCCGCCTTCTGCATGCGATCACCCGGCGTGGGATGCGGTCGTGATCGGTGCACATGGTGTAACCCGGGTGACAAGCTCGATCGCCCGATCCAACTGTCCGTCGACGGAAGCTCGAAAGAGGATTAATAATGCCGGTCGCCTGCCCGAAGGATCGTCCACATCCAGGCCAAGGGGCGGCACCTTGAAAAGGAGAACGGCATGGCGCCGCGGCCGAGCTGGAAGGGCCACTTACGGCTGAGCCTCGTGAGCTGTCCTGTGCGGCTCTATCCGGCGACGAGCTCCAGCAGCAGGATCTCGTTCAACCAATTGCACCGCAAGACGCACAACCGGATCAACGTCAAGCCCGTCGACCCCGAGCTCGGCCTGGTCGATCGCTCGGATCTCGTCCGCGGCTATGAGTACGAGCCCAAGAAGTACGTCATCATCGAGGACGAGGACATCGAATCGGTCAAGATCGAGTCCAGCCATACGATGAACATCGAGGCCTTCGTCGCGGCGGGCGAAGTCGACCCGATCTGGCAGGACTCGCCCTATTACCTCGCTCCTGACGGCGCGATGGCCGAGGAGACCTTCGTCGTCCTGCGCGAGGCGCTGCGCAGGACGAACAAGCTCGCCATCGCGCGCCTGGTTCTCTCGAGCCGCGAGCGTGTGGTCACGATCGGCGCGCGCGAGACGGGGATGTTCGTCCAGACCTTGCGCAATCCCAACGAGGTGCGGGCGAGCTCGACCTATTTCGACGAGATCGCGCAAGGCAGCCCGGATGCGGAAATGCTGCAGCTCGCCGAGGCGCTGATCGCGCAGAAGAGCACGACCTTCAACCCGCAGGCCTATGAGGACCGCTACGAGGCGGCGCTGCTGGCGATGATCAAGGAGAAGCTCAAGGGTCACAAGCCCGTGGTGGCGGCCGAGCCCGAGCAGGCCAATGTCATCGACCTGATGGCAGCGCTGAAGGCGAGCCTCGGCCAGAGCAAGCCGCCCGCCAAGAGCCGCCAGAAGGCCACCGCGCCGGCCCAGGACGAGCCCGCCAAGGCCACCGGCACCGGCGGCCGCGCGCGCCGGACCAAGAGCAAGGCGTGACGGTCAGCCCGGCGTTCGGGCTGATCGGCGGGCTCGCGGCGTTTCCAAGGCGGCTCGCCGCGCGCGCGGCCGAGGCCGCGGGCGCGCACCTGCGGCGGGGGACGTCGCGGCGGACGACGCATGCGGTTTTCGGCCGGAGCCTTCTTGCGACGTGGAGCGATGCCGATCTCGCCGCGCGCGCCGGCACCGAGCGCCGGGCGGGCCGCGAGCTTTTCAGCGAGAACGGCTTTCTCCGCTGGCTCGGCATCGCCGAGCCGAGCGGCCCGGCCGACCTGTCCCGAGACGACCTCATCCGGCAATCCCAGCTGCCGGCCGCCGATGCCGACCTGCTCGCGCTTTTCGACGCGTTCGAGCGGGATGCCGAGCCGTTTTCGTTCCGCGACCTGATCCTGGCCCGGAAGTATGCCGGCCTGCTCGCCGATGGCGCCGGCTGGGGCGCGATCGCCCGCTCGGTGCATCGCTCGGGCTCGGCCGCCGCGCTGACCGCGACGTCGCTGCAGATCGGCGAGGGCCAGGCGATCCATGCCCGGTGGCGCGATCGTTTGTGCGAGGTCGACGGCCAGCTGCTGCTGGAGTTCGCGCCGACGCTCGAGGATGCCGACGCGCTCTTCGCCGCCGCCGAGGAGGCGGAGGCGTCCGGCCGCTTCGACGAGGCGACGGCGCTCTACGGCCGATGCCTCGCGGTCGATCCCGGCGACACCATCGCCGCCTTCAACCGCGCGAACTGCCTCGCCTCGGCGGGCCGCCCCGCCGAGGCCGAGCAGGACTACATCCGCGCTTTGCAGCGCGACCCGGGGTTCGTTGAAGCCTGGTTCAACCTGGCCTGCCTCCTCGCCGGACGGGGCCATCTCGGGGGCGCCCGCCGCAACCTGGAGCGCGCCGTCCAGATCGACCCGGGCTATGCCGACGCTGTCTACAACCTCGCCGCACATGCCTGGGATGCCGGCGACCTCGCCGAGGCGCGCCGCTGGTGGGTGCGCTATCTTGAGCTCGACTCCAATTCGGAATGGTCCCGCACGGCCGCGCGCGGCCTGAAGCTGATCGCAATGCAATCGGTCTCCGCCAGCTAGAGCTGATTCCGAGCGAGCACACCCATCGGTCGGACGGCGCTTTAGGTGCAGGTCATGCCAGGCGCCCCTGCGGGAACACACTTCCACTCCCTATTCTGAGCTGGCGCTCACCGCCCCTCGCGCAGCCAGGCGGCCAGCAGCAGCAGGCCGACGACCAGCGCCGCGGCCCAGGCCGGGATCAGCGGCGTCAGCCGGATGCCGGTCACGCGATAGGCGTCGCGTGCCATCAGCCCGACCCAGCCGCGTCCGGCGGCGCGCCGCCCCTCGGCGACGGCGCGGACGCCCGGCACCCCGTCGCCCAGCCAGGCGCTGCCGCCATCGGTCGCCGCGACCAGCGGCGCCAGCGGCGCGGCGCTGGCGAGGGGGTTGGCGTACTCGGCCGGGCTCGGCGGCCCGACGGCGGCCACCGCCTGCGCCTGCCCGTCGTCGAGCTTCCAGAGGCCCTCCTCGGCACCCTCGAGCAGCGCCTGCCAGCGGCCGGGCGCCACCTGCTCGTAGGCGAGAAGCTGCGGCTCGCCGCCGCCCGACGCGTCGCCCGGCGGCGTGGCGCGCACGCCGTCCGGCGCCTCGTCGGCGAGCGAGCGGCGCTCGACCAGCAGCCGGTCGCCCTCGACACGGGCGAACAGCGCCTCTTCTTCGAGCTCGGGCTCCTTCATCAGCCAGTGGGCGACGCGGCGCAGCAGGTCGGTCTGCGGCCCGCCGCCGTCGAACTGGCGCGACCAGAGCCATGCATGGTCGGAGGCGAGCAGCGCCACGCGGCCATCGCCGACCCGGTCGAGGATCAGGAGCGGCAGCTGGTCATAGCCCGACATGACGACATTGCCCGAGCGCGGCAGCACCTCGATCTGGCGCATCCAGCGGCCCCAGCCGGGCTCGCCGTCCGGCAGCCGGCCCGCCGCCTCCTCGAGCCCCGCCGTCACCGGATGACGCCGGCCGAGCTCGGTGACGCGCGGCCGATAGGGCCGCTCGATCGTCTCGACCGAAGGGTCGGCGGGCAGGATCTCGGCCAGCGGCGTGCGCGCGAGGCTCTGCGCGCCCGAGAACGCCGGCCCCGCCGTGACCAGCACCGCGCCGCCGTCGCGGACATAGGCCGCCACGTTCGCCAGATAGGCGGGCGAGAGCACGCCGCGATAGCGGTAATTGTCGAAGATGATCAGGTCGAAGCTGTCGATCTTCTCCAGGAACAGCTCGCGCGTCGGGAAGGCGATCAGCGACAGCTCGCTGACGGGCGTGCCGTCCTGCTTGGCGGGCGGGCGCAGGATGGTGAAGTGGATGAGCTCGACCGCGGGGTCGGACTTCAGCAGGTCGCGCCAGGTCCGGCCGCCCGGATAGGGCTCGCCCGAGACCAGCAGCACGCGCAGCCGGTCGCGCACCCCGTTGACGGTCGAGATCACCCGGTTGTTGCGCTCGGTCAGCTCGTCGGGGTGCGCGGCCAGGCGGATGTCGACGACGGTCGGCCCGCCATGCTCGATCGGCACCGACAGGTCCTGCGCAGCGCCCAGGTTTAACGTCAGCCGCTGCGCCGGCCCGCCATCGACCGAGACCTCGACCGGCACGCCGGGCCCGATGTCCCCGGGCACCTGGCCCAGGCCTTCGGCGAGGATGCGGAAGGTGACGCTCTCGCCGACGATGCCGAAGGCCGGCGCCGTCTCGAGCGCCAGCCGCAGGTCGAAGGCGTCCTTCTCGCCGGCGATCAGCGCGTGCACGGGGCCCGGGAAGCTCTCGAGGCGATCGGCGTCATGGACCTGGCCGTCGGTCAGCAGCACCGCGCCCGCGATCTGGCCGGGGGCAACGCGCGCGGAGGCCTCCTCCAGCGCTGACAGCAGACGGGTGCCCCGGTCGCCCGGGCCCGCCGAATCGACGTCGACAGTGACGAGCTCGAACGGATCGCGCGGCGTCGAAAGCGCCGGGATCTCGGCCTTCAGCCGTTCGGCCGCCGCATCGATCTGCGCCCGCCGATCCTCGAGCGAGGTGCTGGCCGAGCGGTCGACGACCAGGAAGGCGACGTTCGGCAGCCCGTCGCGCTCCTCGCGTTTCAGCTGCGGGCCGGCCAGCGCCAGCACCAGCACGCCATAGGCCAGCAGCCGCAGCCACCAGCCCGACAGCCGAAACCACAGCGCAAGGACGACGCCCGCCACCGCCACCGCGGCCAGCACGCCGATCAGCGGCCAGGGCAGCAGCGGCGCAAAGGTCAGACCTAACTGCATCACGCCCTCACTGGCCCCGACCTCACTGGCCCCGACCTCACTGGCCCCGACCTCGCTGGCTGCAACCTCACTGGCCCCAACCTCATTGGCCCCGACCTCATTGGCCCAGCCGTTGCAGCACCGCGGGGGCGTGCACCTGGTCGGACTTGTAGTTGCCCGTCAGCGCGTACATGACCGCGTTGACGCCGAACCGATAGGCCATCTCGCGCTGACGGTCGCCCGGCCGCCCGACCGGGAACATCGGCATGCCCGAATCGTCGACCGCCCAGGCCGCCGCCCAGTCGGCCGAGCCGACCAGCACCGGCGAGACGTTGTCGTCGACCCTGTCGAATTGCGGAATGTCGTCCGGCGGCGGCTCGGAGCCCTCGGCGCGCAGCGGCGGCGCCTCGGCCCAGACGCGGCCGCCGCGCCAGCGCCCGGGGAAGTCCGACAGGAGATAGAAGGTGCGCGTCAGCACATGGTCCTCGCCGACAGGCGCGAGCGGCGGCAGGTTCAGGGCGCGCGCGATCTCGCGCATCTCGACCGACGAGGCGCCGCCCATGCCCGAGGCGCCGTTCTGCGTGTCGATGATCAGCAGCCCGCCATTGCGGATGTAGCCGGCCAGCGCCTCGAGCGCGTCGACGCCAGGCACCGTCGACCCCGTCAGCGGCCAGTAGAGCACCGGGTAGAAGCTCAGCTCGTCGGCGCCGGGCACGACGCCGACGGGCGGCCCGGGCTCGACCGCCGTCTTGCGCGCCAGCTCGTTGCCGAGCCCGACCATGCCGCGCTCGGAAATCTCGTCGAGCCGCCGGTCGCCCGTGCGCACATAGGCCAGCGTCGTCTCGGCCGTGGCGGCGACCGCCGCCGGCGAGATGTCGTCGGTCCCGGATTGCCCTCGCCTGGGGCTGCTCCGCCTGGGGCTGCTCGGCCTGGGCCCGCACCTCCGGCGCGACCAGCAGCAGCACCAGCAGCGCGCTCGCAGCGGCGGCGCCGCGCCGGCGCCCCGCCAGCCGGCCCGACGCGATCAGCGTGCCGAGCACGTCGACGCAGGCGATCAGCAGCGCCAGCCCGATCAGCCACGGCCCGTAGCGCACCGGCGCCTCGCCGCCCAGTGTCTCGACGATCGCCCCGGCAGGCGCCGGCGGGAAGGGCGCGAGCTGGCTGTCGGCGCGCATCAGGTTGACGACCAGGCTCTCGGCCGTGGCGCCTGCGTCGCCCGACCGCCCGGCGCGCGCATAGACGCCGGGCGGCAGGTCTGGGCCGGCGCCGCCGGCCGCCAGCCGCTCGCCCGGCACCGGCTCGACCAGCGACGAGACAGGCCGCGGCGCGCCGTCCGCGCCCATCAGCGTCTCGGCCCGCCAGAGCGTCCCCGCCAGCGCCGCCGGGTCGGGCACGCCCGCGGTCCGGCCCGGCGCCAGCGCCATCAGGCGGCCCAGCATCTCGACGAACAGGCCCGAGAGCGGCAGCGACGACCACTCGGCATCGGACGAGACGTGGAAGAGCACGACGTGCCCCTCGCCCAGCCGCTTGCCGGTGACGAGCGGCGTGCCGTCCTCGAGCGTCGCCCAGACGCGGCCCGCCAGCTCGGGCGAGGGCTCGGCCAGCACCTGCGTGCGCACCTCGACCTCGTCCGGCGCCTGCAGCCCGCGGAACGGCCCGGCGGGATCGAACGGCCCGAGCGCGCGCGGCGTCGTCCAGGCGAGCGCGCCCCCCAGCACGCGCCCGCCGCGGCGCAGCCGCACGGGCAAGAGCGGGTCGTCGGCGCCGACCAGCGCGCTCGCGCCGAAGTTCTGCGCGCCGATCGCGGCCGCGAGCCGCGGCCCGGCAAAGCGCACCAGCAGCCCGCCCGCCTCGACCCACTCGGCCAGTCCCGACCGCTCGGCATCCGTCATCTCGCCCTGATCGGCCAGGATCACCACCGCCGGATCGGCAGCCAGCACGGTCGCGATGTCGCCGCGCGTCAGGTCGGCCCAGGGCACCAGCGCCTTTTCGAGGTAGAAGACGGGCGAAATCAGCCCGCGCACCGCGTCCTCGGTGGCCGGCGCGACCAGCCCCGCCGAGACGCGCCGGATCGCCCCGTCTGCAAAGGCGGCGCCGCCGGCGCTGGGCCCGAGCGCCAGCGCGATCCGCGTCACCTCGTTCTGCAGCTCGGTCGGCAGGTCGAACGTCACCGGCGCCCGCACAGCACCGCCCGCGAAGGCAGCCCGGCCGACGGCGATCCGCCGCTCGCCCCCGCCCTCGGCCGCCGCCATGGCGACGACGTCGACGGCTTCGTCCGCGGCACCGCCGGCGCGCAGCACGTCGGCTGTCAGAACGCCCTCCTCCAGCCGCGGCGGCGTCAGGCCGCGCGCCACCTGGGAGGGCCCGATCAGCCGCAGCCGTCCCTGGCCGGACAGGTAGGCCAGCAGCTCGGACGTGCCCTCATGCGCCAGCCCGTCATGCAGCCATACCGTCTCGGCCACGTCGACGCCGCCCGCCCGCAGCGCCTCGAGCACGGCCGCATGGTCGGGCGCCCAGGGGCGCGGCTCGGCGCTGGCGAGCGCGCCGGCCGCCGCGTTGGCCGAGACCAGAGGCGGCACCTGGCCGTTGCGGCCCGCATCGAGCCCCTGGTCGGTCGGCCAGAACAGCACCTCGCGCCCGGCCTGGTCGGCCTCGGCCAGGATCTCGCGCGCCGCCGCGCTGCGCTCGGCCCAGTCGGGGGCGCTGGCCCAGCCCGCATCCATCAGCAGCAGCAGCGGCCCGCCGCCCCCGCCGATGCGCTCGGTGAGGTTGAGCACCGGCTGGGAAAAGCCGATCAGCGCCGCCGCGACCGCGAGACAGCGGAGCAGCAGCAGCCACCAGGGCGTGCGGTCGGTCTGCCGCTCCTCGTCCTCCAGCCCCAGCAGCAGCCTGACGCCCGCAAAGACCTGCGTCCGCGGGCTCGGCGGGATCGCGCGCAGCAGCCACCACAGCACCGGAAGAGCGGCCAGCCCCGCCAGCACCCACGGGTTGAGAAACGCCAGCGAGCCCAGGCTCAACATCCACGCGCCCCCATCACCCGCCGCCGAGGATGCCGTGCAGCCGCACCAGCGGCTTGCGCGGGCTCTCGTCGGTGCGGTGCAGGATCAGCTGCCAGTTCGCCCGCCGCGCCACGGCGGCCAGGTCGTCGCGCCGCTCGGCCAGCCGGCGCAGATATCGTTCCCGCAGACTGGCCGCCTCGTCCGTGTCATGCCGCACGGCGCGCGCGACGCTCTCGAAGCGCGTCCGGCCCTGGAAGGGAAACTCCTCCTCGACCGGGTCGAGGATCATCACGAAGACGCCGCCCGTGCCCTGGCCGGCGGCGTTCAGCAGCGACGGGAAGACCGCGTCGCGCGGCCCCATGAAGTCCGAGAAGAACACCGCCTTGCCGGCCTTGGGCATCAGCCCGGCCGGCGGCGCGCCGAAATCGGGCGGGTTGAGCGTCGGCTGCGCCAGCAGCGCCGCCATCCGCATCAGCTGCGTCTCGCCCGTGCGCGGCCGCGCCGCCTCGGTGCCGAGCAGCGCGAAGCGCTCGCCGCCGCGGTTCAGCAGGACGGCAAGGCGCCAGGGTGAGAAGCCGTGCGCGGTCGGCCTTCGACCACTGCACCCGGTCCGAGCGATAGTCCATCGAGCGCGCCCGGTCGCACCAGAGCAGCGCCCACTCGGCCGCCTCCCACTCCATCTCGCGGATATAGAGCCGGTCCGAGCGCGCCGAGCGCCGCCAGTCGATCTGCGTGAGGTTGTCGCCGGGCTGGGCCGCGCGGTACTGCCAGAAGGTCTCGCCGACCCCGGCGCGCCTGCGCCCGTGCACGCCGATCGCCATCGTCGAGACCAGCCGCTCGGCCTCGATCAGCAGCGGCGGCAGCGAGCCGGAGATCTTCTCCGAATCGCGCCGCAGCGCGCCGGCGCGCGGATGGCCCGCCTCGGCCATTCAGCCGGCCCGCCTCATGCCGCGTCCGCCAGCGGGGCCCGCGCCATCAGCTCGTCGATGACGCCGCGGATCGAAGCGCCCTCGGCGCGCGCGGCAAAGCTCAGCGCCATGCGGTGCGTCAGCGCCGCGGGCGCCAGCGCGACGACGTCCGAGACCGAGGGCGCCAGCCGCCCATCGAGCAGCGCGCGGGCGCGCACCGCCAGCATCAGCGCCTGCGCCGCGCGCGGGCCCGGCCCCCAGGCCAGCCGCGCGCGCGCGACCTCGGCCCCGCCCTCGCCGTCGGGGCGCGCGGCGCGCACGAGGTCGAGGATCGCCTCGACGACGCTCTCGCCGACCGGCATGGCGCGCACGGTGCGCTGCATGGCGATCAGCTCCGGCCCGTCCAGCACCTGCCGCGCCTCGGCCTCCTCGACGCCGGTCGTCGCGATCAGGATCGCGCGCTCCTCGTCGCGCGTCGGGTAGCCGACGTCGATCTGCAGCAGGAAGCGGTCGAGCTGCGCCTCGGGCAGCGGGTAGGTGCCCTCCTGCTCGATCGGGTTCTGCGTCGCCAGCACGTGGAAGGGGCGCGCCAGCGGCCGGTTCTGGCCGGCCACGGTCACCTGCTTTTCCTGCATGGCCTGCAGCAGCGCCGACTGGGTGCGCGGGCTCGCGCGGTTGATCTCGTCGGCCAGCAGCAGCTGGGTGAAGACGGGCCCTCGATGAACTTGAACATCCTGGCGCCGTCCTGCCCCTCCTCCAGCACCTCCGAGCCCAGGATGTCGGCCGGCATCAGGTCGGGCGTGAACTGGATGCGGTTCGCGCCGAGCCCCAGCACGGTGCCCAGCGTCTCGACCAGCCGGGTCTTGGCCAGCCCCGGGACGCCGATCAGCAGCATGTGCCCGCCGGAGAGGATCGCCGTCAGGCTCAGCGCGACGACGGTCTCCTGGCCGACGATCCGCTTGGCGATCTCGGCACGGACATGGGCCATCCGCTCGCCGGCGGCCTCGATCTCGGCTACAAGGTCGGTCATGCGCAGGCCTCCGGGGACGTACGCGCAACGGTCGCGCCGGCACAACCATTCTACCTATGTACGGTTGCGGAAAGGAACAGGGCCGATCCGATGAAGCACACACAAAATCCTGATCGTGCCAGCGCCGCCGCGGCCGCTGGCGACCCTGGCGCCGCCGACAGCCTCGCCCGGGCGGTGCAACAGGCGACGAAGGGGGCGCGCGGCCCCGCCCCGGTGCATCTCTGGAACCCGCCCTATTGCGGCGACCTCGACATCCGCATCTCGCGCGACGGCATGTGGTGGTACCTCGGCACGCCCATCGGCCGCAAGGAGCTGGTCAAGCTCTTCGCCTCGGTGCTGAAGCTCGAGGACGGCCGGCACTACCTCGTCACGCCGGTCGAGAAGATCGGCATCACGGTCGACGACGCCCCCTTCGTCGCGGTCGACTTCGAGGTCAGCGATCCCGGGCCGACTCAGGCGATCACCTTCGAGACCAATGTCGGCGACAAGACGGTCGCCGGCCCGGAGAACCCGATCCGCGTCGAGCGCGACGCGCAGACGGGCGAGCCCAGCCCCTACGTCCACGTCCGCCGCGGCCTCGAGGCGCTGATCGACCGCAAGAGCTATTACCGCCTGGTCGAGATCGGCGAGGACCAGGAGGTCGACGGCCGCCGCTGGTTCGGCCTGCGCTCGGGCGGCGTCTTCTTCCCCGTCATCCCCTCGAAGGAGCTCGAGGTCTGACGCAACCCGCCGATCGCCGCGCGGGATACGCCCTCAGCGCTGACGCCTCCCCCTCCGCCTCGGAGGGGGGACCGAGGGGCAGGCTGGTCACCGAGCCGAGGTCCCCGGTTCGCCTCATCAGCCGGCCTCTTCCTCCGGCAACACGCGACCCTGCGTCGGGGCGGGCCGGAACCTGCGCGTCGCCTCGTGCAAGGCCAGGATCTTTCCGCTGCCGGCCTCGTCCTCCACGCCGTCCGGGCGCCCGGCAGGGCCGCCGACGCAGATGCTGACGTGGATTTCGCCATCCTTCATGAAAATGGGCATAGCGGCTCCTCTCTCGCGCGAAGACCTGCGTCCGGGCGTCCGGGATAGCTTCTGCATGCCTCACCCCCGCGCCATTTCGACAGCGCGAGACTGCAGCGAAAAAATACGCCGCCGCCTGGCGCCCGGACTGTGACAAACGTCACATGCCTGACGACGTCAGGCTGCGCGTCGCGTCAGCCCGGCGGAACGAGGCCCGCGAAGTCGAACAGGCCCGCGTCTGCCAGATGCCCCGGCTGTACATTGGTCAACGCCTTGAACATGGTCGCGCGCCGGCCGGGGCTCGCCCGCTCCCATTCGTCGAGCATCCGCTTGACCTGCAGGCGCTGCAGCCCTTCCTGGCTGCCGCAGAGGTCGCAAGGGATGATCGGGAACCGCATCGCGCGGGCGAACCGGGCGCAATCCTCCTCGGCCACGAAGGCCAGAGGGCGCAGCACCATGAGATCGCCGTCCTCGTTGACCAGCTTGGGCGGCATCGCCGCCAGCCGCCCGCCATGGAAGAGGTTCAGCAGGAACGTCTCGAGGATGTCGTCGCGGTGGTGGCCCAGCACCACCGCCGCGCAGCCCTCCTCGCGCGCGATCCGGTAGAGGTTGCCGCGCCGCAGCCGCGAGCAGAGCGCGCAATAGGTCCGCCCCTCGGGCACCTTGTCGACCACGACGGAATAGGTGTCCCGCCGCTCGATCCGGTGCGCGATGCCGAGACTGCTCAGGAACTCCGGCAGCACCGCCTGTGGAAAGCCGGGCTGCCCCTGGTCGAGATTGCAGGCGAGCAGGTCCACCGGCAGCAGCCCGCGCCAGCGCAGCTCGATCAGCGCGGCGAGCAGCGTGTAGGAATCCTTGCCGCCCGACAGGCAGACGAGCCACCTGTCCCCCTCGCGCGCCATGCCATAGGTCTCGATGGCGCTCCGCGTTTCGCGCAGCAGCCGCTTGCGCAGCTTGCGGAACTCCAGCCCCGCAGGCGCGGCGGCATAGAGCCGCTGCAGCATCGCATCGTCGGTCGCGTCGAGCATGGCCCGGCTGATACGCCGGAAGCCCGGCCGGCTCAAGCACCGCCCGGCCGGGCAGGAAATCGCCCGCCGCCGCGCGACCCGCTCACCACTTCTGGAAGATGAACCACGCCCCCGCCGCGATCAGCGCAAACCCGATCAGGTGGTTCGGCCGGATCGGCTCGCCCAGATACCAGACCGAGAAGGCCACGAAGACCGTCAGCGTGATGACCTCCTGGATGGTCTTCAGCTCGGCCGCCGAGAAATAACCGTGCCCGATCCGGTTCGCCGGCACCTGCGCGCAGTACTCGAAGAAGGCGATCCCCCAGCTCGCGAGAATGACGATCGCCAGTGGCGCCGCCTTGAACTTCAGGTGCCCGTACCAGGCGAACGTCATGAAGACGTTCGACAGCAGCAGCAGCCCGACGGTGACGACAGGGACGGGAAGGGCTGGCTGGGGCATGGGAGGGTCCGGGATGAAGCGAGTTGCGCAGGCGACCGGGTCAGCATAGGGCCGGCCGAAGACGCGGACCAGTGGTCGGGCCCTGGCCACCCGTCGACGACCCTCGCGGCCCGGGATCGTCAAACGACGGTGCAGGGGTCCGCGGGCGGGCCGACGTTGGTCCTGAAAAGATCCCCGGCCGGACGCATCTGCGCGATTGGCGATCAGGGACGCGCCCGCTAGCTCCGTAGGCGCCTCGGGCACCGGGTCCTCGGGCACCGGGTCATAGCCATGCCCGCCACCCGGGCGGCACCGCGCGAGCCGCCGCAAGGTCAGCCACGACCCACGCAATGCGCCATGTCGCGCCAGGGCGTCGAGCGCGTATTCGGAACAGGTCGGCTGGAAACGGCAATGCCGGCCTACCCACGGGCTGCCGACCAGGCGGTAGGCCCGCACCGGCAGCGCGACGAGATGCGCAAGCGGGCTCATTTGCGTGCCGTCTGGGCCGCGCGCGCCGGGGCGTGGACGCGCACCAGCGCCGTGCGCAGGTCGTCGAGGAGATCGGGGAACGGCCGGCCGACGGTCGCCTCGGGCCGGCCGACCAGAACATAGTCCCACCCGGCAGCCCCCTGAGCGCTCAAGATTTCCGCCGCGGCGGCACGCAGGCGCCGCTTGGCCCGGTTGCGCACAACGGCGCCGCCCAGCTTCTTCGAGCAGGTATAGCCGACACGGATGCCGCCCGCCTCGCCGCCGGCCTCGGCCTCGCCGCGCCGGCGCGCCTGCAGGATCAGACCCGCCGCGGCCCAGCGGCGGGCGCGGGCGCAGGCCAGAAAATCGCGGCGATGCCTCAGCGTCGGCGGCGGCGCGGCCATCGGCAGCGCCCATCGTCCCGGGCGGTCACGCGGACAGGCGCTTACGACCCCTCGCCCGGCGACGGTTGATCACCTTGCGGCCGTTCTTGGTGGCCATGCGCGCGCGGAAGCCGTGACGCGCCTTGCGCACGCGGACCGAGGGCTGAAATGTGCGTTTCATCGCGTCGTCCCCGGGGCTCACACCCCGGACCTCCTTCTGCGGGCGCCATGGGTGCCCACGAAAATCCACCGGAAGCGCGCCGCATATCCCGCGCCCGGGCCCGAGTCAACGCGCCGGTCGGCCCTCGAGGCCCATCACCGCTGCGTGAGGGCTCTGGCCGCGACCGATCCTGATCGCCACTCTCGCGGATGCCGGCGAGGGGCTGGCAGATCTGGATGGGCGGATGCGCGAACGGAAATCGGCCGGGCGATGGTATCGCCTTCTGCTGCTCGGCGGCGTCCTGACGGTCGCGATCCTGGCCTTCTGGCTTGCCGGGCGCCACCTCAACTACCAGACGCTCCAGGAGCACTATCGCGAGCTTGCGGCGTGGCGCGATCTCCACCTGGCGCGCGCGGTCGCGGGCTACATGGCGGTGTACGTCCTCGCGGTCGGGCTTCTCGGTGCCGGGCGCCGTCTGGCTCACATTGCTCGGCGGTTTTCTCTTCGGCATCGTCGCGGGCTCGGTCATCGTGATCCTCTCGGCGACGCTGGGCGCCGCCCTGATCTTCCTCGCCGCGCGGGGCATGCTTTCGGGCCTGCTGCGCCACCGCGCCGGCGGCTGGGTCGCGCGTCTCGAGCGCGGCTTTCGCCAGGGCGAGGTCAGCTTCCTGCTGATCTTGCGCCTCGTCCCCGCCGTGCCGTTCTTCATCGCCAACCTCGTGCCGGCCTTTCTCGGCGCGCGGTTCCGCACCTTCCTGTGGACGACGCTCGTCGGGATCGCTCCGGCCACGGTCGTCTTCGTTTCGGTCGGCGCGGGCCTCGGCGAGCAGCTCGACCGCGGCCAGAAACCCGATCTCGGCGTGATCTTCGAGCCGCACATCCTGGGGCCGCTGCTGGGCCTGGCCGCGCTCGCAGCGCTGCCGCTGGTGCTCAAGCGGCTCGGGGCCGCGCGGGCGCAAGGCGGACCGGCCGAATGACCGTGCTGCGCCCCGATCTCTGCGTCATCGGCGCGGGCTCCGGCGGGCTTTCCGTCGCCGCCGGCGCCGTGCAGATGGGCGCCAGCGTCGTGCTGGTCGAAGGCGGCGAGATGGGCGGCGACTGCCTGAACTTCGGCTGCGTGCCCTCCAAGTCGCTGATCGCCGTCGCCAAGGCCGCCCACGCGCACCGCGCCTCGGCCCCCTTCGGGGTCGCCGCCGACGAGCCGCAGATCGATTACGCGGCCGCCATGGGCCACGTCCGCAGTGTCATCGCCGGCATCGCCCCGCATGACAGCCAGGAGCGGTTCGAGCGACTCGGCGTCACCGTCATCCGCGACTGGGCGCGCTTCGTCGGGCCCCGCGCCGTGGTTGCGGGGGATCGGCGCATCGAGGCCCGCCGCTTCGTCATCGCCACGGGCTCCTCGCCCGCCGCGCCGCCGATCCCGGGGCTCGACGAGACGTTCTTCCTGACCAACGAGACGCTCTGGAACAACCACGTCCTGCCCACGCGGCTGCTCGTCATCGGCGGCGGCCCGATCGGGCTCGAGATGGCGCAGGCGCATCGCCGGCTCGGCGCCGAAGTCGTCGTCCTCGAAGCCGGCAGGGCGTTCTCCAGGGACGACCCCGAGACGGCCGAGATCGCCCTCGCGCGGCTGCGCGTCGAAGGCGTCGAGATCCGAGAAGGCGCGCGGATCGTGGCCGCGCGCGACCGCGAGGGCGGCGGCGCCGTGCTGACGCTGGATGGCGGCGAGACGCTCCAGGGCTCGCATCTCCTCGTCGCCACGGGCCGGCGGCCGAACACCAGTGCGCTCGACCTCGATGCGGGCGGCGTCGCGCACGACAGGCGGGGTGTCACCGTCGACCGCGGCCTGCGCTCGGTCAGCAACCGCCGCGTCTATGCGGTCGGCGACGTCGCGGGCGGCCTGCAGTTCACCCATGTCGCGAATTACCATGCGGGCCTGGTGAGCCGCTCGGCGCTCTTCCGGCTGCCGGTCCGCAACGATCCCGGGATCCTGCCATGGGTCACCTACACGGATCCCGAGCTCGCCCAGGCGGGGCTGACCGAGGCCGAGGCGCGTGACCGGCATGGGTCTGTCGAGGTGGTGCGCTTCCCCTTTGCCGAGAACGACCGGGCGCAGGCCGAGCTCCGCACCGAAGGGCTGATCAAGGCGGTGATCGGCCGCCGCGGCAGGATCCTCGGCGCCTCGATCGTGGGCGCCCATGCGGGCGAGCTGATCCAGCCCTGGGCGCTCGCCCTCTCGGCGGGGCTCAAGATCGGCGCCATGGCAGGCCACGTCGCCGCCTATCCGACGCTCGGCGAGGTCTCCAAGCGCGCCGCCGGCGCCTACTTCGCGCCGCGGCTTTTCGGCAGCCGCGCCGTCCACCTCGCGGTCAGGCTGCTTGCGCGCCTCGGCTGATCTGCCTAAAGGTTGGGCAGAGACCCATTGCGGATGGCAGGAAATCGTTGCTGCGCAGCCTGTCCGGGCGACTTCTGCTTGTAACGCTCGGCGTGGTGATGCTGACGGAAGTCGCCATCTTCGTGCCGTCGGTCGCACGGTTCCGCCTCGATTATCTGACGGAGCGGGTGCGCCGCTCCGAGATCGCCGCGCTGACCATGCTGGCGGCGCCCGATCGGATGATCAACCCCGAGCTCGAGGCCCAGCTTCTCGGCAAGGCCGAGGTGCTGAGCATCGCCGTCGAGCGCGACGGCGTGCGCGAGCTGGTGCTGCGCAGCCCTGATCTGAAGCCGGTCGCGGCGAGCTACGACCTGCGCGAGCCGATGACGACCGAGCTGATCGGCGACGCCCTGATGACCATGGCGGACGGCGAGGAGGGCCTCGTCCGGGTGATCGCGCACGCCCCGGCCGATCTCGGCAAGACGCTCGACGTGACGCTTAAATCGGCGCCGCTGCGCGCGGCCATGCTCGACTATGGCTGGCGCATCCTGCGGCTCAGCCTGCTGATCTCGCTCACGACCGCCGCCATGGTCTTCTTCGCCGTGCGCCGCTTTGTCGTGCGGCCGATCATGGAGGTCGTCGCCGACGTCAAGCGCTTCTCCGAGAACCCGGAGGATCCGGCGCGCATCATCACGCCGCGCAGCCGCGTCGGCGAGATCGCCGAGGCCGAGCGTGCCGTCGCCGAGATGCAGCGCGAGGTGCTGACCGCACTGAAGGCGCGCGGCCGGCTTGCCTCGCTCGGCGAGGCGGTGGCCAAGATCAGCCACGATTTGCGCAACATCCTGGCGACGGCGCAGCTCATGGCCGACCGGCTCGAGACCTCGCGCGACCCGATCGTCGCGCGCACGGCGCCCAAGCTCATCGCCTCGCTCGGCCGCGCCATCAGGCTCTGCCAGTCGACGCTCGCCTATGGCAAGGCCGAGGAGGCGCCGCCCGAGCCGCGCATCGTGCGCCTCAGCGACCTGGCCGAGGAGGTCGTCGAGGGCCTCGGGCTCGCTCACGACGACCCGCTGGTGCGCTGTGAGATCGACATCGGCCCCGAGGCGGCCGCGCGCGCCGACCCCGAGCACCTCTACCGCGTGCTCGCCAACCTTGTGCGCAACGCCGAGCAGGCGATCCGGGCGCATGGCCGGCCGGGGGCGCTGACGATCAGGGCGCGCACGGTCGGCGGGGCGGCGGGCGGCGTCGAGATCAGCGTCACCGACACGGGGCCCGGCATGCCCGCCAAGGCGCTCGAGCACCTGTTCCGGCCGTTCCGCGGCGGCACGCGTCGCGACGGCACGGGCCTCGGGCTCGCCATCGCGCACGAGCTGGTCGCCGCGAACGGTGGCGAACTCCGCCTCGTCAGCAGCACGACTTCGGGCACCGAGTTCCGAATCCTCCTCCCCGCCCCCGCCTCCATCGCCGCCGCCTGACCCACGACGCTCGGTAGGAGCGTTGTGCCGGACTCGCTGGCGAACATAGTTGTTTTCGTGGCCCGTTCGAGAATGGCAGCGCAAGCACCGGCCTTCAGTGTCGAAGAAGGAGAGCACAAATAGCTGACGTGGGCGAAGCCGCGCTCAGCAGCCTGGCAGGCCACGATTGTGCGAGCCCCTGTTCGCGCGAGACTTCCCAGGGCGGCCCTCCCCCACCCCGGGCAGCTCGAATGCGGCTCACGGTGTTCAGTGTCGACCCAGATCGCGCGCAAACCGATGCGATCCGCGCAACACAAGACCTGCCGACGAGCCCGGCCCATCTGCTCGCGCGCGATCCCACCCCGGGAGCACAGGCGCGCATGTCCACGCACGCTCAGAGCAAATCCAGCCTTGCAATGATGGCCCCACGCCGCTAGGTCGGGTCGCGCAGCCCGTTGGCCACACGCACCGGTAGCTCAGCTGGATAGAGCACCAGACTACGAATCTGGGGGTCAGGGGTTCGAAATCCTCTCCGGTGCGCCACACGCCTTCCCGAACAGTTTCTCCGCGGCCGCTGACGGCGGGAAATTCCCGTTGTTTCCAAAGGTTATAGCCGGTGGGCTGGGGACTGCCTCGGCGGCTCAGGAGCCCGAAACGGCGTTCTCCGGGCCGATATTCTCCGAACCTTGTGACTTGGCCATTTCGGTCCCCAGCTTCGTAAGCCGTTGAAATTGCGGGATTTCGCCTCCGGCCGGGCTGGGGACCTTTGCATCTTTCTCACGGCTCCCGAGAAGAACCGGGGTCGAACAAAGCAGGACTGAACGGCAACCCAAAAACAGCTTCATCCATGCAAGATTGCCGAGGAGCTCACGTTGTAGGGGCGATTGCGGGCTGGCGCCTTGCACGGCTCTCATAACCTCGACCAGCACCGAGAAGCCCTTGAGCATCAGTTCGCCGATAGGCTCCGCCGCGATGCGGTTCTCCAGCGCGGCGCATTGGCGCAGTGGGCATCAGCAATATCTCGCCGTCCCCGGCCTCCTCGCACAGCCGGGCGGCGAGGTTCACCGCCGTGCCGCTGGCCGTGTATTCGTAGCGGCCCTCGGAGCCGACCATGCCGACGGTCGCATAGCCGAGCGAGATTCCGATGCCGAAGCCGAGCCGGTGGCCGAGCCAGCGCCAGTCCGCGCAGAGCCCGGCCATCTGCGCGCGCATTGCCAGCGCCAGGGTTCAGCGCGCTGCCCGGCGGGATCGTCGCAGGGCAAGGGGTCATTGAAGATGACCATGATCCAGTCGCCGGCGCGGTGGTCGACGCCGGCGGGCGTGCTGCCGGATCAGCGCGCCCATCGTCTCAGTGATGAGCACCTCCAGGACCTCGATTGCCTCCTCGGGCTCGGCGCTCTCGCAGAAGGCCGTAAAGCCGCGCATGTCGCAAAAGAGGATGGCGATGAGCGCCCGATGACTGCCAAGCAGCCGCTCGTCGCCCGACGACATCACCGCGTCCGCCACTTGCGGCGACAGGAAGCGCTTCAGCCGACCCATGCGCTCCAGCTCGCCGACCTGCTTGGTGACGCGGCTCTCCAACTCGCTGTTCAATGTCTGCAGTTCGTCGGCCTGCGCGCGGACTTCCGCGGTGCAGTTATGGAGCTCGCGGAACTGGCGGGACGTTCTTGATGGCGATGACTGCCTGATCCGCGAAGGTGGCGGACGAGTTCGATCTCGTCTTCGTCCAAAGGTCCGAACGTCAGGTCGGAGCAAGATTGATCGCTCCAGCGGACCATGCTCGTCGACAGGAGAGGTACCGACAGAGGCGAACAAATCCCGAGTTCGTCAACCATGGCCCGGAATGTCAGGCTCTCCGGCAAGATAGCCTGAACTTTGGGCCACGTCCTCGACATGGACGACATTACCCCGAGCAAATCGCCTCGGGCAGCAAAAATGCTCGGAGGAATGCCATCCGCATCGGTGTCCTGCGGATTTCATCGTACACCGGCTCGCAGATTTTTCGCTTGGGTAGATCTCGTCGTGTGAAAGGCGGCGAGGAACAAATCCCGCATCGTGCGGACGCCCGAGGAGCAGAGCCGGAGTCTGACGCATGGCAGAGGCGCTGGCGCGTTCACGTAGGAGCAGCCTTGAAGACCGGCGCCTCATCGTCGCGACTTTGGCTGATGACCTGCAGGATCTCACACCGTCGCCCTTTCGCGCTCGAGCCGTGTTCTGCAGCTCGCGGAACTGGCGGACGTTCTCGATGGCGATGACCGCCTGCGCCGCGAAGGTCTCAACCAAGGTGATCTCTGTCCGGGCTGAACGGCTTCAGCTTGGTCCTGTTGAGCGCAATCGGCAGCCGATGCCCATCGTCCCCGCTTGATCAACGGCACTGCCAGCAAGGACCTCGCGCTGTCCTGCTCGACATTCGGGACCACCAGCGGGTCGCCTGCTTGTAGCGAGGGGTCTCCCGCAGGTCGCCTATGGCTGATGCTGTGCAGGTCTGCGGATGAGCGGTCTGGGGGGATCGGGGGGCTGACAGATCGAGCTCCCAGGCCCAATTGTTGAAAGTTTCGGCATTCCCCACCATGCACGGAGAAACAGGTCCGGTGCAGTGTCCGCGCGTCGTCCACCAGAATGAGCCGGCCGGCCTGGGCATCGCACAGGGGCCACGGCGCTTTTCAAGAATCGGCGTCGAAGACCGGCTGCTCGTCATCACGGGACCGGCTGATGACCTGGAGGATCTCGCGCAGTGGCAGCCTCGCGCTCGAGCCGGGGTCTGCTGCTCGCGGAACTGGCGGACGTTCTCGATGGCGATGACCGCCTGAGAGGCGAAGGCGGCTGGAGGGTTGGCGACTCCTGGCTGTCGGCTGAAAGGCGCCACCTCGCGGCGGTAGAGGCCGATGGCAGCCGATCGCTCGCCCGTCCGAAAGCGGCGCAACCGCCCAGGTAGGTGCACATGTCCACGCCAATGTCGACCGCCGCGACGCGCTGCGGATCGCCGCGCGGTAGATCTCGGTGTCGGCAAGATCGGCGACCTGGACCACCCGCGCCTCCGCGGATGCATGTCGGGCGTGGAGGCGAGGCCGTCCAGCGGGCCAGCGCCTGTGGGACCGTCGCAAATAATCTGAGCGCGCGCCGCGGTTGGCAACCTGCCGCGCAAACGTCCGGCTGTCGTCCGTCAGGTAGAGGCCGGCGAACGGGGCCGCGCAGAGGTGGCAGGCATTCTAGAGGAGTAGGCCTCAAACACGGGTGCCTCGTCCGTCCGCGAGCGGGATATTACCGCGAGGATTTCGCGAAGCGCCACCTCGCGACCTTGAGCCTCCTCCAGCGCGAGGTCCCTATTGATCTGCTGCCCCGGATGAGAGCTCAACTTTCCTTCCCCATTGTTATGTCACCTCAGAGCCATCGGTCGTGATGATCGGGCTGGCGGATCAGTACTCTCTTTTGAAAGGTGCGACCTTTTTCTCGGGCAAGCCCCCGCGAGCAGAAGGCCGCGCATGACGGCGTCCCGATCACGCGGGTCATTCAGACCCAGAAGCCCCGTCACGAAGCGCCAGAGAGGGACGTTTAGGCCGACCAGCACCGAGAGTCTATCCTCGCGGCTCTGCCGAAATCGCTTGGCCCAGCCCCAATCCGCCGGGCACAAAATCGCAGGCGTCGGCAGGGTCACCTCCTCCGCCTGCTGCCCGTCCATCATCGCCTCGACGATCTCTGGCGCGAGCGGAGTTAAGAGCCGGAGCACGCGGCAGAGACAGACAATGATCTCTCGGCCGGCTACAGCCGTTGCGGTAGTGCTGGCGCACTCACCACTCTCCAGCAGCCGCTGCCAGTGGTGCATGCGCAGGGGCGATCGCCTTCACGAGCGCGCCGACGACGCGGGGCCGCGGACGGTGAGCTTCGCCGTCGGGCATGCGTCCACCAGGTTCTGGGTCGCCGAGCTCTGGAACGGCAGAAGCCGGGGCGGACGCCGTAGTGCGGCGACGCCGCTGACCGACGTGGAAGCGGACAAACC